>JACKBU010000016.1 GCA_020634395.1 Ardenticatenaceae bacterium | reverse complement strand
TGGAGATTGGAAAAGAGTCAGTCTCTAGCCTCCAGTCTCCAGTCTCTAGCTAACACTTAGTTTGGGCCAGAGGAAGCCGGTGCGCTGTTGGTATTCGATATACGGCCGTCCATACCGCAGCACCAAATCCCGCTCCTCGGCCACACACATATGGTAAAAAATCGGCAGCCAGATGAAGGAAATCAGCACCAGGTGCGGCGAGTTGAGCAGGAAGGCAATCACCCACCACAGAAACACTTCGCCCACCGCCTGCGGGTGGCGCATTTTGTCGTAGATGCCACCGTATAGGGTGTGTTCTTTGCTGGGGAAGGCGGCTTCCATACCGGCGTCGAGCATGCCCTTCACCATCAGCCACAGCGAGGGAACGCCGATGATCAGGGCGATGGCGATGGACACCGGCCAGCCCCAGGCAAACTGGGTAGGCAGCGGCAGGGGCAGCGGATAGAAGTAATAGACGACGTAGGTGCCGGCGGCGATCAGTTCAAAAATGATGGCGATGGTGCGGTAGAGGCCGCAGCGCCGGTAAGCCGCAGGGCCAATTATCTGTTCCAGGGCGGCTGGACCGACGCTTTTGACGTAGAAGTACCAGAAAAGCAGCGCGGACAGCAGCAGCGCGGCAAAGTTTAGCCAGGCGATCATGATTTACTCCTATTTTTGCAGGCTTTTTAGCAGCAGGTGAACGGCCGTTTCCATTTGCTCACCGATGTGCATGGTTTCCGGAAACACGCTCCAGAGCACGATCACGCCCTCAAACATGCTGATGATGGCGTGGGCGGTGGGAGAAACGGCCGTGTCCGCCGCCCAAATCCCCTCGTCGATGCCCTCTTGCAGCAGGGCGCTAATTTGCCGATGATACGCCTCGTAAAAAGAGCGCAGGCGTTCGCGCAGGGTTTCGCTGCGCGCGGCCAGCGTGTAAAACTCCAGCGAGGCGGGAAATTCGGCAAATACCGCTTCCAGGTCGGCGCTGGCTAGTTGAGCCAGTTGGGTGAGTTTTTCGGCGGCGTTGGCTTCGCTGCCCAACACACTGGCCAGGATAAGCTCTTGCCCGCCAAAGAAGGTGTCAAAAATGGCGGCAATCAGTTCGTCTTTGCTTTTGAAGTGCCAGTAGACGCCACCTTTGCTCAGGCCGGATTCGCGCACGATGTCGTTCATGCTGGTGTTGGCAAAGCCCTGCCGGGCAAAGAGGCGCATGGCGGCGGCTAAAATTTGGGCGCGGGCATCTTGTTCGGTCATCGGCGTGTCCTTCGCTCTAACAAACCGACCAGTTGGTCGGTTGATGAAAAGATGATAACACGGCCGTTCCCCCCTGTCAACAGTCAGCGAATAACGCGTTGTGGTTGCAGATTGCGGAATGGGACGCGGATAAGCACGGATGCGGCGGATTTTCGCGGGTAGAAATTATCGTTGTGGTTGCAGGCTGAGGAATAGGACGCGGATGAACACGGATTTGACGGATTTTCGCGGATATATCTAAAAATATCTACGTTTATCCGCCTCATCCGTGAAAATCTGCGTCCCATTTCTTAAAAATGCAAAGATAGTGTAACAATTGGCCCCCCGTTAACCGTTATTCGTTCCCTGTTATCTGTTGATTGTTAATTGGTAATTCGCCGGCTGCAGGGTCATGGGGGCGGCGGCGGCGACGATGAGGATGGGCGCGGGCGCGCCGGGTTGGGGGGTGATGGCGGCGGCGGGCAGGGAACGGCCGTCACGCAAATCCAGCTCTTGCACGACAAAACGGCCGTCTACCGACTGAATCAACAGCAAGTGCCAGTTCTGCGGGATGCTCCCGGTGGCGCGCACAAAGCCGTTCGCCTGCCAGCCCTGGTCGCTTTCCGCGTCGTCGGCGAAGCCGATTTCTGGGATGCGCAGGTCGTCGAGGGCGAGGCCGTTGTGGGTGAGGATGGGGTCAGTGACGTATTCAAAACGCAGCAGGATTTCATGCCCGGCGAAGGGCGTCAGGTCGATGGTTTCCTTCAGCCAGCCGCCGCTGCTGTCGGAGTAGAAGTAGTCGGTGAAGGCGGCGTCGCTGGGGTCGTGGGCGGGATCAGAGCCTTGCATGTTGGGGGCGCGCAGTCCCTGCCACGTCTGCCCGCCGTCGGTGGAGGCGGCGACGTAGGCAAAGTCATACCCGCGCTCGATGTCGTAGTAGACGGCGTATTGCAGCGTGGCCTTGTCCACGCCGCGCAGATCGAAGGCGCGGGTGAGCTGGGCCTGGCTGTAGTTGGCCCGATTGGCCAGCCACATATGATCGCCAGAGACGGGCTGCACGGGGATGAGCGCCGTTTCGGCGCTGCCCTCGAAGGTCAGAGTGAGGTCGCCGTCGTTGGCGGGGAGTTGGTAGTAATCGGCGGCGTATTGGCTGACGGCCGTATCGGTGGTGAAGGGGGGGGAAACGGCCGTCATCGCTGCCGTCTCCACGCCATCCCGCAGGCTGTATTCCTTGCCCGCGCCCGGCTGGTCGTGGATGGCCAGGGCGGCCAGCCAATCGAGGAACAGCGATTCGCCGTCAAAGCCGAGGTTGTGGGCCTGGGCGACGGCCGTCACCGCCGCCAACCCCGTCTCCGGGCTGGTGGCAAATTCGCGGTACAAATCCGGGCCGAGGCGGTTGTAGATGTAGCGGTTGAGGATGTAACCCTGGCCGTAATGGGGCACGGTGTTGTCTTCGGGCCACATGTTGAGCTGCTGGTCGGGCTGGCCGAGGAAGAGGTTGGCGCGGCTGACGGCATCATTGCCGTAGCCGAGCAAATCTTCGGCCAGCATGGCCGAGCCTTCGACGGCCCAGTCGATGTCGTTGTTGTCGTAATTGGCTTCGATCATGTGGCGGAATTCGTGGGTGAGGGTGTCCAGGAAGCCGTCGGTGCCGAAGTAACGGCCGTTCATCACAAACATCTCGTGCTCGTTGGACTGCGGGTCGACGCTGGCCGGCAGGGAGTCGCTGCCGCTGAAATAGCCCAGCAGGCCGCACGGCTCCGCCTCGCAGATGGTCAGCGGCGAGGCGCTGAGGATGTAGACGCGCGGATCGCCGTCGATGCCGGGATTGGCTTCGCTGCCGAAGATGTCGCGGACCTGGGTGTAGATCTGGTCGAAGGATTCGGCCGTTTCCTGTACATCGGCGGCGCTGGGCGCGGGCAGGCTGGGCGACTGCTCGAACCAGAGGTAGGCGTGCTCGCCCACGGCCATCAGCTCGGCGTCGATGGTTTCGATGGTGATGCTGTCGATATTGAGGACTTTGAACTGCTGCCGTGCGCCGACGGTCAGGGGCAGGGCCTGGGGCGCGACCTGGGTGGGCACGGCCGTTACGCCCATATACGCCCGCGCCAGCGCCGCCGGGTCGCGCTCCAGGGGCAGGTTGGTGGTTAGTGCGGCGGCGGTGAGGGCTTCTGGAGACTGGAGATTGGAGACTGGGGATGGCAGCACGGCCGTTGGCGGCACGGCCGTTTCCGGTTCCTCGTTCACTGTTATCTGTTGATTGTTGGGCACGGCCGTCGCGGTGGGCGGGGGATCGGCCAGCCCGCAGGCGGCCAGCAGCAGGACCAAAAGCAGGAGAAGGATTGTCTTTCGCGGCATAGTTTGTTTCAGGGGTTTGCAGGAGTTGGTACACGGATTTGACGGATGGGACGGATTTTCACTGATTTTTGTTTTATCCGTGAAAATCCGTCAAATCCGTGTAGCCATGTGCCGTTAATTTGACTCGATGCGCAGGGTGTAGCTGCCGCTGCCCAGGTCGCCGGGGGTGCTGACTTCCAGCACCAGCGTCAGGTCATAGGGTATTTCTAGCTGCTCGAAGCCGGAGCCGGTGGTGGTGCTGTCCAGGTCGTCGTTGCTGAGGAGCAGGTTGCCGTCGGTGTCATAGACGTTGAGCAGGGTGTTCAGGGGGGCGCCGCTGCTGGTTTCGCCTTCCAGGTAGATGCTGATCACGTCGCCTTCCTGGGTGTCCACGGTGTAGCGCACGCGCTCGCCGGCGGCCAGGTCGCCGGTGGTGCTGTCGCCGATGGCCAGCGCGCCGCCATCGCGGGTGCTGCCGCCGGTTTCGCCTTGCAGGGTAGACACGGCCGTTTCCAGCACCGGATCCGCCTCACCCAGCACCGATTCGGCCGTCACCGGCACGCGAATGTCGGGCACGACGCCCGTGCCCTCGATGTGGATGTTGCCTTCGCCGTCCACGGCGCGGCCGGCGGTGAAGGTGAAGTGCTCATTTTCCGGCATCAGCACCTGCTTGATGCTGCCGCCCAACCCGGCCGTCGGATATTGGCCGATGATGGTAGCACGGTCGTTGATGGTCATGTCGTAGGAGAAGAATTCGCAGGCGCTGGCGCAGTCCGGGCCGATCAGGACGGCGACTTTGCCGTTATAGCGCAAATCTTCGCTGGGCAGGTAGAAGTGGCCCTCGCCGCGCGGGTCAAAGTAAAACTCGCCGCGATCTTTGTCGTAGTGGCCGGTGTTACCCAGCGAAAATTCCTCGTTGAAGAAGTAAGCGGCCATCTGGTCGGCCAGGAAGCCGCTGCCGCCGCCGTTCTGGCGCATGTCGATGATCAAGCCGGGCACGCCGTTGTCGTTTAGGTCGCGCATGAGCCGTTCCCACAACTGCACGGTCAGCAGGGCGTTGTCGGAGAAGCTGTAGATTTGCACGTAGCCCAGGCCGCTGTCTTCCATGATTTTGTAGTCCAGGGGCAGTTCAAAGCCGGTGGGGATGGCGTCTTGCAGGGCGGCGAACAGGCTGTCTTGCTCGAAGACGGGGGCGACGTCGGCGGTTTCTTCGCTGCCGCCGGGGTTCTGGTAGGTGACGGCGACGCTGGTGGTGCTGACGGGGAAGCGGGTGACGAAGGCGGTTTTGGCTAACTGCTCGGTGTGGGCGGTGCTGTAGGGGCCGGTCCAGCCGATGGTGTTGGCGACGGCTTTGTCCATTTGCACGCCATCAAACGCGATGATTTCCGCGCCCTTTTCGATGCCGGCCTGGGCGGCGGGGCCGCCTTCCAAGAGCCAGGTAGCCAGGAAACGGCCGTCATCCAATTCCTTCACCACCAGCCCGATGCCGTTGGCGTTCATGAAGCTGAATTCATCCTGGATGAACGGGCCGCTGACGTGGCCGTCGGGGATGGACCAAGCCAGGTCGCGCAGGGCGGTGCGGTAGAGATTGGGGTCGCTTTTCTGGTCGGCTTCCTCGAATTGGGGCTGGAGTTGGGTGCGCAGGGCTTCCCAGTCGATGCCTTTGTAGTCGGTGAAGGCGTACTCGTTTTTGAGCTGGTCGATGAGGGCGTCGAAGGCGTCGGTGTAGCTGAGGGTGGAGTAGTCGTCGAGGGCGGCGCCTTCTGGCTCGATCAGGTCGATTTGCTGGTGTTGGGCGCGGTCGAAGGTGAAGGGGTCGGTGTCCATGTTGACGACGGTGTAACCCTGGGGCAGGGCGACGATGGGATCGTCCTCGGTGAAGAGCAGGCCGTCGGGGCCGAAGCCGCTGGGGAAGCCTTGCTGATCGTCGGGGGCGTAGACCAGATAGTCGCCGCCGACGACTTCGCGGTCTTTGTCGGCGTCTTCGCTGATGCGGGTGGAGGCGTAGGCGGTGGACCAGCCGCCGCCGCTGAGGTCGCGTTCTTCCAGGTAGGGGTCGCCGAAGGTGTTGGTCCAGTAGGCAATGGCGAAGACTTGCACGCCGGTGTCGGTTTGGCCGTCGTTGTCGACGTCGCGCAGGCTGCCCTGCGGCTCGATGGGCAGGGCGAGGCTGTAGCTAAAGGGGGACTCGAAGAAATCGGAGGTGATTTGCCCCAAGGCCTGCGATTCGACGGGCATGAGGAAGTGCTCGTTGCGGTCGACGAAGCCGGCCTGATCTTCCAGGATGACGACGGGTTCGGCGACGCCGAGGGTGAAGAAGGGGTTGGTGTAGGTGACGACGCCGGTGATGCTGACGGGGCCGCCTTCGTCGTTAATGATGGGGGCGGGGGGGAATTGGGCGGTGGTGGGTGGGGCGGTGGCCTCGGGTTCGTCAGTGGGTTCCGGTGGGGCGACCGGTTCGTCGGTGGGTTGGCTGGGGGGTACGGCCGTGTTGGTGGGTTGGCTGATGGGTTCGTTGGTGGGCTGGTCGGTGGGGGGAACGGCCGTTGGGCTGGGCTGCTGTTGGCAGGCGGCCAGTACCAGCAGGGCAGCGAGGGCCAAGATTAAGAAATAAGTTCGTTTCATCTGTCTTCTCATCCTTTGTTGGTAATGGATTGGATTGTACCGGGAAATGGGGAGGCGGGGGAAGGGGGAACGGCCGTTTCTCACCGGTGGATCACGTTCTGTTTACAAGTTCTTAAGGTTGACGCGCCGTTTGCGCCAGGGGCTAAAGCCCCCGGCTGTAAAACAACGCCCCGTGAACGGGGCTAAAGAGGAAAAAAGCCGGGTTTACCCGGCGTCGTTTGGCTGCCGGGGCGTTGACGCCCCGGCAAAAGCAATCAACCTCCCGGAGGTTCTGAACCTCCGGGAAGTTCCAGCCATCAACCAAACTGAATCCCCTGCGCCAAGGGCAAATCCTTCCCCCAGTTAATCGTATTTGTCTGGCGGCGCATGTAAGCCTTCCAGGCATCCGAGCCAGACTCGCGCCCGCCGCCCGTCTCCTTCTCCCCGCCAAACGCCCCGCCAATCTCCGCGCCGCTCGTGCCAATGTTCACGTTGGCAATGCCGCAGTCCGAACCGCCGGCGCTCAGGAACGTCTCGGCGGCGCGCAGGCTGTCGGTGAAGATGGCGCTGGACAGCCCCTGCGGCACGTCGTTGTGCAGGGCGATGGCTTCGTCCAACGCTTCATATTCCAACAGATACAAAATCGGGGCGAAGGTTTCCGTGCGCACAATCTCCGTCTGCGCGGGCATTTTGATGATGGCCGGCTCGACAAAATTGGGGCCGAGGTCGGGGCGGGCGCGGCCGCCGGTGAGCAGTTGGCCGCCGTCGGCTTGCGCTTGCTGCACGGCGCGCAGCATGTTGGCCACCGCTTTTTCGTTCACCAGCGGCCCCATTAGCACGCCCTCTTGCAGCGGGTCGCCGATGGGCACCTGCTGGTAGGCTTTGACCAGCCGGGCGGCCAGGTCGTCGGCGATGGCCCGATGGGCGATGAGGCGGCGGGTGGAGGTGCAGCGCTGCCCGGCCGTGCCCACGGCCGCAAACAAAATGGCGCGGACGGCCAGGTCCAAATCGGCCGTCTGGTCGACGATGATGGCGTTGTTGCCGCCCAGTTCCAGCAGGCTGCGGCCCAGCCGCCCGGCCACCGTCTGGGCGACGATGCGGCCGACGGGGATGGAGCCGGTGAAGGCGATGAGGGGGAGACGGCCGTCTTCCGTCATCATCTTGCCTACATTTGGCCCGCCAACCAGCAGGTTAAACAGGCCGCTCAGGCCGTGGTCGGCCATGACCCGGTTGGCGATGTGCTGCACGGCCACGGCCGTCAGCGGCGTCAGTTCCGAGGGCTTCCAGATCATCGTGTCCCCGGCGACGGCGGCGATGGCGGCGTTCCAGGACCAGACGGCCGTGGGGAAATTAAAGGTGGTGATGATGCCGATGGGGCCGAGCGGCTGCCACTGCTCGTACATGCGGTGCGACGGCCGCTCCGAGTGCATGGTCAGGCCGTAAAGCTGGCGGCTGAGGCCCACGGCAAAGTCGCAGATGTCAATCATCTCCTGCACTTCGCCGATGCCTTCGGGGCGGATTTTGCCCATCTCCAGACTCACCAATTCGCCCAGCGGCTCGCGGACTTCGCGCAGCGCCTCGCCCAGGTCGCGGATGAGCAGGCCGCGCTGCGGCGCGGGGGTGGAGCGCCAGGATTGGAAGGTGGCAACGGCCGTTTGCACGACGTGGTCGTAGAGGTGGGGAACGGCCGTTTGCACCTGGGCAATCGGTTCGTTGGTGGCCGGATTCACCGAGGTGATAAGCGGGCCGGCGCTATCCAGCCAGCCATCGGGGCCGGTGCACACGCCGGGATTTACGCTCTGCAGATTGAGTTTGTCGAGTAAGGATTTCATGGAGGACTCCTCTAGGATTGGTGGGTTTTTCTGATTTGCTGTTCGCTGCGGAAAGACGCCTCTATTTTATCAGGGCGGAGTGGATTGTGCCGGACTTCATCGCTTTTTTGTGACGTTTGTCATATTATCCGAATGTTGATTTGGATAGGATTCCTGATGCTCTGCTGCCAGTGAAACGGCATAATTAAGACGCAGGGTGAGTGTGAAACTGTTCTGATAGATCTGTTGGGATGGTTCGCAAATAGGTATTCTGAAGTGCGGCTTCAGGAGTCTGGGGCGACCTGCCGCCAGGCAGGTCCACGACAGACAAATTTCTGGACCGTGGTTTTGCAGCTTCAAAATTGTAACCCTACCCCCACATGTCTTATTGACAAAGCGACCGATTGATCCCATGATTTTTAATCGGAAGTGTGCTTACGACTTGGTGCAGCGTGCTTGGTCTGTATGGCATGTAAAGGAGTAACTTGTGATGTCAGTATCGTATACAGGAATTAAGCGTGCTTTGTTGGGAACGCCGTTCCCCACGCGTAATGAGATTCATGAGCGCCTGGATAAGGCGCGAGGTCTGGCGATTTTTGCCTCTGACCCGATCAGCA
Organism: Ardenticatenaceae bacterium; assembly: GCA_020634395.1. Lineage (GTDB taxonomy): Bacteria > Chloroflexota > Anaerolineae > Promineifilales > Promineifilaceae > Leptovillus. The sequence continues at coordinate 96,513 of JACKBU010000016.1, read as the reverse complement.
GCAACGCTTATGCTACGGAAGCAATTATGAGCGTACTGATCCTGCTGGGCAGCAGTGCTTTGGCGCTGACGCTGCCCATTGCCCTGGGGATCATGGCGCTGGTTTTGCTGGTGATCTTTAGCTATATCCAGACGATTTTGCATTATCCGGATGGCGGCGGCGCGTACACGGTAGCCAAGGATAATTTGGGCACGTATCCGTCGTTGTTTGCGGCGGCGGCGCTGCTGCTGGACTATATTTTGACCGTGTCGGTGTCGGTGTCGGCGGGGGTGCGGGCGATCACGTCGGCTTTCCCGGCGACGTATGATTACCGGGTGTTGATGGCGATAACGGCCGTGCTCCTGCTTACCTGGATCAATCTGCGCGGCGTACGCGAAAGCGGCACCATCTTTGCCCTGCCGACCTATGCCTTTGTGGGCGGCGTGCTGCTCGTGGTGGTCATCGGGCTGGTGCGCTATACCGGCGTGTTTGGCGTGCCGGCTATGGTTCCCCAGGTCCACAACGTGCCCCCGCAGCAGCCGGTGACCGATTTGTTGTTTATCTGGCTGGTGCTGCGCGCCTTTGCCGCCGGTTGTACGGCACTCACGGGTATCGAGGCCATCAGCAACGGCGTGCAGGCCTTCAAACCACCCGAATCGAAAAACGCCGCCAAGACGATGGTGGCGATGGGCATCATCGCCATGTCGTTGTTTGTGGGCATTACCTTCCTGGCTACCCACCTTAACATCCTGCCCTCGGAGGAAGAAAGCGTGCTGTCGCAGATGACGCGCAGCGTGGCCGGCGGCGGCGTGATTTATTACTGGGTCCAGTTCTTCACGATGATGATTTTGATTCTGGCGGCCAACACCGGCTATCAGGATTTTCCGCGTCTGAGTTCTTTCCTGGCCCAGGATGGCTTCATGCCGCGCTGGATGACCCACCGCGGCGACCGGTTGGTGTACAGCTATGGCATTATTGTGCTGGCTCTGCTGGCGTCGATCCTTATCCTGGTGTTCAGGGCGGATGAAATTGCGATGCTGCCGTTGTACGCTCTGGGCGTGATGTTGAGTTTTACGCTGTCGCAGTCGGGCATGGTGCGCCTGATGGGCAAAATTGGAAAGTTGAAGCCGGGGGAGACGGCGCATACCGGCGTCACCACGATCCATTATGAGAAGGGTTGGCCGTGGAAGCGGCTGTTAAACGCGGTAGGGGCCACGACAACGGCCGTTGTCCTCGGTGTGCTTATCGTTACCAAATTCAGCGAAGGCGCCTGGGTGATTGTGCTGGCCGTGCCTGTGCTGGTTTTCTTCTTCCGCAGCATTAACCGCCACTACGACAACGTGGCCGAGTCTTTAAGCACCCGTGACCTGGAACTGGCCGATGTCACGCGCCCGGTTGCCAACGTCCTCATCGTGCCTGTGGCCGATGTCCACCGGGGCACGCTCTACGCCCTGCAGTTTGCCAAAACCTTCTCCAGTGATGTGCGCGCCGTTTCGATTATCACCTCGGAAGAAGCGCGCGAACGGCTGATCCGGCGCTGGAATCGCTTCCCGGAAATCACCAAAGGGTTGAGCCTCGTTTGTATTGACTATGAATATCGGGACATTTTGTCGCCTTTGGTGGAGTACGTAGAAAAAGTAGGCACGGAAGAGTTTCCGGATCAGGTGGTCACGGTAGTGATACCGGAGTTTGTACCGGAATCCATTGGCAGCCAGTTCCTCCACAACCAGACGGCCAACTTCTTGCGCTTCCGGCTGCGCGGTCACCGGAATGTGGCCGTGATCGACGTACCTTACCACATTTCTTAGCTCCCTATTCCCACGATGATCAAAAAGAGCGCCAGGTTAATCGGCCTGGCGCTCTTTTTTATTTTACGCTTCGGTTTCTGACGCTGCTCGGGCGTCATCCTGGGATGAATTGGTGGGGATATGGACGCGCACCTGCCGCTTGCCATCGGCTACCGAAACGATGGTTTGGACGTCGATGTTCTGGGGGATCAGGCCAAAATCTTGCAGCGTCCAGATAGTGGTGATGCGGTCGCTGAGATTGGGCCACTGGTCTTTGGCCCACAGGTACCGCTGGCGGCAGAACTGCCAGATGGGTTCCGGCTGGTTGGTGGGTTCAAAAGCGCAGTACTGCGCCCACATTGTATCTGGGTCTGTGAGGGGGAACAGAATGTCTAGCATGGCGCGCTGCACAACGGAGGCATCACGGCCGTGTTCTTCATCCACCCAGTTGACGTGATAGTTGTGGATAAAGGTGAAGATCCCGTAGTGAGAGAAGTATTCGACATGCTGCGCCACTTCTTGCCGCTGCTCGTAGGCGTGTTGGTAGGTGGCTTCCAGCTCCAGACTGGGTTCTTCGATGTGGTCGTGGTCTTCGTCCAGGATGAACAGGGCCGGATCGACGTTGTAGAGATAACTGACTAGCTGCAAGATGCGATCGGGTCCCATGTTGAACTTGGCGAAGTCGCCTTCGTGGAGGGAATCTATGACGGCGCTGGCGATGCCCCGCTGGCGGGCCTGATCATGGGCGCGCTGGATGCCGATGTCGTAGGTGGGTTTGGGCGTGCCAGGCGGGAACTGGGGCACGGCCGTTTGCTCGCGCAGCCGCTTAAAACCTCCGTGGGCCACAAAAATCTGGAAGAGGGTAATGCCAGTCCCGGCGATAATGATCGCCGGCAGCGCTTCCGTTTTCTGCGTCACCAGCACAATCAGCATAAAGTAGCTGGCAATCATACCGCGCAGCCCGGCAAAACGCAGCGACTTGGCTTCTCCGGACCCTGGTATAATGCCCCGCTCCTGCAAAACGTCCTCGCGCACAAAAAATACCGTGGTGCTGGTTATCACAAAGGCGCTGACAAATCCAAAGGCGTAGTAAGATTCTACGACCACAACTTCGCGGATGATGGGGATCAGGACCGCGGCCACGGCCCAAATGACCCCAATGCCGATGCGATCATCGATGAAAAAGCCTGGTAGGCGGCCCAGCCGGGCCGCGTTGGCGGCGACGGCCGCGCCGCCAACGTAGCCACCGCCCTGGGCCAGCAGCAAGATAATGGCCAGCAGCGTGCCGGCAATAAAAAGAAACGTTTCGCCAAACGTGCCGACTGTGGCTTCGGTGACCTGGCGGGCTAGAGCGATGTCGTACGCCAGCCCGTCGATAATTTCTTCTTCGGAGAGACCGGCCAGTTCTTCAGGCAGGGCCGGAGCATTGCTCAGCGGACCTTCGACGACGGCCGCCGTGTAATCAGCGGTAAAAATTTCCTCAGCGGCCCGCTGGTCGGCGCTGGTGACGACGATGTTCTCGGGAGAGACGCCGTTACCCAGGGTTTGCGCGGAGACAATTTCGTATTCGATAAGCAGGGTGCTATAGCCTTCGGTGGCCGGGATGTTCCACTGCTGGGCGGCAAACAGTTGGAAGACGCCGGTGCCAATCAGAAAAACAGCGGCCAGCGTGAGGGCCGTGTTGATGGTTTTCCACTTGGGGCGGGCGGCGTGTTTGCCGCTGGCGGGGATGACTTCATAGCCGGAAAAGCCAAGCATGGCGCTGGACATGGAGCGCAAGAAGAGCTGGAACAGCAGCACGGTGGAGAGGGCGGAGATGTCCTGGGTGGCCCGAACGACGTGTTCGGTAACGCCGGCCAGTTCCAGGCGGGTGACAATGCCGGGGGTGAGGAAGGCCCAGTCGGGATTGATAACGGCCGTTACCCCAACCAGACCCAAAGCCCCAATCGTGAAAATGGTAAACGCGCCGCCGCCAATCAAAAACAGTGGAACCGCCCGCTTAGGCCCCATCGCTACCAGGACCACCATGATAAAAAAGGCGTAGACCTCGGCCAGCAGAATGCGATAGGGAGCCAGTTCGGGCAGCACGAGCATGGTCACGTCGGCGGCGGAAATGGAACTGATGATGATCGTCAGCACGGCATCCAGGAAAAACAGGCTGGTGCCTATCCAGGAGAGCCAGCGCATTTTAACCGGGCCAATTGCTTCGACCAGAGGGCCGCTGCCTCCAGCATTGGGCCGCAGGTATGCGCCCGCTTTGTAAGCCGGCACAATGCCCAAAAACAGCAGCACCGAAAGCACCATAAAAGCGGCGATGGCGATTTGATGGTAGCCTTCTGCGCCGTGGATAGCCAGGAGCGTCTGGTAGGCGGCTACACTGAAGGCGTCGGCGGCAATCTCAAAAATGAGGGCCAGCACACCGAGGCCGGTGCCGCCCAGCAGCAGACCTTCCAGCATCAGGCCGGGCAGTTTGCGGTTAGCTTCTACGCGTTCGGCAGGATCAATATAACTTTTGAACATGGGGCAGCTCTCCTGTCACTAGTTGACGGTTATTAGAATGAACAGCCCACCGGGCCATTCGTCGATAAATAATCTGGGAACTCTAGCGGTGGCAGATGAACTAAGGGGAAAGTCGATCGCGAATGATAGGGATGGACGGTGGTCAGGACACAAAGCATCGGTTGAGGGCATGTACTTTCTGAGGTGATCGCCGTGGTGATGGGTTGGTAAAGAATTGCTGAACTTAATTGACGAAAAATATTATAAACCAGGTTTTTCGGGGGGACCAACGGCCGTTCAGTTGTTCGCCTGGGAGCAACTCGCCGGCTCAGCTAGGGGTAAGGGCCGGGCGTAGACGTAGGTGGCTCGGGATAGGGGTTCGGTGTGCTGGTGGGGGGCGGTGCGGGCGTGTTGGTCGGTGGCACGGGCGTGTTTGTGGGGACCGGGGTGTTGGTAGGTATCGGCGTGTTGGTTGGTTTGGGTGTGTTGGTGGGCTGCGGCGTATTGGTGGGGCGGGGCGTGTTGGTGGGGCGAGGTGTGTTGGTGGGCTGGGGTGTGAAGGTAGGCCGCGAAGTGGGCGTTTTGGTAGGCTGCGGGGTGTTGGTGGGCACGGCCGTTTTGCTGGGCAAAGGCGATGGCGTGGCTGTCGGAATCACGGTGGCTGTGGCCGTGGGTTTGGGAGTGAAACCCGGCCCGGCGCTGGTAGCGGTAGGGGTGGGTGTGGGCGCTTTTGTGGGTGTGGTGGTGGGCGTGGGCGTGCGGCTGAAGGTTGCCGTGGGAGTGGCCGAGGATGCGGCCGCGCTTGTGGGTGTGGGGCGCGGCGGCGTGGAGGTGGGTGTTAATGTGGATGAGGGCGTGGCAACGGCCGTTGCCGTGCTGCCAGGCGTGGCGGTGGGCGGCTGCGTAGACGTGGCTGTCGGCTGGCTGTTGGGGGCGTTTTCCGTCGGCCGTGCTGTAGGAAACTGGATTATCGGGACAGGCGAAAGGAAATCGTCGCCGTTATCGCCGGAGGCAGGTGTGAGGGTGAGTGCCAGACGCGCGGCGTCGGTGGCCGCCTGCTCAATGATGGCCGGATCCAACGGGGCAAAGATGAGGGTATCACGGCCGTAATCGGCGGCACTTTGCGCCAGCATATCGGCGTTCACAGCGTCCGATTGCCCATAAATCCATAACGCCAGCCAAAAGGAAACAAAAATACAAACAAAGTTCGCCAGCAGACCGAGGGCAAGAATCAGGAAAAGGAATCGGCGGCGCGAGCGATCGCTGGCGGGAGGGCTGGTCGATACGGCGGTCATGGGTTATCCAGCGGCAATGTGAGCCGGAAAGTACTGCCGTGCCCCAGTTCACTTTCCACCTGGAGATCGCCCTGGTGCATGTCCACGACGGTGCGGGCAATAAATAAGCCCAGGCCCACGCCGCGCATTTCGTGATTAACACTGTTCTGCGCGCGGAAAAATCGATCGAACAGATGCGCCTGATCCCCTTTGGCGATGCCGATGCCGGAATCAATGACATCCAGGTGTATCACGTGTTCGTTTTTGGTAAGCTGCACCTCTACCTGCCCGCCGGAGGGGGTGTAGTTGTGGGCGTTACTGAGCAGGCTCTCGATGACCCAGCCTATTTGTGCCTGGTCGGCGGTGATGGACGGACTTTCATCGGGCAGTTGCAGATGCAGATCGATGCGTTTGGCTTCGAAACGGCCGTGCCAATTATCAACTGCCGCCTGCACCACCTCCGAAAACTGAATCTGGCGGCGGTCTAGTTTGACCGTTCCGGCCTGAATTTCAGAGATGTGGATAAGCTGATCGAGGTGATGTTCGAGCTGGCTGCTCCCTTTTTGAATGTTGCGTACAAACGCCAACTGCCGCCCGTCTAGTTGATCGTTGCCGGTTTTTAGCAGGAGGTCCGTATAGACCTGGATGGCGTTTAGGGGCGTGCGCAGCTCCCGGGAGATGCTGGTGATAAAGGCATCCTTCAAGTGTTCAGCTTCGACCTCGCGCGTGACATCGCGCAGAACAAGAACCGTGCCAAAGTGTTCGCCGGCCGGGGTCATGACTTCGGTGGCCAGAGTCATCAGGTTGCGCCGGCCGATCTGGTACTGTTTGATCTGCGTGTACGTGTCTGTTTCTTCGTCTGGCTGCCCGGCATTTGTCTCCTGATAATTTTTGCTGCCCGGCAGCAGTTCGCGGATGGGGCCGGCCACCAAGAAATCATAAGAAAGGTCGGTCAGCAGTTGCTCGGCGGCTACATTGGCGACAACGATGTTGCTGGCGTTGTCTAGCAGGATGACGCCATCGGTGATGGTGTTGAGGATCGTTTCCAGTTCGCTTGTTTGTTTGATGAGTTGTTGGGTGCGGGTTTCCAGACGGGCGGTCATCAGGTCAAAGGAAGCGGCTAACTGGCCGATTTCATCCTGGCGGTTGATGCCGGTGCGTTGATCCAGGTGCCCTTCGCCCACGGCCGTTGCCGTCAGCACAAGTGCCGATAGTGGTTTGGTGATCCGCTGGGCAGTCCAGGAACCGATGATCAGGACAGCTAAAAAGGTGACGGTGAAAATAACCAGAAAGGTGTCCCGGTTTTGGTTCAGCGGTGAGGCCACAAGGTTGATGGGAAAGGCGACGCTGTACAAACCAAACGATTGACCACGCAGCCGCCAATCGCCAAAAGCCAGTCGGTAAATCTGGCCCATCAGTTCCAGTTGGGCCAGCGGCACTTCGGAATCGGCTTTGGTGGCCACAACCTGGGCGCGCTCCGGTTTTTCGCGCAGGGCGTCGACGATGTCGGTATAGGTCAGGGAAGTAGACGGCAGACCAAGGACGCCGGTTTCTTCCTCGGAACCCAGGGTGGTTTCCAGGACACGGCCGTCTTTAGCATATAACGTCACCCGGGCCAGGGCATACTGCGAAAGTTCTTCAGCCATGGTTTGGAGGGAAGTGCCCACCATTGCCGCGCCTACCTGCTCCCCATCGAGAATGACCGGACCCAGGGTAAACAGAAAGTATCCTTCTGGCGTTTCGCTCAGAATCACGCGCTTGTCACCAGACTCATCGGTGTAGCCCTCCAAAACGAGGGCCACGTCATCAATGGAGGAAAAATCGCGCCCGCTTTGGCTTTCAATTTCGTCGAGGGGCACGTCTTCGAGCCGCTGCCAACCGTAGATTTCTAGCCCGTCTTTATCTAGCAGCTCCACAGCATCGGCTCCATCGTTGAGAATGACGGGCATAACGAGCTCTTCGATAACGGCCGTGTCCCCGTCCAGCAATCCCTGGGCCACACCCTGCGTGCCGGCAATTGTCCGCAAGGTGCTTAGCCGCGCATCTTCAAAGTCCACCATGCGCTCGGACACTACCCGTCCGGCGTCAACCAACTGCGTGTTATATCGTTCGTTAACAGTCTGGGTAAACTGGGAAGTGATAATGAATGTGCCAATACCTGCTACCAACAGGGTAAGCAAAAGGAAGGGGATGATGATGCGCGCGCCGATCCCGTAGCGTATTCGACGCCAGAGAGAAGTATTATTAGACACTGGTTTGTTGAGGCTTGCGGCCTTAGACCATCCTTTCTGTGTAGTTTAGCAAGCAACTGCCGAATTTGATAAGGCCATTTGAATAAAGTAGACTTTGCCCATGTCTAAGTCATATATAAGTTGGATTCGTCAGCGCGTGGGGAGGCAAAAAATATTTCTCGTTACCTCCTCGATTGTTCTGCGGGATGCCTCTAACCGCATCCTGCTACAGCGTCGTACCGATTTTGATGTATGGGGATTGCCTGGTGGTGCGTTGGAAATCGATGAAGATATTCAGGCCTGTGCCCGCCGCGAACTTTTTGAAGAAACCGGTCTGGAGGCCGGGAAGCTTGATCTGGTGGGCATTTATACTCATCCCCACTATGATGTCACTTATCCAAATGGGGATAAAGTACAACAGTATACCGTGTGCCTTACAGGCCGTCTTTCTGGTGGAACGATGTCGCCTGACGGCCTGGAAACAAGCGATCAGGCGTTTTTTGCAGTAGACGAAATGGAAGCACTGCCAGTACCGCACTGGTACTGGGCGATGATTCGTGATGCGGAGCGGGGTGGACCGCCAGCGTTTACGCCGCCGTTTGTGGCGGAACGGCCGTCTGATCAGATTCAGCTCATGCGCCAGCACGTGGGCCACGAGCGCATTGTGGCCGTGGGTGCAATGACAGCCACGACGCGCGACGACGGCCGTTTTCTCATGGTACGCCGGCGCGATAACGGCGCGTGGACTTTCCCCGCTGGTTATTCCGACCTGGGCGAAAACGCGGCCCACACGGCCGTGCGCGAAACCCTGGAAGAAACCGGCTATCATGTGACGCTCGAACGCATTCTGGCTATCTACTCATCGCCCACTTACCATCACACATTTCCCAATGGCGACCAGGTGAAAAACGTGGGTACGCTCTTTTTGGCCCGGTTAGAGAGCGGAGAAGCTGTGCCGGAATTGCAAGAAGTAACGGCCGTTTCCTGGCTGCTCCCCGAAGAAGTGCTGCAGACCGTGCCGGACTTCTTTCGCCCCTTGTACGCTCAAGTCTTTGCCAACATCGCCTCAGACAACCGGTCGCGGGGAGGCGCCCTGCTCGATTGAAAGGCACAACCAACCGCAAAATCACCCTGTTGGTATTGATGGTGTTGGGGCTGTTGGCCCTGGGCACGCTGGGTTACATACTGCTCGAAGGATGGGGGCCGGTCGACGCCCTGTTTATGACGGTCATCACCCTGACGACCGTGGGGTTCAGTGAGGTTAATCCGCTTTCGACGGCCGGCCGGTTGTTTACCATCGGTTTGATTTTGTTAGGCGTGGGCACGCTGGCCTATGGCCTGCGCACTCTGGGCGAACTGGTATTGGAGCGCGATTATCTAAGGCAGTGGAGGAAACGACGGATTATGCGGCAGGTAGATTTGATGCGCGACCATGTGATTGTGTGTGGATACGGCCGTGTAGGGGAAAGCGTGGTGGTGACGCTGCTGGAGGGGAAACGGCCGTTTGTCCTCATCGAAAAAGAACCATCTCGTGTGGGACTCCTTGTGGAGCAAGGTTTCAACGTTATCGAAGGCGACGCCACCAACGACACCGTGCTGCGCCGCGCCGGCGTGGAACGCGCCTGGGGCATGATCGTTTGCGCCGGTGAAGATTCGGTCAATCTGTTTATTGTCCTTTCCGCGCGGGCCATTAACGCCGGGCTGTACATCATCGCCCGCAGTGTCGATGGCGGCAACGAAGCCAAAATGCGCCTGGCCGGGGCCAACCGGGTGATCTCGCCTTACCAGATCGGCGGGCGACACATGGCCAACATCGCCATCCGGCCGCACGTGGTCGATTTTTTTGAGGTGGCTACCCTGGATACCGGCGAAGAAGTGTGGGTGGAGGAGGTCGTCGTTGAAAACGGTTCGTACCTGGAGGGCAAAACTGTGGGCGATGCCGACGTGCGCCGCCAGACCGGCGTGACGCTGATCGCCTTGCGCCACACCGTCAATTCCGGGCAAACCTCCACGCTTATTCCCGACGCCAATACCCGCCTGATGGTTGGCGACGAACTGATCGTCGTGGGAACGCGCGAGCAGCTGCTTAATCTGGAAAGTTTGGCGCGCTAGATGAGGGGGCATCGTTCCTGGCGAGTCGGGGTGTGGGGCGGGGCGTTGGCGCTGCTGCTGTCGCTGTGGGGTGTGCGCACGGCGCGCACGGTCGACAACTACGCCGATCCGGCTGGCCCCCTGTTTCGTGGGGAGTATGCTGAACCGGCACGGCCGTTTCACGGCGAGCTTCGGATAGCCACGTGGAACATCCGGTATGGCGAGGCGGTGGAAACGGCCGTGGCCGAAATCCGCCAGAACCCCCACCTGCGCGATGCCGACGTGCTGCTGCTGCAAGAAATGGACGAAACCGGCGTGGCGGCCATCGCCCAGCGCCTGGCTTATAATTATGTCTACTTTCCGGCTTCGGTCCACGCGCATCACGGCCGTAATTTTGGCAACGCTATCCTGGCCAGATGGCCCATTACCCGGCCAGAAAAACTGCTGCTGCCTTACGCCAATCCCAGCAACGCCCAGCGGCGCATTGCTGTAAAAGCCACGATCCTCGTTGATGGCGCGCCGCTGGTTGTCGTCAGCACGCATACCGAAACGTACTGGTTGGGGCGGCGGGAGCGTATCGCGCAGGCAGCGGCCGTGGCTACGGCCGTTGCGCCGGGCGAGGGGCCGGTCATCGTCGGCGGCGATTTTAACAGCGTGACGGCGGGGGATGTGGCGCTGCTGGAGGGGGTGTTTACGGCCGTTGGCCTGGAGCGGGTTTCGGCTGCGGCCGGCCCGACGGTGGAGGTGGCCGGCATGGGGGTGTCCGCCGACCATATCTTTGCCCGCGGGCTGCCCGTTTTAGCCGCCGGCGCTGCTGCGGAAACGGCCGCCAGCGACCATCTGCCAGTCTGGGCGACACTGGCCTGGAGCGGACCGCAATCTGGCGACGGCCAACCGTAATTCAGGTATAGTTAGGGTGTCGATGTGGAGCAGTTAAGCCATTGTTAAACAGACTGTTTACCTACAGGAGGCGAGCGATGAATGGAAAGCGAGGAACATGGGGTCGGGCAACGGCCGTATTTGTTTTGCTGCTGCTGTTTTTAGGGATCACCCAGTCGGCGCGGGCCGAGGGCGTAATTTTTGGCGAACTGGTGGCCGCCGGGGACGAGATTGAGGGCGATGTGGTGCTGAACGGCAACGACGTGCGCCTGGCCGGGTCGGTGGATGGCGATGCCTTCATCGTGGGGCGGACGGTTATTGTCGATGGCAGCGTGAGCGGCAGCCTGTTTGTGATTGGCGATAAAGTGGTGATCAATGGCGACGTGGGTGGCAGCGCCTACGTGGGGGCGATATCGCTGCAGGTGGGCGAAACGGCCGTTATTGGCCGCAGTCTCTACAGTTTGGGCGTCAGTTTGCTCACCGAAAGAGGCTCCACAATTGAACGCGATTTATACGCTCTGACTTTTAGCGCCCGCCTGGGCGGCAGCGTGGGCCGCGATACGCAGGCTGTCATTGGCCTCATCGAAGCGATCCGCTTTGTGCTGAACTCGGTCAATCGGGCCACCACAGGGCAGTCGGTCTCGTTCCTGGAACCGGGCCTGACCATCGATACGCGCGGCCGGGGCACCATGTACCGTGTCCAGGCGCAATCCGACCCGATCGACCCGCAGACGGCCGCTGCCCTGGGCTGGTTATCGGGTCAGGGACGGCTGCTGGTCAGTTACATCCTGGTCGGGTTGCTGGCGCTCTGGTTGGCCCCCAGATTGATGGGCAGATGGTCAGACGAAGCGGGGAAACGGCCGTGGCCTGCTGTGGGGTCCGGTCTGGCGGCTTACATTGTCGGTTTTATTGGCTCGGTGATCGTGCTGCTCATCTTTACGGCCGTGGGCATAGGGTTGGCGGCCGCAACGTTTTGGGGATTGGCCTTCACCTGGTGGGGCATTTCACTGTCGGGATTAGGATTGGCCTTCTGGATATTTATCTTGTTCGTCTCTTACCTCAGCAAGGTGATCGTCGCCTATCGCTTCGGCGGCTGGCTGCTGGGCCGGTTCTGGCAGCGGGCGCAGCGGCGAGTCTGGTTCTTGCTGGTTGGCCTGGTGTTGTTTGTGGTGCTGGCGGCCATTCCTTATGTGGGCTGGGCGTTGAGCATGGTGGTTACTTTTTGGGGCCTGGGTGCGGTGGTTCTGGCCTTCTTTAGCGATCGAACTGTGCGGAGTGACGATGGGGTGAAAACGGCCGTTGTCCCAGCCGCGTAGCCGAACGGTTTTCTTAAACGATTGACGGGTTTCCCGCCCCTTTAAGAGCCTGGAGATTGGAAGCGGCAAGATGCCTCCAATCTCCAGGCTCAATTTTTTTACCGGGGGCTAATCAAATTTTCGTAGCGTAAAATCACCTGCCCGGAGGCGTCTTTGAGGATCAATTCGTTGGGATTGATCTGGTAGGTGGCCGCCTGAGGCAGCAGTTGGAAGTAGCGGTTCTCTTGTTCCATAACGCCCGGTGGATCGACGCATATTGTTTGCGTGGCGCTGGGATTGCCAATGGTCACCTGACCGTTTTGGCCGGTGAAGCTGGTGTTGTAATTGTTGCAGCCGCCGGTTCCGGTGAGCTGCCCGTCGTTGCCAAACAGGGCTGTGATTTCGGTTCCGTTGATGAGGGAGACCAGCGCCCCGACGCCGTCGTAGTAGTAAGACAGGCGCCAGGAGGTGCCAGCCAGCGGCGGGATGTTGGGCACGGCCGTTACCGTGACCGATTGTTCGCGCACATCCTGACGGCCGTTGGGACCGTTAGCCTCCAGGCGATAGGTGTACGTCCCCGCGTCGTTCAGACAGTCCGGAGCCATGCCGGCAGCGGGCGCATTGTCCAGAATAACCTGCCCATTGCGCAGCAGGCGAATCACGGTGACCGTGCCGCCTACCGACCAGTTGATCGTGACACAGTTCCCAGCCTCCAACTGTTGGGGTGCAACACTGAAGGAAAGGATTTGCGGCGGGGCGACGGTGGGGGTGGCGGGAACGGCCGTGGGCGTGTTGGGCAGCGGCGTCGCCGTGGGCTGGACGGGAGCAGCCACGTTAATCGTTTGCTGGCGGTTGCTTGTGCCGCCCGGACCTGTCGCTTCGATGCGGTAGGTTGTCGTGCCTACCTGAACCGGGCAGTCGGCGGTGGAGCCATTCACGGGAGCACTGTCCCAGATGACTGTGTTGTCGCGGAAGAGGCGCACGTTGCTGATCTGCCCTTCTACCCACCAGTTTAGAGTGACGCACTGGCCCAACGTTACCTGATCCGGCGGAGTAACAGTAAAGCGGTGAATGGTGGGAGCGCCAATGGCCGGCTGGACATAGACCGTGATTTCGCGCACCTGGACCGAGTTGTCCAGCATTTCCACGCGTAGTTGGTACACCGTCGTCTCCGGTGGGCATTCGGAGCGGCTGCTGACGGCCGGAACTGGGAAGTTTTGCCAGTTTTGGCCGCGCTGATAGAAGTACACGGCCCTGGCGCCGGTTACGTTCCAGTTAAACGTAACACATTGGCCGGCTGTGATGTTGGAGCGATCCACCGTGAACTGGATGTTGGCTGCCGGTGTTTGCGTGGGGGCCGGGGTGGCGGTGGCTGGACTGGGCACGCGAATACCTACCCAGATACGGTTGCCAAAGGTCTGGCCCTGTGGATTGCGCATCGACCAGAAGGACTGATACGTACCCGGCGTCAGCGGGGAAACCAGGTCCACGTAAATGTCGTAGGTCTGGCCGGGAGCGACAGTGCCCTGGATGTAGGTTGGCTGGCCGCCCATCTGCGAGAGTGGGGAATTGCCGCCGACGTAAATCAGCGCATAGCGGTTGTCCCAGGTGCAGGTGCCGGAGTTACGAATGCGCCACCACTTGCGGAACGGCTGTCCCGGCGGAATTTCCGGCGGCGCTGTCATGTTCTGGTCATCAAGATTCAAATCTTGCACGAAGGTCATCTGATCGATGCAGGGAATGGGCGTGGACGTGGGCAGCGGGGTGGCAGTGATGGGCAGCGGGGTGGGTGTCGGCAAAATTTGGTCGGGCGAGAGGCCGAGATACTGCTGTACCAGCGCGTTGAGACGGCCGGAATTTTGCAGTTGGGTCAGGGCGTTGTTGATCTGGGCCTGGGTTGTGGCTGCACCGTTGACCATGGCAATGGCCAGCCGTTGAGGATTCAGGCCTTGCCCGACGATTTTGACGCCGCCGGCGCTGACGGCTACCTGGGCTGGCTGCAAGTCGAGAACGGCGAGGTCGATACGGCCGTTACGCACATCTTCCACCGCCTGGCCGGCCTGCTGGTAGATCAGCAGCCGGTCGGACGGCATCACACCCGTGTCGACCAGCGTTTCCTTCAACCAGCGTTCGTAAACCGTGGCGCGCTGTACACCTACGCGATAGGAGGCCAGCTGCGTAACGGAGTTGATGCTGGCAATGTTGGCGTTTTGGTTAGCCAGGATGGCATCTTCGCCAACGAAGTAGACGTTGGAAAAGTCGAACGAAGCTTCTCGCTCCGGCGTGACGGAGATGGCGGCAATCGCTACATCAATTTGCTGCAGCTGCAGCGCGCCGCCCAAGCCGTCAAAAGACATGTCCTTGATTTCTGCCTGAACGCCTAATGTCTGCGCGATTTCGCGAATCAGGGCGATGTCAAAGCCGTCTGGCTGGAAGTTGTCGTTATAGTAGCCAAACGGCGGATAGTCTAGAGAGGAGCCGACGACCATAGTGCCGGAAGTGCGGATGCGTTCCCAGGGATCGGTGGCTGCCGGCACAGTGGGCGGAACGGGCGTGGGCGTGGGGTTTGATCCTGAGAAATAGTCGAGGAGCATCGCCGTAAAGGCGATGGCTACAACCAGTGCAAGAGTGATGAGAACGACAAGCAGGATGTTAGATTGTCTTCTGGCCATGTTTCCCTCCATCTCCTAAGCGGATTGTGGTTGGTATGTTATTGCTAATTGAACATAACGATAATCCTGACACGATAGTTATAACATAGTTTATCAAAATTTGTCTACATAATGATTAGAAAGCACAACACCCGCACGGCCGTTTTTAGCCGTGCGGGTGTTGTCAAACTCCAATCAGGCAGCAGTGGTTAGCGGGGGGCGGCCCCTTGCGTAAAGGCCAGTACGTTTTGGCCGCTGCCGTTAAAGATCACCAGACCGTTAGCCGAGACGTTGTAGGTGACGGCGGATTGGAACAGCGTCAGGAATTGCTGTTCGATTTGCATGGTGGTCTCGTCGCATTGGATGTTGGTGGTGGCAAGCGGGCCGATGCTGAGGTTGTTGCCGTTGGCGGTGTAGCTGCCGTTGTAGGTGTTGCAGCCGCTGCTGCCGTTCACCTGGCCGGTTTCGTCGAAGATGGCCGTAATCTGCAACCCGGGCGGCACGACCTGGTTGGCATTCATATTTGCCAAAACCCAGTTCACCCCAGCCAGCGGCGAACGAGTGGCTGTTGGCGGCACACTTTGCGAGACGTTCACCGTCTGGCTGCGGGTCGCTGTCTGGCCATTGCCCGTGGCTTCCAATATGTAGGAATACGTGCCCGGCTGGTTGAGGCAGTCCGGGAACGCACCGCTGAAAGACGCCCCGTCGATGATGGCCGCGCCGTTACGCGTAATATCCACGCGGCTGGCGCCGCCGCCAACGCTCCAGTTGACGTTGACGCACTGCCCGGCGGTGATCTGTGCCGGGCTGACGACGAAGGAGTTAATGACGGGCGGCTGCGGCGTGGCCGTGGGAATGACAGGTGGTGTGGCCGTAGGCGGCACGGCCGTGGGCGGCGGTGTGGGCTGGACGATGGTGACGTCGCGTTGTTCGCGGCTGGTGCCGCCGGGGCCAACTGCTTCGAGGGTATAGGAGATACGGCCGTTACCCGGCGGGCAGTCTGACGTTGAGCCGGTAATGGGAGCGCCATCCCAGACCGGGTTGTTGCCGCGCAAGATACGCACTGTGTTGACGTTGCCCGAAACCTGCCAGACGATGGAGACACACTGCCCCACATTGATCTGGCCCGGATCTACGGTGAAGCGGTTAATGACCGGGGCGCCTGGCAGCTGCTCTACAAATATCGTAATCTGGCGAATTTCAAACGTGCCATCGCGCTTCAAGACGCGCAGCTCGTAGGTAGTGGTGCTGGACGGGCACTGCACGCTGGAACCCTGACCAGGAACGCCGTAGTTCTGCCAGTTTGCGCCTTGCGGGTAGAAGAAGACGGCCTGGATGTTGTTGACGTTCCAGGAGAAAGTGACACATTCGCCGGCGCGGATGTTGGTGCGATCAACGGTGAAGTTGATGTCGGGAGAGGGCGTTTGCGTGGGAACGGCCGTGGGTGTGGGGGCGCCGACCACCTCAATGCCCACCCAGACGCGGTTGCCAAACAACAGGCCTGCCGGGTTACGCATCGTCCAGAAACCCTGATAAACGCCAGGAGCGAGCGGCGAAACCAGGTCCACAGAGACGTCATACGTTTCGCCTGGGGCCACGGTGCCCTGAATCGGTTGGGGTTGGCCGCCCATGCGCGCGGCCGGATTGTTGCCGCCCACATACACAAAGGCGTAGGAACTATCCCAGGTGCAGGTGCCGCTGTTGCGGATGCGCCAGCTCTTCTGGAAAGGCTGGCCCGGCGCAAATTGAGGCGGATTGGTCATGTTTTCGTCATCGAAATTCAGATCCTGCACAAAGGTCATGGCATCGCGGCAAACGGGTTCCGGCGGAGGAACTGGCGTCGGCTGTTCCGGATCCGGTGTAGGCAGCGGCAAAACCTCGTCAGCCTCCAGATTCAGATATTCATTAGCCAGTTCAGAGAGGCGGCCAGAGTTTTGTAAGGCGATGAGGCTCTCGTTCAGCCGGGCTTGTAGTTCTTCGGCGCCAGGCGGAATGGCTATGGCGTAGCGCTCCGTGTTCAATCCCTGGCCTACCACTTCTACGTCATCATAAGTATCGGCCGCCAGTTGCACGGGCAGCAGGTCGCCAATCACCAGGTCCAATCGATTCTGGCGCAGATCGCGCAGGGCATCGCCGGCCTGGAGGTAGACAAAAAGGTTCTGTTCGGGCATCAGGTCGGTATCGATGAGGTCGTCTTGAATCCAATCGGCAAAGGCAGAGCCGCGCTGCACGCCGACCCGGTAATCGACGATCTGTTCGGGTTCGGTGATGGGGCCGATGTCGGCGCTTGTCTGGGCCAGGATGCCATCCTGGCTGACGTAGTAGATGTTGGAAAAGTCGATGACTGCATCGCGTTGTTCGGTGAAGGAGATGGCGGAAATTGCCAGGTCGATCTGGCCCAAGATCAGGGCATCGCCCAGACCGTCGAAGGCCATGTCATTGATCACCACTTCTACTCCCAACTGATCGCCGATTTCCTGGATGAGGGCGACGTCGAAGCCTGTTTGCTCAAATTCTTCGTTGTAGTATTCAAAGGGGGGATAATCGAAAGAAGCGCCGACGACCAGTTTACCTTCGGTTTGGATTCTTTCCCAGGTAGGGTCGGTCACTTCGCCGGTGCCGGCTTCGGTCGTGTTGGCGGGCGGCACTTCGGCTGTCGGGGCGACGGTTGGTTTGGGGTCGTCGCGGGAACATCCGGCTAGCAGCAGGAGAACGGCCGTAAACGCCGCTGCAACGGTTAACCACAGGTGAACCTTCTGTTTTGTGAACATACTCCTCCATTTGACTGAATGTCTTGTTCTTTGTCTGGCATGTCACTAGGGGGAAGATGCCAGGCACAACCTTTTAAAACAGTGCACAATACTTAAACGGGATAATACCATCACTGCCTGCTGGCAACAATCATGCCTGTGCGCCAGTTGGCAATTGCGGGCAGGCCAATCTTTGGCCCCAAGAGAAACGGCCGTAACAGGCCGCCAGATTCTCCACAGCCGGTTGTTGCTGGCCCGGCGAACCGGCTGACGCGGCGAGAATGATCGGGGCGACGGCCGTTTTGTGTGCCATTTGCAGGGGTCGGTGGTAAAGTGGATGCTGGTAAGGGAGGCGTGGCAGCGCTGGCGGGAGAAAAATCAGTTGCAGGCGCTTCTCCCTGGCAGACTGCTGGCCACAAGAAGGTAAATCCTAAGAGAAAACGAAGCAAGCGATAGTTGTCTAAGGGGTACACTGACTGCCCGTGCTGAGGTGTACCACCGTTGTAGCGAATGTAATGCGTAAGAAAGCGTGAGAAACTGGAGCCGTCGTCAACGAATTTTAGGGGTGCTGGGCTTGCTGGCTTTGCTGGTTGTTTTGGGCATGGTGGCCGTGAGCCGCTGGCCGGCGGTGGGAGCAACAGTTGCCCGCCCACTGCGGCAGGTGCTGGGCAACCGTGGGGTGGCGCTGCTGGAAACGGCTTTGTTTGAAGTGCAGGATGGCGTGCAGCAGGCGCGTTATGATCTGGGCTTGCAGGAAGCGGAGGCGCCCTGGCAAACCGCTGCGCTGCCCACGGCGACGGCCGTTGTTCCCCCAACGCTGGCTCCTACATCCACGCCTCCTCCGCCGACGGCCACACGGCCGTCGCTGGCTAAAGACCTTACCCCGCCGCCCACTTCTATCCCAACCGAGACGCCCGAGCCGTCCCCAACGGCCGTGCCCACGCCCATTCCCTGGACGCTGCCGCCGCTGGCTCACTTTGGCGACCTGGCCGGCGAGGGAGAGTGGCAGCCTTACTTGTACAACCCAGCCGGCGAAGTCGTGGGTCTGCGCACGTTTTTGCAGCCGGATGCGGAACGGCCGTATGCCATCGTGGGTGTGGTGGCCTTTGATCTGCGCCGCGCCGCCCTGCATTACGTGTTGGGCACACAGGAACCGGCTCTGGACGATGGTCCGCGCGGCAGCGGAGTTATCCCGGCTGAACAGCTGCAGTCTGGCAACCTGCTGGCCGCGTTTAATGGCGGTTTTATGGCTTCCCACGGCGCGTATGGGGCCATGTCGGGCAGCGTGGAGGCGCTGCCAGCCAAAGAAGGGTATGCCACCGTGGCCATAGCCCCGGATGGCGGTGTGCGCATCGGCGTGTGGGGGCAAGACATTGCGCCGGACGCCGAGTGGGCGGCGTGGCGGCAAAACGCGCGTCTCGTCGTAGAAGATGGCGAAATCAACCCTCGCGTTTATAATGGGTCTATCACTACCTGGGGCGGTAACATCAATGGTAACATCGTTACCTGGCGCTCCGGTTTGGGAATCAGTCCAGATAACCAGGTTCTTTACTTTTTTGCAGGTCCAAGTATGAGCATGCCAACGCTGGCGGCAGCGATGACGGCCGTCGGCGTCGCTGACGGTTTGCTGCTGGATATCAACGAGTCGTGGGTGCACTTTACGGCCGTTAGAACCGGTGCCGATCATACGCTGGTGGCCGAGCCGTTATTTCCGGAAGGGATGGAAACGTGGACCGACCGTTATCTGCGCCAATCCGATCGCGATTTCTTTTATATTACAGCCGAAGATCCAGAAAAATGAAGGACAGATAAGTCTGGCAACCTTTGAACACACTGGGTCGTTTTCACAAAAGCTTTATCAATCTTCATGGTGGCGGTCGATAGCCGATGACTGCCAGACAAATAGTTAAGGAGAATGAGATGAAAAAGAAAACTAGTTGGTTAACATTTACCCTTGTATTGGCCAGCTTGGTCTTGTTGGCTGCCTGTGGCGGGATCAGCCCGACTGGCGAAGAACAGACGCCAGAAGCCACGACCAGCGCCGCCGAGGAAACGGCCGTGCCGCCGACCACCGATACTGCGGGAGGGGACATCATTACCCTGTACGTGGGTCCGGAACTGGTAGATTGCACGGGCGTTGCGCCGCAGCAGTGTATGCAAGTAAAGGAAGATCCGAACGCCGAGTACACGCTTTTTTACGGGCAGATTGAAGGGTTTACTTTTGAACCGGGTTACGAATACGAGCTGCAGGTTCGGGCAGAATCCGTGGAAAATCCCCCAGCTGATGGTTCATCGATTAAGTATACGCTGATAGATGTGGTCAGCCAGACGCCTGTGTCGACGACGACCACGACGATGACGCCAAGCGTTTCGGGCGGCGGGGAGCTGGCCGGTACGTCCTGGCAGCTGCAGTCGCTGCAAGGGGCCGAGGTGCTGGCCGATACGGCGATCACGGCCGTGTTTGGCTCTGATGGCACGCTCTCTGGCAACGCTGGCTGCAACACGTACAGCACCAGCTACACCGTGGACGGCAGCTCGCTAACCATCAACCCGATGATTATCAGCACCATGATGGCTTGCGAAGATTCCATCATGCAGCAGGAAACGTCTTATCTGGCCGTGCTGCCGACGGCCGTCTCCTGGGCAGTTGACGGCGATACCCTCACCCTGAGCGACGCCTCCGGCGCGGCGCTGCTGGTGTATACGGCCGTTACTCCCACCTCGCTGACGGGAACGACGTGGCAGCTCACCAGCTACAACAACGGGCAAAATGCGGTGGTCTCTGTGAATCCCAATGCGGAAGTAACGGCCGTTTTCGGTGAAGATGGCACGCTTTCCGGCAGCGCGGGCTGCAATACCTACAGCACCAGCTATACCGTCGATGGCAATTCCCTGACCATCAGCCCGAACATCGTTACCACCATGATGGCTTGCGCGGAAGACGTCATGCAGCAGGAAACGGCCTACCTGGCCACCCTGCCTACGGCCACAACCTTTGCCGTCCAGGGTGATTCTCTAGAACTGCGCGATGCCAATGGCGCTTTGATTGCCAGTTATACGGCCGCTTCCGATGTCTCTCTGGCCGGTTCCAGTTGGACAGTAATCAGCTACAACAATGGCAATCAGGCGGCGGTCAGTGTTATGCTCGACACGGAAATTACGATGATGTTTGGCGAAGACGGCAACGTACAGGGTTCGGCGAGTTGCAACCAATATTTCGGACCTTACACCGTTGATGGCGAGAACATTACCGTAGGCCCGCTGGCGACAACGCGCGCTTATTGCCCGGAGCCCGCGGGCATTATGGACCAGGAGATGCAGTTCCTGACGGCTTTACAATCGGTAGCGACTTACACGATTCAAAGCGGCAAGCTCGATATGCGCACGTCTGATGGAGCCATTGCCGTGATTGCTACCTCTGGCGCAGAAACGACGGCCGTACCGGCCGGACAGGCCATGCCCGCCGTCGCCAGCAGTGGAACGGCCGGCGACGATCGCCTGGCTGCCCTCGCCAACGCCACTTATCAGGTCGATGTTGTCCCCTCTGGCAGTGTTACCCTGTCAGGCGGTGAGTTTAGCCAACCGGCTGCCCCCGGTTCTGCCAGCAACGTGACTGTATCCCTGACTGACAATGTCGCTTTGGGTCAAGTTAACGGCCAGCCGGCGGCAGCGGCCGTTCTTGTCGCCAGCGGTGGCGGCAGCGGCAGTTTTTACGAACTGGCCCTCGTCACCTTTGCCGACGGCCAGCCGCAAAATGTCGCCACGGCCTTCCTTGGGGATCGGGTTCAGGTTAATTCGGTTACCATTGGCGCAGACGGTGTCATTTCGGTCGATATGGTCGTTCAAGGCCCCGACGACCCAATGTGCTGCCCCACCCAGGCGGTTATGAACACCTACGAACTGCAAAACGGGCAGTTGGTGCAAACCAGTTCCACGCCGCAAGGGTAAGCTGTTTCGCCAGTTCCGTTTTGCATAATTAGTCCTTAAGAAGGGTTGCCAGACAACCCCGCAGACAGTAGACTATTGCACGCAGCAGTGGTCTACTGTCTGTAGTCATTTGCTATGCAGATGACAATCTGAATGAGAAGGTGACTTATGTCGGCAATAAAACCGGAACTAATCACGATAATCGAAGGTCCAACACCTGATTTTCATCCAACGCCACAACGTTGGCTGCAGTCGATTCACGAAGGGCCAGACGATCGGGCTGTCGCCCTGTGCCAGTTACGCACCATGAATGGCGACGATATCATGAACCGCTGCCAGGATGCCTGGCGTGAAGGCCGTCCCGTTAAACTGGACTACCCAGACGAGTTACGCATGCGCCAACAGGCAGACGTGGTTGCTATGCGCCTGGAGTCTCTCGATGAGGGTCCGCTGCTATCACTTTGGGTATCATTGGATTTTGACCTCGAAGAATTTGACGAGGACGATTTCGAAGACGACGATTTTGAAGACGAAGACTTTGATGAAGAGTTCGACGAAGATTTTGAGGACTACGAAGATTACGAAGACGACGATGATGGTCTCAATTTCTTTTAGTTAGAGGTTAGATGAGCGCATGACGGTTGGTTTAACTCACGGCCGTCATGCGCTTTTGTTTGTCCCCTTTCGTTTTGAGCGCCCTCTTTTATTGCCAACTACATATTTCCAGCGAGATGCAGTTATTGCGTAATGCGGGAGTGAATGGATGAACCAGACGCTTGATCAAATGAAACAATGGCTCTTAACTCACGGCCTGGCAATTTTGGCCATCTTAGTCCTCTGCGTGGCCGCCTATTTTTTGCTTGGCCTTCTGGTGCGTTTTGTGACCCGCCGGGTGAAATCTTTGGATGCGAAGGATGACACCCTTCTAGATCGGCGCGCCGACACGATATCCGATGTCCTGTACAGCGCCGGGTTGGTGGTGATCTTTGTCACCGCACTGGTCATGGTCCTGGAGGAAATTGGCGTGCCCATTGCTCCCTTATTAGCCAGTGTGGGTGTTGTGGGCCTGGCCCTGGGATTGGGAGCGCAAACGCTGGTAAAAGACGTAATCAGCGGCTTGTTTATCCTTCTCGAAAATCAATACATGATCACCGATGTCATTGAGGTGAATGGTATTGTCGGCAACGTGGAGATGATGACGCTGCGGGCGACCACACTGCGGGATGCTGCGGGCACGCTGTACATTGTTCCCAATGGCGAAATTCGCATCGTGGCTAATCGCACGCGGGATTGGTCGCGAGCCATTATCGATGTCGGCATCGCTTATGAAGCGGATGTCGATCGCGCCCTGGCGGCGCTGCAGTCCATCGGCGAGGAAATGGTCGCCGACCCAGAGATTGGGCCGCTGCTGCTGGAAGCGCCGCAAGTGACCGGCGTAGAAGGGCTGGAGGAATGGGCTGTGCGACTGCGGATGATGGTGAAAACCAAACCCAATCAGCAGTGGGACGTGCAGCGTTATTTGCGGCGCCGCATCCGCCTGGAGTTTGCGGACCGAGGGATTGATCTGGCCTTTCCGCGCCAGGAGGTGGCGCTGGTCAATATGCCGGCCGGCGAGAAAAATGGCGACAGCTAGCGGATCGCTTATTCCTGGGTGGCCACATAGAGCTTGCTGCCGTCAGTAACGAAGATGCGCAAAGGTGCTTCGGCGATGGCGAAGCCCTGAACATGGTTGAAAAGCTCGGTGCCGGTTTCGCTGGTGGCGCGGTACTGGGCGATGACGCGCCCACCGCGAGCGATCTGGATGATGCGCCCGCTGCCCGGATCGGCGACGAAAATTGAGGCGTTAAGCCCTTTACCGATGAGCTGAGCGGTAGTGGGCGCCACCAGAGGGGTTATGAGGCCGCCGTTTTCTAGCAGGTCGGTTTCGTCCCACTGCACACGGCCGGAGCGGGTGTCGTAGTAGCGGAGACGGCCGTCGCTATACAGCAGCACCAGGGAGCCATCCTCGCTGTACAAATCCATGTCAATCGCCCCATTCAGGTCGGCGCTGGGGTCCAGAGCCAGGACCTGCTCATCGTCCTTGATGATAAAGCCGTCGCCATCGGGGAAATATTTCCAGATTTCGCGGGCCCCAGGGTCCAACACGTACAGGCGCTCGTCAAACGAAGACATAGCCGTAGGCACTTGCCAGACGCTCGATAGGCCCAGAGGGGCGACGCGCGTATCTTCCATGTTGGGAAAGTAGGTGAGCAGCGCACCACTGGTGTCGAGCATGGCTAGTCCGGCGCGGGTAACGGCCGTGCCGGCCGGCCGCCACATCATGTCCACAATATTGCTTACCACGTGGCTGCCCAGCGCCTTCCCCTTAAAGACCACCTGTGACGGATCGCCGGCTGTGTTCATGTAGCTTTCGTCGGTGGGATGAAAGTAAACGTTGCTGTTGCTGTCTAGGGTATAAATCCCGCCCTCAAAACCATCTTGCAGCACTACATCAGTCAGTACGACGTCGCTGGTAAATTCGTGCAGTTGTTGGGCTTGCAGCCGCGAAACGCCGTCCAGCTGGTCCAGTTCGGCCATGGCTTGTTGGCGCAGGCGGGCCACTTCACCGTCGCCGGCGCGCAAAAAGTCGGCCTCGTCGGCCAGCGCCAAAACTTGCTGATAATAGGCGCGTGCCTGCTCTGGTGATTCGGCGCTGTCGGCCAGGCCGATGTTTTGGCCGATTTCCGTTTTCAGTTCGGCAAAGCGGCGCACACGCCCGCGTTCCAGGTAAACGCCGGTAACAATGACGGCCACCAGCAGGGGAATAACGAGGGCGATGATCGCCGGGATGGCCCAGTTGGTTGGTTCTGCCTCTTCCTGGCGAGGCGGCCGCAGGCGCAGCAGCATTTCGGTAAGCCAGTCGGTGAAGTTGGCCAGGCCGAAGGCGGCCCCGGCGGTAGCTTTGCGAGCGCCCGTCTCTACCTCGGCGGCCAGTTTGTTGGCCGAGACGGCCGTGCGTGGCCGGGCGGCGTTCCGGGGCAGGGATGCCGCGGTAGGCGCAGCCGCGCCCTCGCGCACCGGCGGAGGAAAAGCTGCCGCTGGCGAAGCGACGGCAGCGGCCGTGGGAAACTCGGCGATGGCTTCCCCGACGTCTTCACTGGTAAATTCGATCAGGAGCAGGCGGGCGGTTTGTTGGGAAACGGCCGTTTGCAGTGCTGCCAGCCCATCCTCTACGTCCGAATCCACCAGGGCGGGTGTGAGCGCTTCGGCAGTCAGGTTGGCAACGCGGGGATCGGCCAACAGCAGCAGGTTGCCGTCTTGCAGGCGGTGGTGGAAGTAGCGCACGTTCAGACCGGCCGTGCGGCCCAGCGGCGTCGATTGGGGTGGCTGCTGGGCCGGCAGCCGTTCCACGCCAAAATTGTGGCCCAGGAAAGCCAGTCCTTCGCCGGCTTGCAGCATGAACAATTCACCATTGTGCAGGGCCGCGCAGGAAATGGCACCGACATGGGTAGGGCCGGAGTTTTCCAGGTTCAGGCGCAGCAGGCGCTGGTTGGCGTCGGTGATGGCCTGGCGCAGAGCGGCGGTGACGCTGCCGGTGGACTGGTAGAATTGGCGGCTGACGAGGTCGAGCAGGTCTTGGGCGAGAACGGCCGTTTCCTCCGGCTGCCCACTGAGTGTCAGGTGCACAAACAGGAAGTCGCGGCGGCGGCTGCGGGTGGCTTTGGCCGGGGCGGCCTGGGCCAGCAGACCCGGAACGGCGGCCGGACTGCCGGTAGCCGGATCAACCGCTGCCTGCACCTGCCCATTGACAATATTGAGCTGTCCGGTGATTGCTTGAAGTTCCATAAATGGCTTACATTCTTTCGCTGACTTGCCTGCTGCCGCGTAAGCATAGCACGACTGTTCGTGTTTACAAAGTGAGGAAATGGGCGCAAAATGCCGCGCCCCTTAAATTGTGATATGCTTTTGGGGCGTTCGGGGCGACGGCCGTGGCCAACCTGGTAATCCCTACCCAATCCCCGCTCTGACGCAGAATGTTATGGCCGTGAAATATTGTTACATCTGCAACCAAAACCCGGCAGAAAAACGCAGCGACAGCGACAGCCTGGCTGAAGGCGATTACTGTCCCATCTGCAATCAGCCGGCCTGCCGCAGCCATCTCTCCGTTGTGCGCTGGCGCTGGCGCGATACGGGTGCGCTGGATTCCGCACTCGTCTGTAAAGAGTGCGTGCGCACCTATGCCCATCGCAGTTGGGACGTTTTTCGCCGGGACTGGATTACTTGAACGGGGCGGTGGGTGAAAGGTAAAGATCGATTTTCGTGACGATCTTTAGTCTGTGGATCAGGTGCCGTAAAAGGGCACGTCTGGTCCTACGATTTCTTTAAACATCGCCAGGATTTCTCCCGGTTCGGCGTGGCGTTTTTGCATGGTGTGCTTGGAGAAAATCAGCTCGTCGTTGACTTTTACCTCAAACGCTCCTTTGCTGCCGGTAATGAAAGTAAATGTTTTGATGATATGTTGGTAATGACTGAGAAGGTCTTCCGCCACACGGACGGCTCTTTCGCGGTAGTTTCAGGGTACACAATATTCCAAGGTGATCGTGTAATTCTTTTTCATGGCAGTCTCCAAATATAAAGGTGATTTTGCCAAGTATAATACGCCTGAGCCTCGCCGCAACAAATCTTGACAACACGCCCTGCCTGGGCTACCATATCCGTCGCTTGGGGGCCTGTAGCTCAGCTGGGAGAGCGCTACAATCGCACTGTAGAGGTCAGGAGTTCGAATCTCCTCAGGTCCACTGATAAAACCGGGTTTCAGAAACCCGGTTTTTGTTGACAAGTTTATAACCAACAGCTTTGAACAGGAGTAGTAAGCGAGAAGAAACTGTCAATGGCAAGTTGTCCATTGGCAGCTACAGAGAGTCGCGCCGTTGGCTGAGAGCGTGACAAGCAGTCGCTGAACTCGCCTGGGAGCTGCAAGGGTGAAAGAGGATAGTTGTGGCGTTGGCTAGTCATGGGGTCATCTGGTGGTGACAACAAGACTGGCTGACCATAAAACTGTCAGCCTAACCCTTGCCGATTTGCACGCGTTACGTGTTTGAGTGGATGGAAATGGCGCGTTCGCTATTGCCAATTGGGGCAGATTGTGATATTTTATGCGCCGCCTTAACGAATGGGCCTGTAGCTCAGTTGGGAGAGCACCACAATGGCATTGTGGGGGTCAAGGGTTCGAGTCCCTTCAGGTCCACCTAATTTTCCATCAATCAGAGTGGTACCGCGGAAGCTCCTTTTCGTCTCTGAACGAAAGGAGCTTTTTGTGTTTTTAAGCGGGTATTGTGGATTGATGAAAACGGCCGTCTCTCCCTATCCTTCATCGAGGCAAGTTACCCGTCATTTCGAGCTATGGAAGATATTCTGATCAGGACGCCCTATGGCAACGTGTTTGGCAAGACGGCTGGCGCCGGTTCGCTGGTCTTGGGCCTGCATGGTTGGAGCCAGCGCAACGGCTGGCATACGTGGGAACCCTTGATGGAGCCGCTGGCCGAGGCCGGTTTTCGGGTGGTCAGTGTGGATATGCCGGGTTGGGGGCAGAGTACACTGGCTCCAGGTCTAACGCAGGGTGAGAGAGCGGTGGAGACGGTCTTGTCTCTGCTAGATGAGCTGGAAGAAGACACGGCCGTTTCCCTCTTGGGCAAAAGTTGGGGCGGCGCCGTGGCGGTCGAAGCAGCGCTCAGCCAGCCGCAGCGCATCAGCCATCTGGTCCTTACCGCGCCCGCCGTTCGCCATCCGGATCAGTTGGCGGCCTTAACACAGCCTGTGCTGTTGGCCTGGGCCGAAGATGACCGTGTGATTCCGGTGGAATACGGCCGTCAACTCGCCCACACCATACCCAACTGCCAGCTTGTCACCTATCCTACCGGCGGCCACAACGCCGCGCCGCAGAACGCCGCCGATTTTGCGCCAAAAACAATCGACTTCTTGAGAAGGTAGAGATTGGGGACGGGATAGATCAGCCCAGATTTCCGATCTCAGGAGATACAGAAAATGGACAACAGCTACAAACCACAACAACTAGAACCCAAATGGCAGGCCAGGTGGGCGCAAACGGGTCTGTACCGGCAGACCATTGACCGGAGCAAACCCAAGCACTATGCCCTGACCATGCTGCCTTACCCGTCGGGCGATTTGCACATCGGCCACTGGTATGCCATGACGCCCAGCGACGCCCGCGCCCGCTTCATGCGCATGAAAGGCTACAACGTGATGTTCCCCATGGGCTTCGATGCCTTTGGCCTGCCGGCAGAAAACGCGGCCATCAAAAACAACGTCCACCCGCAAAAGTGGACCTTTGCCAATATCGAGCGCATGCGCGGCCAACTGCGCAGCATGGGGGCCATGTTTGACTGGGAGCGCGAAGCGGTTTCTGCCGATCCCGCCTATTACAAGTGGACGCAGTGGTTTTTCAAGAAGCTGATGGAGCTGGGCCTGGCATATCGCGAAAAAGCGGCCGTCGATTTTTGCCCGCACTGCAATACCACCCTGGCCCGCGAACAGGTCTGGGGCGATGATCGCCACTGCGAACGCTGCGGCACGCCGGTCATTAAAAAAGAGCTGGAGCAGTGGTTCTTCAAGACCACTGATTATGCCGAAGAGCTTCTGGACTTTGGCGGCATCGACTGGCCAGAGCGCGTGAAGGTGATGCAGACCAACTGGATCGGCCGTTCCGAAGGCGCGAACGTCGTTTTTAAGACTGAGTACGGCGACGAAATGCCGATATTCACCACGCGGCCAGACACATTGTGGGGCGCAACCTTCATGGTGATGGCGCCGGAGCATCCACTGGTAGACAAGCTGACTACGCCGGCGCAGGCCGAGGCGGTGCAGGCTTACCGCGAACACGCCCAGAGTATGTCGGACATTGACCGCGAAGCGGCCGACCGGGACAAGACCGGGGTGTTTAGCGGTTCGTACGCGATCAATCCGGTCAACCAGGCGCGCATTCCCATCTGGATTGCCGATTATGTGCTGATGGGCTATGGCTTTGGGGCGATCATGGCCGTGCCGGCCCATGATGAGCGCGACTTTGAGTTTGCGCGCAAGTTTAATCTGCCGATTATCCCGGTGATTGCGCCGGAGACGGGGCCGCTGGACGCGGACGAGATGACGGCCGCTTACGTCGGTCCGGGCGTGATGGTGAACAGCGGGGAGATTAACGGCACGGCCGTTTCCGAGGACAAAGGCCGCAAAAATCCCTCTATCGCCGCCGCCATTGATTGGCTGGTCGAGCACAATGCCGGCGAAGAAGCCGTCAACTACCGCCTGCGCGACTGGTTGATCAGCCGCCAGCGCTATTGGGGGGCGCCGATTCCTGTGGTCTACTGCCCGGAGCATGGCGCGGTGCCTGTGCCCGACGAGCAGCTGCCGGTATTACTGCCAGAAGATGTGGCGTTTACGCCTACCGGCGAAAGCCCGCTGAAGTTTCATGAAAATTTCCTGCACACCGAGTGCCCCATCTGCGGACGGCCGTCGCTGCGCGAAACCGACACCATGGACACCTTTATGTGCTCCTCGTGGTATCAATATCGCTATTTAAGTCCACATTACGAGGAAGGTCCGTTTGATCCCGAAGAAGGCGCGTATTGGCTGCCGGTAGATCAGTACACGGGCGGCATTGAGCACGCCACCATGCACCTGATCTACACCCGCTTTTTCACCAAGGCGATGCGCGAAATGGGATTGGTAGACTTTCCTGAGCCGATGCTGGCGTTGTACAACCAGGGCATGGTGCTGGGCGAAGACAATGAGAAGATGTCTAAATCGCGTGGTAACGTGGTGGCTCCGGACAATCTGGTGGCGCAGTATGGCGCAGACACGGTGCGCACGTACCTGATGTTCTTCGCCAAGTGGGACCAGGGTGGGCCGTGGAACTACGACGGCATTAAGGGGCCGCAGCGCCTGCTAAACGATATTTGGGAGATTGCGACACTGGCCTACGAGCCGGGGCCGGTAGACGAGAGCGTGACGAAGGCTCTGCGCCGCAAAACCCACCAGACCATCCGCAAAGTGACGCAGGACATGGAGAGCTTCTCGTTTAATACGGCCGTGGCCGCCATCATGGAACTGCGTAATACCATCAACGAAGCCCAGCGCAAACAGAACGTTACCCAGGCCGCCTGGGATGAGGCTGTGGACAATCTGCTGCTGCTGTTGGCTCCCATCGCCCCGCACATCACCGAAGAACTGTGGGCACAGCGCGGCGGCGAATACAGCATTCATCAGCAGGCGTGGCCGGTCTGGGATGAAGAAATCGCCAAGGAAGACGAGATCACCATTCCCGTGCAGGTCAATGGCAAGGTGCGCGAGCGTCTTACTGTGCCCGCCGGCACGTCCGATGATGACATCAAAGCAGCTGCCCTGGCAGCCGAAAATGTGCAGCGCCACCTGGATGGCAAACAACCGCGTAAAGTGATTGTCGTAAAAGGGCGCCTTGTCAACATCGTTGTTTGAACTGGCTGATCGCCCCAAATAGAAGTCCTCACTTATGATCAGGACACAGACCGGCACAGATTTTCGTAGAGTAAAATAGATGAGTACCTGTGCGGCGCTGTGTCCTGTTTTCTTTGACTTTGAGCTCTCATGGCCGACCAAACGATCCGAATCATATTAGCCGATGATCACGAGTTAGTCCG
Organism: Ardenticatenaceae bacterium; assembly: GCA_020634395.1. Lineage (GTDB taxonomy): Bacteria > Chloroflexota > Anaerolineae > Promineifilales > Promineifilaceae > Leptovillus. The sequence goes on along the minus strand of JACKBU010000016.1, from coordinate 66,481 downwards.
CGCCGGTATCCGCAACGCCCTCAAAGATGTGGCGAATCTGGAGGTGGTTTCGGAAGTGGGCAGCGGCGTAGAACTGATGCAGGCTCTGGACCTCCTGGACGCCGATCTGCTGATCATGGACATCAACATGCCCGGCTTCGAGCCCTTGTCTGAAATTCACAGCATCCGAACGCGCTACCCGGCGCTGCGCATTCTGATCGTCAGCGCCTACGATGATGACATTTACGTGCAGGGATTGTTGAGCGCGGGCGCTAACGGCTATCATCTGAAGGATCAGCCGCTGAGTGATTTAAAGCTGGCTATAGAGCGTATCCTGACCGGAAAGCGCTGGGTATCCAGTCCGCTGCTGGAAAAGCTGCTGTCCCCGCAGGTGAATATGCCGGTTTTGTCTAAACGGCAGGTAGATATTGCCCAATGCCTGACCAACGGCCTGGGCAACCGGGAGATCGCCCTGCAGCTTCATCTGAGTATTAAGACGGTAGAAAATCACCTGACCCGCCTGTATAATCAACTGCACGTCACCAATCGCCTGGAAGCGCTGGCTTATCTGTACGAACACCCGGAGATTTTGGCTCTTCCAGCGCAGGTTGCGGCCCAAGATTCCGTCTTTACGCGGGATTATCTGGTGGCTGAGCGGACCAGGATTCTTATCGTTGATGACAATAAGCGTTACCGCAAACAGTTGAGCCGCCTGGTAGGCATTGCGCAGTCGCAGGCGATGATTTACGAGGCAAGTGACATCCAGGAAGCGCTGCACATTGCCGAGAAAGTGACGCCACACCTCGTTTTTGTGGATGTTGTCCTGGGAAACGAAGATGGGATCAGCTGCACGCGGCGGCTTCACCTTAAAGTGCCCTCGGCGCGCATTGTGTTGATCAGCGCTTATCCCGACCGGGAATTTCACCGGCGGGGATTGGAAGCGGGTGCGGCGGCGTTTGTCGATAAGAAGGACATGGATATGGCGACACTGCGGCAGATCATCGAGGATGCGATTGGCTAAGCAGTAAGCGAGTTTGCCCATGCTCATTATCAGGAACTTGACCAAGCAGCATGGTAGTAAGTTATTGTTGAAGGACGTCAGCCTTGCTTTGCGGCCGGGTGAGGTTTTGGGGCTGGCGGAGCGGGTGGGCAGCGGCGTGGGGACGCTGTTGGATGTTTTGGCCGGACGGGATTATCCGGATTCGGGCAGCATCAGTTTAGACGGCCGTCGCCTGGAATGGCCCTTTCGCCCGCATGATTTGCGCATCGGCATCATCTATGAAGAGCCAAAACTGGTCGAATCGCTGGACATTCCTGGCAACATCTTCCTGGGTAATGAACAAAGCTTAACGGGACCGGCCAGTTGGTTCCGCATCGTCAGTCCGTATAAAGCCCACGATGAGGCCGCTCGTCTGTTAGATGCCCTTAACCTATATTTCCCCTCGCTTACCGCCAAACCAAGCAGTCTCTCGACCGAACAAAAGCAGTTGGTGGCGATTGCCCGGGTGGCGGCCGGTTTTCCCCGGTTGATCATCATTGAAAATCCGGGGCGTTCCTTGAGCTTGCCATACCAGGAGCAGCTGCTGCAGTTGATGAAAATGTGGCAGGAGAGGGGCTGCATGATCATTTTATGCAGCACGAATTTGGACCACTTGTTTGCGGCGGCGGATCGTATTGCGGTGCTGCGCGACGGCCGTCTCATCAGCGACACCCCCACCGATAGAACCAGCCGCGAAGAAATTGTAGCGGCCGTTGTTGGCACTGCCGACCATCAACAAATTACCCCGGTCATCTGGGCCTTAGACAGCTTCTACCAGGCGCGCAAAAAAGCCGAAATGCTGCATTACAATCAGCAAATGCTCAAGCGCGACCTGGCGAAACAAGATTCGCTGAACAAGCAGCTCCTCAAACAACTCTCACTGCAGGTCGAAGCATTGGATAAAGCCAACGTCGCCCTGCAAGACGCCCAACGGCGGCTGTTAACCGAGCGCGAACAGGAACGTAAACATCTGGCCCGCGAACTTCATGATCAACTCATTCAAGACCTGCTCAGTCTGAGCTACGAACTGGAAGATCTGGAAAATACAGTTGAGGCGCCGCCAAAAGTAACGGCGCGTATTCCTGGGATGCGCGAGCACATCCGGCGGATGATCGATGATTTGCGCCGGATTTGCGGCAATTTACGGCCGCCAACGATTGACAGCCTGGGCCTCGATGGAGCGCTGAAATCCTACGTGGCCAATTGGAGCGAACAGACCGGCATCGCCGTAGAGTTAAATCTCGACCCTAATGTGGGGCGGCTGCCGGAGAAAATTGAGCTTTCAATTTTTCGGATAGTGCAAGAAGGCCTGAGCAATATCCGCAAACATGCCAATGCCAGTCACGTGGTGGTCTCGGTGACTCGTACTTCGCCGCGAATGCTCAAAATGACCATCACCGATAACGGTGAGGGCCTGCGTGAAGATTTCGACCTGGGGGGTCTGGGGCGGATGGGCCACTTTGGGCTGTTGGGCGTTACCGAACGAGTGGCTTTGATGGGGGGACGCATTGATTTGGGCAATCAACCCGGCGGCGGTTTGCAAATCCAGGTGGAAATTCCACATTCGCGCCGCAAACCGGCTGGGGTGGCCTCTTTGGGCGCCGGACGTTAGGGGAATTCCCCTAACAGGCTTAGGGGTTTCAGGGGTACAAACGGCCGTGTCAATCAAGGTATCATTGATAATCAATCTGCCCGAAAAGAATTGGCACTATCTCTGTTAATTTCCACAAATCTTAGCCATCCTTCTTTCGGGCTATAACAGACGGCGCAATTTCCAATCCTTCAATTGCGTCAAGTCCAGGAAAGGAGGTGCTCAGGTCAGAAATTTGTTTTTGTTCAAGTCAAGCATGTTCCAACTACAGTTTGAAAAACATTAAGGAGAAGATGAAATGCTAAAAAAGAGTTGGTACGTTATTGTACTGTTGATACTTGCCCTCACCCTCGTTCTGGCAGCTTGTGGTTCAGGCGCCACCCAAACGACAGAAGAACCTGCTGCTACAACCTCGTCTCAAGAAGCAGCTCAACCCACCGAAGCCACCAGCAGCCAGCCGGAAGCCGAAGCTGTTGCCGGCAAAGTAGGCATCGTGCTGCCGACGAAAGACGAACCGCGGTGGGTCCAGGACGAAACCCGATTCCAGGAAGCACTGACAGCGGCCGGCTACGACGTCGAGATCTTGTTCAGCCAGGGTGACAGCGCCAAAGAGAAAGCCAACGTCGAAGACCTGATCACCAAAGGCGTGAAAGTCATTATCATCACCCCGCAAGACGGTTCAGCGGCAGCAGCAGCTGCTGAAGCGGCGCACGAAGCAGGCGTGAAAGTCATTTCCTATGACCGGCTGATTCGTGACACCGACGCGGTGGACTACTACGTGACGTTCGACAGCCTGGCCGTGGGTGCGCAGCAGGCGCAGTACCTGGTAGACCATGCAGAAGGCACGGGCAACCCGCTGTATCTGTACGCTGGTGCGGCCTCGGACAACAACGCGTTCATTTTCTTTGAAGGCGCCTGGAAAGTGCTGCAGCCGAAGATTGCCGACGGCACGTTCGTGATCAAGAACTCCAGCGAAGCGGTAGCTCTGCAAGACACCGCTGACCTGAGCCGCGACCAGATGGCCCAGATCATCGGCCAGATCACCACCAACTGGGACTTCAACACCGCCAAAAACCTCGCCGAAGCCAACCTGACGGTAGCGACGGCCGAAGACAAAGGCGAAGTCTTCATTCTGGCGCCGAACGACGGCACCGCGCGCGCTATCGCCGATGCTTTTGCGGCTGACAGCGACGTGAGCAACTACTACGTCACCGGTCAGGATGCCGAGAAAGCCTCTGTGCAGTACATCATCGACGGCAAGCAGTCCATGACCGTCTTCAAAGACGTGCGCACGCTGGTGAACGATGCCATCAACGCGGCCGTTGCTTTGCTGGAGGGCAACACCCCCGATGCTCAAGGTTCTTACAACAACGGTGTTATCGATGTACCGGCTATTCAATCCCCGGTCGTCACCGTCGACAAAGATAACGTCAAAGCTGAACTGATCGATTCTGGCTACTACGACGCCAGCGATTTCACCGGTTTGCAGTAAAATAAGCATGTAGTGTTGGTTAATTTGTGAATGGCGGCGGCGCGCGCCGCCGCCATTCACAATAAGAATGTAATAAATACGGCCGGAGCTGATTATGAATGAGACGCCCATATTGGAAATGAAAAACATCACAAAAGAATTCCCCGGCGTAAAGGCCCTGGATAACGTTAGTTTCCGGGTAAAAAGAGGGGAAGTTCACTGCCTGGTGGGAGAAAACGGCGCGGGTAAGTCCACTCTGATGAAGGTGTTGAGCGGCGTTTATCCACACAACGAATATTCAGGCGAGATTATTCTTGATGGTGAACTACAAAAATTCGGGGGAATCCGCGACAGCGAAAAGGTGGGCATCAGCATTATTTACCAGGAACTGGCCCTCGTTCCAGATATGACTGTCTACGAAAATATTTTCGTCGGCCATGAGATTCGCAGCGGCCTGATGGTAGATTGGAATGAGACTATTCGTCGTGCCAGCGAAATGCTGAAGAAAGTGCGGCTGGATGTTAACCCAGCGGCTAAAGTGCGCGAGCTGGGTGTGGGCAAGCAGCAGTTGGTAGAAATTGCTAAAGCTTTAAGCAAAGACGTCAAGCTGTTGATTTTGGATGAGCCTACTTCGGCTTTGAACGAAAGAGATGTAGATAATCTTTTCTTGTTACTGCGCGATTTGCGCGACCAAGGTGTTACCTGTGTGTTGATCACCCATAAACTGAAAGAGGTAATGGACATTGCCGATTCAGTAACAGTTTTGCGGGATGGGAAAACGATTTGCACGCTGGATGCCCACAAGGGCGAAGTATCCGAGAATGTGCTGATCAAGCACATGGTAGGACGTGAAATTGACAATATTTATCCCAAGAGAGAGCACAAGCGTTCTGATGAGGTTGTGTTAGAGGTTAAGGGTTGGAGCGCCTACGATCCGGCACGCGAACGCAACATCCTTGAGGATAATAACTTTACCGTGAAAAAGGGCGAGATCGTAGGCTTTTCTGGTTTGATGGGATCGGGGCGCACAGAACTGGCTTTGAGCATTTTTGGCAACCCAGAGCGATACCATGTTCAGGGGGAGTTGTTTTTACACGGAGAGAAGAGAACTTTCAGCCATCCTGAAGAAGCGATTAGCGCGGGTGTAGCCTATGTTTCTGAGGATAGAAAGCGCAATGGGCTTATTCTGATTCAGGACGTACGACAGAATATTACGCTGGCAAATCTGCGGGAAATTGCCCGGCGTGGCGTGGTAGACAACAACGCGGAAATTAAAGTAGCCAACGAATATAAAAATACGTTGAATATTAAGACGCCCAGCATTGAGCAGACCGTGGTGAACCTGAGCGGTGGCAACCAACAAAAAGTGTCTCTGGCAAAGTGGCTGTTCGTGAAGCCGGAGATTTTGATTCTCGATGAGCCCACACGCGGTATTGACGTGGGCGCGAAGTATGAAATTTATACGATCATGAACAGGCTGGTGGAGCAGGGCATGAGCATCATCATGATTTCGTCTGAACTGCCGGAGATTCTGGGAATGAGCGATAGGGTGTATGTGGTGTCGGCTGGCAGAATTACGGGAGAACTGCCGGCGGAAGAAGCGACGCAAGAAACAATTATGCATTTGGCGACGAGGAACTAAGGAGATTAAAGATGTCTTTTTTCAAGGATCTACAGAGAGTACTACGGCAAAATATCCGTGAATACGGCATGTTTATTGCCTTGTTTGTGATTTGGGCGATTTTTGCCATTCTCACGGACGGCATCTTTATTTCATCCCGTAACATTAGTAACCTGCTGAATCAGACAGGTTATATTGCGGTTTTGGGCGTGGGGATGACGCTGGTGATCGTAATCCGGCACATTGACCTGTCGGTGGGTTTTTTGGCGGGTTTTCTGGGAGCGGTGGCGGCTATTGCGATGGTGTTCTGGGGCTGGCCGGTACTGGTTGTGATTCCGTTTGTGCTGATTTTGGGCATGCTGCTGGGGTTAGTCCCCGGGTTTTTGGTGGCGCAGATGGGTATTCCGGCATTTGTGGCGACGCTGGCCGGCTGGCTGTTTTATCGTGGAGCTATTCTGGTTGTCACGGAGGAAACCGGCACTATCATCATCCCCAATGATGCGTTTAATGCTATTGGGAATGGCTACATTCCTGATATTCCGGGCCTGGGTATTTTGCCGGATATGCACAAGTTGACGCTTTTGTTGGGGCTTGTGGCCATTATTATTTACATTGTGGGGGAGATCAATAGTCGGCGCAAAAAACTGGAATATAACTTTGAAGTGCTGCCGATGAACATCTTCATCCTGAAACTTGTGTTTGTGTCGGCTGTGGTGGGTGGCATGACCTGGGTGTTGGCCGGTTACAACGGGCTGTCCTGGACAGTGGTGGTGATGTTGATTGTGGTGGGCCTGTATCATTTTATTACCACCAAGACTGTGTTGGGGCGCCACATTTACGCTGTCGGCGGTAATCCGGAAGCGGCCGAATTGAGCGGCGTGAACGTCAAGAATATTACCTACGTGGTGTTTGGACAGATGGGTATGTTGTCGGCGCTGTCGGGTATTTTGTTTGCTTCGCGGCTGCAGTCGGCGACGACGACAGCCGGGACGCTGTTCGAGTTGGACGCTATTGCGGCGGCCTTTGTGGGCGGTGTTTCGGCGGCCGGTGGTGTGGGTAAAGTGACCGGGGCGCTGATCGGCGCTCTGGTGATGGCCTCGTTGACGAGCGGCATGAACTTAATGGGTATTGGCATTTCTTACCAATACATGGTTCGTGGCGCGGTGTTGGCAGCGGCCGTTATTTTTGACGTGGCGACGCGGAATAGAAGTTAGAGGCATTGCTTCTCCTAACGGCCGTTTTTATAAGTGCCAGGCATTTGAGAGAGCGCCTGGCACTTTCCGTTTTGCAAAAACGGCCGTCTGCGGCATCATTGTTTTATGCATACACGCGCCTCGCAAACTTTAGCTCCTGTAACGGCCGTTTTCATCGTTTTTCTTTCCAATTTTTGTACCCTCGTTTTGGAACTGGTCGCTGGCCGATTGATGGCCCCGCGAGTGGGCGTCAATTTATACACCTGGACCAGCGTGATTGGCGTGATTCTGGCGGGGATCAGCCTGGGCAATTACATCGGCGGTCGCCTGGCCGACCGGCGGGCCAGCCGCCGGCTGCTGGCTGCCATGTTTGTCCTATCGGCCGCAGCCAGCCTGAGTGTGCTGTTGACCGTGCAGTTTATTGGCGCACCCGGTGGACGGCTGCCGGTGATTGCCGGGGTACTGCTGGCTTTTACGGCCGTTTTCCTCCTGCCCGCCGCCCTCCTGGGCACAATCAGCCCGATTGTCGTCAAACTTACCCTGACGGATTTAGACCAGACCGGCAACGTGGTCGGAAAACTCTACGCTGCCGGAGCATTAGGCAGCATCGTGGGTACATTTGCCACCGGCTTTTTTTTCATAAGCCAGTTCGGCACGCGGGCAATTGTGTTGGGCGTGGCCGGAGCGCTGCTGCTGGTGGGTGTGTTGATTGGTTGGACGGACGGGTGGCGAGGGCGGCCCATAGGCGGCAGCCTGGGATTATTTGCGGCGTTGTTAGCGGGCGTCTGGGCCGCCGGCGGGCTGCAAAGCGACTGCCTGCGCGAAACCAATTACTTTTGCATCCAGATTCGCACCGATACGGCCAATCCACAGCGCCGGCACCTGCTGCTGGATCGCCTGACGCACAGCATTGTGGACCTGGATGACCCGACGCAGTTGTTATATCGCTACGAGCAGGTGTACGCCGACGTGGTAACGGCCGTGACGAAGCCAGACGCCGCGCCCTCGGCGCTGTTTATTGGCGGCGGCGGCTACGTCTTTCCGCGCTATCTGGAGGCCACGTTTCCGGGCAGCCGCCTGGACGTGGTGGAGATTGACCCCGCGGTAACGGCCGTAAACGTGGCCTATCTCGCCCTTTCCCCCCAGACAACCATCACCTCCATCAACGAAGATGCACGCCGCTTCATGAACAACCTGCCCTCCGCCGCCCGTTACGACCTGATTCTTGGAGACGCATTCAACGATGTGTCGGTGCCGTATCACTTAACCACCCGCGAATTTAACGAGATGATTGCGGCACATTTAGGCGATGATGGGCTGTTTCTGGCCAATATCATCGACGGCCGTGCGTTAAACTTCTTTCGCGCCTACGTCTACACCTTGCGGCAGACATTTCCTTACGTGTACGCCGCGCCAACGGTCGGTCCGCCCGGCGAAGTCCGGCGGCAAACGTTTGTCATCGTCGCCGCCAAGCGAGATTTAACTCCGGTTATGGCTGCGGCTCCCCTGGCCGAAACGTTTCTTTCCCAGGCGGAACTGGACGCTCTCTTGCAGCAAGCGCCGCCGATTTTGCTAACCGATGATTTTGTGCCGGTGGATAATTTGTTGGAACCTTTGCTGCGCGAGACGGGAATCAGCAACTAAACGTCAATCCGGGTACAGCAAAACTTTGCGCACGCCGGGCTTTGCAGCGTGTGTAAAGGCGATAAGGCCCTGGCGCAGGGGATATTCCGCGTCGATAAGGGCCTGGGTGTTGATTTTGCCCTGAGCAAGCAGGCGCAGCGCCGGGGCAAAAGGGCCACAGCGGGAGCCAACCACGGTAATCTCGCGCACAACTAAATCGCTCATGGCGATTTGCGGCTTGCCCACAAAGGTGCTTTTGAGAATGATGGTGCCTAACGGCCGTATCAGGCGCATGGCCGTGTTCCATCCCCCCTCGTTGCCCGTCGCTTCCACGATGAAATCGAAACTTCCGTCGGCAAAGTCGGCGGCCAGCCCGCTCTTCAGGCCCAGAGTCAACGGCCGTTCCAGCGAATGCCGCGAGCGGCCGATCATCACCACATCGCCGCCATCCAAAGCCAGGACCTGCCCCACCAGCAGCCCCAGGCGGCCCGGCCCGATGACGGCCGTTTTGACCGACGGCCGTACCTGCACCTGTTCGCGAATGCGCAGCGCTGCGGCCAACGGCTCGGTAAAAACGGCCGTTTCGTCGGGCACGTTGTCCGGCACGGCCAGCAAATTGCGCAAAGGCAGCGTAACGTAGTCGGCAAACACGCCGTCTTTGGCCTGGATGCCCAGCACACGGCGATTGGGGCAGTGCTCTGGTCCCTGGCAGCGGCAGATATCGCAGTCGTTGCAGCCGATGTTGATGCTGCCTACCACGCGACGGCCGTGCCAGGCCGCCTCTGGCGCTTGTTCCACCACCCCCACAAATTCGTGGCCCAGTACGCCGGAAAAATTCTCCCGGTAACCAATCACCATTTCCAGGTCCGTGGTGCAAATTCCGGCCCGGCTGATGCGAATAAGCGCTTCGCCTGGCTCCGGTTTTGGCGTGGGATAATCGCGCCGGTATAGCAGTTGCCCCTTTTCCAAAAAAAGTACTTGCATCATGGTTACTGAGCCGGTGGACCGTCCACCACGTTAAACTGCCAGGAGATTTCCTGTCCGTTGACAACCACGGTAACTTCGTAAGAACTGCCCACCTCCAGCGGCGCACGCGGCACAAGGACGACGGCGTCCCGCTCATCCAAAATCGTGCGGCCAACGCCCTGCCAGTAGCTGTTGTTGTTGGTGTAGGTGGCTTCGGTAAATACACAATGCGCAACCGGTGTTCCATCACGCAGAATTTCGCTGCTGGCCACGCGCGGTGTCTCGTCCCCGCTGCCAATCATCACGATGATCGGTGCGCCGGAGGGCTGCGAATAGCCCGGACAGCCGGCCAGCGTGTTCGGAAATTCCGGCAAAGAGAAGGACGTAATCCAGGTCTCCCCGCCATCTTTGGGGAAGGTGATGGGAAACTGCACGTCGGCCGGCAGGTCGCGCACGCCGCGCTGCACGTCCAGCGTAGCCGCCATGCCAAAACCGGTGGAGGCATCGCGATATTCGCCATACCCTACCTGCTGCAGCTGTGGATCTAAAAGCGGCACAGCGTGGAAGGAAGCCGACATCCAGTAGTCGAAGGGCCAGGTGTACCCTACGGCCGCTGAGCCGCTGACGGCAATGTTGCCGTTTTGCGCTGCAGCCAGCCCTTCCGGCGTATACCCATTATTATTGGCATTTTCGTTATGCGAGGCGTCGCTGTTAGCCACCATGTAGTAGCTGTGATTGCTGGCTCCTTGCGACCAGGAAGAGTTTTCGGTGAGCAGCGGCAGGCCGGCTTCCAGGCGGAGTTGATTGGCATAGCGCAGCCAGGTGGGACCGGTTAGCTGGGGGGCTTCTGTGGGCACGGGCGTGGGTTCGGGCGTTTCTGTGGGCAGGGGGGTGGCGCTCGGTTCTATCGTTGGCTCCAGCGTGGGTTCCAGGGTGGGTTCCAGGGTGGGCACGGCCGTTGGCTCCTCGGTAGGGGCCGGTGATGGCGTGACGGTGGCTGTTGGCTGTGGCGTGGGGCTGGCGGACACGGCCGTTTCCGCGGGAATAGTGGGCGAGGGCAAAACGGCCGTTTCTTCTGTGGTCGGTGTGATGTTGGCCTGAGCTGTGGGCGCGGTGGCTGTTGTGGCGGCCGGGCGCTGCCACAAAACCACGACGGCGCCCAGCAGAATGACGTTTAGAAAAATGGACCCTACGAGGAGGAAACGTTCCGGGTTTTTCATCTTGACTTACCTCCAATCCCTATGAACGACCATAGCTGCAGCCACCAATACGCCAGTGGATTATGGTAAGTATACTGCAAACTTGGCGTATTCGTGAATTTGGAGCCGAAATGGCAAATTCACGGCGAATCGTTCAGGGTGTCGGAAAGATTTCGATAGTGGGCGAGGGCACGGCCGTTTGCTCTGGGGAAGGGGTAACGGCCGTGTCTGTGCCTGAAGGCGTTTCCGTGCCTGTTGGCGTCTCTGTGTCCACCGGGGCCGGTATGCCCACTACAGCGGCCAGCAGGGCATCCAGTTCGGCGAAAATCTCGTTGTCCGGCAGGGTAATCCATTGGCCGTCCAGCAAGCCATCTGGCCCGCGCACCACCAACACCGTGCGCGGCGACGTAGCCGTCGGATCGGTATCGAACGTTTTCAGGCCGGGCTGGAGGAGATTGCTCTTGACCAGTGTCGTCGTCAGGCTGATGGGTTGGGTGGTGGTAAGCGTGCCTGTGAAAATGGCTCCCGCAGTATCCAAGCCGATCAGGGTGCTGTCGGCCAGCAGGGTAAGCTGCGCTCCGTCAGCGCGGCGGTAGTCGACCAGGGCGGACAGCGGAAACAACGGCGGAGGCTCCGGTAGGGTAACGGGGGCCGTTTTTTCCACTAAATCCCTATCCAGCCGCAGGTACAGCGGCAGCAGGGTATTCGGCAGAGAAAGTTCCGGGCAGACGATTAATCCCTGCCAGGTGTTGTCGCCCTGCTGCAGATAAAGTGTTTCCAGCGGGCTGCCCAGGCACTCGACAGCATACTGATCCTGGAACTCGGCCAGGGGCAGATCGGCCAACAGGCTGAGTTCTGGCCGGTCGGGTTTGGCCTCGGTGGGCAGGCTGACCTGCGCCTCGGTAGCCAGCCATGTCCAGACACGGCCGTCGGCCGTCACGGCGATGGAGTGAGCCGGAGCATAGGGCGTGGCCGAACGGCGCAGACCGATCACTGTATCGGGCGGGAAGTGCGGCCCTAAGGTGGCCGCCAGATAATTTTCGATGCTGGCCAGCAGCACCGGATCTTTTAGCCAACCGGAGTCGCTTATTCCCTGCGCCGGCAGTTCGTATTCCACCAGCACACAGGTATCGCACTCCTCCGGCATCGGTTCCAGGGTCATTTCCGGCAGGGCGCTGGTCAGTTCCAACATGATGCCCGCCTGATTGCTGCGTTCTCGTGATACGCCGGTGGTTTCATCCACCGTGATAATCTGGCTGGCGATGCTGCCCTGCAGCCGGCGGTCGAGGGAGAGGGCTGGAATCTGGTAGTGGAGTTCAACGGCCGTTTCGCCAAATGGAATGGGGGTATTGGGAACGGCCGTGGGGCGCAGCGGCGGCGGTGTGATGGTGGGCAGTGGGCCGGACGTAGCCTGCGGCGTAAACGTCGGCTGCAGGGTAATGAGGGGCCGCGGCGCTGGCGCAGCGGGCTGGCCGGAGGAAACCCCACTGTTGGCGCAGGCGGTTAGCAGCAGCAAGAGCAGCAGCGTGAACAGGCCTGTTCGCTTATACATCGCCGGCAATCCTGGCAAAAATCATCGTGTCTCGCAGCTCGTGGGTCAGGTGATTGCGCCGGTCACAGCGCAAGGTGCCTTCGTGGACAAAGTTGAGGCGGCGCGCCACGGCCGCGCTGCGCTCGTTCAGGGCGTCACAGCGGATTTCCACGCGCATTGCGCCTAATGTTGTCAATGCAAAGTCGGCGATGGCGGCGACAGCCTCGGTCATGTAGCCGTGGCCTGTGTACGGCGTGCCTAGCCAGTAGCCAATCTCAAATTTGGGTATGTCCCATTCAATGCGGTGCAGGCCGCTGCCGCCAATGATGGTGTTTGTCTCTTTAAGCAGCAGCAGCAGCCACAGATCTTCGCGGCTGAGAAAGCGGGCGTATCCGCGCCGCACGTTGGCTTCGCTGTCTTCCGCGGTGGGTTCGTGCATGGCCCAGGGCAGCCACGGCCGTAGCTCCGGTAAGGATTCGCGCACGGCCGTGGCTAAGGCTGCCCCGTCGCCGGGCAGCGGGCAGCGGATGAGCAGGCGTTCGGTTTCAATCTGGTGGGGAAAATCGCGCAAAATGGGTTCCATAACATCCTTCTTTATCAAAAATCAAGAACGGAGTTGTTGGTATCTTGCCGGGAAAGCATGAACTTGTTCTCCATTTTCCGGCAATTGTCCCTAAAAATGGCTTTGCCGCAAATCTCCGGCTCACGCTTTGAACCTTAAGTTAAACAGACAGTTAATTTTGCTAGACTCGCCTCCGTAGTATTGGCATCCGCCGGGGTTGTCTGTAGCTGACATGGAGCAACACCTCAAACATCTGCAATGTCTGACTTTATTGAATCTATAAAGGGAGAGCCGGTGATCAGCGCGATGGTATTCGCGCCTTTTTTGCTTTTTGTTTCCCTGATCATTGCGCCTTCTCTGGATAAACTTCTCTTACCATCTCCGCAAATCCAGCAGTATCTGCATTATTACGCAGCCGCTTTTTCCGGTTTTGTGGCTTTGATTATTGCCCTGTATTCAAGCGGTGTTTTTGGGCAGGAAATTAGGGTGCGCATGCAGTTTATCACCCTGGCTTTTTCGCTGTTGGCCGGGCTGCTGCTGCTCAGCGGCCTGACGACTCCCCATCTCCTATTAGGAGATGGGAGTGCGAATGTTTCTAACTGGTCGTTTGCCCTTAGCCTGCCGGTGGGCGCTGTATTTTTTGCCCTGGCTGGTGTTCGCTGGCGGCCGCAGTTGGAAATGAAGCTGGCGCGGCGGCGGGCCTGGTTGTGGGTGGGCGCAGTGGGTCTGTTTGTGGGATGTGTATGGTTGGTAACGGCCGTTCCTCTTCCCGCCCCCGCCGTCAGCCCAAACCCCATCGTCCGGCTGGCAGGCCTGGGGCTGGCGCTGGCGACGATCGTTTTATACGCGTGGGCAGCCAGCCGCATCCGTATCGATTTTGAATCCAAATACACCTTCAGCCACCGCCTCAGCGGCACCTTGCTGCTGCTGGCCGAAGCCGAATTTTTCCTGATAGCTGGCCGCAGCGATGGTATGAGCGGTCTTCTTGTCTATCCGCTGCTCTTGCTGGCGTTACTGGTAGCTGTCTGGGCTATCTTGTCCACGCTGCGCGGCGCAGAAAATTTGCAGGTCTCGCGCTATTTTGCGGCCGCGGGCAGCGTCTTGATCATCGGCGTTTCCTTGCTGCTGGGCGAGTTTGTCATTAATGTTTTCAGCCTGGAAGATCACCGGCTGGCAATTTTATCGGCCCTGTTGTTTGAAAGCGTCCTGGGATTTTTGATTTTATACGTTATCGTCGTGCACCTGGACCGGCTGGTGCGGCTGCGCACGGAAGATTTTCGGCGGGAGCAGCGGCTGCGGACAGAATTAACCCAGATGGTGATCCACGACCTGAAAAGTCCGCTCTCGGTCATTCGCAGCAGCATCGGCATGCTGCTGAAAGGCTATTTGGGCGATATAACTCCCCGCCAGCAGCGGGTACTCGTCCGCGCCGATGAGTCCAATCAACGTATACTGCAGTTGATTGACAATTTGCTGGATGTGGAACGGATGGAAGCCGGCGCGCTGCCTTTGCACATGCGCGACATCGAGAGCGTTCATTGGCTACGGGAATCTCTGGCGCATTGGGAGGTGGTGGCCGAAGCGCAAGGCAAAACGCTGCTGCTGAATATTCCTGAGGCGCTGCCTTCCCTGTATGGCGATCGGGAACTGCTCCATCGGGTGGTGAACAACTTGCTGACCAATGCGCTGCACTATGCCTCGCCGGAAGGGAAGGTGGAGGTTACGGCCGTTTACCAGCATCCCCACATCGTCTTAGCCATCGCCGACGACGGCCCCGGTGTGCCGGACAATGAAAAACTACGCATCTTTGAGAAGTTTGCTCAGGTTGAAAGTCTGCAGCACCGAGGCACAGGCCTGGGGCTGACGTTTTGCCGGATGATGGTGGAAGCCCATAGTGGCACGCTGGTGGTGGAAGACAATCCGACCGGCGGTGCTGTTTTCCGCCTCGCTCTGCCGATTAACCTCGAACACGACAGTTGGCCGGTGGAGGAGAATTCCCTGACGGCCGTTGGCCGGTGGTCGCCTGCGGTACTGCCGGTGGCGGCGCCGCTATCGGCCGATGACCGGTAGATACAGCTGCCGGTCGAGCACGGGCGCGAGCACGGTAACGGCCGTTCCCTCGCTCACATTCCCCGCCTGATCACGTCCCATCACCAGAAACGTATACGTGTGCCCCATTTCCACAGGATACTGCCCTGACACGGCCGTCGTGTCCACCAACCAGCTAGAAGGCAGGCTGCTGTCCTTCTTCACAAACACATCATAGCTGACCACGCCGCTGCCCCAGTCTTGCCCGGACCAGCTAACGGCCGCTGCCAAGGCCGCTACCGGCGGCGCAGTCACAGACACGACCGGCGGCAGTGTATCCGGCTCCAGCAGCAGATACGGCCGTCCGCCAATCGGATGGATGGGTTGGTCGGTGGGCGTATTCTGGTTGGTGGCCGGGGGCAGGGTCAGGGTAAAGACGCCGTTGGTCGCCATGATGGTTTCGGTCAGCCCGTCGGGGTGGATGAGCAGGCCGGTTTGGGCGCTGTTGGTGCTGGTAAGCACGGCCGTTTCGGTAACGGCCGTCAGCGCCCACAAGCCTACCAGGCGCGACTGTGTATCCTGCTGATAAAATGCCAGCCACTCCTGCGTTTCTCCTGGCCGCAGCCGCCACAAGGGTGCAACGTCCCGGAAATAAGTGGTGAGCGCCTGGAACGCGGCCAGTCCCGGCCGGGCCGAACCAGGCTGCGGGTGGTGGGCGTAGCAAGCGCTGCCCGCCAGATTGGTGAACAGGCCAAAGGCGTCGCCGGCATAACCGGGCGGCGGACCCGCCGCGCACTGCTCTGGTGGGAAGTAGTCGGGGTTAATGGCCACGTTGCCGCAGTCATCGTAAAGCTGGAAGAAAAAGAGGTTGTCTGCGCCGGCGTAGGCGGCATACAAGGCGCTCTGGATGATGAAATCGGCCTGCTCGGTCATGGTGGCGCGGAAGGGGCTGCCGGGATCGCACACGGGGCCAGGGTAATCATCCCACACCGGCACGCCCATTTCGTTCAGCCAGATTTGTTTATCAAGATTGCGCGCCGCCAGCCGCCGCTCGGCGATGTAGACGGCCCGCCAGGAACGGTAGGCGTAGCTGTAGTTGTGCAGCGCCAGGATGTCGTGGAAGTAGTTGTAGTGCGCGGCCGTTGGGTCCTGATCATAAATCGCCAGCACTGAACTGAGAAACGAAATGTCGTAGGGGTCGTAGATGACGGCCAGCCCGCCGAAGATGATCTGCGCCTGCGGATCGGCTTGTTTGGCGGCCAGATAACCTACCTTGAGCAGCCGGGCGTAATCGGCCACAGACCCATCCCAAAAGTTGAGCAGATCAGGCTCGTTCCAGATCTCCCAGTGAGTAACGCCAACGCCGTCCGGCCAGCCTTCTTGCTGGGCGATGAGACCACCGGGTTTGTAGCGGTTAACGGCCGTAAACACAAACTGCGCCCACACGTTTTCCGGATTGATGGTTTTGCCGGGTCCGGTGATGTCGCTGCCATCCAAAAAGACGGCCGTGTATAGTCCCAACGGCGTGCCGGTCTGCGCTTCGTCCAGGGCAAAAGGCGACGTGGGCTGCTGCGGGGTAACGACAACCCGGTTGCCCTGCGTATCGGTGCGGTAAAAACCCGGCGTGCCCAGCAGAATGGCGTCCAGTTTCAGGCCGTGGGCGATGTCGGCGCGCACGGCCGTGTCCTGATAACTCCAGGCATATACGCCCGGCTGCTGCTCAATATCGTGCCAGTACATCGGCCAGCGGTTCCAGCTCGCGCCGGTGGCCAGCCCGTTTTGGTAACGTTCTTCACTGGTGGGCTGGGCGGCGGGATAGCTGATGTGGTTGACGCCGTAAGCCGGCCAGGTTTCGGTGATGGCTGCAGCGGTATCTGAACTGGTTTGGGCGACGGCCGTTATCTGGCTGCCAGACCGCCCACCGGTGGCGTCCAGCCAATAAATTGTCAACGACAGGCACATGAGCGTGGCCAGGAGAAACGGCCGTAACAGTGCCCACAAACTGCGCCTTGTGCTGCCGAAATGTGTTGCGGTTTCCATGATGGATAGTCTAGCCGATTCTGTTATTTCACCAAAACAATCGGCCCGGTGATAGAGCAGACTGCCTGTTGTCGACGGCCGTAAGGCTTGTTACAGTTCTGTCCTATGAACCAATACGAAGCCTTTATTTTTGACATGGACGGCACGTTGATCAACAACATGCCTTATCACATCCAATCCTGGCTGGCCCTGTTTGCCGACCTGGGAATCCACCTGACGGAGCAGGAGTTCCACCAGCGCCTGAGCGGCAAGACCAACGCGGAGACGGTGCGCGAAGTGCTGGGCAGCCAGATGACGGACAGCGACATCACCCAGATTGCCACACGCAAAGAGGAGCAGTACCGGGCGATCTATGGCCCGCAGATGCAGCCGGTAGCCGGTCTGGCCGATTTTTTGCACCAGAGCCAGGCGGCGGGCGTGAAAACGGCCGTCGCAACCTCCGCCGGGCCGGATAATATCGAGTTTGTGCTGGGGGGATTGGGACTGGCAGGGGCGTTTACGGCCGTTGTCGGCGCCCACGACGTGCAAAATGGCAAACCCCATCCAGAAATATTCCTAACGGCCGCGGCGCGGCTGGGCGTTGCGCCGTCTGCCTGCCTGGTGTTCGAAGATTCCCGCGCTGGCATTGAGGCTGCCCGTCGCGCCGGCATGGACGTTGTGGTCATCACCACGGCGCTTAGTGCCTCAGAAGCTCAACCATTCGCCAACGTTATTACCGCCGCCGAGGATTATCGCGCGCTGGAGCCGCGCTCGCTTCTCGGCCTGAAAAAAACATGAGGGGATTTGTTTTGGCCGCAGTTGCTTTGCTAAAATTTGCTCCGTTTTAGACCCAAAAATCGCGAACAATTAAAAGGAGAGTTCAACGATGAAAATTGCCATTTTTGGCGGCAGCCGCGGCGTGGGCCGGCAAGCTTTAGAACAGGCGCTGGCCCAAGGCCATGCTGTGCAGGCGCTGCTGCGCCATCCGGAAACCTTTGATTTTGATCATCCCCACCTCGCGGTCATTGCCGGCGATGTGCTGCGGCCTGAAGATGCTGCCGCTACCGTGGCAGGCGCCGATGCGGTGGTGTGCAGCCTGGGATCGACGGCCGATAATCCCGGTGACGTCGTTTCGCGGGGCACGCAAAATATCATCACGGCCATGCAGGCGGCCGGCGTCAAACGCCTTGTGGTTGTCTCGTCGATTGGTGTAGGCGACAGCAAAGATCAGGTTCCCCTGGCTTTTAAGGTGTTGATGAAGACCGTTCTCAAAGCGGCTATGGAAGAGAAAGAAAAGCAAGAAGCTGCCGTACGAGCCAGCGGTTTAGACTGGGTGATCGTGCGTCCTGGCGGCCTGACTGACGGGCCGTACACCGGAAACTATAAGTTTGGCTTGGAGAAATCCATCAAAGCGGGCCAGATCTCCCGTGCGGATGTGGCTGAATTTGTCTTGAACCAGTTAACCGACGACACTTTTTTGCATCAGGCACCGTCCATCTCCTGAAACAGGCAGGGCGGCATGCCTCCGCGCCAGCTTGTGCGCCACAGAGGGAGGCATTTTGGGGTGGCCTGATTGGTGTGTGGCGGGTAAACGAGAAGGGGAGCCTGGCTAACTTTCGTCGTCGCTGTGCGTGGCACAGAAGCGCAAGCCGCTGACCAGCACGCGCAGTCCTTCGCTGATGCGATCCACGGAGAAACCGCGCACCTGGCGCTGGAACTGGAAAATGTCGGCTTTGACGGGAGCCAGGATGGCGTCGGCCAGGTATGCGATGTCTAGACCTTGAGGCAGTTCACCGGCAGAAACGGCCGTTTGCAGCAGCCCGTTCACCGTCATGTACTGCCAGAAGTGGGGGAGCTGGGCCTGGTTTGGTTCCTGGATTAGCCCGGCGCGCTGCACCTCGCACAACAGCGGCGCATGCACCTCGGTAAACCGTACCAACGCATCCAGAAAAAACTCCAACTGCGTCATAAACGGCACGCCGCCGTTCGTCATCCGGCGGAACTCGGCCAGCATCTGGTTTTGAAAATTCACCATCTGCTCATCCATCAGGCCCAGGCACAGTTCTGCCTTGCTGGCAAAGCGGCGGTAGAGGGTGCCTTTGCCCACGCCTGCTGCCAGGGCGATGTCGGCCATATTGACATGGGCTACACCCTGGACCGCGAAGAGCGCCTCGGCCGTCTTCAGGATGAGCTGGCGGTTGGCAGCGGCGTCGCGCCGCTCTGCTTTTGGCCCCTCTTCGACGGTTTCCAGCGGGATGTTGCTTCCAGACGAGAGGCCGCCAAGTAGGGGATTTTCTGGGATAGGTATATCCATCGTAGTTTCCTGAGTATCCAATTAATCTGTCAGTTTTTTCGTCTTAAATCTTGACAAGTGGACCTGGGTCCGTTATTATCATACCAGAAATGCGGACTATAGTCCACTTAGAGCAGAAAAGGCAGAAAAAGTTACACTACAAGGAGATTATAACAAATGAGCTGGCAAATTGATTACGCACATTCGCACATTTACTTTACCGTGCGCCACATGATGATTTCTAAAGTTCGCGGCCGTTTCGAGAAGTGGGAGGGCAGCGTTGTTTTTGACGAGAACAATCCAGAGGACACGGCCGTTAATGTCACCGTTGACGTGGCCAGTGTAAACACCCGCGAACAACAGCGCGACGACCACTTGCGCTCGGCCGATTTTTTCAACGTCGCCGAATTCCCTCAGATGACCTTCAAAAGCACCCGGGTAGAGAGAACCGGCGACGACACCGCTAAACTATACGGCGACTTGACTATTCGCGGCGTCACAAACGAAATTGTGTTGGATGTGGAATATGCCGGGCAGGCCAAAAGCCCGTGGGGGACGTTTAGCGCGGGTTTCTCGGCGTCCGGCACCCTGACCCGCAAAGATTGGGACCTCACCTGGAACCAGGCTTTGGAAACGGGCGGCATGCTGGTCGGCGATCAAATCAACATCGAAGTTGAATTAGAATTGGTGAAACAACCGGAATCTACTCCAGCTTAAGCGTTTGCTGGGAAGAATCCCCAGCCACCGCACAATGCGTTAGAATGTTAACGGCCGTTCCTGCAACGGCCGTTTGCCCTATTTACCCAAGAGGTTACCAGACGATGATGTTTACGGACGTATTCGCCAGTGTCATAACGGATTTGGACGTGCGCGGCGACCTGCGCTTTTTCCCCGCCGCCACCTTTCCCACGATCCACCCCATTCACTGGCTCACTTCTCATTTCGCCGTGGGCGGCTGGAGTCCGTTGCAGAGGCTCAGCGGCATGTTGACAGCCCACATGACCCAAATTGCGCCGCACAACGGTTTCACCTGGCATCCCCATCGCGGGCTGGAGATCTACACCTATGTGATCGACGGCGAGCTGTACCACGAGGATTCCACTGGCGGCCAGGGCATCATCCGCGCCGGCGAGGTACAGCGCATGTTTTCCGGCGCCTACATCCAGCACCAGGAACTAAACCGTGCCGACGATTACGCCCGCGTCATCCAGATCTGGTTTGTGGCCGAGCCGCAGTTCATGGCTTTGGAGCCCCACTACGAGCAAATCCGCCTGGACAAGATGCCGCCGCGCACCGTGGGCGATGGCGTGGTACGAGACATCATCGGGCCGCAAGGGGCCACCGATTCACACGTTTCCGCCCGCCTGACGAGCACCGTGCTGCCCGCGGGCGGCGAAGCGGCCATTGAGCTGCCGCAGAGCGGCGAAGAGCTGTTCCTGTACTTTGTGAACGGCGACGGCCGTTTTCTCACCGCCCACGACGAGCAGCCCGTCGGACTGTATGACGTGGCGCTGGCGAAGCCACAGGCGGAAACGGCCGTTATCCAGGCTGGCGAGCAGCCGCTAAACTACCTCTCCTTCTACCTGAAGCCCTTCATGGGCGCTTAAAAAGGAATAAAATGTCGCAAGTATTCATCGACACACCCTATACCCCAGACGCCCAAACCATCAACAACAACCACATCCACGTCCTGGGGATTGCCGGCAGCCTGCGCCAGCGCTCATACAATCGCGCCTTGTTGTGCAATGCCCACCACCTGCTGCCCCCCGGCATGACGATGGAAATCTTTGACCTCGACGACATCCCCATGTTTAACGTGGACGTCGAAGCTCGGGGCACGCCGGAACCGGTGATGGCTTTGCGCCAGGCCATGCAGCGCGCCGATGCTTTGCTGATTGCTACTCCGGAATATAACTGGTCCATTCCTGGCGTATTAAAAAACGCTTTGGATTGGGCCTCGCGCAAAGGCCCGGATGCCCAGGCGCCGCTTGATGGCAAAGCAGTGGCCATCATGGGAGCGGGCGGCATGTACGGCACTGTACGGGCGCAGATGCATTTGCGGGAGATTTTGGGCCACAACGATACCTTTGTGCTGGCCCGGCCGCACTTGATGGTAGCCCGCCCCGCTAATTTATTTGATGCCGACGGCCGTTTGACGGACGAAGCCACGCGCCAGCGGCTAGAAAGGCTCCTGGTCGCCTTACGGGATTGGACCAGACAGGTGCAAAATTGAGCCAACCTTCTCCTTTGCCCGCAGAAACCCGCATGGGCCGCGTGGCCGTGAGCGTGGCCGACCTATCCCGTTCCCTGGCTTATTACCAGGAGCACATTGGCCTGCAGGTGTTGGAGCGTGAGGGGGAGACGGCCGTTTTGGGCGTTGCCCAACGGCCGCTGCTGGTGCTGCAAGAACAGCCGGGCGCACGGCCGTCACACCGCGCCGCGGGGTTGTACCATTTTGCCATCTTGCTGCCCTCGCGGCTGGACCTGGCGCGCACTCTGTACCACTTCATCCAGGCGCAAACGCCGCTGGTAGGCGCCTCCGACCACGGCGTCAGCGAGGCGCTCTATCTCACCGATCCCGATGGGCACGGCATTGAGATTTACCGCGACCGGCCTCGCGCCGAGTGGCCCTATGTGGGTGATGATCTGCGTATGGTGACCGAGCCGTTCGATGCAGAGGGAGTGCTGGCGGAATTGTCGCCGGAAACGGCCGTGTGGCAGCCCCTGCCGCCCGGCACGACGATGGGCCACGTCCATCTGCACGTCGGCCATCTGGCTCCGGCCATGGCGTTTTACCATGATGTCCTGGGTTTTGACGTGATCATGCAGATGGGGGAATCGGCCGGATTTTTATCGTTTGGCGGCTATCACCATCACCTGGGGTTGAACACCTGGGCTGGCGTGGGCGCGCCGCCCGCAGCGCCGGACAAGGCGCGTCTGTTGTGGTACGAGATTATGGCGCCGGAAGAAACGGCCGTGGCTGACCTGGCTGATCGTCTGACGGAAAAAGGTGTGGCGTTTACGCAAAACGGCCGTGCCCTCCACCTTCAGGATCCTTCCGCCAATCACCTGGTGATTCAAGCCAGCTAGACAAATGGAAAACTCATGGAATCCAGACGTTTATTAGCCCTTTATGCTCATCCAGACGATGAGATTTTAGGTCCAGGCGGCGCGATTGCCCTGTACGCCAGCCAGGGGGCGCAGGTTGAATTAGTGGTCGCTACCCGCGGCGAAGCCGGCGAAATCGCCGATCCCGCCCTGGCGACTCCGGAGACACTGCCCCAGGTGCGCGAGCAAGAGTTACGCTGTTCGGCGGAAACTCTGGGCATCAGGCAGGTTACGTTCCTGGGCTACCGCGATTCCGGTATGGCGGGCACGGCCGAAAACCAGGACCCTCGCGCCTACATGAACAGCGACCCGGACGAAGTGGTGCCGCGTCTGGTAGAAATCATCCGGCGCCTGCAGCCGCAGGTCATCCTGACTTTTGAGCCGTTTGGCGGTTACGGCCATCCTGACCACCAAACCATTCACAAGCACGCCCTCCTCGCCGTCACTGCGGCTGCGGATCCCGACTGCCGCCCCGATCTGGGGCAGGCCTGGGATACGCCGCGCCTGTTTTATCCGCTGGTGCGCCGCCCCACGTGGCTGGCGATGAAGGAACGCATGGCCGCACGCGGCCTGGATGTTTCATTTTTTGTGGGGCTGGAAGAGCGCCGCGAGCAGGGCTGGCCGGACGATCAGTTCCACGTGACGCTGGACGTGAGCGCAGCGATGGGGCAGAAGCTGGCTGCATTCCGCTGCCACGCCACCCAGTTTGGCGCGGAGAGCATCTTTCGCCAGCTGCCGGAAGAGGAAATGGCAGAGATACTGCGCTATGAATATTTTGCCCTGGCGCGGCCCACACCGCCGCCCGGTCTGCACCTGACCGACTTGTTTGCCGGCTGGGAGGCTGCGCCTGCTGCGTGATGCGTGAACTTCTCTGATTACGCATCACGCAGCACGTATCCTACCTCCTGCGCCAACCCCACATCGTCACATCCGCTGCTTTCCCTTCAGCCCTATTCGCGCGCACTATTTTTATGAATCTCCCCTCAGGAAAGCCGGTGGGCGCTTGACGGTTCGTTCCCAATCGGCGTAAAATAGAACATATGAGCGACAGATGGGTGCGCGCAAGCGAAATCAGCAACTATGTTTACTGCCGACGGGCGTGGTGGCTGCAGCGGCTGCAAGGGTATGCTTCGGAGAATGTGCGGGAGCTGGAGCAGGGAACGCGTTATCATCAGGCGCACGGCCGTTCGCTGGCCGGCGCCATCTGGACCCGCCGCCTGGCATATGTGCTCCTGTTTGTCCTGGTGGCCTACGTCACCTTTCTACTGTTAATGAGTTTGCAATAGTGTATTAGGCCAGTCTGCTGCTTCCTCGGGCTGCTTAGACGCTCTCCTCTGGCAAAAATGGCAACTTCCGGCTTACTTCTGGGCATCGTTCTCTTTCTGCTGACCATCGGCGCGTGGTTGTGGTCGCGTGACCGGCGGGAGAAGAGCGGCGTGCCGGCCGGCGAAGTCATTTATGCCGATACCGGCGCGTGGTTTCCCACTTCCAAACCGTTATACGCTCCGGCCTACAAGCTCACCGGCAAGCCCGATTATCTGGTGGAGCAGGCGGATGGCAGCATCGTGCCGGTAGAGATCAAGTCGGGGCGCGCGCCAAAGGAACCCCACGAAGGCCACGTGCTGCAGCTTGCTGCTTACTGCCTGCTGGTGGCCGAAAACTACCAGGTTCGCCCGACGTATGGCATCATCCAGTATGCTGACCGGGCGTATGCCGTGGACTTTTCGGAAGAGTTGGAAGAGGATTTGCTGGATTTGCTGGCCGAAATGCACGAAGCCACATTTGCCGCAGAAGTTGATCGCGATCATAATGATTGGGCGAGGTGCCATCGCTGCGGCGTGCGTTCTTACTGCGATCAGCGCCTGGCCTGACGAACCAGACACAAACAAACCACCTGCAAAAACCAAATTCAGAAGGGCTGGCCATGGAACGAGGACGGTTGGAAGCGTTTAGCGACGGGGTGATTGCCATCATCATCACCATTATGGTGCTGGAGATGCGTGCGCCGGAGGGAGCCACTCTGGCGGTGTTACGGCCGTTAATCCCCAAATTCTTAAGCTACGTGTTGAGTTTTGTCTTTCTGGGCATTTATTGGAGCAACCATCACCACCTGTTCCAGGCGGTGGAGCGGGTGAACGGCCGTGTGCTGTGGGCTAATCTCCACCTGCTGTTCTGGCTGTCCCTGGTGCCCTTTGTGACGGCCTGGATGGGGGAAAATCAATTCGCAGCCTGGCCGGTGGCTTTGTACGGCGTGGTGCTGTTGTGTTCGGCTGTGGCCTACTTCATTCTTTCCCGGTCGCTGGTTTCTCTGCATGGCGCAGATTCGGTTTTGGCTACGGCCGTTGGCAGCGACTTCAAGGGCCAGGTATCCCTGGTGATCTATCTGCTGGCCATACCCCTGGCTTTTGTCAATTCCTGGCTGGCCGGGGGTTTGTACGTGCTGGTAGCCGTTATGTGGCTCATTCCCGACCGCCGGATTGAAGACATCCTGGCCGGTTGAGGGGCTGAGCCGCCGGGGTTTCAGGCGCCCATGTTGCTTAAAACGGTAATGGCCCGAGTCATCACAATGGTAAGGGCGGGGTGGTCGCCTTCTAACTGGGGCACGGCCGTTTCCAACTGATCGCGCAAATCCAGTTTGTTGGCCGTGGGCTCTTGGGCCAGCCGGCCAATTTGCGCTTCCAGGTGGCGCAGCAGCCGTTCGTCGCGGTAACTCACAGAATTTGTGTGCTTCAACTCTCTGTTCAGCTCCATTAACAATTCTTGCAGCTCTTTGTTAGATGACATGATCCAATGGCCTCCAGATCAACTGGTTCCCCGACTTTGCCAGTCAAAAATCGGTCCAGCTTAGAATTGAAACTTCCATGGTCCTATTTTAATGAAAATCCTTTGCCGCGTCAGCGAAATTGCGTGAGTTAAGCGAAAAAACGGCAGTTGCGCCACCCGCTGCTGGCTGAAAAACGGCCGTATCAGCCTGCGCCTGCTTCTGCCTCGGCTTCGACGGGTTCCTCGATGGCTTTGAGCGTGATGCGGTAGTAGCTTTCGGCGTACTTAAAGCCGACCCGTTTACCCGTTTCGCCGTTCCACTCCTTGATGCGCTCCGTCGGATCCCAATCGCCCAACTGGCTGGCGTGCTGGCGCAGCGCCTCGATCTTGGTCCCCATCGTATCCGTGATGTCGATGAAATAGTTTGGCTTTTGCGACGGCCAGGAGATGTAGACAAAGTTGACCTTGTGCGGCTGCAAGCCTTCCGCGTCCAGGTCTGGATAAAGCAAGTGCATTTCGGCCGCCGGGAACACTGCATCCAGGGCAAGCTGGCCGGCGGCACGGTGATCCGGATGGTTGATGTAATCCTCGCTGGGAAAGTAGACGGTGGGATCGCCGCAGACGACGGCGTTGGGACGGTATTGGCGGATGAGGCGCACGAGCTTTTTGCGCAGTTCCAACGTGGGCTGCAGCAGGCCGTCGTGTTCGCCTAAAAAGATACATGTGGCGCCGGCCACGTTGGCGGCGGCCGTTTGTTCGGCGCGGCGGATTTCGGCCAGCTTTTCGGCCGTCATGTCGGCTTCGTGGCTGCCTACGTTGCCGTCTGTCAGGACGACGTAGGTCACTTCGCAGCCGTGTTTGGCCCACAGCGCGGCCATGCCGGCTACACCAAATTCAATGTCGTCGGGGTGGGCATAGATGAACATGGCCCGATCAGGAATATAAACGTTTGTCATAAATCTTGTTTGCCTCCAGATAATGATGGAGCCGATTATACCCCTAGAAAGACGGCCGTGGACATTCTCCCCGCCGCCTAAATGAGACATCCGCCCCCAGACATGGCGGAGGCGTTCGCCGCTCTCCTGTGCGGACCAACCGCACTGGCAAGCAGGGACGCACGGCCGTGCGCGTCTGGTCACTTTATGACTTATTGTTATACTTGAATTGGCGACGTTATGAATCCGACCACATTTCAATCTGCAAAGATCACTTGCCCCAAAAGACCTCACAAGACCATGACAAAGGTTCATTCATGAGCGATTGGTATCAACAAGAAATAGAAGAAGTTCTCACCACCTTAAAAACTTCCCAGAAGGATGGGTTAACCGCCGCCGAGGCGAAACATCGGCTGGAAGAACACGGCTTAAATGAGTTAATTGATCGCGGCACCAAAAGCCCCTGGTTGATTTTACTGGACCAGTTTAAAGACGTGATGGTCGTTATTTTGTTCATCGCGGCCATTGTTTCTTTTGCTTTGGGCGAATACGCTGACGTGGTGGTCATCATGGCCATCGTGGTGCTGAACGCGGCCATCGGCTTTTCGCAGGAATACCGGGCGGAGCAGGCGGTGGCGGCTTTAAAGAAGCTGGCAGTGCCCACGGTGAAGGTGCGGCGCGACGGCCGTATCGAAGAAATCTCTGCCCGCAAGCTGGTCCCCGGCGATATTGTCATGCTGGAAGCGGGCAACCTGGTCCCGGCCGACGGCCGTCTGCTGGAAAGCGTCAACCTCAAAATCGAGGAGGCCGCCCTCACAGGCGAATCGGAGGCCGTAGAAAAGCATACCGATGTCCTTTCTGGCAATGACCTGGCCATTGGCGACCGGCACAACATGGTCTACATGGGCACGGTAATTGCTTATGGGCGGGGAACGGCCGTGATCACCGGTACGGGCATGAACACCCAACTGGGCAACATCGCCAACCTGATCCAGGACGTAGAGCAGGAGCAGACTCCCCTGCAGCGCCGCCTGGGTCATCTGGGCATCACCCTGGGCTGGGTTGCTCTGGCCATCATTGCCGTTGTCGTCATCCTGGGCCTGCTGCGCGGCGAGCATTGGGACGTGCTCATCCTCACTGGGATCAGCATGGCGGTGGCTGCCGTTCCCGAAGGCCTGCCCGCCGTCGTATCCGTGACGTTAGCTCTTGGCTCGCAGCGCATGCTCAAACGCAACGCCCTCATTCGCAAACTGCCGGCCGTAGAAACCCTCGGCTCTGTCACCGTCATCTGCTCCGACAAAACCGGCACCCTCACGCAAAACCGCATGGCCGTCACCGTCTTCGACGTCGCCGGACACACCCAGGAATTAGAAGCCGTCATCGACAAGCGCGGTGCCATCGTCGATGCCGAACTGACGCCCCACGCCCCGCCGGAAAACCGCTCGCTCAGCCTGCTGATTAAAGCCGGCGCTCTGTGCAACGATGCTGTTTTACAAGATGAAGATGGCGTCGAACGCACCATCGGTGATCCCACCGAAGGTGCGCTGGTAGTCGCCGCCGCCGACATCGGCTACAGCAAAGAAGAACTGGAAGCCGACTGGCCGCGTGTGGCCGAAATCCCCTTCACCTCCGAACGCAAACGGATGACCACCATCCACCGCATCGCCGGCACCGAACGGGCCGAAATCGAACTGCCGGCTCCTTACATCGCCTTTACCAAAGGCGCAGTCGACAGCCTGCTAGATGTGGCTGCTTATGTATGGGAAGGGGAAATGAACAACATCAATCCCCTGGATGATCAGGTGCGCGAGCGGATTTTGGCGGCCAATTCCCGCTTCGCCGAGCGCGGCCAACGTGTGCTGGGGGTGGCCATCCGCCCGCTGGAAGAAACGGAAATCGACGCGCTGGATGACATCGAAGAAGAGATGATATTTATCGGCCTGGTGGCGATGATTGATCCGCCGCGGCCAGAAGTGAAAACGGCCGTGGCCACCGCCCGCAAAGCCGGTATTCGCCCGGTCATGATCACCGGCGACCACCCCCTCACCGCCCTGTATATTGCTAAAGACCTCGACATCACCGACTCTGAGCAGTATCTCACTGGCCAGGACCTATCATCCATCAGCCTGCCGGAACTGGAAGACGTGGTGGAAGACGTCGCCGTGTATGCCCGCGTGTCGCCGGAGCATAAGCTCAACATCGTCAACGCCTTGCAGGACAAGGGCGAGATTGTGGCCATGACCGGCGACGGCGTCAACGACGCTCCGGCGCTCAAAAAAGCCGAAATCGGCGTGGCGATGGGCATCACCGGCACCGACGTCTCCAAAGAAGCCGCCGATATGGTGCTGCTGGACGACAACTTCGCCACAATTGTGGCCGCCGTAGAGGAAGGGCGGGTCATTTTCGACAACATCCGCAAATTCATCAAGTACACCCTCTCCAGCAACACCGGCGAACTGATCGTTATGCTGGGTGCGCCTTTCCTGGGCATGCCGCTGCCTCTGGTTCCCCTGCAAATTTTGTGGATCAACCTGGTGACAGATGGCCTGCCCGGCCTGGCTCTGGCCGTAGAAAACGGCGAACGCGGCATTATGGACCGGGCGCCGTTCCATCCCCAGGAGAGCATTTTCAGCCGCGGATTGGGCTGGCAGATTCTGTGGATTGGCACGCTGATGGGGCTGGTTTCTCTGCTGACCGGGTTCCTTTATTATGAAACCGGCGTCTCTTTACCAAAGGCCGATACCTGGCAAACGATGGTTTTCACCACGCTGACGTTGGCGCAGATGGGCAACGCTCTGGCGACCCGCTCCAATGTCGATTCGGTCTTCAGCATTGGCTTCTTTACCAACCGTATGATGATTGTTGCCGTTGTCACGACGTTCCTTTTGCAGTTAGCGTTGATTTACTGGGGTCCGCTGCAGCGCATTTTTAGCACGGTAGCGCTCTCGCCGCGCGACCTGGCCATCAGCCTGGCGCTGAGCACCGTTGTGTTCTTTGTGGTGGAGATTGTGAAGTGGGTGAACCGCCTGCGGGCGAGAAGATGAGGGGTGAGCGGGTGAAGGGGTGACAGATTGTGTATCTGCCATCTTTGGATCGGGCTGTTGGAAGCCTGATGGTTTTTACGGCCGTCAGGCTTTTTTGTTTAGGGGGCGATGATTTCTACCGGCTCCACCAGGTTCCAGTCAAAGCCGGCCAGGTTATCTGGGCCTAAATCGGTGATGGTCTGGTAGTAAACGTCGGCGTTGGCGCGCAGGCGGGCGACGTTGACGCCGCGGCAAACATCGGGCAGGGGGTCCAACCACTGCCGCGCCCGCAGCAGCATCTTCACCGCGCCGCGATAATTCCCGCGTTCGACCTGATAAAGAGATATGCCGACCTGCAAAATACCCTGATACAGGTCGCGGCCGGGGCTGTCGTCGGCGCGCCAGGCTTCTTCGAGGTCGTCGTGGCATTTGTAGTAGCGGCCTTCGTTAAAGAGGGCAATGCCTTGCCGGGCGAGGGGCGCGAGCGGTTGGGCGCAGGTTTCGGCCAGAACCCGGGGGTTGGGCACACGGCCGTATTTGTTGAACAACTCCGCCATCTGCGCCGTAAACCGGGAGCGCGCTACCACCAGGTCCGCCCCGGCGCTGCGCGCCGCCTGCGTGGCCGCCACATCCATGTGCGAGCCAAAACAGAGAACGGGCAGGCGGCGGGTGGCCGGCGACGATTTGAGGGCGGCAATCCAGCGCTGCCAGGGAACGGCCGTGTTGTTCAGATCAAACAGCAAAAGGGCCGGCTGCCAGGCGGTGATCTTTTCAAACAACTGGCCGGTGGCACCGTGGAGTTGTTCGCCCGGAGATTCTGGCCGGGCAACGGCCGTATCCCCGGCCACGGCGGCCACGTCGGGCAGCCAGACAACGTTGTAGCCGATGTGTTGGGCGACGTTGGCAATGCGCGTGGTAAACATCAAATCAGCCACAAAACCGACGATCAACGGAGCGTTTTCTTGGGTTTCCATGCTGCCATTGTAACAAAGGCGCCGGGCTAGAGGTAGAGGAACGGCCGTTCCCGTGTTAAACTAAAAGACAGAATCGGGTACAGGGTTGTAGTGGGCAACAGGGAAAGGTGAAGCAGATGGCTGAGGATGACGTTTACCAGAACTTAAAGACGCGTTATGAAGAAGGGCGAGTTCCGTGGGACGACGAACTGCCGCCGCCAGAAGTTATCGAGATGGCCGCTAGGCTGTCGCCGGGACGGGCGCTGGACCTGGGCTGCGGATACGGCCGTTCCAGCATTTACCTGGCCCGGCGCGATTGGACCGTAGACGGCGTGGACTTCATTCCCCTGGCCATTGCCCGGGCGCTGGCCCGCGCCGAGCAGGCCGGCGTTGGCGACCTGGCGAGCTTCCACCTCGGTAAAGTCACCAACTTGCGCTTCCTGTCCGGCCCGTATGATTGGGCTCTGGACGTCGGGTGCATGCACGCCCTGGACGATGCCGGGCTGCGCCAGTATCGCGACGAAGTCTACCGATTGCTGCGGCCCGGCGGTCTCTACATGCTGTTTGCCCACCTGCGCGCCGAAGGCATCGATGTGCCGGGCCGCGGTGTATTCGAAGAGACGGTACACGATTTGTTCGGCCGCAGTTTTACGCTGGAGCGGGAAGTGCGCGGTACAACCCAGGTGGAAGGGCGGCCGCCTTTTCCTTCGGCCTGGTTCTGGTTCCGGCGCAACTGAATAATCCTCTCCCCACCACTCCTTCGTTGAAGATGAGGGGTTGCACAGCAACGGCCGTTTCGTCCCCAAAAAACTGGCAAAATATGTGCACTTGCTTTACAATAAGCTAACAAAATAGTCAAAAGGAAGATCTATGAGCACAAAAAGCCAATGGACAACGGCCGATATGCCAGATTTAACCGGCAAAGTGGCGATTGTTACCGGAGCCAACAGCGGCCTGGGCTACGAAACAGCCCTTGCCCTGGCACAAAAGAATGCACGTGTCGTGATGGCCTGCCGCAACCAGGAAAAAGGGGAGCGGGCGCGGGCGCAGATCGCCGAACAAGCCCCGGAAGCTGCACTGGATTTGCGCCGGCTAGATCTGGCCGATCTCAGCTCGGTGCGCGCCCTCGCTGGGGCCGTGCGCGCGGACTATGATCGCCTGGACATGTTGATCAACAATGCCGGAGTGATGGCGCTGCCTTACCGGGAAACGGCCGATGGTTTTGAGATGCAGTTTGGCACCAATCACCTGGGTCATTTTGCCTTGACTGGTCTTTTACTAGATCTGCTCCTGGCCACGCCGGAAGCGCGCGTGGTGACGGTGAGCAGTCTGGTGCATCGCCGTGGGCGCCTCAACTTCGACGATTTGCAGAGCCAGAAGCAGTACAGCAAATGGGGCGCTTACGGCCAGAGCAAGCTGGCCAACTTGTTGTTTGCCTATGAGCTGCAGCGGCGTTTAACGGCCGTTTCCGCCGACACCATCAGCGTCGCTGCTCATCCCGGCTACGCGGCAACCCAACTGCAAGAAGCCGGTCCCAACATGGAAGGCTCAACTCTGCAAAGACAAATCATGGATCTGGCCAACAAGCTGTTCGCCCAAAGCGCGGCGATGGGGGCGCTGCCCACGCTGTACGCCGCCACGGCGCCGGAGGTGCGCGGCGGCGAATTCTACGGCCCGGATGGCTTTGGCGGCGCGCGCGGTTATCCTGTGTGCACCGATTCCAGCCCGCGCTCGCACGACGTGGCGGCGGCTATTAAGCTGTGGCAGGTGTCAGAAGAACTTACCGGCGTGACGTATCCGGCGTTTGAACAGTTGGCCGCTTGAAAGTAACGTAGGGGAGAGCCGCTGCTTTCAGTCGCCTGTCTGGTCAGGGCACGTGTCATTTGCATTGACGGATGGCCTGCTTTCACGAATAATAAAAAGACCTGTTTCACGTATCAGCAACCAATTCGGCATACTGCTGTGCACAGCGGTGGCGGCATAGGGATAAGTGCAAAATGTGGGAAACGGCCGTTACCCACCACTCCACCTGACACATGATTGATGCAACGCTCCTCTTACCCCTCCTGATCATTGGCGCGGCGGCGCTGCTGGCGGCCGTTTTTGGCCTCCCCTCCCTGAACCGGCGCCTCAACATCACCCGGCTAAGTTGGTTTCTGGCCCTGGCGCCCCTCACCGCCACCATTTTGCTAGCCCTGCGCGTCCCTCAGGTCAACGAAGGAATCGTCTTCACCTGGCAGTGGACCTGGCTGCCCACCCTCAATCTCAATCTCGGTCTGTACGTAGACAGCCTCAGCCTCCTCTTTGCCCTGCTCGTCACGTTCATCGGCACGCTGGTGGTGGTGTATGCCGGGCAGTATTTCAAAGGCGATCAGGGTGCATGGCGTTTCCTGGCTTACCTGCTGCTGTTCATGGTGTCGATGTTGGGCCTCGTCACCGCCGGGGACGTGCTGACGTTGTTCATCTTTTGGGAAGGGACCAGCATTCTCTCCTTCTTGCTGGTAGCTTACAAAACACAATCCGAAGCCGCGCGTTATGGGGCGTTCCGGGCGCTGTTCATCACGGGCGGCGGCGGCATTGCTTTGCTGGCCGGGCTGCTGTTTGTGAGCAACGTCGCCGGCGGTACGGATTTTGGCACCATTCTTAGCAGCGGTGACGTGCTGCGCCACAGCGCCGTTTATCCGGTGATGCTGGGGCTGGTGGCTTTTGGCGCTTTCACCAAGAGCGCCCAATGGCCGGCCCACATCTGGCTGCCCGGAGCCATGAGCGCGCCCACGCCGGCCAGTGCCTACCTCCATTCCGCCACGATGGTGAAGGCCGGCATCTACCTGATGGCCCGCATGAATCCCGCGCTGGGTTTTACCGATGAGTGGTTCTGGCTGCTGACTATTTTTGGCGGCGTGACGATGCTGGTGGGCGCTTACCTGGGTCTGAAGCAAAATGATCTCAAGGCGCTGCTGGCCTATTCCACCATCAGCCAGCTGGGTGTGTTGATGATGCTGATTGGGCAGGATGTGCCGGAAGCATACAAGGCACTGGTGATCGGCATTGTGGCCCATGCGTTTTACAAGAGCGCGTTGTTCCTGGTGGCCGGGATTGTGGACCACGAGACGGGCACGCGGGATATTCGCCGCCTGGGCGGGCTGCGGAAGGTGATGCCCTACACGTTTGTCGTGGGGACACTGGCGGCGCTGTCGATGGCCGGTCTGCCACCGCTGTTCGGCTTTCTGGCCAAGGAAACGCTGCTGGTAACGATCACCAATATGCCGCCGGCGGTAGCCGGGTTGATTCGCTGGAGCGCGGTGCTGGCTGGGGCGCTGATGCTGGCGCAGGCGGGCCTGTTCATCTGGGAAACGTTTATGGGACGGCCGAAAGACCCGGCCATCCAGGCCCACGAAGCGCCGGCGGCCATGTGGCTGGCTCCGGCTGTGCCCGCTGTTCTGTCGCTGGTGTTGAGCATTTTGCCCGGGCCAAAGGAGGAGGCCACCTTCCTGGCGAGCGCGGCGCAGGCCGCCTTTGGTGCGAAGGTGAAGGTTTCGACGGTGCTGTTTCATGGGCTGACGGTGGAGTTTTTGCTGTCGCTGGCGGCGATTTCGCTGGGGGTGGTGATATTTTTAGCGCGGTGGCGTATACGCGCGTGGCAAACGGCCGTTCTCCCCCATTTCTCCTTCAACAAGCTGTACGCCTGGGTGCTGGCAGGCATTGACCGGGCCAGCGTGTGGGCCACATGCCTGCAGCAGGGGCGGATACGGCCGTATCTCCACCTAATGCTTGCCGCCACCGTGCTGCTGGTGGTGGGCTTTGGCTGGAACAGCCTGCGCTTCGTGCTGCCCATCTCCTGGCCCGGCCTGGACTTTGGCGGCGAGATTGTGGTGCTGCGCCTGTTTGCCCTGCTGCTGGTGGTGGGCGCGTCGTTGATGACGGTGATTTTGGTGCGCGATTTTAACGCTGTGCTGGCCTTTGGCGCAGCCGGGCTGAGCATGGCGGTGCTGTTTGTATTGGAGCCGGCCCCGGACGTGGCTCTGGTGCAGATCGTGGTGGACATTTTGGCGGTGGTGATTTTGGTGCTGGCGCTGGCCCGGCTGCCGCGCCGCCAGCGCCGCAAAGCGCAAGAAGTGGCCGCCATTCGCCGCTATTCCGGCTGGTCGCTGGCGCGGGATGTGGTGGTGGCCGGGGCCATCGGGCTGGTGGTGACGCTGATCACGCTGAGTGCGCTGCTCAGCCGCCCGCGGGAAAGCGCGGTGACGCCTTATTATGCTGCCAACGCCAAAGCGCTGACCGGCGCGTCGGACATTGTGGGGGCGGTGGTGGTGGATTTCCGGGCGCTGGATACGGCCGTAGAGATTGCCGTGTTTGGCATGGCCGGGCTGGGCATTTACACGCTGCTGCGCTTTGCGGCGCAGAAACACGGCGACAACCGGGTGGAGGAGGAAGAGATGGCGGCGGGCGACGGCCGTCAATCCACCTACGGTATTGGCGGCCTGCGCACCTCGGCCTTTGTGCGCGCGCCTGCCTTTGTGGTGCTGCCCCTGTCGCTGGTGTTGGCGGCCACGCAGATGATGTACGGCCATGATCAGCCGGGCGATGGCTTTACCGCCGGGGTGATTATCAGCCTGGCGGTGGCCTTGTGGTATGTGGTTTTTGGCTATGAAGAAACGCGCCGCCGCCTGCCCTGGCTGCGTGCCTCGGCGTTTGTGGCCGCGGGCGTGCTGCTGGCCATCGGCACCGGCGCGGTGGCCGCCCTGCTGACCGGCAGTTTCTTGGGCAACTATGACTTTACGGCCGGCTGGGCGTTTATGCCGTCCGGTTTTCACATCAGCACCTCGTTCCTGTTTGAGGTGGCGATTTGCCTGACGGTGTTGGGCAGCGCCGCGCGGATGATCAATTCGTTGGGGCATCCGGAGGGGCGGGAGAGGGATTAAGGATTGGAGACTGGAGATTGGAGATTTAGGGTATGGAGTTGTTAACGGCCGTTTCCGTCGGTTTATTATTTGCCATTGGCGTGTTTCAGATGCTGCGGCGCAACGTGATTCGCTCGGTGATTGGGCTGATGATTCTGGCCAACGCCGTGAACCTGTTTTTGCTGAGTACGGGCGCTTATGACGGCGTGGCCGCGGCCTATACGACGAGCAGCGGCGCGCGCAGCGATGCCCTGCCGCAGGCGTTGATTCTGACGGCTATCGTCATCAGCATGGGCGGCACGGCGTTTGTGTTGGCCATGCTCTACATCATCTCGGCCCGCTACCACACGGCCGATTTGGACGAAGTGAACGGCCTCAAAAATTAGCTAACAGCTAACGACTAACAGCTTTGGAAGGATATTTAATGAACTATCTGGCTTTGCTGCCGGTGTTGGTGCCCCTGACGGGGGCGATGGTGGGGCTGCTGCTGCGCAAGCAACGGCCGTTGCAGGCATACTGGTCGCTGGGCACCATGCTGACGGCGCTGGCGGGCGGCCTGTGGCTGCTGCTGACGGTATGGCAGAGCGGGCAGCCGCTCGTGTATAACTCCGGTAACTGGGCGGCGCCGTTTGGCATCGTGCTGGTGGGCGACATGCTCTCGGCCATTTTTGTGGTCACGACCCAGTTGGTGATGGTGATGGGCTTGATTTACGCGCTGGGCAGCAAAGACAAGGTTGTGACGTATCCCACCTTCTTCCCGCTGTTTCTCACCCTGGCGACTGGCCTGTCCGGGGCGCTGATGACCGGCGACCTGTTCAACATGTACGTCTTCGCCGAGCTGCTGGTGATTTCCGGCACGGTGCTGACGGCCGTGTCCGACGACCGCTACGGCACGGAAGCCGCCTACAAGTATTTTTACATCAGCCTGCTGGCTTCGTTTTTCATGCTGCTGGCCGTGGGCAGCTTCTACATCGCCTACGGCACACTAAACATGGCCGATCTGGCGGCGCGGGTGGCGGCGGATGGGGGACGCCCGTTGCTCCTGCCGGGCATCGCCTTCCTCATGGCTACCTTCATGGTGAAGAGCGCCGTTTTCCCCTTCCACTTCTGGCAGCCGGATTTCCACACGGCCGCGCCGACGGCCGTTAGCGCCATGCTCTCCTCCGTGGTGGTGAAACTGGGCATCTATGGCTTCTTGCGGATGACCACCCTGCTGTTCGTCGACCAGGCGCCGCTCATTCGCGCCGTGCTGCTGGTGCTGGGCGTGGTAGGTGTTATCTTTGGCGGGCTGTCGGCCCTGGGCACCCACAACGTCAAGCGCATGCTGGCCTATTCCACGCTGGCCCAGGTCGGCTTCATCCTGGTGGGCATTGGCTGGGGCACGCCGCTGTCCATTGCCGCGGCCATCGTTTTTGCCTTCAACCACAGCCTGATCAAAGCGGCGATGTTGATGCTGGCCGGTTACATTGCCAGCCGCGCGTCGGTGAAATCGGCGGCTTTTGAGGTGGTGACGGGCGTGGGACGGCCGTTGCCTGCGGCCGGCTTCCTCTTTTTTGTGGGCAGCCTGGCCCTGGCCGGCATTCCGCCGACCAACGGCTTCGTCAGCAAGGCGCTGCTGTTCAACAGCGGCATCGCCGCTGCGCGCACCTGGTCGCTGCTGCTGATCGGCGTGACCAGCATTTTTACGTTGATGTACACCGTGCGCGCCTTCCAGCGCATCTGGTGGCTGGCTCCGGCCGAGGGCATCACGACCAAGCCGGCCGGCGACCAACTGGTCGCTCCGGCGCTGCTGCTGGGCCTGATTGTGGCCCTAGGCGTGTGGGCGGAGCCGCTGGTGGCCGCGGCCACGGCGGCCAGCGCCGCTTTAGGCGATCCATCCATATACATACGCGCGGTGCTAGGAGGTTGAGAATGGTTTCTTATGTGCGGGCCGTTTTGCTGCTGACGCTGGTATATCTGGCGCTGACGTCTAATCTGCAGGCGAGCAACATTGTGGTGGGCGTGCTGCTGGCAGTGGGCGTGCTGGCCTTGCTGCGCCCGCAGCGGCGCGTGACGGATTGGCGGGCGGCGGGCACGGCCGTGGTCGCTGTGCTGCGGTATATCTTTGTGCTGGCCCACGACATGGTCGTCAGCGGCATGCAGGTGGCGCGGATTGTGCTGGACCCGAAGCTGCCCATCCAGCCGGGCATTATCGCCATCCCGTCCGGCTGCCAGTCGGAGCTGGGCACGGCGCTGAGCGCCCACGCCATCACCCTGGCTCCAGGCGAAATGGTGGTGGAGATTGACGACGACGGCGTGATGTATACGCACGTTTTGGACATGGCGCACGCGGAAACGGCCGTGGCCGAGGCGCAGGAACTGCGTGTGGCCCTGCTGAACAAGATTTTTCCGTAAGGGGCAGGCAGCATGTTGACGACGGTATTGTTAACGGCCGTGTACCTCTCTCTGCTCATCCACATGGGTCTGATTGCCGTGGCGGTGTGGCGAGTGTGGCGCGGTGAAAACGTGGTGGACCGCCTGATTGGCGTAGACGTGGTGAGTACTTTGTTTGTGGCTGTGTTGGTGCTGCTGGCGCTGATCAGCCGGGACAGCATCTACATCGACGTGGCGCTGGCGCTGGCTGCGCTGGGGTTCATCAGTACGCTGGCCCTGGCCAAATACGTAGCCGACGAGCGCATGTTTTGAGACAGGCGATAGGGAAAAGGTGATGGAAACGATTTTGCAGCTGCTGGCTTTAACGGCCGTGATCGCCGGCACATTCTTTTCGGTGGTGGGCATGCTGGGTTTTGTGCGCCTACCGGACGTGTACACGCGGCTGCACGCCACCGGCAAAGTGGGCGTGTTTGGCGTGGTGCTGTTGTTGGTGGCCGCCGCCGCCTGGACGCCCCTGGGCTGGGGACGGGCCATTTTGTTGATTATTTTGTTGATGGTGGCCGGACCGGTGACAAGCCATGCGCTGGCGTCGGCAGCTTTCCGCATTGGCCTACACATGAAGCAGCCGGTGCGCGATGATTTGCGGCCGGATAAGGCTCCGTGATGGTGCAGCCCCGGTCGGTTTCATGGTATCATCTTAGGTGCTAGCTATTAATCAAGGAGGAATCTGATGAACGAAGAAAACGAGAATCTGGAAACGGCCGTGGACGGCGGCGCCCCCCTCAATTTAGCGATGTTTAGCAAACTGTCTCCAGGATGGCAGCGCGTGGTTATTGCCGTCCTGTTTGTCATTGTTCTGGTAATCGCTGTGGTCATTCGCGAAATGGTAAAAACAGAAGAGCTGGCCAGCGAGGAAGCCGGCGGCGCCTGACGACTGGCTAACGGGTGGAGGTGGAGCCTTTGGATGGCGAGATTTCACTATCAAAAGGAGACGCTAAGTGGTCAAATTAATCTTACGCATCATCATTAACGGGCTGGCAATCTGGGTAGCCTCACTCATTTTGAGCGGCGTTACCCTCTCAGGCGGCATTTGGGGAACCCTGGTTGTGGCCGTTATTTTTGGCCTGATCAACGGCTTGATCAAGCCGATTGTAAAGTTATTCAGCCTGCCGCTTATCATGGTGACGTTAGGCTTGTTCACCCTGCTCATCAATGCCATTTTATTCTGGGTGACCTCCTGGTTAACCTCCTATCTGGTGGTGGATGGTTTCATTCCGGCGCTGCTGGGCAGCGTGATTGTCAGCCTGGTGAGCTGGCTGTTGAGCATGTTCCTGGATGATGATTAGGCCGGGCGGAAAGGTAAGCGCGTGACAAAACGGCCGTTACGCCGTAACGGCCGTTTTCGTTTTTCACTCCTTCCATCCTTCCATCCATGACGGAACAACCCCGCGAAACACCTATGAGCCGTCGTAGATTTCTAGCCGCCGGCACCCTGGCCCTCGGTGGGGCTGTGGCCGCCGCTGCTTACCACATCAACACCCATAACGAGTCCGAACAATTGGTGATCGAAAAGGTAACGCTGCCCATCAAAGGGCTGGCGGCTGCCTTTGACGGCTTTCGGATTGCGCTGCTGGGCGATTTTCATTTACGGCCGTATACCCAGCCCCCTCTCGTCCGCCAGGCTGTGGAATTGACCAACGCTTTGCAGCCTGACCTGGTCGTGCTGGTGGGCGACTACGTCTGGCGCGACGTAGACGCTATTTTTGAACTGGCTCCCATCCTGGCCGGTTTGAATGCCAAACACGGCGTCTTCGCGGCCATGGGCAACCACGACCTGTGGACCAACGTTGCCGTTGTCACACAAGGCCTGCACGAAGCCGGCCTGCCAACACTGATCAACCAGGGGCTGCCGATCACTCAGGGAAGCGGCACGTTGTATCTGGCCGGGCTGGACGATGGCTGGTCGGGTAAACCGGACTTAGAAGCGGCTCTGGACCAATCTCCGCGCGGCGCGCCGGTCGTTCTGCTGCTGCACGAGCCGGACCTGGCCGATACCTATGCACGAGACCCGCGAATTGCTCTGCAGGTGTCGGGCCATACCCACGGCGGGCAGGTGCGCTTCCCGCGCCTGGGTGGCGCGCTGGTCTTGCCTTATCTGGGCCGCAAATACGACATGGGCCTTTACAAAGTGCGCGACATGTGGCTTTACACCAACCGCGGCATCGGCGTGACCAACGAGCCAGTCCGGTATAACTGCCCGCCGGAGATCACCGAAATCACCCTGGTGGGCGAATAAATAAGGTTGGTTGGCCGACTATCCAGCCAGCCAACCAACTAACAATCTATCCAGCCAGCAAACCAATCACCCTTCTTTACTCCAACACAAAAATGTTTCGCTCGGCGCCCAAATCTTTGAGGATTTGCGGCCAGACGGTGACGCTCACTTCGCCCAGGTGGGCTTTGTGCAGCAGCAGCATTTGCGTGCGCGACTGCCCAATGCCGCCGCCAATGCTCAGTGGGATTTCGTCGTTGAGAATGGCCTGATGGTAGGGCATGTCCAGGAAGTGCAGCTGGTTGGTGATTTCTAGCTGTTGGTGCAAGGTATGCTTGTTAACACGGACGCCCATGGACGACAGTTCATGCCGCCGTCGGGTAACCGGGTTCCAGACGAGAATGTCACCGTTAAGTCCGTGCATGAGACGGCCGTTTTTCTCCACCGTTTCCGTCACCCAATCATCATAGTCGGCGGCGCGCATTTCGTGCGGATAGCCGTCGGCCAATGTCCAGCCGATGCCGTAGATGAAGATGGCCGGGAACTCTTGCAGAATTTCGGTCTCGCGCGCTTTGCGCGGCAGATGGGGGTAACGCTCCAGAATTTCCTCGGCGTGCAAAAAGACCAGCTCGTCCGGCAGTTCCGGGTACGGATCGTCGCGCAGGGCGGGGAAGAGGTCGAAGGCGTGCTGTTCGGCCCCTTTGATGACTTTCCAGATCTTTTTGACGACGGCCGTTAAGAAATCGAGGTTGCGGTCAACGGCCGTAATCGCGCGTTCCCAGTCCCACTGATCCACGTACACACTATGGTCATGGTCCAAAAAATAATCCTTGCGCACGGCACGCATATCGGTCAGCAGTCCTTCACCCGGCTCCATGCCAAACTGCGCCAGAGCCATACGCTTCCACTTCGTAGCGGCCTGAACCACCTCCGCATCAAGGGGATGCTGGTTGTAATCGTTGTTGATGTGGAACTGGATAGGCGTGCGCGACCCATCGCGGTCCAGGTAATCGTTTACACCGCTCTGCGTGTCGACAATGAGCGGCACCTGCACCCGGATCAGGTTTAACTCCTTACAGAGGTTCTCTTCAATGTAATCTTTGACGGCATAGATGGCGAGTTGGGTTTCTTTGGGGGAAAGGGCCGATTGGTAATCGGTGGGGAGGATCTTGGCCAGGTCTTCATAATTGCCAATGCCCGGTCCGGCCAGGTCTGCAACTTTGTCTAACATGTGCTTCACTCCTTTTTGTGAGGAGAGCCGGCGCGGGCGAGGATGTAGGATTGTTGGCGTTTGGCTCCCACTCGTTTGGGAAACTGGTGGGTAAATGTGTCCGCGGGAAATACGGACGAATTTAGTATGGATCGAATGATGGGAAAGGCGCTATTGAACAAAATCAGGCTGGATTCTGCCAAATGTCATGAAGCCTGCAGGCGAACGATCAAAATTTTGCTACAGACCTTGGATCTGATAGAATTAGAACATGCGTGCTAATATCGACCTGGCGGCCTATGGCTATGATTTATACGATTACGCGGAAGACAGCGAAGAATGGCCGCTGGAAGCTTACGATGAGCAGTACGCCGAGCAAGGATACTATTATCCGCCCCAGCCGCGCCAGAGCTTGTTGGAATATGTTAACAGCTACACCATCGTCGCTGTTTTGCTCTTGTTGGTCTTTGTGTATGGCGCGATTAGCAAGCCCACGGCCGTTTCCACCAACCGCGCCATTCCTACCACCCAGGAAACGGCCGCGACGACGGAAACGGCCGTGTCTACAACGACCCAATCGCAGCCCAAAATTGACAGCAGCGGCGATGCCTCCTTTTTTGAGGCGCCTTACGCCAACTATCAGATTACCCAGGGACCGCATGGTTATTCCTACGGCCACATGGCTATCGATCTGGCTGCCGGGCGCGGCGAGCCCATTCTTTCGCCCATCAACGGCGTGGTTACGGCCCTCTACACCGACGAATATGGCAATCCTACGCTGAACATCGAAAACGACATTTACCTGATTACCCTTATGCACGGCGACTATACCGTTCAGGTTGGTGACAAGCTGCGGGCTGGCGACCCCGTGGGCACAGAAAGCAACCACGGTTACACGATGGATATGCAGGGCAATTTGTGTTACGGCCGTGAATGGTGCGGCAATCACAGCCATCTGAATGTCTACGACAAGCGGATTGGCTCCAACGTGAATCCCCTCGACTTAATCGGCCGGTAACTCCCCGTTTATTCTCGCCGCCAGAACACAAACCCGATTCCGGCAATCAACACCAGACCTAAGGCCAGCGCCATCGCCCCAATGCCGATGATCTGGCCCAGGTCTTCGCCGCTGCTGTCTGCCGAAGGGGTGGGCGTAGGGACATTGGCGGCGAGGGCCACCGGCGTGGGTTGCGGCGTAAACGTGGGGGGAGCAGGGATGGTGGGAACGGCCGTGGCCTCCGGCGTCATGGTCAGAGTCGGTTCGCTGGTCGGGGTGGGCAGCGGTGTGGGCGGCACGATCAACAACTCCTGGCCCACGGCCAACAAATTACTCTCCGTAATGTTGTTATAAGTCAATAACTGGTCCAGCGACAGGCCATAGCGCAAAGCAATGGCCCACAGCGTATCGCCGCTTTGCACAATATGGGCTAACTGCGGCGTGGGCGTGGGCGGCGGCTCTTCGCCCGGCAGCAGGCGGATCTTCACCTCTTCGCCAGGCTGCAAGGTATCGTCGATTTGCATGTTGTTCAGCCACAGCAGCTCGCCCAGGTCCAGGTTGTACCAGGCGGCAATGGTCCAGGCCGAATCGCCCGGCTGCACCTTATGGGTAGCCGGAGGAGTGGGCGTGGGCGGCGGTTCCTGCC
Organism: Ardenticatenaceae bacterium; assembly: GCA_020634395.1. Classification (GTDB taxonomy): domain Bacteria; phylum Chloroflexota; class Anaerolineae; order Promineifilales; family Promineifilaceae; genus Leptovillus. The sequence continues at coordinate 24,185 of JACKBU010000016.1, read as the reverse complement.
CTTCCGCCAGACGAATGAGCAGTTCGTCGCCGGGTTGGATGGTCGAGTCCTCCGTCAGGTTGTTATAAAGCATGATGTCGGCAATCGACACTTCATAGCGGGCGGCGATTGCCCAGAGGGTGTGGCCTTCGCCCACAGTGTGCCAGATCGAGCCATCCTCGCGCGGCGGGCTTACTTCAATCGGTTCCACGAAAAAGGGAATGTTGGCGTAAGCCACTTCTTCCTGGCGATCTGTGGTGGCGACCGGCGCGTCGTCGGGCTGGCCGACGACCAGGACGTAAAAGTTTTGATCGTGGCCCTGGGCAAAGCCCACGCCGGCTTGCGTGTAGCGCGTGGAGATCATGGTGTTGAAGTGGACGGCGCTGTTGCGCCACCAGGTGACGCCTTGCTGCGGCGTCAGCTTGGTGCCGCCGACAATGTTCTCGGAGACGTAGCCGGGGTAACCGGCGGCGTTGGCGCGGGTTTGCGGCGTGGAGCCGCCGGCGCCGGTATGGCTGTATACGGCCGTTTGTGACATCCAGTTGGCGTGGTTTTGCGCCGCCACCGCCAGCGTAGGATTGTATTCAAACGGCGGCAGGCCATAAGACGCGCGCAGGGCGTTGACCAATGTCAGAATATCGGTGGTAGGCGATTGGGCGGCAACGGCCGTATCTCGGCCCAGGCTCCCCATTCCCAGTAAAGAGGCGGCTATCAAGATCGCCCATAGGGTTCGACGTAACATGGCGGCAACTATAGCAACATTCAGCGCCCCTACCAAATTCGCAGCCAGGCCTTTTAGCAAGTTCCCAGCCAGACACGGCCGTGAAAAAATCCTGCGAGGCCGCCGCTGATGGCGTATAATAGATTTTGTGACCGGGTAGTCTGCCCATCGTTGCCCTAATCGGCCGAGCGCCGGGCCAGGAATGGGTGAACCAAACAAACATTGCCGGAGAAAACAGCAATGAAAAGAGCATTTCAAATCGCCGCCATCTTTCTCATACTGATTTTTATGGCCGCCGGCCTGGTTCGGGCGCAGGAGCCGGCCGAACTGGTCATCAACTATCCCCAGGTCACGGAGACGCCGGACGCGGCGTCCTTGGCGTTGGACGTTTTTTTTACGGTGGTGGACGGTGAGCGACGGCCGTTGGCCGATCCGGCCATCGACTTTGCCAGTATCCAGATTGTGGGTGACAGCACCATTTACGACGCGGCCGTGAGCAAGCCAGACACCCCCTTCTTTGTGGCGATCGTCTTGGATGCCAGCGGCAGCATGGGCGGCGCCATCGACGACATGCGCCAGGCCGCCAGCCAGGCCATTGACGGCGCACCGCCGGAAGCGCAGTTTGCCGTCATCCGCTTTAACGAAGATATTGACCTGGTGCGCGATTTCACCGCCGACCAGGCGCGCGTGCAGGACGCCATCAACAGCGTCCAGGTGGACAACAAAGGCACGTGCCTCTACGATGCGACCTATACGGCCGTTGATCTCGTTAACCAGGCCACCAGCACTCTGCCCCAGGCCCGGCGCGCAGTGATTGTGTTCACCGACGGCCGTGACGAACTTGTAGCCGGCGAAGGCAACCCGTGCAGCCGCCACACCTACAGCGAATTGGTCGATTTTGCCACCATGCGCAACGCCAACGTGCCCATTCACACCATTGGCCTATCTGGCGGCCAAAACGTGAACGAAACCGAGCTGCGCAATCTGGCCCGAGAAACAGGCGGGTTGGCGGCGATCGGCAATCAGGCAGCCCTGGCCGATTCCTTCCGCCAGATCATCGAAGGCTTGCGCAGCCAGTTTCTGGCCAGCGCCCAGTTATTCCCGACCCAGGGCGACCATTCAGCCACGCTCACCGTCAACTTGCGCGACGGTGGCTCGCTGACTGAAAACTTCACGTTTACGGCCGGCCGTGATTATTTCCGGCCCCCGGAACCGGTTGAACTGGCGCTGGACAGCCTGCGTCCCGACGAGGCCGGCAATCTGGTCCTGACTCTGGAAGTTACCAGCCCGGAGCAGGTGGGTCAGGTGGAAGTGAACGTTTTGGAAGATGGCGTGCTGGTTTCGCGCTACACTTCGACCGACATCGCCCCGCTGCTGCCCATAGACCTGGACACGGCCGATTTGGAGCCTGGCCGCCAGTACGCCATCGAAGTGACGGCCGATGGGCCAGACGGCACGGCCGTTAAAAATGCGGATGGCGAAACTATTCTGCTGGAACACTCCTTCCGCTATGATCCCAACGTGGAGGTTGTCCCGGTGGCGATCAGAATCGAGCCGGTGCGCGTGGATGAAGCGCGCGGCCTGCTGCTGGTGGGAGTCAAGGCGCAAAACGGCCAGGCCATCCAATCCTACGAAGTCAGTCTGGTGAATGAGCAAACCAGCATCGAGGAGTTCCACGCGGCCGATTTGCAGCTGGACGCCAACGGCATGTTGACAGTGCCGCTGGAAACGATCGGCCAGGGAAGTTACACCATTTTGCTGACGGCCAACGACGGATCGGGCACGGCCGTGGCTGACGCCGAATACAATGATGTGACCTACACACCGCCGCCGCCGCCCGCGCCCCCTGGTCTGGCGGCGCGCCTTTCCCAGGCGTTGGCCCAGTTCTGGTACATCACCTTGCTGATTGTGCTGATTGTGTTGGGGGTCATAGGGTGGTTGATGTTTCGCTCGCGGCAGGAAAAGTTGGTGACGGGGACGCCGGTATTGCAGGGGCGAGGCGTCAAGTCGGCCGGGCAGCAGGAGGCTTTGCACAATACTATGCTGTTCGATCAGATGTCGCCGGCCGAGAAAGAGCAGGTCGCTGCGACCGGAAGCAAACGACTGTCGGCGCCCCGCCTGCGCATCGTGCAGACCATTGACCAATCGCTGCAAAATAAAGAGGTGGCGCTGGCGCATTTTCCGTTTACGGTGGGCCGGGAGGGCTGTGACCTGAATATTGTGGGCGACGGCCGTGTGTCGCGCCGCCATGCCAGCATCAACTTTGAAAACGGCCGTTACTACCTCATCGATTTAAAGTCCAGCAATGGCACCTTTGTGAATGGGCAGCGCTTGCCCCCCGACAGCCCGCTGCCCCTAAGCGGACCGGCGCGAATTGAGCTGGGCAAGTTCACCACACTCGAGTTGGTGTTCTAGCCGGCAGCCTAAAATTACCCGGAACAATTAAAAAATTGGTTAAATAAGACCTGAATCTGGCTTTAGCTCAGCGGTTGGTTGGCTGGTTTCGCATAACGCGGCGGCGGAACTGGTAGCCAAGTCCTTTAATTTTCAAGCGAACCGTTTCTTGAGTGGGCAGTTCCTCGTCACGGTAGCCTTTTTCGACGATGAGCATCTGGCGGACCTGGCGCGTGCTTAACCCGATACGTTTGGCAATGGGGTCCGTTTCTTCGTGGCCATCCAAAATGGCTTGAATATCCCCTAACAGGTTGGGTAACTTTTCTTCTACTCCTTTTCGTCCTCGCTCAGAAAAGCGATCTTCAATCAACTGTCCGCTGTCTAGCTCTCGCATGGCTTTGCGAATAGTGCCGCGATTCCAACCCAACTCGCGCTCGGCCTGGCGCTGCCCGCCCGGACCTAACATTTTGACGACCTGAGCCATAAACAACCGGCGTTCTCGTCCTTTGAGGGCATCTGCGGTTTGCTTATAGACGGCTTGTAACTGTGGGCTTAATTCCATTTGGGTTGCCGGGATAGTTAAAATATTGTCTGGGACAGTTTATTATTTGGATATTGACAACCGGGGAGGTCCTTTTTACACTGACTTCATCGATTCAGCCGGAAAAATCTACTTGGTGAATTAATTACAGAAGCAGCAACCGCATAGATTGTCAGCAAAATCCGTAGGGGGTAAACGGCCGTTGGTAGGCAGTAACGGCCGTGTCCCAACCTCAACCTTATTGTAAAGGAGAGTGCCCCATATTGAAAAACTGAATCTATTTCCTGTCCCCTTGTCCGCAGTCGTTAGAATCATATCTGGTAAAGAGAGGTAAAAAACTATGGCAGACTTACTCGAAGCTGATTACGATATTCTCGAACAGGTGTCTCGTCGTTTCTCGCAGCAAAGCGACGAAATCCAGCAAACCTTACAAAACATCCGCCACCGCATGGACCGGCTGCAAAATTCCTGGGAAGGCCGCGGCTCAAAAGCCTTTTTTGCAGAAATGGAAAACGAAGTCGTGCCGGCCATCCATCGCCTGCGCCATGCCCTGGACGATGCTGGCACGGTAACGAAAAAAGTGGCCGAAACCTTGAACCAGGCAGAAGAAGAAGCCGGCAACAGTTTCCAGGTTGTTTAGCGTCAGCGTTTAAACAACGATAAGGAGAGAATCATGGTTGACATAATTAAGATGGACTATGGGCAGATGGAAGACATGGCCCAGGCTTTTGCCCAGGGCGCCCAAACGCTCGAAGCCCTTACGTCTGAAGTGAATCAGATCGCCACCATGTTGGAAAATGGCGGCTTGCGCGGCGAAGCAGGCGATGCTTTTAGCGAAGCCTTGCGCGGCGTTTTGAATCCGGCCGTGCAGCGCCTGCACGACAAATTCCTGGAACTACAAGGCGACATCTTGGGTGCGCTGGACGATATGCGCAGCGCCGATCAGGATACAACCCGGTTGTATGGATAACAGTGAGGTAAAAAACAATGTCTCTTAAAAAACTCATCCTGCGCGTCGCTCGTTCGGTCCTGAACGAAGTGCTTGGTCAGATTAATCAGCAAATGAGCATTCTGCAAGATTCGGTCCGCGCGCCCATTCAGGCAATGATCAGCCAGGTCACCAGCGGCATTTGGGTCGGCAAGGGGGCCGATGCATTTGTTAACGAATGTACCAACCTCTTCATCCCTGGTTCCGACCGTCTGATTGAACATTGCAGTACGTTGACCACCAGTATTAACCGGGCCGCCGACGTGATGGAGCAGGCTGACCGGCAGGCACGGGGTCTGGTAGACAATCTGGCCGGTGTTTTTCAGAATATTTATTAGGCAGCAAGCATGCAGACGCATTGAAGGAAGGTGACTAATGGCTGGTGAAGAAGTATTTATGGATGTCCCGGCAGTGGTAGCCATGGGCAGACGTTTTGAAGATATTGGAAACATTTTGAAGAGCGTTGCCGCGGCTCTGGAAGCCCTGATGACGGTATTAAAAGCGACGGCGTTTATCGGTCTGGTTGGCGGGCTGGCGGTGGAACGGTATCTGTCGCAGCTAAAGCCAGTTATTGAGCGTTTGTCTGAGCAGTGCACGGAGATAGGCGGTGACCTGGCCGCTTCGGCCCGGGCGTACGAACGCGGTGACGCGATGGGCAGTACGCGCTTCTATTAAAAGTACAGGCCCGCAAGGGCGCTAAGATGAACAAACGCCGGTAAGCAACTTTTACCGGCGTTTGTTTTTGCGGTGAGGAGATGAGCAGGCTAGAGAACGGCCGTTGCCGCTTCGCTCAGCGCCAGAGCCATGGCAATCAACAAAGTCACCACAAACGCCGTGGCAATCACAATTGCCACCGTGCGCCAGTTAATGCGCCGCGCTTTCTTCTCTTTAGGAACGGGCGGGAAGGTCGCCAACAGCTCTTGCGCCAGCGATACCACATCTGGCTGGCGCTCCTGGTATGTCTTGCTAATGCTGCGCGCCGTAATCTCCGGCACATTGCGCAAATCACCGCGATTCATGGGCGTGGGTTCCTTGTCCAGGACATCGTGGTAAATGTCCTCGTTGGCGCGCAGACGGTAAGCATAAGCGGGCTGCCCGGCCAGCATTTCATGCAGCAGCAGTCCCAGCCCATAGACATCCGTGGCTGCCCCCACAGAACCGCCGCTCCTGCGGATCAACTCTGGGGCAACGTACGCCGCGGGCACGTAGCGCCGGTTCCAATTGCGGCTCACGTTTTGCGGGTCCGTGACAGCGCCCAGATCCATCAGCACGGGGCGCGGAATGCCTTCTTGATCATAGCGGACGAAGACCACTTCAGGGCAAAGGCACAGGTGCAGCACCTGATTCTGATGCATCAGCGTCACAACGTCGGCCAGGCTGATGGTGATCCAGCCGGCGTGCTGATACCAGGGCTGTGGGTTTTTTAGCAAGATGGCTGTTAGAAAGTCCCCATCGACGTAATTGTAGATGGTGTAGTACAAGATTTGCTCGTGCGATACGGTTTTGCCATAGGGGTATTTGTTGATGTCTGCCTGGATGTGCGCCGGCAGCAGCCGGGGCAGCATGGGGTGAAACTGTTTGTTTTGCTGCAGCTGCATCAGGAAGACGGCTTCCCGTTTGAGCCGTTCCTGGTAGCCGCGGTGAGCAACCTTAAGCAGCACGCGCTGGCCCCGTCTTTCGGCTTCGTAGATGGCAGAGGTGCGCAGCACCGTCAGCAGCTTGATGATGCTCAAGTCGCCCACGGTCTCGCCGTAATCGAACACAGTGACCATGTTGTCGATGGCGCAGTAGCTTTCCTGGCACCACAGGGAACCGCCAATGGATTTTCGACCGCAGTGGATACAGATTTGCTTCAATGGACTTTCCTCCGCCAGTTTGCCCGTGTTTATGGGTTTGGGAGTGGCCGCATAACGGCCGTTCTTCGTGTTTAAGGTACTTTCCCTGGCACGCGCTGTCAAGTCTTTGCCGGTGAAAATTACGAAAGATCTCGTTTTAACTGTTGATTATTCTAACCACGCAAGGTTACAATGAGCTTGTCTCTCCCTAGCCACGTTCGCGTGGCGGCACGATTTTAAGGAGGATCCGTGCATGTCTGAACCAAAGTACATCGAGCGCCCGCCACGAATCCAGCCGGAGCTGCCTCAAGAAACAGTCGAGATTCCCCCACCACCGGGTGAAGATCAGGAACCCAATCAGTCTCTCATTCAGATTGGACTGCCGCTGCTCACCATCGTAGGGTATGTACTGATTGCCATGTTTGGCCAGGGAAGAAGCCTGTTGTTCATCTTGCCGATGGGCGTGTCGGTGGTGGCTTCGGTGGCCTATGCGCTATATAGCCGGCACCAAAGCAGCCAAAACAAGGGCGTCAAAGAAGCCGCCTATGCCGAGCAGCTCCTGGAACTGCGCCGCGAGATGAGCGTCAGTCACGACATGCAGCGTCGGTTTTACCGCCACAATTACCCGGAACCGGCCGTTGCCCTGGCTATTGCCGCCGAAGCCAGCAGCCGTTTTCACCACACGGCCGTTTCCCACGAAAACGGCCACCTGGCTAACCGTCTGTGGGAACGGCGTACCGGCGATGCCGATTTTGGCGAGGTGCGCCTGGGGCTGGGCAGCCTGCCTTCCACCGTGGTCTATCAGTTAACGCAGGGCGGCAGCTTCGACGACCCGCAAATGCGCGACGCCATGCGCCTGGCCGAGGATTCGCAGTTTGTCGGGGAAGTGCCTATTACCATTCCCCTGCGCCAGCCGGCCCCTGACGAGGCGGGCGACGAAGCCGAGCTGATTCCCCGGCACTCCATCGGTATTACCGGGCAGGATGCCACGGCCGTTTATGCCTTTGTGCGCGCCGTGCTGGCCCACTACACGGTTTTCCAATCCCCCACAGATGCGCGGCTGCAAGTACTGGGCACCGTAGAAGCGCGCAAAAACTGGCGCTGGGTCAATTCGCTGCCCCACACCCAGCGTGCCCAGGGCGGCAAACCCAACGAAACAATTTGTTTTGAAGACGGCCGTGATCGCGAAGGCGACAAAGAACGCAGCAAGGTCTACACCTTCCTCAAAAACCTGCGCAATGTCCTCGACGAGCGCCAGCTTCGCTTGCAAGACCCCGATAACAACGTGGACGTCACCCTGCCATTCCTGCTCGTCGTTGTTGATATGCTGGCCGACTTGCCCGATGACTCCGCCCTGCGTGACCTGGAAATGGACCCCGGCATTTCGCTGCTGCTGCAGGAAGGCCCGCGTTTGGGCGCTGCCATCCTCTTCCTGGCGCCGGAAATCGGCAAAGTGCCCAGTGGCTGCCGATCGATCATCGAGGTGACGGTTGCTCAGGATGAGGCAGATTTGAACCAGACACGGCCGTTCCGAATCGGCTTCCGCTACGCCGAGGTGGGCGTTAACACGCCGCGCTATATTGGCCAGGCCGATTTCATCGATGACCAGGAGGCGCTGGAACGCCTGGCCCGCCAGTTGGAACCGCTGCAGGTGCGCAAAAGCTACGGCGCCGACCTGCCCAATGGCGTGCTGATGATGGACATGCTGGGCGTGTCCACCGCCGAAGAGCTGCGCCAGCTCACCCTGGAAAACTGGCGCACCAACAGGCAGCCAGATCACGCCGACTGGCTCAAAGTGGCCCTGGGCATGCTCTCCGGCGGCGACGTGCGGCGGCTCAAATTCTCCGCCGACGCCGACGGCGTGCACGGCCTCATCGCTGGCAGCACCGGCTCCGGTAAATCCGAACTGCTCATGACCATGATTTTGGGCCTGGCTCTAAACTACGATCCCACTATCGTCAATTTTGTGCTGGTGGACTTTAAGGGCGGGGCGGCGTTTGAACCGTTCCGCACCCTGCCGCACTGCGTAGACATCGTCACCAACCTGCGCGGCTCGGCTGTGGAGCGCATGTTTGCCGCCATCACCGCCGAACTGAACCGGCGGCAGGCCATCAACGTGGCCACTGATTCCAAGCACATCGTCCACTACCGCCAGCAGAAGTTGCACGTGCCGCCCTACGGCCGTGCCGTGGTCATCAAAGACAAGGAGTACCACACCGCGCCTTATCCCCACCTTTTTGTCTTCATCGACGAATTTGCCGAAATGATCGCCGAGAATCCGGAGTACAAGGCGCAGTTGAACTCCATCACCCGCCTGGGCCGGGCGCTGGGCGTGACCTTGATCCTGGCGGCGCAGCGCCCCACCGGTGTCACCGACCAGATGCGCGCCAACATTAAATTCCGCATCGCCCTGCGCGTGGAGACCCGCGAGGAAAGTTCGGAAGTGCTGCGCCGTCCGGACGCCGCCTATCTGCCCACCGGCATTCCGGGACGCGGCTACCTCCAGGTGGGCAACGAAAACATCGAGATGCTCCAGGTGGCCTGGACCGGCTCGGAGTATCGCGGCGGGCGAGAGAAGAAAAAGCCCAACGTCATCTGGCACGGCCGTCAGAAACGGGCCGCTGAGGAGAGCGTAGAAGAACTGCCCAAAGTGTTTGAAATGATGGTGGACATGATGGAAGACCTGGCCAAGGAGCAGTCCCTGCCGCAGCGCACCCCCTGGCCCGACTTTCTGCCCACCAGCATGTCACTGCAAACGCCTATCGATGCCACCTATATCAATCCGGCCGGCCTGAAGTTGATGCAGCTGCCCGGCGTTTCGCCCGCGCCGCCGGAAAGCAACGGCGACACGGCCGTTCCCGGCGAAGACAGCCTGCCACCCGTGCCGCTGAACACGGCCGTGTCCCTGTGGATGAACGACGAAAACGCCTGGTTGGGCATCGATTGGGCCGAACGGGCCATGCGCGCCATCGTCGGCCTGGTCGACAATCCCTACAACTCTGAACAGCTGCCGCTGGTTGTCGATTTTCGGCGCGGCCACGCCGTCATCTTTGGCGCATCCGGCTGGGGCAAAACGACCTTTTTGCGCACGCTGGTGGCCTCGCTGGCAGCCACCCATTCGCCGGCCGAACTTCACGTCTACATCCTGGATTTTGGCGGCCGGCAAATGAGCGTGCTGCGCGATCTGCCCCACGTCGGCCAGATTATTACCCCGGACGAAGAGGAGAAGGTGACCCGCCTGCTGCGCAAACTTGATCAGGAACTCAACCGGCGCAAGACCGTGCTCAGCGACGCCGGGGCCGACGACCTGTACCGTTACAACTTCGCCAATCCCGATGCCGCGATCCCGGCCATGCTCGTCGCCATCGACAACTTCGCCGAATTTCGCGAAAGCTTTGAGAACCTGATGCCGGTATTGATTGGCCTGGTGCGCGAATCGCGCGCCTACGGCATCCACTTTGTCGCCTCGGCCGAACTGCCCGGATCGTTAGGCGGCAAGCTCTACAGCCTCTTCACCGAGCGCATGGCCCTGAAGCTGTCTGATCCCACCGAATATTCGGGCATTGTGGGGCGCGGCGCGCGGGCGATTGACGACATTCCCGGCCGCGGCTTCATCAAGCATGACCGGCGAGCGCTGGAATTTCAGACGGCGCTGCCCGTTGGCCTGCCGGGCGAAGGGCGCGACCTGGACGAAACGCAAAAGTTGTTGATTCTGGTGCAGGCGATGCAGGAGTTTGGCCGGGACATTCCGAAGGAGAAACGGCCGTCCCCCATCAACACCCTGGCCAACCGCGTCCTGCTCAAAAGCATCCTGCCGGAGCCGCCGGTCCGCACGCCGGCCGTGCGCCGCCGCGTCCAGCCCATCCTGGGCATCGACGACCTGACCCTGGAGCCGTGGTTGTTCGACATGCCAGGGCAGGGGCCGCACTGCCTGATCATTGGCCCGCCCAGTTCCGGCAAAACGACCACCGTGCGCAGCCTGGTGTTATCTCTGGCCCACAGCTATACGCCCGACGAAGTGCTCATCGTCCTGGCCGACTTCCAGCAAAAAATGTTTAAGTATGGCGGCCGGCGCACGCTGGATGAACTGCCGCACGTGGTAGACGTACTTGCCGGGGCCGACCAGTTGGAAACTTTTGTGGCCAATCTGGAAGCGGAATGCGCGGCTTTCGCCGACGGCCGTAAACGGCCGATTTTTGTCCTCATCGACAACTACGACAGCTTTAGCGAAGATGCTGTGCAGCAGCGCCAGATTTTGCCCGCGCTGGGCACGCTGGCCCGCGAATACGGCACCGACGGCCTACATTTCGTCGCTGCCGGTTCGCCGGGCATTGCCCGCGCTCCGGAGGAGCTGCGCAAGCAGCTTTTGGTGCCGCGTTTTGGGCTGGCTCTGCAAACAGCCGATACCGTGCAGGCGTTGAACGGCCGTGTCCCCCGTGGTCTGGCCCAGGCCGACCTGCCTTTGGGACGGGGTTTTGCCGTGCGCTCCGGCCGCACCACCATGCTGCAAATCGCGACGCCCTATGACGACGACGAGAAAATCGAAAGCATTCTGGACCACTGGGTAACGGCCGTCTGCGACCGCTATCCCGGCCAGAAAAATCAGTGGTCCAGCCTGGCTGCCCCGGCAGAAGCCGTGCCGGCAGCACCGCCAAAGGATGGCGACACGGCCGTCCCGGCGACGGCCGTGTCGGAAGCGCGCCCCATCATCACGGCGCGCCCGGAGCGCTCTGCCGTGCGCACGGCCGTGCCCGAAAACGTCGACATGGCCTTCGTCCGCCACGAGCTAAAAACCAAGCGGGCCATGTCCGATACCCTGCTGGATATGCTGAGCGACGTCGACATGCTCAACATGGCCGTCGAAATGAAACTGATCACTTTGCCGGAAGAGGGCGAGTAACCGGTTAAGGGTTGAATTGTTTAATTGCTGAATGGTTAACAACGCAATGCTCCCCTTCTTCCATTAACCATTCAACAATTCATCCATTCACCCATTAAAAATTACCAAGGAAACCATGAACGATTACGTGGAAGTGACCATCGACGTGTTTGACGAAACCGGCCAGCGGGCATCTGTGCTGCGCACGCTGCCGGTACGCGGCCTGGTTGACGAAGTGGTGCGCGAGTTTGACGGCCTGGAAAAAAGCGCGGCCCAATCGTATGCCTTATATCTCAAAGAGGGCAACCGGCTGCTGGATCCCAACCAGACGCTGGTAGAGCAGGGCGTAGCCGACCATGATGAACTGGTTTTTGGTTGGGTGCAGGCGGCGCGCACGCCCGGTCGTCTGGTAATTAGCGGCAATCGCACGGCCGTTTTGCGCGAGGAACAGTCCGGCATGGTTTTTCCCATCGACTGGCAGCCGGCGGTGATTGGCCGGCCGCACAGCGACCCGGCTCTCAATCGCATGCTGGCCGTGGACGTGTCGCCGCTGCCCAACAGCCGCCGCGTATCGCGCCGCCATGCCCAGATCACCGAGCGCGACGGGCAGTACTTCCTGGAAAGTCTCTCGCCCCATAACCCGACGTATATGGATGGCGCGCCGGTGACGGGGAAACGGCCGTTACAACCCGGCAGCCGCATCCACCTGGGCGGCAGCAGCATCGTCCTAGTGTTTCAATACCAGGTCTGAGAGGCAGAATGTCGCTAAACAACCGCCCTTCCTCGATCGTTCTGCAGGTGGATTACGAACTCTTGCAGAACGCGGGACTGAAGTTTCGCTCCCAGGCGGATGAGATTCATGGCCTGCTGGCGTTGCTGCAGCAGCGGACAGACGATTTACAGGTAGATGGCTGGCTGGGAGAGGCCGCCGGTCGCTTTTACGCCGAAATGGCCCACGACGTGCTGCCTGCCTTGCGCCGCCTGGCAGCCGCGCTGGATGACGCTCACCTGGTGACGCGGCAGCTTGGCGAAGCCTATGCCGCCGCCGAAGAAGACGCTGCTGCACACATTCAGGTGCTGGCATCTTAAAATAGGTCACAGACCACTGCCATAACCGGCGATGGCTGTGCAGGTTCTGAACATTTTACCGGCGGCAGATGTGCCGTCGTTCATGAGGTCTCCTGGCGATTTTTGGGAGGTGGAGATGCGTGGAAAATTTATCACGGGTCCGGTCGCTGTATTGGTTTTGTTGTTCTTTTTTCTGCCCTGGGTCACCGTCTCGTGCAGCGGCCAGCCGCTGGGCCAGTTTTCTGGTTACGAGCTGGCCAGGGGCATAACGACAGGCGTGGCCGCTCTGCCGGGCGACACGGCGCTGTTCAGTGTGCCGCTTGTGGCCCTCATTGCACTGCTGGGGACGGGCTTGGCCTTTATCAAAAGGGATTGGGAACGGCCGTCCGGCTTTGTAACGGCAGCCGCCGCAGCTTTGGGCCTGCTGGTGCTGCTCTGGCGCTGGTTCAACTATCAATCGGAGGCTGATCCGCTGGTGACGGTGAGCTATGAACCGGGCTTATGGTTGACGCTGCTGGGTCTGCTTTTAATTCTGGGCGGCGGCGTGCTGTCGATTGTGTGGCCGCGGCGCACGGTCGTTACCGCTTCGCCGGCCGCTGCTGGACCGCCGCCGTTTGCCCCGCAAACCTTCCAGGCCTTCGAGGAGCCGCCGCGTCCTGCCCTGGCCACCATCCTCGATGAGGCGGAGCCGACACCGGTATCTGCTCGCCCCAGGCCAACGGCCGACTCCCTGGCGCAAACGCCGATCGATTGGAATCTCACCGACGCCCGGAGCAAAGCGCCTGCCGGCGAAACGGCCGTGCCGCCCACCGAAATGCAACTGCCCGACACGGCCGTTGACCTGCCCATCGAAAAAACAGAGATATTGGCCGACCAGCCCACCATCCTGGCCTGGTTAATCATTCGTGATGGGGAGCTGGCTGGTTCGCAGTACCGTCTGTTCAACCGCACCAACATCGGCCGCCATCCCACCAATGATATCGTTCTGGAGGATAGTGCCGTTTCGGCCGTGCATGCCACCGTCGTCTGGGATGACGGCCAGTTTATGCTGCATGATTTACAGAGCACCAACGGTGTCTACCTGAAAGAAGCGGTTGGGTATAGTTGGCAGCGCGTGGAAACGGCCGTTTTGCAGGATACCATGCAAATTAAACTGGGCCGCACGGTTTTCCACATGATGATTGTCGCCCCGGAACAATGAACCTGTCTCGATTTAATTTTTGGCGCACTTTAGTGCTGTTGGGCGGTTTGCTTGGACTGCGGCTAACGGCGCCCCCGGCAGTGGCCGGTCAGCAGCCGGCGGGGCCATTGACCCTGCATTGGCTGGCCCTGGACGGTGACGAAACACCGCAGGTTGCCGACGCCGACTACCCGGCAATGCGCGTCGCGGTGACACCCTTCGGCCCATCCGGTGCGCCGCTGGCCGGCTTAGCGCCCGATGCCTTTCAACTACGTGTCGCCGGCGATGCCGTATCTGACCTGATTATGGAGCCTTACGCCGCGGCAGAGCAGCCCATTTCGGTGGCGCTGCTGCTGGACACCAGCGCCGCCATGCAGCCGTATCTGGATCAGGTGAAAACGGCCGTTCCCGCCCTCTACGACCTGCTGGAGCAAACCGACGAATCGGCCCTGCTGCCCTTTTCCAGCCCCGTAAATCTCGATCTGGATCCGGCGGCTGATCTCGGCTTTACCAACGACGAAGGCGCTTTGATCAATCTGCTGAATGCCCAGACCGCCGCCGGCAATGCCGACTGGGCGGACGCGGTGCAAAAAGGCCTGCGCCTGGCAGCCGGCCAGGCGGCCCACAAGCGGCGGGCTGTTATTTTGCTCAGCGCCGGCGGCGCGGACCGTGGCGCGGAAACGGCCGTCGCCGAAGCCCAACGCCTTGGCGTCCCTGTGTTTGCTATCGGGCTGGGCGCGGAGTCGCCGCATACGGCGCTGGCAACAGTGGCCGCGCAGACCGGCGGCACGTTTGTGCCCGCCGACTCGGCAGAGGCGCTGCGGGCTGCTTTCAGGGCCGTTACCGGGCAGCTGCGGCAGGTATACAGCCTGCGGTTCACGGCCAATTTGCCGGCTGACGGCGGCGTGCATCCGCTGGAATTGACGGTGCAGACGCCGCAAGGCACGGCCGTTTCGACTGCTCAGTTCATGGCCCGCTTTCCCCTCATCCCGGCCGTGCGCGGCGTGACGGCTTTCGTGCCGGAACCGGCGGCCCTGCCAGACCTGGATTGGGTGCGCGGGCGGGTCACTTTGCAGCCCGATGTGGTGGCCCGGAACGAGATTACCGCTGTCAACTACTATGTCGATGGTGGGCAAACGGCCGTTTTCACGGCCAGCACCGCGCCCTGGACCTTTAGTTGGGATACGAGCGATCTGGCGCCAGGCCAGACCCACACGCTGCTGATCGAAATAGTTGACGCCGCCAATCCGCCGCACGTGGGCGTGTACGAAACGGCCGTCTTTGTCCACGCCTGTCCGCTGGCCTGCCAGATCGCCCAAAACAGCCTTTTGGCGGGTGTGCTGGCTGCTGGCGTGCTTGGATTGGGTGGGCTGGCGGTTTTCTGGTTGGTCAAGAGCCGATCCGCTGCCTCGCGGCAGCCAACGGCCGTGGCCTCCGCGCCGGTGGCCCGCACCGGCGCCCGCCGTCCGTCCGAAGCCGTTGTCATGATGAAGCAGCCCGATCCGCTGCCCCTGGTTTCCGCCTCGACCATAGTGGACGATGAACGGCCGTTGGTTCTCCAGCCGCCAGGTCTACAGGGCGAAGGCTGGCCCGCAGATTTGCCCACGCTGGACACGCAAACAGCGCCCTCGGCAGCCAGCAGTGCCGCCGATTTTCCCCGCACCGAAATTTTAGCGCCAAACGATGGTACGATAGCGTTGGCCTTTTTGGTGGACCTGAACGCCGGGTTGGAGCATCGTCTGGCAGCGCGGACGACGCTGGGCAGCGCGCCCGACTGTGACATTATTTTGCGCGATCCGTCCGTGGCGGCGCATCACGCGCGGATTAGCTGGGAAGATAAGAAGTTTGCCCTCTTTGCCACTACCGCTCAGTACGGCCTGCAGGTGAACGGCCGTGACATTATTCACGCAGTCCTCAGAAGCGGCGACCGTTTGCAAATTGGCCGCTTCACCTTCGTCTTTAAGTCAATACAGTAAAACAATAAAACTTATGGGTACACAAACAAACAAAAATTATGATCCACGTTTGGTAGGCGGCGTTACCGATCAGGGACCGACCCGCCCGGCGAATCAGGACGCATTTTGGATCCCGGACCGGGCTACGCCGACGGAGTTGGGCGCGCTTTACGTCGTCGCCGATGGGGTGGGTGGGCAGGAACATGGTGCGGAGGCGGCGCGAATGGTCACGGCCGTTTTATCCGATGTTTTCTATCGCGCCCGGCAGCACGGCCGTTCAGTCCCTGCCGCCCTGGAAGAAGCCGTGCAGGAGGCCAATCTGGCCGTCTTTGAGGACGCCGAAAAACGGGAAGCGCGCATGGGGTCCACCGTGGTGGCGGCGGTCGTCGACGCCGGAGAGGTGACGGTGGCCCACGTGGGTGACGCGCGCGCCTATCTGGTGGACGGGCGCAAATTACGGCCGTTAACCCGCGACGACACCTGGGTGCAAAACCAGGTTGATGCCGGGCTCATCACTCCGGAGCTGGCCGAGAAACATGAGTTTCGCAACGTCGTTACCCAGGCGCTGGGCAACCGCGAAGAGGTAGACGTGCATCTCACCGCACCGCAGCCCTTTGGCCCGCAGTCGGCGCTTCTCCTTTGCTCGGATGGGCTGTATGATGCCCTGCCTCCGGAGCAGTTGTACGAGTTAATCGCCGAGAGGTCGGCTCCCGCGGCGGCCAAAGCGCTGGTGGAGGCGGCCATAGCCGCCCAGGCAGCGGATAACATAACGGCCGTGGTCGTGCAGCGCGCTCTGACCGGACCGGCGGCGGGCGCTGTGCCGCCCGGCGGTGGACGCCCGGTGCCCCTGTGGCTCATCCTGCTGATCGGGGTGGTGGTGCTTGCCGGTGTGGGGGTGCTGGGCGGTGTGTGGTTGATGACGCGGGCGCCGGACGGACCCTCAACCGCGGCGACAGCCACACCGGGAGATGGCGCGCCCGCGGATGGCGCGCCCGCGGAAGTGCCAGGCGTGGGAACAACGGCCACGGCCGTTACGCCTACTGCCCCCTTGCCCACGTCCACGCTGCGCCCCACAGCTTCCCCCACCATCACAGCCACCCTGACGGCGACCCTGGCGCCATCGGCTACGCCGACGCTGCCACCGCCTCTCGCCTGCGTTGTCACGCCGGGGCAGTTGTTTGTCTGGCCCGATACCGCGATGCAGCCTGGCGGATGTCAGACGGCCGTGGCCAATGACGCGCTGGTGACCGGCAATGTCGTCGTGCTGCTGGAAGGCGGCGCACAGTTGCTGCCCATCCCCGGTGACTGTGCCAACACCAGGGATTTTGTGCGCGTCCAATCCGAAACCGATCCGGCAGTCAACGGTTGGGTATTTCTGGATCAGATCCGCGAGTTAGCGCCGGGAGATGCCTGCCCGCCGCCCTGATTTATAAGAGGGAGGATGATCCGATGACGAATTCCCGAGTGTTTGGCCGTTACGAGATTATGCGGCTGTTGGGTAGGGGTGGGAACGCCAGCGTTTACCTGGCCTATGATCCCCGCTTTGAGCGGCAGGTGGCCTTAAAAGTGCTGCCGCACGAATACCTCCACGAGCCGACTTTCCAGGAACGCTTCAGCCGGGAAGCCCGCACCATCGCCCGCTTAGAACATTACGCCATCGTGCCTGTTTACGATTTTGGCGAGCATATGGGCCAGCCATACCTGGTAATGCGCTACATGTCCGGCGGTTCTCTGGCGGACAGACTGACGAACGGCCCGCTGCCCCTAACGGCCGTTGCTCCCATCCTCAAGCGCCTGGCAGATGCCCTGGACTATTCGCATAGCCATGGGGTGGTACACCGCGATTTAAAGCCCGGCAACATTTTGTTCGACAATGAGGGCAATGCTTTCCTGGCCGATTTTGGCATCGCCAAGCTGATGGAGGCCACCCTGACGCTGACAGGGGACGCGTTCATCGGCACGCCGGCTTACATGAGTCCGGAGCAGGTGCAGGGCGGTGGAGGATTGGACGGCCGTTCCGACATCTACACCCTGGGTGTCATCCTTTTCCAAATGCTGACGGGCGATTTGCCCTATAAAGCCGACACGCCCGTGCAGCAGTTGATGGCCCACGTGCTCAATCCCGTGCCCAACATTCTGGAATTCCGGCAGGATTTACCGCCGCAGTGCGAAGCGGTAATCGCGCAGGCTATGGCCAAATCGCGTGAAGATCGGTATAGGACGGCGGCCCGCATGGCTGCCGTGGTGGAGGAAATTGCCCACACAGAAACGCCGCCGGCGCCCGAGCTGGAGCCCCCCACGTTGGTTGAACCGGCCGCTGCTCTGTCCGAGAAAACGGAAGTGCTGCTGCCGGATGACCCAGAGATGACCCAGATTGAAATGAAAACGGCCGTCGCCAATGCCATCCCGGCCGCGATCCCGGTCAGCCGGGAACCGGCGCCCGCCTCCACAACCGGCCCACTGGCGCCTATGACCGAAATTGCCCGGCAGCCCGCTGCCGAGCCTGAACTGCCGCCCGCTGCTTCTGCGCGCCGCCGGCGGGCATGGCCCTGGTTTGGGCTGGCGGCGGTGGCGCTCGTTTTGTTGGGTGGCGGCTGGTTGTTGTGGGGTCGCGGCGGTGCGAGCCAGCCGCCATCTGCCGCCACTGGGCCAGCGTCTGCAGAGACATCTCAACCCTTGGGCCAGTTCATCCAGCAGGCGTGGCAAGATGGTTACGACGTGACCAGCCTAGCTTACCGGCCGGGACAGTGGGGCGTGGTGTTGTCGGATGGAGCGGGCTACGGCCGTCAGACCTGGCACGCTGCTGCCGATTCGCCTCTGCCTAAAATAGAAGAGTTGTGGTCGCAAGGCTTTGAGGTGACGGACCTGGCTTATGGGAACGGCCGTTGGGTGGTGGTGCTGTCCACAGAGGCCGGGTTAGGGCAGCAGCTGTGGTATCGCACGTCCGATTCTCCCAAAAGCTACATTGAGGAACAGTGGCAAAAAGGCTATGACGTGACCAGTCTGGCTTATGGCGATGGCGCCTGGGCTGTCGTTATGTCGGAGAGCAGCGATTTAGGGCGACAGTTGTGGCGCCTGACGAGTGATTCGCCACGGCCGTTTATCGAAGAAAACTGGGCCAACGGTTACGACGTAACCAGCCTGGCCTATGGTGAGGGGGTGTGGGCCGTGATCATGTCGGAAAACAGCGGCCTGGGGCAGCAGCTCTGGCAGCGTACCAGCGCCTCCCCGCTGGATTTTATGCAGGACAAGTGGCGTTACGGCTACGACGTAACCAGTTTAACCTCGGGGGATGAAGGGTGGGGGTTGATCATGTCGCAAGATGCCCATCTGGGCCGCCAACTGTGGCACACAACCTCCCAATTCACGACAGAGTAAGCCAGGAATGGCGAAGAAAACGGCCGTAACGCAAGATGAAACGCAAGCCGTGCAGGGGTAAACTTTTAAGGCCATGACAATAGATCCTAAACAACTCATCGGTCAGCAAATTGGACCATACGAAATCAGAACCCACATCGCCCGCGGCGGCATGGCCGACGTCTATCAGGCTTTCGACGTCAACCTGCAGCGCAAGGTCGCCCTGAAGGTAATGCTGGCTCAGCTTTCGGCCGACACGCAGTTTGTGCAGCGCTTTCGCCGTGAAGCGCAGACAGTGGCCCAACTGGAACATCCGAACATCATTCAGGTGTATGGCATTGGCCTGACGCCAAACCAACAACCGTACATCGCCATGCCCTTTATCGAGGGCGGCTCCTTGCGCGATACGCTGGAACTGCTCTCGCGCCGCGGCGAACTGCTGCCCACCACGCAGGCCCTGGCAATTGTGCGCCAGATGGCCGATGCGTTGCGGGTGGCGCACGCGGCGGGCATTGTGCATCGCGACATCAAGCCGAGCAACATTTTGCTGCGGCCCGATGGCACGCCGGTGCTGGTGGACCTGGGCATTGCGGCGGTGCAAAGCGCGCCCAAGTTGACGCAGACCGGCACCCTCATCGGCACGCCAAACTATATGTCACCGGAGCAGGCGCGGGGCGACAGGCTGGACGGCCGTTCCGATCTGTATTCCCTGGGCGTGATTTTGTATGAGATGCTGGCCGGGAAACGGCCGTTTGAAGCCGACGATCCGCTGGCCGTCCTGCACATGCACGTCTACGAAGAGCCGGTTCCCCTGGAACAAATTCGCCAGGATCTGACGCCCCACACCCGCTATGTGGTGCAGGCGGCTATGCAAAAAACGCCGATGAGCCGTTTCCAGTCGGCGGCGGATATGATCAACGCCATCGACCAGGCCATCGAAGCGGAAGGCGGGCCGGGACGGATTTCCACTTCCGGCGCCTGGCGGCCGCATCCGATGAACCAATACACCATCAGCACCTCCAAAATTGTGCCGCCGGGCGCACTGCCGCCGGCTACAGGCTCGACTGTGCCGCGCAAAGGGGGCGGGGGCAAGCTGTGGGTGATTGGCGCCGTGGTGGCAGTCCTGCTTTTGCTGTTGGGCGGGGGGGGCTATGTGGCGCTGCGTTCGTTGGGCGCGGCCGGTGGCACGGCCGTTACCGCGGCGACGCCAACCGCCGTGCCGGGCATCATCGTTCCGGAAAACCCAACCGACACGCCTTTACCAGAACCGACCGGGGATGAAGGGGATGCTGTGGCGACTTCGACGCTGGCTCCGCCGCCCACGAATACGGTGCTGCCCGCCACCTTGCCGTCGGCGACGGAAGCGGCGCCTACAGACACGGCCGTGCCGCCCACCCCTACACCCGACATGGGGCCGGAAACCATCACCATTGGGTTTTCGGTGCAGAACCGGCCCATCGACGCGGTGCGCATCGGTGGCGGGCCAAAGGCTGTGGTGTTGATTGGCGGCCTGCATGCCGGGGCCGCGCCCAGTACTGTTTCTCTAGCCCAGACGGCCGTTAACTACTTCTCCACGAATTTCCAGGAAATCCCGCCGGAAGCAACGCTGTACATCATCGCCAATGCCAACCCGGACAGCCCAGCGGTGGTGGGGGAGTTGGACGGCCGTTTGAACGCCAACCGGGTCGATCTCAACCGCAATTGGGACTGCCGCTGGGTGAAGGACGCCGCTTTCCGGGGCAGCACGGTGCCGGGGATTGGCGGATCGGCGGCCTTTTCTGAGCCGGAGACCCAAGCGTTGGCCGAATTTATTCAGGACGTAGAGGCCACGGCCGTTGTGTTTTGGGAGGCCCGCACTCCCAACGGTCTGTCGTCGCCGGGCGCGTGCGCGGGACCGAGCCGGGTTTCGGTGCCGCTGGCCCAATCCTACGGCATCGCCGCCGGCTACCCCATCGCCGATTTTGAAAATCTCACCAATCAAACCCTGAACGGCGACGGCACAAATTGGCTGGACGGCCAGAACATTCCGGCTATTGCCGTCATTTTACCGGATTACGAAACGGTAGATTGGGGGGATAATCTGGATGGGATCCGGGCCGTTTTGCGCGATTTTGGCGGTTCCTAAGCAGCACTGCAGCATTGACCATGACACGACAGCTACATTCGCGCTTGTTTTTGTTCCTTGTGCTAGGCGGCCTGTTCTTTTTGTTGATGGGCTGCCGTACGGCCGAACCTCCTCTACCGACGCGCATGGCCACGGCCGTTTCTGTGCAGACGTTTACCCCGCGGCCTACGGCTACCTTCACCCTCACGCCCACAGTCACGCCCACGGCCGTGCCCAGCAGCACGCCGGTCATTCAACGGCCGTCGGCCACGCCCCGGCCCACCGACACGCCGCCGGCGACAGCCACCACGGCGGCCAACGCCATCACGCAGACTGTAGGGCTTTCCAGCCAGGCGCGGCCCATCGTCGACTACCAGTTCAAAAACGGTCCCCGGCACGTCGTGTTTGTGGGCGGCATGCATGGCGGCTATGAGTGGAATACCATTTCCCTGGCTTACGAGGCCATCGATTACTTCCAGGCCAATCTGGACCAGATCCCTGATTCCCTTACCCTGCACATCATTCCTTCGGCCAACCCGGATGGGCAGTTCCTGGTGACGGGCAGCGACGGCCGTTTTGCTCTCACGGCCGTCATCAGCGACACGGTGGCCGGACGATTTAACGGCAACAATGTGGACCTGAATCGCAACTGGGATTGTAACTGGCAGGCCAATGGATTGTGGCGGGACCAGTGGGTGAGTGGTGGGGAACGGCCGTTTTCCGAGCCGGAAAACGTTGCTCTGCGTGATTATCTGCTGGCCTTGCAGCCAGAGGCAGTTATTTTCTGGCACAGCGCTCTAAACGGCGTTTTTGCGGCTGGCTGTCCGCAAACCTACCAGCCGGCATATGATCTGGCCGAGGTATATGGCCTGGCCGGCGGCTATCCCATTTATGAAGCGTTCACCAGCTATCCGGTGACCGGCGACGCCAGCGATTGGCTGGTAGCACAGGGCATCACCTCTATGACGGTGGAGCTGACGACCCATTCAGCCACAGACTGGAGACAAAACCTGGCCGGGATGCTGGCCACTTTAGCCTATTATGATCGGGCTGCGATTCCAGGAAAGTGATCGGATGTTTACCAAATCTTAGCAAACTGGTAACAAACAGTTAAACGACTGTTAACTTACCGGGGGTATGATTCTTACCAGTTGGCACAAATCCTCTTGATTGTAAAAACTTCTCTTCTCTCTTCTTCCTCGGAGCAACATCCTTTCCCTTGGCGAAGAACCGGACACCCCCTGTCCGGTTTTTCGTTTTTAAAGGGTCGTTGCATGGGATGAGTTTTAGCAAAAAATTTGTGCGTGGCGGCTTCGTTTTCCGTACAATGGGCCATACATATAAAAGAATTTGACTATTCGAGGAAGACAAAATGGCTGATTTACCAGAGCGGCTGCAAGAAATTGTTGAGGATTTTAGTTACTGTGTGGGCCGGGAGAAACTGGAGTATCTTCTGCAGTTTGCCGAGAAAATGCCGGCACTGCCTGACTGGTTAGAGGCGGAGCGTGCCAATCTAGATCAGGTCAACGAATGTATGACGCCGGTATTTGTGTATGCCCAACAAGATAACGGCCGTCTCCACTTCTACTTCGACATTCCCCCCGAGTCACCCACTGTGCGCGGCTTTGCGTCCGTGCTGCAAGAAGGCCTGGACAACACCACGCCCGCCGAGGTAACGGCCGTGCCCGACGATTTTTATCTGCAAATGGGCCTGCAGGACGTGCTCAGCGGGCAGCGTCTGAACGGGATAAGCGCCATTCTGGCGCACATGAAAACCCTGGCCCAAGAAGCATAAAGGCCGGGCGGCGAGCAGCGGATACTGCTACCCGCTGCTCGCCATCCGCCAGCCCCTCTTACTGCGTGTTTACACTTACACTGCCAGCCCCCACATCAATGATCAGATCCAGTGGGCTGGCGGCGTTTTGGTAACCGGCTGTTTCCCAAACGCCGTCGTTGTTGTTGTCGCCGCTGACATGGGTGAAGCGACGACCGTCTACGCTGAAGCTGCCAAGGCCGCCGTCCACCGTAATACGCGCTTCCCGCCCGGCTGGCAGGTGAATGGTCAGGCTGCCCGCCCCGCCGTCGATTTCAATTTGCTGACGGCCGTTTTCGCCCAAAGTCATCGTGGCCGAGCCTGCACCCACGTTAAAGGCCGTGTCAAAGTCGCCATCCGGCAAAGACATTTCGATGCTGCCGGCGCCGCCGTCCACATTTAAATCTTGCAAAGTCAGGTCACTCAGGTCAAAGTCAACCGAGCCCGTTCCCACATCCAGTCGCAAGTCCAGCGGTACGCGCGGCGACAGACCAATTTGCCACTTGGGCACGCTAGTGTTGCCCCAGTTGGCCGGGTTAAGCCACCACAGCCCGCCATTGCTCTCGCGTAGAAAAATATTGGCCTCTGAGTTACGAGTGCTCGTGTCGAACGTCAGATCCCCCACGTAACTTATCTGTCCTTCAATCAAATTGGGGCTGTCTTCCAGGGATTGGATATTGACGCCGGCCATGCCCATATCTATCTCCACGCGGGCTGATTGGACATCGTCGGCCGGATAGGAGATTTCCTGGGTTTGCACATCAACGGCCGTCGCGGAGGGGAACGTGCTGGACCAGGGAACCCCGTCCGGGCTAAACAACAAGACGTAGCCGAAGATGCCTACGGCAACCAGGCCGACGATGGCGCTTAAGAGACCGCCTAACGGCCGTGGCGCCTGGCGTACCACAATGTTCACCCCAATTAAAATCAACAACAATGGCCACAGCTGCAATGCCGCCATCCAATTAAAGCTAAGATTGGGCAGCAGCCCCATATTATGGAACAGAAACAACACCCCGATAGCAATCAATACGATGGGTCCAAACAGAGAAGGATTGTGACGACGTTCGCGCCGCCCCCTTCTCGCTGGTTGATCATCGGCGAACGAATCCTCGTAAAACTCTTGACTTTGTTTTTCTTTTAGATCTTCAGACATTGTCGTTAACCTCCTGCTAACAATTCATCCCCTATACGGACGGTAGGCACTCTCGTTGCGCGTTTTGCGCTTTCCGCCGTCCGTTCCTCTCCTGGCCCACTCCTCCTGTTTTGACATCTATCTAAAGAAAAGTATAATCTGTCCGCTAACCGCAGCGGAATGTTCCCCTTATCATGTTATGTTAAGAACTGATAACCTGGAGTTGTCCGTCAGGT
>JACKBU010000015.1 GCA_020634395.1 Ardenticatenaceae bacterium | reverse complement strand
CACCACCTCCACCTACGCCAACACCCGCGCCTACGGCCACGGCCGTACCACTCGCCTGCATCCTGACGCCCTACGTGCCCGGGAACCCGGCCGGCATTGACCTGGTGGTGACTGATTTGCGCCTGATCCCGGCCACGGTGCACATGGGAGAAACGGCCGTGGTCCAGGTGACGATTATGAACCAGGGTCAGCAGGCGGTGGCCCCCGGCAACAACTTTTTCGTCGATTTCTACGTCAATCCAGCCCTGGAACCGCCGCCGCTGTTCCAGGCAGGAACGTTGTCATGGCCGATTCAGGGCAGCCAGATGGCCGCCGGAGCCAGCCTGACGCTGACGGGCCTCCACACCTTTAGCGCCGCCGGGCCGTATCGTCTATGGGCGCAGGTGGATACAGACGACAGCGTACCGGCCCAGGGCAGCGAAGCGGACGAGGCAAACAATGTCCATGGCTGTTATGAGATAGGGGTCGTAAACGGTAGATAAATCAGGCAGACCTTAACGCCTTAAGCGGCTGCGTGGTCTCGCAGGCGCTCTAGGAGACCAATAACCGGGGGAGGTGCGATGTTTCCCATTTGATGATGAACAGCACACTGCCTGACTCCTGCTCACGCGGCCCGCGCATCCTGACGCGTACCAGAACGGAACTGGTTGGTAAGAGAGACCGGGGAGCGGTTGGCGATGGCTTCGGCGATGTAGGCCGCATCTCTACCTACCCCGCCGACCAGGACTGAAGCCAGGGCAGTCTGAAAGAACAGACCGACAAAGTAAAGGCCGCGAACGGCCGTAACCACGCCGCGCTCATGAATCGGCCGGCCCTCATCATCGAAGATAGGAAGATCAATCCAGTCATAGTTCGGTTGGAAGCCGGTGCACCAGATAATGTTACTTACGTCAAGAACGCGGCCGTCTGCCAACACGGGCAGCCCATCCTGAGCGCCTACCGTCCTGGCGTAGACACGCTCCACGCCCGCCGCCTGCAGATTTGCCGGCCTCACTCTGGCCAGCGGCACGCCGCCCAAATTCAGAAACTTGGGTCGAAGCTTACGGCCGATCGGCGTTTTCACGCTTAGTACATACGAAAAAACAAACCACATCAACGGCACAATCACATGGTCCAATACGCTGCCGGGACGGGTCGGTTCATTCCCCGGGTGCCGGCCCGACAACCAGACTTGGTGGCTTTGCGCTAATTCCAGGGCAATTTCTGCCCCAGAGTTGGCGGCGCCAACGACCAGAACCGGACCCTTTTGCACCTGTGAGGGACGTCGATACGCGCTAGAATGGAACTGTACGATGTCCGGATCGATTTCGGAAGAAAAAGCAGGGATATTCGGGGAATGGTAAAACCCTGTGGCTACGACCACATTCTTGGCCGTGAAGCGCAGCGCTTGCCCCGAGTGAGTCGAAAGGGCACGTTCCGAACCTGTCGAGGAACTGCTTGCAGTTAAGACAAACTGGTTTCCTTGCTTCGAAAGCCCCTCTATCCAGATGCCCGTGCGCACAGGAAGCTCGAAGCGCGCCGCATACGCTTCAAGATAGTCGGCCATCTCATCTTTGGTGGGTGTGTGGTGAGCCGGAGCCGGAAAGGGCATCCCGGGCAAGCCATTGTAGCGGGCGGGTGTGAACAACTGCAGCGAGTCCCACCGATTGCGCCAGGAAGTGCCAATGCGCTCATGCCCGTCCAAGATGAGGACATCTCGTCCCTGCTGCTTTAGATAGTAGCCGGCAGCCAGGCCAGCCTGGCCTCCACCAATGATGATTGTGTCATAACTTTGCGTCGCATTCATTGTGTGTTCTCCTTAATCTTAATTCGTTTGATCCGGCTGTTCATCTCTCTTGCTCAGGTCCGGATCGGTTTCAGGCGTTCTCCAATGCCGGCACGACGCCAATCTGCTGCATCAAGCCGAATATATCCTCATTTGTCCATCCTTCGACGAGCCGGCTATCCGCCAGGCGAAAGATGGTAATGCCCGTCATTTCAACTTTTTGGCCGCTTGGCGGGATTCCTTGAAACGAACCTTCATGGGTTCCCACCAGTTTCCAACGGGTTGCCACCTTATCTCCTTCGGCAATCTGGTCCAGGATCTTGAACTGGAAGTCAGGAAAGGCCACTCTCATCACGGGGATGAAGGCGATTGCGCCTTTTGGTCCGCGGATAACCGTCGAGGAATGTCCGTCGTAGTCGCGAGCTAGAAGTTCGTCAGCCACCTCAAAATTGCCCTGATTCCAGAGCTCATCCAGGAAATAACGTGCCTTTGCCTTGTTCTTTTCACTCATTTCATCTCTCCTATCGGTAAACTGGGTCTTGGGGATTTCGCGGGGCTGGCGTGATGCGTTGCGTGGAAGCATGAAACCTCTCTTGTCACGTAATCACGCGTCACGCATCAGGAGCTGTCAACCCTCTGAATCCTTTATTTTTGTCGATCCCAGCATACAGGAGGCAGCGAGTGGGGACATTCCCCA
Source organism: Ardenticatenaceae bacterium (assembly GCA_020634395.1). Lineage (GTDB taxonomy): Bacteria > Chloroflexota > Anaerolineae > Promineifilales > Promineifilaceae > Leptovillus. Next base: position 103,016 of record JACKBU010000015.1, on the reverse strand, counting down.
AATGGGGTAACTTATCGGGGTAGTTTGGGCAAGCTTTCTGTGCTTGGGTGACTCATTGGCCCAAGAGGCCAAGCTCCCGCGCCTGGGCGGCCGCTTCTGTGCGGCTCCCAACGCCCAATTTGCCGTAAATGTTACTGGCGTGTTTCTTAACGGTTCCCGGCGCGACAACCAATTTTTCCGCAATCTCGCGATTCGTCAGGCCGGCCGCCATCAGCTCCAGCACATCTCGTTCTCGGTCCGTCAGAGGCTCTGGCAGCGGCTGAAAGGAGGTAGGACGCGGGAGATCGCCGGTGAAGGCCGCCAGCAGCATCGCCACATAATCGACCATCACGTTGCGGGCATGTGCTTCTTGCAAGAGACGGCCCATAGGCAGACCTAGATCAACAAAAAGGCGTACGTATCCCTCCGGCTGCGCCAGCCGCAGGGCTTTTGCCAACGACTGCATGGCGCCAGAATCGTCGTCGCGCCGCTGGTGGGCCAGCGCTTGCAATGCCAGCGCCTTAATCGTTATGCCCTGGCGACCCTCCCGTTCCGCTGCCTCAAGTAATTCCTTGAGCATGGCCAGGGCTTGCCGCAGCGCGGGCAAATCTCCCTTGATAATCAATATGCGGGCGAGGGCCAGTTGCCGCACCGGACGATCGGGCTGTTCTTCCTCTACGGCGCTGTAGAGCATCCTATCTGCCCATTGCACGGCCGTACGCAGTCGATCCTGCGCCAGCCACAGTTCAAGCTGAACGCGATCAAAGCGGGCGACCCAATCGGGAAAATGCGTGCTCGCCATATACGGCCGTGCCCGTTCCAGGTAGGCTGCGGCGGCCGTTACCTCGCCGGCCGCCAGCGCCAGGCGGCTGGCAAGCGGATATCCGGCAATTAGCGCCCGTACATCGCCGCCCAGTTCCGCCCGTTCCAATCCGTTCGCCACGTGTTCCCGGGCCGCTTCCAACTCGTTCCACTCGTAAAGCACTTCGCCCAGGCGAATATGGACCCATCCCGTGAGCGGCAGCGGCAGACGGCCCCAGTTCTCGGGCTGTTCGCTGGCTCTCAGCGCCCGGCGCCAGTAATCGGCGGCTTTCTGCAAACTGCCCCGCCGGAGTTCCAGATCCGCCAGGGCCCCAAAGACGTGCGCTGCCTGTACACTAAAGCCAGGCGAGCCCATGAAAGGGAGCAGTTTCAGGTAACATTCCTCCGCTTTCTTCCAGAGGCCGTTCCGGCGATAAGTATCACCGAGGGACCCATAGATGATAGCCTGGAAGAGAGTTTTCTCGGCGGCCAGCGCCGGGAATGCGGTCCTGGCAAAGTACTCGGCCTGCGCGAGATCGTTCTGGAAGCAGGCGATGGAACAGCGAATGGCATTGATCTGCGCCTGTTGTTGCCGCAAGTCGTCTCGCTCATCTTGGACTAGCCGCTGTTCAATCGCCTCGACGCGGCGCGCACAGGCTTCAACCTGGCCGGTGAAGAGCAGCATCCCTGCCCGAACGAGGTTGAACTGCGGGTAAATATCGAACCAGGCGTCTGGCAGTGCCTGGAACCACTCTTGCACGCGTCGGAATTCACTGGCGAATAATTTTGCCTGGACATAGCGCTCGAAGATTTGCAGCGCCAGTTCGGCGTCGGCGCCCTGTACGGCGTGCTGGAAGGCTGGCTCCGGCCGATCGTTGGCCAGGTACCAGCGTGCGGCGCGAATATGAAGAGTGGCTTCTTCGTTGTCACGGCGTTGTTTTAGCTGATCCTGCAAAAAGTCGGCGAACAGATCGTGGTAACGATACCATTGCCGATTGTTGTCCAGCGGTACAAGGAAGAGATTGGCACGTTCGAGCTGTTCCAGCATTTTCTGCCCGCCTTTCTGTTCGGTGACCGCCTCACAAAGCGGTGCGGATAGACGGTCCAGGATACTGGTTTGCAGCAAGAATCGCTGCTTCTCGTCGTCCAGTTGGGTCAGTACTTCTTCGCTCAGATAATCGGCGATGAAACGATGCCGGCCGCTGACAGCGAGTTCTTCTCCTTCCAGCCGGCGCTGCTGAAATGTCAGGGCGGCCAACTGCAAGCCGGCCGGCCAGCCTTCAAGCTGCGCCTGCAGCGCCTCGATTTCAGCCGGCGAGAGTTGGAGGCTCATCCGGTCGTTGAGGAAAACGGCCGTTTCCTCCGGTTGAAAGCGCAGTTCTTCGGCGCCAAGAACCAGCACCTCGGCGTGGGCGCGGTAGCGGGCCAGAGGCAGCGGCGGCTCCTCCCGGCTGGCGAGGACAAAGCGCAAAGTCGGCGGCAGGTGGTCCAGCACAAAGCGCAGCGCCTCATGGATCAGCGGCTCGTCTATCCGCTGCAAATCGTCGAGGACAAAAACGGTGGGAGCTGACAGGGTAACGGCCGTGTGGATGAAAGATGTCTGTACCGCTTCGAGGTCCGGGGAGGTACCGCTGAGGAGCGTACCCAATGGACTTTCCATGAGGCCCGGCTGCGCTGCATCCCAGGCAGCCAGCAAGTAACGGAAGAAGCTCCCGACATCGTTGTCTGTTTCGTCGAGAGACAGCCAGGCAACCGGCTGCGCGCTTGCCCGGGCCCAGTCGGCCAGCAGCGTCGTCTTGCCATATCCGGCCGGGGCCGAAATTAACACCAGTTTATAATCGACGATTCCATGGGCGATGGTGTTCAGGAGATGACTGCGCGGGATGAGCGTGGGAGGGGGTGGGGGAATCCGTACTTTGGTTGTCAAAAGAACAGGATCCATAGGATTACGACCTTGCGCCAACTGCTATCTACCCTTTCATTATAGTCTCGGTTTGCGAGAAATCCAGCGCCACACGTTCAGGCAGGGCTTTTCAAAAGGGGCACTCAAAAACAAAAATCACCTCATTCTGATATGATGCTTTTCTCTAAAAACCCATGATCAGAAAAAATGATGCATGAAGTATACTGGAAGCAAACGAGACAGATACATTGCAGCGCGCTTCCAGTTCCGCTCCTCGTCGACGCCTGAATCGGTAGGATTCAGGTCCTCACCCTCTCCAGCGGCCGTTCCCCCGGCGAACTCGACTTTGAAGGCTGCCTGGTCTGGCGGGGCTTGTAAGGCAGCGGGTTGTTGTTTCGCTTCACCGTTCGTGTTAACATACGAACATCTGTTCCACCTTTATGGTGAAGGGAAAATAACTATACAGACCCTAAGGGTTTTCACTCGACTCATTTGTCTGCAAAAGTAAAAAACCCTTAGCGTCTCGTCAGAACACCTGAATAGTTACAAGGGAAAAAATGATGAGAGCAACGATAGCCGAATCACGCGCTTTTGAAAGCTGGCAAGATTATCAAGACGCCCTCAAGCGGGCCATCGTCCCCCTCACCGAAACGCAGCTGCAACAGCGGCTGCTGCCGGGCCAACGCACGCCCGGCGAAATTGCCGCCCACATTGTCTTTGGCCGCGCTCTGCATTTGCACCGCGTGCTGGGTGAGGCGGCCGCAGAATTAATCCCGCTGCACCGCTGGGACCAGGAAGATGACGTGCCGCGAACGGCCGTCGAAATTGTGCAGGGCCTCGACCTCACCTGGCGCACCATCACCAACTGCCTGATGCGCGGCGCCCCCACCGACGATTTGTCTGCAGAAGAGGCCGAAGTCGTGCAAACAGTTTGGGGACTGCTGGACCATGACCTGCCCCACGCGGGCGAGCTGTCGCTGCTGCTGGGCGCGGCTGGCCTGCCAGGGGTGGAGATTTAGGGCATCGAATGATTTTGCCTAAGCAGCGCGACCCCCGCTTTATCACCGTGCGGCGCGGCGGCACCTTGCCAGACGCCGACCATCACCTGCTGGCACTGTGGGCGGCTGATTGCGCCGCGCATGTGCTGCATTTGTTTGAGGAAGTGGCCCCGGAAGACGGCCGTCCCCAACAAGCCATCGAATCGGTGCGCGCCTGGGCGCGTGGCGCGGTTACGATGATGGCGTCGCGGGCGGCAGGTGGCCACGCCATGGCCGCGGCGCGAGCATTACAAGGGGCAGCGCGGCATGCCGCCTTTGCCGCAGGCCAGGCCGCCTGCGTGCCTCACGTTGCCGCCCATGAACTAGGGGCAGCTGCCTACGCCATCAAAGCCGTGCAGGCCGCTGCTCCCGCGGGGGAAGGCCAGTTGGCCGGTCGCCAGGAATGCCAATGGCAGCGCGACCAGCTGCCAGAAGCGATCCGCGAGCTTGTCCTGGATGATCAGCGGCTTCGCAACGACATCTGCTGGTCCGTTTTTAACTGCTGAGATTCTCAACTCAATTGGAAACTCGTTGGAGGAATGACAATGGCTAAACATCGCATCTTTACCATGGCTTTTGCCGGCGTTTATCCGCTGTACGTGCAAAAAGCGGAGCGTAAAAATCGTACTAAAGAAGAAGTAGATCAAATTATTTACTGGCTGACCGGCTACGACGAGGCAGGCTTACAGGCGCAAATCGAACAGGAAAACGACTTTGAAACCTTTTTCGAGCAAGCGCCCGCCCTGCATCCCAATCGTACCCTCATCAAAGGCGTGGTCTGCGGCGTGCGCGTGGAAGAAATTGAAGACCCGCTGATGCAAAAAATTCGCTATCTAGACAAGCTGGTTGATGAGCTGGCCAAAGGCAAGGCGATAGAGAAGATCTTACGGCCGTAAATAAATCGCGGTTTCAAGATGGGACCAATCTAAAGGAGCTTAATCTTGAGAAAAATTGTGGTACTTGAACATCTTTCGCTAGACGGTGTGATCCAGGCTCCCGGCGGGCCGGAGGAAGACACCAGCGGGGGCTTTACGCACGGTGGCTGGGTGGCGCCCTATTCCGACGCGGAGTTGGGCACGCTGTTAAGACAGCAGATGAATCGGCCGTTTGACCTGCTGCTGGGGCGCAAAACCTTTGAAATCTGGGAACCGTACTGGCCCAACCACAACGACATCTGGCCCGGCGTCAACACGGCCACCAAATACGTCGCCTCCAACACCCGGACCGCCAGCGAGTGGCAGCCGTCGGTGTTTTTGCGCGGAGACGTGGCCGAACAGGTGGCCCAAATCAAGCAGCAGCCAGGGCCAGATTTGCACGTCTGGGGCAGTAGCGATCTGCTGCAAACGCTTATCCAGCATGATCTGGTGGATGTGTTCTGGCTGATGCTCTACCCGACCACGCTGGGCAGCGGCAAGCGGCTGTTTGCCCACGGCACCATCCCGGCTGCGTTTAAAGTGACGGAAAGCGAAGTCACGCCGAGCGGTGTGTTTGTGGTGAGGTATGAGCGAAACGGCCGTACTGGCTGATTGGAGGCACAATGACAAATAACCCAATGCGCGTAACGTTAGAAATTGGACCAAAAGGCAAGAAGGTGGTGGCCGTCGCCCCCGATTGGCCGGGCCTGGAACGCGGCGCCAAGACGGAGGCAGCGGCCCTCGAAAAGCTGCAAGCCTATATGCCGCGCTATGCCCAGGTGACCAGGCTGGCGGGCCTGCACGCAGCGTTCGAAACCGCCCCCAACGTGGACGTGGTTGAGCAGTATCCCGGCACCGGTTCCACCGACTTCTGGGGCATCTCGTTTGCCTTTTCCAGCATCGACCAGCAGGAGATGTCGCGTGACGAACTGGAACGTGAGCTGACGCTCATGCAGGCGTGCTGGGCGTTTTTCGACGAGGTGCGCGGGCGGGTATCGCCGGAGATGCAGAAGGGGCCACGAGGCGGTGGGCGCGACCGGGACCGCATCGTGCGCCACACAGTGGCCGCCGAGCAGGATTGGGCGAAGGGGGTCGGTGTGATCGCTCCCGACGATGTGCTGGCCTCCGACGAGGAGCTAAAAAGCTATCGCGATGCCTATTGCCAGGCCATACGCGATTATCATGCACAGGGCAAGCAGGCTGGCAGCCGGGCGAAGTGGCCGCTCCGTTACCTGATTCGGCACACGGCTTTTCATACCCTGGACCACGCCTGGGAAATGGAAGACAAGGACCTGACTAAATCGTGAAATTACTACTCACTTCCGGGGGCGTCAGAAACCCCAGCATCCACAATGCCCTGCTCCATCTGCTGGGCAAACCGATTGCCGAATGTAATGCCCTCTGCATCCCCACCGCCCTTCTGCCCTTCCCCGGTGGCCCTACGATGGCCTACCGGTTCATCAGCGGCGCAACCAACACGCCTCTGACCGGATTGGGTTGGCAGTCGTTGGGCGTGCTGGATCTCACGGCTCTGCCTAGCATCCAAAAAGCGTACTGGGAGGCTGATGTCCAGAAAGCGGACGCCCTGTTGGTGGCTGGCGGCGATGTGCATTACCTCTGCCGCTGGATGCAAGAGTCTGGATTGGCGGACCTCTTGCCGTCGCTTGGCGAGACGGTTTATGTGGGGATAAGCGCGGGCAGCATGGTGACAGCACCGATTTTTGGCGAAACGTACGATGACCCGGACACGCCCTTTGTCATCGAAAAAGGGCTGGGGCTGGTTGATTTTGCTCTGCTGCCGCACATGGATCACAAAGACCACCCAGAAAGTTCGAGGGCGAAGGTCGCCAAAATGGCCGCCGAGGTTCCTGTGCCCACCTATGGCATTGATGATGAGACGGCTATCAAAGTGGTTGATGGCACCATCGAAATTGTCTCCGAAGGGCAGTGGAAGCTGTTTACACCGTAAATTGTTTCTTGTGAGGCGCAACGGCCGTCTTCCATCCAAATGTTTGCGAGATTACCAGACAAAGGAAAAGCATTATGAAACTCCTGCTCACTTCCGGGGGCGTCAAAAACCCCAGCATCCACAACGCCCTGCTCAATCTGCTGGGCAAACCGATTGCCGAATGCAACGCCCTCTGCATCCCCACCGCATCGTACGGGCACCCGATGGTTAGCCCGGTGATGGCCTGGCAGTTCATTAGCGGCCAAGAAACGGAAACGCCCATGGTCGAATTGGGCTGGAACTCGGTGGGCATTTTGGAGCTTACCGCCCTGCCCAGCATCGAAAAAGAGCGCTGGGTCACCTGGGTGCGCGAGGCCGACGTGCTGCTGGTGAACGGCGGCGATCCGCTGTATCTAGCCTACTGGATGCGGCAGTCTGGCCTGGCCGACCTGCTGCCCTCGCTGGACAACCTGGTCTGGGTAGGGCTGAGCGCGGGCAGCATGATCATGGCTCCCCGCATCGGCCAGGAGTTTGTGGGCTGGACGCCGCCCGGCGGTGGCAATGATGAGACGCTGGGGCTGGTGGACTTTGCCATGTTTCCCCACCTGGGCCATGAGATGCTGCCGGATAACACCCTGGCCAATGCCGAAAAATGGGCGGCCAAACTGACGGTGCCAGGGTATGCGATGGACGACGATACGGCGATCAAAGTGGTGGATGGCGATGTCGAAGTTATCTCGGAAGGGCAGTGGAAACTGTTGACGCCCTGAATGATTGTGGGTGGAGGGAAACGGCCGTACGGCCGTTTCCCTCCACCGCTATAAGATCACCTGCTATCAATCCCCGGCATGCCTGAGGGGAATCCCCTGTTTCCTCGCTAAAACCCTTCCCTATAATAAAAGTTAAGTAACTATGCAGACCCGAAGAAACCCTTAGGGTCTCGTCAGGGCACCTGACCTCAGCAGGTAAGGTTTGCTGCCTGGGAGTGCCGCTGAACCCCGCTTTATGACCTGGCTGCGGCCGCGGCAACGCCAAACAAAGTGACCCACCAAAAGTACGAGAAGCGAAAAGGTGAAAAATTATGGAACAACAACCCTACGGTTATCTGATTGCGGCTGTCATCTTTTTTGTGGGGACGGTATGCGCTTTAACCCGCCTGTGCGGCGGGGTTTTGGGTTTCATCAGCCTGTACTTTGGCAACAACATCAACGAGCTGCCCGGCTTTGTCCTGCTTTTCCTGGTGGCCAATACCGGGCTGGACCCGATTCAGGATTTGGAAACGGCCGTTGGCCAAATCGCCTCTGCCCTCACCTTCCTGACCGGTATCGGACTTGTCATCATCATCTACCGCGCCAGCCGCACCGCGCCGGTGATTGCCCACATGTTAGACGAGGGGATTGGGCCGGGATGGCGCGAACGCCGCGGTGAAACGATCCCGGCATTCCAACCGGCGGCGCTGCTGGGGCCGTTTTTCCGACGCCGCGGAGATGTCGAGCGCACCGGCAACCTGCGCTACGGTGACGCCGGGCGATACAACTTGCTAGACGTGTACCGGCACCGGTCCAAACCCGACAACTGTCCCGTTTTCATCCACTTTCACGCCGGTGGATTCACCAGCGGCGCGAAGAACAGCCAGGCGCTGCCGCTGCTTTACGCCCTGGCCAGCCAGGGCTGGCTGTGCATCAGCGCCAATTACCGCCTGGGGCGAGCCACCGCCTACCCCAATGCCCTGATCGATGCCAAGAAAGTCATTCATTGGGTGCGAGAAGAGGCAGAGGCGTATGGTGCGGATGTGGATGCGATCATTATCGCCGGGGGCTCCGCTGGCGGGCAGATGGCGCTTGCGGCGGCCTGCACCGCCAACGACCCCCAATTCCAGCCCGGCTTTGAAAGTGCAAACACTTCCGTGGCTGCCGCCATTGCCTTTTACGGCTATTACGGCTGGCCATTACCCCTGTTTCCGCCGGATGCGCCGCCCCTCTTTGTCTTGCATGGCGATCTGGATACGGTTGTGCCCGTCGAAGACGCGCGCGCCTTTGTGGATAAGGCGCGGCGGGCGTCGCAAAACCCGGTGCTCTATGCCGAACTGCCTGGGGCGCACCACAACTTTGACCTGTTCCATTCCCTCCGCAGTGAAGCGGTGATCGATGGCGTGGAAGCGTTTACCGACTGGGTATTGGCCAATCGCTAAAGGCAGGGTGCTGCCCGAATCTCCAAATCGTGTTTAATGTAGGTGAGGAGAGGACGGCCGTTTGGTGTTTCTTGATTCGGCGATTGGTTGGGAGAGAACGGCCGTTTGGCATTCAGTGCTGCGAGATAGATTGGGGGGAACGGCCGTTTAGTCATTCAGTGCTGCGAGAATAGGTTGGATGGGAACGGCCGTTGCCGTTCGCCCACTTTCTGTCAACTTTGCTTTGCACAATGACCAGTATACTTGACATTTTGCCTGTTATTCTTTACACTAAATGTCGAGGAAAACCACATGAGCATCGTGAAATTGGGTAATCGCTTAAAAGTGGCGCGGGCCGAAAAGAACCTTAACCAAGAAGAACTCGCCAGACTGGTTGGGGTAACACGTCAGACGATCAGCTCCATTGAAACTGGACAGTACAACCCTTCGACCTTGTTGGCTTTTCTCTTAGCCCAAAAACTTGATAAACCGGTGGCTGACCTGTTTTTTTTAGAAGGAGATGTATCGTGAAGGAACAAGAGATATTGCGCGACGAACGAACTGTAGCCGTTGAAAACGCCAGCTATCGCCTAGCTTACGTCGTTATCTCCTTTGGCGTTCTCTTGAGCGTAATTTATCGTGGTTTCGTATTAAACCAGAGTAGTTGGGATTTACTGGCTCTGGTTGTTTTGAGTAGTGGTATCGCCACTCTGCATCAAGGCCAGCATAAAATTTGGGATCAGCGGATGCTATTGCCAGTCCTGGCGTTGATGGGCAGTTCAGCCATCGTCGCGGCGCTCCTTGCTTGGTTATTAACCCGCTAGGATGATGATTGATGCTCGTTGGCTGGCGGCGTTGGCAAGTGATAACTCCCTCTGGCTGTGACCGGTGACACGGTCAACCCCGTGAGCGCTTTCCTGGAGGCAAGCGCGAGACCTTTTTTCATCATGCAGACCTATGAAAGCGAGGAATCGGGTTTTTACTGGCTGGCTACGAAGGCCAGATTGAGACGCTGGCAACGGCCGTGCCCCTGGAGGTAGTATTTGGGAAGGTTAAAAAAGTAAACCCAGCTCGCGTGTGAAACATGAGTTGCAACCGAATCTCGCAGGGACGTTAGATTGAACTTTCCTACGATTTCGATAAGATTTAGGGAGGGAAATCGGTATAGTAACTTTCACCAACGTCATTTTCTCGTTTTGTTTTAGGTGCAGATTCATTTTGCTCATCATCTCTAAGAGAAAACCCAATCCGTTTTAGCCGGCGTGGATGAAAACATTCCTAACCTCCATATTCGTCGGGCGTCGCGAAGAGATAAATCAACTTGATGCCGTCCTGAACGCAGTTCAGAACGGTGTCGGACGTTGTGTCCTCGTCAGTGGCGAAGCAGGTATCGGCAAAAGTCGACTTCTAGCCGAGGTCCAAGACCGAGCCGAACGAGCGGGTTTTAAGCTCCTGAACGGCCGTTGCTTTGAGCAAGACCGCTCCTTTCCCTATGCCCCTCTGGTTGATATGCTCCGCCCTTTTTTTGCGCAAATCGTGGCCTCGGACCATCTAACTGCGCTTGGTTCACTTGCCCCAGAGATAATCAAATTACTGCCTGAACTGGAACCCCACTTTTTCCTGCCCTTGTCCGGATCTTCTCTTGATTCTGAGATCGAAAAGCGGCGTTTATTCGAGGCACTGACCACGCTCTTCTGGCATCAAGCGGAAATCGGCCCCCTGCTGCTCGTTGTGGAGGACCTGCATTGGAGTGATCAGGCCAGCCTGGAATTCTTGCTGCACCTGGTCCGGCGCATCGCCGGCCGGCCTATTGCCCTCCTGCTAACCTCTCGCATCATCCAGGCACAAGCCGGGTTGGCCGAGCTGCTGGCTGGACTAGATCGGGAGCCAATCGCGCAAGAGATCAAGCTCAATCCACTTGATCGGAATGAAGTATCGCAGCTGCTCAAAGGTATTCTCAACCAGACGGAGGAACCATCGACCGAATTCGTGGAAGCAGTTTACACCCTGACAGAAGGCAACCCCTTTTTTGCCGAAGAAATCTGCACGTCTCTTATTGCCAGCGGCGATATCTACTTCGCGGAGGATCAGTGGCGGCGTAAACCCTTATCTCAGATCGACATCCCTGACAGCGTACAGCGGGTAGTCCAACGACGTGTGAGCCATATCAGCCAGGCAGGCAGGCAGTTCATTGATCTGGCCGCTGTCAGCGGACGCAGCTTTGATTTTGCCGTTCTGCAGATCTTAACTGGCCACAGTGATAAAGAACTATTGGATCTGATTAAGGAACTGCTGGCCGCCAGACTGGTTGTCGAGGAAAGCGCCGATCGCTTTGCTTTCCGTCATGCTCTAACCCGCGAGGCGCTGTACGGCCGTCTCCTGGCGCGAGAACGTCAGGCGCTGCATGGGCAGTTGGTCAAGGCTATCGAACAGGTCCACGCCGACTCGCTTGAGTCCCATCTGGAGGCGCTGGCTTACCATGCCTACGAGGCAGCGCTGTGGCCAAAGACAGTTCAGTATGCCCGGCGTGCCGGAGAAAAGGCGCTGGCGCTTTTTGCCCCACACGCCGCAGCCGAGCAGTTTTCCCGGGCCATCGAGGCAGCAGAGCAGCTTTCTCAAGCATCAACTCCTGCACTATACAAACTGCGTGGACAAGCCCACGATACGCTAGGGAACTTTAATGAGGCCAGAGCGGATTACGAGGCAGCCTTGCAAGCAGCCCGGAATGTCAGAGACCAACAAGCGACGTGGCAGCTACTGTTAGATTTGGGGCTGCTGTGGGCTTCGCGGGATTATGAACGCACAGGTGACTATTGCCAGCAGGCGCTGGATCTGGCCCGTACTATGGAAGACGAAGCGGCAGTTGGCCACAGCCTTAACCGGTTGGGTAATTGGCTGATGAACAGCGGTCGGGCATCTGAGGCGCTTGACTATCATCGGGAAGCGCTAAGCCTCTTTGAGGGAGTTAATGATCAGACGGGCATCGCCAAGACGCTTGATCTGTTAGCCATGACCAGTAACCAGAGTGGTAATGCAGCCAGCACAGTGACTTATTATGAGCGGGCTATCCCAATTCTGCGTGAGCTGCATGATTGGCAGACACTATCTTCCAGCCTGGCCAATTTAGCCATTTATACGATGAGCCTGGAGCAGGCTAACGAAGCCATTAAACTGGCTCATGACATTGGCTGGCAGTCGGGCGAAGCTTATGCTTTAAACTGTCTCAGCCTGGTGCTTTTCAGCCGTGGCCGCTACGGCGAAAGCCTGAATACGAGAACCCAAAGTCTTAAGCTGGCCCAAGCCATTGAACACCCGCAGTGGACTTCAGCCAACCACATCTATTTTGGCTTTTATTATATTGAGCTGCTGGCGCTGACCAGGGCGCAGAACCATCTCGAAGCGGGATTGACGCTGTCCAAACAAATCGGCTCTACATTTTTTTCATGGATGGGTGGCGGCTGGCTGGCTTCGATCTATATTTTGCAGGGGCAGCTTGAGGCGGCAGAAACGCTCCTGGCGGAACTTCCTCAAGAGTGGATACCAACTTTGTATACTTTAAGATTGGCCGGGGTTGAACTTGCCTTAGCCCAACAAGATGCAACCAGGATGCTTCAATTGCTGGATGATTTGTTGAGTCTGCTGCCCGTCCTTGAGAATGCAAGGATCATGATACCGTTTCTCGGCCCGGTTTGGATTTTACACAGTCAGGCTTTGCTGTTACTTGGCCGGCTGGATGAGGCGGAACAGGTGCTGCTGCAAGCGGTGGAGTTATATACAAAGCACGGCATTGCCCCCGGGCTGTGGCGGAACTACATTGCCCTGGGCAAGATTTACCTGGCAGACGCGCGGACAGAGCAGGCCAGGGAAATGTTTACCCTGGCCCGCACGCAGATCACAACCCTGGGGCTGACCCTTGACGAAGAAGATCTACGTGAAAATTTTCTGCGCCGGGCATTGGCTGTCATCCCGGACATTCAGCCGCCGACTCCGCGACAGGCGGCTAAACAGGAATTCGGTGGGCTGACCCGGCGCGAACGTCAGGTGGCGACGGTGGTCGCGCAAGGTTTGACCAATCAAGAGATTGCTGACGAGTTGGTTGTGAGCATCAAAACTGTGGAGGCGCACGTCACGCGCATTCTCTCTAAGCTGGGGTTTTCTTCTCGGGCCCAAATTGCAGCCTGGGCGGTAGATAAAGGATTGGCCGCGGCTCCTCAAGATTTGGACAGCCTTTCCTCAGCTGGCTGAGGTGAACCAGCTACCATACCAGACACCCTCCTATTATCTTTTCAGTCTAACGATGTAGCAGACCCTAAAAATGTAGGGTTGCTTCCACCTGCATTATAGGGTTTACCCCGACGACACAGCTTCCACTTTTATCTATCATAAGCCCATAGAACAACCAATCACCTATTCAAAATAAGGAGAATTCCCATGAAAGCAAATGAAAAAACAGAAGCAGAAGTACTGACGGTAATGAACAAATACATTGAGGCGTATCAAAAACGAGACAAAGATGGGTTGATGAGCCTTTTTGCTCCGGATGCTGAGCAGGTCCACTTTGGCACTGGCGCGGACGAAAAGCGTGTTGGCCGGGATCAAATCGGATCTCAGGTCGAACGGGACTGGTCGCAAACAGAAGCACTGGCCTTTAACCTTACCTGGCACCAGGTTTCGACAGCAGGTCCGGTGGCCTGGATCGCGGCTGAGGGTCTGGGTCAGGGCACGGCCGGGGGGCAGGCGTTTGAGTTCCCCATGCGGATGACTGGCGTGCTGGAAAGACGCGGCGACGAATGGCTTCTGGTTCATTCCCACGCCTCTTTGCCCGCAGCGGGCCAGGAAGAAGGCGATTCCGTGCCGGTGTAAAAGGGCATATGGGTAGAAGGCCTTACTTGGTAGGGCCTTCTACTAAACCAGACAAGGGTGTTGTTTTCATAGCAGGAACACAGGCGTCGTATTGTAGGATTCCGCAACCGGCTGGCTGACCTGCCCGGGGAGGTATTTTAAAAATGATTACCAAATTTTATATGTGTCCCAAATGTTTTGAAGCCGCGGATGATCCAACGCCATGTCCGCGATGTGGTGGTAAACGTGCCACCTGCCGGCCCAGTACCGCTGAAAACCCGAAGCGGAAGCCGCTCATGGCAGCAACGGGTGAGCTTAAAAGCCGGGCGCCTGTGTGGTGGTTACAAGCAGTCGGTACGCTGGCTGCTGGCTATTGAAACGGCCGTTAAGCAAGATTCACTTTTGTAACTGCAGGAGAAAAACTGATGACAGAAATAATGAGCGACCTTTCGCAGACCTCTGTGGCAACGGCCGTAAAAGCCAACCTGTACGCTTTTTTTGACTGGATGCGCAATTCCGCCGCAGCCACCGTCCACGACAGCCCCCATGGCTTCAACTGGCGCACCAACATTGCCCATCCCTGGTTTAACGGGATGCTCAGCACCTTGCCTCCGGCGGCAGACGCCAGCCACGTTATTGACGAGGCAGTAAACTACTTCCAGGCACACGACGTTCCTAACTTTACATGGTGGCTGGCACCCCAGCTTGAGCCAACCGCCTGGAGCCAGCATCTATTGGCACGCGGCTTTCAATACAACAACAGCACACCGGGCATGGCTATCGATCTGGCCGCTTTACCCCAGCCGACTCAACATCCGCTCACTATTCGGCCCGTTGAGGATCGGCACATGCTTACCGAGTGGATCGATATTCTGAAGCGAGGTTTCGGGATGCCAACACCGATGGCGTCTGGCTTTTTATCTGTACTGGGAGACCTGGGAACAGATCTTCCTATCCGTCAGTATCTTGGTTATCTCAATGACAGGCCGGTGGCATGCTCCACGTTATACCTGGGCGCGGGTGTCGCCGGTATCTACAACGTCGCCACGGTGCCAGAGGCTCGCGGCCAGGGGGTTGGCTCGGCCATGACGTTAGCGCCTTTATATGAAGCCCATGATTTGGGCTATCGGGCAGGCATTCTTCAATCGTCGGATATGGGCTACGGTGTGTATGAGCGACTGGGGTTTCAGAAGCTGTGTCAGGTGGATTATTTCTTTTGGCAGGCTCCGGGTTCTTAGGTAGACGGTCCATACCTGCAAAACGTTACCTAGATAAAATTTTCTATTGAAAGTTCATTTCTTTCTAACAGGTCCATTGACCCGTACCCTGAAAAAACTCGTACTATGCAAAAGTGTGGATCACAAACGCCCACTCGGCAGAAGCTAACGATGTTGGCATAGCCAATCCCCTTGATACAATCCTTCTACCTTTCATTTGGAGTTGCCTGTTATGTTCTGGTTTCCCACACCGGCGCTTTGGTGGAAAGGCATTGTGCAAATATGAACAATGTAGACGTACCCCTCGAAACTGTATAGACTTTAGAAAGCATCCTCAACTTCGCCCCAATTTTATCAAACCTTTCATCAACTTTCTCTGCTCCTCTTTTGAACGCCACGGCACTACAACGTCACTTGTAGCCACAATTCGTACTAATAGTCACCAAAAGCGAGTCCGTTGGAATGCTTGCCTCCATTCCTTCTGCTGACTCTGTGACTGAGGCAACGTTACCGTCGGTTTGCAAGGGCGGCTTGTGAACCCTGGGTTTTGAACCTTCGAGGTAGGTAAATCATGAATAGGGTGAAAAAATTTGTATTGGCTCTCGCAAGTGCGATTATGGGCGGCCTGCTGCTCACCGGCATTGTTCTGGCATCGGGAGGTAGCAACTGGCTTTCGGCTGGTAAGGATCGGCAGAACACACGAAACCAGAACACGGAAACGAAGATCGGCGTGGAGAATGTAGCTGATCTGACCGTTAAGTGGGTGTTCACGACAGGAGGAGATGTATCAGCGACACCGGCTGTCGATGGCGACACCGTATATGTGCCCGACTGGGACGGCAATCTGTTCGCCATCGACAGGCAAACGGGGCAGGCTCGCTGGGTCAGTAATATCGCCACAGTCACCGGTATTCCTGGTGATAAAGCCCGGACTACCCCGGCCGTGACTGAAGATAAGGTGATTGTGGGCACTCAGGGTCCTTTCGGTGGTGGTGGCATCGTGCTGGCGTTTGATAAGTTCACCGGGGCTTTGGTATGGGCGACGGTGGCCGATACGCACCCAGCTGCCATTATCACTCAGTCGGCTACGGTTTTCGACGGCCGTGTCTACGTAGGTGTCGCCTCTCAAGAAGAAGGATTTGCAGCCTTGATTCCCGGTTATCCCTGCTGCTCCTTTCGGGGCAGCATGCTGGCCCTTGACCTGGATACTGGGGCCATTTTATGGAAAACTTTCATGGCCCCAGAGGGATACAGTGGTAATGCCGTTTGGGGCAGCAGCCCGGCCATTGACACCAAGCGAGGGCAACTCTACATCGCTACGGGTAACAATTACACCGTACCCGACGACGTCCTCGATTGTATAGCGGCAGCCGGGAATGATCCTGCTGCCCAGGCTGCCTGTCTCCCGGCCGACAATCATTTCGACAGCATCTTGGCTCTAGACATGAAAACTGGCTCAATACGCTGGGCTACGCGGGCTATTCCGTACGATGCCTGGACAGTTGACTGCATTCCCTTCTTTGGCGACGGCGACAATTGTCCCGACCCTGCTGGTCCTGACTATGATTTCGGTCAGGCACCAGCGCTCTTCAGGGTAAACCCCAGTGGAGGGGGAATGCCATTTGATCTGGTAGGAGCGGGACAAAAAAGCGGCCAATACTGGGCGCTCGATCCCGACACTGGTGCCGTAAACTGGGTCACTCAGGCTGGACCAGGGGGAATCGCAGGTGGCTTGCAGTGGGGATCGGCCGTTGATGGTAATCGTGTCTACACAGCCAATGCGAATAGCAGTGCCGCGCCATGGACTTTGCCCGATGGTGCCGTTACCACGGATGGTGTATGGAGTGGGCTAGATGCAAGGACTGGAGAAATACTATGGCAAACCACACCCACTTACGGCGGCAGCACTTCTGGGCCAGCAACGACAGCCAATGGGGTTGTTTATGGCTGCTCACTCGATCCAACAGGTCATATGTACGCTCTGGATGCAGCGACCGGTGAAATCTTGTGGAACTTTACTAGCGGTGGTTCGTGCCTGTCGGGGGCCGCTATCTCAAACGGCGTAATCTTCTGGGGTTCAGGCTATAGTAACCTGGGTTTGGGCACACCAAACAATAAGTTATACGCATTTAGTCTGCCGTAAACGTAATTCTTCAGGTGATCTTTACCCGTTTTTGTGACAACGAAGCAAGGTATATTGGTACAAAAAGGAAACACAAAAACGGGTAAAGATCTGTCGTTGAATCGCTCTTCTTGATTACGTACTTTGTGCTATTTTTTCTGGAAATCGGCACGAGAAGAGTCCACCTGGCTGGCGTCACTGCCAATACAACTGGACTACCGAAGAGCGGGAAGAGTAATTTCGCGGCCTCATCCGTGATAACGATCTGAAACTTGAATTGCCTCAGGGCTGGGCGGCGGCATTATCCGCAATGGCTCTAACGGCCGTTATATCCAGGATAGTAAACTCTTCTTCACCACTCTGGCGTACAATCTCGGCCAACATCTCCTGGTCAAAGGGTAAATCATGGCTGGCAAAGGCAATGCTGGACCGGGTCGAAGGCAAGGTCACAACCATCACATCATCAAATAAAGTTAGCAGAGAAGCCGCAATGGGCTGTGCCGTCAAGCTGCCCGGTTCCATGACTTCGTTAATGCCCAGGATAATGACCCCTTGCCCCGCGTAACGCTCGCTAACGGTACGGTAAAATGGGCTGGCGCTTGGATCACTCGCTACCGGCTCTGACTGCCGGGCCATCGCCCAGGAAACCAGGGCTAAATTAGCGACAACGATCACCGCCACGACAGCGCCTGCCAGCCGGCGCCATGATGCTGCGTGCTTTTTCGCAACGGCCGTTCCCGGCATAGAAGCAAATCCGATAACGGCCGTCGCCGGGGTCACAGCCATATACGACAGCAGCGCAAAAATAAATACCACGACCCCCAGCATTTCCATCAGTTCCTCGACGGTGGCAATCGTCAGATAGGGAAAGGTAACACCGCCATCCACATACCAGCGGTTGGCGCTAACCATCTCTACCACGACTGCTCCACCCACATAAACCAGCCCGGCTATGATAAACAGGTTTCGGGTAGGCGGCGGCAGGTGAAACAGGAAGCGCAGATAAAGGAGAGCGATGATAATTACCAGCGGGACAAAGAGAAGGACCCAGGCAAAAGTCAGATAACCACTTGTGTCAAACCTGGCCTGCAGCGCGTCCGAGAAAATTTCGTGGATAACTGCGCCCTCATCCATAGACAGGTATAAAAAAATAGCCGTCAGGCCCAGCCAGTAGCGGGCATACGGCTCTTTGTTTCTACTTTTCACCAGGGTAATAAAGGCCAGCAGCATGGCGGCCACAAACAGCAGCAGCGTGGCGTACCAGGTGGGAATCGTTTCTTCGGCATTCACGCTAAACAGGTTAAGAAGTGACACAGCCAGTTCGCCCGTTTCGCTGCTCAACACATTCTCCAGCAGATATTCATTTATGAGGCTTTGTCCGGCCAGATAGAAGGAAACGATACCAAGAAACAGGGCGATTTTTCGCGGGTTCAGATGGAGTTCAAAAGGCATAGGTCAAATTTTGTTTCTTGAACGTTATCAACATGAGATTCACAGGCAAACTGTTTATGACCGAACAGAGGGTCATAAACAGTTTGCAATGAGTGTTCGCAGCTTGTACCTGCTAACTTTTCTTAGAACCACCGCCGGAGCATTTTAGATGGGGATTGTTATTGCCTATCCCCGTAATCTTGCACCCTGGCGGGATGCCGCCGGGCGGCGACCAACCGCCATCATCAATGATGATGACAACCGGTTGGTAAATGACGACAATCGTTCCGATGATGATAATCGTACCATCCCAGCCGGCGCAAACAGGCAGTGTTACCACGTCATTGACGGCTACATCACCTTGAACAGAGGAGCGGTCAATATCCCCCTGCCAATGCCGCACCTGAATGGTATTGGCATTGACGGCAATGACTGGCGAACTGAACACCAGACAACCCAGGCCAAATGTGGGATAAAGCGGGCGGATTTGCAAAACTGTCCAGGTTCCATCCCGTAGCAACTGCGCCTGCACCACCACCAGAGAGCCAACGGTAATATTGTCGGCAATGATGGTGTTATTCGTGGTATTCAAGATCAGACCATTTACCACCCAGGGGTTGATCCTGCTGACCACGCCAATGAAGACGACCGTGTTGGGCAGGGTGTCGGCCAGAGGCATGATGGTATCGGCTACCCAGGTGCCGTCACTGAGGATAGAACCATGCACCCGTACCCGATCGCCCACGGCAATACCCGGAGCAATGATTGTCCACGGCCGTGTTTCAAAGCCAATGCCGGCAGCCTGCCACGGATCGATGCTTTGTACCACTCCGGTAAACTCAAAGGTGGGCAGTGTTTCTGTCTGGCGACGGATTTCAGTCGCCAGCCACGTGTCGTCTTCCAGGATCCAGCCCTGCACAGCAACTACGTCGCCTACGATGATGCCGTCGGCAACGGCCGTTTCCCCATTCACGCTAACCACCTGGCCGGAAATGGTCCAACTATCGCCGTTAACGGCCTGCACAATGCCGCTAAATTGGAAGGGCAAACCGGGCGCTGCTTCCAGCCGGGTAATGCTCTGGGCTTGCAGGGTACCGCCGGGCAGGATCAGTCCTTCAACCCGCACACTATCACCGACAACAATGCCCTCCCCAACGATCGTCTCGTCGTTTACCAGAATGGTCTTCCCCGCAATCGTCCAGGTTGCGCCGATGGCTTCCACTTCTCCGCTTAGGCTGAAGTGGTTGGCGACGGCTCGCCGCAGCAAGATGATGCGGTCGGCCGCACGGCTGCCATCGGGCAGTAGATGACCAGTGACATGCACCAGGTCACCCACCTGAGGGTTGCCGACAACAAGGGTGTGTTCATGGGTCTGGAAGGTTTGTCCCGCTATCGTCCAGGTCGGGCCAATGGCGCTGACTTCCCCTTCACCGGAAATGCTGAAGGCCGGTTCACTGGGTGCGCTGCCGGTCGTCAGGCTGGTTAACTGCCCGGCCGTCACGGAAACGGTTTGGCTCTGCCCGGTCACGTCCACCTTGCCTTCGGTGACGATGTAGCGGACCAGCGATTCCGGCGTAACCAAGACGTGAAATTTGGTGCCGCGAGCGATGCCGGAACTGGCCGGGGTTTTCACTTCGTAGCGGGAGCCGCCATCATTGCGGAACTGCACGCTGTGATCGCTGTCGCCCACCCATTGGGTCATAACAACGGTGCGGAACCCTTCTTCCGGGCGCAGAGCATTTAGTTCGTCAAGGGAGATTTCCGTGTTGGCGCTGAGAGATGCCTGGCTGCCGTCGTAGAAAGTAAGGGTAGCCTGTGACAGCTCGCCGGTGCGCACTCGCTGGCCGGCGGCGATGGTGGTGGTGCTGTTAACGGCCGTCCACGTTCCATCCACACTTTGCACTTCCACCACGCCCTGGGCTGCTTCCACGGCCGCGGTTTGGGCATTCAGGTCCAGAGGATTGGAAACGGCCGGAATATAGGTGTGAAAAGTATTACTGGGGATTGCCGCAGCAACTTCCTCCTGGCTGCCCTCAGGCGTTATCTCCGGCGCAGTCACGCCTGTTTCTTTCTCTGGAGATAACGGTTCGGTCTGGACGGGCAGATTCTCCTGGGCCAACTCCGTTTCCTCACCCGACGGCCGCAGCCACATGCCGATAAGAAAGAGAACGACCAGCAAGAAAGCCGCCCCAACAGCCAATGATGGCCCCTTTGCCAGGTTCAGGGCAGGCCACGGCCAACGCTCGCGCCACGTTTGCCAGGCGGGTTGCAGGCGGCGGGTAACGGCCATCGTCGCTCCCAGTTGTGAAGAGGTCACCTTGCCGTTGACAGCGGCGCGCGGCGGCAGGTGGGCCAACAGGCGCTCCCGAGCGTCCAACCGGAATTCAGTCACAGGAACGGCCGTGGGCACAGCCCGCGCCAGCATCGCCACCTGGAGCAGGTCGATGAGTTCGGTCCGATATTGCGGGTACTTATCCAGGCAGTCGTCTACTGTGAGGCGGCCCAGTTCAATCGCTTCGGTACATTCGGCAAAAATTAGGCTTAGTTCTTCATTCATAGTCACAGTTTTCTCCGCGGCCGCCGGCCTGCATCAGGAGCAGTTTGCGTAAAGCATTTACGGCCCGATACTGCAAAGCGCGTATGGCTTCTTCGTTGCGGGTCATGACAACGGCCGTTTCTGCATGGCTCAGTCCAACGATAAAACGGCAGGTCAACACTTCTTGATGGTCTTCGCTCAGTTGCAGCATCGCTTGTTTCAAAGTGTTGGCCCGTTCCTGGCGAGCGACCGCAGCTTCCGGCCCTTCGATGGGGGCGGCCAGGTGAGCCGCCGCTTCCAACCCGACCTGCTCCCGGCGGGTGCGGTAATAGTCCACTACCGCATTATGAGCAATCCGGTAAAGCCATAAGCGAAAAGGCGCTTCTCGTGGCGGATTGCTATCTAGCGCCTGCCAGGCCCGGAGGAAAACTCCTTCGGTCAGATCTTCGGCGTCTTGACGGCCGTTCACGCGGTAGAACACGTAATGGTAAATAGCGTCCAGGTAACGTTCGTACAAGTCACCGAAGGCGAGGGTGTCGCCAGCCAGCGCCCGGGTTAAAAGTTGAGCATCAAGTACTTGTTGTTCATTCATAAAAACCTGCGCAGTTTTTGCTTGTTGGGTAATAGGACGAGGAACTCACCAAAACGTGACGGAATTGAGATAGATTGGTCGCTAACTGCCATCTGGTGCTTGCTCATCGCCAGCCAGCAAGACGTTACCAATGTTAAGTAAGTAAGGGCGTTCAGCCTGCGGTTGGTCAAGTTTCTGTGCCCACTGCCTGGCCAAAACGTAATATTCTAAAGCCTTTTCTTGCGCATCCGTGCTGAAGAAGACGCCGCCAACTTTCCCTTTCTGCCCGGTTTCCAATTGCAAGCTGCCAATCTGAGTAAGAGCGTCAATCAGCAACGGTGTTCAGATCTCCTGCCGGGAAACCGGCCGTCTGGCGGATTTCTAACGCCTTAGTCACCAGAGCTTCTACATGGGCCAGCCTCGCCGCCAGTTCCAGTCCGGCCTCGCTGCCCAATACCATCACGGCCGTGCTCAAGGCATCCGCGTCGGTGGCCGAAGGCGCCACCACCGTAACGCTGGCCAGGTCGGTTGGTGAAGTCCCAGTGCGCGGATCGATGATGTGATGCTGGCGAAAATCCTGACTGAAACGGTACATGTAGTCGCCCGATGTGGCAACTGCTTGCACGGAGATCGGGAAAACGCGCAGCAGCCTCTGACAGTCCACTCTGATAAGCATCCACTTCGGCCCGTTAGCGCCGCTGAGGAAGAGCGTTTTTCGTCATCATTTCTACCTTTTCTAATCTATAATGTCTGCATGACTGATGCACTCCTCAAGACAAAACTGCATATTCCTAATTTACGGCCGTCTCTCGTGCCCCGGCCACGCCTTATCGAAAAACTCAACCAGGGATTACAAACCGGTGGCCGGCTTGCCCTGATCTCAGCATCTGCTGGCTTTGGCAAAACCACGGTACTCAGCGAATGGATCACCAGTTGTCGGAAGCCGGTGGCCTGGTTATCACTGGATGAGCGAGACAGCGATCCGCTGCGGTTCATCGCCTATCTGGTGGCAGCGTTGCAGACGCTTGCCCTGAGCGAAGTCGAAGGGATCAGGGTGGAAATTGGCAAGAGCTTGTTGACAGCTGTCCAATCTCATGAACCGCCGCAAATCGAAACAATTTTGACGACCCTTATCAACGAAATTTCCAGCATCTCGGATCACTTTCTCCTCATCCTCGACGACTATCACGCGATTGATTCTCAAACGGTCGATCAATCCCTGGCCTTTCTCATCGAGCACCAGCCGCCGCAGATGCACCTGGTCATCGCCACACGCGAAGATCCATCCCTGCCCTTGTCCCGATTACGCGCCCGAGGCCAATTGACAGAACTGCGCACGGCCGATTTGCGGTTTAACTCTTCCGAAGCGGCCGTATTTCTCAACCAGGTGATGGGACTGACTCTTTCGCCGCAAGAGATCGCCGCCCTGGAAACCCGTACCGAAGGCTGGATCGCCGGCCTGCAATTGGCTGCCCTCTCCATGCAGGGACAGCAGGACGTCACCAGCTTCATCAAGTCGTTCACGGGAAGCCACCATTTTGTCATGGATTATCTGGTTGAAGAAGTTCTGCAACGCCAGACTGAAAACATTCAGACCTTTCTGCTGTGTACTTCAATCCTGGAGCGTCTGTGTGGTCCTCTTTGCGATGCTGTTTTGGCCGAATCCAACACTTCCGGGCAGGAAAGTCTGGAATATCTGGAGCACGCCAACCTGTTCCTCATGCCCCTGGACGACGAGCGGCGTTGGTACCGTTACCATCATCTCTTTGGCGATTTACTGCGCAAGCGCCTGGGGCACAGTCTCACACCTGAAAATATCGCCGGACTGCACATTCGCGCCAGCCAATGGTGTGAAGACAGTGGACTGGAGCTTGAAGCCTTTCGACATGCAACTGCTGCCAATGACATCGAGCGCGCCGAGCGCCTGATGGAAAGCAAAAGGCTGCCTTTGCATTTTCGGGGCACAGTGAACACCATTCTGGCGTGGTTGGCATCCCTACCAGAGTCGGTGCTGGATGCCAGACCTTTGTTGCGAGTAAGGTCGGCCACGATGGCGTTGACGGCCGGTCAGACAACCGGTGTGGAAGAGAAACTGCAAGCGGCTGAAAAAGTCTTGATAAATGCTGAGTTGGATCCTCGAAGCCGTGACCTGATTGGGCAAATTGCCTGCGCCAGAGCTACGTTGGCTGTCACTCAGTATCAGCCAGAAACCGTCATTATCCAGGCGCGCCGTGCCCTGGAGTATCTGCTTCCTGAGGATTTGCCTTTCCGCTTCACAGCACACTGGGCGTTGTCGGTTGCCTACAATTTTCAGGGCGACCGTGCCGCGGCCGGCCGGGCTTTGGCAGAAGCCTTATCGATCAGCCAGATGTCTGAGAGTATGTTTTCCACCATATTGGCGGTTCTCCAGTTGGGGCGATTACAGGAATTGGAGAACCAGCTCCAGCAGGCGGCCGAAACCTACCGGCGTGTGTTGGAGATGGTAGGCGAACAGCCGCAGCCGAATGCCAGCGATGCGCATCTTGGCCTGGCCCGCATCTACTACGAGTGGAACGATTTGGAGACCGCTGAACAGCACGGGCAGCAGGCCCTTTCATTGGCGCGGCAGTTTGACCGCGTGCTTGATCGCTTTGTTCTCTGTGAAGTATTTCTCGCCCGCTTAAAAATGGCTCAGGACGATGTAGATGACGCTACAGCAATGTTGGCCCAGACCGAACAATCTGCGCGTCAGCAGAACTTTGTCCAGCGGCTTCCAGAAATTGCTGCCACCCAGGTGCTCGTCCTGCTGCGTCAGGGAAAGATAGCCGCAGCCGCTCAATTAGCCGGGCAGTATGAACTCCCGCTCAGCCGGGTGCGCGTGCTCATCGCCCAGGGCAACCCTTCCGCTGCGCTGGCCGCGTTGGAACCATTGTGCCAGCAAGCGGAGGCCCGGTGTTGGGCGGATTTGCGGCTCAGTACGAAGGTTTTGCAGTCGATTGCCTTACACGTGAGCGAAGAAAGAGACAAGTCGATGCGCGTATTAGGCGAGGCATTAGCGCTGGCCGAACCGGGCGGCTTCATCCGTCTTTTTGCAGACGAGGGGGCGCCCATGGCCGAACTATTGGCGGCTGCGACCGTACAGGGTATCAGGCCAGACTATGTCAACAAGTTGTTGTCGGCTTTCGAAGCGGAGAAGGATGAACGGCCGTTCCCCGCCACTCCTGCCTCTGCGTCTTTGGTTGAACCACTTAGCCAGCGCGAATTAGAAGTCTTGCGCTTGATCGCTCAGGGTCTTTCGAATAAGGAAATCGGCGAACGACTTTTCCTGGCCCTGGACACAGTCAAAGGCCACAATCGCCGGATTTTCGAAAAATTACAGGTTCAACGGCGTACGGAGGCCATCCTCCGCGCCCGTGAGCTGGACCTGTTGTAACCGCCAACTTTATCTCCCTTCCTAATTCCACAATTTAAAACAACACCCAGCCCCACACCAAAGTGTCTATACGGCAACACTTTGGCGCGGGTATATTGCCTGTATGTACATTGAGCAAGTGGCGCAGGCTGTAACGACCAGCCACGAAAGGTACACGGTAATGTCAGACAAACTCAACCCCAAACTGACCCCAAGTCAGCCCATGGTCTATCAGATCAGACTCAAAGGACACCTGGACGATCAATGGACAGACTGGTTTGAGGGTTTGACTATCACGCTGGAAGAGGATGGCACCACGCTTCTCTCTGGCCCCGTCGCTGATCAAGCCGCGTTGCATGGGCTGCTCAAAAAAGTGCGTGATTTAGGAATGCCATTGGTCTCGGTCAATTGAGACCTAATCAATGAAACCATCCAATTTATTCAAGGAGATAGGAAATGAACACAAACAATAAGGTCGCAAGATTGGCCGGGCTGATGTACTTACTATATTTTCTGACTACGATTCCGGCAGATGTGTTTGGCCGCGATGCCCTAATCATTGCCGGGGACGCCGCAGGAACGGCCGTTAACATCACCGCTCATGCCTGGCAATTCCGGATCAGTTTTGTGGGCGATATCGTCTCTTACGTGTTTTTCTTTTTGGCGGCCTGGGCTCTATTTGTCTTGTTGAAACCGGTCAATAAGAACCTGGCGGTGCTGTTGATGCTGTTGAATCTGGGCGGTGTTGCCATTGCGTGTATGAATGACCTCAACCTGGTGGCTGCCCAACTGCTTTCCAGTGGCGCTGAGTATTTGAACGTATTTCAGACTGGCCAACTGCATGCCCTGGCACTGTTCTTTCTCGATTTATACGATAATGTCTACTGGATCGCCCAGATATTTTTCGCTGCCTGGCTCTTTCCGCTGGGGTACCTGGTGTTCAAGTCGGGTTATCTGCCCAAAATTCTGGGCATCATTCTGATGGTCCATTTCTTTTTCTGGACGACGACTTTCTTCTGCCATTTCCTTTTCCCCGGATTTACGGCCGTTACCTTTATCAGCTACCCGTTGGGTTTTATTGCGGAATTCGGACTGACCTTGTGGCTTTTGATTATGGGTGCAAAGGAGCAGAAATAAAATGGTACAAAAAAAGATGGGCCAATCAAAAGAAGTAACAATCTTGACTGTGGCAGGCGGGTTAGGATTTTGGGCAGCCAACTTCGCCATTTCCCTGACCCCTATTGCAGCGGAGTATAGAGATGCCCTTTCAATTTCTTATTATCCAATGCTGCTTGAGGCTTTGTTTGGCGGCTTGATCATCGGATTCTGTGTCAGCTATTTCCTGCTTCGTTTCTTTGATCAAATTCCAACACCGGCTCCGATTTCCAAATCCGTAATACTGACCTTCATCGTCCTGATTATTGCCACATTCATGATCGGAAGCCCCTCCAGTTTTTCTGCGACAGGGAACGTCTTGCGCTACTTCCTCATCGGCACAACATTTAACGTACTCAGGTTTCTCGCTCTGGGAATCGTTATTGGCTATCTGGTCGATAGGCTCAATGGAAGTGTGTGATCTCGGTTCTGTTGATGATGATTCTTGTCTTGTTGGGGGAATCTCAAACCTCACTCCCGCCGTAAACATGGACACCGGCTGCGCCAACCTAATCGACGAAAAGGCAAAATCTTCTGCGCCGCACCAACGATCTGGTTGCTTTTTTGTTAGCTCTTCCCTACGAATGATGGAGGCTGCCATGAAGTCAGAAGCGTTATCGCTCACGAAGCTGCTTTTCCCCGTCAGCATTCTGTTGCTCATGGGGCTCTTGTTGGTGATGAGACGGCCGTGTTGCCCACCACCAGCCTCCCCAAATCACTACAAAACCCAGATTCGTCGGGTCAAAGATGGAGAACGGTTATAAAATAGGGTTTCAAGGAGCCGCACTATGAAGCCTTTATATATTTTATGCTTTGCCTTATTTCTGGGAGCCTGTACCATCGTCACGGATTCTAGTTCAACACCAACAAGCACGATTCCGGTTGCAGAAACGGCCGTTTCCCAAAAACCAACCATTCTTCCTACGGTCACACCGAAACCAACTAGCCCATTAACGCCCACACCTACCCAAACCCCAGTGCCATTACCCACCGAAACGAACACATCTACACCAACATTGACACCTGTCCCCACTCCGAAAGTCATAGAAATCTATGAATCTCCAGACGGCGAATGGGTAGCTCTCATCATAGAAGAAGTAGATGACTACCAAGCATACACATTCCGAGCAATCAATACCGAGACTAAAGACGAATGGATCATTGAGAGTTTTAGTTCCAACGGGTTTGTTGAAAACAGAATTCCCATATATTGGTCTGAAAATGGCGAATACATGTACTTTATTCATAATGGGTTTGGCGATGGTTGTGGGCCTGATATTTTGGGCTATGATTTGCATCGCCTTAATTTACATAACGGCGAAACCGTAGAAATAGTATCAAAAGGGCATTGGTTTGCAATTGCACCAGATGAAACAAAAGCAGCCTACATTTTAGATAAAAATCTTGTGATACACGATCTAGCAACTAGCGAAGAAGTTGTCATCGAACTGAATTACGATCCAACTATTGAATACATCAATTTTTTGGATACAACATGGTCTCCTGATAGCAACTCTATACTTGTATTGGGTGCTGAAGATATTTGCGCCACAGGATTACTGTTTGAAGACAGCTATTACATCATCAGTCAAATTGACGCTCACTCATATCAACAAAAAGAAATCATTGAGGATCCTTCTTTACGCCGGATTTTCAATTGGACGGAACCAAATATAGTCGAAATCTATGCTGGTATGGAGCGGGCCAGGCTGAACCTGGAAACAGGGCAGATTGAACTGGACGACAAATAAGTTGAATCTAAACGGCCGTTTTCTGCAAAAATCTCCAATCCAGGGAAAACTAAACAACCACAAAGCGACAGGAAACGGCCGTTTCTTGCTGAAACGGCTTATGCTCATCAAAAAGACCATTCATCATAGGTAGCGGCCAACATGCTATCTCAGTAGAAAATAATTGTTTTTGTTCAATAGGTTACAAGCCGTTTCCACTCATAACATCTCTAGCATAGAAATGATCGTGTGCCTGGGATAAAAGCAAAAACTGACGCAAACGGCCGTTATTCCCTGATTTCCAACGCCATCCCCAAAACTTAACTCCAGCGATTTAGATTACAAAAGTCCTGCAGACCTTTGTAATCTCCCTTCCACACCCCCTCATGATTCCTTATTGACAATCTCTCCGTATAGGTCTAAAATGAGCCATAAACGAACGTTCGTTCATAACGGTGGCAGCATGACTGAAGAAGACCTGACAATCAGCAAAGGGGACCGCACCCGCCTGACCCTCATTGAGGTGGCTTACACTCTGTTTGTCGAGCAAGGTTATCACGGCACGTCCATGCGCCAGATTGCGGAGGGAGCGGGTCTGGCATTGGGTGGCATATACAATCATTTTGCGAACAAAGAGGAAATTTTTAAGGCAGTCATATTCACCTACCATCCATTTATCAAGGTAATACCACAGCTAACGGCCGTTCCCACCACCTCAGCCGAAACCATGCTGCGGGAAGTCATTCGACTCTTCGATTTAGAAATGCAGCAGGATAAAGGCATTTTCAACTTGCTGTTTATCGAACTGATCGAAATGAAAAGCAAACATGTGCCTGAAATGGCTGAACTGCTCATGCCATCCGTTCTCCCATTTTTTCAAGAATTAATGGCCCACTCCGATCAATTACATGTGCAAGATCCGCTGGTCATTATGCGCATGCTGATCGGGACGTTGCTGTCGTTTTACCTTACCGGGCAGATGATGTCCGGCACTGTGCTGGATACCGAATCCACCCGCTCAATTGAAACATTCATAACGATACTTTTAAGAGGTCTTACGAATGATCATGCAACACCGTGAGAGCCACCACAAATCTTTGCCTGCCCGTAGCCAAATACTCTGGATCAAACAGAATGGTGATTTGTTGGAGTAATAACAAGTATGAAACGTCGTATCCTGTCATTGATCCGTAAAGAATTTATCCAGATCGTTCGTGACCCCCGCACCCTGGCATTAACGCTTGTCTATCCCTTGTTCATGCTTTTTGTGCTGGGCTTTGCCTTCACAGACAATGTGAGCAGCATCTCCGTAGCGGTGTTGGATCAGGATCAATCCAGCCAATCACGCGCCTTACTCACTGCCTACCGCGTCTCCGACTATTTCAATTTAGACCATTTCGTCGCCAACGAAGATGAAATAACGCAGCTAATTGAGAGTAATCAAGTACCTGTTGCCATCATCATCCCCCCTGATTATGGCAAAGAACTGGTAGCCGGGCGTGTGGCGCAAGTAGGCTTTATCATTGACGGGTCGAATCCCACTACGGCTTCTACCGCCCTGTCAGCAGCTACCACGATTGGTCAGCTACATGCCACCAGAATCGTCGCCGAACGAACCATGCGCAGTAGGGCAAGCCAGCTGCCTATCGATGTGCGCACACAAATCTGGTTCAACCCGGATATGATCACACCCCATTTTATGATCCCGGCGCTCATCGGCATGATTTTGCAGTTCCTCTTGACTTTCTTGACCGCGATTTCAATTGTACGCGAGCGGGAGCGGGGCACGATGGAACAGTTGATTGTCACCCCCATTCGCTCCTGGGAATTGATGGTGGGCAAGCTGATTCCATACGCGCTGATTGGCTTCTTTGCTACTCTGGAGATCCTCGTGCTCGGCGTATCGGTTTTTCGTGTGCCGATCAATGGCAGCCTGCTGCTGCTCTTAACGCTGTCTTTTCTCTTCTTGATAGCAATCCTGGGGCTTGGCCTGTTGATTTCGACGTTAGCCAACACGCAGGGAGAGGCCATGCTGACCGCCATGTTTTTCCTCTTGCCGGCCATATTCCTCTCCGGGTTTATGTTTCCATTGGATACAATGCCGGTCATCCTCCAGATTTTTAGCTATGCCATCCCCTTGCGCTATTTCCTCGTGATCACGCGAGGCATCATGCTCAAAGGCTCCAGTGCGCAGGTGTTACTACCTGAAATTATCGCGCTTTGCATCACGGCGCTCGTCATCATTAGCACGGCCGTTATGCGCTTCAGGAAGCAGTTAGACTAGCCATGAGTGGTCCCCTCTTAATTGTCTCCAACCTCTCGCGTTCTTTTACCCCTCATGGCTCGGATCCCATACGTGCTGTAGACGACGTCAGCCTGTCCGTGACCACTGGCCAGATTTACGGTCTCGTCGGCCCGGATGGCGCCGGCAAGACGACGACACTGCGCCTGATCTTCGGTGCATTCAGGCCAGACAGCGGAACGATAACGATTGGCGGTTTTTCAGTGGTGCAGCAGCCCGAAGCAGCCCGGACACTACTTGGTTATCTCTCCCAACGCTTCTCGCTTTATGAAGAGCTGACAGTCATGGAAAACATCCGCTTTATGGCCGAGGTGCGCGGGATGTCCAAAGAGGAGTGGCTGCCTCGTGCGCGCGAGGATTTAGCCTTTGTCGGGCTGGCTGCATTTGAGGATCGACTGGCTCGTCAGCTTTCCGGGGGGATGAAGCAAAAACTTTCGCTGGCCTGTGCGCTCATTAGCCGGCCGCGTCTTTTGCTGCTTGATGAACCCACCACAGGGGTGGACCCGATCACAAGGCAGGATTTCTGGCAGTTAATCATTCGCCTGGCTGGTGAACAAGGATTGGCGGTGCTGGTCTGCACCCCCTATATGGATGAAGCTTCGCGCTGTTCACGGGTCAGCTTCATGCGCAGCGGCAAAATTATCCAGGAAGGCGCGCCGCGCCAGCTGCGCGATCTCCTACGTGGGCGCGTGCTGGAACTATCTGGCAGCCCGACTGATTTGCTGGCTCAAGTTGCCCGTGCTGATCCGGATGTGCAGGACGTGCAGCGTTTTGGCGACCGCCTGCACCTAAAGGTGGCTTCCGGGCAAAGCGAAGTTGTTCAGAATCGCCTTCCCGAGCAGATATCTGCTGCCGGGGGACGTGTTGAACATCTGCAGCAGATCATGCCCTTGTTAGAAGATGTATTTATTGATCTGACCGAGACAGGTTCTGCAAAGAGAGAAACTGAAGATACTAGAGGGGTAGGATGAGGAGCACGCCCATCATTTCCGTCCGCGATCTCACCTACCGCTTTGGTGATTTTGTGGCTGTTGATCATGTCAACTTCCATGTCGAACCAGGGCAGGTCATTGGTTATCTGGGACCAAACGGCTCGGGTAAGACGACCACCATCCGCATGCTGCTGGGAATCCTCCGCCCCAGCGAAGGTTCGGCAAAAGTGCTTGGTTTTGACGCCGCTAGCCAGTCTGAGCAGGTACGCGCACGGCTTGGTTATATGTCGCAAAAATTTGCTCTTTATGACGAGCTAACGGCCAGAGAGAACCTGATCTTTTATGCCGACGTTTATGGGGTAAAAGAGGGGCAGCGGCCAGATGCACTTCTTGATCAGTTGGGTCTAACCACGGTGGCCAAACAGCAGGTGCGCACTTTATCCAGCGGTTGGCGCCAGCGTCTGGCCTTAGCTGTAGCCATCGTGCACCAGCCACAGTTGTTGCTTCTCGACGAACCAACATCAGGTGTAGACCCCAGCGCCAGGCGTGCCTTTTGGGAACTCATCTACGATTTGATTGCCGAAGGAATCACTATTCTGGTCACCACTCATTATATGGACGAGGCCGAATATTGTAACCAGGTAGGAATCTTGAATGAAGGCAAGCTGCTGGCAATGGGGTCCCCCACGCATCTGAAAGAGGCACTGCCGGGGCGGATGTGGGACATCATCATAGGCAGAAGTGAGCAGGATCAGATCGATCAGCTTTTGCCTGTGCTGGATCTATTGAATTCCGTGCCTGGCGTCTTACGTGCCAGTCTGGCTGGCGATCAGCTGCGTGCGTTGGTAGAGGATCAAGTGGGTCAAGCCGACCTCACCCGAATTCTGGCTGAGGCGGGGGTCACGTCGGCGCAGGTGGAGCCGGCGCAACCGATGATGGAAGATGTATTCATGTCGCTGGTGAAGAGGTAAACAGACAACGACCCCCACCTGCTTAAGAAAATTAAAGGAACCAAATGAGTCAAGTAATTGATTCTGCTAAAAATATAGAGGACATTATGCCTAACAATAGAAAGCGTTTGATTCCGGTTATCGTGATCGTATTGGTGGTCATTATAGGGTACGGAGTTTATAGTTTCTATCAATCTTATTGGGCAAACTCTGAGCAGATTGTCACCGGGACGATTGAGGCAAAGGAAGTCCATCTCGGGATGGTAACGGGCGGAATTGTTGAAGAGATGTTGGTAGAAGAAGGCGATGCTGTGCACGTAGACCAATTATTGGCGGTTGTTGACAGCGTTTCAGGTGGTTCCGGGGATAGACTCCGCTCGCCAATTGATGGTGTTGTGCTCCTGCGAGCGGCCGAACCGGGCGAGATTACAGTCGCAGGAGGTTCACTGCTCGTCATCGCCAATCTGGACGAGATGACTCTGACAATGTACGTTCCCGAAGATCAATATGGCAAGATCTATTTGGGACAGGAATACCCAATCACAGTAGATTCATTCCCGGATCGTGTTTTTATGGGAAAGGTGACCCACATTGCCGACCAAGCTGAGTTCACGCCGCAAAATATCCGAACCGTGGAAGGACGCAAGAGCACCGTATATGCCATCCGTATGACAATTCCTAATCCTAATCATGATCTAAAGCCAGGCATGCCAGCTGATGTGACCCTAAATCTTCAGTAACTGGGAAGCTACACTATTTATCTGCCTGATGAATTGTGGCCGCTCCTCCCCAATGTGCTTTTGTATGAACAGTTGCACGAGCCCGATCTGCAAGACCCATTGCTTTACCCATATCGCGGTAATGCCCACTACTACGTTTTCAGGCCAGCGGCTGCGTACTGCGCGCCCTGACCAACTGCGCAAGCCATCATGAGTTGGGGGGGTGATGCCAGCTCTTCCTCGCGGTGTCCGGCGGTAAGCCGGCATTCTTCCTTTTTCTCTAAAACTTTCTTACCCGAATAACCCGCGCCAGTTATTGCCGCAGGCGCAACGGCCGTTGCCCTCATCGCGCTCCCTCCTCATGTCCGCCAAAGACGTGCCATAGCCTCGCCTGCCGCCCCGGCCAGTAGCACTCCTCGGTCCCGCCCCGCCGGCGGTACGCCCACGCTGCTGCCGCTCCATGGACAATATACACACGCTGCGGCCCCACACCCTCGTCCCCCTGTGCCCGAATAGTCACAAGGCCAATGGCGCGATTCAGCCGCCGTGTCCGTTGCCGTGAGTAGCAGCGGTAGCTGGCGTCGTAGCGGTTGGGCAGCCGCCAGGCAAAATACGCCTGACCGGCTCGTCCCTGTCTGCCCAGGTAGTCGGTGAAGGGGAACAGCGCCCGGCCATGCCGTCAGGCTTGCTGCTCCTGGTCCACGGCCGTTATCCGCTCCAGCCCGGAGAGGTCCAGGCCAGAGAGGTCTATGCCGGTGAGTCGGGCAGCCGCATCGGCCACGCCGACCAGCAAAATCACGTCATGTCGGGTTAACTCAGCCATCACTTGCTCCTTGTGGGGTTTCGTTGGGCTTGTTTCCTTCACCTTCTCCCCAACGGCCATTTTCGCATAGTAATTATCTTCATAACACCAAGGTCCACCAGCCTGAGCAAAGCGATGGCCAGATCATTATCGGTAGGCAGGGGGACGCAGTCGGCGGGGGAGTCGAGGATGGCCTGTTCCAGCAAGTAGTCGCGGCAGACAGTGATGATTTCTGCGCGGGAGAGGGCGCACTCTTCAGGCAAGACGGCCAGCACGGCCGTGCCCGCTGCATCCTGCTGGCGCAGGCGCTGTTCCACGCGGGAGGGAAAACTTTGGCGCACACCGTTGACCGTCAGGCGGCTGCGGACGTGGTAAGAGTGGACTTCGGGGAGGGGGGTGTCCTGGTATGCCGATTAGTCCACATGGAGTGCCTCCGGGGTGGCTGATGCGGTGTCCAGCCAGACAGGCATTGTCCGGGGGAGGCAGGTGTGTCTGAGTTCCGGCCGCAGGACCAACTGCACCAGGAACAGCATGTTGTGGCGGCTGAGCGTGAAGTCCGGGTGGCAGCGGGCGTGTTCATGGCAGGCGGCCTCCAGCTCATCGAGGGTAAGCGGGCTGGCCGTTTGCAGGAGCACGCCGACGACCGGTCCGTGGGTGCGCCAGACGACGGCCGTTTCCCGGCGGCGCAGCGCTTCGTCGCTCAGGTTGAGTCGGAAAGAAAGAGGCGGTTGGCGCAGCGAGGCCGCCGGCCAGTGGATAGGGCAGAGGACACGAGCCAAGCCGTGTTCCACCATTCTGCACATCTGAAAGGCGAAATAGGCGGTGGGGTTGGCGACGGGCTGGACGTCGCTGCCCTACTGGGTGCGGTAGGCAACCCGCAGGATTTTGAGTGGTAGAGACGGCCGTTTCCTATCATCACTCCCTCTGCCACCGCTCCTCTGACAGATCCGCCAGGAACGGCGAAGGAATCTGCCGGTCATAGGCTACAAACAGATGGCGCATCGCCCGCGTGCAGCCGACGTAAAACAGCCGCCGCTGTTCCTCCAGGTGGGCAGCCACCTCTTCTGGGTCGGTCGCTTCTGTCTCTCGCGGCAGCCGCCCCGCTTCCACATGCGCCACCACCACAATCGGGAATTCCAACCCTTTGGCTGCGTGCAGCGTGGTCACTTTGATGCACGGCTCGTCAAGGTCAAACTGGCTGCTGTTCATAAATTTAGCGGGCAGGCCGCGTTGGCTCAACGCCTCGGCCAGCGATTGGCCGACGCTGCTGGAATACACCAACACAGCCGCTGCGTTCACCGGCAGCCGGAGATGACGCGCCGCCTGATAAATCTGTTGGGCAATCCAACGCCATTGGTCCTCGCTGCCCACCGCACCGTAGATAACAGGCAGCAGCCCGGCATGAACGTACTCCTGCTTCATGGCTTCGCCATCAAAATCGGGGAGGGGCGCCATGATTTCAGCGGCGGCGGCGGCGATTTGGCGCGTGCTGCGATAGTTGCGCGGCAGGATGCGGGTACGACCCTGCACGTTGAGCCTGTCGTGGACGCTGCGCCAGCGAAAGCCGCGATTGTAGAGCGACTGGTTGGCGTCGGCGGTCAGGAAGACGCCGGCCGGGTCGCGGCACAATTCTACCGCCAGAGCCAGCGCCACCGGTGGTAAATCTTGCGCCTCGTCCACAATCACATAATCCCACCGATTGGTAAAATTGCCGGATTGCACTTCGTCCAGCGCCTTCTGAGTGAGGTGGCTCCAGGTGAAGCGTCCTTGCGCCAGCAGGTTATCCCGATAGGCGGTGTAGAGCTGCCAAACGGCCGTGCGCCTTGCCACCGTGAAGGGAATCCCCCGCCCCGTACGACTGGCCGCCAGGTAATCGGCCTCGCTGCGGCAGTTTTGGCCCTCGATCACCCACTCGAATTCGGTCAGCAGGTAGTCGTCGCGCAGTCCGGACAGGGCGTTGGCCGTGGCGATTTTGGCGGCGTCGCCCAACGCTTTGGGCTGCAAGCTGGCCAGGGCGGCGTGCAGCGCTTCCAGGCGGTGCGAATCGTAGGCCATCTCAAACTTTTCGCCGCTGTGACGGCCGATCCACTGCGCCGTTTTGTGCAGGGTGGTGATGCGGATTTCTTTGGGCAGTTTGCCGTTGGGCTTTAGCTGGAGCACGTCGCGCAGCAGCTGGCGCAGCAGCGCTTCGCTGGAGTTGATGAGGGCGTTGGTGTAGGTGGTGAAAAGGACGGAAGGCACTTCACCGGTTTGTTCCAGGTGATGGGCCACGATTTCGCGCAGGCGGTAGAGGGCGACGGTAGATTTGCCGGAGCCGGGGCCGCCTTTGACCAGCGTTGGGCCGGACAGCGCCCAGTTGGTGAGCGGTTCTTGCTGCCGATCCAGGCGCAGCAGGAAACCGGACAGGGTGCCTTCGGCGTAGCGGGCCAGGTCTTCGGGGTCGAAAAGGACCTGATCCGGTTGGGTGGCGAGTTGTTCGACGGTGGCCGGGTAGAGGCCGTTCATGACGCGGCCTAATACGTCGGCCGGGACTTTGTGTTCGGGGACAGCGAGCAGGTCGTCTTCGTAGAGGCAGCGCATGAGGGGATCATGGTATTGGGGGTCGATGCGCCATTTTTCGAGCAGGGCGGGGGTCAATTTGCGCGGCAGCTTTTCCTTTGGCGATTCTTGCTGGAACCATTCGGGGTGGGCCATCCATTCTGGTTGGGCGGCAAGTTCGGGGCCAAAGGCAACGGCCGTTTCCGGCGCATCCCATCCCGGAAAATCAAACCGCTTATACACGGTCCCGCGTGGCCCAATCGCCAGCAGTTGAACCATGTGCGCTTCCAACTCCGCCGCATACAGCAGGCGAAAGTCGCCCAACCGATAGCGGTAGACATTGGTAAACCCCTTCATCTTTTTGATGGTGTTGCCGCGTGGCGTGATGGGGTCTTGCTCCAGTTCTTGCATGGCCGAGACGACAGCCTGCTGTAAGTTCTTGTTCAACTCGATAAAGTCGGCCGTATACGCCGGTTTGTGAGTGATTTGCCATGTGGTCATTGATGATTCCTCTTAGCGGTAAGGGTGCTCTACTTGGCTCTCTATTCACCTGCCTGGCGTAATACTTCTTGAATCAAACCATCGCCAAGCCACAGGCCACTCTGTCGCAGCGCTATCACAATAGGCTGGACTGCGGACACAAAGCCTTCTTGCTTGGCTTTTATGACCACGCCTACTGTTCCGGTGACGGTCAGTTTGTTGAGAGTGGCAATACGACGGCCCAGTGTGTCATCGAGAATAAGTCGGCTATCTGGATGCTGCCTGCCCAGGCCGATTAATTCGGCCTCGCCGGGTCCCAGGTCGGTTATGAGGGGGATCAATGTGCGGTCTTTGAGTGCCGTAACTTTTACCCAGGGCAGATTGTCCACGTCGGGCACAGATATTCCCTGTTGTTGGCCCATCAGCAGTTCGTCCTTCACGGCCGTTGGAATGGTCACAGTCTGGTAAAGGGCAGGCAAAATATCCAGCCGTCCAATCAGGTTAAGGTATAAGAGGGGGGATGTGTTGCAGAGCGTGAGGCGATCAGGCATTGGCGATGTCTTGAGCCAGGGAGTCGGCGTCTAGCTGGAAAGGAGAAACCTGATAACGGCCGAGCGCTAGTAGAAACTCGACCCGGCTGATACCGGCAAGTTGAGCAGCGCGGCCCGACGACAACCGGCCCAATTCATAGAGCTTTACGGCCGCGAGCATGGTCACTTCACGGGCAAACTCTTCTGGCTCTATCTTCAGGCTGAGTAGTGGTTCTTCTGGTAAATCGAGCTTTACAGTGACTGTCATGGCATTCCTTTCTGAAATCCAAAGGGACGAGGTCCGTTGCAGCGACTCTCATTCGTTCGTGGGGAAATCATAGCATAGATATCGGGTGAATGAAAACTGTGCCCTGGTATCCGCCGCCCGGCCAGATTGAACCCATCTCCAAGATGGGTCCAGTCTACTGCGCCGCCTCCCGCGCCGCCCGCTGCACCGCTTCATCCTCAGCCGTCTCCGCAATCATCTCCAACACCTTACGCGCCTCGGCCTGGGCCGCCGCGCCCGGCTCCGTGCCCAGGTAGGCCGCCAGCAGGCGCACCACGGCCGTTCCCCCCACCTTCACCAGCGACGCCCCCGCCAGCCAGCGAATCTGCCCGTTCTCATCCCCCAGCGCCGCAATCAATTCCGCCAGTTCCGCCTGATTTTTCGGCTGACCTAACGCCATCACCCGCTTCAGCCGCTGCGCATACCCTCCGGCTGGCGGCGTAAACTCGGTGACCAGCGCTGGCTGCATGGACAAGGCTGGCGGTGCATTGGGTTTTGTCTTTGGTTTCTTGGCTGGAAGTGGCTTTAACTCTAAGGTAGGTGCAGGCTCGCGCATTGTGGTGGCTGACGGATTGCTGGCAGGCGACGATGCATCAACACGGCCAACCGCTTCATCCTTCATCCCTCTGCCTTCATCCTTCGCCTCTTGCCACCACGCTTCCCTCGGCAATTCCGGCCCCAAATGCGCCTCATCCCACGGATGCGCCGCGTCGGGATGGGCGGGCGGCGGATTGAGCCGAGTCTCGTAGCCGCGGTTTCCTAACCGCGCCTCTTGCGCCTCTTGCGCCGAAGAGCGCGGATGGGAATCCGCGGCTACGGCCATTTCGTCGTAGATTTCCAGGATGACGCGCTTGGTGCGGTATTCGCCGTGGGCGGCTTCGTCTTTGCGGCGGACGATGGGGAAGGTGTCCATGATGTAGGCTACGTCGTCGCGGGCGATGCCGTAGAGGTGGAAGTAGGCGGCGTCGAGTTCGCAGCGGAGGAGGAAGCGGCGTTCTTCGTCCCAGCGGAAGGGCGGGCCGTGGTAGCCGCAGTCCTGGGCGAAGGGGCGCAGGTCGTAGGCGGTGTAAGTGAGTTCGAGGACGCGGGGGAGGAGGAAAGAGGAGACTTGAGACTGGAGACTGGTTGGGAGCCAGGGGCAAGGTTGGTGGTAGGTTTGGGGTGGGAGGACGGGGAATTGCTTCACGTAAAAAAAGTTGAGAGATGTACCGCCAATTTTTTGGCGAACCACATAATCAACTACAAAAGCGTCAGTATTCCCGATCAGGCAACTCGCCAGGAATGGGTTTCCAACTTGATCGCCTACCCAGAGCGGGATTTTGTTGCCCACGGCCGTTTTCCCCAATATGCTAAAAATAGCCGTGCGTTCGTCCGTGGCGCGGGCAATGTCGCGGAAACCAATGAACCACTTTTCCTGGTTGGGGAGACGGCCGTTCACTTCCTCCTCCCGCACCCAATAACGCGGCAGCACAAAGCGGGTCGGGTCGTTTTTCTCGGCTCCCGTTACGTCCCGCGTCTCCAGCCCCTCATACGTCGCCCAGCGGTGGTCGAAGTGGTGGAGCATTTTGGCCTCATACAGCGGCAAATACCGCACATTTTCATGCAAATGTGTTCGTTGGTCGTTTCTGCCAGCGGACGAGTCATTTCTGCCGGCGGACGGGTCATTTCTGCCAGCGGACGGGTCGTTTCTGCCGGCGGACGGATCATTTCTGCCGGCGGACGGGTCGTTTCTGCCAGCGGACGAGTCATTTCTGCCGGCGGATGAGTCATTTCTGTCAGCGGACGGGTCGTTTTCCTCTGCGGCTGGATCATTTTTTGCGGCCCCGCGCACAAACTGGTTGCCCACCAGCCGCCACCCTTCCGTTTCCAACTGCTCCCGTGTGCGGAACAGCCCGGAATCGTTGGACATATCGAACATACGCAAGAAATTAATGCCCCAGGGATTCGCTTCCGGCGGTCCTTCGGCTATCAGCACCGGCACGCGCCGGTAAATCGCCTTCGTCAATTCCGCGTCCCGCTTGCCCCGGAAGATGGGGCAGGTGCGCGTGTTGGGGTTCAGCAGGGCAATGTCCGCCGCGCTTAACGTAAAGCGGCGCGCCTCCTCGCGCAAATCGGCCACGTCCAACGCAAAAAAGACAAATGCCGCCCCCTCTGTGGCCGGTCTTGCCGCCCCGGTCAACGTCAGCAGGCTAAACTTATAGCTGCGATGCACGCCGGGGAAGATGGCGTTGCGGTTCTCAAAATCATACAAACTCGCCAGCGCCCCACTGTCCATGATGTCCTGAAAGTAATACTTGGTCGTGTCGTCGGTGGCAATGCCGCTGGGCACAATCACCCCCACCCGCCCCGTGTCGCTTTGCACGTGCCGCGCCAGTTCCGCAAAAATCGTGTAGGTGTTCACGTCGCCGCGCCCGCACAGCGGGTACTTGCCACTGCTGCGCACAAACAGGCTTTCCCCTTCTGCCTTGCGCTTGTCGGCTGCAAATGCTTCGTGCAGCGCCGGGTTGGTCTTGGGCAGTTGGGCAATCAACTTGCGCCGCGCCGCCGCGTTGGGCGCGGTGGCGATGGCCTCATCCCGGCTGGCAAACCATTCCTTCTCTTGCAGCTTGATGCGCTCCCACGGCGGGTTGCCCAGCACCACGTCAAAGCCGCCCGTCCAGCCCGTGGGAGCCAAACTTCCCGGAACCTCAAAGGTTCCGGGAAGTTGTTCGCCCGGCGCAAACACCTGCGGAAAAGCCAGGTGCCAGTGAAAAAACTGGTATTCGTCCGCCAGCCGCCGGATTTCCGCCCAATACCCCTTCTCGCTGTACGGGTTCTGCCCCAGCCTGCGGAAAATCTCATGCGTCAGCGGCTGCGCCCAGCCGCCCAAATGCTCCGGCTTCTTCTCCCACAAAAAGGCCGCCACCCAGGCATCGGCCCACAGCTTGCCGTGTTCATAATCGCTGCTCTGCACCAGCCGGGCATAGTCCGCTTCCTGCGACTGCACCCCCGCCAGCGTGCCATCATCCCCGCCGCCCAGCCGGCGCATGGCCGCCGCCAGGTTGCCCAACTGCTGCCAGGGCTGCATGTCGCCGGTAAACAGGCTTTTCTGCCCTTCGCGCTCCTGCTTGTTGCGCTTCTTCCACTCCGAGC
The DNA here is from genome assembly GCA_020634395.1 of Ardenticatenaceae bacterium. Classification (GTDB taxonomy): domain Bacteria; phylum Chloroflexota; class Anaerolineae; order Promineifilales; family Promineifilaceae; genus Leptovillus. Next base: position 62,598 of record JACKBU010000015.1, on the reverse strand, counting down.
AGTACGCCTTGTCATCCCCGGTGATGGGCGTAAAGGCTTCATCGGGGATGCCCCGCGCCAGCAACGCCGGGGTCGTCCCGATCAGGCTGTTGCCGCACTGGATGTTGGCGTCCAGGAAAGACAGCGGCTTGCCCGGGTCCAACGTCTCCATCCACAAGGCCACCTTGCACAGTTCCACGGCCATCTCGTTGATGTCCACGCCATAAATGCAGCGCCCCACCACGTCGCGCAGCGCATGGCGCACCGCCTCCGGCCCCGGCTCATCATCCCCCGTGCGCACCCGCGCCAGATGCCGCGCCAGCCGCCGCGCCGCCGCAATCAGGAAATGGCCGGAACCGGCGGCGGGGTCCACCACGCGGATACTCAAAATCGCCTCTTCCAGAGGGGAGTAGGGAGATGGGGAGTGGGGAGTAGGGTTTCCACCACTCCCTACCTCCCTACTCCCTCCCTCCCTTTCTCCTGCAACGACCTGATCAGCGCCCGCAACATCTTGCCCACTGTTGTACATTGCCCCAGCACGGGTTGCACTGTCTTGGGATCGGTTAGATTGACTCGTTGTGCCAGAATCAGATGGGTCTCCAACTCTTTTAGAGATCCCTGCGCTATCTGAAGAAAGCGAATGTAATCCCCGCGACTCTCCCGGCCGTACCCCTCGGCGATATTCGCCGGAATGGACGCCCCCGCTCGTCGAATCTGCGAAGTCATCCCGTACATCTCCTCTTTGGGAAACATTTTTGTCATCTGATAACACATGACGGCTAATGTCATGCCTTCCTGCCACACCTTCAACTGTTGATAAGACATCCTTCTTCCTCCCTATCTCCCTACTCCCTATCTCCCTACTAACCCTCTCAAGCCGTTCACGGACCACCGGCTCCAGCGCCGTATCCAGCAAGCTCTGAATGAGCGATGTGGGCGTGTAATAACTGCCGGTCGTCTTGCGCTCCGACCCGGAGACAACGTCGAGGCTGAAGCTGGCGGAGGGGACGTGCAGCCGGGGGTGCAGTTCCAGCAGGGATTCGTAGACGCTGCCCAGTTCTTCCGCGCCGAGGTTTTTGTAATCGACCGGGCGGCGCACTTTGCCCTCGACGGTGAAGGCCAGGGCGCGCACGGCCGTCAGCAAATCCTGGTTGGCGAGAACGGCCGTGTCCAAATCCGGCGTGGCCCGCTCCGAAAAGAGAAAGCCGCCCAATCCCGGCAGGCCCAACGGCGGGTAGCCCTGGCGCAGCAGGTTAAAAAGCTGGGCCAGCGTCACATACAGGTCAGGATGCGGCCCGCCGCGCCGCGTTTCCGCCAGCCGCCGCAGCCGGGCGACGGAGTAGTAACGGTCATACATCTGGCGATAGTTGGGAGTTGGGAGTTGGGAGTGGGGAGTAGGGGAATCTGCCCTATTCCCTATTCCCGACTCCCTGTTCCCTACCAGCAGCAAGTCACGGTCTTCGGCCACAAACAAAAAGAGCAGGCGGTAGACCAGCCGCAGCAGTTGGCGGTAATAATCGGCCGTGCTGAGCGCGCCGCTTTGCAACTGCTGGCGCAGCGCGCCGTTGGCCTTATGCGCCAGAAAGCCGCGCCCCAGGGCGGCAATCGCTTCCTGCACGCCATCGCGCAGGGCATCGAGGGCGCGGGTTCCCTGGGCAACGGCCGTTTGCGACCAGGTTTCCAGCCAACAGTTGGCAGGAGTGGCGAGTAGGGAGTGGGGAATAGGGTCAGCTTCCCCACTCCCTGTCTCGCTATTCCCTACTCCCTCATTTCCTCTAATCTCCACTCTCGATTGATGGCAGACCAGCCAAAACAGCGAGAAATCGCTGTACAGTTCGCCGTCGAACATTGCTTCCAGGTCGAACTCCACATAGGCGGCGCGGCTCAGGCTGACGTTGTCGCGCAATATGCGGAAGCGCAGGCCGTTGCTCACAAAGGCCCACAAATGGTTGTCGCTGCGGTTCAGGCATTCCTGCACCAAACTGTGCGGGGAACGGGAGGGAATTTCGGATTTCGGATTGCGGATTTCGGAGGTGTCGCGGGTGTCGAGTTTTTGGCGGAAGGAGACGAGGTGGATGGGGGTATGGTCGTAGAGGTGGCTGATGGGGTAGTCGGTGGCGTCGCCGGCGGCGTCGCCGTTGGCGCTTACGGTGAGTTTGCCCTGGAAGGGGAGACGGCCGTAACCCAGCTCTTGCAGCAGGGTCAGCAGCCAATCGCGGGTCAGGGTGGTGCCGCTTTCGGTGGGGGCGGCGGCGGCGCGTTTGCTCTGGAAAGCCTGCCAGACCCCGAGCAGCCGGTTCCAGGCGCGGTTGATGGCTTCAGACGGCCGTTCCGTCGCTCCCAGGTGGTAATCGGTAGGGTTCAGACCCTCCACCTCGCCATCGGCAATGCGCTGCAGCAAGTCGGCCGGCAAAATGCCCCCTCGGTTTTCACGGTAATAAAGTTGTTCTGGGCGATGGTTTGCATAAACACATCCTCATTGTTAACAGCCGGGATATGGCCTATACTATGGATAGTTATCCCTATTTTAATAGCGATTGAGGTGCATACTCATGATGAAAACTGTGCAAATGACTATTGATGAAGCATTGTTGGCCCAAGTCGACACACTGGTTGAAGAGTTGGGAACCAACCGTTCCGCCTTCATGCGTGATGCCCTGGAAAGCGCCCTCAAACAGCGGCAGGTGCACTTGCTAGAGCAGCAGCACCGGTCCGGTTACGAACGCCATCCGCTGACTCCGGACGAATTCGACATCTGGCAAGAGGAGCAGGTTTGGGAGGCCAACTCATGAACCGCGGGGAGATTCGCTGGTACACCTTTCGGCAGCCAGACAAACGCCGCCCCGTGCTCATTCTAACCCGAGATTCAGCCATTCCGGTGCTGACCGGCATCACGGTTGCCCCGCTGACCACAACTATCCGAGACATCCCCACCGAAGTAGTTCTGACCCCTGAAGTTGATGGTGTGCTTGAAGTTTGTGCTGTCAACCTCGATAACCTCCAGACTATTCCCAAAGCCAACATTGGCCCACTGCTCACCATCCTATCACCTGAGAAAATACAGGCCGTAGAAGAAGCGCTCTGCTTTTCATTGGGCATCGACACAGTATAATCTCGCCTTTTCGCCTCTCTGCACGGCTAAGCAACGGCGGCTAACCCTTCTTGCACCATCCTGATCTCAGCCTCATTTCCCTGTTCGCCCCGATACCGCCGCCGCCTGACATTGACAGGACGCATAGTGGGATGCGTTAAGGCCACAACGGCACACTGATGTTGGGGCACACCCTGAAACGACACTGGATGGACGACAGGTCCGCACGCATCAATTTCAGTCAGTGTCTGGAACCTACGCCATAGACTAAGCTTTTCGGCCCGACGGGCAATGTAGCGGGGCACAATACTGCCCAGGGTGAGAATAAGCTTCGGCTGCTGTACCCTCACCTGCATCTCGAAAAAGTCTAGACAGCGCGCCACAAACCCTGCATCCTTTGCGCCAGGAAATTTGCCGGTTGATTTTCCCACTGTGCGCAGACCCATAAACAGATTTGTAAAGAAACAGTCCTTGGGTAAAAGGTCAACTTCTTTTAGAAAGTTGCATAAATGAACCCAGGTTTTCGTTTCTCCTTCTGGATGTGCATCGCCATCCCGACTTTTTTTCAGCACTTTTTTATAAGCACAGACCGTGTAGTAGTCCTGGCCAACTATCATGATCTCCCTGGCGGGAAACACAGGTGTTTCCGTCTGCGACGACCCGTACCACAAACCCTGGCCGCCAGGGAAAAAGGCAGTGCCCAAGACCATGTCAGGCACAGGACACGTTCCCGCCGGGTAAGGCTCAACCGTTTTAAGAAGTGTTTGGAGCTGAGCAATCTCTTCTATCATCGTCATAACTCTCTCAATTTATGACCGGCAATAGGATGTAGACGCCCAATACATCCGGCGGAAGCTGCGGTTGCACGCTGTAACGTACGCCGGTTTGGCGGGCGGCCGCCCGCACCCGGCGGTGGGCTTCCAGCAGTTCCTGCCCGCGCCGTTCGGCGATCTCGCTCAGGGCGGGCTGCAAAACAGCCAATTGCGCCACGGCGCGGCTCATCATCTGCGCCGCCTGAGCGGGCGACACGTTGGCAGCCGGGGTGGCTTGCAGCAGGGTTTCGGTAACGGCCGCATCCAACCAGTGCGGCTGCTCCGCCCGGCCGGTAAAACCCACCACCTGCGCCTCTTCCGCCAGCAGCGGAATCTCCGCGCCCTCTTTGCGCGTGACGATATGATAGCGGCAGCGCAGCAAAAGCAGCGTGGTGGCCTGCTGCACCGCCTGGGTGCGAATCACCCCGGCGCGCTTGGCGGCGCTGTCCAGCAACGGGTCCAAAGCCGTGTCCATCGTATAGGCCGCCAGCCCTTCCACCACCGGATGTGTGCGGCTGAGGTACGTCACGTTATCGGCGACCGGCAGTTCAAAACGCGCCGTCAGCTTTTCCTGGCCGCCGATCAGGTCGCGCAGCGCCGCTTTATCGGGAAACTGAATCTCCATCTGCCCGCGCTGCGGGTTCAAATGCCCGCCTTCTGTCCGTACCACGTCGCTGACAAAACGCTGCACGTCAACGGCCGTGCCGATCGCTTCGCGTACCGCCTGCCATTCCCGCGCCACTTCGCTCACGTCCAGGCTGTGCTGGGCAAACATCGTGCGCGAGACCTTCTCTTTGTTGGCCACGTTGTCCCATTGGGCGTGTAGATTTTGCGCCTGGGTATTCATGAACTCAAAGGCCAACTGCTGCGATTCCACCTTGCTGCCGCGCAGCATCATGCCTTCCATCAGCGCCTTCACCACGTCGTTGGTATTGCCCGGCAGCGGCACAGAAATGCCCAAAGAACTGCGAATGGTCTGGTGCTTGCGCAGCAGCACATCCAGCACAATCCCGTCAATCTGGTTGTCTACGCCATAATAGGTGAGGGTGCGCACGGTTGGGCTGGCCTGCCCATAGCGGTCCACACGCCCTTCGCGCTGTTCGTGGCGGGTGGGGTTCCAGCTCAAATCGTAGTGAACCACCGCGTTGAAATACTGCTGCAAGTTGATGCCCTCGCTCAGGCAGTCGGTGGCCACCAGAACGCGCTGCTCATGCTGGCCCAACTGTGCGACGCGGTTTTCTCGTTCGGCGGGGGGGAGGGTACCAGTAACGGCCGTTACTTCCACTTTATTGGGCAGCGCCTGCCGCAGTTGGTCGGCCACGTATTCGGCCGTGGGGATGAAGCGGCAGAAGAGAATCGGCTGGAAACCGTCTTTCAACAGCTGCTTCACCAGGGTAATAACGCCGTCCAACTTGGCGTCTTGTGATGGGCCAAAGAGCGACTCTGCCCGCCGGGCAAATCGCAGCAGCCGTTGGCGCTCGCTCTCCGGCTGTTCCTCGCCTTCCTGCCCGCCAGGGGCCACGTCCAGAAACTCGCTGGTATCGGCGTCGTCCAGGTCCAGCACAGCCCGTTCGCCAATTTCGTCGGCGGCCACGGCCGTTTCTGCCTCCACCGTGCCGGAGCGCGTGCGCAGCGTGGCCGCCGCCGCCGCCGGACTGGAAGCCAGGCTGCGCAGCAAAGCCAGTGCCGACCACCAGCGCACCCGCTGCCGCTGGGCGCTGCCGCTGTCATCCAGCACGCGCTCGCGGGCGTAATCGAGCAGGTTGTTAAACAGCTTTTTGTAGTCTGGCGTTAGCGAATAGGTAGCCTCGGCGTCTTCCCGCAGCGGGAATTCGGTTTCCGCTTTCAGGTATTGGCGGATGTCGCCCCGGCGGCGCTGCACCAGATGTTGGGCTACCTCGCGCCGTCTGGCCTCGTTGGCTCGTCCAGACAAATCTTCCGGCAGGTTGAGGAAATCCGGCCGCAGCAGCCCCAGCAGCGAGCGAAACGCCCCTTCGTCGCCGCTGTGGGGCGTGGCCGTCACCAGAATCAGGTGGCGGTCGGCTTTGGCGGCCAGATCGCGCAGCAGTTGGTGGCGCAAATGCCGCCCGCCGCGATTCTCCGGCGAAAAGGCGCAAGTATGGGCTTCGTCCACAATCACCAGTTCCGGGCAGACGCGGATGAACTCTTCCCGGCGGCGCGGCGACTTGATGTATTCGGTGGAGACGATAACAAAGGGGTGCAGGTCGAAAAGGGATTGGCCAACGGCCGTGCCCCGCTCCAGCCGGGTGACAGTGCTGGGCAGCACCAGTTCCGCCTCGATGTGAAACTTGTCGGCCAATTCACCCTGCCACTGTTCGGCCAGGTGCGGCGGGCAGAGGACAGCCAGGCGGCGCACTTCCCCCCGGTCCAGCAGTTCCCGCACAATAACACCCGCCTCCACCGTCTTGCCAATGCCCACGTCGTCGGCGATGAGCAGGCGCACCGGGTCGAGCTTGAGGGCCATCAGCAGGGGCACCAACTGGTAGGGGCGCGGCTCGACGTTGAGCCGCGCGAAGGAGCGGAACGGCCCGGCACTGGAGCGGAAGCCCAGGCGCACAGCGTCACGCAGCATCCGGCAGGAGCGAAAGTCGCCCACGTCCTGCGGATCGGGCGCGGCAAAGGTGGCGGGCTGGACATCGCTTCCTTCCAGAGGGAGGAATACGCCGGCGATTTCCTGGTCTGTGCCGCCTAACGGCCGTAATACCAGCCAATCGTCACCAGATTCGGGTAAAACCACCCATTCGCGCCCGCGGGTTTTTACAAGTGAACCAACTGTGTAGGTCATGCGGGTTTACTCTCTTGGTACCTGTACTGGAAACGGGTAGGTTGGGATAGTGAGAAAATCACTTAACCGCCTATTGAAGCCAGACGATAGCGGTTGAGTAACATTCTGGGCAACCACCTGCCTGTCTTTAAGATCAAATAAGTTCAAGATATAACCTTGAAACTCCTGAATTCGAGAATCAAAAGTAGGAGTTGCGATTGTCCAACCATTTTCGTCCTGGGAATATCGCCACTTTGAGCCCCCGGTGGTGAGAGAGGTCAGATACGATTTGTACATGAGATCAGATATTCGCTTTTCGGTCAACGGTTCATGTTGAAAACGACCACAGATCATTGTGGGAAACTCAAACGGGGCCTCTTGATTGAGCCAAATTAAATAGAATATTGATTCTCTTATTTGCTTTTCGTTATTAGACACAAAAGCCCGGCGAATATAAGGTATGCGCCATTTGTAAGGTTTTCTTGTTTGCGAACTCAGTCCCCGGGTTATTCTATTACTGTCAACGGGATGGAGTAATTCCTTGGCCAGGAGTTGATCAATCAGCAAAACTAATTGACCAATATCCTTGTGGAGTTGATCCATATAAGTAATTATCTGTTTGTAAGCGTTCCAATCATCCATATTATTTTCTCTCAGTAACTTGTGCTGGTTTACATGATGGATTCATGCCAAAATGATCCACCGATCTCCTGCCTATTAAATAGTTTGGGTGGTTTGTGAATCCCTTGGAAAGAAGTTGCCAAAACAGGGGCATCTTGCCAAAAACCTCCTTTGATACCAACCAAGTCTGCACGTGCAAGTTTTAGATTGTCGAATCCCTGAAAGGTCGAAAAGGATTTCTTGCGCAACAGCAAAATGGCATCGCTTACAATTTCCCGATAGGGAAAAGGCCAATCTTTGCTTTGTCGTTCCATGAAATAATCATAGACAGCATACCAGTTTGTCCAAAATAACTTTTGTTTTGCAAGAGGATATTGTTTTGCCGCACGATTGATTTCATCTTGGGGTTTTATTGCATGTGAAGTTAAATAAAGGACAAACCGATCCTCTTTGTCGTTTTCTAGGGTAAGATGCCGCTTTCGTCGTCCCTGATCAAAGACTTTATATTTGCCGTGGTGCAGATCACGCAGCTCATCAGCCAGCTGATTACCAAGTTTCCGACTATTTCCGTCCGTCGTGATTTCCTCCCTTTCGGCTTTGTCACTTGCACCTGAACGATACTTTGCTTCAACAACAACATAAAAGGATCGCAGCCCAATTTGTAAAGCTAAGAGCAAATCTGGCTCACGTTTGCGTTCCTGCCCAAGAGGCCAAAAATGAAGGGTAGCCGTTACTTCTTCATTCTCCAGCGGTTCCGGAAGCTTGTCTTCCAGCTCAGGTACTGTTCTTAAAAAAGCATAAATTCCCTGAGTCGCTGGTAAATACCGGAAAGCGGTGAACACATCCGCTGTCAAGAGGTCTTCAGAATTCTTAGAAGGTGTTTTTCCGTGTACTTCTGCTAAGGTCATGGAATCTTATTCCCCCACTTTGCCAAATATAGCCGGGTGCTGCTTTACAATGTTCAACCAATCAGCTAGATAATGGAAACGAACGACAGTTACACCCAGGTTCTGTTCCAGGCAGTCGGCTGCCGCCGTATCTTTTTGCTGGATGTCGGCGTGGTCGTGGACCGGGCCGTCAATGTAAACGGCCGTATAACTATCCCCATACCAGAAATCTGGCTTGGTGTGGCAGCTTTCGATGAATTTCTGCGCCGTATCCGGTAGGCGGAGGTTGTGTTGGTCGAGGAAGTCCAGCCATTCCCGCTCCAGGTCGCTGTCACAGTAGGCTTTCAGGTCGGCCAGATGCGCGGCGGGGGAAACGGCCGTTGGGCTGGAGGCCACGACACTTCCGGCCAACTGCAGCAAAATGTCTCGAATCAGGTGGCGGTCCAGCAGGCGATGGTCCATCTGGTTATAGTAACTCATCAGGCAGTCGTAGCAGGCTGCTTCACAATCTTCCTTGGCCCGTTCAGCCCGGCGCAGGTCAACGCCCGCCAAATCGAAGTGACACAGTTCCAGCGCTTTGGCGGCCACACGGGAAACGGCCGTGTTGTCATCCAACAACTGGCGCAGCACCCCCGCGCCCCCCTCGGCCGATTCGTACAGCAAGATGAGGCGGCGCTCGTCCAGAGTGGGTAACGGTTCGGCAGCCAGTTCGTTGTCTTCTAGTTGGTAGAGGAGCTGCACGGCCGTTTTCAACGCCGGTTGCAGCGAAGCCATTGTCTCGGTATCCACGGCGAAGAGCGGTTCGATGAGCAGGCAGTTGCGGGTATCCTCCACAAATGGCACCACTCGCTGTTGCATCGGACTGGTGGGGTCTTCGCTGTCTGGATCCAGGTCCTGTTCGTTCTTCTGCCAGTAGCCTCGTTCCGTGTCCAGCATAAAACCGTTGGGTGTATTGGAATCGCGCCGCCGCCAACCCAGATTCATGCGCCAAAGCGTGGCCGCATCACCGTAGGTCAGTTTCAATAGAGGCGAGTCATCCACTCCTTTCACCGCCGCCACCCGAAAGCCTGCGTCCTGTCCGTGAGCATTAAAGCGCACACCCGTCTTTATCTCATAGCCCATGCGCGTGCGCTCTTCTTCGTCACTGTTGATCCGGTCCCGCCGTTTCGTTGCCACATTTTGCATGCGGAAAAGGTTGTTCAGCGGCATGTCGAGAGGCTGACCGCACTGCTGGCACAAATCCAAGCCGCCATCCTGCGCCGGGTGCAAATAACCGCAAGAGGGGCATAACTGGGCATGCGTCGTTAGCACATCCTCATCACCCACCGGCAGAATCACCTTGTTGATTATGTAGCGCGATCCTTCATGGTAAATCACGCTGCGCGGCCCGAACTCGGCGATAGCCAGGAAGCGAGGCCGTGATAGAAATTCGTCCTGGTCGCGCCGTTTACCCCGGCGGCCCGGCAGATAAGCCGACAGCGGCAGCCGGGGGAAATTGTAACCGGGCAGAAAGCCCTCGCTGGCGAAGTAGCGATAGCTGTAAAAGTCGGATTGGATGACGTTGCGGTTATCAGTCAGTAGCTTAAGCTGCGCCTCGGCTTCGGCACGCAGGCGGTTGGCGATGTTCTTTTCGCTTTGCGTGCGCGTGGCATCTTTCATGATGGCATGCTGCGCCGCCTGCTGCTGCAAAGCTGCCAGATACAGGCTTTTCCAGCGGTCGCAAGCGCGCACAAACTGGTCGCCGAGTTGTTGCAGCACTTTGGGCAGCCATTCCTCACTGTACCAGTCCGCCGACTGCAACTCCGTTTCGACCGTTGCCAGAATTGCTTGCAGTCGTTTGGTCGCTACCTGTCGTGCGTAGGTGTTGTCGATGCCATCCTGAATGGACGGCAACAGTGTCAGGGAAGGGGGATCACCGGCCAGGTCCAGGATTTCCTTAAGCGAAGACCCCAGGCTCATGCCCGTTTCTGCCAGCCAAACGGCATGAACATGAGAGCGTACCAGGTCTTCGTTGGCTAAATCCAGCCGGGGTGGAGTAACCGAACCTGCGACCATGCGCTCAGGCTGTGTGAAGAAATACTGGTCATGGGGGCTACCGGTGGTGCAGTAGGTGAAGACCAGCGCCGGTTGGCCGCTGCGCCCGGCGCGTCCGGAGCGCTGGGCGTAGTTGGCGGGGGTGGGCGGCACGTTGCGCATGTTGACGACGTTCAGTTGGGAGATGTCCACACCCAATTCCATCGTTGGCGAGCAGTAGAGGATGGGCAAGGCGGCACTGCGAAACCGGGCTTCCCGTTCCAGGCGGTCTTCCATGGAGACCTGAGCAGTATGTTCGCGGGCCTGCGTATCTTGCAGACCGGTGGCAACCTCTGTGTAAAAATCAACAAAGAAGGGGTTGGTGCGCAGCCCGGTTTTGGGCAGACGGGGCATGCGCACAGGATCATAGAAGGGAGAACGGCCATCACCCGCCAGCCACATCAGGCCATCGGCCGGTAACTGATAGCCATGAGGCTCACCTAACGTCTTAGACTCCACAACCGGCTCTACCAATCCGGCCACAGCCAGCACCGCAAACAGTTGCGGGATTATATGGTCGGTGTCGGTCATTTTCAAATTGGCCGCATAGCCGGGGAATGTGTTTTGCCGCCGCAGGTACAGACCGAAGCCGGACCGAGAGGAGATAAACAGGTGCCCGCCGTAATCCCCCTTACGGCTGGACCGTGGCCAGGCTACAGCGGCGTGCAGCATGGCTTCATCTTCGTCAATAGCCCAGGGTTCGACGAGACGCAGGCTGCTCCGCTGCTGGATGCGTTCCTGGTATGTCGGATCCAGGTAATCCACTTTGATAGCCAGCTCCCGCCGCAGCACGTCCAGCAGTACGCGAGCCACGTTATACCGTTCTTCAGGCGTGGCCGTGGCCAGGGCGGGATGGCAGTTTTGCCACTCCGCATCGGCGACGCAAAGATCACGGAGGGAGACATAGTCTATTCTGAGCAGGCCGGCCTGTTCCAGGTTGGGCGCAGTTACCCGCCAGCCCCGACGCAAGTCCTGATAAACGCGATAAGCCAGCACTTCGCGCAGCGCTTGCTCTGTTTCTTGTTTTTGTTTGAATTTGACGTCGGGATTGACAGCATACAGTTCTGTAGGCAAATCTAACGCCGCAAACACCTTGAGTGCCAGTTCATCGTGGCGAATGCCACTGCTGCCGGCCTGCTGCACGGCGCGGTACAATGCCGCCCGCAGCAGGCCAACCTCCACAAAATCATTGAAGTGTCCGGCTTGCAGCGAGGCATCCTGCCGGTTATCGGTGAAGCTGAGCAGTTTCTTGGCTTTCTTTTCTAGCGTTTTATCCCGGCGTAAGGCGCGCAAGGCTGACAGACTGAGAACTGTGGTCGCCGTGCTGCGACCTTCGGATGAGAGTGTGGCCAGCTTGCCAAAATCAGAGCGCTCACGGCCGCTGTAGGCTACACCGCAGTGCAAACAGAAAGGAAATGGCGACTGGATGAAATTGTATTTCGCGCCGTCCTCAGTTTCCTGGCCCAATGAATTGAGCCGAACAGTCTGAGGGACTTTACTGCGGTAGTGGCGCTTCACCCGCAGGAGACCAGCATTTGTCAGTTCTATCCAGTCTTCGGGGAGCCGCTCAAAAATAGCCTCGTCATCTGATGGCCAGGGATCCGCCGGATTGCGATAGAGAAAACCGCGCTGCTGGTCTTCCTCTTTGGTCTGGTCGCGTAGTTCACGGGCCACGAAAATCAGGGCGTGGGTGTGGGGATCATGGCGGCGATTAACCACATAATATTCCTGTCCGCACTCGCGGCAAAAAGCCAGCGGCAGTAAGATACGCTCCCGGGTATTGTCGGGGACATACTGCTGCCCTTTCAAGGTGATGTACCGGGCAGAAGGGTCTTCTAGCGAGGCGTGGACGGTGTCGCCACGACTAATGAATTGGTGTAGGCGAAAGGCGAAAGCCGGAAAGCCGGTTTCGGGGTGGATCGCGTGATAGCCGGCCAACAGGGTTTGTTGAATTGCGCGAGTGCAACTATCAAGCGGGGCCCCGGTAAGGGCAGATAGGCGGCTGGCGGCGCCGTTTTCGCCGGTGATGCTGAGGGGTTGGGCGCGGCGGAGACGGCCGTTTCCCGGCTCATTCTCTAAGCCAAAGGTCGTTTCAATCCATACTGCCAGGGGATCAGCAATAAAAGTATCGTAGGCCGCAGCCGGAAGTGCCTCTGATTGCAAACGTTGGGTAAGCGCCTGAATAAACGCGGAGTCATCCAGCGCTTGATCTGCAGTCGCCCGGCGCAGCGTTTCGCCAATGATGCGTTGCGGCTTGACCGGCGCGCCAAAAAGCTGAGTGGCGACAGCAGCGATCTTATCCTGCTGCTCGGTAAAGGTGCCACCCTCGGCCAGGGTGGCTGATGTGCCGACCACTTGCATGTTGGGGCTGTCACACACGTTGCGTACGCGGCGGACAAGCATGGCGACATCGGCCCCCTGCCGACCACGGTAGGTATGCAACTCGTCGAGGACCAGGAACTGCAGCCCTTTGGCCGCTTTGATGAGGTCGCGTTCAAACGGCCGTGTCATCACCAGTTCCAACATGACATAGTTGGTCAGCAGGATGTCGGGTGGATGGGCGATGATTTTCTGCCGCTCCTCGCTGGATTCCTGCCCGGTGTAGCGGCGGAAGGTGACCGGCGGTTTGTCAAAGCCGCGCCCCAGGAACTTCTCCAGTTCGTTAAACTGGCTGTTGGCCAGGGCGTTCATGGGGTAGATGACAATCGCCTGAAGGCCTTTGCCACTGCCTCGCTTGAGTACATGATCCACAATCGGGACAATATAGGCTAGGCTCTTGCCGGAACCAGTACCGGTTGTTAGAACGTAATTGTCGCCCGATTGGGCAGCGGCGATGGCATCGGTCTGATGTTTGTGCAGGCGCAAAGGTTTACTGTCAGGTTTATGTCCATCGGTCTTCAACCGGAATATCTTCTGGCATACGGGGTGAAGGACATTTGACTGGACCAGGTCATCAATCCAAGCTCCAGGCTCGAAGGTGGGATTGAGTTGGATAAGGGGGTCAGGCCAGAGAATACCCGCCTGCAGTTCGTTTTGTACGTGTTGCTGGATGCGATCATCTTTGATGTTGATGAAGCTGCTTATATAGGTACTGTAGTCATCAATCAACTGGTGGCGCAGGTTGAATACGTCCATTATGTATGCCCCTTTGTAAAGATTGAAATCGTTTTGCTGTGGTTACGCGACAGCAATCTCGTAGACATAACAGATTGTTTCCCAACTGAGGGAGTTTGTCAATGAGGGCATGGTCATGGGTTGGGTTGAATGGCAGCACCAGCGTTAGGCCAGGCAAACCGCCACGACTGGAACACGTTACTCCATCAATCTGGCCTGGCGCAGGCCATTCAGTGTCGCCTGGAAGAGGGCAACGGCCGTTGCCTGCTTGTCCGCCAACTCCACTAAATTGTCGCAGAAAAGTAGTGACTCTCCTTGCCAGCGCATTTCCGGCGGCAAATCCCGGTCCAGATGGCGCAGGCCAAAATCGTATCGGTCGGGACAATAGCGCAGAAATTCCACCGGCGAGCGGCCCGTACCTGAATGGTACATGCTGATAGCGTCCGCCGCTCTTGCCACCAGATTGCTTTGTCTACACAGTGTGAAAAGGTCACATGGGGCAGGTGTAGCAAAGTATGGCCAGAGGACAAGCGAATTGGTATGGTCGCCTGTGCACCACCACGCCACAGTTCACCAGTTCCGGTGAAACGGCCGTATCCCCCATCCCCCAACTCTGTTTATCGCAGCTGTGCCCCTAAATAACGGTGAGATTCAACGCAACCGGAGTAAAATCCTCCATCACACACAGGAGATATTCATATGGCCCGAGAAAAAAGCTACACGCCTGTCGCCTCTTATGACCAACTCAAACAGGTCGAAGAGGCCATCGACCAGGCGACCACCGTTGAAGACATCCGCGAAGCGACCCGCCAACACGGCAGCAAGGTCGGCTACAAGGCATTTTGTTACCTGCTCACCGGCAAGATGACGCCGGAGGGCATGAAGCCGGAGGAAGCAGCTGCAGCTGCAGCTGCTTTGCAGGTGGACGGGAAGGATGGGGCGGCGCAGGAAATCTACCGGCGCATCCTGGCTGAACATCCGGAATTCGTGCCGTCGCCTGAGCAGTAGGACAGCCAGCGACCATCTGTGCTATCTTCACAATACAGTGACGCTTTTTGACTACATCCGGAAGTTCACCCACCTCAGTACCAACAAAAACCGGACTACATGGACGGCCGTTACCACCCATCGCGCGCCCCCACAAGTCCATGCTGCTCCAGGCCGTCCTCGATTTGTTTGCCCAGGGAAAATGCTCGGCCAACCGCACCGAACTCAGCCCGGAATTGAGTGAACTGTTCACCCTCTATTGGCAGAAGATTCGGCCGCCTAGGCAGCGCGGCGTCATCACCTATCCGTTTGTCCCATTTCAATTTCTAGTGCGTCACATATGGAATGCACGTTCTGATTATTCTGCGAGCAGTCGAGTAGATCGAGCTAAAGCTGACGCCCTGACGGGCGTCAGAATGTTTGTCGATGCGTGAAGGCGCGGCCGCGAGCAAGGCCAAAATTTGCTCAATTTTGAGTGCGCTTCCAGTCATGTTCTATCTCCCTGAGTATAAGGGACAAGGGTGGCGGATCAGGCGGTCGTGCTCTTCGCTTGAGTCACCCAGTTTGGCGCAGACCCTTCTTTTTGCCCTAAAAACAAGTTTAACTGGGCGGCGTGGCCTTGTACATGGCGCATGGTGTAGAGCAGTAACTCCACAAAACTGACCTCACCCCAACCAAAGCGGCAACGCCGGAATGCGGCCGCGTCGGTTAGTGCTGCAATGGTCGTCTGGCATTTCTGGCGACATTCCTCAAGGTAGGTCTGGAGCTCAGCTTTGGAATAAGGCTTTTCAGGCAGGGGGCCGTTTTCATCCTGCTCAACCAGCAGGAAGGGAGCCGGGGGCAAAAAACCTTCTTCGGCTCCGGTCAGGTACAGGTCGAGCCAGAACAGAGTATGGTAGACGACGTACCAGAATTCGGGGAGAAAAAATTTTTCTTGAGCAGGGTTGTCCCAGATACGGCCGCGCCACAATTCATCAGGACAGGCAAGGAGCGCGTTGTTAAGGTCGTCGATTGCGGCTCCAAACTGCTGCCAGAGGCTGTTTTTTATGGCTGATTTCACGTCATAACTCCTTATAGACCCATCACTTGTGGGATTGGTGTGTGAGTATGACTCCCCAACAGGGCAAACGAACAGCATTCATTATAACGCATACAGAACGCTTGTGCTAATACTATTGGGTTTTGGCCAGGCTTTATTTTGTATGTAGAGGGCACTAAACTGCATTGGAAATGGGCATACAGAGCGTATCTGAATGGAAGACCTGGTCAAACTAGCTAAGACTTTGAAAAGTTTGCTGGACAGTTAACCTACTGCCTTCGAAAAAAGCGAAAGAACCCGATTTGGGTTGCCAATACCGGAGCATCCTTAATCAGGGTGTAGGCCAACTGCGGATTGGTCCAACCTTGCAGGCTGGACCAATCCGCGAATCGGCCTCTAGGTCTAATTGCGGAAAATCAGCGGTAGGAAGATGGCCTGTTGCACGGTTGTGACCGTGTTTACCGCGCTATAGGATTCTGCATAAGTTTGTGAGGTAGCCTGGATAACGGCCGTATCCGTACCACCCCAGGCGTCAGCCGGCGGCGTCACCAACACACCAAACGTCACCGTTTCGCCCGGGGCTAATGTCAGACCCAGGTCGGCCTGCGGAGTCCGGCCTGGCAGCAGCAGGCGGGTATCCCAATTGGCGTCTATCGTCAGGCTGAACGTGTCGGTAACGGCGCCCATGTTGGTCAGCGTCACCGTGTACTGCGCTGTCTGCTGCGGCAGCACCATCTGCGTTGGCGGCACGGCCGTCAGCGCCAGATTCACCACGCGCATGGTCACGGGAATCACCAGTGGGTCATTGTCCGTCCCGCCCAGGTAAACAGCCCCTGTGTACAGGCCCGGGTCAATGGCCGTGGCCGTCAAAGCCACCTCCACCGTTTGCGAGCTGTTCGCCTGAACCGTACCGCTGGCCGGCGCGGCCGCCAACCAGGGCGCATCCGGCGGCTGCAAAGCGCAGTCCTTATTCCTGGCGTGGGGATGCACGAAACAAACCGCCAGTTCATCCGCCAAAACAGGCTCATTGTACCCATACTGCAAGCCCGTTTGCGCGTCGCCCTGAATGCCGATTGTGGCCTGATAGCCGGTGCTGCCGCCCAGAGACTTGTACTGGGTCAGGATATTACCGTTTTCAAACAGGATAACCTGGAAATCCATTACCTGCGGCGGCCATTGGGACGATTCGATTCCTTCCCACTGAATCACCACGCGCCGGTGCGGCGCAACGCCCTGAACCTCGTAATAACTTTTGCTGGCCTCTGTGTAGTTAAGGTTGTCCCACAACGGGGCGATGAACGTCTCAACTCCATCTGGCACAGCCTGCGGAATTGGCTGATTGCCGCCAAAGTAGGGATCCGGCTGCCGATCTTCAAAGTAGACCTGGCCGTAGGAGTGAATGGCCAGCTCGTTGTAGTCCTGGCCGTAATAGCTGAAGGTAAAGGGCAGTTGCAGCGGCCAGTAGAAGTCATTGGCCCCGCTCAGGCCCAGGCTCGTGCCGGTGGCGGAGATGTCCACCCAATCATACGTCACCGGGCTGTCGGGCACGTTGGAGTCCAGGCAGGTGTAGCCAAAAGCGTCGGCCGCGCCGCAAGAGGTGTAAGGCACCGTGGGCAGCAGCGGCGCCGTCCAATCTTCGTCCAGCACCACAAAGTCAAAGTCGGCTGCGCCGCTGTTGCTGATGGTGAAGCTGTGGGTGATGGTCGCGCCCACCGGCAGCGTCTCATTCAGCTCAGCCGGTTCCAGGGTGATGTCTGACACGGCCGTTACCAGGCTAAAGTCCGTCGTGACCACATCATTGGCTACGGCCGTTACCGTCTCCACCTGGCCGATAAAACCGCTGCGGCTGACCCGAAAGGTATACTCGCCCGGCTGCACCGTCAGGTTGTAGCTGTCAGCATTGTAGCGGATCTGCTCAAAGCCGTTGGGGCCGCTGATGCGCAGGGTGGCTGGCAGGGAAACGGCCGTTCCCGCCTCTTTGATCACCCCATCCAACACCCCACAGTCCGTACACACGGCCGTCAGGTTAACCGGCATGGCCGGCGGGTTGTTGATGAAGTCACCCTCAAACACCATTTCCGAGGCATACTCGCCCGGCCGCGACAGGCTGCGCAGGTCAAACACCACGTCAAACGTCGCCTGCGCCCCCGCCGGAACCGTCATCGCCGCGCCGGGCACTGATACCCACTGCGCCGCCTCGGAGGCAATCGTCATACCCATCATCGAGAAGTAGCCCAGATTGTCCAGATATTCCGCCTGGCCCGTTGCCGTATCAATACGGTACAGGTTCTGCACAAAGGGGAAGGAATCGACGCTGGTTGCCAGGTAATAGAGCTGATTGGTGGCCGAGTCCCAGGCCAGCCCCTGGCTGAAACTGTTGGCAGAGAAACCCAGGCCGCCCACAATCGTGACCTGCCCGGTCTGAGGATCAATAGTGACCAGGGCGTCGTTGTCCAGATCAATGCTGTACAAAACGCCGCTGTCGGAAAACGTGAGCGAGTCCAAACAGCCGCCGCCGGTTATCGGCACGCCGGCATCGTTTTCGGCCGTGTGCACGTCGACGGTGTACAGCGTTTGCCCCAAATAGCACTCATAGGCGTGGAGGATGTACATTTGCTCGGTGACGCTGTCATAGGCCATGCCGGCATACGTGGTGTAGGTGGAAATGCCGGGCAGCGCGCCAATGATTTCCTTGGCCCCGGTGGCGGTTTCCAGGGTGATCAGCTTGCTTTCTTCAAAGGCATACAACTTCGAGAAATCGTTAGCCCAGAAATCGCCGCCGCGCAGGGAGCCGTGCTCGATGTGCTGGCCGCTGACCGACACGTTGCCGGGAGTGTCCAGGTTAAACCAGCCCAAAGAACCGCCTACCCCCTCACCTATCACGCCATAGGCGGTGATTGGGGCGATGACGTCGGCGGCGTTGCCCTCTTTTTGGCCGTTGATGGCCGCCAGCGCGGCATTGCGTACGCTCACCGGCACGTCGTAGCCGTCCAGGCGCACCCGGAAGGTGACCGAGGTCGTGCCAGTGTTGGAAACCGTCACCGTGCGCGTAAGGAGGTCGCCGACCTGCGCGGCTACCTGGATCGCTTCCGGGCTGTATTCCAGGAAGCCCGCTTCCGGGGTAAGGGCGATGTTGGTGGTGGTGGTGAGGTTGGTAACGGCCGTTACCCCCATCGTCGTGGGCAGATACCCCGGCGCGGAAGCCGTCAGGGTGTATTCTCCGGCCGGAACCGTCACGGCATAGGCGTCTACACCCACCAGTTCAATCGCCATGCCGTTGGTGCTGGTCAACGTTATCTGGGCCTTCACCGGCGTGTTAAACCAGGCGTCCTCAATGGCTCCGTCCAGCACACCGCAGTCGGCGCAGGTAACGTGCATGGTCAGCGGCTGGGAAGCGGCCACGTTGACAAACGAACCGCTAAAAGCCACCGCGCCGGTGTAATCGCCGGGAGCCGACAGGCCGCGTGTATCCAGGGCAATGTCTACGTTCACCGAGCCGTTCGCCGGGATCGTTACCTGGTCGGGAACGGCCGTGGCCCACGGCAGCGGCGCCGCGGCAAAGGCAATCCACGTGAACGCCGTCCCTTCCGGCCGCGCCGGAACCGCACTGCCCAACGCTTCCACCAGCGTTGTCGCCCCGGTAGACAGGTCCAGGGTGTGCAGTTGGCCGCCGTTGGTGGCGTCCCAGGTGGTAATATACATCTGCTTCGTCACCGGGTCCCAATCCATGCCGCTGTTGATTTGCGTAAAAGGCTCCACTGTGCCAATCGTCGTGGCCACCCGCGTCGTTTTGTCAATCCGCACCAACTGCTGATTGTTCATATCGTGGACATACAAAACGCCCTGCTCGTCAAACGCGATGGCTCCAATTTCCATCTGCATCGGGCTGAGGATGGGGCCGAGCAGCGTAGTCTGGCCCGTGGTCACGTCGATGGTGAACAGGCTTTTGCCGCCA
Organism: Ardenticatenaceae bacterium; assembly: GCA_020634395.1. Taxonomy (GTDB): domain Bacteria; phylum Chloroflexota; class Anaerolineae; order Promineifilales; family Promineifilaceae; genus Leptovillus. The sequence continues at coordinate 43,255 of JACKBU010000015.1, read as the reverse complement.
GTGCTGAAGAAATCCACATAGCTGCTGACCACATACATTTGCGCCGTTGTCGGATCGTAGCCCATGGCGCTGTACTGCTCCCAGCCGGGCGGCGGCGGCAAAACGCCAATCACCGTGACCGCGCCGCTGGTGGTATCGATCGTCACCAGTTCGTCGTTGGTCGCGTCTGAATCGCCCATATTCGCCAGGGCATAAACCACCGAGAAATCGTCGCCGAAGAAATCGCCGCCTACCGAGCCGCCTTTGTTAAATGCGCCCAATGAGGTCAGGGTCGTGGGATTTTGGCGATCAAAGTAAGCAATCTCCGGCTCAGGCGCATACGAGGCATAAATGCCATAGATGCGATCCGCCAGGGTGGTGTAGGGCGTCAGGCCCACGTCCACCGGCAGCGGGCCGCTGGCGGACAAGGTGACAGTGTGAGTGGTTACATCGCTTAAGGCCAGCGTGTCTTCGATGGCCGGCGGCGCATAACTCAGCGAGCCGCCGAAGAGATTGACGTCCAGCGGGGTCACAGCGGCGTCGTTGATGGTGACCTGGGTGCTGTAATCGGCGTAATTGAGGGCTGAAACCGTGATGGTATACGCGCCGCTGCGCAGATCGCCACTGTAGGCCCCGGCCGCGTCGCTCTGGAAGCTGACCAATTGGCTGCCGTTATCGGCAGCAATGGTAGCGTTTTTAATCGGCGTGGCGTAATCGCCATCCGTTACCACACCGCTGAGCGTGCCGTAGCTGACGCCGTTGCGGCACCAAGCAACGGCCGTTCCCAGCACCTCTTCCCGACCCGCCTGATCCACCGCTTCCAAGGGGAATCCGAGGAACGTGCTGCGGAAGGCGGCGTCGTTGACCGTCGCCGCCGCAATCGTGCTGCCCTCAACAAAAGCCGAACGGCCGTTACTGTTGGGTATCACGCTGCGCAGACTGGGATAGTAGGGATAGCTCAGGCTGTATGGGCCAAGCCCGCCGTACACCACCCAATCTCCCTGCACCGAAAGGTATTCTGGATAAGGACTGGCGAAGGAGCGCAAGCCCAGGAAGCGGCTGCGGAACGCCGTGATGGTGTTCAGCGAGCTGGGATTGGACAAAAAGAGGCAGTTGTCCTGCGGCAGCCAGCGGCTGAGGGTGTTTTCGGTCACGGCCGTCGGCCCGGCATTGTAGTTGCCGCCGCTGAACCAGATCACCAGATCGTAAGCGGCAAAATCTGCCTCGCTTGGCTGCCCAGCGGCTGTGGTGTCCCAGATGTCATAGGCTTCGCTCAAGGCGTCCAGGGCGTCGGTGTAATAAGCACGCACGTCCGGGGCGTCGCCGTCGTCGTCGACGAGCAAGATGGCCGGAGAAACGGCCGTCGTAAAGCTGGCGGCGGAGGAGACAGAACTGCCGCAGCCGTTGTGGGCCGTCACGCGCCAGTAATAGGGCGTGCCGCTTGTCAAATAGAGAGTGGGGCTGAGGGAAACGGCCGTAGTCGTTTCGCTGTAGACAACATTACCAAAGCCGCCGTCCGTGGCGATTTCCAGGGTGTAATCCACGGCGCCGGTGGCCGCTTCCCAGCTAAACGTGGGCAGCGCCGGCACGTTAACCGCGCCATCTGATGGGGAAGTGAGGGCGACGCCGGCTGGGGTCGTGCTGGAGACGGTGAGGGAAACGGCCGTGTTGTGCGTCGTACTGCCATCCGTTGCCGTAATTTCCAGCCCATAGGTTCCTGCCGCCGCGCCCAAATTGGAAAGCGTCAGCGTGCTGTCGCCGGTCGGCACGAGTGGGTTGGGGCTGAAGGCCGCGTTGGCTCCGCCCGGCGCGCCGTTCACGCCCAGCGTGACGCTGCTGCTAAAGCCGCTGACGGAGGCCAGATTTACGGTATAGGCGGCGCTGTCGCTGCTGCACACCGCCTGCTCGGCTGGCGTGGCGCTGATCACAAAATCGGCCGGATAGGTCACTTTTTCAAAGAAGACGTCCGGGTCTTGCACCGCGTTGGTCAGATGGCGGTTGTCGGACCAGAAGATGTAGGCGCTGTCCGCATCCTGGAACTGTTGATCGTAGAAGCCGTGATAACATTCGCCAATCGTGGGGTCGGCAAACACCGGCGATTGGGCGTCGCTGATTTGCTGGCTGCTGTCCCAGGTCTGGCCGTTGTCCAGGGAGGTGCGGAAGAAGTAGGCGAACAGGTAATTGTTGGCCGGGTCCAGGCGGCGATCGTACCAACTGGCGACGACACGGCCGTTTTCGTTCACGCTGACGGTGGGGAAAAACTGATCCGTCAGCGTGGCATCATCGTTCAGGCGAATTTCCGGCTCCCAGGTCGCTCCGTTGTCCAGTGAACGGCGGTAAAACACATCCACCACGTCGCCGTTGTCATAGCCGTCCGGATCGTAGGCGTACACCACGTGCAGCACGCCGTCCTGCCCGACGACAATTTGCGGCGGGGCCGGGTAGTAGCCAATGCCGCCCAAAAGCCCCGGTTGGTTATAGCCGCAGGTCGTGTTGGCGTCACGCGGCATCACCGCGTCTGTCAGGGGCGATGAGATGGGGGCAAACGTCGCGCCGCCATCGCTGGAGTACAGCCCTTCGATGCTAAAGGTCCAGTCCGAACCCCAGGGGAAGGTGTTTTTGTTCCAGACCACGAACAGGCCGCCGTCCGGCCCAACGGTCGCCCAGGGCGTTTTGTCCACGTAGTTGTAATCCAGGCCGCTGCTGATGGTGGTGCGGCCCTGCCAGGTCAGGCCATCGTCGGAGGCGCTGAACTGGATTTTGTCGAATTCGCCGTACCAGACCAGGTAGAGACGGCCGTAATAAGCGCTCCCCACGGCGTTATCCACCGCCAGAATAGACATGTCGTCGACGCCATATTCCAGGCGGGTGTCCAGTGCAGTGACAAAAACAAACGTCAGGCAGTCATCGGCCGAGCGCCAGACGCCCACGCCATCTTCCCCGCCCAGCAGGGCAGAGAGGTAAAAGTTGCCATCGCTTTCGCGCCAGACGAGACTGGGATTGCCATAATTCAGCACCGAGGCGTCGATGTTGGTGCGGTCGTCAAAGGACGCGCCGCCATCGGTGGAGCGGCTGAAGCCGACGTAGCCTTTGTTTTCCACCTGGCCGTGGTAGCCGTCGATGTAGGCGGCGCAGACCGTGCCGGTGGTTGGGTTGAGGGCGGTGGTGGTGGTGCTTTGCACCGCAGCCAATCCGCCATCCAGGGCGGGATCGTTTACCGGCACGTCCGGGGCCAGCGCCTGCTGGATGACGGCCGTTTGCCCCGCCGCGTCCCGGTCAGCCTGTACGGCCGTCTCGCCGCACAGATTTTGCAGCCAGGTACGCGGCATCCCGGTAAATATCGAATCCGGTTTGCCCAGTTCTTCGCAAATCCCCGGAGACGGCAGGCGCCCCGCGCCCTCTTCGGCGCGCGTCACGCCCGATGAAACCCAAAACAGGACGGCGGCCAGAACGATAACGGCCGTTATTCCCCAAATACCTCGTTGCTTTTGCATATTGCTCTCCTTACGCTTTCTCTTCTTGTCCACACCACGTAAAAAATATACTGATTCGTGATGCGTGATGCGTGATTTCACGTATCACGAATCACGCATCACGCTACTTCACCACCAGCGGCACAAAGCTCTCGTACACTTCCTCCCGAACCTCCACCGTCACCGGGATGCGCAGGAAAACGTCGTCCAGGTTGGCCGCGTTGCTGTCCAGGCAGAGAACGGCCGTGTACGTCCCCACCGCCAAGCCGCCGATATCAATTCCCAGTTCGATGGCGCTGCTGCCGCCGGGCGGGGTAACACCCTGCGCCGGTCCTACGGTCAGCCAGGGAATGTTTTGTGCGCCGCACTTTTCGCCCAAGCCCCGGATTAACCAGTTGCCCGGCATCTGGAAGGCATCCAACACGCCCCAGGAGGAATCGGCGGGGAGGACCGGCGGGTCGGCAGGCGCGCCGGCTTCGTACAGGCCAATCCAAGAACGCGCCCGGCTGGACGATGTGTCCACGGCCGCCGGGTAAGCATCCCGTCCCACCCCGGCTGTACGGTTGACCACCGCAATCAGCACATCGCCGGGACCGGTCAGGCGCAGCGGCTGGGCCAGGGTGTAATGGGAAAAGGTCGCGCCGTCAGCCGCCTGCACCAGGGCGTTGCGGATGCTGCCTACCGGCTCCGCGCCGGTGTTCGGGTCGCCATCGGCGTCTTCATACACGTAAATGTCCACCGTTTCGCCCACCGTCACGCCTGTCCAGGCTTCGTCGGCAAACAGCACTTCGATGTCGGTTAAGGAGAAGGGGTAGTCGTTGGGCGCGGGCGTAAAGCGGTTGAGCCAGATAAACTGACGGCCGTACGCCCCAATGGTATCTTCCGGCCCGCCATCATCCAGAACCAGCGAGATGAGGCTGCCGCCCGCTCCCTGCGCCGGGGCAGCGTGGGGCGCTGGCGCAGGCAGACGTTGCCAGGCAAAGGCCAATTGATCGCCCCACGCCGGGGCGACGGCCGTGTCTTCAACCGCCGTATTCACATCCAGCGTCACCCGGGAAACGGCCGTTTCCCGGCTCACCGACCACACCAAATCCACGTCGCCCATATTGCTGAGGGTGAGCGTGTGGGTCTGGCTGGTGTCGGGGGGCAGGATGAGGGAAACGGCCGTTTCGCTCATCTGCGCCGCCGCCGCTCCCTGGTAAATCACGTCCAGGTTGATCTGGCCCACGTTCGTCGGGTGCGCCGCATCCGCGCCCAGACTGACCGCTCCATAGGCGCGGTCGCCTGGCGTAAGCTGCGCCCGCTGCCAGTTCACCGTCACCGCAAACGGCTGTCCGGCCGGGATGGGGCCGGTGGGGCCAACGGCCGTTATCTCACCGCCATCTCCGGCCACCACGCCGTACACCATCTCAACCGTGTCCGGCGGGGTGGCGCTCGCCTGCCAGTTTTGCGCCAGAATCCACCACACCCCGGCCGCCGGAGCCTGGATGTTGCAGTATTCCTGCGGGTGCGGCGTGGTGCTGCTGCACAACTGCGTCGCCGACGACGGCTCGCTGCCCACGCCCACGTACAAATCCACGTCAACGGCCGTCGTGGCCAGCGTCTCTGCCACCAGCCGCGCCGCCCCCGCCGGCACCGTCACCGTGATGACGTGCACGCCCTCGTTCAGATTGTCGTAGGGGTTATCCGGGGTGGGGTCTCCCGGCAGCGTTGTCGTCACCGGCGTGCCCACCGTCAGGCCCTGCGGCGTGAGCGTCAGGTCGGTGATTTGCCGGGCCACCACCGGCACGGCCACGCTGCCGGATTTGTGAATCGTTTCGTCGATCACCCGGTCGGCGATCAGGGCGTTGGTGGGCAGCACGGCCACCGGGAAATGAGCGGCGGGCACCTGGGGCGCGTCCGGCTGGAAGGCGACCCGTACAAAATGCCAGGCCCTGTCGGCTTCAAATCCTTCCACGTTGGCGGTGATTGTTACGGTTTGCGTCAGGCCGGGGGCCAGGGTGAACTGCGCCGGGCTGACGGTGAGGTCGATGCCGGGGATGGTGCTGGTAACGGCCGTCCACGTCACCGTATAGTCCAGGGTGCTGCGCACGATGCGCTGCCAACTGCATTCCGCCAGACATTGGGCCTGGGCCAGCGAGGCGCTGTTCAGCGTCGATGGGTCGCCGCCGCCGTCCGGGTTCGCCGCCAGATAATGCGCCTGCACCTCATCCAGCACCAGCCCGGCCCGGCTGGCGGCCAACAGATCGATGCGCCCCGCGCCCATGTCGAAGGCGTCGGCCGGGGTCAGGCCGTTTTCTTTCAGGTGCGTGTCGTTGGCCGTGGTCATCAGCGCCGACTCAATTTCGGCCGGGGTCCAGTCCGGGTGCAGGGCGCGCAGCAGCGCCCCCGCCCCGGCCACGTGCGGGCTGGACATCGAGGTGCCGGCAATGGCCTGGAACAACTCGCCGGTAGGCTGCCCATTGGCAAACGCGGTTTGTCCGGCCAGAATTTGCACGCCGGGCGCGGTGACATTGGGCTTCATGTAGAGGCTGCTGCCGGGCAGCGCCGGCCCGCGCGAGCTAAAACTGCCCATCTGGTCCACCGGCACGCGCGGGTCCGGGGCCAGCACAGCCTGGCTGCTGCTAAAGGTGATAGTGACCGGGCTGTGGGCTGCCAGGTGAGCGCGCAAAGCCGCGCCCAACGGCGCATCGACGTGCACCGCCGGCAGCGTGAAGCTGTCGCTGTCCAGATCGCCCGACTCGGCGTTGGCCAGGATCATGCCGCCCGCACCGCCCGCCTGCACGTTACTGCCCTTTTCGACGCGGGGATTGACGCCCCGTTCGCACAGCACCACCTGCTGGGCGGTAAATATGCCGGGGGCGAAGGGGTGGAGACAGAGACGGCCGTTTTCCCCCTGCGAATCGACGTAATTGGCCCCGTCCACTAATTGCAGATTGTTTACGCCGCGCGTGAGGCTGGAGCCATACAGGGGCAGCGTGGTGCTGAGCGTGGGCGTCACGCCCAGATCGCTGAGAAAGTGGCGATTGCTGTTGCTGGCCGCCACCGTCGTCACCCAGGGGGCGTCGCCCGGCGAGGCAAGGGTAGAGGGGCCAGGGCCAGCATTACCGGCCGAGACGGCCACAAACACCCCGGCTGCCCGCGCCTGCAAAAAGGCCAGCGCTGACCCATCCTGCCACGGATCGGAACTGGGGCCGCCGATGGAATAGTTGATCACGTCCACGCCATCGGCCACGGCTTTGTCGATGGCCGCTACCAGATCGGAGGTGAGGCCGCCCCAGGGACCCAGGGCTTTGTAGGCGGCCACGTAGGCGCGGGGGGCGATGCCGGAGACCGTGCCGCGCGGCACGCCCAGCATGGTGGCGCTGACGCCTGCGTTACCGGCTGCTGTGGAAGCGGTGTGTGTGCCGTGGCCGTTGTCGTCGCGGGCGGAGTAGAAATCGCCGTTGTACTCACCGACGGCCAGCACATACGCTTCTAAAAAGTGCTGCGCCCCGATGAGCTTGTGGTTGCAGACCAGGAAGTTTTGGCCGTCGGAGGGGGGCTGGCAGTAGCCGCCCCAGGTGGCGGGCGGCGGCGGATAGCTGCCGTCGTCGGCGAAGGAGGGATGTTCCGGCCAGATACCGGTGTCGATCACGCCGACGATGACGCCGTCGCCCTGCGTGCCGGGCAAGCCGCCGGTGGCAGAGCCGTCCCATAGGGCTGTGGCCCCCAGGAAAGCGGGTGTGGTGTCGGTGGTGGGAAAATGCCATTGGTCGCGGATAACGGCCGTTACCCCCGCCATATGTCTCACTTTCTCCGCTTCTTGTTCGCTCAACTGCACGGCCACCCCGTTAAACGTCGCCGTGTACTGGTAAAAAGCCTTTACCTCCCGACCCAACGCGCCATTTAGGGTATGCAGCAGCTTGTTCTGCTGCGACAGCAGGTAGGCGCGGTAGGCGGCGTTGGCGGCGCTGCCGTTTTGCAGGCGGGCCGCGCCAGTGGCCTGGGGGCTGGTGGCGGCCAGGCCGGGCAGGCTGCCGGTGTAGCTGGCTAACGGCGGCTGGGCCAGGGAGATCAGGTACGTGTCGGGCTGGGGCAGAGCCGACGGCCCGGCGGGGGCGGGGATTTCAGATTGGGCTAAGGCAGCGATGACGGCCGTTATCAGCAAAACGGCCGTGACCAACAAGGTGCTCATGTGCCAGATGCGGCGACTCATAGGGTTTCCTCTTCGGCCGGTTGTGCAGAGGGGTTAAGGGGCAGCACGGCCGTGTCTAACTGGTTTTTTAAAGCGTGCAGCAGCATATCTGCCGACGTGAAGCCATACCGTTCTCCCGTTCCGGGAATTTCTAAGACAAAACGCGACGAATTGTCGGTGCTGGTGTGCTGGTTTTCCCACCAGCGAACGATGAATACCCGATATGGTTTGCTTGTTGTGGTTGTCATACTTTTCCAGCCTGCTCATACTTGGATACGATACAATAGCAAACAAACGCCGATGGCACGCCGGCGCAGCGCCGACGCTGCGCCGCTGGATAACAGTAAACCATGAGTAAGTTCGTCTTAAACGTTTTAGGGCCTGTGGAAATACGGCTAGATGGTGAGGAGATTAGCGCCAGGCTGCCGCTCAGAGCGCAGGCGGTCTTGATCTACCTGGCGGTGACCGGGCAGCCGCAGCCGCGTTTGCGGCTTGCTTCCCTGTTGTGGCCCGACGTGGCCGACAGCCGCGCGTTGAAAAACCTGCGTGACGTGCTGCCGGCGCTGCGGGCCAGCCTGGGTGAGCATGTGGTGATTACCCGGCAAAGTGTGGCGTTGAACGAGGAACGGCCGTATTTCCTGGACCTGGGAGCCCTGCAAACCCGCACCCAAGTGGAAACGCTCACTCTGGAAGAGCGCCGTGAAGCCGTAGACCTCTACAAAGGCGAATTCCTAACCGATTTCTATGTACCCCAGGCGGCTCCCTTTGAGGAATGGCAAACCATGTGGCGCGAACGTCTGCACGAACTGGTTGTGCAGCAAACTGATCTGCTGGTCAGACAAACCATCCAGGCGCAAAAGTGGGAAATGGGCCTGATGCTGACCCAGCGCCTGTTAGATATGGAACCGTGGCGGGAATCGGCCCATTATCAACGGATGCTGCTGTTTGCTTCCGCCGGGAACCGGGAAGCCGCCCTGGCGCAGTATGAACTTTGCCGCCAGACGTTGGCCGACGAGTTTGGTTTGGCGCCGACGGCCGAAACAGAGCGCCTGGCGGCACAGATCAGGGCGGGTGAGGTGGGGCATGCGGCGCCGACGGCCGTTAACCCTCCGCCCCGTTTGCATTATCTGCCGCGCCCGCTCACCCCATTTTTCGGCCGGCAGAGCGAATTGGCCCAGGCAATCCAGCGGCTGCGCGATCCGGCCTACCCGCTGGTGACAATCACGGGGGAGGGCGGTATTGGCAAAACGCGCCTGGCTATCGCCGCTGCCCAGGCCGTGAGCGCCGATTTTGCCGACGGCGTATGGTTTGTGCCCTTAGCCAATGTGGCGGAAACGGCCGTGCCAGAAGTGGCCGCTGAACAGTTGGCCAGCGCCATTGACAGCGTTTTGGGCTTAAAGCGGCTGCCCGGCAGCGCCGCCGCCACCGTCCACCTGCAAAATCAACTGCAATCACGCCACATGCTGCTGATCCTGGACAATTTTGAACATTTGATCGCCGGCCGGGGGTGGCTCTTGGACCTGTTAACGAACTGCTCCCATCTGTCTGTAATGGTGACGTCGCGGGAGCGGCTGAATGCGCAGGCAGAAGCGGTGATCCGGCTGCAAGGGCTACCGGTTCCTGACAAAGAAGCGCCCGCCAGCATGTCGGCGTTGACCAGCCTGAGCAGTTTGCAGTTATTTACCGAACGCGCCAGCCGGACCACACCCAATTTTATTTTGGACGATGTCAATTTACCGGCGGTGGTGCGGATTTGCCAGTTGGTGGAAGGGCTGCCGCTGGGCATTGAACTGGCGGCGGTGCTGACGCAATATCAATCTTGTGCGGCTATTGCCGAAGCATTGGCGGCAAACTATACGGCGCTGACGGCTTCCTGGCCTGATTTACCGGCGCGGCATCAGAGTTTGCAGGCGGTGTTTGCTTATTCCTGGCAGCGCTTGCCGGAAGAAGAGGCACTAACGTTGGCCCAGTGTTCTGTCTTTCAGGGAGGTTTTGCGGCAGCGGCAGGACAGGCGGTGACGGGTGCACCGTTCAGCCACCTGACGGCGTTGGCGCAGAAGTCGTTGTTACGGCCGTTGGGGAACGGTCGTTTCGACATGCACGAGTTGATCCGCCACTTTGCCGCGGAAGAGCTGGCCCAACTGCCAGAAATCGGCCGTTCTCTTTCTGCCCGGCACAGTGGCTATTACCTGGACTTTTTGCAGCAGCGGGAGGGGCAGTTGGAAAGCGAAACGGCCGTGCTGCGCGAAATCCAGGCCGACATCCCCAATATCCGCGCCGCCTGGCAGTGGGCCGTGCAGCATCGGCAAATAGAGACCTTGCCCAAGGCGGTTATCAGCCTGGCCAGCTTCTACCGCCTGACCGGTTTTTACCGTGAAGCCTACGACATCTTTGCTCAAGCCATCAACTTCCTGGAAAAAACCGACCCCCCCTCGCCGCTTAACGCCTTACTCGGCTTGCTTTACGCCGAACAATCCTATTTTGTGGAGCGCATTCTAACTTTAAGCGAAGCAGCGCAGCTGGGCCAAATGGCTTTGGCTATCGGCGAAGAGCAAGACGACGCTTATCTTCAAACGGTGGCCCACGTGCGGCTCGCGGCCATTCATTTTGCCGAGGGCAATATGGCGCCAAGCGAAGCACACAGCCGGTCGGGCCTGGCTCTGGCGCGGGGCGACGACAGGCTGCCCCGCCAGCATGCCCAGTCACTGTATAACTTGGGACGGATCGCCGCCAATCGGGGCGACCACGACGGCGCGCGTGCTTGTTACCAGCAGGCACTGAGTTTGGTGCAAAAGGCTGGCAATCGGGTGGATGAGGGCCGGCTGCTCAATGAGTTGGGCGCGGTTTATTGGCGACAGGGTGAATACGAACAGGCGCACGTTTACCTGCAGCAAGGTCTGGCCATCGTGCAGGCCACCGGCGACCGCCAAACGGAGGCCGACATCCTGAAAAGCCTGGGAATCGTAGCCTGGTTTCAGGGCGAATACGAAGCGGCTTTGCAAAATTATGAAGCCAGCCTGTCAATTTATAAGGAAATCGGGGATCGTACCGGCGAAAGTTCCATTCTCAACAACATGGGGCTGGTCGCCTGGATTCAGGTCGACTATGAACGTTCAGCGGCCTATTATGAACAAAGCTTGCGCATTAAACAGGAGATAGGCGAGTGGGCGCGTGCGGGAACTACCTATGGCAATTTAGGCATGGTGGCCCGCGTGCAGGGAGAGTATGAACAGGCCATTCATTATCACCAACAAAGTTTGGCTATTGCCGAAGAAGCTGGCGACGAACTGGGAAGGGGACGAACATTCAATAATTTGGGGGTCGTGGCCGCTTGCCTGGGTGATTATGGGCAGGCCGATGCCTATTACCGGCAGGGCCTGGCGATTCGCCGGGAAATTGGCGACCGGGAAGGAGAGGCGACGACGCTGGGGAACCTGGGCACGCTGGCCTTTGCGCAAGGCGACTATGAACAGGCAGCGGCTTTACAGGAGCAAAGCCTGCGCATTCGCCGGGAAATAGGGGATCGGGCGGGGGAGTGTCTGGCGCTGATGGGGTTAGGGCTGGTGGATGGACGGTTGGGGCGGTTGGCGCAGGCCAGGAAGAGGTTGGAAACGGCCGTTGCCCTTAGCCACACCCTGCACAACACCAGCTTGCGCGAAGAAGCACAGACTTTGCTGGCCGGCGCTTGCCTGGCGCAAGGAGAGCCGGCCGCTGCTCGCGAGCTGCTGGTCAACGTCTTGGCAAATCTGAGTCAGGGTGAACAGTTTAGCGGGGCGGAATATGGCTGCCTTAACACGCTAATTTGTTACCGCGTTTTACAGGCCAATGAAGATGAGCGGAGTAGAGACGTGTTAACCAGGGCCTACGAACGAATCCGAGCCGAAACGGAAGGCATTCAAGATGTCGCCCTGCGCCGTTCATTTTTGACCAACGTACCCTGGCGGCGGGAACTTCTGGCCGAATGGGAGCGACTTCAATCAGCTGGTAGAAGCCTGGCAGACAAAACACGGCATTGACTGATTAGTCAATCTATTGTATAGTGTTAGCTATGAACGAGAAAGAAGCGCAGCTCATCGAGGCGTCCATTGACCTTTTTGCCCAGGAAGGGTTCTGGAACACGCCGACGGCGCGCATTGCCAAACATGCGGGCGTGGCCACCGGCACGCTGTTCAATTATTTTGAGTCCAAAGACGTGCTGATTGACGCCGTGTACAGGCAGCTCAAGCAGGAGTGGAAGACGTACTTACTGGCTGGTTACCCCCAAGATGGCACGCTCAAGGAGCGGGTGGAGCATATCTGGTTTCGTCATATTGATTGGGGACTGCACTTTCCCCTGCGGTACAGCCTGATGATGCAGCTCAAGCTGTCTGATTTGGTCAGCCACGAGATGCAGCAAAGCCAGGAGGCGGAGCTGGCGTTTGCCTACGAGATGATTGTGCAGGGCATTGCCGCCGGGGAATTGATTGATACGGATCCGGCATATCTGGGCCAGATTTTTTATGCCCAGTTGGAAGCGGCCGTTTCCTATGCCACCGACCACAATTTGTCCGGCATGCCCCTGACCCGGCACATTACCCAGGGGTTCGAAATCTTCTGGCAGGGCGTGACGCCCTAAAATTTTTTCGCCAGTAATGACTGACCAATCAATCTAAATTTGTAAAATTAGGAGAATTCATGAGTAGTAAATGGACCCAAAACGATATTCCCGACTTGACCGGCAAGGTGGTCATCATTACCGGCGCCAACAGTGGGCTGGGACTAGAATCTACCAAAACGCTGGCGGCCAAAGGGGCGACGGTGGTCATGGCCTGCCGCAATCTGGACAAGGCGAAACAGGCCCAGGCTGAGGTGCAGCAAACTGTGCCCCAGGCTAAACTGGATGTGATGGAACTGGACAATGCCAGCCTGGCTTCGGTGCGGGCGTTTGCCAGGGCGTTTAAGGAAAAGTACGGCCGTCTGGACATTCTGCTCAACAACGCCGGCGTCATGGCCATTCCGCGCACGGAAACAGAAGATGGGTTTGAGATGCAGTTGGGGGTGAATCATCTGGCGCATTTTGCCCTGACCGGGCTGCTTTTGGACCTGCTGACAACCACCCCTGGCGCGCGTGTACACAGCACTTCCAGCAGCGCCGCCTTCACCGGGTCCATTCATTTTGCTGATTTGATGGGGGAGAAGGAATACGGCCGTTGGACAGCCTACGGACAAAGCAAACTGGCCAATGCCGCCTTTGCCACCGAACTGAACCGTCGGCTCCAGGCTGCCGGCCATGACACGATAGCAAACTCATCGCATCCAGGGTTTGTGCGGACCAATTTGCAGACCAACAGCCTGGATCAATCCGGGGCACCATTTTTCGAGCGGATATTATATGGCATTACAGGGCCGCTGTTGGCCCACGATATCAGCATGGGCGTTTTGCCACAGCTGTACGCGGCGACCGCGCCGGAAGCCAAAGGCGGTGTGTTTTATGGCCCGAAAACATTTCGGATGCGCGGATACCCGGCGGAACAACAGTGCAACGATGCGCTTGAGGATACGGCCGTTCTGCAACGCCTCTGGGCCATATCGGAAGAATTAACAGGCATTCACTACGCATTTTAATCCCTACTTGATTGAGCCTGAACAAATACACAGAAAGGATGATGACATGAAAAAGAAACTTATTGGTGGCGTAACGGCCGTTCTGGCCGGCATTGGTCTGTATCGACTGATCAGCGCCCGACAACATGACGAGGCGCCCACGGCGGGCCAGTGGTCAACGGCCGATATGCCCGACCTGACGGGCAAAGTGATCATTGTGACGGGGGCCAACAGCGGCATTGGTCTGGAAGCGGCCAAAGAATTTGCGCGCCACGGGGCCAGCACCATTTTGGCCTGCCGCAGCCTGGACAAAGCCGAAGCGGCGCTGGCGGAAATCCGGGCCGAAATTCCGGACGCGCGAGCGGAAATTATGGAGTTGGATCTCGCCAATCTGGCGTCGGTGCGGCAGTTTGCGGCGGCGTTTCAGGCGCAATATGACCGCCTGGACGTGCTGATCAACAATGCGGGCATTATGATGGTTCCTTACGGCACCACCGCAGATGGGTTTGAACGGCAGTTGGGCACCAATCACCTGGGGCATTTTGCCCTGACCGGGTTGTTGTTTGATTTGCTGATCCAGACACCAGGGGCGCGGGTGGTAAATGTGAGCAGCGCGGCGCACTATCGCGGCAGCATGGATTTTGACAATTTGATGTACGAGAACGGTGCAGGCTACACGCCGATGGGGGCTTACGGCCGTTCCAAACTCGCCAATCTGCTCTTCACCTACGAACTCCAACGCCGCTTTGAAGCGCTGGGGGCCGATGCGCGGGCGGTGGCGGCCCATCCGGGTATTTCGCAAACGAACCTGATGGGCCATATGGCCGATCGCTGGTACTTCAAGCCGGTCATGCTGGTGGCGCCACTGTTCTTGCAAAGTGCGGCGATGGGTGCGCTGCCGACCATGCGCGCGGCGGTGGATCCGGCGGTCCAGGGTGGCGAATACTTTGGTCCCGACGGCCGCAATGAACGAGGCGGTTATCCGGTTGTTGTTGCATCCAGCGAGGATTCTCACAACGAGGCGGACGCGCGCCGATTGTGGCAGGTATCTGAGGAACTCACGGGGGTGACGTTTGGGGAGTTGGCGGGCGTAAACGGCCGTTAACGTTTGATTCAGCCAGATGGGTTCAATCTTCAAGATTGAACCCATCTTTTGTTGCCAGCAGGAGAAATCAACCTGATGAGTGCCCTGAGACAAAACTTTCGCCACTGGTGGCAGCCGCCCAAGCGCCTTGCCGACCGGGAAGCGGAACGCAGCGTGACCTTTCTAGAGCTGTTTTACGATCTGGTGTACGTGGTCATCATCGCGGAATTGGCCCACGCCCTGGCGGGCAACGTAAGCTGGACCAGCGTGGGACAATTCGCCTTTTTGTTTGCGATCGTCTGGTGGGCCTGGTTGAACGGCTCTCTTTACCACGATCTGCACGGCAACAACGATATTCGCACCCGCGTCTTCACGTTTTTGCAAATGGGCAGCGTGGCGGCGATGGCGGTGTTTGCTCACGATGCCATGGGCGAAAGTTCAACGGGATTTGCCCTTTCCTATGCCGCTTTCCAGCTTATTCTGTTGGTACTGTGGTGGCGCACCGGCGTCCACGACCCGGCCCATCGGCCTTTGTCGCAGCCTTATGCGGTGGTGTATCTCATCACCACTTTGCTCTTTGCCGCTTCGGTGTTGGTGATGGCGCCGCTGCGTTTTTACCTGTGGGGCATCGCCGTGTTTGCTTCGTTGCAAATGCCCCTTTATATGTCCACGTTGGGGCGCAATAATCCGGCGATCCAGGCGCAAATTGATTTATCAACGGCCGTTTCCCCGTCCCTTGTTGAACGCTTTGGCCTGTTGACCATCATTGTGTTGGGCGAAGTGATCGCTGGCACGATTCGTGGCCTGGCGGAACACCCGCAGTTGAACTGGGAAGCGGGGATAACGGCCGTTTTGGGGATGGGTATCGCCATTGGCATCTGGTGGTTCTACTTTGACGCGATTTCCCAACATTCGCCCCGACCGGGCCGAAAGATGACCTTAACCTGGATGTTTCTCCACTTGCCGCTCACGATTGGCATTGTGGCCGTAGGTGCGGCCGTTTTGAATGTGGTGGAAAATGCCGGTGAAGCGCTGCCCCTGGCGGTGCGTTGGCTGCTGGTCGGCGCCTGTGCGCTGGTTCTGGTGATCATTCCCTTGCTCATGGAAACGATTCTCATTTCAGAAGCGCATCGGCCGCTGTATGACCGGGGACGGCGGGCCGGGTTGGCCGCAGCGGTGCTTATTGCGCTGCTCGGGTTTACCAGCCTGGACGCCATTCCGCTGTTGATCGGCGTGAGCCTGCTGCTGCTGGCGCCGGTCTTCTACACTCTGCTGGCCTGGGTTGAGTTGGTCGGCAAGGCAGCGGAGGATAACGTTTCAGGAGCAGCCAAATCATAGAACCCTCCAGGGGAAAATCAATTCGCTTTAAAGAACAAAGCGGCAAGCCCAAAACGATACAGGGCTAGCAGGGCATACGAGGGGCTAGCAGGGAATACGGCCGTCCCGGTACTCACGGTTGTTCCACTGCCTGGGGGGAAAGGGAAACGGTGGACATTGTCCACGTCATGTTTTCCCTGGACATGATCTGTAACCTGAACGTTTTGTTCAACATCTGCACCGTCGATGAAGCGCCGGTGTATAAATATGCCTTGTTACAGGCTGTACAAAACGGCGCTCATCTGCGGATCTTGGTGAAGCCTGGCCCATTTGAAGGGATTGAGAATTTTGTGGCGCTGGACGCGTTTGTGGTACGCTTACAGAAACTGGGTCTGGCCGATCAGGTGGAAGTCCGTTTTTTTAACGGGCCGATGCATCCCAAAGCGGCGCTCATCGACGATGAACTGCTCATCGTCGGCAGCCAAAATCTGCACTACAGCGCCTTTAACAAAACGTGGGGCCTAAATGAACACAGCATCACCACCGGCGATGCCCAGGCGATAGCCGATTTCCGGCAGATTTTTGAGGTAAAGTGGGCGGCCGGGCGGAGTTGGCCCTAACAGTTCGCTGCGCCATTTTCTGTGCCTATCCAATCAGGCACGGACATTCATCAAACGAGACTGCAAATGGGAATATTGATCGACACGAAGCTGCGACCCCCACGTTTACACCCAGGGTATACAACGCGTCCGCGCCTGCTGGCGCAGTTGGATCGCGGTTTGGCGCAGGATCTCATTCTCATTTCGGCCCCGGCCGGCT
This sequence comes from Ardenticatenaceae bacterium, assembly GCA_020634395.1. Classification (GTDB taxonomy): domain Bacteria; phylum Chloroflexota; class Anaerolineae; order Promineifilales; family Promineifilaceae; genus Leptovillus. The sequence continues at coordinate 26,823 of JACKBU010000015.1, read as the reverse complement.
ACGGTAAAACGTCGCTGGCGGCCGATTGGCTGCAGCAGCGCCCGGCACTGACAAGGGCCTGGATCTCGCTGGATAAAGATGACAACGACCTGGATGTGTTCCTGCGTTATCTGACAACGGCCGTGCACAACGCCTTCCCCCAGCAACGGCCGTGCGCCCACACCCAGACACTGCTCAACGCCCCCCAATCACCGCCGCTGGAAACCATCACTAACACCCTGATCAACGACCTGGCCCACCTGCCCCACACCTTGCTTCTGATTCTGGATGATTACCACCTGCTCACCCTGCCCGCCATCCAACAGGTGATGGCCGCGCTCGTCCGGCATTTGCCCGACACGCTGCGGCTGCTGCTGATCACCCGCATAGACCCGGCACTGCCGCTGCTGGCGCGCCGCCGGGCGCAGCAGCAGTTGCTGGAAGTGCGCGCCGCCGATTTACGTTTTGCCCAGGCAGAAGCGCGGGCCGTCTTGAGCCAGACGACGGGCGTTGAAGTGGATGAGGTCACGGCCGTGCTCTTGGAGGAGCAGACTGAAGGCTGGATTATCGGCCTGCAGTTGGCGGGGCTTTCTTTGCGCGGGCAGACAGACCAGGCCGCGTATGCCCGCACCTTTCAAGAACGCAATCAGCGCCTGATCATGGACTTTTTGCTAGATGAAGTATTGGCCCATCAGCCGCCCGCCGTGTTGGAATTTTTGCTGAAAACGGCCGTTCTGGAGCGCTTATGCCATTCATTATGCGTGGCCGTGGTTGGTGAAAAACCATCTGGTGAACAACCATCTGGTGAACAGCCAGCCGGTGAACAGCCAGCCGGTGAAAGGCCGCGCCTGGATGACATAGCCCGCGCCGGCCTCTTCCTGACGTCGCTGGATGAAACAGGAACCTGGTATCGCTACCATCCCTTGTTTCGGGAACTACTGCTGCGGCGGCTGGCGCAGGAGGAGTGGGGACCAGCAGAAATTGCGGCACTGCACGGCCGTGCCGGTGCGTGGCTGGCCGCGCAAGGCTTTACCGAAGCGGCGCTGCGCCATTTGCTGACGGCGGGCGATGTGGATACGGCCGTTACGCTCATCGAAGACCGGCGGCACGAAATACTCGACCAGGGGGAAATGCACCGCCTGAACCGGTGGCTGGGGCTGCTGCCGCAGGAAGTGGTGGCGCGGCGTCCGGCCTTGTTGCAGCTCGAAGCGTGGATGCTGCGCTGGCAGGCCAGGTTTCAGCCGATTCCCACTTTGTTGCAGCAGGCAGAATCGCTGCTGGCTCAGGAACCAGACAGCGTCGCCGGGGGCAGTGTGGCTCGCGCCATCTTACAAGGCGAACGAGACGCCTTGCGCGCCGAAATGGCCTTCTTCCAAAACGAATTTCAGCGCGCCCTGACTTACGCTCAATCCGCGTTAGACCATCTGCCCCGCCATTACTTTTTTGCCCACGGCATGGCTGCTTTGTTCCAGCTTCTGGCGCAGCAAAGCCTGGGACAGACGGAAGCCGCTCTGCGCCAGCTTACCATCTGGCTGGATGATGAGCAGTCACAACATCCAACCCTCCGCTATCTGCAGCTGCTGGGAGCCGGGGCTATTTACGGCACAATCGGCGATTTGAAACGGTTGGAGCAGGTGGGCCAGTATATGTTGAAACTGGGGTTAGCGGAAGAGAAACCGCTTACGATCACCTGGGCGCAGCACTTCCTGGGCCACGTCTACTACCATTGGAACCGCCTGGACGATGCCTGTGCCCACTGGTCGGCCGTCCCTGCATGGCGCTATCAGGCTAACTTTCGCACCTACCACGAAGCGATGCTGGGCCTGGCCCTGCTGCACCAATGCCAGGGCGACGAGGGGCAGACGCGTCAGACGTTGGACACGCTGACGCAGGCGCTGTTGGAGATGAAACAGGTTCAATTTGCCCCGGAAGTGGAGGCATTTCGTGCCCGTCTGGCGCTGCTGCGCGGGGACGTGGGCACGGCCGTGCATTGGACGCAGACGGGCGCACAGCCGATCCGGCAACCGCTCTGGTTTTGGGAAGCCGGTGAGCTGACTCGGGTGAAAGTTCTCCTGGCACAAGGGACGGCCGTTTCCCGCCAGGAAGCCGCCGCTTTATTAGATTCCTGCCAGCAATACGCCGAAGCTACGGCCAACGTCTGGCGGCGCATCCAGGTTTGGGCGCTGCGGGCGCTGCTGGCGCAGGCGCAAAATCGGCCGGATGAGGCCCTGGCCGCCGCCGAACGCGCCGTGCGGTTGGCTGAACCGGGCGGCTACCTGCGCCTGTTTGTGGAACTGGGTCCAGAGATGGCCGGCTTGCTGGCCCAGTTGTCCGCCCGGAACGTAGCCACGGCCTACATCAGCGATATTCTGGCTGTTTATTCCGCTGACCAATCACCCAACCCGGATGATCTTCTAACCGACCGAGAATTAGAAATTTTAGCCCTTTTGCAGCAAGGGCTGGCGGACAAGGAGATTGCCGAACAGTTGGTGGTTTCGGTGCTGACGGTGAAGAAGCATAACCGCAACATGTACCGCAAGCTGGGCGTGAACGGCCGTCGCCAGGCCGTGGCCAAAGCAAAAACCTTAAACTTCCTCCCCTGATTACTCCCAATATACTCCCTAAGTACTCTCTTCTGGCCTTCTCACTGGCGCCGGTTTCCCTTATGATCCGCGTATGGCGCGACATAAATTGACGATGCATGAAACGGCCGTCTACTGCATCCGCTGTCAGGGTGCGTTTGATGAATCCTGGCTGCAGCATCTGGATGCCGACTGGACCATCCAGTGCAACGACGACCACACGGCCGTGATCACCACAATTACCGGCGTCGTATGCGACCAGGCTGCTCTTATCGGTTTGTTAAGCAGCCTGTACGATGTGGGGCTGCCCCTGCTGCAAGTTGAATGCCTGGGAACAACTGCCGGGTAATCGCTCTTTGGAAAACAGCAGGCGGAGTGAGAAAAAACCGGCAACAGGAGAAACGAATGGAAAACGCAAAACAAGCCACAGAGTTTACCAGCGCCGCGAACCGCACTTTACTGGCCGAACTGCCCTGGGATGATACGCAAGACTTCGCGGCCTCGCGTCAGGGTTTTATCGCCACCCTCGACGACCCGGTGATTCGCGATGAAAACGGCCGTGCCGTTTGGGACCTCAGCGCTTACCCCTTCCTCGAAGAAGAAACCGCCCCGCCCAGCGTCAACCCCAGCCTATGGCGGCAGTCACGCCTGAACGCCAACTATCATGGCCTGTTCAAAGTCACCGAGGGCATTTACCAGATTCGCGGCTTTGATCTGTCCGTCATGAGCATCGTCGAATCCGACGGCGGCTACCTGGTGATAGATCCGCTGGTAACGCCGCGCACCGCCGCAGCAGGCATGGAACTCGTCTACCAACATCTTGGCCGGAAGCCTATCGTCGCCGTCATCTATACCCACAGCCACATCGACCATTGGGGCGGTGTGAAAGGCATCATATCTCGGGCCGATGTGCAGGCCGGCAAGGTGAAGGTGATTGCCCCAGACCATTTCATGGAACACGCCATCAGCGAGAACGTCATCGCCGGCAACGTGATGAGCCGCCGCGCCAGCTATATGTATGGCAACCTGCTGCCCAAGGGCCCCACCGGGCAGGTCGGCGCGGGCCTGGGGCAGACGACCTCTGCCGACGTGCCCACCCTCATCGAGCCAACCGACTGCATCACCCACACCGGCCAGACCATGACCGTAGACGGCCTGGAAATCGAGTTTCAACTCACCCCCGGCACGGAAGCCCCGGCGGAGATGAATTTCATCTTCCCTCAAAAACGCGCTTTGTGCATGGCCGAAAACGTCTCGCGCAACATGCACAACCTCTACACTCTGCGCGGCGCGCAGGTGCGCAATCCCAAAGTGTGGGCGCATTATATTGACGAGGCGATTGAGCTGTTTAACGGCCGTTACACCGTCATCTTCTCCTCCCACCACTGGCCCACCTGGGGGGCGGAAGCGGGCGTGGAATACCTGAAGAAGCAGCGCGACATGTACAAATACATCCACGACGAGACCATGCGCCTGGCCAATCAGGGCTACACCCTGCTGGAAATCCCAGAAATCGTCCAGAGCCAACTGCCGGCCGACCTCTTCAACGTCTGGTACAACCGCGGCTACTATGGCACGGTCAGCCACAACGTCAAAGCCGTTTACCAGCATTATCTGGGCTTTTTCGATGGCAATCCGGCCAACCTGCATCCGCTGCCGCCCCAAGACGCCGGGCAAAAATACGTCGAATTTATGGGCGGAGCCGAAAACTTGCTGGCTAAGGCCCGCGAATCGTTCGACAAAGGGGAATACCGCTGGGTCGCTCAGGTGGTCAACCACCTCGTCTTTGCCGACCCGGACAACAAAGCGGCCCGCAACCTGCAGGCCGACGCTCTGGAGCAGTTGGGCTATCAGGCGGAATCCGGCCCCTGGCGCAACTTCTACCTCAGCGCCGCCAAAGAACTGCGTGATGGCGTGCAAGACCTGGGCGCGCCCAAGACGGCCAGCCCGGATGTGATCAAGGCGATGTCGCTGGATATGTTCTTCGACCTGTTGGCGGTACGCCTGATTGGGCCTAAAGCGGCCGGGCGCGTGATCACCCTCAACGCCCACTTCACCGACAGCGACGAGCAGTATGTGTTAATCGTGGAGAATGGCGTCCTTAACTACGCCAAAGGCAAACAGTCTGCCCAGGCCGATGCCACTCTCATCATCACCCGCACCGCGCTGGATGAAATCCTCCTGGGAGAAGCGACGTTGGCCGAGAAAACGGCCGTGGGCGAGGCCCAAATCGAAGGCAACCCGGAGAAACTTATCGAGTTCCTCTATCTACTCGATACCTTTGAATTCTGGTTTAACATCGTTACGCCCTAAGCGAGCAGTGAGAGAAGATACGTCGGCGCTCTTTTTGCTGACCAATCACTGGTGATCACTGCCCAAGGCAGGACTTACAAGCAACAAAATGGAGGCACACCCTATGTTAGGTAAAGGAAGGCGGGAACAACGGCGCGAGGAGCGCGAGGTATTTGGCCGGCGCGGCACAGCCACCCGCTACAGAATGCGGCAAAAACTGGTCGCGTTTGGCGATGATTTTTGGATTGAAAACGAGAGCGGACAGCGCGTTTTCAAGGTGGATGGCAAAATGCTGCGCATCCGCGACACCCTCTTTTTTGAAGATACGCAAGGGCAGACCCTGTGCAAAATTCAGGAAAAGTTGGTACGCATCAAAGACACGATGACCATCGAAGGGCCCAACGACGAGCGCCTGGCCACCGTCAGGAAGGCGCTCATCACCCCCCTGCGCGACCGCTGGGTGGTGAAAATTGGTGACGGCCCAGACCTGAACGTGCAGGGCAACATTCTGGACCACCAATACACCATCGGCGAGAGTGGGAATAAGGTTGCCGAAGTTTCCAAAAAGTGGTTCCGATTGGCCGACACCTACGGCGTCCAGATTGAACCCTCGCAAAACGATATTGTGATTCTGGCTGTTACTGTGGCCATCGACATGATGGCGCATGGATAAAGAAGCTGGTTCTTCAGGAATTTGGCGGGTTGACTGCTATGATGCGTGAAGCGTGATACGTGACCAGAGCGGTTTCACGCACCTGGCCCCACGAAATCCCAAAGAGCCTAAAAAAGACTCAGTTGGAAGGAGAAAACACCTGTGATAAAAGCAACTGCAAGAGTAATTTTATTGGCGATGGCCCTGTTTGCGCTGGCGGCGTGCCAGCAAACGGCCGAACCGGAAGCCAGCCTGGAGCTGGCCGGGACAAACTGGATTTTGAGTTCTTTGAATGGCGAACTGCCGGTGGCCGACACGGCCGTTACCCTCCAATTCGGCACGGACGGCACAGTTTTCGGCAGCGATGGCTGCAACCGGTTTAACACCACTTACACCCAGGACGGCGCGAACCTGACAATCAATCAGTCTGCCGGGATTTCATCGATGATGGCCTGCGAAGAACCGGTCATGACTCAGGCGTCAGACTATATGGCCGCGCTGGGGAGCGTCACCAGCTTCACCGCTTCTACAGACCAGCTGAGCCTGAAAGCGGGCGACGAGGTTGTAGCGACTTTTGTGGCCGGCACGGTCGAGGCCGAAGCCCCAGTCCAAGGCATCACGGGCTCGTCTGAAACCGGCAGCGACCTGGCCGGCACCGGCTGGGTGCTCAGCTCGCTGAACGGCGAGATGCCCATTTATGGCACGGCCGTTACCCTGCAGTTTGGCACAGACGGCACCGCCTCCGGCACAGACGGCTGCAACCAGTTTAGCCTCGGTTATACGCAGGACGGCAGCAGTCTGACCTTTGACCCGGCCGGGCCATCCACCATGATGGCCTGCGAGGAGCCGGTTATGACGCAGGCCACAGACTTTATGGCCGCCCTGGCCGCCACCGACAGCTTCACCAGCAGCGCCGATGAGCTTTCCCTGCTGTCCGGCGGCCAGGTGGTTGCCACGTTTGTCGCCCAGCCCACCAATCTGGCCGACACCGCCTGGGACGTGGTCTCTTACAACAACGGCCGTGACGCCGTTGTCGGCCTTATCACCGGTACAGAGATTTCCGCTTACTTCGGCCTGGAAGACGACCTGAGCGGCAGCGCCGGCTGCAACCAGTACGTTACCAGTTTTACAGCCAGCGATGGCAGTATTGAGATTGGGCCGATTGGCAGCACCATGCGCTTTTGCGCCGAACCGGCCGGTGTGATGGAGCAAGAAAGCGAATACCTGGTCGCCTTGCAAAGCGCCGCCACCTACAGCATCCAGGGCAACATGCTGCAAATGCGCACCGCCGACGACCAGTTGGCCGTGATCATGACCCGCAAACTGGTCGTGGACCTGCCGGAACCAGATCCGGCTGTGCCCACAGGCCGCGTCAACTCGCCGCAAGGGCTTAACATTCGTTCTGGCCCCGGCGTCAACTTCCCGGTCATCGGCTTTGCCCGGGACGGCGATGAGGGCGAGATTGTGGGGCGCAGTGTTGACGGCCGTTGGTGGGCCGCCGCCGTCCCCACCGCTCCCGGTGGTATCGGCTGGGTCTCCGCTGACTTTGTTGTCGCCACCAATACGGAAAACGTCCCGGTGATTGAGGTCGCCCCGCCAATTGTGGTTCTGCCCACAGCAGCGCCCACGCCCACTCCGCCGCCGGCGCCTACGGCCACCCCCGTCGCCGAAATCTCCTTTGGGGCCGACCGCACCAACATCAACCAGGGCGAATGCACCACCTTGCGTTGGTCGGTGAACAACATCCAGGCCGTGTGGGTTTATCCGCTGGGCGAGCAGTTTGAGCGTTTCCCGCGCACCGGCCAGGGCAGCGAGCAAGTCTGCCCCACCGTCACCACGACGTATGAGATGCGCGTCTTGCAGCGTGATGGCACGGTGATCTTCCGCCAGGTGACTATCAACGTCAGCGGCGCCGCGCCGGACCCGCTGGCGGGGACTCGCTGGGAAGTAGTGAATTACAATAACGGCCGTGGCGCCCTGGTCACCCCGCTGGCCGGCACACGCCTGACGCTGGAATTTGGGGCGAACGGCAGCCTGGGCGGCAGCGCCGGCTGCAACACCTACACCACGTCCTACCAAGTCAACGGCAGCAACATCACCATCGGCCTGCCCGCCTCCACGCAGCAGTTGTGCACGGAGCCGGCCGGCATCATGGAACAGGAAACCGATTTCCTGACCAGCGCTCTGCCTTCTGCGGCTACGTTCCGCATTAACGGCAGTTCGCTGGAAATCATGACGGCCGGTGGGCAGATTGCGGTGCTGGCCAACAGAATACCATAAAGCAAGGCGGCAGGTTTGATGGCTGGCAATGAGAGCCAGCCATCAAACCCGCTAACAAATCAGGTCGTCATGAAACGACAGTTCATTAACCGCAGCACCATTGCTGAAGACCTGACCGCCGGACTGGTTCTGGGTATCCAGAGCATCCCCGACGGGCTGGCCAACGGCCTGCTGGCGCTGATCAATCCCATCTACGGGCTGCATGGCTACATGATGGGCACGTTCAGCGGCGCGTTTTTTACCAGCTCCACTTTTATGTCTATTCAGGCCACCAGCGCCATGGCGCTGGTGGTGGCCAGTGTGCCCCAGGTAACCGAGGGGCGCAGCCCTAACACCCACTTATTTGCCCTGGCAATCCTGACGGGCATTTTGATGCTGGCAGCCGGGCTGCTGAAGCTGGGTTCCCTGGTGCGCTTTGTGCCCAATGCAGTGATGACGGGTTTTGTCAATGCGGTAGCGGTCTTGATCATTTTGGGACAGCTGGATGACTTTACCGGCTACAGCAGTGTGGGCGCTAACCGCATTGTGCGAACGTTGGACCTGCTGCAAAACCTGGATCAGGTGCACCTGATGACGTTGATGGTGGGCATATTGACCATCATTCTGATTCTGACGCTGGAGAAGACGAGTTTGCGGTCGTTGGGCATGGTGGTAGCGATAGTCGTGGCTTCGCTGATGGTACCATTGCTCGGCGCGGATGTGTTGTTGGTGCGGGATGTGGCTGCCATTCCCGATTTGCTGCCACGGCCGTTGCTGCCGCCGTTATCTGTGTTTCCCGGCCTCGTCATCCCGGCTCTATCCCTCACGTTTGTCGGACTGATGCAGGGCGCAGGCATTACCCAGTCCATCCCCAACCCAGACGGCCGTTACCCGGACGCTTCAGGCGATTTTGTCGGGCAGGGCGTTGCCAATCTGGTATCCGGACTGTTCCAGGGGACGGCCGTGGGTGGGTCTCTCTCGGCCACGGCCCTGGTGGTAGGGGCCGGGGCGCGCTCCCGTTTTGCCAACATCTCCGCCGGGCTGGTAATGGCCCTGGTCGTTGTGCTGTTTGGCCGGTTTGTCGGGGCCATTGCGATGCCGGTGCTGGCCGGTTTGCTCATTGTCGTCGGCTTTCGCACGCTCAAACCAAAGCAAATCGGCATGGTATGGAAAACTGGGGTGGTGCAGCAGGTGGTCATGGTGCTGACCTTTTTGGCCGCCTTGTTTATCCCGCTGCAATATGCCGTGTTGTTGGGCGTGGCTCTGGCCGGACTGCTATACATCTTCCAACAATCCAACAAAATGACTGTTAAGGCGTGGCAGATTGGCCCAGGACAATATCCGGTGGAAAGCGAGCCGCCAACGGCCGTGCCGCCGCGGCAAGTTACCATCCTCATGCCCTACGGCAGCCTGTTTTATGCCGCCACGCCGGTGTTTAGCCAGCAGCTGCCGCAAGTAACCGAAACAACGTGCCAGGCCATCGTGATCCTGGTCTTGCGCGGCCAGACCGAGGTAGGCAGCACCTTCCTGAAAGTGCTGGCCCAGTACGCGGCCGAGCTGCGCCAACAAGAGAGCAAGCTGCTGCTGGCCGGCGTTGAACCGTATGTCCTGACGCAAATGGAGCGAACCGGCATTCTGCAAACCGTGGGTCGGGAAAACGTTTTCCCTGTGTCTGAAGGGGTGGGAACGGCCTTGTTGCAAGCTGTAGACGCGGCCGAATCATGGATCGCGGCCCAACTTGAGGTGCAGTTAGCCAGGTAGACGGCCGTCTCGCTCTGCGCCGCCGGCCAATTCGGGGTGGTTTGCGGCGTCGCGCTTCCACCTGGATGCTGCTCCGGCGTTACTCATCCCATAAGCTTAGGGCTTTACCAGTTCCACGTCACCCATAAAAAGTGAGCCGCTTGGTGTCTGGTCGAATAGCAATGCCACCTCGCTGATCTGCGTCAAATCCACCCCTTCAAACTTATTCAACGGCAGGCGGATAGTTGTCATCGGTACGCGGCCCGTGAATAGACCCTCTGCGAAAAGTTCATCTTCTTCTACATGTCCCGGGGGAAAGGCCAGCGCCGGTTCCTCTGGCCGCGTCTGCACAGAAGCAGTGGCCCCAGTGCTGTCGGTGAGCTGTACTAAGAAACTTTGGTAGTTGCCGGATGGGTTCAAAGGCGACATGGGATCTACGGCCGTCCGCAGGCTGATTGTCGTGTAGCGGCTCAAGTCTTCCACCTCTGCCGGCAGGGCGAACCGCAGCATGCCCCCTGCTTCTTCCCAGGAGACCACCATCATCGCCGGATTGCCCGGGATTGTTAAGTTGGCGCGTTTACACGGTTCGCTGCCCGGTCGCACTGCCGGCGTAAAGTACCCTTCCTCGCAGAAGAACGTCGTCAGGCCGTCGGCCGTGACACTGCCACCTGCCAGGTTGGTAGTCAGCTCAGCGGCGCTGGCCGGGACCAGCAGGGGTAGACGATTGGCGGCCGCTGCCAGGGACATCACGCGAGCCGGCTGCCCAAACAACGAATCCGGCGCCGGCGCGGTGGGGTCCATACTGAGGCGGGCCATAGCTTCCTCTCGAGCCTGCGGGTCATCGCTAAAGATCGCTGTCAAAAAAGTGAGGGCAATATCCGTCAGGAATTGACGCTGGTCTTCAGGAGCCAGCAGCTCCTCACAGTCCGCGCGGTTGGTGAATACTATCATGTCGTGGCCCAGAATTTCATTAAAAGCATTATGGTTCGCCTGCTCCAACCAGACAGATAAAGCCCACTGCTCCTGGCCTGGATCCAGCCGTGCCCCTTCATAGAAAAGTTGTCCATCCTGGTTCGTGACGTCGCCGTCGCAGGCTGGCAGAATGACGACCTGCGGCACGCGCGAACCGGCTGGCAGGGTAAAAATGGGAGCCGGAGCTAAAAGCAGCAGTCCTTCGACCGGCCCGTAACCAAATGTTTCCGCAGCATCCGAAGCGGCCAGGCCCTGGCTGTTCGTCAGCCAACTGGCCGCTTCCCCGCCGCGCGAGTGACCGAAGAAAGCCAGACGGCTCATATCAGCACGGCCGTTCACATCCACCCCAAAATCGTTTTCACCCCCAGCCGCCGCCTCAGCCAGCGCCCCAAGGTGTAATTCAACCAACTGGTTAAACCGTTCACCGGCGGTTGGTTCACCAAAACCAAAGGAATTCTCGGCATTGAAGTTGGGTGCTATGGCCACATAACCTTCAGCCGCCAACGCTTTGACCAGGTATGCAAAACCCCGATAGTTGGGCTGCTCCACCTCCGGATCGCATGGCCAGCGATCCACGCCGCTCTCGTCTTCCGGGCAGCCAGGGTGCGTCCCATGGATGATGAGGACGACAGGATAAGGTCCATCACCTTCCCCGGGTATGGCCATGATACCGTTCAAGCGGACGGGCATTTCCCGAAACCGGCTGTCTTCCGGGAAGCGTTCCTGCGTGATAGTGGTATCGCCCAGGTTATACTCCACAAAAGTGGGCAGTTGGCTAGCAGGGGTAGTCGTTTCTGGGACGGTCGCAGATAGGGTTGGAGATGGCGTATTTGCAGAAGATGCAGCGGGTGAGTCTTCTTCTCCGCCTATAGGGGGTAACGTTTGGCATGCCGCCAAAAGGGACAGCAAAATTATAAAGAGCAGGGATCGGTGTGAAAAACGACTCATTCTTTCTCCTTGGTATGAAGGGATAATTTCAGGCGACGAGGGGGATACTCTGCTGTTCCAGCAACCTGTCGATAGGGTCCAACAAGCGTCCGGGAAAACCTGGTCGTTTAACCCATGAACGGTTCGTCTGACAGCCATAACAAGATAAGAGGAACTGACCCGCCTGTAACGGCCGTTTCAGTTCCTCTTAATACTGATCGGATCCAACGTTAAAGGCCTAATAGCTGCTTCTTTTTCGCTTCAAAATCTTCGGCCGTAATAATCCCTTTGTCCCGCAGGCCAGCCAGTCGTTCCAACTCGTCGATGTAATCGGGCTGCGAAGCGGGAGCTGGCGCCGACGGGCCAGATGGGGCAGGGGGCGCGGCCGGAGCCGCTGGCTGCGCATCTGCCGCTTCAATCGCCGCGACGTCTGCGTCACTTAATTCCTCTGCTTCAATGCCCAGGTCAGAAATAGCCTCATCCAACTGTTCTTCACTCAGGTCCTCAGGCTTCTTCCCCGTATGCTTTTCAATACGATCGGCGTCTGTTTGACTGAGTTTAATCGCTGTGGCGGTCCCGGCAACTGCAATGGCTACCATACCACCTGTCAGCAGCATCCGTCTGCGACGCATACGTATACGCCGCCGCTGAACTCGCCGTATCGAACGGCGTGCTGCTCGTCTATTAACACCACGTCTCATCATTTGCTCCTTGTCTTCACAATCCTGCCGGTGGATGAAATCTGCCCATAGGATTGTCCTAAGTGATGCTTCCCTACTTTCTACGCTAAAAGCATCCCGCCGCTTGGTCACATTCTCGTTAGCGAGAGGTCGGCAATCCGGTTCGGTGCCTGAGGGAAAGCCTGCCCCGCTAGAGAACCGCAGTTGGATACGCTTGCAGCCAGCGGGTTAGTCCGTTACTGCCAGCGCCGCCATTGTGCTGTCTATCTTATCGCAAGCGCTGCTCTTTCGACAACGAAGACGTGGTGGTATCTACCGGCCGCCGTTGACAAACAGGACGGGGAAAAGATAAACCACATGCAAACTCCTTCTTAACTTTTTCTGAATACTTGGCCGCTAAACTGGCAAGCGTTGTGAACAATCCTGTTCTAAGAAGACTTCACTGACTGCCGCCGACCAGCATGGATGAAAACCTACCCTCCCGGAGGTTTTCGGGGCAGCGTAAAGTGGAGACGACACCCTCCGGGAGGGTTATTTACGAAGGAGACAAGTTTATGCAGAACCGAAAACGTTTAACCAATTTGCTGATTGCCGGCACGCTGACCGTGCTGCTGCTGACGGTGTATCTGGCCTTTCGCGGTGGTGACACGGCCGTTGCCGCCAGCACCACCGTTGAGCAAACGGCCGTTACCGACACCTCTGCCGCGCTCCAGTCCCAGATAGAAGCTCTGCAAGCCCAAAACACCGAACTCCGCAGCGCCGTACAGACTCTGCAAGCGCGTGAAGCAGAATATCAGCAGCAAATCGAGTCTGCCAACCAGACCATCAACGAGCTTTCCGCCCAATCCAGCTCTCTGGCGGCCGGCGAAGGCGGCTTTGGCCTCTTTGGTGCACCGCCGCCGCACGCCCACGGATCCGGTGGGCACGACCATTAGGCCGGCGTGACTCGTTTGGGCTCTCTTCGTTCCCTCCCCTCACTCTCCTCTCGGCAGGAGGGGTAGCTATGCTTCCCTTCGCCGTGGGGCGAGGGCCGGGGAGGGGGAGAGAGCCAGCCACAGGAGGATGAAGAACCAAATTTCTCTCTGTGAGGTGATGAAACTATGACGACAAAATCTACAAAACCTGACCGCCAACTGCGCAAATTAAAGCTGACTTTAGCGGCCGGCGGGCTGATTACGACCTTGATGGGCGCCGGGCTGCTGGGCAGCCAGGCGGAAGCCGCAGCCGGCGCGGCGACCCATACGACCACGGCCGTTCCGGCGACAACGGCCGTGCCATCCAGCACGGACACCACGCTTCCGGCCGATCTGGACCTGAACCTGGAAGCGGTGCCCACGGTGGCCGCGCCTACGTTCCGCCAGATGGCCGTGGCCCGCGGCCGCTCTTCGGGGTGATACGATGAACTGGCAAATGGTACCTGAACGCTGGCGCACACGGCCGTTTCGGGCGATGGGCTGCCAGATGGCCCTGTGGCTGGAGCTGGACAGCGCCGCACGTGCCGAGTCGCTGCTGCGCGAAGCCGAGGCCATGTTTGCCCGCGCCGAGCGCTGTCTCAGCCGTTTCGACGCCGGCAGTGAACTCTCGCAGCTCAACGCCCAACCGGGCGTCTGGACCCCGGTCTCTAACATGTTGTGGGAGGTGGTCGTGCAGGCGCTGTTTATGGCCCGCGAGACCGGCGGCCTGTTTGATCCGACCCTGCTCTCGGCTTTAGAAGCCGCCGGTTACGATCGCTCTTTTGAGCAGCTGCCGGACGCGCAGTGGCACGCAGCGCCCACGGCCGTTTCCCACCTGGGCCAATGGCAGGGCGTCCGCCTCAATGCCGAAGGGCAGGCCGTCTGGCTGCCGCCGGGCGTGCGGCTGGATCTGGGCGGTATTGCCAAAGGGTATACCGCGCAGCAGGTGGTCGATTTCCTGTCCGACTGGGGGCCGTGTCTGGTAGATGCCGGCGGCGACCTGACGGCCGGCGTGGCCCCGGACGGCTGGCCCGGCTGGCCGGTTGCGGTGTCCGCGCCCTTCCGCCGCGCTGAGGAGGAGCGCCCGGAGCTGTTTCCCCTGTGGCTGGTCGAGGGCACGATGGCGACTTCCGGCGTTGATTTTCGCCGCTGGCAGCAAAACGGCCACGCCGCCCATCACGTCATCGACCCGCGCACTGGCTGTCCGGCGGCCACCAATCTGCTGACGGTGACGGTGCTGGCGCGCACGGCCGTGCGCGCCGAAGCGTGGGCCACAGCGGGGCTGGTTGCGGGAACGGCCGTGGCCGAACAACGACTGACCGCCCTCGGCCTCGCCGCCGCCCTCATCGACGACAGCGGCAGCATCTCCTTTACGCCCGCGCTCGCGCCCTTCGTGGCGCTGGCCGTAAGCTGACAATTCGATTGGCGAAGATTGGTCCAGTCTCCAGGATTGGTCCCATCTATGCCCAGAGGTAACCCTATGTCTGCACTTCTAAATAATGAAACAATCTGGTATCTGGTCCGCTCCAGCGGCACTGTGGCCTATCTGTTCCTGGCTGCTTCCACCATTTGGGGGCTGATTCTCAGTAGTAAGTTCCTGAAAGACGTGGTGCCCGGCCCGCTTTCCCTGGCCATGCACAACTATCTTTCCTGGAACGCCATCGGCTTGACCCTGCTCCATGCCGTGCTGCTGCTCTTCACCGGCTACATGGATTACACGCTCCTCAACCTCATCATACCCTTCACCGGACCGTTCAGTCCGTTCTGGATGGGCATCGGCATCATCGCCCTGTACCTGATGATTTTGACCACGCTCACCTTTTATGTGCGCCGGCGTATCAGCTACAAAGCCTTCCACGTGGTTCACTATCTCACCTACGCCGCGTTTGTGATGGCCTTGCTGCACAGTTGGTTTGCCGGTACGGATACGCCGGCTCTGGAAATTGTCTACCTGGCTTCCGGCCTGGTGGTCTTCTTCCTGACGGTTTACCGTCTGCTGGCGGCGCTGAACGGCCGTAAAGCCCCCGCTGCCCGACAAACGGCCTGATTTACCCGCCCAGAAGGGCCTTTTTCCAGGCCAGAAGTGACCCAAAACAAAAACACAAGAGATTTTCCGAAAATCTCTTGTGTTTTTTAAAAAATCTCTTCTGATTTTTAAAAAATCTCTTGTGATTTCGGGTCAGATCACAAGTGATTTTGGGCCAAAACACAAGAGACTTTGACCCCACTCACTTGTGCCTCAGATCGCCGTCAGCTGAACCCCCGCTGCAGCGACGACACGCCTCGGTTCGTCACGTCGAAACACTTCCCTTCGTTCCAAATGACGGCCCGACCCTTAAGCCAGTTCTACGCTGACGTCTTGTTTGTGAATCTGGTAATTGTCTCGATTGTCTAAGACCTTGCTCACGTACTCTTCCGGCACGTCCACAAAAGTATGTTGGTCGTGGATGCGAATGGCGCCGATTACCCGGCCAGGGATGTTGGCGTGGTAGGCAATGGTGCCCACGACGTCGCCGGGCCGCACGCCGTTGGCTTTGCCTGCGCTGAGGCTGAGGCGGACCATGCCTTTTTCGTTCTGGCGGCTGCGGCGAGGGGCGGATTGGCGTGAACGGCCGTTTCCCTGCCCATCTTCGCGCTGCCGTCTGGCGAAGCGACGGGGTTGGACCTCGCGCACTTCGCTGATGGGGGGGATGGGGCGCTGTTTCTCCTCCGCGCGCGCCAGCTTCAGGGCTGAAGCAGCGATGTCTATGGGTTCAAAGCCAGCTTCCATCAGGTCGGCCACCATCTCTTTTTCCCGCACGCAGCGGTCACGCCGCAGCCAGACCATCATGCGCTCCACCAACTGCGCTTCACGCTGCTCCTGGATTTCCGTCTGGGTGGGCAGTTCGGCCTTGGCAACTTTGGCCTTGGCAAACTGCTCAATTTTACGCAGCCGAAACTGTTCGGCGGGTGTTACCAGCGAGAGAGCGATGCCGGTTCTGCCTGCCCGGCCGGTGCGCCCAATGCGATGCACGTAAATCTCCGGGTCACTGGGCAGATCAAAGTTGAAGACGTGGGAGATGCCGTCAATGTCCAGACCACGCGCAGCCACGTCGGTAGCCACCAGCACCTTAATCTGCCCCTGCCGGAAGCGATTAAGCGTTTGTTCGCGCGCGTCCTGGCTTAAATCCCCGTTCAACGCTTCCGCCGGGAACCCGCGCAAGGTGAGTTCGTTGGCCAGTTCGCCGGTTCCCAGCCGCGTCCTGGTAAAAATCAGGGCGCTGCTAATCTCCTCCACCTCAAACAGACGGGTGAGGGCGGCCAGCTTGTCTTGTTCATTGACCAGGTAATAGCGCTGTTCGATGGCCGCCACCGTCAGCTGCTGGTGCTTGATGGTCACCGTTTGCGGGTCGCGCAGATATTTCTGGGCCAACTGGCGGATGGGTCCGGGCATGGTAGCGGAGAAGAGCGCCGTCTGGCGATCAGCGGGGGTGGCGTCCAGAATCGCCTCGATGTCCTCGATGAAGCCCATGCTCAGCATCTCGTCGGCTTCGTCCAGGACGACTGTGCGCACCGCTTCCAGGTTGAGACGGCCGCGGTTGATGTGGTCCAGCAGACGGCCGGGCGTGCCCACGACCACGTCAACGCCGCGCTTCAGTTCGTAAATCTGCGGGCCATAGGCCGCGCCGCCGTAGACGGCCAGCACGCGCACGGATTGCAAACGGCCGTATTCCTCAATGGCCTGGGCCACCTGGATAGCCAGTTCGCGGGTCGGCGCCACAATGAGACTTTGTACGCTGGTTTGGTCTGGCTGCACGTTTTGCAAGATGGGCAGGCCGAAGGCGGCGGTTTTGCCGGTTCCGGTCTGCGCCTGCCCGATCACGTCGTGGCCGGCGAGCAAGAGGGGGATAACGGCCGTTTGAATCGGGGTGGGGGCAGTAAAGCCCAGGTCAGAGACAGCCTGCACCAACTGCGGCTGCAGGTTTAAATCAGTAAATTCGTTTGTCATGTTACTCCTGAATACGTTTTGATATTTCCGTCGGGCGGCGCCCTTGCGGGCTTCGTGCCGCAGCCCGGTCAACAGGTGACTCTACCCAACGGAATACGCTCAGGAGCCATGCTGTTGCCACAAAAATGCCCAACCACAATCGGTCGGGCAACCATGGGAATGATTCAAAACAAATCGTTTGCTAAAGGATATTGGGTCTTCAAAAGTTTAGGGGTTCACGTCTAATCCCTCAAAGAGCCTGTGGAGTATAACATACTTTTACAAAAACAAGGGCAGGAAACTTACATTACTCTAACCAGCGGCGGGGTTTGTTCAATACGTCGCGATACACAATGGCTACTGCGCCCATCACGGCGGTGTCTTCGCCGTAGGCTGCCGGGATGATTTGTACGCCTTCCTGCACCCAATGCCAGGCTCGTTGGGCGACGGTTTCCCGAATGCTGGGCAGCAGGTACTCGTGCACCGTCCACAGAGGTCCGCCGAAGATCACTCGCTGTGGGTTGATGACGTTCATCAGGCTGGCAATGCCCACGCCTAACCATTCGCCGGTTTCTGCCAGTGCCTGGAGCGCTACGGGGTCTTTTTGCCGGGCGGCCTCGGCGATAAGGGGAATCGATATCCGCCCGGGGTCGTCCTGGATCATTTGCGTTATCCAGGAGGGCTGTCCTTGCTGCAGAGCTTCGCTTACGCGGCGGAACAAGGCGCGCTGGCTGGCTAGAGTTTCCCAGCAGCCTTTGTTGCCACAGTTGCATTCTAGCCCATCTTTTTCTACCGTCATGTGCCCCACTTCGCCGGCGAAGCCACTGGCGCCTTCGATGAGACGGCCGTTTAAGACAATACCGCCGCCCAGACCAACGCCGGAGCTTACATAGAGGAGCGAGTCGCTCTCTTGCCCGGCGCCGAAGTAACTTTCGCCAAGAGCCGCCAGGTTGGCTTCGTTGGCCAGGTAAACCGGCACGTCAATGGCCGAGCGAATCATGTCCCGCAGGGGCAGGTCACGCCAGTTGAGGTTGGGGGCAAAAAGTAAGGTGCCGCTGGCCACATCGACCAGGCCTGGCACACCCACGCCGATGCCGAATAACGGCCGTTGCCGCTTTTGGACCTGTTCGTAGCTCTCCTGCAGCAAAAACAAAACACGGTCCAGGATAGCTTCCTGATTGAAGTAGCGCGCCGTGCTTTCAAACCGTCGGGCGACAACTTCAATGGCAAAATTGACGGTGACTACGGAAATAAAATCCACCCCAATTTCCAGGCCGATAATGTAACCTGCCTCTGGATCCGGTTCCAGATTGATGGCGGGTCGCCCCACGTCACTGTTAGAAACGTCCACTCCAATTTCTCGCACCACGTTGTTTCGAATCAGTTCTTTCACCATGCTGGAAACTGTGGCTTTGTTTAATCCCGTGATATTGGCTAACGCCACACGCGATAAAGGCGATTCAGCCCGCAGGGTATTGAGAATCAGAGCCAGATTCATGTCGCGCATAGCGGCATGATCAACCGAATTTCTTTGCGTCATAATTGCGTGTCCAGATTAGTTTGTGTCATATATTAATTAATCGAGAGTCTATTACTTAAGCGAAAGCGTGTCAAGACGGATACGGGCAAAGACGGTACTCCAACGGCTTTCCCGGCAGCTTATCAGAAGACATATGATACTTTTCATGCGGAAAACGTGACATTTGTCACCATTGGCGGGGTAGGGATTGACGGCCTTGAAAAGCACCTTATACTCTGGCATAATAGTTTGCATTATAAACTAATTGTGATATTAATTGTTTGTTGCCATCACGATCGTCTTTTGGCCCGCCCAAATCAGGCCACTGACCTAACTGTGAAAGAGGAGGTGAATTGAGTATAACTTCAAGTCTATCGTCCAGAAAACAGATTTGTTTGCTACCAATCAGTCAACATTTGGAGGAAGAAAAGAAATGAGATCCAAGCAAACGTGGTTAATTATAACAGTTATTGCTGTATTAATGTTTGCAGTGTTAATGGGTTGCAGTTCGCAAGCCACTCCCGTCGAAGAAACCACGGCGGAAACAGCGCCAACGGAAGCTGCGGCGCCGGCAGAAAACACAGAAACAAGTACGGAAGGCGCGATCAAGATCGGCCTTTCTTTCTCTGACTTTGCGACCGAGCGTTGGAAGAACGAAGAAGTGCTGATGCGCCAGTTGTTGGAAGAGAAGGGATACGAAGTCCTATCGCAGGAAGCGAACCACGACGTCAAACTGCAAATCGACCAGATCGACAACATGGTGAGCCAGGGAGTGAAGGGCCTGATCATCATTGCTGAAGATGGGGATGCGCTGTCAACGGCCGTTTCCAATGCCAAACAGGCCGGGGTAGCTGTGTTAGCCTATGATCGGCTCATCAAATCGCCCGACATCGCCGCCTACCTGTCCTTCAACAACGTGGAAGTCGGACGGCAGCAGGCGCTGGGCGTTATGCAAGCCATCGACATCGAGAACTGGGATGTAGAAGCCAACGGGCCGGTGCGTCTGGTCAAACTGGGCGGTAGTCCCACCGACAACAATGCGATTCTGTTCCGCCAGGGGCAGGACGAGATCGTGCAGCCCTACGTCGACGAAGGCAAGATCGAAGTGGTGGCTGACCAATGGGTCGACAACTGGGATGCGGCCAACGCGTTGAAGATCATGGAAAACATCCTGGTAGCGGCGGGCAACGACATCGATGCCGTGGTGGCTTCGAACGACGGCACTGCTTTGGGTGCGCTGCAAGCGATGAAAGCGCAAGGTTTGGCCGGCGTCGTCCCGATTTCCGGGCAGGATGCTACCGCCGACGGCGTCAACAGCATCGTCAAGGGCGAACTGACCGTTTCCATCCTGAAAGACATCCGGGACCTGTCGCCGCTGGCGGTGGACATGATGGACAAACTCATCAAGGGTGAAACGATTGAGGGTTTGGACACCTACACCATGGCGGAGTTGACCAACGACCCGGCTCAGGCTGGCGATGTCAGCGCCTACTTCCTGCCGGTGCAGCAGGTGAATAAGGACAACGCCTATGACCTGGTCGTGGCTAGTGGATTCCAATCCTATGATGATGTTTATCGCGACATCCCTGAGGACCAACGGCCGCCGCGCCCAGGTGAGGCTGAAGCTTCGCCTGAAGAAACCGCCTCTGTTGAAGGTATCAAGATTGGTCTCTCCTTCTCTGACTTTGCGACCGAACGTTGGAAGAATGAAGAAGTGCTGATGCGTCAGTTGTTGGAAGAGAAGGGATACGAAGTCCTATCGCAGGAAGCGAACCACGACGTCAAACTGCAAATCGACCAGATCGACAACATGGTGAGCCAGGGAGTGAAGGGCCTGATCATCATTGCTGAAGATGGGGATGCGCTGTCAACGGCCGTTTCCAATGCCAAACAAGCTGGAGTCGTCGTACTGGCTTACGACCGGCTCATTAAATCGCCCGACATCGCCGCCTACCTGTCCTTCAACAACGTGGAAGTAGGACGGCAGCAGGCGCTGGGCGTTATGCAAGCCATCGACATCGAGAACTGGGATGTAGAAGCCAACGGGCCGGTACGTCTGGTCAAACTGGGCGGTAGTCCCACCGACAACAATGCGATTCTGTTCCGCCAGGGGCAGGACGAGATCGTGCAGCCCTACGTCGACGAAGGCAAGATCGAAGTGGTGGCTGACCAATGGGTCGACAACTGGGATGCGGCCAACGCCTTGAAGATCATGGAAAACATCCTGGTAGCGGCGGGCAACGACATCGACGCTGTGGTAGCTTCGAACGACGGCACTGCTTTGGGCGCACTGCAAGCGATGAAAGCGCAAGGTTTGGCCGGCGTCGTCCCGATTTCCGGGCAGGATGCTACCGCCGACGGCGTCAACAGCATCGTCAAGGGCGAACTGACAGTTTCTATCCTGAAAGACATCCGGGACCTGTCGCCGCTGGCGGTGGACATGATGGACAAACTCATCAAGGGTGAAACGATTGAGGGTTTGGACACCTACACCATGGCGGAGCTGACCAACGACCCGGCTCAAGCCGGCGATGTCAGCGCCTACTTCCTGCCGGTGCAGCAGGTGAACAAGGACAACGCTTATGACCTGGTCGTGGCTAGTGGATTCCAGTCCTACGATGATGTCTATCGCGACATACCTGAGGATCAACGGCCGCCGCGCCCGTAGTTGAAGAAAGAGTGATTGACAAGGGTTCGACTTCCTGAACATCTGGGATGATAAGGAAGTCGAACCTGATTTTGTCCCAGAAATGCGGATCACTTTGGCACAGAGATACAAAAAAGATTGTAAAATTCAAGCTTACATCTGGTAAATCTTAGCTTTAAGTTGTTCTCGCAAGATCAAAGTTGAGAGGTGAATTCCATGAATGATGACATCATCCTCGATATCCAAAACGTGACCAAGAAATTCCCCGGCGTTACGGCGCTAAGCAACGTATCCATGAAAGTGCAGCGGGGTGAAATTCATGGACTATGCGGCGAAAATGGGGCCGGTAAGTCTACGTTGATGAAAATCTTGTCCGGTGTCTATCCTTACGGCACATACGAGGGTGAAGTTTTTTATAATGGAGAAGAGCTCAGACTGGAACATAGTTCCATTCGGCATGCAAACGAACTTGGTATTTCGATTGTCCATCAGGAGCTAACCCTGGTCCCAAGCATGACTGTTGGAGAGAATGTTTATCTCGGTAAGGAACCTGTTGAAAAAAAGTCAATCAACTGGAACAAACTTTACTCAGACACAGATAAAATTCTTGCGCGCTATAACCTGGATGTAAAGTCGCAAGCTGTCGTTCGCACACTGGGCGTTGGTAAAATGCAGATGGTAGAAATTGCCAAAGCGCTTTCGGAAGATGCCCAGGTCCTTATTTTAGATGAACCAACCAGTGCTTTGAACGAAGTCGAAATCAAAAAACTGATGGAGATTTTGGCCACTCTGAAGGCAAATGGCGTCACCATTATTTACATCACCCATAAACTGAATGAGTTTTTCGGGATAACCGACAGCGTAACCGTCTTGCGCGATGGCGAAACGGTAACAACCCAGCCGACTCGCAATCTATCTGAAGAGAGGCTGGTTCAGTATATGGTGGGCCGCCAGATGAAAGAGCGCTTTCCTAAAGGCAATCGACAACCTGGCGAAGTGATTTTTGAGGTAGAGGATCTTTGTGCAGAGGACCCGAGCGATCCCTCGCGAATGGTGGTAAATGGAGTAAGTTTTACCTTGCGCCAGGGTGAAATTTTAGGGATTGCCGGGTTGATGGGTTCGGGTCGGACCGAACTCGTGACGACGATATTTGGCGAGTATGGCAAGGTTACCAGTGGTCGGCTTATTCTCGAAGGGCGAGATTTGAAGATTAACAGCGCCCGTGATGCCATTGAACATGGCATCAGCCTGGTGCCCGAAGATCGCAAAGGGCAGGGTCTTGTTCTGATGCAATCTATTTTAAAGAACATTTCCTTGCCCAATTTGAACCAGTTTGCGGGAGTCTTTAGTCTGGATAAAGATGCGGAGTTAGAGGCAAGCTTGTATCAGGCTAAGAGTCTGGCAATTAAAGCGCCAAATTTGCAGGTCTCTTGCAACACGCTATCCGGAGGCAACCAGCAGAAGGTCGTCATTGCTAAATGGCTTATGTCCCGACCGAAGATATTAATTATGGACGATCCGACACGTGGCGTTGACGTTGGCGCAAAGTATGAAATTTATAAGTTGATGAATGAGTTAGCAGAACGTGGGGTTTCCATCATCATGATCTCTAGCGAGCTAGAGGAGGTGTTGGGGATGAGTGATCGGGTCATGGTAATGCATGACGGCCGTTCGAATGGTACCCTGGACGTTGCAACTGCGACCCAAGAGAAGATTATGGCGCTTGCCACGGGTATAAACTCCCACAACCACACCAGCAATTAATTTAGGAGGCTCCCATGAAATTAGCTGTCCCCGAGACCAAGTCACCCGACAAAACAAGCTCTGTATTGGGAAAAATGTTTCGGCAAAATATCCAGACCTATGCCATTATTCTTGCCCTCATCTTTATCTGGATATTTTTCGCCTTTCTAACCGATGGGAACTATTTAAAAGCGCAAAACTTTTCCAACTTGTTTCGGCAGATGACGGTGACTGCCTTCCTGGCAATTGGCATGGTGCTGGTCATCGTTACGGGCAACATTGATCTGTCTGTTGGCAAATTAGCCGGTTTTGTTTCCGTAGTCGTGGCCTATTTTCAGGCCACCATCTGGACTCGAGTGCTGCCAGATCAGGCGCTGGCTGCGGCTACGCTGTCCGTTTTTATTGGCGTGGCGGTCGGCGCTTTGTTTGGCGTCTTGCAAGGTTACATCATTTCCTTCCTGAACGTACCATCGTTTATCGTTACTTTGGGCGGTATGTTTGTTCTCAATGGAGCAATCCTGCTGGTGACGCAGGGCAAGACGATTCCGGCGAATCAGCCGTATTTTTCCGTCATTGCGCAAGGTTATTTGCCGGTTGCCGCCGGTTGGATTCTGGCGTCGTTGGTGGTCGTGTACTTATATTTCAATATGTTCCGCAGCCGCCAAAAGAAGCGGGCGCATGGCTTTGTTCTATCCAATATATATCTCGATCTGGCGCTAACGACTTTTTTTGCGATTTTAGTCGTCGGTTACGTATACATTGTGAATCAGTACAATGGCGTTCAGATTCCTGTTTTGCTGCTGGCTATCACGTCGGTGATCATTTCCTATATGGCTAACAATACTCGGTTTGGGCGCTATGCTTATGCAATTGGCGGCAACCGGGATGCTGCCCGTTTATCGGGTATCAATATTCGGAATAACATATTCTATGTTTTTGTGCTGATGGGATTGCTCAGCGGTATTGCCGGCGTTGTGTTGGCTTCATACGTAGGGTATGGCACGATTGCCGCGGGCCAGGGGTATGAACTTGACGCCATCGCGGCGGCTATATTGGGCGGCACCTCAACTCTGGGTGGCGTCGGCACAATTTGGGGGGCTTTGATTGGCGCATTGATTATGTCCAGTTTGTCAAATGGCTTACAGTTGTTGAATGTGGCGCCATCCTGGCAGTACCTGTTGAAAGGGTTAGTGTTGGTACTGGCCGTCTATGCAGATGTGACGTTTAAGAAGCGTGGATAGGGGAGCTGCACCACGATAGCGCGGTTTAAAGGCTATTTAAATTTTATATCGTTACGGGTTCACTTGCAGGTGTGAAAGGCAAGAACGGGTTTGTCTTGCCACTTGACGAAAGGAGGTCTCATGTCTGACAGATTTTTGCCTAAGGCGGAGGACAGGTTCACGTTTGGCTTATGGACAGTGGGGAATGTGGGGCGTGATCCGTTTGGAGCGGCGGTACGGCCGTTAATGACTCCCTCCGAAATCGTTTATTTCCTGGGCGAGGTTGGCGCTTACGGCGTTAACTTCCACGACAACGATCTGATTCCTATCGATGCTACCCCGGCAGAAAAGGCGCAAATCCTCAAAGACTTTAAAAAAGCGTTGGCAGATACCGGGCTTGTTGTACCCATGGCTACCACCAATTTGTTTTACGATCCGGTCTTTAAAGATGGAGCCTTTACGGCCAACGATCCCCAGGTACGTGCCTATGCCTTACACAAAACCATGCACGCCATGGATTTGGGCGTGGAATTAGGAGCCAGCGTTTATGTGTTCTGGGGAGGCAGAGAAGGTGTAGAAACCGACGCCAGCAAGAACCCATTAGACGCCGGCAAGCGGCTGCGCGAGGCGTTGAACTTCTTGTGCGATTATGCCATTGACCAGGGATACAAACTGAAGTTCGCCCTAGAAGCCAAGCCCAACGAACCCCGAGGAGATATCTATCTAGCGACAACAGGAGCAATGTTGGCCTTCATTGAGACCTTGGAGCATCCGGAAATGGTGGGTGTTAACCCAGAGGTGGCTCACGAGCAAATGGCTGGCCTTAACTTCTTGCACCATGTAGCCCAGGCCTGGGATATGGATAAGTTGTTCCACATTGATCTAAACGATCAGGCTTTCGGCCGTTATGACCAGGACTACCGTTTTGGGGCGACAAACCTGAAGAGCGCCTTTTTCCTTGTGAAGTTCCTGGAAGATGTAGGATACGGCGGCAGCCGTCATTTTGACGCTCATGCCTACCGGACCGAGGATTACGAAGGGGTTAAAAATTTTGCCCGGGGCTGTATGCGTACCTACCTGATCTTAAAAGAAAAGGCGGCTCAGTGGAACCAGGACGAGGAAATCCAGGCGCTGCTGCAAGAAGTATTAGCAGATGATGGGTCTACAGATGCTTTCAAGGGGGTTTATACTCCGCAAAAAGCATTGGCTCTAAAATCCGCATCCTTTGACCGGGCGGCTTTGGGGAGCCGTGGTTTGCCTTATGAGCGTCTCGATCAACTCACCCTGGAAGTGTTGCTGGGCGTACGTTGCTGATTATCAGAGTAGCGGGTAGGGGGTCATGGGTTTCAGTCTGGTCTCGCTGCCCGCTGCTCCTGGCTCCCTCACCCCCCATCCCCAAGAAATTGCATTGCATACGAGATGTTAAGTGCCTTCCTGTTTCTAAACTGTAGAAACGGGCGGGCCTCGTTTAAGCCTTTTTGACTTTGTGAAAATTTGGGGGCAATCGGTGGGCGTACAAAAGAAATGTTAAAAATTGGGACCTTTTTGGCTTGCGTCGACCCTTTTTATCTTTATAATCGCAGAAAAGATTTGGCATTTTTTAAGGTTACGCGCAACGACAAGAAGGAAAGTGGATAGTGCCTGATCATATGGCGACGCTTCTATTGGTGGAGGGCAGGGGGATTGGCTCCCAAACACTATCTGAGGCGCTTCAAAAAGCAGGATATCACCTGAAAGTTGTACACACTGGCAAAGCTGCTTTGCAGTGGGGTGAAGAGCACCAGCCTGATCTGGTGGTGTTTGATGCAGCTTCTATGCGGTCTAACGGCGCGCGCAGCTGCCGGCGCCTGCGGCGTGCCCTGGATGATACGCCCATCATCCATACTCGCCCTGCAGGCGAAGCGGAAGATCGCTCCGCAGAGGCCGACGTTTACCTGGAGCATCCATTCACTTCGCGTAAGCTGTTAAATCGAATTCATGCTCTCCTCCCGGCAGACGGTAACGACGACCAGACTGTGCGGTGTGGAGAACTCACCCTCTATCTCTCGAAACCTTCGGTGGAAGTCTCTGGTCAGGGCGAAAAGCGGCTCACCCCTAAGTTGACCCAGCTCTTGCAAGAGTTTATCAGCCATCCCAACGAAATTGTCAGCCGGCGGCAGTTGATGCAAAATGTCTGGAAGACTGATTACGTAGGCGACACACGCACGCTGGACGTGCATATTCGCTGGATGCGCGAATTAATTGAAGAAGACCCCGCCTCGCCCAAACTGCTGCGCACCGTACGCGGTCAGGGCTATATTCTTGCTATCCCCTCAGAAGACGGCCGATAAAAAAACACCACCTCCGCGAGGGAGATGGTGTCTCATACGAAAAATTGCTGAAAGCTTGTCTTACGCTTCTTTTGTGCGGGCTGCTGCCAAAGCGGCCATGATGCGCCCCTTGCGACGGGCGGCATTACGCGGATGAATGATATTCTTCCGGGCTGCTTTGTCTAACGTGCTGTACGCATTTTGGGCCACGACTTCGGCTTCATCAAGATTACCTTCGTCAATCAGACGACGGACTTTTTTGATGTAAGTCCTGGCTGATGCCCGATACACTCGATTGCGATCGGTTCGCTTTTCAATTTGCCGCATGCGTTTCTTGGCAGATTTTGTATTAGCCAATTTTTTTACCTCCGTATAATTACTA
>JACKBU010000014.1 GCA_020634395.1 Ardenticatenaceae bacterium | reverse complement strand
AACACCGACGCCCAGATCAGCCTGGACCTGAACAGCCGGCGCAAGTCCACCGCCGCCGGCTGGCAAGAACAGGCCGAAAAGTTTTACGAAGGCCTGCTGGACGACCCCGCCCTGCTGGCCGGCATGGCCCGCTTTAATTACACCGAGGCCAAACTGCAAAGCGAACTCGCTCTGGTAACGGCCGTACGCAATGCCAACCTCGACGGCTACCGCGAAACCGGCGAAGCCTACAAAGCCACCCAGACCCGCGACGACAAACTCAAACAACTCGACAGCTGGCTCGCCGACTTCAAGCGCGTCGCCGAAGTCGCCTTCGCCAGCTCCCCCCAAGACCTGCAAATACTCGGCTTCCACTAATCCCCACCCACCCCCGACCCCAAGGGTTTCCCAAACCCTTGGGGTCTCTATCACCCACCGATCCCGACCCCAAGGGTTTTTAAAAACCCTTGGGGTCTCTAACCCCCCGATCCCCAAATTCCTCTTCTCTAATAGCCCCAAACCCGCTATAATTACCAAAAGCTATCCAACCTGGGCGGCCACTCCCCCGCCACACCGTCCCCATCCATCATAAAAAAACAACAAACACAACCGGCGCCCATTCAGGCAAGCTCAACGGCCGTAAACAGTAGGAACACACTCACATGAACGATACAACCCACACAGACAAACCAAATAACCCCCAAACCGAGGAAACCACCCCCGCGCCCGCTTCCTCCGGTCTAACCGTCGTCGGCATCGGCGCCTCCGCCGGCGGCCTCGTCGCCCTGCAAGGCTTCTTCGACGCCCTGCCCGACGACACCGGCATGGCCTTCGTCGTCGTCACCCACATGGACCCCCAGCGCGAAAGCCTGCTGCCCGAAATCCTGCAAAAACACACCGGCATGCCCGTCAACCAGGTCCAGGAACTCATCCGCGTCCAGGCCGACCACGTCTACGTCATCCCCCCCAACCAGCGCATCGTCATCACCGACACCCACCTCGATCTGGAACAGTTTGAAGAACCCCGCGGCCACAGACTGCCCATCGACCACTTTTTCCGCAGCCTCGCCGGCGTCCACCGCGACGCCGTCGCCATCATCCTCTCCGGCGGCGGCACCGATGGCTCCGTCGGCGTCAAAGCCATCAAAGAAATGGGCGGCCTCCTCATGGTCCAACACCCCGACGAAGCCGAACACGACAGCATGCCCCGCGCCGCCATCAACACCGGCCTGGCCGACGTCATCCTGCCCGTAGCCCAACTCGCCGAAAAACTCGTCGCCTACCGCCACAACGGCGTGCACCTCCCCCAAGACCCCGGCGTCCTGACAACCCGGGAAATAGAACTCGTCTACCGCATCCTCACCCAGGTCCAGGCCCGCATCGGCCACGATTTTAGCCAGTACAAACGCTCCACCATCCTGCGCCGCATCCGCCGCCGCATGCAGCTGCACGGCCTGGCCTCCCTCGAAGCGTATCTCACCTTTCTGCGCCACGAAGATGGCGAAGCCCAGGCCCTGTTTAACGACCTGCTCATCGGCGTCACCAACTTCTTCCGCGACAGAGAGGCCTGGGAAGCCCTGGAAGAAGACGTTATCTCCCAGCTCTTCAACAACAAGTCCAAAAACGAAAACGTACGCGTCTGGGCCATTGGCTGCGCCACCGGCGAAGAAGCCTACAGCCTGGCCATCCTGCTAACCGAATATCTCGACAAAATGGAACGCCCCCGGGCCGCCCGCCCCGGCATCCAGGTCTTCGCCTCCGACCTGGACGATATCGCCCTCGGCAAAGCGCGTGATGGACTTTACCCGGAAGCCATCGAAGCCGACGTCAGCCCGGAACGGCTGGCACGCTTCTTCGAAAAAGAAGGCAGCTACTACCGCATCCGCCGCGAGCTGCGCGACAGCGTCCTCTTTTCCAATCACAGCGTCCTCCGCGACCCGCCCTTCTCCCGCCTGGACCTCATCAGCTGCCGCAACCTGCTCATCTACCTGCAGCGCGAGATGCAAGAAAGCGTCTTTCAGATATTTCACTACGCTCTCAACCCCGAAGGCTACCTGTTCCTCGGCAGCTCCGAAACGGCCGAGATGGTCCACGAGCTTTTTAGCACCTTAGACAAAACACACCGCATCTATCGGGCACGGCCGTGGCGCAGCGAACACCGCGCCGTGCCCACCCTGCCCCTCAGCCTGCCACGGCCGTCGCAATCCCTGCAAACACCCAGTTTCCACGGCCGTCGCCCCCCCGGCGCCACCACCCAACACTCCGGCGCCCTGGACACCCATCTAAAACTGCTAGAAGAAGCCGCCCCCCCCAGTATACTCGTCAACGAAAACTTCCAGATCCTCCACACCTCCGCCAACGCCGGGCGTTACCTCCTCCACCCCGGCGGCGCGCCCACCACCAACCTCCTGCAGCTGGTGCGCCCGGAGCTGCAGTTCGAACTGCGCGCCTCCCTCTCCCAGGCCCTCAGCGAAAACAAGCCCATCGTCAGCCGGCCCGTCGCCGTGCGCTTCAACGGCGCGCCCCACTCCGTCATCCTCGGCATCCGCCCCCAGGCCGCCGGCGAGACCACAGCCGCCGGCGACAACGATCAGCGGCTGCTAATTGTCTTCTTTTTCGAAGATGAAACAGACCGCCCGCAAGAACAGGCCGTCCTCCCCCTCCTCGCAGAAGGCGAACAGGATACCTCCCGGCGTGAAGCCATTTTCCAGCAGTTAGAAGAAGAAGTTCTGCGCCTGCGCGAACGCCTCCAATCCCTCAGCGAAGAATACGAAAGCTCCACCGAAGAACTCAAAGCCGCCAACGAAGAACTGCAGTCCATCAACGAAGAATACCGCTCCACCACCGAAGAACTGGAAACCAGCAAAGAAGAACTGCAATCCGTCAACGAAGAACTGCAAACCGTCAACTCGGAACTGAAAAACAAGCTGGAAGAAATCTCCCGCGCCCACAGCGACCTGGAAAACCTCCTCGCCTCTACCGAAATCGCCACCCTTTTCCTGGACCGCGACCTGCGCATCCAGCGTTACACCCCCGGCACCACAGAACTGTTCAGCATCATGCCCGGCGATCGCGGCCGTCCGCTGGTTCATCTCACCAACAAGCTCGACTACCCCACCCTCACCGAAGATGCCGCGCGCGTGCTGCGCCGGCTTGTGCCCATCGAGCGCGAAATCCGCGACGCAGACGGCCGTTGGCTGCTCACCCGCCTCCGCCCCTACCGCACCATCGACGACCGCATCGACGGCGTCGTCATCACCTTTGTCGACGTCACCCAGCTCAAAGAAGCCGAGCAAACCATCCGCCGCAGCGAAGAGCGCCTGCAAAAAATTATCCAGAACACGGCCACCTGCGTCATCTTTATACATCCATCCGGCCGGGTCATGGACGCCAACGACACCTTCTACCGCCTCACAGGCTATACCCGCCAGGAAGTAGAAACAGGCCAGCTAACCTGGCAAAAAATGACGCCCCCCAAATGGATGGACATCAGCTACAAGCAGTTTGAAAACGTCGAAAGAAACGGCCAGCTTGGCCCCTATGAAAAAGAATATCTTCGTAAAGACGGCTCCCGCCTCCCCTTAATCTTTGCCGGTTCCCGCCTGGAAGATGGCACAATCGTCGAATTCGGCATCGACGTCACCGAACAGAAAAAAGTCGAACAGGATCTGGTAGCCGAAAAAGAATACAGCCAGAAAATAGTCGCCGCCGTGCGTGAAGGCCTGCTTGTCCTCCAGCAAGATACCACCATAGAGTTTGCCAACGAATCCTTCTTCAACATGTTCCACGTAAACCCCCAGGAAACCATTGGCCGCCACATCTACGATCTGGGCAACGGCCAGTGGGACATCCCCCAACTGCGGCAGTTACTGGAAGACATCCTTCCTCAGGCGACCGTGTTCAACGATTACCGCGTCGAACACACCTTTGAAGACATCGGCCACCGCGTCATGCTGCTCAACGCGCGCAGCATCCCCCATACAGGCCGCGTACTCCTGGTTATCGAAGACATCACCGACCGCGAACGCTACGAAAACGAACTAAAAGAGTTAAACGCCAACCTGGAAAACCGCGTAAACCAACGCACCGAACAGGTCCGCCAGTTAGCCTCCGAACTCGTCAAAGCCGAACAAAACGTCCGCCAGCGCCTGGCCCAGCTCCTGCACGACGACCTTCAGCAGCTCCTCTATGCCGCCGAGGTCCAGCTAGAATTCCTGCGCCGCGACGAAGATTCCGCCCCCGGCCTCCAGGACATGACCCACATCATCCGTGAAGCCATCAACACCACCCGCCAGCTCACCCTGGAACTAAGTCCCCCCCTGCTAAGAGGCGAAGGGCTGCCCGAAGCCCTGGACTGGCTGGCCCAACATATGGCCCAGACCTACCAGCTCCATGTCCGCATCACCGGCCACAAAGAAGACGGCCTGGCAAATGAACATTTCAACACCTTACTCTACCAGATCACCCGCGAACTCCTGTTTAACGTCGTCAAACACGCCAACGTCAAAGAAGCTGAGGTCGACTACAATGTCGACGCCAATGGCGCTACCGTTACCGTCCGCGATCACGGCCTGGGCTTCGACATGGCTGATCTGCCGGCTGCCGAAAGCACCGGCTTCGGCCTGAGAAGTGTCAACGAGCGCCTGCAGCTCTTTGGCGGCCACGCCGACATTTATTCCCGTCCCGGAGAGGGTACGCAGGTTACCCTTTTCTTACCCCACCGCCCTGAACAAGGAACAGCTATTATGGAAAATTAACCTTATGAATCAATTAGATACGGGGAACACGACATCCGTCTTCCTTGTAGAAGATCACAAACTGGTCCGCCGCGTGATGGGCCAGCTTATCCAGCGCGATCCCTCTCTCACCCTCTGTGGCACAGCTCCCACCGCCGAAATCGCCCTGGCGCTCATTCCAGACCTGAATCCGCAGCTCACTGTGGTCGATATTTCCCTGCCCGGCATGAACGGCATCGAACTGATCCACCTGCTGCACCAAAAGTATCCCCACATGCGCCTCCTGGCCCTTTCCGGCCACGACGAAAGCATCTACGGCGCGCCGGTCATGCAGGCCGGCGGTCATGGCTACGTCATGAAAGGCAAAGTAGACGAGATAGAAGAAGCCCTGCACCAGGTTAGCCGTGGCAGCACGTACCTCAGCCCCCAACTCCGCGCCATTCTAAACAGCTCACCCAACCACTAACCGAACACTTGCGCCGTAGGGGCGGCTCACCAACCGCTCCTACCGCCCTCACCTTACCCGCGCCCCCGCGCCTGCCTCATCCTTCTTCCAGATGCTGCACCGCCAGCTCCCGATCTTTGAACATGGTCACGTCGAAACCGGCATTGAGCATCACCGTCTCCAAAAAATCATGCGAATCGTCGCCTGGCGCCGTCAGCAGCGCCACGCGCGCCGCCGGATTAAACGCCGGCTGCGCCCCCAGGTCTCGGTAACCAAATTCATAGTTCGTAAACGCCGAGGCGCGGTTGCGCGACTCTGTCAGGTCGACCAGGTAACGGTTAATCTCCAATTGTTCGCCTAAAACGTGGGCCTCGATGATGCTGCGCATGGTCATTTCCCGCTTGAAATCGACCAGGTACTTGAGGATGATATATTTATTGTCTTCGGAGGCGGAAATAACATACGACATCCTGTTCCTCCTTTGAATGAGGGTGACAATTTATCAGAGGATGTGACTATAGCATGATGGATACGGCCGTTTCACCTAACAAACGTCACCCCTTGCCCCGCCAACCCTCATAACTGCCGCGCCGGCGCCCGGCACACCCCCGCCGCCGGCTCCCCTCCCCCTAAAACCTAGCTGTCCATCTCTTCAAAGTACGCCCAGGCCTGCAAATCCGGCGGTTCAACTCCCAGCTTCGTTAAAATCGCCTTCACCTGCTCGCGGTGTTCGGTCGCATGGTTAATCGCCTGCGTCAGAATAATCGCCTTCGGCACCGACCGCGGCGCACCCTCCCAATGAACTTCCACCACGTCCTCCGGCTGCACCTTAGCCGCCCACTCAATCAGGCCCATACCAGACAAACGCACCGCTTCAATCATCTCCCCGATGGTCATCGGCCGCGCCTCCGCCGGCCGGCGGTACGGCTCCCCCGTACTGATGCGCGACAGGTAAGATCGTTCCGAATTCACAATATGCTGCAGCGTCTCATAGATAGAACCACGCGCGCCGGGCATGGTCGTCTCCAGTTGTTCCACCGTCAGGCGGGCGCACTGCTCCAGCAAACGCACGTTGGCCCACAAATGATGGTTAAAAAGAGTCGTAAGCGTATCAGAAGGTTTCATCATTCTCCTTATCTCTAAGTCTCAATCGTTGGGGTGGCGGGCACACCGCCCCAACACCTCTACTCACCGGATCAAATCCGCCCACCAACCCACACCAAAGACAAACTTCCCGTCTGCACCGTCCCCCACACCATTATAACCCATCGCCGACGCCAGCCGGAACGTACGCTGGTTCATGCCAGGCGCGTACCACCAGCCCCGCTGCCCTCCCCGCGCCGCCAACCCGGCCTCCTAAGCGGCCAGATGCCATTTGTTGCCATATGGCGAACGTTTTTATGATAAATGTCACCGTGCCGAATCGCCCAAGCCAGCGTATAATCTATCAAAGTTGCATGCGTACGTTTTCAATTGACTTCCTGCTTAATACCCCGAGGGTGAAGATCGGTGCCTCGCCCCAGGCGAGAACTCCGGCGCTGTCCCGCAACTGTAAAATCGAACGGCCGTGATCCTACCCGGCCCGATCAAGCCAGATCCCCTCCCTGCCCGGTTGCACTCCTCGCGGAAGGAACAATCCTCAACCCAAACCACGCTTTGTTCCCGTGAGGTATCATGGCCCAAACACAAGAACTCCAGATTGAAGACCTGATTGACCTGAATTTGCTGCAGCGTATCCAAAACACCTTCGCCGAAGCGATGGGTGTCGCGGCCGTCACCGTCGATCGCGAAGGCCGGCCCGTCACCGCCACCAGCAACTTCTGCCAGGTCTGCCAGATGATCCGCTCCACCGAAGAAGGTTTGGCCCGCTGCCAGAAGTGCGACGCCGAAGGGGGCCGCGTCGCCCTCGAACGAGAGGAACTTTACGCCTACAAATGCTCCGGCGGCCTGCTGGATGCCGCTGCGCCCATCATCATTGATGGTCAGTTCGTCGGTTCCATTTTGTGCGGCCAGGTCATTCCCGCCGGCAACCACGAAGAATTTATACAAGACATTCTGGACCGCAATTTACCTCTCGGTTTGCCCGCCGCCGAATTTGAAGAAGCCGTGCGCAAAATCGAACCGCTGCCGTTAGAACGCTTTCACGCCGCGGTAGAAATGTTGTCCATCACCGCCAATCACGTCATGGAGAAAGGCGCCGCCAACCTGGCGCAAGCCCACCTCCTCCGCGAAACCCAGGAACGCGCCGCCCTTCAGGCCGCCCTGCAAGAAGCCCAGTTAAGAGCCTTAAAAGCCCAAATCAACCCCCATTTTCTGTTCAATTCCCTCACTTTACTCGGTTATACCGCCCTGGAAGAAGGCGCCTCCCGCACAGAAGAGATTGCCTACAACCTCAGCGACCTGCTGCGCTACAGCCTGCGTAACATGTCGACCCAGGTGGAGTTGGGCGAAGAACTGGAGAGGATCGAGCAGTACCTGGCCATCCAAAAGATCGGCTTTGGCGAACGTTTGCACAGCCTGGTGCTGCTGGAACCGGAACTGCGCCAGGTAGAAGTCCCGTGCATGATCCTCCAGCCGCTGGTGGAAAACGCCGTCATTCACGGCGCAGAGCCGCTGACCCGCCCGGTAACGATCACCGTCAAGGCTTATCGCCAGGCGAACCGTCTGGTGCTGGAAGTGGCCGACAGTGGCGCCGGCATGCCTTTGGAACTGGTGCAGGCTATTCAGAGCGGGTTGTTCAACGGCAACGGCCGTTCGCTGGGCCTGCAAAATGTATTCCAACGCCTGGTCAACGAGTACGGCGACTCCGTCACAGTCGGCGT
This sequence comes from Ardenticatenaceae bacterium, assembly GCA_020634395.1. Classification (GTDB taxonomy): domain Bacteria; phylum Chloroflexota; class Anaerolineae; order Promineifilales; family Promineifilaceae; genus Leptovillus. The sequence goes on along the minus strand of JACKBU010000014.1, from coordinate 101,903 downwards.
GGAAAGCGCCCCAGACCAGGGCACCCGGCTCTGCCTCTCGATTGCGCTGGCAGAACCCGCCGAACCTGAAGAAGTGGCGCAAGAAATACCCTCCCGGCTGGCGCCGGCCCACGCCTCCAGCGTGGGCAACCAGATTGCGCTGGGTCACACCACGCTGCCGGTAAAAATGCCGCCCACCTTAACCTACCGCCCCAGCCAATGGGGAGAAATTGATTTGAAGACGGCCGTTTCCGCCCCGCAGCAGTAGGAAACACCCTTCACCCTCTGTAGACATCATCATGTCCGGAATCTTAGTTGTTGACGACATGCCGGTTATCCGCTCTGCGCTGATCCACATTCTGACGAATGAGAACAGCGGCGTGACGGCCGTCTGGGAAGCCGCCAACGGCGAGGAAGCCATCGAACTGGCCCGCGCCCACAGGCCGGACGTCATTCTGATGGACATCAAGATGCCGGGGCTGACGGGGCTGCAGGCCACGGCCGTTATCCGCCGCGAACAACCCGACGCCAAAATCGTCATGCTCACGGCTTACAACGAATTCTCCTACGTGCAAAAAGCCCTCAAGCTCGGCGCGCGCGATTACCTGCTCAAGCCTGTGCGCCCCAACAAGCTGCTAGAACTCCTGGCGGACATTCACCAGGAGATAGAACAAGAAAAACGCGACCTGCGCACGGTGGAAATCGTCAAAGATTCGCTGCAAAAGACCATGCCGGTCATCGAAGCCAACCTCGTCGAAAACCTGATCCGCGGCACACAGCCAGAAGGCACGTCGGCCGAAGAATCGCTGGCTTATTTGGGCAAACGGCTCGTCTGGCCGGTGGTGCTGGTGACCAAGATTGATGGCTTCGACACCCTCAGCCAGAACCAACCCACGGCCGTTTTGCAGCAGCTCGTCACCTCTCTTACCAAAATCGTGCGCCAGGAGCTGCCCGATCCGCAGCGCGCCCTGGTAGGGTACAGCTATCCCGGCCGCATCGTCGCCATCGTCTCCACCGAAATGCATCTGGCTACGGCAGCGCAGATGCGCAGCCTGGGCGAGAAAATTTGCACGGCCGTGGCTGCCACCCTGCCCTTCACCGTCACCATCGGCCTGGGCAAACGCTACATGGCCCTGGATTCCATCCCCCTCTCCTACGCCGAGGCCAACCTCGCCCGCCGTTACCACAGTCACCTCAGCGGCAACGTCGTCGTGGGCATCGAAGATGTGCAAGATTTGCCGGGCGAAGGGGATTCCAGCACCTTCATGGTGCAAAAAGAGCGGGAATTGGTGCAAATGGTGCAGACCAACCAGCAGCAAAACGCCCAAAAACTCCTCAACCACATCCTCGATTACCTCTCCCAGCGCTATTCCACCGCGCCCGAAGCCATGAAAAACCACTGCGCCGAACTGGTAACGCTGCTGGCCTGGGGAGTTGTAGATGCCGGGGTGAATGATCCCCAGGTCTTAAACATTTTGCAGCAGCAGGTGCGCGCCCTGGCCGCCTGGAAAACTATCCCCGAAATCCGCGCCTGGACCCTGAACAGCCTGGCGGAAATGATGACCTTTATACAGGAACAGGGGCAGCGCCCCGATGCGGTGCAGCAGGCCCTGGTCTATATTCACAAAAACTATCATCGCGCGGACATTTCGCTGCAAGAAGTGGCCGAAGCCGTCAACCTGAGCCAGTCGCATCTCAGCTCGCAGTTCAAGACGGCCGTTGGCCTCAGCTACGTCAAATACCTCACCTCGGTGCGCCTGAATGAAGCCCAAAGACTCCTGCGCACCACCGACCAAAACGTCGCCACCATTGCCGAGACGGTGGGCTACCCCAACGCCACCAATTTTTACCGCCACTTCCAGCGCCAATATGGCATGACCCCCGCCACCTACCGCGAATCCATCACTTCATAGGTATCGATTGGACCGGCTTGGTTCTTAAGAAATTCAGGGGTAAGAGGTCCTGATGCGTGATGCGTGAAGAGAGGTTTCACGCATCACGTATCACAAATCAAGCCACACCCCATAAAATCCTAAGAACCATCAACTTCACCGTTGGGCGTTCAGACTGGCCTCCAGGCTGAGAATGAGCTCGGCCTGGGCGTGCAGCAGATGCGCCGGGGTTGACTGATCATCAACGGGCAGGGTGGCCAGCGCCAGCATGGTGGCCAGGTAAGCGTTGAGCCGGTCGGTGGGGCGCAGCTCGCCCTGGCGCGTATAACGCGCCCGCGCCTGGAAGTCCGGATGGGCGGTGTTGACGGCGACACGGCCGTTTTCCCCCACCACCAATCGCCTATCCCCCGCTGCCACAAAGGCCACCTGGAATGCGGCGTCGCCGGTAACGGCCGTTACCGCCTGCTGCACCGCTGCCGAAAACTGATCTAACGTCGCTTCGCTCTGCTGCTGGTTTACGCTCGCCAACAGCAGCTTCAATTCCGCCTCCAGGGGCAGCAGCGCCTCGTATAGCACGGTGCGCCCCTGCGTGCGCACAAAATCATCCCGGTTGATGATCGGCTGCACGATTTCGCCCACCTCGATATAGCCTAGCAAATGCGGATGGCTCCACACGCTGGTTTTACCCGCCGATTTACGCATGAATGATTTCATGTCAGCGGCCGCGCCCACGCGCCGCCCCCTGGCAAAAAAGCTGACCGGGCGCGGCACGGCCGTTTCTCGCGCCACCTTCAAGCAGATTTTCACCGGATAAATCTCTTCTTTATGCGCCAAAAATAGTTCCCGCTGCAAGATTGGCCCCTCCACAAGCGCATAATCGAACGGCCGGCAGACCAGCAGCGGCCCTCCTGCCTCGCGGACGGTGATGTGCAAATCGGGCCGGGCCAGCAGCCGTTCAAAGTGGGTTTCGATTTCGGTCTGGAGGGACACGGCCGTTACCGCCCGGAACCAGTCGGCCTCAAAGCCGCTCACCGTCACCAGGCAGCCGGTGCCGCTGTCGCTGGGGAAGGGTTCGTCGCGCCGCCGCGCCTCTTTGATGCCCCGGTGCTGGTCGCGCTGCAGTTCCAGGGCGAAGTGCGAGCCGTGCGCGTGCTGTGTTTGGAAGCAAATACTCTCCGCCGCCGCCCGAAAAGCATGGACGCCGAAGCCAAAACGGCCGTTTACCCACGTCTGCCCCCGCTTCTGCGATTCGCCCACGTTGCGGACCACCCGCTCCAGCGTCTCGCGGGTCATGCCCCGGCAGTTGTCTTGCACGCTCACGGCGCGCTGTTCCCGGTTTATGGTCAGGTCGATGTGGATGGGGTAAGGATATGCGCCGCCGTTCGCGCGGTACAGCGCCTCGGCGTCGTCCAGGGCGTTGTCCACGTATTCCATCAGCACGCGCTCGGCCGTTTCGTAGCGCCGGGCCACCTCGTTCAGCATCAACACCGGGTCAGAGATTTCCAAATCGATCGTGCCCGGCTTCTGGGCCGCAAAAGTTGTTGTCGGCGTTCTAAACATGCTTTCCACCCGTGCAATCTAAACCGCAGAGGACGCGGAGGTTTTTTGACTTTCCTCGCTCTCCGCGCCCTCTGCGGTTAATTCTTCCTCGCCACGTTGGCCGCCAGCAAAATTGGGTCCCACACGGGCGCAAAAGGCGGCGCGTAGGCCAAGTCCAGCCCGGCCACATCCTCCAGGGTCCAATTAGCCCGCAAAGCGGCCGCCATCACGTCTATCCGCTGCGCGACGCCATCTTTGCCCACCATTTGCGCCCCCAAAATGCGCTCCGTCCCCGTTTCATAGACCAGTTTCAGATGAATGGGCGCACTGTCCGGCATGTAATGGGCGCGGGAAGATGCCTCAATGGTCACGCTGGCGGCTGCCAGTCCCGCAGATTGGGCCTGTTTTTCCGTCAAACCGGTGACGGCGATGGCCAGATCGAAGGTTTTGACCACGGCCGTGCCCACCACCGCCTCGGATGTTGCCTGTCCGCCCGCCGCATTGGTTCCGGCCACCCGGCCCTGCTTGTTGGCCGGGGCGGCCAGCGGCCAATAGACCGGTTTATTGAGGAGAAGATGCCGGCTTTCGGCCGCCGCGCCCGCCGCAAAGACGTTTGGCAGGTTGGTACGCTGTTGGTCGTCCACGGTGATGGCTCCGGACTGGCCTAAATGAATCCCGGCGGCCTGCGCCAACGCCACATTGGGCCGCCCGCCCGCGCCAAAGACCACCATATCGGCGGCCAGGATGTTGTTGGCGGTCAGCACTTCGTGGATACGGAGACGGCCGTTCTCCCCCGCCTCCCCCTGCACCTTCGCCGCCACTTCCCGCACCACTTCGCGCACCAAAGTCGGCCCCAGGAAAGATTTCACGGCTTGCTGCAAACAGATTTGCACCCCGTGGGCCTGCAATTCGGCCTGGACCAGCGCCGCCAGGTCCGCATCCAGCCCCGGCATCACCTGGTCGGCCATCTCCACGAGGGTGACGGCCATGTTATGGGCCTGCAACGCTTCGGCCATCTCCAGGCCGATGTAGCCCGCGCCCACAATCACGGCGTGTTTGGGCTTCTTTTCCACCAGCCAGTGGCGGATGGCCAGGGCATCTTCCACCGTGCGCAGGGTAAAGACGCCGGGCAGATTGGCCCCTGGGATGGGCGGCCGGTTCACGCTCGCCCCGGTGGTGATAATGAGCTTGTCCCAATGGTCGGTGAGGAAACGGCCGTTCTTTTGGTCCATCACCCGCACCGTGCGCTGCACCGGATTGATTTCGACGACCTCGTGGCAGACGTGGGCTATCACCCCTTGCGCGGCCATCTGCTCTGGCGTGCGGGCAATCAGGTCTTCCAGGCGCGGCACGTCCCCTTTAATGAAATAAGGAAAGCCGCACGCGCCATAACTGATGTAGCCCGACTTCTCGTAGACCACGATTTCCAGGTCGGCATTCACGCGCCGCGCTTTCGCCGCCGCGCTCATGCCCGCCGCCACCCCACCAATGATAATCAGTCGCTCTGCCATAAGGTTTCAAACATCAATAAAAGACTGGTCATGCTGAGCGCAGTCTTCGGAGCGAAGCATCTCCTCTTAAACGGTCAAGGGGATGCTTCGGCGGACCTCAGCATGACAATAAAACAGCCAGTTTATTTGCGAAAACAAGCCAAACATCCTTTTTTATATCGAAAAACTTCTCATCCAGGTCGAAAAGGTTCTTTTTGAGGTTAAAAAAGTGTTCGTCCAGGTCGAAAAAGTGTTCGTCCAGGTCGAAAAACTTTTTTCTTAGATGGACGAAGGTTTTGTCCGGGTCATTCTTTTAGCCCAACACCGGATTGATCCAATCTTAAAGATTGGACCCATCCTTTCAGTCGTCGGTCATCGCCACGCCGAGGGGCGTCACGAACATGGGGTGCGGCGGAATGACGGTGGGTACGCCGGTCATGTCGTGGACAACCTCGCCAATGTCCGCCAGACTGCTGGTGCCCCCCACCAGATAGATGGTTTCCACGTTGTATGGCTGGATGTGGCGGGCGACGATGCTGCCCACTTTCTGCATGACCGGGTACACAACCGACGACACCATGCGGCTCTGCGCCGGATCGGTCTTGATGCGTTCCGCCTCCTCAAACGACACGTTCAGCGCCCCGGCCACGACCAGAGAGAAGTGCGTGCCGCCCGTTGCCTCGTCGGCGGTATAAATCACTTCACCATCGCGCACAATAGCGATGCCCGTCGTGCCGCCGCCGATGTCGACCACCGCCCCGTCACGCACTTGCAGCAGGGCATTGGCCCCGGTTGGCTCGTCCACAAAGTGGCTGCACTCCAGCCCCGCCCCGATCAGGACGTTGCGCGTGGCCTTCACTTCGGCCAGGGGTACGCCGGGCGGATACGTGGTGGCGGCCTTTTCCAATTGAAAGCCGAGATCGGCTTCCACTTCGGCTTTCATCTTCTTCAGCAGTTGAATGGCGCCGATAAAGTCCACCACCAGCCCATCGCGCACGATTTGGGCGAATTGGTAGCGGCCGGCTAACGGCCGTTTCTCCGCATCCAGCACCGCCAGCACCGTGTAGGCCGTGCCCAAATCCACGCCCACATGCACCGGGCCATGATAATTGGGGCGCGACGGCCGTTGGTTAAAGACGTCTTGGGCCTGGGTTAAGATGGTTTCTAGTTCAGGATTCATAAGAAAGAATTTATGACAAAGAAACAAAGGGACAAAAGGAACAAAGGGCTTTCTTTGTCCCTTTTGTGCCTTTGTCCCTTTGTATTAAAGAATCGCCAGCCGCATGGTATCCAGGGCGATCATCTTTTCCTCGTTGGTGGGGATGACGAGAACGGCCGTCTTCCCTCCCACCTTGTTGATTATCTCGACCTGCTTGCCGCCCACGGCGCGCTCATTTTGCGCTTCATCCAGGGTCACACCCAAAAATTCCAGGTCGGCGCAAATCATTTGCCGCATGAGCGGGCTGTTCTCGCCGATGCCCGCCGTAAAGACCACGCAGTTCAGGCCGCCCATCGCCGCCGCAAACGCGCCAATGTATTTTTTCGCCATGTAGGCGAATTTGTCCAGCGCCAACTGGCAGCGCGCGTTGCCCGCCTGCGCCTGCTCCGTAATCACGCGCACGTCATTGCTCACGCCCGACACGCCCAGCAAGCCGCTTTCCTTGTAGATAATGCGCTCAATCTCGTCGGGCGAGAGACCAAGCTGGCGGTGCATGTGGAAAATCAGGCCGGGATCAATGTCGCCGGAGCGCGTGCCCATCATCACCCCGGAGAAGGTGGCGAAACCGATGGTAGTGTCTACGGCGTGGCCGTCGGCGACGGCCGTCATCGTCACGCCATTGCCCAGATGCAGGACGACCATTTTGAGGGTGGGTAACGGCCGTTGCAGCACCGCCGCCGCCTGCTGGCTGACAAACCGCACCGACGTGCCATGAAAGCCATACTTGCGAATCTTATGCTCTTCATAAAAGGAATAGGGCAGCGCGTAAATATACGCCTTCGGCGGCATGGTCTGGTTGAAAGCCGTGTCGAACACCGCTACATGCGGCACATCCGGCAGCAAGGCCATCCCTTCGCGAATGCCTACCAGATTCGGGGGATTGTGCAGCGGGGCCAGCGGCACGCACTCCTCCAGCTTGGCAATCACGTCGTCGTCAATCAGCGTGGAAGCGATGAACAAATCCGCGCCGTGCACCGCCCGGTGCCCTACAGCTTCAATCTCGTGAATGTCGGCCATCGCGCCGTAAGCGGGATGCAGCAAATTATGGATGGCAATCTCGAAGGCTTCATGATGGGACGGCACGGCGGCCAGCTCTTTCACCTTGCCCCGCGCCGTTTCCTGCTCGTAATAAGACCCCTCCTCGCCAATCCGGCTGACAATGCCCTTGGCGACCACAGTTTCGACGTCGGTGGAGAAAAGCTGATATTTAATGGTAGAACTGCCGCAGTTAATCGTCAAAATCATGGATCACCTGGTAATGCATGCCCTCCCCTCAATCCCCTCCCAAGGGGAGGGGAAGTCCGGCTCCCTCTCCCTTTGGGAGAGGGTTGGGGAGAGGGCACAGTTTCTTAACTTCTAGACGCCTGCATGATCCGGCGGACAATCAAGTCCACCAGATCGGCTTCGGCGGCTGGTTCTTCAGCCGCCATGTCCAGCACAATCTTCACCGCCCGCTCCTTACCCGCATGGACAAACAGGTCATAGGCGTGCAGCGCCTCGTCAAACGGCAGCCGATGGGTGATAAGCTGGCCGGGATCCAGTTTGCCGCCCAAAATGGTTTTCAGCAGCAGTGGGATCGTCGTCGTGTTCACCACGCCCATGCGGATGGTGATGTTCTTCGTCCACAAAGACTGCTTGTTCAGTTCGGCGCTCTGGCTGTATACGCCAATATTGGCGATGGTGCCGCCCACACCGATGATTTCCTGCACCAGTTTGCAGGTAAGGGGATGGCCCACAGCTTCGATGGCGGCGTCTACGCCACGGCCGTTTGTCAGTTCCATGATTTTCGCCACCGCCTGCCCATCGGCATTGTTGATGATGTGTGTCGCGCCCAACCTCTGGGCCAGCGCCAGACGAAAATCATCCAGATCCACCACTATCACGGCCGCCGGCGAGAAAAACTGCACCGCCAGCAGCGCCGCCAGGCCCACCGGCCCCGCACCGACAATCGACACCACGTCGCCAAACTGCACGTTACCGGCCATCACGCCCACTTCCAGGCCGGTCGGCACGATGTCGGACAGCATGAGGGCTACTTCTTCGGGAACGGCCGTGGGAATGTGATACAGTCCATTATCGGCAAAGGGCACGCGCACAAATTCCGCCTGGCAACCATCAATCGTATTGCCCAAAATCCAGCCGCCATCCGTACAGTTGGAGGGAATCCCCCGGCGGCAGTTCTCGCAGCTCCCGCAAGACGTGATACAGGAGATGATTACCCGGTCGCCCGCCTTGAAGTGGCGCACGCCTTTACCCACCGCCTCCACCACGCCTACCCCCTCGTGGCCGATGATGCGGCCGGGAGCCGCGCTGGGCACGCCGCCCTTCAAAATAGCCAGGTCGGTGCCGCAGATGGTGGTTTTGGTCACGCGGATAATGGCGTCGGTCGGTTCTAACAGCGAGGGCAAAGGTCTATCCGCCAGACGGATGTTTCCCGGCCCCTCGTAAACAACAGCTTTCATATACTCTCCAGGCGGCGCAGCGCCTTTTGCAGGTTTATGCTTCATCTTAGAATGCCGCCCCTGGCTGCACAATGACGAAAACGACGCCGGGTATACACTTTTTAACGGCGTTTGGCCGGCTGCCAGACTTCTCCCCGCTTCTCAGAAGCTCGGAGCTTCCGGGAAGCTGATAAAACACCAAACATAACGCCAAACGGCCGTTCCCCTATCTAATTTACCCAAACAAAACTCCATTGATTTGTGTATATCCAGCATTGATTTGTGAATTGAGACGCCCGTGCCCCATTGGTATGCTGGTACCTATGTCGAATCCCTACGCAGACCTTCAGGACACAGACGCCCGGCTGCACGGCCGTGAGGCCATCTCCACGCGCATTATTCAGGAGTACGTGCCCGGCCGCCAGGTAACCATTGCCCACATCATTGCCAACCCGGACAAGCCTCTTTGCCAGCGCGTCGGCCTCAGCGAAGCGGAAGCCATCGGCATTATGACCGTCACGCCGGGAGAAAGCGCCATCATCGCCGGCGACTTGGCCCTGAAGGCGGCCGACGTAGAGATTGGATTTTTGGACAGATTTAGCGGGACGTTGGTGGTAAACGGCCGTTTAGCCAGCGTACAGGCAGCCCTCGAAGCCGCCAACCAGGGCCTGGCCGACATCCTCGGCTTCTATCCCGCCCCCATCACCCGCACCTGATAGACGAGAAGATGGGTCCAATCTTTGAGATTAGACCAACCTGCACGGTTAGCATGATGCACAAGGTCACATTCAACGACATGGTCAAAACCAGCGAAGCCAAGCCCTGGCGCTTCATGCTCCTCGGAGGAGTAGGGGCAGGCAAAACCACCCTGCTCAAGGCCCTGGAAAGCAAGGATCCTGAAGGCGCGCGCAAAACCCAGATGATCGATTACTCCAGTTGGGGCATCGACACACCCGGTGAATTTGTAGAAATGGGCCATCTGCGGCGCGTCCTCGTTTCCACATCCTTCGACGCCCAAATCCTGGTCGCCGTACAGGATGCCACCCGGGCCGATTCCTATTTTCCTCCCAACTACTTCTTGATGTTCCCCCAACACACCATCGGCGTCCTCACCAAGATGGACAGTCCTCAGGCCAACATCAAACAGGCTGCCCAACTGCTTCGGACGGCCGGTGTGACGGGTGAATTGTTTTACGTGTCCGCGTTGAACGGTTTAGGGATCTCTGAACTAAGAGACTATCTCATGAACCAAAATATTTTGTAAAGGAGAATGAAATGGCAAAACCTCAAGGTGAAGCACTGGGTTTAGTAGAAACCCGCGGCCTGGTCGCAATGATCGAAGCCGCCGACGCCATGGTCAAAGCAGCGAACGTCACGCTGGTGGGCATGGAAAAAATCGGCTCCGGTTTGGTGACTGTCATGGTGCGCGGTGACGTTGGTGCGGTGAAAGCCGCCACCGATGCTGGAGCCGCCGCCGCCAAGCGCGTAGGCGAAGTTGTCTCCATTCACGTCATCCCGCGCCCCCATGCCGACACCGAAGCATTGCTGCCGACGAAGGAATAGCCCCGGCTGTCCTTCACTCAATCGGGGTCACCGTGACGGGCGTAGGCGGCGCGAGCGCCACCTCCGCCCCCACTGACCCAAGAAAAGAAACTTTGCGATGGGTTATTAGGGAGATGGTTTGATAGTTTGTTGGTTTGATAGTTTGTTGGTTTGTTCATCCAACCTAACCAACCCAACCAACTAACCAACTCAACCAACCAGCTTAACCAACTTAACCAACCCACATTTCCAAGGAGTGAAATTCAATGGATGACAAACTTTTAGACATGATTGTCGCTCAGGTAATGGACAAGGTCGGGGGTAACGGCGAAGCCGCTCCGGCCCAGGCTGTTGCCGCTTACGCCAACCCGGGCATGACCGAATTTGTCGGCACGGCTTTTGGCGAAACCATCGGCATTGTAATTGCCAACGTAGACCCCGTGGTTCATGAAAAAATGGGCCTTGAGGCCAAGTATCGCTCCATCGGCATCCTCAGCGCCCGTACCGGCGCCGGCCCCCAGATTATGGCCGCCGACGAAGCCGTCAAAGCTACCAACACCGAAGTCGTGACGATTGAACTGGCCCGCGACACGCACGATGGCGCCGGTCACGGTTCGCTCATCATCTTCGGCGCCGAGGAAGTTTCCGACGCCCGTCGCGCCATCGAAGTGGCCCTGAAGGACCTGAGCCGCACCTTTGGCGACGTGTATGCCAATGCTGCCGGCCACATCGAGCTCCAATACACTGCTCGCGCCAGCTTTGCCTGCGAAAAAGCCTTTGGTGCGCCGATTGGCCGCGCCTTTGGTTTGTGCGTCGGTGCGCCGGCCGGTATTGGCGTGATGATGGTGGATGCGGCCGTCAAGTCCGCCGACGTGGACGTGATCGGCTACGCCAGCCCGGCCAAGGGCACCTCGTTCAGCAACGAAGTCATCGGCTTCTTCAGCGGCGATGCCGGCGCTGTGCGCCAGGCCATCATGACCGCCCGCGAAGTGGGCGTGAAGCTGCTCGGCACGTTGGGCGATGAACCGGCCTGCTTAGGCGTTCCCTACATTTAAGCGGGGCAATCCCTTTTTGCAAAGGGTAACCCTCGGAGGTTAAACACGATGGCAAAACGACAAAAAAGATTTGAGGTTTTGGATGCGCGTGAGGTCAACAAAGACGGCTTCGTCACCGAATGGCCGGAAGTTGGCCTGATTGCGATGGGCAGCCCCAACGATCCACAACCCAGCGTCAAAGTCGCCAACGGTATGATCGTGGAGATGGACGGCAAGAAACGCGAGGAGTTCGATTTTAACGAGCTGTTTATCGCCAATTACGCCATCAACACGGCCGTTGCCGAACAAATGATGGCGATTCCCTGTGTGGAGATCGCCCGCAAGATCGTAGACATCAACGTCCCCCGCGCCGAAGTCGCTAAGATTTTCTCTGGTCTTACCCCGGCCAAGATCGCGGCCGTCATGGACGAACTGAACGTCGTCGAGATGATGATGGGCATCCAGAAGATGCGCGCCCGCCGTACCCCCGGCAACCAGGCGCACGTCACCAACATGCAAGACAACCCCGTCCTCATGGCCGCCGACGCCGCCGAAGCCACCTACTATGGCTTCGACGAAATCGAAACCACGGTCGCCGTCTTCAACTACGGCCCGATGAACGCCCTGGCCCTGCTGGTTGGCGGGCAAATTGGCCGCCCCGGCGCGCTCAGCCAGGACGCTCTGGAAGAGTCCATCGAGCTGCAGCTAGGTCTGCGCGGCCTGACGGCCTACGCCGAAACCGTGTCTGTCTACGGCACGGAGAAAGTCTTCATCGATGGCGATGATACGCCCTGGTCGAAAGGCTTCCTGGCCTCGGCCTACGCTTCCCGCGGTCTGAAGATGCGCTTCACCTCCGGCACCGGCTCCGAAGTCCAGATGGCCTACGCCGAAGGTAAATCCATGCTCTACCTGGAGATCAAGTGCGTCATGATCACCAAGGGCGCGGGCGTACAGGGTTTGCAGAACGGTTCGATTAGCTGCATCGGCGTGCCCGGCGGCGTGCCCGGCGGCATCCGCGCTGTGTTGGCCGAAAACCTGGTGACGACCTGCCTGGACCTGGAAGTAGCGTCCGGCAACGACCAGACCTTCTCGCACTCGCCGTTCCGCCGCACGGCCCGTTTGATGGGCCAATTCTTACCCGGCACAGACTTCATCTTCTCCGGCTACAGCGCCGTCCCCAACTACGACAACGTGTTCGCCGGTTCCAACTTCGATTCCGACGACTACGATGACTTCCTGATTTTGCAGCGCGACCTGAAGGTGGATGGCGGTCTGCGCCCCGTGCGCGAAGCGGAAATCATCGAGCTGCGCCACAAGGCCGCCAAAGCGATTCAGGCCGTTTTTGCGGAATTGGGCTTACCGGCCATCACCGATGAAGAGGTGGAAGCAGCTACCTATGCCCACGGCAGCAACGACATGCCGGCCCGCGACAAGGTGCAAGACACCAAAGCGGCGCAGGAAATGTTGAAGCGCGGTGTGACGGGTGTTGACGTGGTGAAGGCTCTGGCCAAGCGCGGGTTCCCGGAAGTGGCGGAAGCGGTTCTGAACATTCAGAAGCAGCGCGTTTCCGGCGACTATCTGCATACCTCGGCGATTTTGGACAAGGATTTCAACGTGGTAGCGGCAATCAACGACCTGAACGATTACCAGGGACCGGGTACAGGCTACCGTTTGCAGGGCGAACGTTGGGAGCAGTTAGCCAACATCCGTCATGCGATGAGTCCTGAGGACATTTAAGGAGCATTATCCATGGCACAATTATCTGAAGCTGTCGTGCGGGAAGTTGTGAAGGAGATTTTGGCGCAAATGGGCAATGGCTCCGCGCCGGCTTCGGCAGCCCCCGCTGTATCCAATGGCGATTCTGTCGCCGACCTGACGATCCGGGAAGTGGGCGTGGCCAAACCGGGCACAGCCTCTGACGAGGTGGTGATTGCGCTGGCCCCGGCGTTTGGTGATAAGTTGAAGAAACGGACGATTACGGGGATACCGCACACGGCCGTTCTCCGCGAACTCATGGCCGGTATCGAAGAGGAAGGCATGAAACCGCGCATCATCCGTGTCTGGCACACGTCCGACGTGGCCTTCGTGGGCAAGCGCGGCGCGGAACTGAGCGGTTCCGGCATCTCCATCGCCATCCAATCACGCGGTACCACCGTGATTCACCAACGCGACCTGTTCCCGCTGCAAAACATTGAACTGTTCCCGCAGGCCCCCGTGTTGACGCTGGAAACGTACCGCAACATCGGCCGCAACGCGGCCCGCTACGCCAAAGGGGATTCCCCCGCGCCTGTGCCGCAAATTAGCGACCAAATGGCCCGGCCGAAGTACCAGGCGATCGCGGCCGTCTACCACATCCGCGAAACCGAGTTTGTGGATAGCAGCAAGAAGCCGATGGACCTGGAAGTCCGCTTCAACTAAGGAGAAAGTAGGATGTCTCAACAAGATATTATTGCGGCAATCGTGAAAGAAGTTCTCGCGGAGTTGAACGGCGGGAATGGGAGTGCGCCAGCAGCAGCGGCGGCGGCCAACGGCCGTACCCTCAACTACAAAACCGACTATCCGCTGGCCCAAAAACGGCGCGAACTGGTCAAAACGGCCACCGGCAAAAGCCTCGACGACATCACCCTGGACGCCATCATGTCCGGCGCAGTGAAAGCGGAAGAGATCCGCATCACCCCGCAGACGTTGGAATACCAGGCGCAAATCGCCGAAAGCATCAGCCGGCCGCAGTTGGCCCGCAACATGCGCCGCGCCGGTGAACTCACCCGCGTGCCCGACGAGCGTGTGCTGGCGATGTACAACGCCCTGCGCCCCAACCGTTCCACCAAAGCAGAATTGTTGGCTATCGCCGACGAACTGGAAAGCCAATACGGAGCCAAAGTCTGCGCCAACTTCGTCCGCGAAGCCGCCGGCGTTTACGAAGCCCGTGACGTTTTGAAGAAGGATTAATTGGTTGGTTGGGTTGGTTGGGTTGGTTAGTTTGTTAGCAACCAACTAACCAACCAACCAACTAACCAACCAACCAACTAACCAACTAACCAACCAGTAACCCATGACCAAAATCATCGCCGGCATCGACGTCGGCAACTCCACCACCGAAGTCGCCATCGCGGAAATTAGCGACTTCAACCGGCCGCCCCGGTTTTTAGGCTCCAGCCGCGTGCCCACTACGGGCATCAAAGGCACCCTGAGCAATATTCCGGGCATGGCGCTGGCTTTGCGCACGGCCGTTGAAGACGCCCACATCACCCTCCGCGACCTGGACCTGGCCCTGCTCAACGAAGCCACCCCGGTCATCGGCGACATCGCCATGGAGACCATCACCGAAACCATCATCACCGAATCCACGATGATCGGGCACAACCCCGGCTCGCCCGGCGGCATGGGCATCGGCGTGGGACAGACCATCCACATCCAAAATCTGGTGTCTGTGCGGCGCGGCGAGCCGGTCATCGTGGTCATCCCCAAAGCGTATGATTTTGAGGTCGCTGCGGCGCTGATCAAGCGGGCGCTGGAAGCGGGCGTAGACGTGCAGGGCGGCATCGTGCAGTCCGACGACGGCGTGCTGATCGCCAACCGCCTGCCCAAGACCCTGCCCTTCGTGGACGAAGTGGGCCTGATCGACCACGTGCCGCTGAACATGCTGGCCGCCGTGGAAGTGGGCGAACATGGGCAGGTGATCCGCCAGCTTTGCAATCCTTACGGCATCGCCACCCTGTTTGAGCTGACCCCGCAGGAAACGCAGATGGTCATTCCCATCGCCAAGGCGCTGATTGGGCTGCGCTCGGCGGTGGTGATTCGCACCCCGGCCGGCGACGTGCAGACGCGCCGTATTCCGGCGGGCACGTTGAAGCTGATTGGGGATGTGAGAACGGCCGTTGTCGAAATGGACGGCGGCGCAGATGCCATCATGGATGGGCTGGCCCAGGTCGGCCAACTGCAAGACGTGGAAGGCGCGGCCGGCACCAACGTCGGCGGCATGGTCGAGCGCGTGCGCCAGACCATGAGCGACGTCACCGAAAAACCGCTCAAAGCCATCAAAATCCGCGACATCCTGGCCGTAGACTGTCTGGTCCCGCAAAAAGTGTCCGGCGGTCTGGCCCAGGAATTCTCCATGGAAAACGCCGTCGGCCTGGCGGCAATGGTCAACACCGACCAGCTCCTCATGGAGCGGCTGGCCCAGGCGCTCTCCGAGGAAATCGGCGTGCCGGTGGAATTGGGCGGCGTGGAAGCCAACATGGCCATTCTGGGCACGCTCACCACCCCCGGCATCGACATCCCCCTGGCGATCCTCGACCTGGGCGCCGGTTCCACCGACGCCGCGCTGATGGTGAAAGGGCAGCCAGTCCACAGCATCCATCTGGCCGGAGCAGGCAACATGGTCTCGCTGCTGATTCAGCGCGAACTGGACCTGCCCAGCGGCACAAACGTGGACGTGGCCGAGGAAATCAAGCGCTATCCGCTGGCTAAGGTGGAAAGCCTGTTCCACATCCGCAACGAAGACAACTCCGTGCGCTTTTTTAAAGAGCCGCTGGACCCCAAACTGTTTGGCCGCGTGGCCCTGGTGACCAAAAATGGGCTGGTGCCCATCCCCACCGAGCACACCATCGAGCGCATCCGCGAGGTGCGCCGGGAAGCGAAGCGGCGCGTCTTTTTGCGCAACAGCCTGCGCGCCCTCAAGACGGTGGCCCCGCTGGGCAACATCCGCAACATTGAATTTGTGGCTATCGTGGGCGGCTCCGGGCAGGATTTTGAACTATCACAAATGCTGATGAACAAACTGGCCGAATTTGGCACAGTGGTAGGCACGGCCAACATTCGCGGCAAGCTGGGGCCGGTGAACGCGGTGGCCACCGGGCTGGTTCTCAGCTATGTCGAACGGCAGAAGGCGAGGTAACAGGATGGACGCCAGAGAACAAGACCGCCCCGCAATCCACGTCGCCCTTTTGCCCGGCACAGACCCATCGCTCTACCGCTGGGTACAAATCGGCGCAGAGGAAGAAGGCGTGCCCTGCCGATTGGTCAGCGAAGCGGCGCACGATCTGGTAACGATGGCCTACGAAGCGGCGCGCAGTTCGCGCTTTAACATCGGCGTGGCCGTGTCGCCGGAGGCCGTGGTGCTGCACGAACGCCACATGCCGGTGGAAAAGCCGGTGATGTCCTTGAAATTTACCGGGCAGGCGGACTATTTCTGCCGGGTGATGGGTGCAAACGCGGCCCGCATGGTGATCCGCAAACCCTTCCGCTTCGCCGGCGAGCAGCCGGCGACAGCAGCCCGGTCTAAGCCGCCAGCGCCCAATGGCCTGCAATCTGCACTGCCGCAGGCATTCGCAGCCCGCCCACGACCGGCCTTTGCCGGCGCGCCTATGGACGATCCAACGCAGGTGGCAGAACTTGTCGCCCTGATCGTCCAGAAGTTGAATGAGAGAGGTATCCGATGAAACAAGCATTGGGAATGATTGAAACTATTGGCCTGGTGTGCGCGATTGAAGCTGCCGACGCGGCCGTGAAAGCGGCCAACATCACCCTGCTGGGCTATGAGAACACCAAGGGCGGCGGCAAAATCACCGTAAAGTTTGTGGGCGACGTGGGCGCAGTGAACGCGGCCGTGGCCGCCGGAGCAGCGGCAGCCGCGCGCATTGGCCAGGTGTATGGCTGTCACGTCATTCCTCGCCCGCACGATGAGATTGAGGCGCTGATCGCCAACCTGGATCGGGGGCTGCGGAAGCAAGAGCGAGAGGTAGAGTTAGAGGAAGAGGTGGGGGGAACGGCCGTTTCCGAACCCGAAGCCCAGCAGTGCGCCGCTCTCACCAAGTCAGGCGAACAGTGCAAACTCCCGGCCTTACCCGGCTCGGCCTACTGCTTTGTCCACCGCAAGCTGGAAGAGTAGAGACTAGAGACTAGGGACTGGGGACTAACCCATCTCCAATCTCCTTCTTCAAGAGAGATGACACCTGTGGAAACAGTCATCAACCAACCAAGTGTGAAACTGAATGGGGCCAGCCTGAACGTGGAGCGCATCTCGCAGGAGGTGCTGCGGCGGCTGGCGGCGATGCAGCCGGTGGAAATGGCGGAAACCAAAGAGCCAACGGCCGTATCCGTTAACGGCCATCTGGAACTGGAAGTGCCCATCGGCATTTCCGTGCGCCATGTCCACCTCTGCCCCGAACACGTAGAAATTTTATTCGGCAAAGGCCACGACCTGACCGTCTACAACGAGCTGTACCAGAAAGGCTACTACGCCGCCCGCGAGCAGGTGATGGTGGTCGGCCGCAAGCGGGCCATCGAAAAGGTGCGCGTGCTGGGTCCGACACGGCCGTATTCCCAGGTAGAGCTGGCCCAGACCGACGCGCTGGTCATCGGCATGAAGCTGCCGGTCGCCACCGACGGCGCGGACCCGGCCTGCCAGCCCATCACGCTGGTTGGGCCGGAAGGGGCGGTAACGCTGCCCGGTAACGGCGGCGGAGGGGCGTTTATCGCCCGGCGGCACATCCATATTAGCGACAAAACGGCCGTGTCCCTCGGCCTCAAACATGGCGATCTGCTCGATCTGCGCATCGACGGCCCGCGCCCGACCACCCTGCACGGCATTCTGGTGCGTGTCAAAGCCGGCTGGCTTACGGAAGTGCATCTGGACACCGACGAAGGCAACGCCGTCGGCCTCCGTAACGGGCAGACCGGCACGTTGATTATTCCGAGGTGATGGGGGTTTGATGGTTTGTTAGTTTGATGGTTTGTTGGTTGGCTAACCAACCTAACCAACCATCAAACCTATCCAACCAAACCAACCATCAAACTATTCGAGGAAAAAGTGGATCAATCACTCATTGATGAAATCGTAGCGAAGGTGGTGGCGCTGGTACGGGCGAAAATGGCTACGGCCGTTCCTCCCCAGCGCGTGCTCATGCTCTTCAGCGGAGCCAGCACCGGCTACGTGGTGGGCGTGGAAACCATCCAACTGCTCACCCAGGCTAACCACAACCTGACTGTCTTCATGACCGCCTCGGCCCTGCACGTCATCGGCGAAGACAACGTGCGGCGCGCCGGAGCGCAGGAAATCATTGGGCCGCAGCAGTGGGTGAACACGCCCAAACTGGTGCGCCAAACCGACCTGGTGCTGGTGCCCACGCTGTCCATGAACACGGCCGCCCGCCTGGCGTTGGGCCTGATGGACTCGCTCTTTTCCACACTGGTTCTGGGCGCGCTGCTGGGCGAAAAGCCCGTCATCGCCGTCTGCGATGGGGCCGACCCATACGGTAACGGCGGCCTGGTCTTTAGTGAAAACAACACCGGCGCACCGGCGCTGCGGCAAACGCTGGCGGGGCATTTAAGCACGCTGATCGACTACGGGATGAATTTGGTGAGGGAAGAGGAATTTGTAACGGCCGTTCTCCGCCAGCTCCAACCCGCCGCACCGCCACCCGTCCCGGCTTCACCGGCGAGGGCCATTCAGGTGGGGATGGGGCCGGCCTCCATCCTCACCGCCGCCGATTTAGCCGCTTACCAACACGGCTCCAGCCTGCACCTGCCCGCCGGAACCCGCCTCACCCCGCTCGCCGCAGACATTGCCCGGCGGCAGAACTTGCGGCTGGTGTGGGATGGGAAGTAAGTGGTTTGATAGTTGGTTAGGTTTGTTAGTGGGTTGCCAACAAACTAACCAACTAACAAACCCAACCAACACAAATTGAGGTAAACCATGCGTTTAGCAAAAGTAATCGGCACCGTCGTTGCCACCCGCAAAGAAGAGTCTCTAACCGGCTTCAAGATGCTGGTCATCGAGGAAATTGATCCCCGCGAAGAGCGCCCCACCCATAACCGTCTGGTCGCGGTGGACACGCTGGGCGCAGGCGAAGGCGACATCGTCTTGTGGGTTCAGGGCGGCGCGGCCCGCGTCATCAGCGAAGAGCATCGCAAAGCGCCGCTGGATGTGGCGATTGTCGGCATTATTGATTCGGTGGATGTGGAGTAATGGGAAGAGGTTCGTTAGTTGGTTAGTTGGTTAGGTTTGTTAGCCAACCAACCAACTAACCAACTAACCAACAAAGGCACTCACATGAAAGCAGACGTTTACACCCGTGGCGGCGACGCCGGGCAAACCTCCCTGTTGGGCGGCGTGCGCGTAGACAAGGATGATTTGCGCATCGAAGTGTACGGCACGATGGACGAAGGCACATCCACCCTCGGTCTGGCCCGCGCCACCACGCAATACGACGATCTTTGCCGCCACATCATCGACCTGCAAGGGGAACTCATCCCCATCATGTCCGAAGCGGCGTTTGTGCCTGGCGGCAAGGCGCTGAAATTTGACGTGCCCCGCGTGCAGCCAACGCAGGTAGAGCGGCTGGAGCGCCTGATTGACCAGTACAACGCCGAATGGATTCAGACCGGCCAGTTTGTGCGCCCCGGCGGCGCGCCCGCTTCGGCGGCGCTGGATATGGCGCGGGCTATTTTCCGCCGCGCCGAGCGGCGGCTGGTGGAGTTGAACCGCCGGGAAGCGGTCAATCCGCACCTGCTGAAGTACGTCAACCGCCTGTCGGACCTGTTGTACGTGCTGGCGCGCATTGATGAGCAGCGCACGCTGATTGAGACGATTACAGCGGGATTGGAGACGGCCGTTTCCCCCCACACATTCCAAGGAGACCCAACCATGGAACTCACCTTACAAGAATGCGACCGCCTCGTGGCGGCCGGGATGCAAAAAGCCAGCGAAATCGGCGTGCCCATGGTGCTGGTCGTTGTGGACCAAAACGGCGACGTGATCGAAACCCGCCGCATGGACGATGCCCTCATCGTCAGCGTGACTTTAGCGCCGCATAAAGCCTACACGGCCGCTACCGTGCGCCTGCCCACCCACGAACTGGCCCAGGCCGCGCAGCCCGGCCAATCGCTCTACGGCATTGACGTTAACCTGCCCAAAATCACCCTGGTCGGCGGCGGTTTGCCGCTGCGGAAGGATGGCAAAGTGGTCGGCGCGGTCGGCGTCAGCGGCGGCTCGGTGGAACAGGATGTAGCCGTGGCCCAGGCGATGGTGGCGGCGTATTGATAACCCTGGGAGCGCAGGCGTCTCGCCTGCGGCGGACGGAACGTCCGCGCTCCCAGGAACGTAGGAGAAAAATGATGGCACAAATCCAAGATGCACAAATTGAAGCGATTATTCAGCAGGTGATGGCGCAGTTGGGCAGCGCCAATGGCGCCAACGGCCGTTCCCCCTCCCCGCTGCCCCGCGCCGCCCAGTTTCGCGGCGTGTTTGCCACTCCGGACGAAGCGGTGAAGGCGGCGCACGTCGCGCTGGCCCGCTTCCGGCGCGTCAGCCTGACCCAGCGCAAGGCCATCATCCAGGCCATGCGCGAGGCGGCCATCGAAAACGCGCAAAAATTGGCGCAAATGGCCGCGCAGGAATCGGGCATGGGGCGCGTCGCCGATAAGGTGCTCAAGAACCTGCTCGTGGCCGAAAAGACACCCGGCGTGGAAATCCTGCCCAACGACGCCTACGTGGGCGACGATGGCCTGACGCTGGAAGAATGCGCCCCCTTCGGCGTCATTCTGTCCATCACCCCCGTCACCAACCCCACGGCCACGGTGATCAACAACGCCATCAGCATGGTGGCAGCGGGTAATACGGTGGTGTTTGCGCCCCATCCCGCCAGCCAGAACACTTCGCTGGCGACGATGGACATTCTGAACGAAGCGATTGAGAGCGCGGGCGGCCCGCCCAACCTGCTGGTCGCCGCGCAAGAAGCCACCATCGAAGTGGCCAGCGAACTGATGCACCATCCCCAAATCAACCTGATTGTGGCCACAGGCGGCCCGGCGGTGGTGGACGCGGCCCTCAAATCGGGCAAGCGGGCGATTGGCGCGGCGGCGGGTAATCCGCCCGTACTGGTGGACGATACCGCCGACCCCGTGAAAGCGGCGCGGGACATCATCCTGGGCCACTCGTTCGACAACAACATGCCCTGCACCTCGGAGAAAGAGGTCATCGTCACGGCGGGCAATGCCGAGGCGCTGATGGCCGCTTTTCGGGCGGCGAGCAATGTCTGCGTGCTGGATGGCAGCCGCCTGCCGGAACTGGAACGCCTGGTCCTCAACGACAAGCGCAGCGGTCCCAACCGCAGATTCATCGGCCAGAACGCCTGCGTCATTCTGGCGGAGATGGGCATTCCGGCCGATGAGGAGATGCGGGCCATCGTCGTGGAGGTGGACAAGGATCATCCGTTTGTGCGCCACGAGTTGATGATGCCGGTGTTGGGCGTGGTGCGGGTGCGTGATTTTGAGGAAGGGGTGGACACGGCCGTGGAAGTCGAAGCCGGTCTGCGCCATTCCGCCATCATCCACTCGTCCAACATCTACCACATGAGCGAATTTGGCCGGGCGATCAACACGACCGTTTTTGTGAAGAACGCGCCTTCCTACGCCGGGCTGGGTTTTGGCGGCGAAGGGCACACCAGCTTCACCATCGCCGGGCGCACCGGCGAAGGCATGACGACGGCGCGCACCTTCACGCGCATCCGGCGCTGTACGTTGGTGGGCGCTTTTTCGGCGGTGTGAATTATCCCTCCCCTTAATCCCCTCCCAAGGGGAGGGAAAACTTGCTCTCTCTCCCAGTGGGAGAGGGCGGGGGAGAGGGTTTAGGAGAATCTAGTGGAAACGACGCAAGAAATTGTCCAGGCGGTGCAGGCCGCCGGTGTGACCGGGGCCGGGGGGGCCGGATTCCCGACTTACGTCAAGCTCCAGGCGCAGGCCGAAGTGGTCATCGCCAATGGAGCGGAGTGCGAGCCGCTGACCCACGTGGATAAGCAGCTCATGCTCCATCACGCCCCGGAAGTGATTGCCGGGCTGCGGGCGGCGATGCACTCCACCGGCGCGGCGCGGGGCATTTTGGGCGTGAAGGGCAAGTATAAAGAAGTGATTGCCAAGCTGCGCAAAGCGCTGGGCGACGCTACCGACATCACCATTGCCGAACTGGGCAATTTTTACCCGGCGGGCGATGAGCAAGTGCTGGTGTACGACGTGATGGGCCGCGTGGTGCCGGAAGGCGGCCTGCCCATCGACGTGGGCTGCGTGGTGCAGAACATTGAGACACTTTACAACATTGACGCGGCGTTACACGGCCGTCCCGTCACCGAAAAATTCATCACCGTCATTGGCGCCGTGCGCCAGCCCGTGACCGTCAAAGTGCCGATTGGCATCCGCCTGCGCGACGTGCTGGCCCTGGCCGGCGGTCTCACCACGCCCGATCCCGTCATTCTGGATGGCGGGGCGATGATGGGCAATGTGGTGGGTGACCTGGACGCCCCCGTGACCAAGCGCACCAAGATGCTGCTGGTGCTCCCCTACGATCACCAACTCAGCGTCAAGCGGCGCACGCCGCGCGAAATATTCGACGCCCACGCCATTGCCGCGTGCGACCAGTGCTACATGTGCACCGACTACTGCCCGCGCCACGCGCAGGGCCATGCCATCCAGCCCCACAAGCTGATCTTGCTGCTGGCTTCCGGCGTGCCGCTGACGGACGCGCAGATGGCCGGGGCGATGCTGTGCTGTGAATGCCGCACCTGCAACTATGCCTGCCCGGTACACCTGTCGCCGGGCGACATTGCCCTGAATATCAAACGTGATCTGGTGCGCGAGGGGATGAAAAATCCCTACCACCGCACCACGGAAGCTGACCCCTACCGCGATTATCGCCGCGTGCCGATGACCCGGCTGATTAACCGGCTGGATCTGGCGAAGTATGACGTGGCGGCCCCGTTAACGGCCGTCTCCACCCCCTTCACCCGCGTCGAACTGCTCATGCGCCAGCACATCGGCATGCCGGCGTGGCCGGTCGTCAAAGTGGGCGATGTGGTGAAATGCGGTGACCTGGTTGGCGAAATTACCAAAGGCGGCCTCGGCGCGCCGGTCCACGCCAGCATGGACGGCGTGGTGGTCAGTGTTAGTAATGAATCTATTGTGATTGAAGCGAAGGAAGTTGGGTAAGAAGAAGTTTGTTAGTTGGTTTGTTTGTTGGTTGGTTAGGTAGCAAACCAACCAACAAACAAACCAACAAACCAACTAATCAACTCCGTCATCCGAGGCGAAATAAGATGATGCCACAAATTGAAATCCCCCGAACAACAACCCCCAAACGGGCCATTGGCCTGATTGAACTGCGCAGCATCGCGCGCGGTATATTGACCACCGACGCCCTCCTGAAGGCGGCCGATGTGGAGCTGCTGCGCGCCCACGTGGTCTGCCCTGGCAAGTACATCATCCTCATCGCCGGGGCCATCAGCCACGTGAAAAATGCCGTAGCCGTAGGGCAGCAGGTCGCGCCGGAGGTGGTGGTAGACCATTTCATCCTCTCCAACGTGCATCCCAGCGTCTTCCCGGCGCTGACGGCGACGACAGAAATTGAGGAAGTGAAGTCCATCGGCGTGGTGGAGACGTTTACGCTGGCGGCGGCGATTGTGGCGGCGGATACGGCCGTTAAAGCCGCCCCCCTGCAACTCATCGAAATCCGCCTGCCGTTTGCCATGGGTGGCAAAGCATTTACCGTGTTTACCGGCGAGATAAGCGCAGTGCGGAGCGGGGTGGAAACGGCCGTAGCCAAACTCAAGGACGAAGGCGTCATCGATTCCTTCACCGTCATCCCTTCACCGCACAAGGACCTGATCAGCAAACTGTTATAAGCTGCTGGAGTCAGTCGGGCCGGGCGGCAGCAGGTTTTTACCCAGGGCCACAGCGACCGTCCGGGCCAACTGCTCCGGCTGAATTGGTTTTCCCAACACGATCGAGACACCCAGCACGCCAAACTTAGACATATCAACATCCAGCGGATGGCCAGACATCAACAGAATAGGAATCTGTACATCTCGCTGACGGATATTTTTCACCAGTGTTTCCCCACCCATTCTGGGCATAATAATGTCACTGATGACGAGTGCCACGTCCTCTTGTTGGTCGAGCAGGGCCAGCGCCTCTTCGCCGTTAGCGGCCGTCAGCGTCCGGTAATGCCAGGCCGCCAGACTTTCAGCCAGAGCCTGGCGCAGCGGTTCTTGATCCTCGACGATCAACAACAACTCGCCGCTGCCCATGGGAAGTGTCATGTCGGGCACGGCCGTTTGTAGTTCACCCTCCACTTTTAAAGCAGGCAAATAGATCGTGAAGGTTGTGCCCTCGCCCGGCTGGCTTTCCACCACAATGTCGCCATCATGCTGGGTGATAATGCCATGAACCTGCGCCAGACCCAGGCCCGTACCGGCGCCCGGTTTTTTGGTGGTGAAAAACGGTTCAAACACGCGCGGCAGCAAGTCGGGCGCGATGCCCCCGCCCGTATCACGGATAACAAGCTGAATCCATTCGCCGGGAGCCATACGGGGCAGCGGCGATTTTTGGCCGCTGGGAATGGTGAGGCGGGTCAGATGTATCAGAAGCCGTCCGCCCGCAGTCATGGCATCGCGGGCGTTAACGGCCAGATTCATGATCGATTGCTGGATGCGGGGCAAATCAGCCAGGATGATGTATTCGTCCGGTTGGTAGCTGAACTGGATGTCGATGTTTTCCGGCAGCATGCGCTGCAGCAGTTCAATCTGCTCCTGCAAAAGCGCCAGCAAATCGGCCGGCTGGCGTTTCATAACCGACTTGTGACTGAAATCCAAAATTTGCTGGATCAAGGCCGCCGCTCTATTGGCCTGCTGGACAATTACATTCAGCCGCTGGCGAACGGCATCACCCAGGTCGGGCGCCTTTTCGGCTAACTGGGCGTAGAGGATGATGACGGCCATGATGTTGTTGAAATCGTGGGCAATGCCTGCGGCCAACTGGCCAATGGCCGCCAGTTTTTCTTGCTGCTGCAACTGCCGCTGTACAAATTGCTCGCGGGTTGTTTCCCGCAGAACCAAAATCCAACCATCGGAGATGGCGGTGGTTTCGATGGGGCGCACGGCCGTTTTGAAGATACGGCCGTTTTCCGTGGCCAACTCATGACCCCCGCCGGTCGTAGGCGAGGTTTGCAGCGCCTCCAAAGACAACGACCCCAGGTGCGTCAGGACATCGCCCACCTGCTGACTGCCCAGCAGCGCCAGATATTCCTGCCCTTGCGCGTTGGCCATCAGGATGCGGTTCTGCTTATCCAGAAGCAGGATTCCCTCGGGAACGCTCTGCATAATTTGCGTCAACTGTTCGGCCTGCGCCTGCACCTGCGCCAGGAGTCGTTCCCTCTCCCGTTCGGCAACGCGGCGGCTGGTTACGTCCTGTTTGATGGCGACGTAGTGGACGATTTCACCTCGCTCATCGCGCACCGGGGTAAAAGAGCTTTCCTCGATGTAGTGGGTGCCGTCTTTGCGCCGGTTGACGATTTCGCCATGCCAGTTCTCGCCGGACAATATGGCCTCTGCCATCTCGTCGTAGACTGTTTGATCGTGGAGCTCAGAGCGCACCAGACCTTTCAGTTGGCGGCCCAGGGCCTCTTCCCGGCTGTACCCCGTCATCTCGGTAAAGGCCGGATTCACCCACTCGACACGGCCGTCTACGTCGAAAATCACAATGGCATTGGCCGCGGCTTCCAAGGCGGCACTCTGGAGGCGGAGCTGCTGCTCGTTCTGAATGTGTTCGGTAATATCACGCGCGGCAGCGTAGATAGCATCGCCCACCTGGGACGCGCGCCACTCAATCCAACGGTAATTACCGGCACGATGCCGGTAGCGATTGACAAAGTCGAAGACTCGTTCGTGATTAGCCAACCGCTGCATGGCCCCCACTGTTTTCTCTCTATCGTGCGGATGAACCAGCTCCAAAAACTGACGGCCGACCAAGTCGTCCAGGGAAAATCCTAAGGTTTCTTCCCACTGTTTGTTCAACCGCCGGAAATACCCATCCTCGTCGGCGATGCATAGCAAATCCAGCGAATTGGTGAAGTAGCCGTCCAGTTCGGTGGCCACTTCGTGCAGCCTGGCTTCCGCCAGTTTTCGTTCGGTCACATCCACAGCCATGCTCATGACACTGCGACGGCCGTCAGGCAGCGGTCCCAGCGGTGCCGAGCTAAACTCCCAAATCCGCTGCGAACCATCACGGCAGGTGATGGTAAACTCCCCTTCCGCCACGCGCTGGTTCAAATCATACAACCGATCAATTCCCTCCAGGACAGGCAGCTGCCGCTCGCCATAGGCTCGTTCTGTCCAATCGGAAACGGTCGCCAGTTCTTCAGCTTGATAGCCGGTGATTTCCATCCAGGTTTGGTTAACGGTCAAAACCTCACCATCCTCGGCATGTAAAATGATGGGAAACGGGGCCTGCTTGATAGCATTGCGGAAACGCTCTTCACTTTCACGCCGCAGCTGCTCAGTCCGCTGCCGCTCTGTTAAATCATAGGCCACCACCAGACGCGCCTTGTGCTCTTCGTAAGCAAGCGCGTGCGACACGATCTCCACCGGAAAAACCGTACCGTCGCGCCGCCGATGGCGCCATTCTCCTGCCCGGTTTAACGGCCGAAAGGTCGCCGCCACATCCGTTAACAGCCGGGGAATATCTTCCTCTGGGCGAATGTCTTTCAACGTCATGTTCAAAAAGGCAGGTCGGGAATATCCATACTGCGTAACGGCCGCTTCGTTCACCGCCAAAAAGGCCAGCGATTCTTCATCGTAAACCCACATGGGCAGCGGATTGTTCTCGAACAAGACCCGGTACTCCCTTTCTCGTCGTTTTAATACTTCCTGCGTCTGGCGATATTGTTTGCGGCTAAATGTCAAAATCCAGGCCAGCAGCAGCATACTCAAAGCGACAAACAGCCACCCTTTTAGCGTTTGCCAGCGAACCATCTGAGCCGTATCCGGTAGCAAGACAGCGAGCAGCCGGTCAGTAAATAGAATCCAGACAACCCCAAACAGCCCATACAACATGACCAGTAACGGAGGAGAAGTAAGCAACGATCGTTTCATTTAGTACCTGCCCGTAACCTACAAATTCACGTTCGCAGTGGTCATTGTACTATGAAAAAGGAGGACAGGGCATTTAAAGGATGCCGCGCTGATTGACCGATAAAACATATCTAACCGCGGAGAACGCGGAGCGCGCGGAGCCCGTACCAGAGAAAACCTCCGCGACCTCTGCGCTCTCCGCGGTAAAAATCTGAGATTTGTCAGTCAATCAGGGATGCTGCCTGGAGATCGGCTACTTCCGGATCCAGCCCGCCCTCCTGCGCAGCCTCAGACGGAACGGCCGTCTCCGGTTCTGACGCTCCGGGGCCTTGAGCCCAAAACAGTCTCAAACAGCGCTTGCCACGGGCCTTCGGTCTCACGTATAATGTGACCCAACAATCTCATATCGTACACTGCTCCGGGAGGAGTAAGCGACGTGATGGTGAAAGAAAGGACAGAGCCGCCGGCTGAAAGCTCTCACACCCCCTCCCCGCCGAAAGTCGCCCGGAAAGATGCCGCAGAAATGGACCATGCCCAACATGGAAAAGAGTAGATCGGCACGGGTAAGCCCGTTACAGCGCAGTTCTGATGGTGGTCAGAACAGGAGTGCGGCCAGGCTTCCATATCAGGAACCGGCCGAAATGAGGTGGTACCGCGGAAGAATCCCCCTTTCGTCCTCAGGGACGAAGGGGGTTTTTTGTTTTCAGCTCCAAGCTAAAAGAGGTGCGTGATGAGTTTGCCTAAACGTTACAATCCCACAACGGCCGAACCTGCCCGCCGCGACCAATGGCTGGCCGACGGTATTTACCACTTTAACCCGGACCAGTCCGGTGTAATCTACAGCATCGACACACCACCGCCAACCGTGTCCGGCCACTTACACCTGGGGCATGTCTACTCCTACAGCCACACGGATTTCATGGCCCGTTTTATGCGCATGAACGGCCGTAACGTTTTCTATCCCATGGGCTTCGATGACAACGGCCTGCCCACCGAGCGCCTGGTAGAACGGCGGGAAAACATCACCGCCGCTCTCGCCGGGCGCCAGGCCTTCATCGAACGCTGCCTGGCCGTCAGCGAAGAGGCCGAGAAGGATTACCGCGAACTATGGCAGCGGCTGGGCCTGTCTATCGACTGGCGCTACAGCTACCGCTCCATCGACGCCCACAGCCGCAAGCTGGCCCAATGGTCGTTCATCGACCTATACCACAAAGGGCTGGCCTACCAGCAAGAAGCGCCGGCCATCTGGTGCCCGGAGTGCCAGACGGCCATCGCCCAGGCGGAACTGAACGACCTGGAACGCGAAGCCGCTTTCTACACGCTGGCCTTCGGGTTGGACGACGACCGGACGCTGGAAATTGCCACCACGCGCCCAGAACTGCTGCCGGCCTGTGTGGCTGTGTTTGTGCATCCCGAAGACGGCCGTTTCACCCACCTCATCGGCCGCCAGGCAATGGTGCCCCTCTTTGGGCAGCGCGTGTCCATCCTGGCCGACCCGGAGGCCGACCCCGCCAAAGGCACCGGCGCCGTCATGTGCTGTACCTTCGGCGACCAGACCGACGTGGCCTGGTGGCACATTCACCGCCTGCCGCTGATCGAAGCCATTGGGCGCGACGGCCGTCTTACCACCGCCGCCGCTGCCTTTGCCGGCCACACCGTTCCAGAGGCGCGCACCGCCATCGTGGCCGCCTTAAGGCAGGCCGGTCAGCTGCTGGGCAGCCGCCCCATCGCCCAGGCTGTGCGCGTCCACGAGCGCTGCGACACGCCCGTGGAATATATCGTCGCCCGCCAATGGTTTATCCGCGTGCTCGATTTCAAGGAGGAGCTGCTGGCCGCCGGGGAGCAAATCAGTTGGCAGCCGCCGCATATGGCCGCCCGTTATCGCCAATGGGTGGAAAACCTGGCCTGGGACTGGGGCATCTCACGGCAGCGCACCTTTGGCGTGCCCTTCCCCGCCTGGACCTGCGCCGCCTGCGGCCAAATCGTGCTGGCCGACGAAGCCGATTTGCCCGTAGACCCGGTGGAGTCTGAACCGCCACGGCCGTGTCCCGCCTGTAACGGCCGTTCCTTCCTGCCCGAGCGCGACGTGATGGATACCTGGGCCACCTCCTCCCTCTCGCCGCAGATCGTGGGCCAGTTCTTTGCCGATCCAGCACTGTACGCCCAGGTTTATCCTTTTGCCCTGCGGCCCCAGGCCCACGAGATCATTCGCACCTGGGCTTTCTACACCATCGTCAAATCACACCATCATTGGGGCAAAGTGCCGTTTGAGACCATTGCCATTTCCGGTTGGGGATTGGCGCCGGAGGGCACAGGCAAAATCAGCAAAAGCCGGGGCGGCGGGCCGGTGGCTCCCCTGGCGATGATCGAACAATACTCGGCCGACGCGGTGCGCTATTGGGCAGCCTCCACCGGTTTTGGCCGCGATGCCGTGATCTCCGAGGAAAAAGTGCAGGCCGGAGCCAAGCTGGTGACCAAGTTGTGGAATGTGGCCCGCTTTAGCCAACGGTTCCTGGAGACGGCCGAAACGGGAAAGCCCGAATCGCCCCACGCCTTCACCCTGGGCGACCGCTGGCTGCTGGCGCGCACACAGCAGCTTATCGAGCGGGTGACGGCGCTGATGTGGGACTATGATTACGCCACAGCCAAGAGCGAGACTGAAACATTTTTCTGGTCGGTGCTGGCGGATAATTACCTGGAGATGGCTAAACAGCGCCTGTACGATGGGGGGCCATCGGGCGATGGCGCCCGTTTCGCGCTGGGAGAGGCCCTGCTGGCCACGCTGAAGCTGTTCGCCCCGTTCCTGCCGTTTGTCACCGAGCAAATTTACGAGGGCTTGTTCGCCGCGGCCGGCGACTCGATCCACCGCGCAGCCTGGCCGGTGGGTGACGAGAGCTGGCGGGATGACACGGCCGTTGCCCATGGCAATCTGCTCATCGACATCGCCACGGCCGTGCGCCGCTACAAGAGCGAGCACAACCTGTCGCTGGGCGCCGAACTACCGCCGCTCATCCTGGCCGCCCAGGATGCCGACCTGGTCCAGGCCCTGGCCGCAGCCGCTTCTGACCTGCAAAGCATTACCCGGGCACAAACAGTGCGGGTAGAAGCAGCGCTGGCCGGCCGGGTCGTGGGCGAGGTGGATAACGGCCGTATCACCCTTTGCCTGGGGACGCCGGATACTCAGCCCTCCAACTGATCCATCGCCGCCCGAATCTGCGCCGCCAGCGCCGCCATCTCAGCCTCGGACAGATCAAGAATGCGATCTTCCACGCGCAGCGCCTCTAACTGCTGCTCGTGGAAAGGGACGCCGGGCGGCAGCGGGGCCACGTGCCAGTGCACGTGGCTGTTGCCCTGCTGGCTGCCCAACGAAAGCAGATAGACACGCTCCGCAGGCACCACGCGGCGCACGGCTTCGGCCACACGGTAAATCACTGCCTGCAAGCGCAAGTATTCAGGCAGGGTAAAATCGCCCGTTACCTGCTCCCGATGGGCGCACGGCGCCACCAGGGTGTAGCCATACAGCGCCGGATAAGCATTGAGAAAAACAATGGCATCCTCGTCCTGATAGATGATGTGGTGCGGATAGTCCGGGTTACCGGCCAAAATCTCGCAAATAAAACAAGGGCCGCTGGTAATGCGTGCCACGTAGGCGTCCATGTCAAAAGACTTGCTCTTATCCACGTTACCTCCAGATGGGCGCAGCGGCTAACCGGCCGCACCCCAAAACTACCTCGCCGCCCCCGCCGGGAGGCGACAGTTGTTCGTAGCCACGACAATCTAACTTCAACCCACGCTCCACAGTCGAGTTTCCACACTCCACAGTCAAGTTTCCACACGCCACAGTCAAGTTTCCACGCTCCACAGTCAAGTTTCCACACGCCACAACTCAGTTTCCACAGGAACCTGGGGTTGTAGTAGGTGGATAAAAACTGTATGTTTGAGGAGAAAACGATGGGGGAGCTTATGACTGGTCAACTGGTGGGATTAGGCGCCGAATAACGGCCGTATCGCCGCCAGACAACGAATAGCCCCAACGCCAAGGGGCAAAGACGCAAAGTTTTCCGCTTATCCATCACCCTTCACTCTGGAAGGCCCGTCAGAAAACGAAAACTTTGCGCCTCTGCTTCTTTGCGCTCTTTGCGTTAAGGTTGCTTGAATTTTTAAACGACGGAACCTGCCGATCAATCTTCACGCCAAGTCCTTCTTTACGGGAATGAAGGACTTAAAGCTTCGCTCCGGATCGGCGAAAAACGACCAGCTGTGGAAAAACAGGCTGGCAAAAGCCAGTCCGGCAAACAGAAAAGCAATACTGAGCGCCAGAGCGCCCAACGTGAACAGCCTTGGCAAAGAGATTTTTAGCTGCGCCAGGTTGCTGCTGGCCGTTGCGAGCCGGGCATCCAACTCGGCAATCCGGCCTTGCACATTGTCGACACGGCCGTTCAGCCGCGTCGTCCGGTCAGTGATTATCGAAATACTGCCGTTGACAATTTCCTCTTTGCGCGTTTGCATGGCCGTGCGCGTTTCCTCCACCTCGGCCCTGATGGCCGCCAACTCGTCGCCGATCTCCTGCAAGATACCCGGCTGGGGCAGCACCTCATCCAGTGAAATGAAAGGAATCGCGTTAATCGCCTCGATGGCCGCATTCACGGCCGTTACCGTGTCGCGCACGTTCGCGGCCGTCTCCTGAGCCTGAATAACCACAGGCGCCAATTCCGTGCCCACCGTACGCGAAACAACCGAGAACACGAGATTGGTCTCGTTGATGGTTGTTCCCAGGTTGTTCATTTCGTTTTCAATAAACGTGATATTCTCACCGGCAGTGGTAAGGCGTTGATCGACCCGATCCAGACTGGACTGGCTGGCGGCAACGGCCGTTTCGCCAGCAGTCAGCAGCCGGATCGTGACATCCGTAGCCTTATTGCGGACCGACCAACTCCCAACAATGCCAAACAGGGCCAGCAGCAGGCCAAGGACCGAAACCAACATCAATACAATGGCGATAATCCGTTTAGCCGTAGTCATCTCACTCCTCCCTATCGCTAAAAAACCATCACAGCAAACTTCACTCCATCGTGTTCAACGCCGCGGCCAGTTCTTCATTTTGATCAATGGCCAGCAGCTGTTCTTCGGTTTGCGGCGACAACTCGGCTATAAGCATCTGCCCGCCAAAGTTATTCAGCGTTTCTCGCACCCGCTGGACGTCGGCTGCCTCGATAATAAAAGCCAGGGCAGAATCGTCTGCACCGAGCTTATCGTCGAGCAACGGCTTTAACTCTTTCTGCAAGCCGGACCGGGAGGAACCGACGAGTGCGCCTATACCGGCGGCCACGGCCGTTACACCCAACGTCGCGCCCCCGGTCGCCGCCGCCAACAGCAGCCCAATCGCCCCGCCGCCCACCATGCCCTTACTGGCCGAAGCGCCGCGTTTGTGCTCGATGCGCAGCTTGCCATTGGCGCGGCGGCGGATAACAGCAGCCATATGCAGCTTGACAGCCTTTTCCTTTTCCAGGGCCAGAAGCGCTTCATAAGCGGCAACGGCCGTGTCGTGCCCTTCATGCACCGTCAAAACTGCGTCGTACACCGTCTTGGCAAACACCTGCGGCTTTGGCGCAGCGATGCGCAGAGCGCCAGGCAGCACCTTTACGCTGACGGGCGTGCGTCCCGCGTATTCCCCATCCGTCCAAACGGGCTGATCAGGCGTCGTTTCAATCGTTACTTCCTTACCGCGCCAGAAGTACTGTTTTGACCGTTCGGTACCCAGGTTCAGAAAACGATCGGTGGCCGCCACCAGCGTCTCCACGTTGTGGGTGTTCAGCACAAAAACATCCAGCAAACCATCATCCACGGCAAAATTATGCCCCAGCACCGATAGGCCAGTGCCCGTTCGCCCCGAATTGATGACGTAGCACTTCGTTCCCGACACCTCAATGACCTCACCGTCAACCGTGAGACGATACTGGTACTCGGGATGGTGGGTCGTCTGCTGGTAAGCCGAAATACCATAAGCCAGAACGCCATATTTGTCCTTCATTTCGCGGCTCGTCTGTTCCTCGGGTTCGATGCCCACGTACAGGCGCTGGACGAAGTACTGGTCGCCCATCTGTACGGCGTCTACGCGCCGTAGTTCGCTGCTGGTACACAGCAGTTCGGTCGCCTCCGCCAGAGTTTTGGGAATGCCGATCTCGTTGGCAAAGCCGTTACCTGTGCCGCCGGGCAGAATGCCCATCACGGCCGTTGTGCCGAGCAGGCCGTTCGCAATTTCGTGCTGGGTGCCATCGCCGCCGTACCCGGCCACCAGGTCGTAGCCGGCG
Organism: Ardenticatenaceae bacterium; assembly: GCA_020634395.1. Taxonomy (GTDB): domain Bacteria; phylum Chloroflexota; class Anaerolineae; order Promineifilales; family Promineifilaceae; genus Leptovillus. The sequence continues at coordinate 68,560 of JACKBU010000014.1, read as the reverse complement.
GCGGCAGCCTGCCGGGCCAGGCGGGTAGCGTCGCCAAATTTGTGGGTAACGTCCGCCTCCCACTGCACGTCATACTGCCGGAAGACGTGGTTGAGCACATGGAGAATGGGTTCGTCCTTCCCGGAAGCAGGATTGACAACAACGAATATTTTGGGATAAGGAACTGAAGACATAATAAGGTTTCCTCTATTTCCAGGTTCAGGGAACGATCACCTGGATAGCAGCCGGAACGGCCGTTACTGTCACCGGCGTCGGCCCCAACAACTCCCCGTCCAGCCAGATCGTTTGCGGCGGATCAGCCTCCATCACAATCTCTCGGCCGCGCCAATAGTGCCAGCGCGCCCGCTCCGTGGAGAGATTCAAGAAACGGCCGGTCGCCGCCTGCAGCGAAGACAGGTCCGTATTGATCATGAACACGTCCAACAAGCCATCCGACACGTCAATTTGTGCATCGAATGACAGAGCAACGCCGCCCAGACTGCCGGCGTTAACGACAAAACACACAACGCCATTTTCCTCCACCAACTCCCCATCAATAGTCATACGATAGTGGGCATGATTCAAATCACGCAGCATCCCGACCACCGACATAGGATAGGCCAGCACACCATACTTGTCCTTCATCTCCCGGCTGGTCTTTTGTTCTTCCTCCACACCGGAGTAAAGGCGCAGCATAAAGTATTTGTCGTTCGCGCGAGCCAGATCTACCGGCCGTTTTTTCTGGCTGGTGCAGATCAGTTCAGCCGCCTGGCGCAGATCACGAGGGATGTTAAGTTCAAAAGCCATGGCATTGCCTGTACCACCTGGCAAAATGCCCAATGGAACGCCGCTGCCGATCAGGCCATTGGCCACCTCCATCTGCGTGCCGTCGCCGCCGTAGCCCACCACCAGGTCAGCGCCAGAGGCCGCCGCCTCACGCGCAAAGCGGCTGGCATCCCCAAACTGATGGGTAATGCGTATACTCCAGGGTATGTCGTGTTGGTGGAATACGTCGTTAATGATATTGAGAATGGGCTCCTGCTTGCCCGAAGCCGGATTGACAATAATGACTACGTTTTGATACATCTGGCTCATGAGTGCTCCTTCGTAACTAAATCTCCCGGAGGTTGTTATCTTAACTTTGCGCTGCCCTTAAAACCTCCAGGAGGTTGGCGGCAGCCGGCGAAGTCTCTCCTGAAAATGGCAACGAATTAACTCGAACTAACACAAATCATGCCCATATCGTGCCCATTTAGTACCCATTAGCGACAATTCGTTGCCAATTTTCATCACTATGGATGTGCATTTACTTGGGCTAAAACCGGCTAGACTTCCGGACCAGTGGTTGTGCCGTCTGATCCTGCCGCATCCAGATTGATGGGTTTTGGAGTGGCCTGCGTAATCTCGCCATCCGCCATTTCCTGGCGCAGGATGTCGCGTACCAGGAATGCCTGCGAAATCTCGCTGGCCTGGCCAATCTGTAACATGGCCCGCGTGTTACCGGCCAGAGCCCGGGCTACTTCCAGGTAAGCCAGCTCTACTTCCCATTCGGTTGCCTTTGGGAACTGCTCAATACGCTCTTCCATGCGCGTCAGGCGCATAGCTTCGGTTACGGCCTCGATTTCAACCAGACGTTGGCGCGCTTCCGCCTTTTGATACTCGACTTCCAACGCTTCTTTTTCGCGTTCCACCTGACCCAGCACTCGCTGGTGGGCCAGTTCATCGGCATCGCGCTGGCGGCGAATGGCCAGCGCCTGCTTCTCTTGCTGCTCTTTTTGCTGCAGGATGGCCAACTGGCGCGCTTCCTGTGACTGCATAAATTCGGCTGGTGGCTGGGCAAAGGTGATGCTGTTTTTCATTACCTCTACGCCGTAAGGCGCAACTTCTTCATTCAGGCCGACCAGAATGTCTTTCATATCGAGCCGCTTTAAATCCATCACCTCATCTGAAGTGACGCTGCGCACAAAGCTGCGCAAAGTATCTTGACAAACGGCCTGGAAAACCTGATCAAAGTCGCTGGCCGAAATGCGGTAGACAAACTGGTAGGGTTCGTTGATGCGGAAGGTAAAGAGTGTATCCACGTTGACACGCACGTTGTCTTTTGTCGGAGAATTGACCACCGGTACGTCGAAGGGAATTTCGCGTTCGGTGACCAGGTGAGAGATGACGTACCAGGGGGCCAGCAGATGTGTGCCCGCGCCAACGGTGCGGACATACCGCCCGCCACGGGTGAGCAAAGCCTTGGCGCCTTCGGGGATGCGTACAATGAAGGCGCGATAAACGCCGAGAACGAGCAGCAACAGACCTATTGGCAAAGCCAGGGAAATGAGGACGGCACGATCAAAGATGAGGCCTAAGGCAACGCCGCCGAAAATGATGATCAGAGCTGTTAACACCAGTTCGTTTCGGACACGGTTGGGCTGCGCAGGCACCAGGATGATGGGGATTTTGCCGCTGGCGTCGCGCATGGTAAATGCTTCTCCGGCTTCGGCCAGAGGAACCCGTATTTGGGTAAGCTGGCTGTAGCCTTGATGCTCGGTCAGGTATGAATTGGATAAAGTGCTTTCTGTCATATTTCACCTCCCATTTAAGACGATGACCGGCGCGCGGCACGGCCGTGTCGATAGGCCAACGGTATGGCTTCCGGTCCGGATGGCCTGGAGCTTATGGCCGGTGGCTGAGGGAGCGGTTCATCCGGCAGCAGCCCGGCAGGACGCGGGGGGTCACTGAGACGGCCGTATACGTACATAAAGAGATCATAACAAACGGCCGTAATCGGCGCGGCCAGCAGAATCCACAGCAGCCCAAACTCGCTCAAGGCTACCACGACCATCACCAGCAGCGCCGGATGGATTTTGATCAGGCGCTGTTCGATGCGCGGCTCTGCCACCCGTTTCACCAAAAACAGGACGAACACATATAGCCCCAGTAAGATAAAAAACTCCAGTTGAAACCCCGTAAAAAACCCGCTTAATAAAATGATCCCGATGACTATTGCCGGACCGATAGTCGGGATAAGCTGTAAGACGCCGGCAAAAACGGCCGCGGCCAACCTGGTTTGCGTCAGGGGCAGGCCAACCGTGGCAAAAAAAGTCAGGCCAATGTACAGACAAACGCTGACAAATACGGCTAGAAACACCTGGCCCTCTAAAAACGTGCGAAAGGCGCGATCGATAATCCGCCAGAGGGCCATTATGTCTGGCAGCAAACGCCTTGGCAGCATGCGCTGGACAGCCTGCGCGCCCGCCCGCTGATCTTGCAGCACCAACAGCAGCCAGGCCGGAATGACCAGGAAACCCAAAATAAACCCGACGGCGTTAAACAACGTCAGGATACCGTTGAAAAAAATATCTACCTTCTCGGCGCTGGCAACTTCGATATTGGAACGCACTCGGTCAGCGGTCCCTGTGAGCAAATCGTGGGCGACGCCGGCTACAGCAGGCGGCAGCGTATCCAGGGACGAATCCAGCTGGCCTATGTATTGGTGAATTTCTTCCTGACTGGGCAAGCCTGTGTAAGCATTATAAATCTGGCGGCTTAATATCGTCGCCACGGCATAGACGATGGCCCCAAAGATAAGGGTTATCACCAGGACAGAAAGGACCACGGCAAAGGAACGGGGCATGAATCGGTCCAGCCGATTTGTGAGGGGCAGCACCGCGTAGGCCACAACGGCGCCGATCAAAAATGGCAGCAGCGCCGGCCAGGTAGATTTTACCAGCCAGGCAATAACGGCTATTCCGCCCAGCACCAACAATGAGCGCAGTAAAGAAGCCGGCGTGGTACTGCGCACGGCCGTTCCCAATTGTCCCCAGGCGCGCCGCGAAGTTTGTACGGTCGGTGGAGCCTCCACGGGCATAGACTCTTGGTCATCCATTGTCACATCTCCTCAAAAACAATCTGCCCTTATGGCGTGCCTGCTTCAAGCTCTTGGGAAATTGGATCGAGGGGCGTCTGGGCCTTCACACCGCGCAGGTAATCGGCATATTGAACGACCACGCCGGCCAGCGCCAGGCTGAGCAGGATAACGGCCGTAAACGCACGGCTGCTGCTTAGCCCTAAAGCCAGATAAATAATCTCCACGCCCATAATAACTGTCAACAGAATGAGCGCCTCATCACGAAAGGCGCGCACGAACCACCAACCCAGCAGGCCGCCAATGAGGATAGCAGGGAGGTTGAGCAAAACGGCCGTTCCTGCCCCCGTTGGGCCAGCTCCACTGGAAATATACTGGATAATCTCCCGCAGCCATAACGCCATATCCACGCCGGCCACAATACCAATGAGCGCCATCGCCACGTCCCGTCTTGTTTGTCCAATATACCAGCCCAATGCCCCCACACCGACCGCTATCGCCACCAGAAGCCATTCGCTCTGGCGTATCAGGTCCAACCCAGAATTCAGCCCGGCAACTATTACGGCCAGCAAATTGCCGGTCGCTACCAGCCCCACAATCGCCAGCGAAATCCAAATCGCACGCCGGCCGGTCAGCAGGACGACACCACCAATTACCAATCCCAAAACGACTATTACAACACCGAGTAAAAAGCTCAACATAGCTGCGCCTCGCCACCAAAATATGGCAAGGTGGCAAACCTGCCACCATACACTATCTAAGGATTCTCGTCTTCATCCTTGTTAAAACGCCGAATGATCTGGAAAACAACATAAGCACTCACAATCGTTCCCGCCATAAACATATAAAACGCTAAATCAGATAGTCTAAAAGTTCCCACCTGAATTTCCACGGTTGCGGCAATGGCCGCACCCACCAACCAGCCAGTTAACAACAAACCCAACACCAGCTGGTCCATTCCTTTCTTTAAAGCTTTATCAAGTTTATCCACATCTCGCGACACATCGCTTAGGTCCACGTGAACACTCAAGCGACCCTTTTCATACTGATCCAGCCACTTAGTTGTTGCTTCCACCAAGGACGGAATACGATAAAAGACCTCACGAGAACTGCGCGAAATCTGGGTACGCACCGTCTTGGCTAACGCTTCGGAATTCAACTCCTCCCGGGCAAGGGTAAGACTGCTCTCGACGGCCGCATTCGAAAGCATGATCTGGGGGTCCAGGCCACGAACGATTTCATCAGCCTGCATCAACGTCTTAAAAACCAGGGTAAAGTTGGGATCCAGACGCAGCCCACTGCGCCGCAGCACATCTTGCAGGGCGTTCACCGTGTATCCAAGATCTGCGTCCTGATCGCCCAAGAAACGCTGCCCAAAACGGTCCATCATTTCCAGGAACTCAGCATCATCAATTACGCGGCCGGGCAGCGGACGACTGAGGTGCAAGGCAGCTTTACCCAGATTGTAGCCATCGCGCTCTACCATCGAGACGAGCAGATCAGCCAGAGCCATGCGTTGCGTGCGGTTGAGTTCACCCATCAGTCCCATATCCAGGAAACCAATTCGCCCTGTTTCCAGGTCTACCAGGACATTGCCCGGATGAGGATCCGCATGGAAAAAGCCATCGAAAAGAGCCTGTTTGGTCATGGCGTGTACAAACTGGCGCGCCAGTGCCTGGCAATCTATTCCAGCAGCTTTGATACGCTCGACGTTATTAATCTTAACGCCGGCGATGAATTCCATCGTCAAGACCTTGCTGGTCGAAAGATCAGAGTAAACGGTAGGGACATGGATGGCATCGAACTGGGCCATATTGCGCGTCAGCAAGCTGATATTGGCAGCTTCGTTGCGGTAATCCAGTTCGTACAAAATCGCATCAGCGAATTCATTCACCAGACTGCGCAAGTCTATGGCTTGCGCCCACTCCTGCTTCCGCTGAATGCGTTTGGTAAGATCGCGCATGACGTTGAGATCGGCCTTCACGGTCACATCGATGTTGGGACGTTGGACTTTAACCACCACCACGGTGCCATCGTGCAGGGTAGCTTTATGAACCTGGGCGGTAGACGCGGCAGCAAACGGTTCCGTCTCAAAACTGGCGAACAGATTCTCAGGAGTATCCTTCAGTTCTCGGATCAGGATTTCGCGGGCCACTTCGTAAGGGAAAGGCGGCACGTTGCTCTGCAGCCGTTCCAATTCGTACAGCCACTCCGGCGGCAGCTGCTGAGCACGGCTGCTGACAATCTGCCCAAATTTGACGAACGTAGGCCCAAGTTCCTGGAGCATGTAACGCACTTTTTCGGGCAGGGTTAAAGACTGAACAGGATCGACGCTGCGGAACAGCAGCTCCTGCATGAAGACGCGGAAGCGAGCCAGGGGCGTCATGTCCACAACAATGTCTTTCAGGTAACGGCTGCTGATTTCAGAAATCTGGGCTATGCGCAGGTTTTCAGCAATGGTATTGCGCCGCCCCGACGATAACATGCCCACCCAGCGCCAATAGATCTGGCTTTCGGTTTTGTTGCGGAACTCCGGCTTATCGAGGCCAAAGAAAGCTTCCATGACCACTACCACGATGGCCATCAACGAGCCGCCGATAACAATCCACAGCAGCCTGGGCGATTCGACAACAAACGCTTTGGGGGCAATCCAGGCTAACAAGGAGAATAGGAACGCATTAATAACAATGGCAAACCAGCCCATCGTGCGGACCAGGAGCCGGGCGGTTAGCAGCAAGACAAGTGGACGCACCAGAGCGTTGATGACACCGAACAGGATACCAAAAAGAAGGTAGGTCGCTGTTACATCCACAACGCCGGGTAGGAGGGGCAACAGGTTGAGACCGGGCGCCAAAATCATGGTCAGAGCAAGGGCCAAGCCATTGACCAATACACGAATGACGAAATAGATCATAGTTCCCTTCCAAAGATCGCCCTACACCACCACAGACATGGCCAAAGGCATGGGGACGTGTTTTTGTGTATGCTCTATCTTAAACAGTTGCGGCGGTGTGGGCATCGCGCAGCCAGGTTTTGAACTGCCGGTAAACGGCCGTAGCCCCCACCAGTTCCGGTTCCGTGATGGTTAGTTGAGCGGGATACAGGATGAACGGCCGTGTCTGGTACCCGCCCATCCCGCCATGACAGCCAATCAATTCCTCAAACGCCGCCACTTCGTTCGTTTGCGCGTTGTAGAAGCTGTTGACATAAATGTCCGGTGCGTCGGGAAACTCGTTGTAGCGCAGCAGATGACAGCGGGCGTTAGAGCCAAAACCGGCCAGGGGATTCTCACCCTCGATGCGGTCCGGGGTGAGGTAGTAACGGCCGTTTTGTCCAATCACCACCGGACCCTCATCGGAGTTAACCATCAGCCAGCCTATCCCTTCATGCTCAGCCAACCCGGCCAACAAACCGGGGAAAATCATCTCAATTTGCTCCAACCGGATCCTTTCTTGCAGACGCGTACCGTACACCAGCCCCAAATTACCGGAAGCCAATACCAAAATCTGGGCTTCTTCCAGAAGATCTTGCTCGTCTTCGTCAGGGCCCAACTTCACTTCGCCATCTTTCGTCTGCCCTCTTGTCATCCTCTTTAAGAACTTGTCGGTGCGTTTGTCATTTTGGATAGCGTCGTTGACCAGCACGTTGAGGTGTCCCCAGGCTTCGTTGGTCTGCATGATGCCCTGCACCTGATGGGCTTTGGCGTACTGCTGCACCAACTCCTGCAAATCAATTCCGTAACGCTGCTTAAACGTCTGCCCCCCGCTCTGCCCGTGGTCGGAGAGGATAACCAGGTGATACGGCCGTGGCGCATCCTTTGCCGCACTCTCCAGTCGGGCGAACTGCTCATCCAGCTTGCGCAGAATGTCCAAAGCATCGGTTGACTCCACGCCGGAGTGGTGCGCGACTTCGTCATAGCCCACAAAAGTGGCATACGCCGACGGCACGCCGCTGTACATGTCGCCAATCAGGGTATAGATGTTCAGCTCGCGCATGATCACGGTCGTAAACACGCGCAGCAGGGGATACTTACCCCCGCGATGCTGCTTGTCCAGAATGGGAATCACATTGTTCTTACGCGCCCGACGAAACTGGCGCATTTCCAGCAGAACATCCCACACCAGCAGCAGCATCGTGCGCGTCAGGTTATAGGGATTGACAAAGTAAGCGTAGAAGTCGGTGAGATGCAGGCGAGACAGATCCTTCATGGTGCTGGCCGTCAGGCTAACGATCGGCGCATCGCCGGACAGGAGGTTACCGCGGCTGGCACCGTTATCTGCCAGCAAACCCTGGCCGTCGGAATGGCGCTTTTCCAAAGCAGCCACTTCGTCGGGGCTGCTGGAGGCAATGATGTCCCGCCGCTGGCGGTCGTACCAGCGGAAAGCAGGAATGTTGTCGTTGTTGCCATGTAAAATGCCGGCCTGGCTGGCCGACGTTTGGGAGGAGAGGTCTGTTTCCCATTCCACCAGCTTATGGCTGCCAGAGTCGCGCCAGCGCTTCATGGTGGGGGCGTAACCGTCGCGCATGGCTTTTTCCAATACGGGTTCGGCCAGGCCGTCGATTTCCAGGAAGAGGAAGCCGGGCACATCGGTCACTTCTGGGCGGGCCATCCGCTTGGCGCGCCGCCGGACAACGTTGCGGTACCAGGAGCTGTCATCGTCGATGGTGAAGAGGGAACTGGCGATGGTGTTAACGGCCGTTAATCCCAACGCCGCCCCCATCGCCCACAATATACTATCCACTGTAAAGCCAGGGACCAGATAGGCCGCCAGCATGATGATCACGCCGTTTAGGGCCAGCGCCGCCAGCCCCAACGTCAGTACCGCAAATGGCAAAATCAGGTAGCTGAGCAGCGGCCAGAGCAGCGCATTCAGCAAACCAATCGCTGCCGCGGCGGCCAGCGCCGTTCTGAAGTTTGGCACGTGGAGTCCGTTCAGCAAATACGTCAAAATAAGAATGGCCACCGCTTCGATTATCCAGATAACGATAATACGAATGAGCGGGCGTTTTGCCCGGGGACGTTTTCGGGTAACCGTTTCCTCCATAAGATTCACTCCTCTGCTCGCCCAATAGAGAGCTGTAATTTTCTCCCTTTATAAGCCGGTTCCATGAGGTTTGCAGCAATCAGGTTGGCGATCGCGACGGCGAGAATGAGAAGCAGGACAGACAATGGACCAGATTCGGCCCCCGCCAATATAGCTGGTGGAATCATTTCCACTCGGGCAGGGCAATACAGCAAAAACAGAACCATACTCGCCGGCACCAAGCCAATCACTGCCAAAGCAAGTGGAGAAATGCCAAAACGGGCTGCAGCAGTGTGTGGAGATGTGGTCAGTTCTGGGAGCATTTGTTTCTTTTCAAAGAATTGGCGCCTCGTAGCCAGCACCAACAACCTGGCTAAGTCCCGACTCAGATTCAGTGTCCCGCATCAGGCTCTCTTAATAACCGCCCTCAAAAGCAGCTCTTGTACCCGGCAGCAGGCAGTAAATGAACACCAGTCCATTCACGAGGATGCTTAACAGCATGCTTTGCCAGGTGGCCTGCCCAATAATGTTCACGACAATTAGAAAGAGATTTGCCCCCGCCAGAGCCAGGCAGGCCGCCCAACCGAAAGGATTCAGGGTCCACAACATGCTCATCACCCATAACCAGACGGCGGCGCAAAGCCCCCACAATATCGCCCCAAAAACATTGGAGGTATAAAACTGTGCCGGACCAATAGAAATGGGCAGCAATCCCAGAAGCTGCAATATATGCAGGATGGCTGTCAGGGCTGCCAGGCCGGCCAAAACAGCCAAAATGGTAATGCCAACTGGTCTTTTCATGGTGAAACCTCCTTAAGTCACTAGAAACATAGTAAGCAACAAACGTGCCTATTCTACACGATGTTTGGCTTCCCGTAGAGGACAATCCCCCACGAAATCTTGTACTACCAAAAGAGGGGCACGGCCGTTTGCGGGAAACGGCCGTGCCCCTTACAAACCAAGCTGGCTACTGAGCAGCGTTTAAGAACAAACGCATTACCTCGGCGTTCGCCGCGTTGCGCAAAATGAGCATATCGCCGCTCAACACGTAGGATGCCGTTGACTGCAAGGCATTCACGTAAGCTGCTTCTTGCTGGTCCAGCGACTCGTTGCCGCATAAAGCCTGCGTACCGGCCAGCGGTCCGATGGTAAGGTTGCTGCCGCTAAGACGATAGGGACCGTTGTACGTGTTGCAGCCACCGCTGCCATTCACCGTGGTGTCGGCAAAGTTCAGGGTCAACGGCTGGTTCGCCGGCAAGACCGCCTGCAGGTTGATGGTGGCCACCGACCAGTTGGTATTGAGCAGCGGATTCGCCGGGGCGCTGACGGCAACCGTCACCTGGCGCAGTTCGATGGAGCCATCCTGTTTCAACACGCGCATCTCATAGGTGGTTGTAAAGCTGGGGCACACTTCCCGGCTGCCCTGGCCGGTGACGGGGAACTGATTATACGGCTGCCCCAAGGGGTAAACCCAAACGGCCTGGATGTTCTCCACCTGCCACCGCAAGGTCGTGCATTGGCCCTGGGTGATGCTGGTTGAATCGGCCCAAAAACTGATTTCTGCCTGGGGCGGCGGCGTGGCCGTCGGTGTGGCTGTCGGTGGGATCGGCAGCGGGGGCGCAGGGATGACCGGCACGTTGGCGGCGTTAAAAGCTTCGACGAAAGAAGCCGAAGCCCACACGACGCCGCCATTGATAGACGGTGCGGCGGCCACCCACCACTGTCCATCGGCGCTGCGGCCTACGATGGCTCCTTCGGTGCCAAAGGGGGCCATGCCAACAACCGGGTAGGCTGTTCCCGGCCCGCTGCGCAGATTAAGGCCATCTTGAGCCGTAACACGGCCGTAAGGACCACTCGGCTCCGGCGTTGGCAGTTCTACTTCCGGCTGCTCGTTGTCCGGCGGCGCGGTGTCGGCCGCACCTACGGCCGTGAAGATCAGCGAACCACCGCCCGCAGGACGCACAAGTTCCATCAGGGCGCCACCGGGCCGGACTTTGTAGTTCTGAGCTGACTGCAGCGTGCCGATCAGATCGTCGCTCCTTGAATCGGGGCTGCAGGCCGCCATGGTCATGGCGCCTAACTCAGTGGCCAGTGAACCAACCATGCCGCCGCTGGCATCATAAACGCCAGTTCCGCTGTTGCAGTCAGCCTGGAAAGCCAAACGGCCGTCGGGCAGGAAAGTAACGGTGTAGTCGCTGTCAAAAGTTACCGGCGTTTCTTCGTACCCATCCGATTCGGCCACCCAACGCCACACCTGCCCTTGAAGGCCCGTAGGCGGCATGTTGACGATGCTGAGGGAAGCAACCAGCGCATCCAGCGTAGACAGGTCTGGGTCCCAGTCACTGGTAGGCAGGGCGTTTAGTTCCTCCGCCTTCGCATTCAGATAACCAGTCATGTCGGCCATCATCGCATCTGTCTCACTCTGCGGCACGTCGGCGGCGGTAGCGGGAAGATAGCTGGTGGTTACCGGCGGGTAGAAAAACAGCACCAGGTATTTGCCATCGTTGGTAAAACCCTGGTAGACATACTGCATATCCTGGTTGGTTACCGGATTGGGGCTTTGGGCGAAACGGCCGTAAAAGCGAAAGCCGCTCTGGCTGGCGCTGATGTCGGTGGGAGTGGTACGTCCCACCTGGGCAGCGATGTCGTTGGTTCCTACGACCATCTCAAACGGCAGCGCCGGCAAGCCAGACGTCTGCGGCGGATAAGGCAAAGCGACTGTCTTCTGGTAAATGGCTTCCACCATCTTGCTGACAGCCTCGTTTCCGGCGTCGTCCCACAACTGCCGGTAGGCATCTACGGGAATGATGTACATTATGGGGTCTGTGGGCTGCCGGTTGGCCGGGTCCATGGTGCCAAAGTTTATCTCGATATGATCGGGCAGACCTGTGGGGCCTGGCGGTTGGCTGGCGTCATAGGGGGTACCGGGCACAGTGTTGGCCTGCCAGGGGTATGGCAGCCCTTGTGTATCCAGGCTGATCTGACGGGGACTCAGGCCGATGCTGGCAGTAATCTCGGCGTCGTCGGATTGGGGCGTGGGAGAGGATGCGGGAACGGCCGTGGCCGGCGATTCAGCCGTCACGACTTGCGCCGGGGGTGGTTCCGTTGGAACAGGCGCTGGTTCGGCCTGGCCACCGCAGGCAGTGCCCAACCACAACATCGCGACTATAAAAGGTAATACAATGCTATGCCTTTTCATTTTTGTTTTCATTGCTTTTCCGTGTACTATGATTCTTCCTCGTCGCTACGACGTGTGAAGAAATAAATCAGCGGCGCGGCCACTAATACGATTACAAACAAAACAGCAAGTATGGTAATTAACATGTCTGCCTCCTTGGTCGGTTAATAGACCGGTCTCATCTGACTGTAACGGCCGTTTCTCGTTCAGACGGCCGTCACACCATCGCCACCAAAACCTGTGGATTATGTTCCCGTAGAAAACATATGGCAAAACAGCCAATCCTGAGCAGCATTTCTGGATTAATGGCCTAAAAGTCCGGCATAGTCGAAAAAACCATGCCGGACTTCCAGATAATTTTCAGGTTCTGCGCTTCTTAAACTGTCTTATAAACTGCTTTAGTCCGGCACGAAACAAAACGGCCGTGCCAAGCTCCCAGCAGATCCACGCGCTTTATGCTTCGATTTCATCCGCAGCGAAAGCTTCGCGCAGTTTGGCCTCCTGCTCATTCGTGAGCGAGGTCTGAATCACTTTGGCGCTAAAGGAAGAGAGTTCGGGCAGCACTTTGTCGCCTGTAGCCTTAACCACCAGGAGGAACAGCGCCGCCTGTCCCGGTTGAATAGTCGCCCCCACTTCTTTGATAAACTTGTCATCAACCCCAACGTCGGTAAATTTGCCGCCAAGTGCACCGCCGAGCGCTCCGGCTGCCATGCCCAGCCAGGGAGCAAAGAAGAGCAAGCCAATCAGCATACCCCAAAAGGCTCCGCCCAAAGCACCGGCACCCACCAGGCTGTGCAGCTGTTTTACCTTCGGCTTACCCTTTTTGTCGCGCACCACGATGGCGGCGTCCGCCAGGGTAATCAGCTCTTGCTTTTGCATTTGCAGCAGTTTGTCGCGCATCTCAAAGGCGCTCGCCTCATCATCAAAGGCCAATACAATTAAATCACTCATTTCGACTCTCCTTTTTTCGATTGACTGAATACGGGTCTATTCGTTTGAGTACAACTTCCGTTCTTAACAGCTCAGCCTCTCTTCATGAGAAGCTTCATCTTAAGGATAATGGATTTAGGCCAAAAGCTTGTAGCTCCAAAATGGTGTATGAAAGTTGTATTCGTTTCCATAGTTTATCTTTAGTATTCCTACACTTGCAAGAAGTGTTCGCCCATTGTGGCAGTCCGTTTTGCAGGAAGGGAATGAACCGGTAAGCTGGACCTACTCGCTCCAGCAAGGAATCGCTGGTCTTCAGCGATATAACCCATTTGTGAACCTTTTTGGAGGAGTTCCTATCTGGTCAAATCGTCTATACTACTTTAGATTTGTAGACTGTGTCTCTCACTCTCTTCGTTAAATACCGTGCTGAAACGGTACGACAAAAAAGTGGGAGATATGCAAAGCGGCTGACCTTCTACACGGCCGTATAATACCCAACACAAAACGGAAATAGTGAAGCAAACAAGAAGGAAAGGCAAATCATGACTGAAAACCAGCAAGAAAAAGAATTGAAGAGTACCGGGTATGAGTTGTTCATTTTATTGCTCTCGTTGGTGTCTGTTTTCAACCTGATCCTCATATGGATTGATTACTTCTACTCGATTTCTCCCCTGACAATGGGTGTCCTGGAAATTATCAATGCTATTTTGACAGTGTTTTTCTTGTTCGATTTTACGTACCGCCTGCTGACGGCTTCTTCTAAATCCAACTACTTCTTCAGAAATTGGGGGTGGGCCGATTTGTTGGCCTGTCTACCGCAGCTGCGTATCTTCCGCGTCTTTCGCATCTTCCGTGCAGCACGGCTGCTGCGAATTTTCGGTGTGCAGAATATGGTGAACGAGATTGTCAACAACCGGGCAGGCATTGCCCTCTTTATCACCATCTTCGGCATTATCGTCATAGCCGAAATTGTCGGTGTTTTCATGCTGAAGGTCGAAGCTTCCTACCCGAACGCCAATATCACCACCTCCGGCGATGCGGTCTGGTGGACCTTTGTAACCATGACCACAGTCGGCTATGGAGATCGTTTTCCGGTGTCGCCGTGGGGGCGTGTTTTGGCAGTTTTCGTCATGTTGTCCGGCGTAGCGCTGATCGGTGTTCTGGCCAGCTTTCTTTCTAACTTCTTTTTGGGCGCACCGAAAAAAAAGGAGAACGAGTACGAGCCTACTGATCCACGGGCAAAGCTCGGTGAACTGAAATCCTTGCTGGAGCAAATGCAAGCAGCCGAAGTCGAACTGGTAGAAAAGATCACGGAATTGGAGCAAATGTTGTAAGATACAGAACTGGGAGAAATAACTGATGGCAACAATGTCTACGGCCGTATCTTCGGCATTTCATTTGCTGGCAAAACCAACCGGAGCGGTCTGCAATCTGGATTGTAAATACTGTTTCTTCTTGTCGAAGGAGTCGTTATATCCCGGCAGCCGCTTCCGCATGGAAGACAGCTTGCTGGAAACCTATATTCGGCAGCTTCTGGAGGCACACGGCCGTACCGCCGAAGTTATCGTTGCCTGGCAAGGCGGGGAACCCACGCTCATGGGGTTAGACTTCTTCAAACGTTCGGTAGAACTGGCGGAAAAGTACAAAAAGCCAGGCCAGCGTCTGCTGCACACCATGCAGACCAACGGCACCAAACTGGACGACGAATGGTGCGCCTTTTTCAAAGAGCACAACTTCCTTATCGGCCTCAGCGTCGATGGCCCGCGCGAAATCCATGATACCTATCGAGTCAACAAAGGGGGCGCAGGCAGCTTTGACCAGGTTATGCAGGGCTGGCGACTGCTGGCCAAGCACAATGTGGATTTTAATATCCTGTGCACCGTACACGCCGCCAACCAAAATCGCCCCCTAGAGATCTACCGCTTCTTTCGTGACGAGTTAGGGGCGCAGTACATCCAGTTCATCCCGATTGTAGAGCGGGCAACGGCCCAATTCTTGCCGCTGGCCAATATTGGTTGGAGCGAACGACCGGGCGGGCAACGGCCGTTATACACGCAGGCCGGCCATCTGGTAACAGAACGTTCGGTAGATGGAGAGCAGTACGGCCGTTTTCTCTGCGCCATCTTCGACGAATGGATCCAGCGCGACGTAGGCCAGGTTTTTGTGCAACTCTTTGATGCGACCCTGGGTGCCCACGTAGGGCAGTACAGTCTGTGCATCTTTGCCCCCACCTGCGGCAATGCCCTAGCCCTGGAACACAACGGCGATTTATACGCCTGCGACCATTACGTCGAACCCGATTATCTGCTCGGCAACATCCACGAGACTCATATGCTCGATCTGGTGAACTCAGCTAAGCAGCGCCAGTTTGGTCTGGACAAACAGCAAACGCTGCCTCGTTACTGCCAGGAATGTACCGTGCGGTTTGCCTGCAACGGCGGCTGTCCCCGCAACCGCTTTATCCGCACGCCAGATGGTGAGGATGGATTAAACTATTTGTGCCCTGGTTACAAGCTGTTTTTCAACCACGTCGATCGACCCATGAAAATGATGGCCGGTTTACTGCGGCAGGGACGTTACGCCGATGAAATTATGCAGCTTTACCAACCAGACGTGGAGCCGCCAACGGCCGTAAAGGTCGGCCGAAACGATCCCTGCCCCTGTGGCAGTGGCAAAAAGTTTAAAAACTGTCACGGTCGACCCGCAGTATAAAGGGGCACGCTCGTAGATTCCGGCCTTCGTAAGAGAATAAAACAAGAGGGTAATTGCCGAACAATTACCCTCTTGTTTTGTAAATGTAGGTATCCTGCTTCCGACTATATGCCTCTGGCTTTAGGCGGAAGGGTTCTTAGGACGTAATGCGCGTTCCAACGTTTCTTCAGCATCTTCCGGGAGGGTAGACTGAAGAATTTTGCCTTCGTACTGGCGTAAAGCCGCCACGGCCACGTCAGCATTCGCCGAGCGGACGACCAGGAACAGCGCCGAGGTTCCAGGCTGAATCGTTTCACTGACATCCTTGATGAAGTCCCGCTCTACGCCTTTCTTCATCAATGCCCCGATGCCACCGCCTGCGGCGCCGCCGATCAAAGCTGCACCCAGCCAGCCAACCGGCCCGAAGAAAAAGGCTGTCAAAAACATTCCAAGAAGACCACCGGCCACTATTCCTTCTTTCGTGGTCTTGTCCATGGCGTTTTTGGAATGTACTTTGCCATCGGCATCCTTCTTGACGACTACCGAATCTTCTAAATTGAGAAAGCCGTGCTTTTCGCTGCTTCTCATCGTCTCCAGGACTTCTTCCGCCTTATCTTCTGTATCAAAAGCGATTACGATCAAATTCTGGCTCATATCGATTCCTCCTACTGTCTAGGGATTTGCCGCCAACGCTTCTTTCGCTTCGGCAACTTCGGCTTCCATGGTGGCCACGGCCGTCGCCGCTTCCAGCATCGCCGCTTCCTCAATCAACTCGGCGGCTGCCAAAACTTCCAACGCTTCGTTTACAGCCGCGTCTTCAATCATACCAGCTACAACCAAAGTGCGCAGAACGTCAGCCGCAATAGCCGATTTAACGAATTCCGCTCTTTCGGACACCTCTATGACCTCGGCCACGGCTTGCGCTTCTACCTCTTCCGCCAGAGCGACAACGACGGCGGCCTCTTCAACGGCCGCTTCCTCAATAGCCTCCACTTCCGCCAGGGTAATCAAAGCATCCAGCATTGCCGCGCCTTTGATCGCCTCCGTCAGTTCAAGGGTTGCCTCTGCCTCCTGAATTGCCTTAACTTCTCTACCCACTGTCGTGAGGAGCTGCGGCGTCAGGAAACCCTGGGCGGTCATATGTCCGCCGGCCCGGGCGACGGCTGCCCGAAAACCGGCCGCCCAGGTATGTTCAAATAGTAACAAAGCGGCTGCCGTATTAGGTTCCAGTTGGTCAGGCAAACTGGCCAGATCATCAGCCGTCAGGCCAAACTGGGTGCCGGCAGCGACCAGAGGGGATTCGGAAACGGCCGTGTCGCCATCCATACCCATCAACTTCCCCAACACCACGCCAAACTTATGCATTTGGGCATCGCTCAGGTCGGTCATCTCCATGCGCTGTATCTGGCCATTGGGCTTTTTCGCCACCATCATCACATCAAGCAGGCGAATCAGCCCTTTGCCCCGCAGCTCATTCAATTCCCGCATAATTTCGCCCTGGAACTTTTCCGTCGTATCAAACTTGATCATGACCATTTGAATTGGACCACTCATTTTGCTTACCTCCGTTTCCGTATCTTCAGTTTAGAAATCGTGCCTGGCAACCACTCGCGGGTTGCGCCCGGACGAAAACTTACCGGCCCGAATGGGCCATCATGTCAATGCACACCGTGATAGCCAGCAGCAGGGCATCATCCTGGCCGGGCGCCACTTCTACCCCGTAGGTATCGCGCACCCGGAACCAGTTCTTAGAGATTGTGGCTACCGTCTGGCGGCCCTGCTCAATGCGGTATTCATGATTGACGATGTTGCCCTGGGTAGTCAGGTCTGCGCCGCCAGGGATGTCGATTTGCCAGCGGTCACGCAGCGGGGTGATTAGGGCGTTGTGGACCTTAGCGGCTACCCGCCCATTGGCATCTTCAATGTCCATGGTATCGCGCACGCGCACCATCTTTTCCTGGATTTTGTACAGTTCACGGCCGTTTGCGTCCTCAAACAGCAGCGTAGAACGGACTCGTAAGGCTTTACCATCGACTTTGAAAACGCGACGGCCGTTTTGATCTTCAATAAAGAAATCATCGCCAATGGCAAACATACGCTGCCGCATCTGGTAGCGGGTTGCCCCGCCACCCCGGACCGGACCGCGCGCTGGTCCCGGACCTGGTTCTCCCGCTCGTCTTCTTAACATAGTTTCACTCTCCTTTCACTAAATTTGCCCAAACCACGCCAAGACTGGTGGTCTGGCACTCACCAAAAAGTCAATAATAATCTGGCTGCACGCCGCAGCCTGTTACTGCTGCACGTTCACATCTGCTTCTTCTGGCTTCGCCACCGCTCCTCGTTGGGCCGCGACCCACGCCTGAGCCGCCGACCATGCCTGCCAGGTAGCAAACATGAGTCGTTCATCCGCCAGGAAAATATCATCACGGGCAATCGACTCCGTCGTTTCTGTCTTTTCAATCTGCTCCAGAACGCGTTTATGAACACCGGTCAGCATCAATTTGCTGCCGTGCACTCTAAGCTTGAGAGCATACCGCTCAAGCACCTTGATGAAGGTGCTGCCTACCCGATCCGCCCCGCGCAAATTTAAAATAACCACCGCTCCTACCGCTTGCTGGGGCGCCGGTAGTAGTTCCTCCAGTCTGGAAGCTGCCGCATAAAAAACACTGCCATATACTCGCAGCAAAATCACGCTGTACGATTCCAGTACTTCTGGAGGATCCGTTTCCAACACATAGCCATCGGGTTGCGGAACCAGCGCGCCCAGCCGCACATCAGCCGCCGACTGTCCTAAATATTGCAGCACAGATAAGATAACGCCCACGAGGACCGCATACTGCAGTGGCCAGATCATGGTCGCCATAAAAGTCACCAGCATGATGGCCCGCGGCCCAATGCCGATATCCCGGACATCTTCAATTTCACTAATCTTGATGGCTTCATAGCCGGCCACCATGAGCAGCGCCGCCACGGCCGGCATGGCGATGCGCTCTACAAGATTTCCAAACAGCAGCACCACGGTGATAATGAGAATGCCCGAAAAGATGTTGGCAAAGCGCGTTTTCGCGCCGGCGCTCATGCTCACAGAGGTTTCAGACATGGTGCCGCCAATGGGCAGCCCACCCACGAGGCCGCTGCCAATGTTGGCCAGGCCCTGGCCGGCAAAATCGCGCGAAGCGTCGGGAAAGTTGCCGTCGGAGTTGGGTACCGTTTTACTAACCCCCACAGCCTGTACCAGCCCAATGAGGGCTAAGGCCAAGGCCGACGGGAGCAGCAGTGGAATTAATGAGAAATCGGGCAGGGTTAAGGAAGGAAAACCGCGCGGGATATCGGCGATGTCGCCAATGGTTTCCACAGAGCTGAGGCTAAAAACGGCCGTTACCACCGAAGCCGCCAAAATAGCCAGAATCATGTTAAAGTCTTTCAGCCGCGTTTTACCCAATCCGACAATTAAGGCAATGGTCAGGGCGCCAACAAAAAAAGTTCCCAAATCCCACTGGTTAAAATGAAGCAGCGTGTCCAATCCTGCCAGCACATCGTTGTTATAAGGGCTGGTGTACCCGGTAAACGTTTTGAGCTGGCCCAAAATAATCAGCAGGGCTATGCCAGTCATAAATCCAACCATGACGGCGTTAGACACAAATTTGGTGATGCCGCCCAGCCGCAGAATGCCCAAAAGAAACTGGATAACGCCCACCATCAGGGTTAGTATGGCCAGCGCCTGCAGCACATCCACACCAGAAACATCGGCCAGGGCATCCCCGGTAGCCACAGCCATAGCGCCTGTGTTACCCACGTACATAAACTGCGAACTAAGCGTAAAAGCGGCAATGGGCGTGCCAACCATCAAGGCATACAACCCCTGCATGGGATTGACGCCGGCCAGTATTGCCGAAGCCAGACCATCGGGTATGGTGACAAAGGCGGAAGCGACACCTGCCGTTAAATCAGAGGCGAGGTTCTGGCGATCATATTTTAGTCGAAGCGGGTTCCTTAACACGGCCATTGCTGCTCTGTTGTGTATCGGTCAGATATGCCTTAACTGCTTCTTCCACCGTCAGATAATAGTGCTCCGGGGGGATGGTGGCATACAATTCTGTGCGCTGAATGATCTTCATAATCTCCGTTTTCATGCGGCACAGGCGCAGTTCAATGCCTGTTCGCGTCAGTTCTTCTTGAAACTCCATCAACATGATGGCGGCGGTGGCGTCAATGCCGTTCATGCTTTCCCCATCTATCAAGACAACTTTTGGCGGTGATTGGGCCGTCGTTAAAGCCTGTCGGGCCGCAGAAATAAAATCCGGGGCGTTGGCAAAGAACAAGGCCCCATCAAAGCGTAGAATGACGAGTCCCGGAAAGGTTTCCCCATCCGGATAGTTTTCGATGCTGCGGAAAACGGTCGTGCCCGGCACCTTCCCCAACACGGCCGTATTGCGCCGTTTGGTGCCAAACAACAACACGACCAGCGCCAGAAAGGTTGCCAGCAGCAAACCTTGCAGCAAGCCCAACAGCAGCACGCCTCCCAAAGCCACAACGGCCGTTGCGTAGTCAAGCGTTGTAATGCCGCGATATTGCCCTACTTTTCGCAGGTTGATGGAGTGCCAGACGGCATGGATGACGATGGCCCCCAACGTAGCCTCTGGCAGGCTGTAAAAGAGCGGGGTCAGGGCAACGGCCGTAATCAAAATAGCCACCGCCGCGATGATGGAAACCATTTGCGACTGCGCCCCGGACTCCACCGACGCGGCCGTTTTGGACATACTGCCATCCACCACAAATCCGCCACAAAAACCCGCCCCCAAATTAGCCGCCCCCACAGCCAGCAGTTCCTGATCCGCCCGCACTTCATACCCAAATCGGGTCGCTATCGAGCGGGCAATGGCTACCGATTCCGCGAACGCTACCAACGCGACCCCACCAGCTCCCACCATAACAGACAGCATATCCTGCAAGGACAACCCTTCTGGCAAACCAAAAGGCGGCAGCGAAGCCGGAATCTGCCCTACAATATGAATTCCCATCGCCGCAAAATCCATCAGGCTGGAAAGAATAATGGACAAGAACAACACCACCAACGCGGCTGGAATCTTGGGCACAAATTTGTGCAGCGCAAACAACAGACCCAGGCTGACCGTCCCCACTAAAAATGTAGGCCAATGAATCAGGGTGATGTCACGGATAAACAACAACACTTCCGGCACAAAACTATAAGTAGACTTGGGTTCATACCCCAAAATCTTATCCAACTGCCCTACGGCAATAGAAATAGCCACCCCCACTACAAACCCGTCCAGCACCGGCCGCGACAAAAAATCCGCCATCACACCCAGCCGCAAAAAACTGGCGGCGATGAGCAGTAACCCGGTAACCAGAGCCAGCGTCACCGATAACAGCAAAAATTCGCCAGAACCAATCACGGCCAATCCAGCCACTACCGTAAAAGAAAGTGCTGCGACGGTGGAACTTGGGCCAACACTCAGATGGCGCGAAGTACCAAAAATAGCATAGGCTATCAGCGCCAGCGGCGCTGTATACAAACCGGTTTCTGGCGGCAGCCCGGCAATGCCCGCGTATGCCATTGCTTCTGGCACTAACAATGCCCACACGGTTAACGCGGCAATCACGTCGCCACGCAGCAGTTTGCCCTGATAAGCAGGAAGCCAGCTAAGAATAGGTACGAAAGATTTCATTGAGACTCGCCGGTTACGCAAATTGTGCAGCTATTAGGAAAACCCCAAAGGTATTGGAGATGGCTTGATCAAGCAACGACTAAACTTGATCATCAGGACGCCGCAATTTTTTGACTCTCGTCATAGAATATCAAAATCTTGTCGCTGCACCAAGTTATACCCCGACCACACAGGAAAAATCGGCAAAAAGCTTTCAAGCGAATGCTTGCTCGCTTTTTGCCGATTACCGGTCAGAGGTTAATACCCTTCGTAACCAGGGATACGCTTGCGGCCGAAACCGCCGGTATAAGAGGCTATGTCCGCCAGCAGCATCAGCCCAATCCAGAGCCAATCCCAGCCATTCACACCGCCGGGCGCCACAATCACATACATGATCGTCGTCCAGGGAAGGAAAACAATCCCGAGCGTGGGCCAGATCCAATAGAGGCCGATCCAGTTGTTAAACGCGGCTTGCCAGCGCAGGGGCTGGAAAATCCACCAAAACACGCCAAACAGACGGGGGCCAAATAACACAAGCGCTAAAAAGGCACAACACATTGCTAATCCTCCTTGTATGGGGCGAGGCGGAGAAGTTTCAATCCGTCTTCGCCTCAATAAAGTCCCTGCTAACGATGTGGATAGTGGTTTAGACGGCCGTTAGCCAAGCAACTTGGCTTTCTCTGCCGCAAACTCCTCTTCAGTAAGAATGCCCTGAGCCTTAAGAGCGCCCAGGCGCTCCAGCTGAGTAATCACATCCTCCTGAGAAGGCGGGGCATAGTATTCCTCTGCCGGTGGTGGGGCATACTGCTGTGGTGGGGGCGCATACTGCTGCGACGCCTGATGCTCCATGGCATTGGAATAAGCGGCTACATTCTTATCTGCCTGGCGGCGGTTTATTGCGTTACGGGTGGCTGTGGCAGTGCCCACTACAGCGGCCGTTCGCGCCATACCTCGTACTAATCCTGGCATGATAACCTCCTTGAGTTAAGATACAGAAAGTGAAGCAAATGCTTCATCTACAATCGGAGCCGGTACACGGAAGTTCAAAGCGACTTCTACGCCATTTTCGGCAATAGCATTCACCAGAGAAACTGCCCAGGCATGCTCAATTGCCAACGCCAGAACGCCAGAACCGGGGACCATACCTTCCCATAATGTCTCGGCGTCTTCGGTGTCGAACAGCCCGCGCGTACCCGTCTCGATAAACCCAACGGCCGTCTTCTCCTCCTCTGGCAAATCCTCCAAATCGAGCTGCCACTGCTTTCCATCTTCATCCTTGAACAACACCATGGCATCAAGCACCCGAATGGTTCCGGTTGCAGCCTGTTGTTCAAGAGCCGTCAAGATGGAGCCGTCAAACTGTGGCTCGCCAAATGCCAGGACGACCACATCCACAGGTCCATACTTCAACATTTTGTATACCTCCTATATGATATATCGTTTTCTATAACTAACGTGTGCGAGATTGTGCTGTTTGCCAGTCTCGCCATGAACCCAACAAACCAACCGCTTCAGAGATCAGATCCCTTGCTTTCCGTAAAAGCGGACTGACAAAGGCGGCAAATATTCTTCCCCGGTTGATGAAGTCACGGGGGCGAAACGCTTGATCAAAACTCCTCCACAACGCCAAACGCTTCACTTAACATTGCTTCACTTTCGGGGCTAAGATAGACTTTTTGGAACGTAGCAGTATTTTCCGCCAGTGTGACATACACTTCTTCGTTGGCCACATAAGCCACTATCATGAAAAGCGCCGAATAGCCCGCTTTAATGGCACTATGCACTTCTAACATGAAGGCCTCGTCAAGGCCGCAGTTTGGTGTTTTGGGAGGAGCACAATCGGCTTTGGCCGGGTCCAGCCAGGATGACCAGAAAAGCGTACCAACGAACAAGCCCCAGAATGCTCCACCGAAAGCACCGGCCCCCACCAGATTGTTTAACTGCTTTATCTTGATCCTTCCGTCCTCTTGGCGAATGACTGTGGCTGCGTCAGCTAGGGTGATTAACTGCTGTCTTTGCAAAGTTTGGACCTGGTCAACCATTACGCGAGCGCCGGTTTTATTATCAAAAGTCAAAACCAATAACGTACTCATCGCCCATCGTCCTTTTACTGCCACCGAACGAACCACTCTTACGTAGTTCATCATGATGAAAAGAGTACGTTAATCCATGGTCAATCGACAGTGCCATAAAGGTGTATAAAAGTTGTAGTAACTTTGGGGGTTGAGGACGAGGTAAATCTGGTATGGATCAGGCCACATCCACAAGGAGGTTTAGAGAATAGGCTTTGGCAACCGCCTGGCGACGATTCTTTACCTGGAGTTTCTGATAAATGTTGCTTGTGTGCCGCTTTACCGTTTCCGGTGAAATAACCAGCATTTTGGAAATCTCTTTATTGCTCAGGCGCTGAGCGAGCAAGTTCAGCACTTCCATTTCGCGATCAGTTAACGATTCGATGAGGAGAAGAGGGGGCGTGGTGTTTGGGGCCGGCCTGGAGGAGGGAAAGGCTTCTAGTATTTGCTGGATAAAAACAGGAGCGTACCCCTGCAAATAAAGATGCTTCAGCAGGACAGCCATTAGTGGTCCCAGGTCAACAAAGGAGCGGATAAAGCCACCGGGCTGCGCCAACCGCACCGCCTGCACCAGAGCTTCCTCGGCTGCCTCCATTTTGTTTTGGGATTGGCACAAAAGCGCCTGCAAGCACAACACTCTGATTTGACCGGGCACGTTGTGGGTTTCGGTGACAATACTGCGCAGCCGTCTTAATTCCGCTTCAGCTTTTTGGCGGCTGGCTGGTGTTTCTTCAAACAGCCACACTTTGGGCAGTGTGATCTGCGGTTGGTAAGGATGGGGCATTAGTTTGGACAAAAAGGTGCCTTCTAAATTCGCGATCAACTGTCGCGCTTTATCGGTCTGTCCCTGGCGAAGCGCCAATTCGGCCTGAAAGGCTCTGCCCACGAGTAACAGCGATGAATGCTCCGTTTCCAGGCAAAATTCAACGGCCGTTTCTATGACCTCCCAGGCTTCGTTCGCCATGTTTTGCGCCAGATACACCAGCGCCTGCCCGATGGCACAGTACATGAAAGGGAGAGCCCGATAGCCGTATTTCACGCCCAGCACGGCCGTAAAATGCTCCGCGGCCGTGTCTAGTTCATTCCGCTCATAGCAGGCGCTGCCGGCCATCAAGTGCAGGATACCGCTGCTGAGCAGTAAATCTTTACTTCCCATCAGCTCCAAACCATTTCGAGCCGTGTAGAAGAGCTTGGTTAAATCACCAGTCAACCAGTCCACAAAACTGACAGCGATATACTTGTAGATTCGGTCGCGGGAAGACACCGCCAGGTGTTCGTCTTCAGCAAGAGCCACCAACGCGGCTTCACCGCCTTTCAAATGATGAACGGCCGTGCCCAGATGTATCCAGGCATAACCGGCCACCACTGGCCACTCTGGCCGGATCAAGGCCAGGGCCTTACGGCTGTGCAACACGGTTCGCTCAAAATTACCTGCCCAGTTTTGCCCGATAGCCGCAAACGTGTGCATAGAACAGTCCAGAAAACGCTTTTGCTCCGGTTCCAGCGCCCCAATCTCTGCGGCGGCGATACATTCTCGAATACTTTCCAGCCGCGCCAGATAATATCTGGCCAGGCTGAGCCAGCACAGCAGCAGCAGCAGCAGAGGCTCCCGGTTGATAATCTCCGGCCGAAACTTATTCAGCAGCCTCTCCAACAACAACCAGCGCTCCTCGCTGACCAAAAGCGGTCCGTGGGCAAAGAGGATGCTTACCGCCGCGGATTCGTCCCCGCCAAGGAGAGCGTGGTCAATGGCTTCTTCCAGGTAGCCCTGAGCGGCCAACCATTTGCTGGCCCGCAGGTGCATCGCCGCAATTTCCGCCGCCGCAAATTGCTCCGTTAATTGTTCATACAGCAGTTCCCTAAACAGCTGGTGATAACGAAACCATTCCCGTCGGTTATCTAGAGACTCAATAAACATCCCTTCGCGTTCCAGTTGGAGCAGAATCTTCTGCTCCACTGCCTCAGAGTTCAAAATGGCAGCGCACAAAGGAGCAGTAAACCGGTCGAGGATCGAAGTCTTAAGTAGAAGCGTGCGTACAGACGCCGCCTGCCGGACCAGAACTTCATTGATCAGGTACTCAACAATGTATTGATTATCAACCTGCAAAACGGCCGGCTGGTGTTCGTCCAGGCCCCAACGGCGGATGGCAATCGTGGCCAGGCGCAAACCCACCGGCCAGCCTTCTGTTTTTTCCGCCAGACTTTTAATCGTTGCCGCATCCGGCGGGAACGGCAGCGCCTTTTCGGCAAAGGCAGCAACCTCTGTTTCTGAGAAGCGTAAATCGTTAGTCCGCAGTTCTCCTAACCTGCTCTGGGCCTGCAGCTTCAAAACTTGCAAAGGGGGTTTGTGGCGGCTTATTAAAACCAGATGGAAATGAGGCAGAGGATAACGGAAGAGTCCCTGCAATATCTCATGAACGTCAGAATTTGTAATGGCCTGGAAATCATCCAATACAAGCACAAAATCCTGCTCTATCTGGTCTATCTCATAGAGCAGATAATTACTAACAGTCGGCAGCGACGGCCTAGTAGGATTCCGAGCTAACACTGATATTCGTTCCCCAAAATTGGGAAAAACAGACTCGATGGCAGCGACAAAATAACCGATAAAAACAAACAGCTCATTATCGCCTTCATCCAGGGACAGCCAGGCACCAGGACAGTGAGACTGTTCAACCCAGGCACTCGCCAGAGTGGACTTACCGTAACCAGCGGGAGCGACTAATATGGCAACTTGCCGTTGTACAATTCTTTCAAGTTGTTCTAATAGTCTTGGTCGTGGTATGTAGTCCGATGGCAACAAGGGGCGATGAAGTTTGGTTCGTAAAAAGTACGAAGGAACGGCCGTTTCGAGCATTAATTACCTTGCTTGCTGTGCAAATGCTTCCCAACTTCTTCCGATTTTAGCAAAGTAGTGGGCTTACGCCAAACGCCTCTCCGGATCGTTGTCCTTGTGTCTAAACCAGATTCATCCTCCTGGCCGCAGCCGGTTGGTTCGCAGAGCCGTTCGTTTAACCCATGCTTCGCGCAGCAGCACAAAAGCCCCCAAAAAAGCCCAGATTGTAGCCACGGCATAAAAAACCGGCCCAAAGTCTTTCTGCCACACCAAAACGGTCGTTCCCAGGACCATTTCCAAAACACCCAGCAGCATGCTCGACCAGGAACGCCGTCGCTGCGGCCGCTGCTCCCCATCGCCGTTGCTTACCAGAAATCCCTCGAAAATGTGGACCAGCCCCGTCAGCACAATGACGCCCCCCAGAGTCAGCACCAACAACGTCTCGTGTACCACATTCGCGATCAGGAAACGTCCCAATACCAGCAAGCCGGCCAAAACGCCGATTACACCGGCCAATATAGAAGATGAGCGGGCACGTTCACCGGCGATACTCCAACGCAAGTTCATTGCCCCCGCTGCTACCCAGAACATGCCAATAAAGTTCACCAGCATGGGTCGGGTTTTATCTGGATGGAGTATGAGCGCCAATCCCAACGCCACGGCCAGCG
This sequence comes from Ardenticatenaceae bacterium, assembly GCA_020634395.1. Lineage (GTDB taxonomy): Bacteria > Chloroflexota > Anaerolineae > Promineifilales > Promineifilaceae > Leptovillus. Next base: position 41,657 of record JACKBU010000014.1, on the reverse strand, counting down.
CCGCTCGCGCCAGGGTAATCCAAAAAGCGACATAGGAACCGGCTTTTTTTTGAATAGGTTCAGGTGTTATTTCAGCCATTGTTTTGTATCTTTGGAGGTTGGGTAGTCAAAAAATACCTTGTCGAAACTATTCCGACTGCGCCTGGAGCCAGTTTTGGGCTGCTTGCCAGGCCATTTCTTCCACGGCCAACACCTCCATTGTGGCCGGGAAGGTATTCTCTTCGCCAATCACTTCCAGAGCGCCGCTGGCGCGCAGGGTATCGAAGACGGCCGTGTCCACATCCGCCAGAATAAGCAGGTTGCCATGCGCACGCAGCTCTTCCGCGTACCCTTCCAGCCACTTAATCCACGTACTCGTCGCATCACGCATATCACGGATAACTAAAATGACGACAGCATGGGTTACCTCTTTGGCTAAAGGCATTTCATCGGCCAGGGATGGTACTTCGGCAAAGAAATCCATTCCCTGTACGATCAATACTGTCACCTGATTGGCTTTTAGTTCTTGGGGCGCATCGTGCATTTGCCAACGGCCGTCGCCCAAACGCACCGCCTCTTGTAAGCGAAAATGGCTGGCAGAGGCCACCACGTAAAGCAGCAGCGACAGCAGCGCACCCAGAAAGATTGTGTCTTGCAGCGGAATAAACAGCGCAGAAAAGAAGGTCAGCCCCATGGCCCCAATCGCGCCGACAGCTTTAACACGCAGCACCAGCCGGATGCTGGGCACGCGCGCCACAATCAACTCGAGCGCAATAACAACCAGCATACCGCCAATGACGGGCAGCGGTACATTCTCTGCCTGGCTGCCAAATAAGAGCACAATCAACCCCAACCAGAGGCCGGCAAAAACACCACCCAATCGTGATTTGGCGCCCGCGGCCACGCTAACGGCCGTTTGCGACAGTGCCCCGCCAGTACTCATAGATTGGAAGAAACTGCCCACAAAATTACCCAATCCCTGACCGATAAAGTCCCGTGACAGGCTGGACTTACTACCATCAGGGTTAGGAACGGCCGTGTTCACGGCTGCCCCCTGCGCCAACGCCACAAACGCCACCGACACCGCGCCGGGCAAAAGCAGCGCTATTAGCGAAAAATCAGGCAGCGCAATTGCCGGCAGGCCGTTCGGAATCGTGGCAATATCCCCTACCAACTCAACCGGTATCTTGAACAATCCAACAGCCACCGTGCCCACAAACAACACCAAAATCGCCGCAAACTTCTCTATAGGCCGAATCCGCCTGGCGACCATCATCAAAACAATCGCCGCCACAGAAACAGCCACCGTCGTCACATCCCACTGGGAGATGTTCTGCAGCCAATTGATCAACTTCTGCAAAGTATTCTCGCCCACCGGCGCATAACCTGTCAGGTGAGCCTCCTGACCTAAGATGATCAACATCGCCGCCCCGGCCACAAAGCCGGTCATCACCTCGTTGGAAACAAAATTCACAATGCTGCCCAAACGCGCTATCCCCAACACCAGCATGATCACCCCCACCAAAAACGTGATGGTGAATAATGCCTGGGGGATCTGGCTGCTCCCAATTCCCGCCACTTGCAGCACACTTCCCGTCGCCAGAGCAATGGAACTGGTCAATGTGCTAATCATTAACAGCGTACCGGTACCAAGAGCCGCCACAAATACAGGAACAATACCCGCGTACAGGCCATAGATAGGATTTACGCCTGCAAGCTGTGCATATGCCAGCCCGGTAGGAACAATAAACAGACTGGTTGCCAACCCTGATAAGATGTTGGCAACCAATCCTTGTTGGTGTTGTTCACCCGCGGAAGCTGTTATGGCCTTCAATCCCGCTCTCAAGTTACTGGTCAAGTTACTGGTCGGCCGTTTCTTTTTGTTGCAGCCATTTTTGCGCCATTTCCCAGGCCGTTTCTTCCGCAGCCAGTATGCGGTTGGTTGCCGGAATGACGTTTTCTGCACCAATGGCTTCCAACGCGCCGCTGCGCTCCAAAGCGCTTAGGACAGCCGGATTGACGTCAGCCAGGATGAGCAGGCTGCCGTTCGCCTGTAGTTGTTCAACAAATCTTTCCATGAACCTGATGGCCGTGCTCGTAATATGCTGCATGTCACGGATGATCAGCACCACAACGGCACCCGTTACCCCTCGCGCCGTAGGCAAAGCATCTTCAAGCACAGGAACTTCGGCAAAGAAATCCAAACCTTGCACCACCAGAATATTTGCCCGATGGGACTTTAGCTCTGTTGGCGCATCTTGCATCTCCCATCCCCCGTCATCCAACCGGGCCGCCTGCCGCACGCGCAGTTTGTGGGACGACGCCACCACGTAGAGCAGCAGCGACAGTAGCGCCCCCAGAAAAATTGTGAACTGCAGAGGAATGAACAAGGCAGAAAAGAACGTGATAGCCATGGCGGCAATTGATCCCCAGTCACTGGTTTTTAATACCAGGCGAGCGCTGGGTACACGCGCCACGATAAGCTCTATGCCCACGACCACCAGCATACCACCGATGACAGCCAGAGGGACTTTCTCGGCATAGCTGCCAAACAACAGCACAATTAGCCCGAGCCAGAGACCGGCAAAAACACCGCCCAACCGGCTGTTTGCCCCGGCTCCCACACTGATGCCGGTGCGGGACAGAGAACCGCCGGTGGCCATGGACTGGAAGAAGCTGCCAGCCAGATTACCCAACCCTTCGCCTACAAAGTCGCGTGATTGGCTGGCTTTGCTGCCGTCGGGATTGGGAACGGCCGTGCTGATGCCTGCCCCCTGCGCCAACGCCACCAGCGCCACCGATACGGAACCCAACGCCAATGTGGGAATCAGGCTAAAGTTTGGCAGTATAAACATGGGCAAACTGTTGGGAATCGTGGCAATGCTGCCTACTAACTCCGTCTGGATATGGAAGAAGTTGACGACAAGCGAGGCCACCACCAGCACGATGATCGGCGCAAACTTCTCCAGGGCACGCACACGCTTAAGAACCACCATAAAAATGATTACAGCCACCGACACGGCCACTGTCGTACCATCCCACTGGGAAACGTTTTGCAGCCAGTTAACCGTCTTTTGCCACTGGTTAGCTCCGACAGGACTGTACCCGGTCAGGTGATGCTCCTGGCCGAGAATAATCAGCAGGGACGCTCCAGCCACAAAGCCGGTCATGACCGCATTGGAGACAAAGTTGACAATGCTGCCCAGCCGGAAAATTCCCAACACGAACATGATCGTTCCCACCAGAAAGGTAATGGTGAACAAGGCCTGCGGCATCTGGCTGTCTTGTATCCCCGACACCTGCAAGACGCTGGCCGTCGCCAGGGCAATGGCACTGGTGAGGGTGCTCATCATCAGGACGGTGCCGGTACTCAGCGAGGCCACGAGGGTGCTCACGATGCCGGAATACAAACCATAAACCGGATTAACGCCGGCCAACTGAGCATAGGCCATACCCTCGGGAATGCTGAAGAGTCCGGTCGCCAGGCCAGAGATGACATTCGGAACAAAGCCCTGACGCTGCGGCTGCTTTGTTTCCGTAGTATTCGGGCTGCTTATTGCTGTATCAGTCATGGAAATCCTCCTTCAATTCAGGCAAAGCACGCATTTTTGCCTATAACGATGCTGGCTGCTGGGGCATACCGGCACTTGCATCGGGCGGAACGGCCGTTTTGGGCGCCATATCGGCAGCATGAAACTCCGCCAGCATTTTCTGTTCCTCCTCGTGTTTGGGAAACAGGAAAAACACCAATGCCGCGCCACCCAACACCGCGATGATACCGGCGAGATAAGCATACTGATCCCCTTGCAGAAATGCGGCTTTCGCCGCCGCCGTAATCTGGGCTGCATACTGCGGATATTGCGCCGCTACCGCCTGTGCCCCAGCAAAAGACAACTCCATAGAACTGCTCACACTGGCTGGTACGGTGGCGGCATCCGGATACGCCGCTAACTGAACGGCGATGGCGCTTGTATACCCTGCAGCCAACAACGCGCCAAAAAAAGATTGAAACATCGCGCCGCCCAGGTCACGTTGGAGATCGGCCGTTCCGGATGCCATACCGGCACGGGTAATCGGCACAGACCCGGTCAGCGACCGTGAGGCAGGCGTGCCGGCCAGGCCAATGCCGATACCTACCAGGGCGTAGGCCAGCCCCACGTACAAATAGGAGATGTTTTCCTTCCAAAGAAAGAGCATCGCCAAGAACCCCAACAGAATAAATACATATCCACCAAGAAGGGTCAGGCGAGAGCCACGCGCCTCAACAATTTTGGCCGAACGCGGCGCCACCAAAATCATGCAGATACCGGCGGGAAGGACGGCCAGACCGGCGTTGAGGGTCGAATAGGCCAGAACGTTTTGCAGAAACTGCTGCCCGATAAACATAGCGCCCATCAAAGAGCCAAAAACGATAATGCCCGCCACGGCCGCCACCCAAAAGGTGCGCCGTCCGGCCACCTTTAAATCGTACAGAGGATTTGCAGCGCGGCGCTGTTGCCACACAAAAAGCGCCGTCGTGACGGCCGATATGAGCAGCAAAACCAGGGCAAACGTACGATAATCGGCAACAGGCAAAAAGTTGAGAGCCAGGACAAATGTGGCAATCAGGACAACGGAGAAGATACCCCCCATATTGTCGACGGCCTCGTCTGCCTCATTGACGTGTGCCGGAACAAACTTCAAGGCCATCAGAAGGGCAACTATCGCCAGCGGCAACACGATCAAAAACACCGAACCCCAGTATAGTGATTGCAGCAGAAGTCCGGACAGGAGCGGCCCTGACACAGAGATTGCCCCGCCAATGGCCGCCCACAAGGCAATGGCCCGGGTGCGTGGCGGCCCCGGCGCCCACAGAGCCGTGATCAGCGAGAGAGTGGTGGGATAGGCCATACCAGCCGCAAAACCGCCAAAAAGCCGCCCAAAGATTAATACTTCGATGCTTGGCGCCAGCCCACTGATCAGCGCGGCAGGGATGGCCAGGGTGACGCCAAGTATGAGCAAAAGTTTACGGCCGTAACGATCGCCCAATGCCCCCAGCCATAATACCGAGCAAGCCAGCCCCAGCGAATAGGAGACCGCTACCAGGTTAAGCTGCGTCTGAGAAGCGTTGAAGTATGCGCCGATGGAAGGCAGGGCGACGTTGGCCATCGCCAGAGGCAGGTTCGCCACGGCAGCCACGATAATAAGGGTGGCCAGAACAAGCCCGGCCCGTTCAGGTGCACCCTCCCCATTGTCATCTACTTTTTCTTTTTCAGACGTCATCGCTTTCTCTTTTCCCTCTGGCCTTACAGTTTTGTAACGGCCGTTCTGACATCACGAATCATTATGTGTTTCCAACACTATTGGCTCACCCGACCAATTGGTGCGTACCACACGCACCCGGTCGAACAAGGCCAACAGAATGGCAATGCCGTTGACCACATAAGCGATGGTAAAAAGCTTGGCCACAGGTGTCGTCGGGGTCAGGTCGCCATAGCCAATCGTCGCCAGACTAATGACACAAAAATAAAAGGAGTCCAGATAGCTCCAACCTTCCAGTCAGTGGTAAATCCATGTGCCAATGATCAACACGGCTAATGCCCAATAGAAAATAAGGCGCGAATCTTTGTCACGCAGCACATCCAACAACAAGAATCTCTGAATAGGACGAATGGTACGGATGTTTTTGCCTACGATTTCAGCTTCTTTAACAGGTTCCATACGCCAACCCTCTGATGACTTGGTGTCAGAGTAACCTTCACTTTACCATACGCTGCCGCCGTAGGCTACGCAGTTCAACTGCAACCATTGGCGCATCCATCCGAAACATTGACATAAATAAAGAAGACCTGTCAGATTCGTTGACGGAGCCGACCAATCTGACAGGTCAATCTTAGATCAGGCTGAACGCTGCCTGAACGCCTGAACAATCATGATGGCGCCGCCGATAAGCCCCCAAATGGCCGCCGCCCAGATGAAGGTTAACCCCGCGCCAGGCGCCGTGTAGTTCGCAATCAGGAAGCCGCCAAAGACGATGCCCACTACACCCAGAATGCCAAGACCCCAACCGCCGCCGCGGAAGGCCAGGACCAGCGCCACAATCCCCTGGAGCAGGCCCCAAATGCCCAACACCAGTACAAAAATGCGTGGCAAACCAACGGCCGCCGCTACCGGATACATTAAAATATAGCCCCCGGCCATAATGCTGATGAGGCCCATGAACAGCTTCCATCCCCAGCCGGTATGGTCAGTGAACATATGGACCAGATCAAAAATCCCGGCAATGACCCAATAAATACCCAACAGAGCCACCAATAACTGCCAGGTCTCTACCTTTGTCTTGGCTGGTGCCCAAAGCAGCACCGCGCCAATGATGACGGCGGCGATCCCTTGCATCAGCAGCAACCACCAGGGACGTGCTCTGGTGGCCATTGCGGTGGGCGAACTCGAAGCCGAAACTGCTGTTGTCATGATTTTTTCTCCTTCTATCAGAATCGCTGACCTGGCAGGTTGGGTGCCAAAGTGATCCTCAACCTGTCAACCTGCCAGGCCTTTAATAAACGTTTTTAACGAAATCCCTAACCGGCCACACCTGCCGCCACTTCGTGGATGGCGCGATGTTCATGCAGCGCTTTCTCCGCTTCCATGTGCGCCGGTTTCAGGTCAAAGACCACATTCTTCAACTTGCCGGTAAAGGCGTAGGGCGCTTTGTCCTCATAATCCAGATCTACAACGCCGCCATTGTCGCGACCCATGTCCATACCGGCATAGGTTGTGAACAACATGGCCACGGAATGGGGCATCCGGCCTTCGCCAATCTGCTTGTCGTTGGCCCACAGGGTGACGTTGCCGCCGGCCCCTGGTTTTGGCTCATCAATCTCAAACAGCATTTTCACGGTGACATTGCCGGTCGGGATTGGCTCGGTGGAAACTTGCTTGTAGGTGTCGATGCCCAGGAACTGGTAGGTGTGAACGAGGTGGCCATTTTCATCAACCCACAGCGCGAAGCCGCCGATGAAGTCGGCGAAGGCACACAAGACACCTTCAGCCCCTTCTTCCGGCACTTCCAGTTCTGCTTCGATGGCGTAGGAACGGCCGTAAATGCGCGGAATCACCGTCGTAGACACATTCTGCACGTCACCGGCAAAGTTGAAGCGCGTGGTTGTGTCCATCGGCGGCAAGATGCCAAAGAACACGGAGAGACCGCCCAACAACGGCAGCGCCCGGTTACGCTCTGCCTCCTGCCAGAACAGTTCCTTCAGTTCCGCCAGTTTCTCCGGCTGCTCGTCCGCCAGATTCTTGGCCTGGCTGAAATCGTCGGGCAGGTAGTAGAGTTCCCAGGGATCATCGTCCGGATTGTAACCACTGCCCGGTTTGAAACGCGCCAGCGTCGTCGGCGAGAAATCCCAGGGCAGCTTATCCAGCCGGGCACAGGCCCACCAGCCATCCTTGTAGATGGCGCGGCTGCCGTACATCTCAAAGTATTGCACCGTATGACGTTCTTCTGCCTCTGCATCTTCAAAGGTGTAGGCAAAGCTGGTGCCATCCATCGGTTCTTGCTCGATGCCGTCAACCATCTTTGGTTCGGGAATGCCGATGGCTTCCAGAATGGTGGGCGCCACGTCAATGCAGTGCGTAAACTGGCTGCGGATTTTGCTGTCGGGTTTGATGTGGTTTGGCCAGGCAATGACCATCGGATCGCGCGTACCACCCAGATGGCTGGCCATCTGCTTGCCCCATTGGAAGGGGGTGTTGTTGGCATGGGCCCAGGCCGCCGCAAAATGCGGGGCGGTGTACTCACCGCCAAGTTCTTCAATGCCGCCCCATTTCTCGATCAACGCCAACTGCTCTTCGGCATTGAGGACAATGCCGTTGAAAAAGGTGGTTTCGTTGAAGGAGCCGGTGGTGGTGCCTTCCATGCTGGAGCCATTGTCACCCCAGATGTAGACGATGAGGGTGTTTTCTAACTCACCCATCGCTTCAACTTCGTCAATCAGCCGGTTTATATTCCAGTCGGCATTCTCTGAGAAGCCAGCGAAGACTTCCATCTGGCGGGCGTATAGTTTCTTTTCCGCATCGGTGAGGGTGTCCCAGGCGGGATAGGGATCGGGACGAGGGGCCAGTTCGGTGTCTGCTGGCACAATGCCCAGTTTCTTCTGGCGTTCCAGGGTTCTTTCGCGGTAGGCATCCCAGCCATCATCGAATTGACCTTTGTATTTGTCCGCCCACTCTTTACCCACATGATGCGGGGCGTGGGTCGCTCCGGTGGAGTAATAAAGGAACCAGGGCTTGTGGGCGTTATGGGCACGAACGCTGTGCAGCCACTCGATGCTTTTATCGGTAATGTCATCGGGAAAGTAGTATAACTCGCCGTCTTTGCCTTCAGGCACACCGAGAACGGAGTTGTCCTGCGTGATGATCGGATCATACTGGCCAGCCGCACCGGTGAGGAAGCCCCACCAATGGTCAAAGCCCCAGGCTTGCGGCCAATGCTCAAATGGCCCGGCCGGTCCCATTTCGTGACCGGGGGTCATGTGCCACTTACCGAATCCGCCGGTAACGTAGCCGTTTTCTTTCAAAATACGGGGCAGCGCGGTGCAGGTGCGTGGCCGCGTGCCGGTGTAACCGGGGAAGGGGCCGGGGAATTCAGCGATGCCGCCCATGCCCACGCGGTGATGGTTGCGGCCGGTTAGCATGGCAGCACGAGTGGGGGAGCAAACGGCCGTTACGTGAAACGCATTGTACGTCAGTCCCATCTCTTGCAGCCGCGACAACGCTGGTGTATGAATCTCACCGCCAAACGCTTCCGGACCGCCAAAACCAGCATCGTCAATCAAAACGAGCAGCACATTGGGTGCGCCTTCCGGTGGCTGCGGGCCAGGGATAAAGCTGTAATCGGGCACTGCATCTTCCATCGTACGGGCAATCGCGCCGCCAAACTTACGGTCAGGGATGGGCAGCACGGTGCGATCCGGACTGAATTTACCCCGCGCCTCATTCAGAGCCGCCTTGAGACCTTTAGCGCCGCCCTCATCCATCACGGCCACTGATTTGGCCGGTGAGTCAACCAATGCCTGTTCAGCCGCGAGGCGATCCCCTTCCGCGACGATGGCCAAAATGGCGGCCTGCCCCGGCTTGAGATTTTCACCCAGCCCACCTTCCAGGTTATCGACGATCTTGTGCTTGGCGAACTTGCCCACCACGGCGCCGGCGGCGGCCCCTACGGCCACCGAAGTAAGCAGCGGGGGTGCGGCGAGACCCACGAGCAGGCCAACGCCTCCGCCCCACTCTACGCCCTTACGGCCTAGATGGTCCCCTGTTTCGCTCACAGTTATGTGGCCGTCCTGGTCCTTTTGCACCAGGATCATGCCATCAGCCTTTACCGACTTCTTTTTGACGAGTTGGACCAGTGCCTCAAAATTTTGCACAGCTGGTTCAACCGCCTGATAAGCCGCTATGATGATAATATTCTTTTCTTTGCTCATTTCGGTCTCCTTACTGGCGCGCCATGGCAATACGCAGGCGCTCTTCAGGATCAATAAAGTGATCGTGATCGTCTTGACCCGCGTCAAGCTGTACCCAATGAATTTTGCCGGTGAACTTGCTGTCGTGGGTGGTGTAATCCGTTGCAACCGGCGTGCCGGCTTCATAGCCAATGTCCAAAGTTTCGTCTGCCGAGAAGATCATGGCCTGGGTCATGTCCACACGGCCGTTACCCACCAGACGGCCGTCATAATACAACGTGACAGTGCCGCCTTTCCCTAATCCGCCACCGTCGTAGGCAAACTCCATCCGCACCTGGTGTCTACCCTGGGAAATCGGCTCCGTCGCTTCAATAGTGAACTCATGAATGCCCAGCACGTTATAAGAAAACTTGAGCGTGCCGTTCTTGGCGTACACACTCCAGCCGCCAAACCGGCCACCCTGGGCAGCGATAACGCCATGGGCCGGTTTGTTGCCCACCTCAATCTCGGCTGTAACCGAGAACGATTTGTTCTTCAGGTTGAGCACACTGAGTTCTGAAAGTCGTCCCATCCCTGGAAACAGCAACTGTGAATTACCGTGGATGAGGGTAGGACGGCCCGCCAACTCTGGAATAATGCGCTCGACTTGCCGGTCATCCAGCGGAATAGCGTTGTACTTGGTAGCCTCGATCAACCAGAGGCGCTGCAGCTTGTGCAGCATATCGGGCATTTCTTTAGACAGATCGCGGGCCTGTGACCAGTCTTTGCTGCCATCGTACAACTCCCACACATCGTCATCAAAAGCCACCATCTTCTGCCCCACCATCAGCCACGGGGTGCGATGTTTGGTGACGGCGCTCCAGCCCTTGTAATAGATGCCGCGGTTGCCAAACATCTCAAAATATTGCACTTCATGTTGTTCAGGCGCGGCAGCCTCGTTGAAGCTGTACAGCATGCTCGTGCCTTCCATTGGCGACTGCTGCACCCCGTTGACAAAAACCGGCTCCGGCAAACCGGCTGCTTCCAGGATAGTCGGGGCAACGTCAATAACGTGGCCGAACTGATTACGCAGCCCGCCTTTCTCCTGGATGCCTTTCGGCCAGTGCACGATGGTGCCATTGCGGGTGCCACCCCAATGAGAAGCGACTTGTTTGGTCCACTGATACGGTGCATCCATGGCCCAGGCCCAACCCACAGCATAATGGTTATACGAACTCGGCGAGCCAAACTCGTCCATCTTAGAGAGCATGAACTCGGGCGTTTCTAGAGCAGCCAGGCCGTTAAAATTAGCCATTTCGTTGAAGGCGCCATTTAGCGTACCCTCTGCGGACGCGCCATTGTCCCCGATGATGCAGAAGATGAGCGTATCATCGAGAATTTCCAGCTCTTCCAGAACATCAATCACCCGGCCAACGTGGTAATCGGTGTGCTCCAGGAACCCGGCATATACCTCCATTTCACGTTCCAGCACCGGCTTCAGTTCTTCGGGCATATCATCCCAGGCAGGAATCTCGGCATGACGGGGAGTCAGATCACAGTCTTGCGAGATGACACCCAGTTCTTTTTGTCGGGCAAAGGTGATCTCGCGTTGTTTGTCCCAACCGTGCCCAAACTGCCCTTTGTACTTGTCGGCCCACTCCTTGGGCACGTGGTGCGGAGCGTGGGTCGCACCGGGAGAGAAGTAGACGAAGAATGGTTTGTCGGGCATCAGGGCTTTTTGCTGCCGAATCCAGTTCACAGCATGATCGGCCAGATCTTCGGTCAGGTGGTATCCCTCTTCGGGAGTGGCTGGCGGCTCGACGGGGGTCAGGCCCTCGAAAAGAGCAGGGTCCCACTGATTGTTTTCGCCGCCGATGAAGCCATAGAAGTATTCAAAGCCGCCGCCGCCAGCCGGCCAGTGCTCGAAAGGCCCCATCGGATTGTTTTCCCAGACGGGAACTTCATGGCACTTGCCAAACATGGCGGTAGAGTAACCGTTCAGTTTCAAAGTCAGCGCGATGGGGGCTTTTGTGTTAGGACGCAGCGAGTTTTGACCGGGTGCGGCCGTAGCGGTTTCGGTGATGTTGCCCATACCGACCGAATGATGGTTGCGGCCGGTCATTAAGGCCTGGCGGGTGGGGGCGCACAGGGCAGTCGTATGAAAACGATTGTATTTCAGCCCGCCGGCTGCCAGCCTTTCAAACGCGGGCGTGTTACACGGACCGCCGAAGGCACTGGATGCGCCAAAGCCTACATCGTCCAGCAAGATAATTAGAACGTTGGGTGCCCCTTCAGGGGGACGCAGCGGTTCGATGGGGGGATATTTGGTATCCGGGTCTTTGGCATCGTAGGTGGTTAATCCTGGTTTGGGCACATCGGGGATGGGTAATTGCGCCCGTAAATGTTTATCTGGCCGGTTGGACATGCATTCCTCCTGTTAGATTTTGGCTTATACTCGCTGTTAAGGGCGAAAGCAGCCTGAATGGTTTGATAATCTGAAACCGTTATCATCATAGAATAATGGGGTTAGGACTGCGTAGCACCAAAAGGATGTATGAAAGTTGTAACCCATTTCTCAGGAGTGTGAAGAGAACTTACAAGGAAGATGAACGATGGAGAAATCCCCCATTCGTGCACCTTTTTGGTACTACACGTCCTTCTACCGCTGGCTTACATTGTTTTGACAAGTTTCTAGGGAATAGTGCGGCCAAAGAAGTATAATGGAGACAGCAATCGGGTTTTCCAACTGATGTATTTGCCGTGGCCGAATATCGTAACCCTGGGCGCTGGTCCCAGAAACGGCCGTTTTGTTGGCTGTCCGACACGTCCGGAAAACAGTCCAGCGGCCAACTACATAGAAAAGGTGTGACAATGTCTGAGAACAATACGCTGCTTATCCTGACGTTTGAGGGAGTGGGAACGGCCGCGACCGTTTACGAACAACTCGAAAAAATGGAAAAAGATCAGCTGCTTGCCATACAAGACGCCATCATCCTTGAGCGAGATGACGCGGACGCGCCGGAAAGTCTTTCGCCAGCCCAGGCCTTTCCCGACAAGGCCGGCACGGCAGCCAAAGCGCCCCACTCCATCGAGGACTCGATCCGCGTAAAGCAAACGCATGGCAAAAAGGGCAAATATACCCGGCGCGGAGGCGGCCTGGGGCTGCTGGCCGGCGTGCTGCTGGGTGGACCGGTGCTAGGGCTGGCAGTAGGGGCCAGCATTGGGGCAGTTTCGGCCCGATTAAAAGATTTTGGCATCAGCGACGAAAACATTACGGCCATCCGGCGGCGTCTGCAGCCAGACAGCTCTGGCCTGCTGGTGCTGGGCCACACGGCTGATCAGGAGGCGTTTTTGGCGCAGCTTCGTCCCTATAGTCCGCAGGTTGTTTCTTCCAGCCTGACCCCTGAGGTTGAAGCTGAATTACGGGCGCGGTTAGCAGAGTAACGGCCGGGTCAACGGGAAAAGGATCGACATTCTGTGACATTGTGTTAACCTATCTGCATCCAAGATGTAAGGCGATGAGTCAGGCGTTTTCGTTAAGACAATTGTCAATGAAATGTGTTTTTTCGGGTCAATTACTCAGATGGGTTCCAAGGAGATTAAGCCATGGCTGACAGTAATAACTTTATTGTATTAACCTTTGTGGGATTCGATACAGCCTCGACTGTCTATAAAGAGATCGAGCAAATGGAGAAAGACGGTCTGGTGGAAGTAGAGGATGCCATCATCCTTGAACGCGCCGAAGGGGAAGATGGCCTGGTAGCGCCGCCCACTTCCGCTTCGTTTGGGGATGGCGGCGCGGTTGTCCCGGCCGGCGTGGCCGACGAGAATCGCATCCGCGTGGTGCAAACGCATGCGCCCAAGGGCAAGTACACCAGGCGAGGCGCGGGCATCGGTTTGTTGGCCGGCATCCTCATCGGCGGGCCGATAGCAGGCATTGCTATTGGCGCGGGCTTGGGCCGCATTACAGCCTCGTTAAGAGACTTTGGCATTAGCGATAAGAGCATTGAAGCCATCAAACAGCGTTTGCAGCCCAACAGTTCAGCTCTTTTGGTACTTGGCAAGGCCAATGACCGGGATGCCTTGCTGGCAAAACTGCGCGCTTATGACCCGACCTTAATCTCCTCTACGTTATCGTCAGAAAAGGAAAAAGAACTGCGGGAGCAGCTGGCGGGCCAGTAGGAGCAGCACGGCAAGCGGGTTGTGAAAGCCCGCTGTATGGTCCAACTTTCTTTGAATCGGAAAACAAAGAAGGGGGCAGAACGATAACGGCCGTTCTGCCCCCTTCTTCTTTTCTTCTTTACTTGTTACTGACTCTTACTGCCCCATGTTACCCTGGTTGATGTCCTCAAAGGCTGTCTGGCTGACGAGCAGGACGCCAGGCCGACCTTCATCCGTGTTGGCCGGATCGTCCGAAACGCCTGTGGGAAGATCATTCCAAAAAGGCCCGGTGGCATCGCCTAAAAGCGGCAGTTCTTGCCAATTCTGATAGCTGTACGGTTCTCCGCCTGTTTGCGGCGCCGCATCAGCAGCGATCACTGTGCCCAGGAATGAAAAGTCGTCGTCGGGGGAATCCTGCGTGTAGACCAGATACTTGCGGCCGACCGTATCGGCGGAATTCAGGGCCACAATCCCACTTACTTCATTGGCATCCAGCGCTTCCTGCGGCGAAAGACCACTCTGATCCTGGCTAATGCGGTTCAGGATCGTCTGTCTGACATCGGGCGTTTGCGCCACCTGCTGCGTCAGTTCCACCGAGGGATCGTATTCGATGCCATCGGTCAGGTCTAACAGATTTTGTGCCTGCAAGCTCATGTTATCAGCGGTTACTGCGCCGGTGTCCAGGCGCTTCTGCACCTCAAGCGCATTGTAGATTAGATTATCCAGGCCGACTTCCGAAATATCTCCATAGTAAACCAGGTACCCCAGTCCCCAGTCCAGTGCTTCGCCCTGGCTCATCGTGGCGGTCTGGTCGTTGTTCACCTGTTGCAGCCAGGCGTTCATGTCGCCGCCTTCCCCACTCGCGCCGACGTCAGCCGGCGAGGCGGTGTCGGCAGCCGGGACCGATTCGGTTGGGGGCAGCGCTGTGGTTGTTGTCTGGTCCATCGTGTTTGGGTTATCGGGGTTGTTTGGCGAATTATCATCCGCGCTGCACGCCGCAAAGACGGCCAGCAGGCCAATGAGCAGCAGCGTCAGTAACAGTTTTACTTTTTTCATATGAATACTCCTTTACACGGCCGTTTTACAGCCAACGGCCGTATTCTCTCTTGTGAATGCAAACTTCCTCCTCCCACCTAGCAACTGGCAGGGCAGCGGGCCACAAACCCCTAGCGCCAGGCTGCTTCCGACTTTTCCTCGTAATGGGCATAGGCTGTTTTTAAGCCTTCCAGAACTTCGGCCGTCGTCTCAAAAAGCGCCTCAGCTTTGGGTTCATCGACTTTTTGAATGTCCTGCCGCAGGTGGTCGATAAGGTCATCCAGGCGCGCCTGAATCGTTTGCGTGTGATGGCGCGGATCATTTTCGGGATAATTTTGCATGACAGCATCTCCTTTGCAGCAAATGTCAAATTCACGCCTACCATAACAGGGGACACGGCCGTTTCCATGAACAGGGGCACAAGAGGCCGGGTACACTTTTGATACAGACGGCCCCGCACAGGCCTAAAAACCAACCTGTATCTTATATCTATTCCCCCTGGAATATAGGTATGTAACCCGGTATAATCTTCAACAGGTAACCAAGAGCAACGCCTTGCTAAGTAAACCGCAAAAGGATTTGGGAATTAGACCCGAAGGGTTTTGCATCAGTTTAGCCGAGTATCCTGGGTTTCAAACCCTTCGGGCCTTCCGAAAACTTTCTACTGATCACTTACTTAGTACAAGCTCAGGCTTAAAAATGCCATATCTGGCATTCCTCACAGCCTTACAAAATCCCCATCCCTACGCCTTCGCCATAAACCATCGCCAGGTAATTAGAAGCGAGAACTGACAAGCCCCCGTTCCCCGTTGTTCGCCGCATCTAGGGCGCGAACAACGACTTGTGTTTGCGGAGGAAACCGTATGATTCGTTTGCTTATTGTCCACGAGACACGCGTGTTCGGGCGGGTTATCATGGCTGCCCTGCAGCAAGCACCCGACATTCAGGTCATCGGCTGGGCGACCACGGAAGCCGAGGCACTGAGCCAGCTGGAAACGTGTGACGTACTGTTGGTGTGCGTCACCGTGCCCGATGACGGGGCGCTTTCGTTAATCAGAGCCGCGCGCAAGACCGAGACTGCGGCCAAAGTGTTGGCCATGGGAATCCCTAAAACGGAAAAGGCGATTCTGGCCTATGTAGAAGCGGGGGCCGGCGGTTACGTCCTGCAGGACGGTTCCATGGATGAACTGCTCAAAAACATCTACGCCCTCTATCGGGGCGAGGCGCTGGCTTCGCCGCAAATGACGGCCGCGTTGATGAGCCGGGTCAATGAGCTGGCCCAACTGCGCTCCGAACTGGGCCTAACCCCGGACATAAACAGGCTGTCCGAGCTAACCCCGCGTGAGCGCGAAGTATTGGCGGTGATTGGGGAAGAACTGAGCAACCAGGAAATTGCCGAACGGCTGGCGATTGAGTTGGGCACCGTCAAAAACCACGTCCACAATATCCTGCAAAAGTTGGGAGTTACCAATCGCTGGGAGGCCACCGCCTACGCCGCCTTGCTGGAGGCGCAGGTAGGAGAAGATGGGCGCTGATGGACGGGAAGGACCCAGCCCGGCCTTGGGAAATACACCACATTTGTACCTGATGTTCTATACCTTTTTATACCGTGATACATGACGTCTACTCCTTCTTTCTGTTACCGTGGTAAGAGAAACTTTATCAGTCAGAGATAAGGAGTATGACATATGATGAAAATGAAAAAAGTGTTTGTTTTGTTGCTGGTAGTAAGCTTGTTGAGCGCTGCAGTTTTTAGCGTATCGGCACAAACTACCCCGACAAACGAAGACGCCCCCTCTCAACAACAATCCTCACAAACCGTGTGGGACGTATTACAAAGCCGTGATGACCTGTCCGATTTTGCGACGTGGATTGAAGCTGCGGGCTTGAGCGATAACCTGGACAATGACGGCCCCTTTACTGTGTTTGCGCCAACCAATGCGGCCATGACTAACTTTAGAGGAACGGCCGCTGACTCGGCGGCGACGCGCACGCAAATCTTGCTGTATCACGTGGTGAACGGCCGTTACCCCGCCGCCAGCATGAACACCTACGATACCCGCCCCACCCTGCTGGGCGACCCGGTCACCATTAACGGCGCCGACGGTCAGATCTCCCTGAACGACGACGTGCAAATCACCACCGCCGACATCCAGGCCTCCAACGGCGTCATCCACATCATCGATACCGTTTTGATCCCGCCCACGAACTCCCTGAACACCGCCACCCGCGGCTCGCAGACCAATACACTGGATGAGGTGCTGGCGGCCGACGGCCGTTTCACCACCTTCCTCGCGCTGCTGCAGCAGGCCGGCATGCAAGACCAGTTGGCCAATGCGTCACAGAATTACACCGTGTTTGCCCCCACCGACGCGGCCTTCGCTAAACTAAGCGACAACCAGACAAACGATCTGCTGGGTAACCAGGACGACCTCCAAACCATTCTTTCTTACCACATCGTCAACGACCGGTTGGGCATCAACCAGATTGCCACCGATCACTATATCCCGACAGCCGAAGGACGGCCGTTAATCGTCACTCACGGCGACAACGGCGCCGTCTTCCTCAACGGTTACCCCGTTACCGACTTCAACATGGTCGCCTCTAACGGCGTTATCCACGTTGTCGATACCGTTTTAACACCCTAGTCCTTGCCACACAGTTGGTAAAGGAAAGAAGAAGGCAGGTTCGTCTGGCAACGAGCCTGCCTTCGCTTACAACTTTATATCGCTGAAGCTCGTGAGCCGTGGCTCGCGGCTGTCTACATGGGAACAACATGATGGAAAAACAAGAAACTCCTAACGTTAAACTGCTTCTAGAGGACAACCATTCCGCCTCCACTCTAAAACAAATCCTGACTGCCCATTCGGGAAACTATCACGCGATTGTCTTGCAAGACTTTCCGGATCCGGATGCTATTTCCTGCGCCTACACCCACCAGCTAATCAGCGCGGAATATGGGATTGAAACCGACATCCTCTATGCCGGGCGGGTGAGCCATGAACAAAATATTGCCCTGGTGCGCCTGCTGGACCTGGAGCTGGTGAAGTATCAGGGTGAACTGCCCCGGCAGTATGATGCGGCCGTTTTTATTGACAACCAGGGCACAACCTGCGAAGCGATTACCACTGCCCTGGAGAAAGCCGGCGTCACGCCGCTTATTGTAATCGACCACCACGAACCGCAGGACCGCTTGCAGCCCACCTTTCTAGACGTGCGCGCTGTCGGGGCGACGGCCACTATCTATGCCGGATACCTGACCGAGGGCGTGATCGAGATGAATCCGGCCAAGAAAGAATTTACCATCGCCGCCACCGGCCTGATGCACGGTCTTATTACCGACACCAACAATTTTATTCACGCCGGCAAAGCCGATTTCCAGGCGGCCGCTTACCTGAGCCAGTTTGTGGATGCGCCCATGTTGGACCAGATTATGAACCAGTCGCACACTAAGCAAGTGATGGAAGTTATCCATAAGGCTTTGGGCAATCGCATTCTGGTGGAAAATTTTTCGATTGCCGGGGCCGGTTATCTGCGTGCCGAAGACCGGGACGCCATTCCCCAGGCGGCCGACTTTTTGCTGACCGAGGGCATTGTGCATACGGCGATTGTTTATGGCATTGTGATCCACAATGATCAGGTAGAAAAGTTGGAAGGCTCCATGCGCACGTCCAAACTCACCATCAACCCGGATGAATTTATCAAAGAGGCGTTCGGCAAAAATACGGCCGGGCACTATTATGGCGGCGGCAAAGTATCGGCCGGTGGTTTTGAAATTCCAGTCGGATTTCTATCGGGCAATCATGCCGACGATTATCGCGACCTGAAGTGGCGGGTATTCGACAGCCAGGTGAAGCGCAAGATCCTGGCTAAAATTGGGGTAACCGCCGAAGCAGAGAGCGAACGCAGAGCGCGCAACGGACAACGCTGAGGGGGAAACGGCCGTTTCCCTGGCGGCCAACAGCTGAGCGTGCCACGGCAACGGCCGTCCCTGCGTTCTCGATGGTCATCCCCGTGTTCTCGATGGTCATCCCCGTGTTCTCGATGGTCATCCCCACGTTCTCAATGGTCATCCCCATGTTCTCAATGGTCATCCCCATGTTCTCAATGGTCATCCCCGCGTTCTCAATGGTCATCCCCGTGTTCTCAATGGTCATCCCCACGTTCTCAAGGGTCGTCCCCGTGTTCTCAATGGTCATCCCTACGTTCTCAATGGTCATCCCCGTGTTCTCAATGGTCATCCCCACGTTCTCAATGGTCATCCCCATGTTCTCAATGGTCATCCCTACGTTCTCAATGGTCATCCTCGCGTTCTCAATGGTCATCCCCGTGTTCTCAATGGTCATCCCCGTGGGGATGAGAGCATTGCGGCCGGTGCGTGGCACTGTGCGGGCGGTGCATGGCACTGTGCGGGTAGTGCATGGCATTGTGCGGGCGGTGCCTAACAATCAACAGATAACAATGAACGGAGAACGGTTAGAGCTGATTTGTATCCGCGAAAATCCGCCGCATCCCTAACAATCCGCGTCCCATTTCTTAACCGAATCTAGTCCACACGGCCGTTTTCTGCGACAATACACCCCACAGACCACGGAAAACGGATGACCAACAAGTGAACTATGGAACCCATCACCCTTTTACAAAATAAACGACTCCTTCTCGGCGTCAGCGGCTCCATCGCCGCCTACAAAAGCATCGACCTGGCCTCCAAACTCACCCAGGCCGGGGCGCAAGTCGACGTGATCATGACCGAAGCGGCGCAGAAGTTCGTCACGCCGCTGGCCTTCCGCTCCGTCACCGGGCGGCCGGTTTTCACCTCGATGTGGGACCTGGACGACCATGTGCGCCACGTCGGGCTGGGCGAAACGGCCGATTTCTACCTCATCGCCCCGGCCACTGCCCACACCATCGCCAAACTGGCCCACGGCCTTGCCGACAATCTGCTGACGGTGACGGCGCTGGCCGCCCGCTGTCCCCTCCTGCTGGCCCCGGCCATGGACGGCGGCATGTACGACCACGCCGCCACCCAGGCCAACATCGCCACGCTGCAGCAGCGCGGCGTGGAATTTGTCGGCCCGGCCGAGGGGCGCATGGCTTCCGGCCTGAGCGGATTAGGCCGCATGGTGGAGCCGCCCGAACTGCTGACCGCCGTGCGCCTGGCCCTGGCCCGGTCCGGCCCGCTGGCCGGGCTGCACGTCGTCGTCAGCACCGGCCCGACGCGGGAAGCGCTGGACCCGGTGCGCTACATCAGCAACCGCTCCACGGGCAAACAAGGGCTGGCCGTGGCCCAGGCGGCGCTGGACGCCGGGGCGCGGGTCACGCTTATCGCTGGCCCCATCAGCGAACCGGCCCCCCAGGGCGTGACGCGCTTCGACGTGGAGACGACGCAGCAAATGGGCGAGGCCGTCCTGGCGGCCACCGCCGACGCCGACGCCCTGTTCATGGTCGCCGCCGTGGCCGATTTCCGCCCGGAGCGGCAGTCGGACCGCAAAATCAAAAAGACGGAGCAGGACGAGGAAGGCAACGGCGGCTGGGGGCTGGCCATTGGCCTGGAGGTAACGCTGGACATTCTGAGCGCGGTGAAGGAGCGGCGCGAGAAGACCGGCTACCCGCGCGTGTCGCTGGGCTTCGCCGCCGAGACCCATGACGCGTTTGAATACGGCCGTCAAAAACTCTTACGCAAGGGCCTCAACTTCATCGCCGTCAACGACGTGCTGGCCGAAGGCGCGGGCTTTGCCGTCGACACCAACCGCGTGGTGCTGCTCAGTTCGGCGGGGGTGGTGGAAGAGATGCCGCTGCTAAGCAAAACGGCCGTGGCCGAGCGGCTGGTGCATCATGTGGCCAGGGCGCTGGGTCGGGCCTAGCCGCCAAATCGCTCCGCCGCCCAGCACGCGGCCACCAGGTCGGCCCGCTGCTGCCGCAGATGGAGCAGACGGCCGTCCACAGCTTGCAAACTCTCTTGCAGCAGGTCCAGCCGCAGTTGCAGGCGGCGCTGCAGTTGGGTCAGGTAGGTATACCAATCGCGCAACGTGCCAGGAACCTGCGCTTCGGGGAAAAATAGATCCAGCAGCGCGCCCGGCAAGGTTACCAGCGTGGGCGCAGCCTGCGCCGGGATGCGCATGTCGAGCGGGCTAAAGAACTGCCGCTCCACGTCCACCAATTCCGCCTGGAAGCGATCCAGCAGCGGTTGGGCCTCGTGGGCCAGCGCAAATACCTGGGCGAAACGGCCGTTTCCCGCCTCGGCAAACTCCATGCTCCACACGCCATCCCAGGAGCGCAGTTCCAGCAGGGCATCGGTGACGGCCGTTAAACGCGCCAGGGCGGCCACGCCGGCCTCTACCGCTTCACGCACCTCCTTCTGGAACTGCACATTGACGGCCAGGGCCCGCAGCGTTTCCGCCAGGCGGCTGCTTTCCGGCGCGCCCAGGGCTACAATCAGCGCTTCCTGCGCCTGCTGCAGCCGCGCATACTCTTCCTCGCAGCCTACAATGTCCACCAGGTCGGCTTGCAGCGCCTGCAGGGTGCGTTCCAGGCTGTCAATGCGCAGACGGCAGGCGGCCGTCTCCATTTTAACTTCCAGGTACTCCTGGGCCTCGCGGGCCAACTGCTGCTCGCGCCGGCCCAGCAAGGCATAAAAAACCGCCTCTACGCTCAGGCTTTCTAAAGCCTGTACGTCGGCCTTCTCATACTTCAGGCGCGTGACCAGCCTGGAAAGGCGGCGGCGTGACTCGCGCAGCTGCTCGTCCAGCGAGGCCATCAGGTTCAGCAGGCGCTCCTGTTCGCGGATGAGTTTACGGGTGGCAATTAATTGGGTGTTTAGATCTTCAAATTCTGCTAAGGTGACCATGTTTGCTGCCATTGTTGGGTCGTCGCCAGTGGTCAACTCCCCGATGGTTGATAAACGACACTCTCTTTACGCAAAAAGGGGAACGGCCGTTTCACCGCAGTGCGCCGTCAGCGTTACCTCTCGGTTAGGGCACACGGTATAATCAGCGCCATGATCGTCAGACGGCCGTTCCACCACAGAGACAACAAACGCGGCGGCCCAGCAACACGCAGGCAATGAGACCAGTGAGATTATGCTCACTACATCTCTGCGGCTTTGCGCCTCTGCGTTGAAATCTTGCCGAAGGAGTCCTTTTGTGAATAGACGCACTCGTCGCATTCTCTTCTTGATCCTCTTTTGCGGGCTGCTGCTGGCCGGCAGCTTTGCCTGGAACCAGTATCGCCACCAAAACACCGTCGCCGTGGCCGTGGCCAAGGGCAAAGCGATGTACGATATGACCGCCCTGACCCAGGTCCGCCTGGACCAGCAGCAAATGCAAGCCATTGCCCTCGCCGATGCCGGCCTGCTGGCCATGCTCGGCGGCGACGACTACGACTTTTTGGACGCCGTTGTCCTGGGTGCCGGCGAGGCCGCCCCCTGGCAAGACGCCGGCTGCGCCAGCCACAACTGCGTCCACATCTCCCTCTACGATTACACTCACGGCGGCACGGTCAACGCCATCCTCAACACCAGCAACGGCCGTATTGTTGACCGCTGGGCCAATCCCGACGCCCGCCCCGGCGGCAGCGAATTCATCCTGCCCAAAGCCCTGGACATCGCCGCCGCCGATCCTGGCGTGCAAAACTTGTTGGGCAGCCTGGATATGGACCCGGCCATGATTCCCATGTCGGGCTGGCTGGCCGATGATGCCTGCCGCGACGACTGGTGTGTGGACCTGACCTACCAGGACCCGGCCGGCAGCGGCAAGATCGTCCACGTCTTTGTCAACATGCAGCAAAACCGCGTGGCCCGCACCTTTATGACACGCGGCCGGGCCGAACTGCCGGTGGCCGCGCCGCAGCCGCAGCGTTACGCCTTCACCGATGGCTGCAAAGAAGACGAATACGGCTGGAATGTCTGCTGGGAAATGACCGCCAGCGACGGCATTAACTTTTATGACGCCTCGTTTGAAGGCACGCCCATTTTTGCCAGCGCCAAGATTGGTCAGATCGAGGCCTGGTATCCCAGCTGGCCCGGCGGCTATCGTGACGAAATTGGTTTCCGCGCTTCGGTGCCGCCTTTTGGCGATACGCAGGTAACGGACCTGGGCAACGGCTTTGAAGTGCGCCAGTTGTTTACGGAGTTCACCCACTGGCCCAACTGCATCTGCTGCTACCGCTATGAAGAGATCATGCGCTTTTATGATGACGGCCGTTTCGACCTCGGTTTTGTCTCCCACGGCCCCGGCTGCGACGACCTGTCTGTTTACCGGCCGTTCTGGCGCGTGGATTTGACGTTAAACGGCCGTGGCGGAGACGAAGTCTGGGCCTGGGACACCAACCAGTGGGTGCCTGTCGCTGCCGAAAGCGAATTCTTCCCCTTCGTCGACGACCTGTCGCCGGAAGGCGAAAAACTGGCCACCTTCGACGGCGAAACCCACTATCGCTGGCAAATGACCCGCACCGACCCGCTGGGCCTCGACGAAGCCCGTGTATTTTTGCTGCAGTACAAGGAAGGCGAAGGCGACGGTCCTATTCAGACCGGCCCCGGCGACACCTTTGTGCCGCCACGTCAGTGGATGGAAGGCGACCCGGTGTCTGGCGATGATCCGGTTTTGTGGTGGGTGCCGCTGCTGAAGAGCAAAAAGAGCGAGCCCTACTGGTGTTCGCCAGACCCCGAACCGGGCATCAACATGTGCGAGACCTTCCTGATTGCCCGGCCGGCAGGCGAACTGGTGCAGCCATCCGAGGAGGAACTGGCCGCCATGCCGACGGCCACGGCTACGGCTGTGCCCGCCGACACCCCCACACCCGCCCCCACGCCTACGCCGCGCCCTGTTCAGGGCGAAGGCGCTGAGGACATCATCCTCAACTCCGGCTGCGGCTCCTGCCACAAAATTGGCGCGCTGGGTGAAGGCCATAAGGTGGGCCCGGATTTGTCCGGCATCGGTCTGGTGGCCGGGTCGCGTGTCCCTGGCCTGAGCGCTGAAGAATATCTGCGCCAGTCCATTTTGGACCCCAACGCCTTCATCGTGCCGGACTGCCCCAACGGCCCGTGCATCCCCAACATCATGCCCCGCGATTATGAAAGCCGCCTCAGCCCGGCCCAACTGCAGCTGGTGATCGATTATTTGCTGACGCTGACGGAGGGAACCATCGTGGTAGAGACGGTGGGCGAGGGAGCTGTACCCGCGCCGAAAGCTATCCCAGCTGCCAAGAATGCCCCAGCGACGGCGCTGCCTCGCTCTTCGGCGCTGATGGTGCAGGTGCTGCTGGTGGTATTTGTGTTTATTCTGACGTTGTTTTTGCTGTTTAAGCTGCCGGGGGAAGACAAGTAGGGGAAACGGCCGTTTCCCCTACCGATACTTTTCTCGTAATGCCCGCTCTACACGCCGCTCGTCGTCGCGCCTGGCGATGTCCTGGCGTTTGTCGTGTTTTTGTTTGCCGCGGGCCAGAGCGATTTCTACTTTGGCACGGCCGTCTTTCAGGTACAGCCGCGTCGGCACAACCGTCAGGCTTTTCTGCGCCAGTTGGTCCATGATCTTGTTGATCTCGCGCCGGTGCAGCAGCAGCTTGCGCGGCCGTACCGGATCATGGTTCTCGTAGGAGCCGTGCACGTAGGGCGCAATGTGCATGTCCACCAGCCACAACTCCCCCCGGCGCGCCTGCACGTAACTGCGCTGCAAGTTCACCTGATGGTCGCGGATGGATTTGATTTCGGTGCCTTTCAGCGAGATGCCTGCTTCAAACTTCTCCAGAAGCTGAAAATCGAAGGTCGCCCGCTTGTTTTTGGCAATAACTTTGATGCCGCCTTGTGTCTTCGTCATGGTTTTACACGTTTGCTTAAGTGTTTAAGTGATCTGGTGTTCAGGTGTTTAAGTGTTCAAGTGTGCAGGTGTTCAAGTACCGGAATACCTGAGAACCTTTACACCTGCACACCATCCCTCACTGCCCGTTCTGCAAATACTCGATGGCCCGCTGCAGCTGCGTATCGCCTTCGCCGCCCAGGGTGAAATCATCCGGGGAGACAACTTCGATGTCCGGGGTAATGCCGGCGTCGCTGATGGAGACGTTGGCCGGGGTATACCAGCGGGCAATAGTTACCCGCAGTTCGGAGCCATCGGATAGGGTGTGGAGCTGCTGCACCGACCCTTTGCCAAAGGTGGTTTCGCCGATGAGAGCGGCACGGCCGTTATCCCGCAAAGCGCCCGCCACAATCTCCGACGCGCTGGCGCTGGCCGCGTTAATCAACACCACAATCGGAATGTCCTCTGCCTCGTCGCCCGCTTCGGCCGTAAAGGTCTCTTCCAGCCCCTGGTTGTTACGCTCGAACAAGACCACGCCATCGGCCAGGAACAAATCGGCCACGCCAATGGACTGATCCAGGAAGCCGCCGGGGTTATCCCGCAAATCAAAAATGAGGCTTTGCGCACCCTGTCCCAACAGGTCTTGAATCGCTTCCAGCGTTTTCTCCTCGGCGTTGGCGTTAAACTCCGTCAGGTGCACGTAGCCGATGTCGTCGGTGACCATCTGGCTTTCGATGATCGGAATCTCGAAGCGCGTACGCGTAACGGTAAAGTCCAATTCCTCCTCACCGTCGCGCAAAACAGTCAGTGTCACCACGCTCCCTTGTGGGCCACGCACCTTCAACAGCACCTCGTCGATGGTTTGTCCGACCACCGATTCGCCGTCCACGCCGATGATCAGGTCACCGGCCTGCAAACCTACCAGGTCCGCCGGCTGCCCATCGATAGGGCGCACGATCTCGACAAAGCCGTCTTCCGTCTCGCGCACAAACGCGCCGATGCCTTCTACTGAACCGCCCATGTCTTCGCGGAAGCGAGCGGCCACGTCCGGCTCTACAAAGCGCGTGTAAGGGTCATCCAGCGTCTCCACGGAACTGCCGACGATGGCGTATAACAAATCCTCTTTGGGTGGCAGTTGGCCGTCATACTGCTGCTGGATGATGTTCCAGACCTCGTAAAAGAGGTCCAGATCCAGGTTGTCGACGTTTTCGAGGGGCACGGCCGTTTCCGCTGGCGTCGCGTCGGGCTGCGGTGTGGGTTCGGGCGGCTGTTCGATGGTTACCTCTAGCTGGATGGCTGTCGGGGTGGGCGGCGGCACGGCCGTTTGCACCACCGTAACTTCCACCTGCCGGGTCACTTCAACGGTTTCCACTACCGTTTCTACCATACCGTCTGCAGCCAGCTCGCTGCTGGCGCTGGCGCGGCCAAAATAGAAGCTGGCCGCACCCACTGTAGCCACCAGGCATATCAGGGCCAGTGCACCCAAAATCAAAACAATCCACTTTACCGGAGAGGACTTTGTCGGTTCATTCATTACTATCTCTCATTTTGTAAAAAATCGACGGCGCGGTTCAAGACTTCGTCACGGCCGTTTTCCACAGCGGCCTGGGTCACTTCTACCACAATGTCGGGCTGCAAGCCCTGCTGGTCGATCTGGTGGCGATCCGGCGTAAACCAACGCGCCGACGTCACGTGCACCGACGAGCCATCGCTCAAATCATAGACCAACTGCACGGACCCCTTGCCGTAAGACTGGTGGTCGCCAATCAACGTGGCCCGGTCACGATCTTGCAGCGCCCCGGCCACAATTTCCGAGGCGCTGGCCGTCCCGCCGTTGATCAGTACCACCAGGGACATATCCGGGGCCAGCGTTTCGCTGGTAGCCTTATACTCCCGTTCGCCTTCATCTTTGCTCACCTGATACAAAATCGGCCCGTCCGTCAGGAAATGATCGGCCACTTCCACGGCCGCGTTGAGCAGGCCGCCGCCGTTATTGCGCAAATCCAAAATCAATGACTGGGCGCCCTGGTCTTGTAAGTCGGTGATGGCGTCGGCCACTTCTTTGCTGCTTTCGCCGCTAAACCGGGCCAGGCGAATGTAGCCGATGGTGTTGTCGTCACCCATCAGCCGGTAACTTACGGAAGGATCCAGGATGTCATCGCGGACGACTTCCAGGTCAACGGACTCGGTTTCACCTTCGTGGATGACGGTCAGCACAACGACCGTACCTTTTTCGCCGCGCACCATGTCGCGCACGGCCGTTACCGAAGTATCCGCCGTAATTTCCACCCCATCTACGGCCACCAGCACATCCCCCAGGCGCACCCCCGCCTTCTCGGCCGGATTTCCGGGGATGGGTTCCAGGACAATCGGGCCACCCTCTTCTGGGCGAGTCAGCAGCGCGCCAATGCCGCCAAACGTGCCTTGCAGCGACTGCCGCTCCTCGGCCCGGGCTACCGGTTCAATGAACACGGTGTACGGGTCGTTGAGATCGGCCATCGAGCCGCGAATCGCCCCATAGGTCAGAGCCTGCGCCGAGGGCAAATCGCCAATAAAACTATCCTGAATACGATCCCAGGCTTCCCAAAACACATCAAACTCTTGACGCTGGCGCACCAGCGTGCCGCCGGTCTGCAGCTCGATAAAATCGTTGGTGAAATAACCGGCGACGAAGGCGCTGCCGGCCAGCATCAACAACATGGCGATGGCTAAAATATTGCGCGTTTTCTCTGACATAATGCAAAAAAACTGCCCGATAATTCATGTCCAGTTTCGGGCAGGTTAGCCTGTATTCCTGATTAAGTTTTCGTGTTAAAAACAGTTGGAGGATTGTAACACAGGTGTTCTGTGGGGCAATCTACGCTATAATTGCCTTAACCTTGAACGACAGGCGCCCGGGGTAAAAACGCCGCTTTGCCTCGACCGGAAGTCTGTCTGCTGGTCCGTGTATGGCTTTCTGACCAACATCCTGTCCTGAGACGGGGAACTTGTGTTAGATAATTTTCAGGTCAACACGAAGTTTGGCGGGGATTATTTCCCGTAAAAGATACCCTTCACCATGAGACGTTTCTGGCGCATTGGATTGCTTGTCGCCCTTTTAGTTTGTCTTGTGCTGCCAGGGGGAAAACAAACGGCCGTTCTGGCTCAGGACGAAGCACCCACCATTACGCAGCAAGCCCAGGCCATTTTTGAGGGGATGAGCGTACCGGAACGGGTGGGGCAGGTTTTCCTGGTCACCTTTGAGGGTGACAGCGCCCCCCGCAGCAGCGATATTGCCGATCTCATTCTGAACAACCACATCGGCGGTGTTCTGCTGCTGGCCGGCAATGACAACATCACCGGCTTTGATGATCCTGACAATGCCCCGGCCCAGGTGGCAGCCCTGGCCGACGATTTACAGCGGCTGACGCTGCTGGGTTTTTCCACGGCCGTCGAGCCGACGGAACCGGAATTGGCCGCCACCCCCATCAATGAAAACGAGCCGACGCCTACGGCCGTGCCCAGCCCCACTCCTGTGCCCCGCAACACGACCGTGCCGCTCTTCATCGCCATCAGCCAGGAAGGAGACGGCCCCGTCTACGACCAGATTTTCAACGGCCTGACGGCCGTGCCCAACAACATGGCTGTCGGCGCCACCTGGCAGCCCGACAACGCCAAAGTCATTGGCAAGATTGTAGGCCGGGAACTCAGCGCCCTCGGTGTAAATATGCTCCTGGGACCATCGCTGGACGTATTGGAAGACCCGGTCATGGCCGGAGACAGCGCCGTCGGCGCGCGCTCCTTTGGCGGCGATCCGTACTGGGTTGGGCTGATGGGCGAGGCTTACGTAGCCGGACTGCATCAGGGTAGCGACGGCCGTCTGGCCGTCATCGCCAAACATTTTCCCGGCAATGGCAGCAGCGACCGCCCCACCGACCAGGAAATCCCCACCATCCGCAAATCGCTGGATCAGCTTTTGCAAACAGAACTTGTGCCTTTTATGGCGGTGACGCAACAAACCGACGACGAAAGAGCCGGCGTCATTGACGGTCTGCTTTCCACCCACATCCGCTACCAGGGCTTCCAGGGTAACATTCGCGCTACCACCGCTCCGGTCAGCTTCGACCGGCAGGCGCTGGCCACGTTGATGGGGCTGCCCTCCTTCGCCCCCTGGTACCAGAACGGCGGGTTGATCGTCTCCGATTCACTGGGCGTCCGCTCCATCGAACGCTATTACGACGATACAGAACAGGAATTTCCCCACCGCCGGGTGGCTAAAGATGCCTTTTTAGCTGGCAACGACCTGCTGATGCTGTCCGACTTTGCCCTGGGGGATGCGCCGTACAGTGTGCAGTTGGAAAACATGCAGAACACCGTGCTCTGGTTCCAAGAATTGTATGTTACCGACCCCACTTTCCGGCAGCGCCTGGATGAAGCCGTGCTGCGAATTTTGGAAGCCAAGCTGCGGCTGTATGGCGGCGACTTTTCGCCGGAGAACGTGCTGGTAGAGTCACAGAATCTGGGAGAGGAATTGGGACAAGGAGACACGGCCGTTTTCGACATGGCTCAGTCGGCTATCACCCTCATCTCCCCCAGCCCGGAAGAACTGGCCGAACGCCTGGCCCGGCCCCCCGGCCCCGGCGACCGTATCCTCATTTTTACCGATTTGCGGGAAGCGCAGCAGTGCACCACCTGCCCGCCCCAGCCCTATATCGGCGAGGATGCGCTGGCCCAACATATTCTCACCTTGTACGGTCCGGAAGCCAGCGGGCAGGTGCAGCCGGAGCAGATTACCAGCTTCAC
Source organism: Ardenticatenaceae bacterium (assembly GCA_020634395.1). Lineage (GTDB taxonomy): Bacteria > Chloroflexota > Anaerolineae > Promineifilales > Promineifilaceae > Leptovillus. The sequence goes on along the minus strand of JACKBU010000014.1, from coordinate 12,487 downwards.
CTTCGCCGATTTGCAGGCGTTTGTGGACGCCGGTCCTGAGCCGATCGTTATTCCCACGGCCACGCCCCAACCCACCCCTGAAGTCACCGACACGCCAGAGTTAGACGCGCCGGTGCGCGTGCCGACGGGTACACCAGAGCCAACGCCCACAATCCCGCCTGCCTTCCTGGTACAGGAAACCTTTAACGCCGGCGTAGATTGGATCGTCTTCGCCATGCTCGACGATACCGACATTCAGGCAGTTCAGGATTTTTTGGCCCAGCGTCCGAACCTGCTGCGCAACCGGCAGGTCATCGCTTTTGCCTACAACGCTCCCTACTACCTGGACAGCACCGAAATTAGCAAACTGACAGCCTACTATGGGGTTTACAGCAAGATCGATGCTTTCATCGACGCCTCGGCGCGCGCTTTGTTTTTGGAGCTGCCGCTCAGCGGCCGTTCGCCGGTAGACATTGAGGGCATCAGCTACAGTGTCGCCAGACAGACGGAGCCGGACCCGGAACAGGTGATTGAACTGTATGTGATAGATGACAGCGGCAGCGCCCAATCGCCCTCCAGCGAAGCGCCTTTGGAGACATCGGTGGGCGACACGCTGCGTTTGCAAACGGGGATTATTCGGGATCGGAATGGTCACCCGGTGCCGGATGGCACGATGGTGCAGTTTATTCAGCGTGATCGGATTCAGGGCACGCTCAACATCATCGCCGAGGTGCCCACGACAAACGGCATGGCGCAGTTGGACTACGTCTTGCAGGCCAGCACGGGACCGGGCAAGTTCCGTATCACGGCCGTTTCCAGCGACGCCCAGACCTCCGAAGAGGTAGACATTCTCATCGAAGGGGCAGCACAGGTGGCCGTGATTACCCCCACCCCGGCCCCCACCGACACGCCAACCGTTACGCCGACTCCCACGGACACGCCAATGCCGACCCATACTCCTGCGCCGACGATCACGGCTACGGCCGTGGCTCCCCTGGAGCCGCCCGAGGAACCTATCCTCAGCATCGCCCTCTCGGAATTCACCATGCTGTTTACCGTGCTCTGCGGGCTAACCGTCGTGGGCATCCTGGGCTATACGCTCGGCCTGCGCTACCAGGTGAACCTGACCTGGCAGGTGGGCTGGATTTTGTGGGGGCTGGCCGGCGCTTTGCTAATTTATATTTATTATGCCCTGGGGCTGCCGGGCACGGCCGTTTTAGCCAGCTTTGGCGTCTGGGCGGGGCTCATTACCACCATTCTGGGCGGTGTCGCCGGCCTGTTCACCTACACTTTTGCCAAACCGCCGAACGGCAGCTAGTGGTTTAGTTGCCGGTTTCTTAGAAACCAACCCCCTTCACTCTTCCCGATTCAACACGATGTCTTGCCAGGAAGCCGGATCTTCAATGGGTTCCAGGTGGGTGATGATGGACAACGGCCGTAGCGCCTGCCGCAAATCCCGCTCGATGTTTTCTAGCAGGGTGTGGCCGTGCTGCACCGTCCAATCGCCGGGGACCTGGATGTGAACCGACAAAAAGCGCTGCGAGGCCGATTGGCGCGTACGCAGGGCGTGATACTCGATGGATTCCTGCTGGCGGTAGTTGTCCAACACGGCCGTTAGCAGCGCTATTTCCTCCGCCGGCAAAGCCGTATCCATCAACCCCGCCGCCGACTTACGCACCAGCTTGACCCCGGCATACAAAATTTGGGCCGCCACGGCCAGAGCAATCAGCGGGTCTAGAATATTCCAGCCGGTGAGCGCCACGGCCGCCACCCCAACGACCACACCCGCAGAAGTCCATACGTCGGACAGGAGGTGGTGGGCGTCGGCTGTGAGGGTGATGGAGTTATACTGCTTGCCGGCGCGGGTCAGCACCGTGGCCGTCGCCAGGTTCAAGACCGCCGCGATAATGGACACGATCAGACCCACGCCGACCTGTTCCAGGGGCTGGGGATTGAGTAAGCGAGGGATGGCCGTTGCGGCAATCATCACGGCCGCGAATAAAATCATCGTGCCCTCTGCGCCGCTGGAAAAGTATTCTGCCTTGGCGTGCCCGTAGGCGTGCTGCTCATCCGGCGGCTGGGCGGCAATGGTCAGGGCAGCCAGCGCCAGAAGCGCCGCCACCAGATTCACCCCCGACTCCAGCGCGTCGGATAACAACCCGACCGAGCCGGTGAGAAAATAGGCCACCACCTTTAACGAAATGGTTAAAACGGCCGTGCCAATCGACAACCAGGCAAAGCGGGTCAAACGTTTACGGTCTTCCATAGTTTCCTTTACTGCTGCACCGGTAACGGGTGTTATCCCTGGCCATTGGCAGCCTGCGGAGCCTGATAACGCCGGGTAATATTCGGCACAAGGTACTCATCAAAAGCACGCGCCACGTCGTAGGCCGGTTCCCAACCCCAATCGCGCCGCGCCGCCTTATCGGCCAGACCGGCCGGCCAGCTGTCGATAATGCCCTGGCGCTGCAAATCCGGCTCAAAGGTGATTTGCGCTCCCGGGAAAGCTTTCAGAACCTGATCGCGGAACTGCACGGCCGTTAAACTGAAACTCGTCACGTTGTACACCGCCCGCCGCAGCGCCGCCCGCTCCGCCATCGCCAGCTGCAGCAGCGAAGTCACTGCGTCTGGCATAGCCATAAACGGAATCACACTGTCCTCGCGCACAAAACAGGCATACGGCTTGCCTTGCGCCGCAGCGTGCAGCATCTCCGGCCCGTAGTCGCTCGTGCCGCCAGAGGGCGTGGTAAAGGCGCTCACCAGACCAGGAAAGCGCACGGCGCGGAAGTCCAACATCACCGGGCGATTACGCGCCAACTGCTGATAATGGTCGCTGAAATACGTGCCCAGCATCTCGCAGTACAGCTTGTTACAGCCATACATCGTCGTCGGATAATTCCAATCCCATTCACGCACGTTACTATCACGCGCCTTCGTCTGCAGGTCCGGCAGCCCATAGACAGCAATGGAACTGGGAAAAATGAAGCGCACCGGTTCGCCGCGCCGCTGCGACTGCTCGGCGGCCATTTGCAGCAAGGCCAGGGTGCCATTCACGTTTACCTGATGAGCCAGTTCCGGCGCAAACTCCGAGCGCGTAGAAAGCAAGGCCGCCAGATGAAAAATAACGTCGAAATCATACTCGGTCACCAGCCGGGCAAACAGGTTGCGGTCCAACACGTCGCCCTGAATGTGAGTGGAATAGCCGGCCAGTTCCGGCGGCAGGTCATGCAAATCCAGGCTGAGGACGTCGTTACTGCCCGAAGCCGCCAGGTTTTTGATGAGCGCCTGGCCGATTTCGCCGGCTGCCCCGGTGATCAAAATGACTTTTTTGCGCATGGTTCTCCTTCAGAATGACCTCCCGGAGGTTTCAATCCCCTGGAAGGTCGCTCGCGATTCAACAGTAAAAGTGGGATGCTGCTTCCCAAATTTTAACAGAAATTGATCCGGCGTGTTACATGCCACCTCACCCCTTCTGCAAACGCCGGCCTGGTTTCCAGCGCGTATCCCGGCTGGTCTTTTGCAAAACTCCAGGCGGATCTTTCCCCAAACCCTTGCTGATCTTCCTCAGAGATCAGCTTGATCTTGCTCCGAGATCCGGTTGATCTCACTCCGAGATCCGGTTGATCTCACTCGGAGATCAGCTTGATCTTGCTCAGAGATCAACTTGATCTTGCTCAGAGATCAGCTTGATCTTGCTCAGAGATCAGCTTGATCTTGCTCAGAGATCAACTTGATCTCGCTCAGAGATCAACTTGATCTTCCGCCAAAACCCGCCCTGCTTTTTTGCCAAACTCAGCTTGATCTTTTGCTTGATCCCCGTTCTGGCAGCGTTACTTTTGCTGTGACGCGCAAAAGTGGGAACAACAGCGCCTTGACGAGAGACACCAATCTCCGGACAATCTTCCGCATGGTGGAACCGGCAACAAGCGGCCTGCCCATCTAACCTACGCTTCCCGGAAAAAGGAGCAGTCATGACTACCTGGAAAGAATTTGCCCAACAAGCCCCCGATCTGGCCGCCTTTGGAGCGCAACGCTTTCAGAGCCAGGTTGCCTATCTGGGCACGCTGCGGCCCGATGGCGGTCCGCGAGTGCATCCGGTAACGCCCATCCTGGGCGAGCAATTGTTCCTGTTCATGGAACCGACATCGCCCAAAGGCAAAGATTTACAGCGCGATGGGCGCTATACCCTGCATTGTTCCGTGGAAGACGCCAACGGCGGCCGTGGCGAGTTTTATGTAAGAGGCCGGGCCTCTCTGACCGCCGCTGGGCAGCTGCGCGAACAGGCTGTACGCGCCGCACCCTATTCTCCGCAGGAACACCACATCCTGTTTACACTCTCCGTCGAGTTCGCCTTTATGAACACCTACGTGGATGGACAGCCTCATCCCCGCCGCTGGCGGGCGGCAGAATAGCCCCATCCGTCTGGCTCACGCTTCCCGGCTGCCGAATGCGGCCACCGTGGCAAACACAGGAAAAGAGGAAACCGCTATGATCCACAAACAACGCTGGACTGCTGATAAAATTCAGCAGCGTCTCGACCTCATCGAACCTCTTGTCTACCGGCGGCGGGCTGATTTGCCGCCCTTTCGCTACCAGGCCCTGGCCGGCCCTACCGATCCATCCGCTCCCGCAGCCATCCGCACCCCGTTTTCGACAACGGCGGAGTGGCCGCTCGTCGCGCCTTACACGTATTGGGGCAGTTGGTACACCAATTTTGTTCTGCGGACGCAGTTCAGCGTGCCAGCCGACTGGCCCGCGGACCAACCGGCTGCGCTCTATTTACCGCTGGGCGACGCCGAGGATTTCAGCCACCCGGAAGCGCTGGCCTACGTAGACGGCCGTGCCTACGCCGCCTGCGATCGCCACCACCAGGAAATAATGCTCCCGCCGCTCTGGCGCGATGGGCAGGTCCACGACCTGGCTCTGCATGGCTGGACCGGCCTTGGCGGAGCCCTGAGCGGCGATTTTGCCACCCAACTCTTTATGCGGCCGTGCCAGGTCGTGCAGATCGACCAGCCGACGCGTGACTTCATTGTCACCGCCCGGACAGCCCTGGGCATTGCCAGGGTTATCGACGCCAGCCATCCGGCGCAGGGCCATCTGCTCAACGGCCTGGATGTGGCCTTTAAACATCTGGATACACGCGAGCCGTTTGGCGGGGCGTTCTACCATTCCGTGTGCGCCGCCCATGCCTGCCTGCGCCAGGCCATCGCCCAGGCAGGTGAGCCGCTGGACGTGAACATCTTTGCCGCGGGGCACGCCCACATCGACGTGGCCTGGCTGTGGACGCTGGGGCAAACGCGCCGCAAGGCAGAACGCACCTTCCACACCGTCATCCGCCTGATGGAGCAGTTTCCCGATTACAAATTCACCCAGAGCCAGCCGCAGCTGTATGATTTTGTGCGGCAGGACCAGCCGGCGTTGTTTGCGGCGATTCAGGCGGCGGTGCAAGACGGCCGTTGGGAACCCATCGGCGGTATGTGGGTAGAAGCCGACTGCAACATCAGCGGCGGCGAATCACTGGCCCGCCAGCTTCTGCTTGGCCGCGCCTTTTTCCGCCAGCATTTTGGCCCGGCGGCCGAATCGCCCATCCTCTGGCTGCCCGACGTTTTCGGCTATGCCTGGAATTTGCCCCAGCTCATCAAAGAAGCAGGTCTGGAATACTTTTTCACCATCAAAATCGGCTGGAACCAGTACAACCGCATGCCCTACGATTCCTTCTGGTGGCAAGGACTGGACGGCACGCGGGTTCTCACCCACTTCAGCCCCACCAAAGAGGCCGGCGACCACTTCGTCTCTACCTACAACGCCCGGGCCAACCCGGCCGAAACGCTAAGCACCTGGACCAACTTCCAGCAAAAGGAGCAGTCACAAGATTTGCTGATGGCCTTTGGTTTTGGCGATGGCGGCGGCGGTCCTACCCGCGAGATGCTGGAAAATATCCGCGAGATGGGCTGCTTCCCGGCGACGCCGCGCATCCGGCATGCCAAAGCCATTGATTTCTTCCGCGCCCTGGAGAGAAACAGCGGCAGCCAACTGCCGGTGTGGAAGGGAGAGCTATACCTGGAATACCACCGCGGCACTTATACCACCCAATCGCGCAACAAACGGGCGAACCGCAAAAGCGAGTTCCTGCTGCACAATGCCGAGTTTGCCGCGGCTTACGCGGCCGTTCTATGCCCGGAATCCGCGTTCCAGCACCCCCAGCCCGAAATCCGCCGGGCGTGGGAGCTGGTATGCCTGAACCAGTTCCACGACATCATCCCCGGCACGAGCATTACCCCGGTGTACGAGGAATCGCAGGCGCAGTACGCAGAAGTCCGGGAGTTGGCGGAAGGTGTGCTGGCGAGGGCGTTAACGGCCGTTGCCCACTCCCACCAAGTCTCCACCCTGCTCATCAACCCGAACAGCCATGCTCTGCGCAGCCTTGTCTTCATTCCAGACAGCTTCCAGTTGGAGCCCCCCTACGGATCGCAGCCGGTGGAAGGCGGCTTTTTGCTGCAGGCAGAGAACCTGCCGCCTTATGCCATCCAGCCGCTGGCAGGCAGCGCCTTTGCCCTGCACCCTGTAGACGTCTCGCCCCGCTGCCTGGAAAACGACTTTCTGCGCGTGGAGTTCAACGACGATGGCGACATCGTGCGCCTCTATGACAAAGAGACAGCCCGTGAGGTGCTGCCGCCAGACGCAGTCGCCAACCAGTTCCAGGCGTTTGAGGATCGGCCTAAATCCTGGGATGCCTGGGACATCGAAATCTACTACGATGACAAAGTGTGGCTGGCCGAACCGGCTGAATCCATCACCGTGGTGGAAACAGGGCCGCTGCGGGCCACGCTGGAAATCCGGCGGCGCATTTTGAACAGTACCTATACGCAGCGGGTTTCCCTGTGCCATTTCAGCCGCCGCCTGGATTTTGAAACGCACATCGACTGGCAGGAAAAGCACACCCTGCTCAAAGTGGCCTTCCCGGTAGACGTGCTGACGCCCACAGCCAGCTATGAGGTGCAGTGGGGATACGTGGAACGGCCGTCGCACCGCAACACCAGTTGGGACTGGGCGCGCTTTGAAACAGTCGCCCAAAAGTGGGTAGACATCAGTGAAGGCGATTATGGCGTCAGCCTGCTCAACGACTGCAAATACGGCCACGACATTCAGGATGCCGCACCGGGCGGCGCGATCATGCGTCTGAGCCTGCTGCGCGGCTCTACCCGGCCCGATCCCCAGGCCGACCAGGGCGCGCATACGTTTTGTTACAGCCTGCTGCCCCATGACGGCCGTTTGTCCACCCCCACCATTGCCGAGGCTTATGCGCTGAACAATCCGCCTTTCGCTTTTCAGGCGACGGGTGGGCAAACGCCCGCAACCTCTGCCCTGCCTTCGGCCCCGAAAGCTCTGTCGCTCGTCGCCGTTTCGCCGGATAACGTGGTCATCGAAACGGTGAAGCCGGCCGAAGACGGCCGTGGACTCATCGTGCGCCTGTACGAGAGCCAGCGGCGGCGCGGCCCCATCACGCTGCGCACGGGTTTTGCCCTGGCCGCCGCCTGGCGCACAAATCTGCTGGAAGAGGATCAGGAGGAACTGGGTGTGGCAGAGGATACTGTACGGCTGGGGATACGGCCGTTTCAAATCCTCACACTGCGCCTGCTGCCCAAAGTGTAAGCGAATGGGAAATTTCGCGGCTTTTTTGCACTGCCCATCTGTGCTACACTGCGGAAGGACTCATCCCAAGACCACTCTAACGACCTATGGCAGATAAACAAACCCCGCTCCTGACCGATCCCACCGGACGCCAGCACCATCTGGTGAACGACAGCACCATCATTGGCCGGGCTCTGGACAGCGACATCGTCATCACCAGCAAACGAATTTCCCGCGAACATGCCCAGATTCGGCGCGAAGGCTGGCGCGTGTTCCTGGAAGATTTGGGCAGCACCAACGGCACTTACCTCAACAACGAACGCATCCTGGAGCCCATGCAACTGCGCGACGGCGACCAGATTCAGGTGGGCGACGTGCTGTTCACCTTCCATGATCCGGACGTAACCTACCAGGACACCCCGCTGCCAGAACTGGAAATTGACGTGCTGGCCGGCGTGGTGCGCGTCAACCGGCAGCTTGTGTCTCTGGCCCCCAAAGAGTTCTCTTTACTGGCCTATCTGTACGAGCGTAAGGGCGAGGTATGTTCCAAAGACGACATTGGCGTAGCCGTGTGGCCCGAATACCAGGAAGGCGTATACGATTACCAGATCGAAAACCTGATGCGCCGGCTGCGGGCTAAGCTGGAACCGGAATCCGGGGAGCCGCAGCTTTTGCTAACTGTGCGCGGACGGGGCTACAAACTGGTCTTGTATGATTAGACCGATAGCCAGATGTTAGCTAACCGATAGGCAGCCGGTGCTTATTCCCCTTATCATCAACAACTGAATATATTGCCGTTTGCCGGAGTGACGCCGGCGTTTGTGCGGCGCAGGAGGAATACGATGAGTACACCTTTGACGACAGAACCTATTCGTGTCAAACCAGCCGGTTCTTATCGGTGGCGCGGTTTTTCGCTGTTTTTGGCCGGCATACTGCTGCTGTGTTTGCAGGCGATGAAGTACCGCGTGGAAAATTGGTGGGCGATTTTTATCGTGCTGCCGGGAGTGGCCCTGATTGGGTTGGGGCGCATGTGGGGCAAAAGGGGCAACGGCCGTTACCCTCTCAGCGCCCGCCTGGCCTACGGCGCCGCCGGGATCACGCTGGTGGTCGCCAGTATGTTCTTGCTCAATCTGAACTGGGCCGTCTGGTGGCCGCTGATGATTATCGCTCCGGGCGGAGCGCTGCTGATAACAGCAGGCGGCTCTGGTCAGAACCCGACGGCCGTTGCCTGGACCCATACCACGCGCTGGCTGGCTGTGGCCGTGCTGGGGCTGGGCGGCACCTTTCTGGCGCACAATTTGGGCTTGATTCATCTGAACCAGTTCGGCGATTTCCGCTGGTGGGGTGTGTGGATTGCCGTGGCGGCGTGCGGCGCTTTTGTTAGTGGGCTGCGGCTTTTGCTGCGCCTGGGCTACCCTAGTCTGAGCGTCATCGGGTTGTGGCTGCTGGCTTTTTTCAGCGGAGCAACGGCCGTGATCGAACTCCTCGGCATTCCCTGGTCGTCGATTTACGGCGTAACGGCCGTCATCTGTATCGCTGGCGGCACACTGCTGCTGCTCAATGGCCTGCGCCCAGCAAACGAGTAAAATTAAGCAAACGATCTATCAAAACGCAGGGTCCGGAGAACAACATGGCGGCATCATTGGAAGGGCAAACATTAGGCAAATACACCGTTTTAGAGCCATTGGGCAGCGGCGGCATGGCGCGCGTTTACCGCGCCTACCATCCCAAGCTGGATCGGTACGTGGCCATCAAAGTGCTGCGTTCCGATCTGGTGGACGACCCCATGTTTCTTTCCCGCTTCCGCCATGAGGCGCAGGCTGTGGCCGCGCTGCGCCACCCCAACATTGTCCAGGTCTTCGACTTTGACATCGAAAATGACGACTATTACATGGTCATGGAGCTGCTGGACGGTGACTCGCTGCATACTCGCCTGAATGATTACCGGGTGCGCGGCGAGCAAATGCCTTACGGCGAGATGGTGCGCATTCTGCTAGACGTGCTGGATGGCCTCGACTACGCCCACGCCGAGGGCATGATCCACCGGGACATCAAACCCGCCAATATCCTGCTTACGCGCAAGGGCCAGGCGGTGCTGGCCGATTTTGGCATCGCCCAAATTGTCGGCAGCACCCATCATACTGTTTCCGGGGCGCTGCTGGGCACGCTGAACTATATGGCCCCAGAGCAAGGACTCCAGGGCATTTGTGATGCTCGCAGCGACATCTATGCGATGGGCGTCGTGTTTTACGAGATGCTGACGCAGCAGCCTCCCTACGAGGCTGATACACCGCTGGCCATCTTGCTGAAGCACGTCAACGATCCCCTGCCGCTGCCCCACCTGGTGAATGCGGCTATTCCGCTATCCCTGGAACGCGTGGTTCTTAAATCATTGGCTAAGGAGCCGGACAACCGTTTCCAGAGTGCGGCTGAGATGGCCCAGGTCCTGCGCCAGGCAGCCGAGGAAGCGGACGTCACGCTGCCGACCCGCATTTCTCTGCCGCTTTCCTTCACAACGGGGCGGGCGCCGGCCGAATCCGTGGCGGTGATTTCGGGCACGGCCCGCGGGCAGCTAGCTAACGCCTCCTTCGCCGCTGAGGAGACAGACGCTTCGCTGGGCCCCAAGTTGGAAGCGGAACTGGCAGCTTTGAAGGCAGCAGAGAAGCGCCAGCCAACGGCCGATGAGGACACGGCCGTTCCGCAAAACCTTGTCTGGTCCACATCCCAGGAGTTAACAGCAGGGAGAGCGGCCGGCACAGCCGCTATTGCCTTAATCAGCGCCAATCTAATCATGGTGATGCTAGCCGGTATTTTTAACGGAAGTTACGTGTTTCACTATTTCTGGCCGGCAGAGCTGCTGTTGGTAGGCGGCGGTCTGTTTTATCTCATGAAAGCTGCCAGAAACGTCTGGCTGATGATCCCGGCCGGGCTGTTCTCCGGCACGGCCGTTCTCATGGGTTTCACCAACCTGCTAGACGCCTGGTCAACCTGGTCGTTTTTGTGGCCGCTGCAAGTGTTTCTAACGATGGGTGTGATCTGGTGGGCGGTCAAGTGGGGAAACCAGGGCAGCATCAGCCGGCAGAAAGCGTATCGCGCCGGACAGCGGTTCAGCCGTTTGTCTTATGCCCTCGTGGTGTTGATAGCTCTGGCTGCTCTCGTGCGCGGGTAAACGGCCGTGCGCATATCCCCGTCCCTCCTACTCTGGCACACCTATAATTTCTCGCCACTCATCACCCGCTGCCCCCTCAACTTTCCTGAATTGATAGCCAAACGTTAGCTAACGGATAGGCAGCCTGACCGGCGCTGGCGTATCCTGAAGTCATCTTGTTAACCTGATGTTTTAAGGAGGCAACTATGACAAAACGATCTTCAGCGATATTTGGGCTGCTGCTCATCTTCTGGGGCGTGCAGGCATTTTTCTACCGGGCGTTTTTACCGGTGTTTGGTTTGGAGACGGGCAACGGCCGTTTGTGGCCGCTGCTGCTGGGTAATATGGGTATTCTGCTGGTTGTTGCGCCATTTCTGGCACGGCAGCACAGGGGGCGCGGCGCACTGTTCATCCCCGGTATTCCATTGGTTGTCGTCAGCAGCCTCCTGCTGCTGTCCAGCATCACCGACTGGTGGGGCATCTGGTCCTACCTGTGGCCGTTGACGATTGTTGCCGTAGCCTTAGGCTTTGTCGCGGCAGCCGTGTGGACCCACAACGTCTGGTTTTTACTGCCGGCCACCATCATCGGCATTAACGGCCTGCTGTTTTTGTTCTGCTCACTAACTGGTTGGTGGGAAGTTTGGGGCGCAGCCTGGCCGGTGGAACTGCTGGCTGTTGGGCTTTCACTGTTTGTGGTGAACCATTGGGTACGCTCCAAAGGCCTGTTCACAGCCGGGATGGTTTTGAGCGTGCTTTCTGGCTTCGCCTTTGCCTTGATGGCTCTGATTTTATCCGGCTGGGTCAGTGTGCTGGCCGCTCTCGTGCTGGTCGGCACAGGTCTTGCCCTGATTGGCCGCAACGCTCCAGCCGAACTAACGGCCGGCAGCGCGCCAGAGCAGCAGCACAAGTTCGCGGAAGGATTCTCCGTCGAGGACGTTATTCAGATCAAAGAGGGATAGGCGGCAGCCTGTTAGAGTATGAAAAACGGCCGTTTCTCCGATGCGCGTGTGGGGGAACGGCCGTCTAACCATGTTCCCGCCCGATTCCTTCCCTTTCCTGTCCCAATTTCCCAGATCGTTAGATATTCCTCTAATTTTGGGGTTGACTTACTTCTCATCATTTGCTATAGTGCCTGCTGCATATTCATGCAGAATTAATCTTGAAAGGAGTGTGGCGCAAATGGGTAACACATTAATGACCATCTACATCGTCCCCAGCGGTTTTGGCAAAGCCGTGCCCTGCGCCCATGGACCCTGTCTGCTTGACATAACGTAAGTTTTCGCAAGCGAAACAACAGGGTCACGGCGCAAATCACAAGCCCGTGGCCTTTTTTGTTTCTGCAAGCCCTGTAAACAAGACGCCACGGGACTCCGTGGCGTTTTTTGTTGCGGAGTACTGGACATTGGATGTCAAGAATGAAATGTAAACTTTAGAGTATAAGGTTTTCACGAAACCAAAGAATGCAATATCAGACTTGCAAAGCAGCCCTGGAGGAAACTTTGTAAGTCACCCAGAGTCCTGCAGGATGGACTTCTGAGAGGCATAAGACATGGACTACAAAGAGTACGACCTCAAAAACATCATTACCAAGAACAGATTGGTCGGTCTGTGGCGCGTTATGACTGGCTTCCACGGGTTGTATGGGCTGGCAATTTTGACGATCGGGCTGGCGGCACTGATGCGCTCGGCGATCTACTACACCCTGGGCTATTACGTCGACAACGT
>JACKBU010000013.1 GCA_020634395.1 Ardenticatenaceae bacterium | reverse complement strand
TGGTATCCCGGCCTCCCGCACTGATGAAAAACGTGGGTGTATTGGCCTGTTTGCCGAAGTACTGCAGGTGCGCCCATTCCTCGGTATCCTGAGCCACGGCCGTATCCCCGGCTGCTTCAATCAACTTGGCCGCGCTGAACAGCGCCGTGCCAAAATTCGGTCCCGCGCCACAGAAGACAAATTCACGGCCGTCTAGCCACGCCGCTGCCAGTTGGCGGGCGAGGGGATCGCTGCGGGCGATGGTTTCTTCCATTAATTCGGCCATCTGTGCCAGCGCCTGCCGCAGCCGGGTTGCTGCCCGGTGCGTAAGATGGCCGCGCTGTTCGCCCAGGTGCACGGCCGTTAGATACAGCGTCAACTGCGAGGCCACATAGCTGCGCGTGCCGGGCACAATCATGCCTTGCAGCTCGGCGGGGAGGGGCGGAACGGCCGTAGGCAAGATCACCTCCGCCTCGTTTGCCAGTGCCCCGGCCGAATTGCCGGTGACGGCCACGGCTACGCCACCGGCCTGCCGGCCCAGCGCCAGCGCCTCGGCTGTGCGGCTCACCTGGCCACTGACTGAAACAGCCAGGACCAGGCTGCTGCGCGGTCCCGTATCCGGCAGGAAGCGGGCGGCGTAACGGCCAAACTGCATGGCCGTCATCGGCTCGCAGGGCAGCCCGGCGAGTTCCTCGAAGGCCAGTTCGCTGTTCAGAGCCGCGTGGTGGCTGTCGCCGCAGCCGGTAACGAAGACCCGCCGGACCTTTTCGCATAGGGAGTAAGGCAGCGCAGCAGCAATTTCCGTAACCAGCCGCTCTACCATGTCACGGACCAATGCGGGTAGGGTGTCTATTTGTTGGTGCAAAGGAGATCTAGGCATAAATGATCACCAGTTGTTCACGCCTGAGCGGCGAAAAATGGCAGGTATAACGGCTTGATATCCGGTTTCAACTACAACAGGCCCAGTTCACGTGCCCGCGCCACCGCCTCGGTCCGTCTGTTGACCTGCAGCTTGCTGTAAATGTTGCGGTTATGCCCTTTCACCGTTGGCAAAGCGAGGTAAAGTCGCCCGGCAATTTCCCGGTTAGACAGCCCTGCGGCTACCAACTGGAGAACCTCTAATTCCCGTTCGCTCAACGGCTCCACCAGCGGCGAGGCGTGAACGGCCGTAGACCGTTCAGCTTCTTGCACGCCGAAGGCGGTAAGCAGCCGCGAAACATACGCTTTCGGCCCACTGCCTTCTGCCTTCAGCCTCTGTAACAGTGCCGCCAGCGGTTGCCCTTCGGCAACAAAGAGGCGGACGTAGCCCTCCGGTTCGGCCAGAACTAAGGCGCGCTCTAGAGATGAAGCAGCTTGCGATAGGCTGCCCTGAACTTCGTAGGCCTGGGCTTGCAGCAGCAAAATTTCAATAACGTTTCCCATTCGTTGCCCGGCCTCGGCTGCTTGCAGCAGGCCCGCCAGCAGGGATGAGGCCTCTTCTACATAATGCCCAGATAGGTGTCGCCGCTGGTGAGCGAGCAACAGTCGGGACAGAGTGATATGGTCAAATTCCCTCAGGTAGTTGAGGTCATCGTTAGCAGATAGACCTTCCCCGGCTGCCCAACGCCACACATCGTCTAGCTTCCCCTGTCGCAGCCAGATGCGGGCTTTCATCGCCGCGGGAGAACGTATATCAGGGACGGGTCCCCTGACATACTGCCGCTCGGCCTCATCGAGAGAATCTAGCGCGTCGTCCAGATTTCCTTCTGCCTCCTGAATACGGGTCTGGGCCAGACACCAACGATAGTGCCAGCGCGGCAGCGCCGCTTCCTCTCCGAACTCCATGCTGTGCCGGAGATATTCTTTGGCTGCTGCCAGATCGTTCCGCTCAAGGTGCAGCTCGCTTAACCCCGTGTACAGGTCGGCGGCGCCGCGCATGGCCGCGTCTCCATGGGCTTGGGCAAGCTGCAAAGCATCTTCATATATTTTTAGGGCTTCGCGGAGGTGGCCTTGTGCCAGAGCCATTTCAGCCAGGACATAGGCGCCGGTGATGACAAAAAGGATGTTGCCGGCCTTTTGATAGCTGCTCATGGCTTCGGCAAAAGCGGATTGGGCTTCCGGCAGATCATCGCCGGCCCAGAAGGCAAGCCCCAGGAGGGCTGCCGGAGTTCCACGCCGCAGGTACTCGTCTTCTGGAAAGTGGGCGAGGGCTTGCCGGGCATATTTCACAGTTCCGGGCATGTCGCCAAGCGCCAGGGCGAGATAGGTGCGAGCTGCCGCCATTGTTCCCGGCAGCATTTGGTACTCCTTTTCGTCGGCGACGTTGAAGTGAGTCTCTGTTTCCAGGGTGTTTTCGGCCTGCCGCAGCCACGATTCCGCCGTCTCCAGCTCGCCGGTATCCAGAAAGGCCCAGGCCAGGCCCACGCTGAGCACCGGCCGGACGCGGATCAGCTCGTCGGGCAGCCTTTTGGCCCATCTAAGCCAGGCGGCCGATTGGCGATTTCTATCCATTGCAGCCCAGGCCAGTTCGATGATGGCCGCTGCACGGGCAAAATCCTCGGCGGCCAGGGCGTGGTGGAAGGCATCGGCCGTTAAATTGTTCTGCTGGTACCACAGGCTTGCCCGCCGGTGCAGGCTCGGTATTATTTCCGGCTGTTCTTTCAGCAGATGGGCCTGCAGCACACCGGCAAACAGGTGGTGATAGCGATACCAGTTGCGCTTGTCATCCAGGGGGACGACAAACAAGTTGGCGCGTTCGAGGAATTCCAGGGTTTCCTGGCTTTGAAGAGTAACGGCCGTTTGCCACTCAGGGTCAAATGCCAATACATCCGTCGCTGGCGCACCCACTACGGCGTCACATAGAGGCCCGCTTAACCGGGTGAGGATGGACGTGTGGTGCAAAAAGCGCCGGATGTGCTCCGGCTGGCGCAGCAAGACTTCATCGACGAGATAATCCACGATATAGCGATCATCTCCGGCAAAGGCGGCAACAAACCCGTGAATATCTGCCCGGCCTTGCATGGAAAGCGCGGCCAACTGCAAGCCGGCAACCCAACCTTCGGTGCGTCTTTCCAGTGCTGCTATTTCTTCGGCTGCGAGATTCAGGCCGGTGATCTGGTTGAGGAAAACGGCCGTTTCCTCGGCCGTAAAGCGCAAATCAGCCGCCCTGAGTTCGGTCAACAGGCCGCGTGCCCGCAGCCGGGAGAGGGGCAGCGGCGGATCCTCGCGCGTGGTCATGACCAGATGCATTTGCGGCGGCAGGTGTTCCAGCAGAAAAGCGAGCGCCTCATCGACAGGATGGGCATCAACTACGTGATAATCGTCGAGGACGAGGGTGAAATCTTCTGGGACGGCGGCGATCTCGTTCAGCAGGGTCGTCAGAACGGATTCGGAAGGCGGTGGCTCGGTGGACTCCAGCAATCTCGACGTCCTGGCTCCGAGCGTGGGCCTGAGTGTTTGCAGGGCTGCAATGAAGTAAGCGAGGAAGCGCGGAAAATCGCTGTCCCTTTCGTCCAAAGAGAGCCAGGCAAACGGCCGTTTCCCGGCGGCAATCCATTCGCTAATCAGGGTGGTTTTGCCAAAGCCCGCCGGAGCAGAGATGAAGGTGAGCTTGCAGTCATGCTGCAGTCCGTGGTTGAGTTGTTCGATGAGGCGGGGGCGAGGGACCAGAGACGGCCGTAGTCGGGGTACATACAATTTCGTTTGTAACAAATCGCCGGGCATAGAAACAGTATACTTGAAAGGCTCAAGATCTGACCACTCCAGGATCTGCTTTCTGGCAGGAGTTAACAAGAAAAAAGAGCAGATCACCAATATCTGCTCCTTTTAGAAAACTCATTCCTGGAGAATTTTCCAGGTGGAGGGTCGTTATTCTGACAGGGCCGCCTGCCAGATTTTCGACAGGGCGTTTTCGTAGTGTCCGGGTTGGGCTGTTTCCATGAGCAGTCTGTGGTCGGCAGACGGCCGTATCAACCAGGAAACCTCTGCGCCCTGCAAGACGCGCAGAGTGGATTGGCCGGTCACCGTCTGGCCCTGGCAGGTCAGGCACTCGATGATGCCGCGCCACTCCGGGGCCACGGCCGAGTCAAACAAGTCGCGGGCCGATACCAGATCGAGGCCGTCGGCTTCCAAAATCTCCAAAGCAGGCACTTCTTCCCATTCGGTAGCCAGATCGCGCAAAGTGAGGAAGTCTTCTTCGGTCACCTTGACGCGATATATCAGGTCTGCCGGAGCCGGTTGGAGAGGGAGAAACTGCTGGACGTGTTGCAGAACGGCCGTGTGCGGGGCAACGGCCGTTAACCGGTACTGTTCCTCATCTACCGCCTGCAGTTGCACGGTCTGGTCAGGAGTATAGAAGAACCACATGTGCTCGTCCGGTTGACCGGCCTGGACGCGGGTGGCATGGAGAACGGCCGTGGGTCCAGCCAGCACCTGCACCAGAGCCTTTCCCGAATCGTCTTGCCGCATTCTGAGCTTTGATTGCCCTGCCTGCAACACCGCCGCTTTTTCTGCTTTGCTCAGTGGCGAAAATTGGGACGCATCCATGCCAACCGGGGCATCGACACCTGCTTCTGCCAGCAAGGCACATAGTTCGGAATAATCAAAAGTGATCGCCATTTGTTAACTCCTTTGTTGCATGATTTAATGTCCGGGGCGGCGCAGTAGCTGCCGGTATGCCTCTGTAGGTCGCGCGTTTAGGCCGCTTCTTCTTGGGCCATTTCCGGCCACATCAAGTAAGCGCCAACAAAAAAGCACACAGCCCCAATCAGGGTGAAGAGTACAGACCAAGTCGTCAGGTTGTTGAAAATGGGGTTGGGCCGCACAAAGGCTGCAAAAGCAGAAATCATAAAGGCTACGCAGCCGATGAAGTTGATGATGATAAACCACCAGGTGAGGTCATTTAAGCGCCAGCACCAGAGACGATGGCAAAATTCTAAAACAGCCGCTATTCCGGAAACAAGAAACAGAATCGAACCCACATAGTCGGGAACCCATACCAACAAATCGTAACCCAACCATTCGACGCTGGCAAAAGCCATGAAAGTGGAAACGTTAAAGGCCAGGGTGCCGATGAATTGGGGAAAGGTTGCCCAGAAATCGAGGCGGTGTGGCTGCCAGCCCAGATAACGCCGTTTTTTGGCAGCCAGGGGACGGCCGTTTTCATCCAAAGCTTCCGGTGCATTGATCGCCTGATAATATTGGCTGTACCCCGCCGAAGTAAAAAAGATAGAACCAATAAAGTAAATCAGGTCAATTAAATAGGCATAAGAAGAACCGGCCAGCACAAACACGCTGCCGCTGATAAAATGCCAGGAACCAATCATAAACAGCAGCGCAATCCACCAGTTTAACGAACGAGGACGCCAGATGAGGTATTTATGTCCTTGTTTCTTCGCCTTTGGACCAGGATCTGATCCAAAATGCTTCCGGTGTCGACGGGAAGTCCGGGCATCCACCGTGCCATCAGGCCGGCGGTGGACAATGCGGGTAGCAAAAGGGCCAACATACTGTGATTCAATATGTTCCCACTCGTCCGAAAAATTGACAAAGGCTCGTTTGTTGAATGTTGACATGACGTTTTATTTCTCTGACTTTGTTGTCAACCAGCCAGGCATGGTTAAATCCCAATAGATTGCTGAAGCACGCAGCCCAAAGATAAAAATCATGGCAGCTAGCCAGGAGAAGACGAAGTCTGGCACAAAATGCAGCAAGGCAATATAGACGATGCTGCCCAATAAAATTGGCGTGGCATACAGGTCTCTCCTCATCAATAAGGTGGGGCGGTCCGTCAGTATGTCCCGAATTAACCCACCGCCAATACCCGTTATGACGCCCATAATAACAGCGATCAACGGTGGATGTCCCAAATTCAACACCTTATCGATAGCTTGTATCGTGAAGAGAGCCACACCGATAGCGTCCAGGTAAAGCAGCACCTGATAAACCTGTGAGAACATGCGGTAGACAAAAAAGGCTAAAAGCGATGCTCCCGCCGCCACCCAGACGAAGACCAGTTCATCTACCCAGAAAACGGGGACATTCAAGATCATGTCCCGAATTGTGCCGCCACCAAGGGCTGTAACCATGCCAAACACCAACAGACTGAAGATGTCGGCGCCTTTTCGCAGGCCGGCTAACACCCCGGTAATGGCAAAAACAGCAATCGCTGTCAGGGTAATCCAACCCCCCAAATTCTGTATTGCCGTGAGCATTGCAGCAAATCCTGACGATAAATGAGAATCTTGGTTCCGGGAGAAATAACCAATATCGCCTGTCCTGCAAAAAAAGGCAAGGCGATATTGGTTACTCAATTACCGGTAAACAGGGTCTTTAATGCTTAAAGCTGCCAGCTTCCTCTTCAGACAGCGGTGTGGTCACTGGATGCTTGACAAAATGATTTACCGCGTCGCGGTAGTCATCCATCAGCAGGCTGGCCAGGTCGCGGCTGAAGCCATGCCGCACCAGAATGCGCTGGACGGCCAGATCCTGGCGATTGGCTGGCATTGTATAAGCGGGCACGAGCCAGCCGCGGGTCCGTAGTCTATCCGCCAGGTCAAAGAGGGTGAAACCGTGATCGACACCTTCCTTTAGCTTCCAGGCCAGCGCCGGGATACCGTGATGGGGATCGCCATCGTAGAGAATCTCGAACGGCTCCAGTTTGCCAATCTCGTCGGCGAGGTACATGGCCGTATCATAACAGGCTTGCTGAATCTTGCGGTAGCCTTCTTTGCCCAGGCGTAGGAAGTTGTAGTATTGGGCTACGATTTGCCCGCCGGGGCGAGAGAAGTTAAGGGCGAAGGTCGGCATGTTTCCACCCAGATAGTTTACATAGAAGATAAGATCTTCGGGCAAATCTTCTATATCACGCCAGACGACCCAGCCTACACCCAACGGGGCTAACCCAAATTTGTGACCGGAAGTGTTGATGGATTTAACGCGCGGCAGGCGGAAATCCCATTTCAGTTCCGGGTAGCAGAAAGGAGCCAAAAAGCCTCCGCTGGCGCCATCCACATGCATGGGAATGTTCAAGCCGGTATCTTCTTCCAGTTTATCAAGGGCGTCACTAACCTCCTTGACAGGCTCATACTGACCGGTAAAAGTGACACCGAGCGTTGGTACCACACCGATTGTATTCTCGTCACAGCGCTTGAGAACTTCTTCGGCAGTCATGATGAGGCGATCCCCTTCCATGGGGATTTCCCGGTGTTCAATGTCCCAATAGCGGGTGAACTTATGCCAGCAAATCTGCACAGGACCCGTAACGATGTTGGGTTTATCGGTCGGTTTGCCGGCAGCCTTTTGCCGTTCGCGCCACTTCCACAACAGCGCCATGCCACCCAGCATTGCGGCTTCACTGGAGCCAGTCGTGGACGTTCCCAGGGTGTTGGCAGCATCGGGCGAGTTCCACAGGTCGGCCAGGATATGCACACAGCGGGCTTCCAATTCGGCCGTTTGCGGATATTCATCTTTGTCAATCATGTTTTTGTCGATGGTCAAATCCATGATCTCGTGAATTTCTGGTTCTGCCCAGGTTTGGCAGAAGGTGGCCAGATTTTGCCGCGAATTGCCATCCAGCATCAGCTCATCGACCACAACTCGAAAAGCATGACGGGGATCGTGTTCCTTTTCTGGCATTTTAAATTTGGGCATGCTGACGGATAAGTCAGACGAGGCATAAATTGCATCCTCGAGCATCTCCCTTACGTCGTCTTTTTTGTGTAACATGTTTTTCTCCTTATAAAACCAATTCCTGGTTAATTGGTACAGTCACTTAGTTGAATTTTGCGAAGCTCAAAGTGATTGACCGTGAATCAAAGATCAAGTTAGAGGTGAAGCCATACGCTTTGACTTCTCCTATGTTCAACTGCCGGAGCCGCTCAAGGTTGCTGAAATCGTGGGAAGGTAGGCATTAAAAGCACCATCCAGGCCACCGAGGAATATCTGTACGCCAATCGTCAGCAAAATTAGGCCCATGATGCGCGTCAGTGCATTGATGCCGCTCTGCCCCAGCTTCTTTTCAATCGTGTCGCCCGATAGAAACATGTAGTACGTGACCAGCATGATAATCCCGAAGCCGACAATCACGGCGATTAAGCCTTCGAAGCCATCGGTGGCCGAGAAAACGATAGCCGAGGAGATGACACCACCGCCGGCCAGAATCGGTATGCCCAAAGGGGAGACGGCTTTGTTGAGCTCTTGTTCCAAGGAGTTTTTGATGTCGCCTTCGCTGGCTTTTTGGGCTCCATGTCCCTGGCCGCTGACCATATGGTAACCGATGAAGAACACCAGGTAACCAGCCCCGATCTTAAAGGCAGGCAGCCCGATGCCAAACAACTCGCCAATGACTTTGCCGAAAGCGGCCATGACCACGGCAATAGCAAATGCGACGATGACAGCCCGGCGGGCGACGGCCTTTTTAGTTGCCGGGTCGTCGCCGGTGGTCATACCGATGAAGATGGGGGTATTGGCGATGGGATTACACATGGCGAAGAATGTCGCCAGTGAGGTGCCAATTAACGATAACAATGTTGCTGTATCCATTTGTTTTCCTCCTGTTTTTTCTTTAAGCACCTGATTTCTGAAGATCTTCTTTTGTTATGCAGTGATCATTTTTGTCATACTCACAAGTTCATAGGCTCCTTCCTATCTTGTTGGCCGACACTGGTGTTAGCAGGATTTAGCATTTTGCTGCACTAAATTGCCTGAGGACGCTACGGTTAAGCGAAACGGCCGTTCCCTTATCAATGCTCATCTCTTTCAGCCACATTCTCATCTTGCGACAAAGTGGGCCGAACGACGCGCACCCGATCAAACAGAGCCAGCAATATAGCAATACCGTTTATGACGTAAACGATAGTAAACACTTTTGCCACGGGCGTCGTCGGGGTAAGATCGCCATAACCAATGGTCGCCAGACTGATAACACAGAAGTATAAGGAGTCGACAAAGCTCCATCCCTCAAGCCAATGATAGGCCATGGTGCCTATCAGCAGGACAACAATTACCCAATAGAAAACCAACCGTGACTCTTTGTCTCGTAGCACATCCAGCAGCAGAAATCTCTGTATTGGATGCAATGTGCGGATGTCTTTGCTGACCACTTCGGCTTTCTTTATTGGTTCCATGTGCACGTAACCCAACCGTCACGCCGAACAGGCTATCTGTAACAGCAGCTATCATGTTCGCGCCAGTTTCATTGGGCGTAGAATGCCCGAAGCTGACAGCCTTTGTACAGATGGGATGCTAAGGTATGACGATGTTAAACTAGAATTCAAACGAATCGAGCAGTGAAACTAGCTCTTGGACTTTATCCAGACTGCCCGCTACCTGTACCTCGCCCTTCCCAATTTCTTTCTCGAAGGCGGAATCTTGCAGGCTGACTTTACTTTGTTTGGACAAACATTTATAGAGGACCGAATCGGGTGGTCCGCTTGTTGTCCCCTGCTGCCTATTCTCCGTCGCTTATAAAATGCAGTATGCTGTTGCCAGAGTTATAGAGGATCTCCAGTCTACCGCTATCAACACTGTAGCTTTCAGCCACAGTCAACGCTGACAGAAAACGCTGTTCCTGATCCATCACGCCAGGGGGATCGGAGCATTGGACTTCGCCTCGTGCAAGATCTTTGATGGTCATGGCGTTGCCGGAAATGGTGATGTTTGCCGTGTAGTTGTTGCAGCCGCCATTACCGCTGACTGTGCCCGTAGATAAGCTTTCATCCAGGGCAAAATTGGCGGTCACGCGGCTGCCGGCCAGGGCCAGTTCTTGTACATTTTTGTCCACGGTAAAGGATTGCAGGACCCACTGATTGCGCATCAGTCCCGGCTGTTCCCCCACCTGAGCGGCCACGGCGCTGGAGGTCCAATCGAGCAGGATGAGCGGATCGGCGGGGTTGTCTGGCGTTTGGAACTGGAACGCAATGGGTTCTTCGCGCGTGAGCACCCGATCCAATGTGCTGCAGCTGTCAACCGTGCCGCAGGTAAATCTTTTCTCCCCATAGAACTCATACAGGCCTTCTGCCACCTTGACGATGCGTTCTGCGCCACCGGTGAGAGTTAGCGGGAAATGCACGCCACCTGGCTCGGCGGCTTTGGTCACGACTTCCTCAACGCGGAAACTGTTTTCATCGCCGTTACCTTTGAGCCCATAGCTGTAGCCCCATTCATAGGCAAAGTTTTCGATTTCGCCTGCGTATGTGGAAAAGTTGTCCGTGCCGCTGACGTTGGCTACGTAGCAGAGGCGCAGATCACCATTGACTGTACATTCGTTCCTATAGGGATTGAGATACACTTCCGTAAGCGCGCCGGCTTGATCAACGGCCGTTTCCGGCGCGCTGCAAGCTGACACCAACAACAGTGCGGCCAGGATAGCTAACGAAGCAGCCAACCTCCTGAGATGAATAATCCTATCCATACTTTCCCTCCATTCGCCTGATTGTAATGTAACAAACCTGGGGCGTCCCCGTCGAGATTTGTTGTCAATGAAGAAAGCCCGAACCGATTGCTCTACTCCTAACCAGAACCTTCAAAGAGCTTTTCTAGCATGTGACGGCTTCCTTTTTGCAACGTAGCACCTGACACAATTGGCTACTTTGAGATTGATTATAATCCCTTTTCCACGCGCATCAAAGTAACCGGCTTTGCATCTTTAAGCCGAAACGGACGGAGAAAATCGCCCTGAAAACGCCCTTATTATTGGGGAATTCCGGGGACGCTGCTGCTTCTAACCGCTTCCCGCTTGCCGATTTCGCCGCCCATGACAATGAGGATCACCGCCAAAATCAGAGAAGCCACCAACGTCATAACCAGCGTTTCGGAGTCCCCAAAGCTGGCCCCGACCACCAGCGCCGCCGACAGGTTGCGCTGGCCCGTGCCTAAAGCGGCAACTTTGCGGTCGGCGGCCTCGCTGCCGGCACTCAAAAAGTAACCGATAACCAGCGCGCCTACGGTCAAAATCAGTGTCCCCAAAATCAGCCAACTCCCAATCGCCCCGAGGATGTTGCGAAACTGCAGCAGCAGACTGGCCGCGATCAGCAGCAGCAGGCTGTAGGTAGAGGCTTGCGACATATGGGGCTGCCAGGAAACGGCCGTCTCCGCATACCGCCACTTCACCAGCAAACCGATCGCCAGCGGCAGCAGCATCAATAGAATAAGCGACTGAGCAATGGCGGCGACATCTACCTGTGCGCCTGGCAGGATCACCGGGAGAACCAGCGGGGCGTAGAAAATTGTCACGACCATCAGCATCACCATCAATCCGACGGATAGCGCCAGGTTCCCTTTCGACATTTGGGCCAGTTTAGGCAGGAAAGGTGCACCGGCGCAGGTTCCCAGCAGGATGAGCGCGGTGGCTTGCGGCTGGCCCATCGGGAGAACGGCCGTTAACCCCCAGGCCAGCGCCGGCACCAAAATAAAGTTGCCCACCAATGCCAACACCACCAGCCGCACATTACGGAGCGGGTCCAGAATCTGTTTCACCGTCAAATTCATCCCCATGGCCAGCATACTGGTAATCACAAACAAGTTCAGCGCCAGACTGGCAATCGTTGTCAAAACTTCGTTAAGCATGATTGTCCCTCCACGAGATCAGTAAACTGTTACAAAACATCCTCACTCAATAATTCTAAATCTGGCCGCGGCCAGATTCTGTCGAACAGCGGTCGAGTCGCCGCAGACATACGAAAGCCCAAACTTGATGCCTACTCTGAATAACGTAGTATATCATTCAGGTCTGCCCCACGAATGATACCATTGGAATAGTAGGTAATGCCCCACGAGTCAATCACGGAGAGATCGGGAAAGACACACAGCGAGATAACGTCGGCCCCACCTTCCAGCGCCCAGCCGCCCCCATCACTGTTAACACCCCCGAAGCTATCTGTGCCGCCCACCTGTGTACAGTAAAGGCTGGATGGGTTAGCGGATGCGGGTGCATCGCCGGTATCAAGTGGGGTCTTGGCACGATAAGCAAGGGCCGCCAGCGTCGGCTGATCGGTGTAAAGCGTATCCAGGCTAACGAGAATGTGAGAGCCATCGTCGGCCGTAAACACACATGTGTCAAGGGAGCCAGATAACTGCAGCGGGTTACTGTTGTTCGTGCCATAGAAAGGATAGCGCGTTTCCACCACCCCGCCGTTCTCGGTGCAATAGTCGGCGGCAGCGGAATTAGACGCATTGGCGGGCAGCCCCACTTGCCCACCCGTGCCTGCGCTGCAGCCGGTGAGCAGCAAAAATGCCAGAAGCAGCAGCGAAACGATAACACTCGCCTTCCCCACTGCTTGAGATGCTTGACCAACCGAATTTTTCAGGCCCAGGGTCCCCCTTGTAAGAGAAATTTCACGTTGAGAAGTGGAAGCCAGGAAACTGAAAACTGCTGGTTGATCTTTATTGCTCATGATGGATCTCCTTGTATCCGGCAGTTCTGGACACATGATTCTTTGCTGGTAACACTCCACACTGGTTCTGGCTGCTGCCCCGGCGTTCCCCCTGCCTCGGAAAGAATATCATGTAACGGCCGTCTTCGGCAATGACGGCATGATCCCCGCTCTGCTTCGCCGGCCGGCTCCTGCCGCGCCACACCTCAACCAAGTTTCCACCCTCCACAACCAAGTTTCCACGCTCCACAACCGAGTTTCCACCCTCCACAGTCAAGTTTCCACGCTCCACAACCGAGTTTCCACACTCCACAACCAAGTTTCCACACTCCACAACCAAGTTTCCGCGCTCCACAACGAAGTTTCCACGCTCCACAGTTGAAGTTCCCTGGCAGAACACGGCCGTTTCCTTCATCTCCTATTCATACCCACATAACAGTATTGCTATTTAGCCATATCATCTATAAAATTATCCTATGAACACAGCGCCCTCACATCGTTTGAGTGGGATGAAGAAAAAGATAAACTGAATCGCCAGAAACATGGCGTCCCTTTTAGTTTAGCGCAATACGCCTTCGCTGATCCCAACCGTATCATTTTGCAAGATATCACCCACAGCACAGATAAAGAAAAACGGTACTTCTGTGTCGGTAAAATTGGTGAAGGCATCCTGACAGTCAGATTTACCTATCGCGCAGACCGCATACGCATCTTTGGCGCCGGTTACTGGCGCAAAGGAAAGCAGATATATGAGCAAGAAAATCACTTATGAGGCAGGGCCAATAGACGAAGTAAAAGTGGTAGCCGATTTTTTGCCGCCGCCGGAAGAGCTGGCTTTTCGTGTGGAAACCGTCAAAGTTACCATTGCTTTGAGCAAGGCCAGCGTCGAATTCTTCAAGCACGAGGCCGATAAACACCACACATCCTATCAGAAAATGATTCGCCGTTTATTGGATGAGTACGCGCTGCATCACTCCGCAACGTGACCCCGCCAGAGGGATACGGCCGTTCCTACTTCGTCGTCTCCACCCGCTGCCAGAGCTGGGCCAACGGCCGTTGCCGCACCCGCACCTGCCAGAACACCAGCCCCCACAAATGCAGCCGGGCCGCAAACAGCGCCAGCGTCCAGCCAAACTCGCGCAGCGATTGCGGGTAGCGCAGCGCCAGCCGCGTGCCATGCAGCGCCTCCAGCCGCGCCGAACGCATCTGATAGGGCGACTGCCGCACCATCTCCTGGGCATAGCCCCCCGCCGAGCGCACCTTCTGCCGCAGCCAGTCGGCGTAAGTAGTGGGGTATTTCACGTAAACCCGCGCCTCCGGCGCATAACGAATGCGCCGGCCCTGCGCGGCAATCATCTGCGAAATCACCGCGTCTTCAGCCAGAGCGTCTTCCGGGATGGGCGGCAGCAGTGCCCGGCGGGCAGCAAACAGGTAGCCTGAGCAAAGCAAGAAGTCACCGGCAGCGTCGCGCCGCAGGCGTTCCTGATGCGCCCCGTCCGTGAGCAGGTGGGACCAGTAGCCGAGTTGGGTAGCGCGTGGGCTGGCGCTGCACGGCCGTCCCGTCACCGCGCCCACCCCATCCTCAACAAACGGGGCCAGCAGCGGAGCCAGGGCATCCGGGGCCACCCACACGTCGCCATCGCTAAAGACCACGATGTCGCCGCTGGCGGCGGCCAGCCCCACGTTGAGAGCGGCCGGTTTGCCCTGCTGCGGGTCGCGGATATGGCGGATTTGGGGATGGGCGGCGGCGTACGAGAGGGTAACGGCCGTAGTCTCCTCATCCGGGCAGACTACAAGAAGCTCAGAACCAGCGGGCATCTGGGACAAAAACGCCTCGATGGCTTGACCAATGGTAGCAGCTTCCTTAAAGGCCGTGATGAGGATGGATACCATAGTCCAGGGGGAGATTTTTGATTCATCACTCTCTGATCGCCAAAAAGTCAGGCATCAGTAACGCCTGTGTCACTGCGGTAGCGCACACTGACGCCTTTTACACGACTGATAATGCCTTCCAAAACAGCGATCAGAACAATAAACACCAGGTCCACGGCGATGGCCATAGACAGCGCCACGCCCAAATAGCCGAAAATCGTCACCACCGGCCCGGCCAGATTGGCAATGACCACGTCCGCCAGGCCCAGCAGATAGGCAATGACGGCCACCACCAGCATCGTGAGCAAGAAGGCAGGCCAGGCGCGCCGGTCGGAGGCGCTGGGCATCATGGCGTTGCAGATGGCAAACAACAGGTAAAGCCAGACAAAAAAGTCGTTGGTCTGGAAAAGATGGCTCAGGGCCAGTGTCAGGCGGTCCACATCGCCGGTTTGCAAAGCGGCCGTTAAACCTTCCACATTAAACACCCGAAAGCCAATCAGCAAAATGACCAGCGTGCCGCTGATGAGCGGCGCGCCGCCGATAATGCTTTCCCGAATCGGTCCCAAGGTGCGCCCTTTATAATATTCGACATAGCCCAGTTGAATGGAGCCGTCCGTCTGCACTCGTGGAATGATGGAAAGCTTACCCGTGCGCACGCCCAGCAATGAGGCCGCCAGCCAGTGGCTCACTTCGTGCAGCACCACGCCCGGCAGCAAAATGATGGCATACAAGATGACGGCGTATTGCGGCTTGCCACTGATCAGCAGGGAAAGGCCGTGCAGGTGCGTATGAATCCAGCGCTGCAAAAAGAGCAGGATCATAAAGGCCAGCGCGACCCACACGAAGGGCATAAGTTCAAAAGACATATTGGAGAACGATGAACGATGAACGGGGAACGCTGAATTCAGCGTTCCCCGTTCATCGTTTTATTCAAGCGGCGTTGGCTACCAGATCGACGAAGGTGGGTTTCAGGCTGGCGCCGCCAACGAGCGCGCCGTCGATGTCGGGATGAGCCATCAGTTCGGCGATGTTTTTCTCGTTGACGCTGCCGCCGTACTGGATGCGAATTTGTTGCGCCACGTCGTCGCCCAGGATTTCGGCGATGGTGGCGCGGACCGTGCCGCCGATGATCGAACCGGCCTGCTCGACCGTGGCCGTGCGGCCGGTGCCGATGGCCCAGATTGGTTCGTAGGCGATGACGCAGGCAGCAGCCTGATCGGCGGTGAGGCCGGCAAACGCGGCTTTGACCTGACCGCTGACAAAGCTGTGGGTTTCGCCGGCTTCGTTTTGCTCCAGGCTCTCGCCTACGCAGACCATCGGCGTCAGGCCGTGGGCCAGGGCGGCTTTGATCTTTTTGTTCACGCCTTCATCGGTTTCACCGAAGTAGGCGCGGCGTTCGGAGTGACCAAGAATGACGTATTGGCAGAAGGGGGTGATCATGTTCGGCGCCAACTCGCCGGTGAAGGCGCCGCTTTCCTCGAAGTACATATTTTGAGCGCCGACGCCGATTTTGGTGCCTTTCACCGCCTCGGCGACGGCCGGAATGGCGATGGCCGGCGGGCAGACGGCGATGTCGACGCCGCTGACAGCGTTCAGGCCGTCGCGGATTTGGGAGATGAAGGCAGCCGCTTCCACGGCCGTCTTGTTCATTTTCCAGTTGCCGGCAATGATTGGGGTACGCATTGTTTCCTCCTTAGAGATGCAGCGGCGAGACCCTTGCGGGGCTGCAGCCGCTGTTGGTTAGTAAAATGGACACTGAGCAGGCTCACAACAGGCAGTTGTTGGCCGTGATCCATATCTAGAGGCTCCGTGTCTGGCAAACTTGTAAATGTAAAGGAGTTTGCCGGAGCAATTATAGGATAGGCCGGTACGCGGGGCAATGAATGATGGTACGGCCGTTGCCTGGCCCATGTGCGCCATCCCTTAGCCAATGGTATGATCCGTCGCGGCTGCAACAAAGCCGCCTGACAAGCGTATTAACTAACAGCTTAAAGCTTACAACTCACAGCTAACAACTATCATCTATCAACTCTCAATGGAGAAACCATGCGTATTATTTTGTATTTAGGTAAAGGCGGGGTGGGCAAAACGACAGTGGCCGCGGCAACGGCCGTGCGCAGCGCCGAATTAGGTTACAAAACACTGGTCGCCAGCACCGACATCGCCCACAGCCTGGCCGACTCCTTCGACATGCCGCTCGACGCCGTGCCCGTGCAGATCGCCGAGAACCTCTGGGCGCAAGAAATCAGCGTCGTGGCCGACATCCACAACTACTGGGGCACGCTGCAAGCCTTCGTCTCACAGAATATCAGCGACAAAGGCATTAGCAACGTCGTCGCCGACGAGCTTTCCGCTTTTCCCGGCATGGATGAAATCGTCAGCCTGCTGC
This sequence comes from Ardenticatenaceae bacterium, assembly GCA_020634395.1. Lineage (GTDB taxonomy): Bacteria > Chloroflexota > Anaerolineae > Promineifilales > Promineifilaceae > Leptovillus. The sequence goes on along the minus strand of JACKBU010000013.1, from coordinate 93,414 downwards.
ACATCAACAAGCAGGCTACTGAAAACAACTTTGACCGGGTGATTATCGACGCCGCGCCAACCGGCGAGACCATTCGCCTGCTCACCATGCCGGACACATTCCGCTGGTACGCCGGGCATCTATCCCGCTTTGAGACTGGCGTGATGAAGGCGCTGAAACCTTTCGCCGGACGCATTATTCGCGGGCCGGCGGAAATTATGGAAGCGCTGGAAAAATTGGACCAGGCCACCGGCGAACTGCGCCAGACACTCAGCAATCCGGAAGTCAGCAGCTACCGCGTGGTGCTGCAGCCGGAAAAAATGGTGGTGCGCGAAGCGGAGCGGGCGGTGAGTTATCTGGGTCTGTTCAACTATCCGGTAGACAGCGTGATCATCAACCGCATTTTGGGGGAAAACGCGGAGGAAGGCGAGTTTTACCACAAACGGCGGCAGCTGCAGGCCAAGTATTTGCAGATGATTGAAGATAACTTCCGGCCGCTGCCATTGTGGCGTGCGCCGTATTACGCCGACGAGGTGGTAGGATTGGCGGCGCTGTCGCGGCTGGCTTCTGATTGTTTTGGCAATGAGGATCCCGGCCAGGTTTTCTATCGGGGGGCCGTGCAAGAATTTTTGGAACTGCCGAATGGCGGCTACCGGCTGCGCCTGCCTTTGCCGTTTGTGACCAGCGGCGATGTACGCCTGCGCAAACGCGGCGACGAGCTGTTTATTACGATTGGCAACTTTAAGCGCGAGATGATTTTGCCGGCGGTGCTGGCGAAGCGCAAAGCGGAGAGTGGGGTGCTGCGCAACGGGGCACTGGAAATTGATTTTTCGCCGCCGCCAACGCCGGAAGAAACGGCCGTATCCGACGAACGGCCGTCGCCTGCCAACGTGTAGCTGTGGAGAAACGGCCGTGTTAGATCCGCGCATCCGCATCGTTCAGGGAGATATTACCCAACTGCAGGTAGACGCCATCGTCAACGCTGCCAACCGTTCCTTGTTGGGCGGCGGCGGTGTGGATGGGGCCATCCATCGGGCTGCCGGGCCGGAACTGGTCAAAGCGTGCCGGCCGTTAGGCGGCTGCGCCACCGGCCAGGCCAAAATCACGCCCGGCTTCCGCCTCCCGGCCGACTACGTCATCCACACCGTCGGGCCGGTCTGGTCTGGCGGGGGCAAAGGCGAGGCGGAGCTGCTGGCTTCTTGTTACCGCCAGTCGCTGGCCCTGGCCCGCGAGCACGGCGTTAAAACGATAGCGTTCCCGGCAATCAGCACCGGCGTTTATGGCTACCCGCTGGATCAGGCTGCGCGCATTGCCCTCCAGACGGTGCAAACATTTTTGCAGTCCGAGGCACAGATCGAAACAGTGTTCCTGGTTTGTTTTGGTCAAAGGGCGTATGAGACGTATCGGCAAGTGAGCCGGGAATTGGAGGCATCCTGATGGCGCAGCGCCAGTTTGAACTAACCACTGTGGCCGCGGTTGACCGCGCCTTTGCTTTCCGGTTTTTGCAGGATCTGAACAATCACCGCCATCTGCATCCTTTTTTTGTGCAGGCGGAAGTTGTGCGCTCGGGGGTAGATGAAGCGGGCTGCAGCTACCAGGATTTGATGGTTACGGAGCGGCCGCAGCTGGCTTTCTGGCGGTATACCATCCACTTTCCGACGAGGATGGTGGTGACGGGAGAGTATGAGCTGACGTCATACGTAGAGGCTGCGTTGCATACCCGGCTGGTGAATGTGATGCGCTGCCAGAGCGAACAAGATCAGACACGCATCACGGAATCGGTGACGGTAACTGCTCCCTGGATGACCATGGGATATGTGCGCCGGCAGGCGTTTGTCGCCCACCAGCGCACGTTTAGCTTGCTGCCCGATGTTCTGGCCGACCTTGCCTCGCGCAGCGTTTCATAAGATCAGCATGGCATCGCCAAAAGAGAAGAAGCGGTATTTTTCGGCCACGGCCGTTTCATACGCCTGCAATATTGTTTCCCGATTGGCAAACGCGGAAACCAGCATCAGCAGGCTGGATTGGGGCAGGTGGAAGTTGGTGATCAGCACATCAACGGCGCGGAATTTGTAGCCGGGGTAGATGAAGAGGTCGGTTGGCCCTGCAAACGCGGCGACGGGCTTCCAGGGGCACATGTTGCTGGTTTCTCCGGCGGCGTCGCGGGCGCTGATGGTTTGCAGCGAACCGCTGATGCCCGCCGAGCGGCAGGCGGCCGTTTCCAGCGTGCGCACGGCCGTTGTGCCCACGGCCACAATCCGCCCGCCCGCCAATTTGGCCTCGTTGATGCGGCGGGCGGCATCGCTGGTCAGGCTGGCCCATTCGCTGTGGATGACGTGATCGGCCACCTGGTCGGCTTCCACCGGCTTGAATGTATCCAGTCCCACGTGCAGCGTCACCGTCTCGAACAACACCCCTTTCTCGCGCAGGGCCATCAACAAATCGCCCGTAAAGTGCAGGCCGGCGGTAGGCGCGGCGCTGGAGCCAGACGGCCGTGAGTAAACGGTCTGGTAGCGTTCGGCGTCGTCGAGGGTCTCGTGGATGTAGGGGGGCAGGGGCACGTGGCCCAGGGTTTCCAGGTCGTCGGCGATGGGGCGGCTAAAGGTGAGTTCGCGCTGCGGGCCATCAAGCACGGCCGTTACCGTTGCCGTGACGTCGGTGGGCTGCCCGCTTGCATCTTCCAGCAAAATCTCGGCGCCGGAGCCCATCTTTTTGCCGCCGATGAGCGCCTTCCAGCGCTGCGCGTCTAGCTGCTCCAGCAGCAAAATTTCCACTTTGCCGCCGGTCGGTTTTTGCCCAAACAGCCGGGCCGGGATGACGCGGCTGTCGTTGACGACGAGGATGTCGCCGGGGTTCAGGTAGTCGAGCAGGTCGGTGAAGTGGCGGTGCTGCACACGGCCGTTGGCCCGGTCCAGCACCAGCAGGCGGCTGGCGTCGCGGGGGGTTAACGGCCGTTGGGCGATCAATTCCTGGGGCAGGTGGTAGGTAAAGTCGTTGGTATGCATGGCCGGTATTTTAGCGCGCCCGCGGCAATACCAAAAGACCCGAAAGGTTACCAAAACCTTCGGGTCTACAAAATGAGCCGGTGGATCGGTTTTCAGATCAGGGGATGGGTCATGACCAGTTTGTTGACGACGGCGTCGCTGACCAGGCGCGCTTTGAGCAGGGACAGTTTGCTTTCCAGGGCGCGCTGGTAGGCCATCTGTCGGATTTGGGTGATCTGCTGGGGAGTCAGGCTGATGGCAATGAGCCGGGAGATGCCGCCTTCGAAGAACGGCCGTGGCCCGAATTCCTGGGCGATGAACTCCAGCGCCTCTTCAAAAATCTCGTAGACGACGGGGGCCAGGAAGACCAGGCTGTTTTCGGGATGGGAACTGGAAACGGCCGTTGGCCCCATGTGGCGGCGGATGACCTTCTCCGGGTTTTGCAGGTATTCCTCTTTTTGCGCGGCAAACAGTTCCACTTCGTAGGGCGCCACCATCGGAACAACCGTCTTGGCTAATTCGCTTACCAGTTGATTTTTTGTGCCACTATCCATCACTTCTATCCTTTCATCAGCAAAAAATATCTCGTCGATTTACAAGGAGTAGCATAAAAGGCTAGCGTTAATTCATCGCTAATTAGGCGACGGCCGTATGAACGATTTTACGAAACTGCGAAGTGAGTTTTAACGACGAAAGATGCGAATGAGGATGTTCAGCAGCACTGTGGCCAGGATGCTGATGAGCAGCATGGTGGCAAGCGGAAAGTAGAACTTGAAATTTTCACCCTGGAAGTTGAAGTCGCCTGGCAGGTTGCCCAGCCAGGGGAAAAAGCGCCCGGCCAGCAGGATAACGCCGCCAATCAGGGCAATAGTCAGACCGATAATCACCAGAATACGACCGAATTCGATCATGATGGCTCGTTATCTCCAAACAGCGTAGGTTGGTTGGGCTTGTTGTTGTCGGTTTTGCGGCCCGGCAGCGCGATGCCCAAATGCTGATAAGCGTGAGGCGTGGCCATCCGACCGCGGGCCGTGCGCTCTAGAAAGCCCAACTGCAGGAGGTAGGGTTCCACCACGTCCATAATGGTGTCGGCTTCTTCGCTGATGGAGGCGGCGATGGTATCTAGCCCCACCGGCCCCCCGCCAAACTTCTCGATGATGGCGCGCAGAACGCGCCGATCCAGGTCGTCCAGGCCGAGGTTGTCTATTTCCATGAGGTTGAGTGCGGCCACGGCCGTTTCCCCCGTAATCTCACCCTCGGCCCGCACCTGCACGTAATCGCGTACCCGCCGCAGCAGGCGCAGCGCCACCCGCGGCGTGCCGCGCGAGCGCCGGGCAATCTCCTTCGCCCCCGCCGGGTCACAGGCCACCGCCAGCAAACTCGCCCCACGATTAACAATCGCTTCGATGGCCGGTTCTTCATAAAAATCCATGCGGTACACTGCCCCAAAACGGGCCCGCAGAGGGGCTGTCAGCAGCGCCAGGCGCGTCGTCGCGCCCACCACGGTGAACTTAGGCAGCTTTAAGCGCACATTCTTTGCCCCCGGACCTTTGCCCACGACAATATCCAGCACAAAATCCTCCATCGCCGGATAGAGAATTTCTTCCACAGCCCGCCCCAGGCGGTGAACCTCATCGATAAACAAAATGTCCCCAGCACGCATATTCGTGAGGATAGCCGCCAGATCTCCGGCGCGTTCAATGGCCGGACCGGCGGTAATGCGAATGTTGACGTTCATCTCGTTGGCCACCACGTGGGCCAGCGTCGTTTTGCCCAATCCGGGCGGGCCGTGAAACAACACGTGGTCCAGCGGCTCCTCGCGTGCTTTGGCTGCCTCAATCAAAATGGTCAGGTTGGTCTTGAGCTTTTCCTGGCCGGTAAACTCGGCCAGGCGTTGGGGGCGAATCAGCCCATCCAGGCCGCGATCTTCGCTCTTGCGCTGCGGGGAAATATGTCGATTAGGGGTTTGTTTATCGGTCATGATTCGTTGGTTGCCTGTAAGCTCTTTGCATGCGATTATACGTCAACTGCGGGCTAATGCGTACCCGGAAGCGGCGCCGGACCTGGCGCCTGGAGAGATTAGAAACTGGAAGATGCACCTGTGACAACTGCAACTGGAGGGAAAATGGTTTACGAATCGCAACATCCACTGGTTAAGCACAAACTAACTTTGCTGCGCGATAAACGGACCAAGCCGAAGAAGTTTCGTGAATTGATTCGTGAGCTGGCAATGCTGCTGTGTTATGAAGCCACGGCCGATCTGGCGGTGACGGAAGTGACGGTTGAGACGCCGATGGAAACGGCCGTGGGCCATGACCTGGCCGAAAAAGTGGGCCTGGTTCCCGTGCTGCGGGCCGGTCTGGGCATGGTCGATGGCATCTGGGAGATGATGCCCGGCGCCGAAGTGTGGCATATCGGCCTGTACCGCGATGAGAAAACGCTCAAGCCGGTCTCCTACTATAACCGGCTGCCCACCTCGCCCACGGTAGAAGTGTGCCTGGTGCTGGACCCCATGCTGGCGACCGGCGGTTCGGCGGTAGCCACGGTAGATATTTTGAAGCGTTGGGGCGCACAGCGCATCAAATTCATGGGCATTCTGGCCGCTCCGGCCGGGATTGAGCGCCTGCAAGAAGCGCACCCCGACGTGCCCATCCACATTGCCAAAATCGACGAGCGGCTGAATGACGTAGGTTTCATTCTGCCCGGCCTGGGTGATGCCGGCGACCGCCAGTTCGGCACTGGCTGATAAACAATCAACACGCATCTGTGACTTGTTATCACTTACCCGCTGACTGTAAGCAGCAATGGTAACGTACGGGTTGGTTTTTGGCGTGGTCTGGTTGGCGGCGTTTGCGCTGACCCCGTGGGCGCAGCGTTTAAGCCGCCGCTGGGGGATCGTGGCGCTCCCGGGTGGGCGGCGGCTGCACGAGGGCAACATTCCCAAGCTGGGCGGGCTGCCGTTGTTGGCGGCCTGGCTGTTGGGCATTGCCCTGGTTTACTGGCTGCGTCCGCCAGCTGAGGCCGCCGATGCGCGGCGGCTGTGGGGAGTGATTCTGGGCACGCTGGTCATTACCTTCGCCGGTTTTATCGACGACCGGTGGGAGCTGCCGCCCGTTCCTCAGTTTGCGATTCAGGCTGTGGGAGCCATCATTGCCATGAGCCACACGATTTTTATCGAGGTTTTTAGCAATCCGCTGCCTGATCCGGCCCTGTGGTCTGTGCCGCCGTTGTCCTGGGTCTTTACATTCGATCCGGCTACGGGTCTGGTGTGGGTGTGGCGGCCGTTGGCGCTGCTGCTAACGCTGCTGTGGATGATGGGCATGATCAACGCCGTGAACTGGTTGGATGGTTTGGATGGGCTGGCGGCCGGTGTGTGCACCATCGCTGCGCTGTTGTTTGCCTGGCACAGTTACAGCCTGGGGCAGGTGACAGTAGCTTTGTTTCCTCTGGTTTTGGCGGCGGCGCTGCTGGGTTTTCTGCCGTTCAACTTTGCCCCGGCGCGCATCTTTTTGGGGACGGGCGGGGCATATTTGCTAGGCTACCAGATGGCGACGTTGTCGATTTTGTCGCCGGCCAAATTGTCTACGGCGCTGCTGGTGCTGGCTGTGCCCATCCTGGATGGCATGTGGCTGGTAATCAGCCGCTGGCGGCGGGGGCAAAATCCGCTGCAAGGCGGGCGTGATCATTTGCATTTTCGCCTGGCGGATCGCGGCCTGCCGACGCGGCAGATTGTGTTGGGATATTATGTGGTCACGGCCGTTTTTGGCCTGATCGCCGTGTTGGTTCCTTCTCGTTCGCTGAAAGTGTTGTTGTGGCTGGGTTTGTATGCCCTCGTTTTTGTGCTGCTCGTCGGGCTGAGCCGCCGCAAGGTGCCGGGCGACGGCCGTGTGTAAAATACTTTATAATCTGCCTGCAACGGTCCTGACAGGCACTTCCCCCGTACTCTGGTACTATCGTGCTAAATCGGCCGCCATTTTCACTGATAGGTCGGCTCAATAAGAAATGTTAACATCGAATTTAAGCAAATCATGCAAAAATAAAGTGACTCCGAATTGGGGAGATGAGCACGATGAGTAAACAAGAACTGTCCAGGCAGACCCTCCTGGCAAAAACAGCGCCCCCCCGCCCGAATGCGGCTCTGGTGGCGATGCAGATCGAAGCGATGCAAGAGGTATTACGGCGTATGCGGGCTACCCAGACCGTAAAACTAGATCCCATCACATACGAAAAGTTGGGCAAGATTTCCGGGCACTAAGCTGTTTTCAGGGCATTGATCTAAGAGCCAGACCAGAAAGGTCTGGCTTTTTTGTTATGGAGTACAGGGGGGAAGATTTTGGGCGCTTTGCTGCCACGGTTCCGTGTACCAGGCCAGATACTCAGTCACGTGGGCGGTCCAATAGGCTTCCTCGTGCGACCCTTCATTCAGCACCCATTCGTGGGAGATTCCAGCCGCGACCATATCTTCGTGCAGTTGTAACGTGTTCGCCCGTACCCAATCCTGGTCGCCAATATCCAGATAAATGCGCAGATCGCCCAAATCGCTGCTGAGCGCGGTGTACTGAGGGTTGACGTCTGGTTTGGCGTATTCATCCAGCAAGGCGGCGCTGTGGCCGCCCACGCTGACGAACGCTTCTGGGTGGCGGAAGGCAATTTCCAAAGACCAATAGCCGCCGCGGGAAAGGCCGCCGAGGGCGCGAAATTCGGGGTCTGCACTGGCACAGTAAGTGGATTCGATGTAGGTGGTGAGATCTTCGAGGATAACGATTTCGTAGGAGCGTGGTCCGCCAGAGGTAAAGTTTGCGACTTCGCCGCTGTAGGGCATGACGATGAGAATGGGCGGGTAAAGACCGGCCTGGATCCCGGCTTCGGCGGCTTCGTCCAGGCCAATCTGGTCCCAAATCGCATCGGTGTAGGTGTTGCCGGGCAGCATGTAGAGGACGGGGTAGGTACGGCCGTTTTCCCCATAGCAGGGCGGCAAATAAATCCGATAGGACATGTCACCGGCGATCGCGCTGGGGAAAAAGCCGGTTTCTATGCGTCCGGGCTGGCTGCACGGCGTGGCTGTGATGGTCGGTGTTGGGGTAGAGGTCGGCGTGATGGATGGTGTAGGCGTTGCTGTCAGAACCACACTGGGTGTCAGGGTGGGAGCGGCTACGGCAGCGGCGGGCGTGGTTGGCGCAAGGGGTGTCCGGCTGGGGGAAAAAGCAGCGGGCATAACGGCCGTGCTGGCCGGTGTGATCAGCGCCGTAACATCCGGCGGGCGGGCTGCCCGGCTGACCGCCCAAACGGCCAGGAGCAGCAGGCCACCTATGAGCAGATAAAGCAGCACATGACGCCCGGACATACGGCCGTTAGTAGGGCAGTTCGCTGGGCGGTTCGGCCAGCAGGCGCTGATAATTGCCGCGCCACAAATCAGCTTTGCGCGTCATGGTTTTAAGCTGAATATCGGCGAAGCGAGGGAACAGGTCACCCAACAGGTCGGGCAGCAGATCCCAGGCCTCATTACGGATGACGTCTTCGATGTTTACGGCCGTTTCCGGCACCCACTCCCAGTCGCGCAAGAAACGCTCCGCTTTCATCCAATAGCCGCGCTTTTCCCAGGCTTCCACGGATTGTTTAACGCCAGCGTCGATTTCGCGCAGCAGAAAAACGAGCGTGGCGGCCATGTCCTGCGCCTCGTTGTCTATATCCGGTTTCTGGCTCAGGCGGCGTAAAATTTCGGCGATGCTGCGCCGGTTTTGATTGCGTATTTTGGTGGGATTGTTCAGATTAATGACTCGACTCATATCGTTCTCCTCAAGACGGCGGGGAATGATAACACGGCCGTGTAATTGTGCCAAAGGCGCTTGTGTTTGGTCTGGCGAAAACGGCCGTAATCTGTTTTAATAGATGTTGTCGATTCCAAAATCGAACCGCCATCGGATTTACAGGTCACCAATAGTCAATAAAGGAAAAAACTATGCGAATGCAAGACGTCTTAGCGATTATTTTAGGTGGTGGGGCGGGATCGCGCTTGTACCCCCTCACCGTGGAGCGCGCCAAACCAGCCGTTCCCCTGGCCGGAAAATATCGCCTCATCGACATCCCCATGAGCAACTGTTTCCACGCCGGGATCGAAAAGATAGCCATTCTTACCCAGTTCAACTCTGCTTCCCTGCACCGGCACATTTACAGATCGTACGTGCGTGATATCTTTACACCGGGTTGGGTCCAAATTCTGGCCGCGGAACAAACCCCCCGCAGCGCCGACTGGTACCAGGGCACTGCCGACGCCGTACGAAAGCAGCTGATCGAAATCAAACAGGCAGGCTCCAAATTCATCTTGATTTTGGCCGGTGACCACCTGTATCGCATGGACTACCGCAAGTTTGTGCAGTTTCATGTAGACAGCGAAGCAGACATCACCATCGCCGTCCAACCCGTAGACCGCAGAGCCGCTCCGTCATTGGGTATCCTCAAACTGGCGCCCGATGGCCTGATCACGCAGTTTACCGAAAAGCCCAAAAAAGAATCCCAGCTGGATGAGCTCGTCAGCCGGGATGATTCCGACAAGCCATACATGGCTTCGATGGGCATCTATGTCTTCGCCACCGACGTCCTCTTCGATCTGCTGGCCAGAACCGGCGACGATTTTGGCCGGGACTTAATTCCATCGGCGATGGCAGATCGCAAAGTAATGGGCTACGTTTTTGATGGTTACTGGGAAGACATTGGGACCATCCGCCGCTTCTACCAGGTAAACCTGGACATGGCTGCCTTTGACGCCCCCTTTGACTTTTATGATGCAGAACGGCCGATTTATACCCATGCCCGCTTCTTACCGGCTTCGGAAGTCCACGGCTCGCACCTGGACAACGTCTTGCTGACCGACGGCTGCCGCGTTCAGTTTGCTTCCATTAGCAATTCAGTGGTAGGGCTGCGCAGTATCATTGGGTCGGAGGCAGTGATTCATTCCACGGTGATGATGGGCGCTGACTTTTATGAGACCGAAGAAGAGCACGCCGAAAATCGTCAGCTAGGACGACCAGGCATCGGCATGGGCGGGAACCCATATTGACCGGGCGATCATCCCCGACAGAATGCACGAATCGGTTTAATGTTCGCATCCGCGATATTCCCAATCGCCCGGATACGGAGGGCGATGGCGCTGGTAGCCCACCAGAATGGCATCGTGTGTGCCCCAAGAATGCCGTTATCCTGGCGGCACCGTGATATAGATGCGTTAGCGGCATTTGCTGCATACCAGCAATAGGGACTAGAGCGACGTGTCCAGATGTAGCAGCATCTGGACACGTTACGTAGGGATTGCCTTTTGAAAGTGTAATCGTAATATTGACAATATATTTTGGTAGCTATGGACATCGGCAACCCGCTGCCCTACAGGAGCGCACATTTCGTTGCCGGTGTTGGCGCAACAATCCCTGAATCACACAGCCCTATTCGTCGCATCAGGTCTTCGCGCTATGGGCCCAGAATTAATGTCTGGACCGCATAACTGTTTGGCTGGTCAACTATTGCCTTGTCTCAAAATTTGATTTTTCAGACAAATGAATGCCGAGGAAATGAAACGGCCGTTACCGCTAATCAGCAACGCCTGCCACGTTCAAATGCTGGACGACTGCGCTAATCAGCGACTCTCAGTTCGACAGGGGACTGCCCCAAAATGCATTCTAAATCACTACCCTCGAAAACATGAACCCGCCAGCCATTATCGGCATTGGCTGCCGTTTCCCCAGCGCTGATAACAGCCCGAAAGCTTCTGGAATTTGCTGCGCAGCGAGTAAACCATTTTGAAATTCGGCCAGCCGCATGGACTTGGACCGTTTGTTTGATGGACGGCCGTCTACACCCGGCAATTATGAGCCGCTGGTGGTTACCTGGACGACATCGACCGGTTTTGACGCCTACTTCTTTGGCATTGCCCGTTGAAGCCGGAACGTTGGACTAACAGCGGCTGCTGCTGGAGGTGGGCTGGGAAGCCTAGCCGTGCCGGGCAGCCGTAAATAAACTGGCGGGCGGCGACTTCCGGCGTTTTTGTCGGCGTAATGGCTTAACGATTTCGAAGGTCGCCTTTCAAAACACCGACTGGTCGATTTTTACATGACTACCGGCAGCGGCCGTTACGCCGCGTCCGGGCGTCTTTCCTTTTTCTTTGGCTTTCAAGGACCAGCATCACCATCGACACCGCCTGTTCCTCGTCGCTGGTGTCGGTGCCTAACCTGCCAGAGCCGCCAGGGTGACTGCCGCCACAGCCCCTGGCAGGTGGGGCCAACCTGTTTGCAGCCGCACATCACCATTGCCTACTCCCAATCCAAAATAGTAGCTGACATTTTCTGGGTTTAGCGTCATCGCGCCGACGGCTACGTGCGCAGCGAGCGCGAGCGAGGTCGTCCTCAAGCGCCCTTTCCGACGCCATTGCCGACGGGGACCGGATTTACGCCGTTATCAGGGCAGCGCGGTGAACAACGACAGCCGTTCCGGCGACCTGGTACACCCTCAGGCGGGCAGATGGAAATGCGCGCCGCGCCTACCAAAACGCAGAGCATCACGCCGGACCGTGCAATACATCAGAAACCCACGGCACCGGCACCCGCGCAGGTATTTGATGGAAGTGGCGCAATTGGCGGGTTGCTCCGTCAACCGCCCGGCGATCGGCCGCTGTACGTCGGCTCATCAAGACCAGCCTGGGGCATACCGAAGGGGGCCGCCAGGTTGCGGGCGGCTGATCAAAATTGCCCTGGCCGTGCACCACCGCCAGATTCGCCATGCCTGGAGCGGCGTCCGGCGCTATTCCTGGGACAGTACAAGCTGGACATTCCGCAAACGCTCACCCCCTGGCCTGCGGAAGCAGCCGTTGCCAGGGTCAGTGCGTTTGGTACCAGGACTCCAACATCGTCGTTGTTTCGGAAGCGCCGCCAGCGACAGGCTGCCTCCGTGGCACCCGTTCATTGTGCGCTTTCCGCGCAAACGCCGGATGCACTGCGCGCGGTGGCCCCAGGCCACCCGCACCCTGCGGCCCGGCGACGATGCGCCGATCTGGTTGATTTTTGTTCGCGGCCATTCGCCGCAGCCATCTCGAACAGCGCCTCGCCCTGGTCGCCGACGACCAATGGGTTTGCAGGCCCAACTGGCCGCCTTCCTGGCCGATGAAGGGCCCAGCCGGAGCATCGCCAGCAGCAGGCCATGCTGGACAAACCGCACAAGGTGGCCTTTGTTTTTCCCTGGTCGGGGGGCGCGGTGATGGCGGAAGCAGGGGCGCCCGGCTGCGCCAGCAGGGCTGTTTTCCCACGAGACGTTGGCCCGCTGCAGAAGCCGCCATGCGGCCGTTTGTCGATTAGTCGCTGGAAGCCCAGCTGCTGGCCGAGCCGGAGGACGCCCACCGCCTGGACCAGATCGACGTCATCCAGCCCGTTTTGCTGGCGCTGGAGATTGCCTTTGCCGAACTGTGGTGCGCCTGGGGCGTACGGCCCGTGCCGTCATTGGGCTGCAGCATGGGTGAATTGGCCGCCGCCTACATCGCCGGGGCCTCACCTGGTGATGCCATGCGCGTCATTGCCGCCGCAGCCAACTGATGCTGCGCCGCACCAGCGTCGGGGAGCAATAGCGGTGGTGCTGGAGTTAACAGCCGTTCAAGCCCAGCAGCGTCTAACAGGGCGCGAAGTCCCAGCTGTCCGTTGCCGTCAGCAGCAGCCCGCGCTCCACTGTCGTCGCGGGCGACCCGGCACGCGCTGGACGCCCCTGCTGGCCCCTGAACTCGAAGCGGAAGGCATCTTCTGCCGCAGGTGAAAGTAGACGTGGCCTCGCACAGCCCGCAAATGGAACCGCTCCAGCCGGAACTGCACGCCTTTGGCCGACATGCAGCCGCAGGCCAGACGTCCCACGCCCATCTACACCACCTCCCAGGCTCGCGTCACCGATGGTGCGGACATGGACGCCAATTTCTGGGTGGCCCAGCCTGCGCCAGCCAGTGCAGATTTGCCCACATGGGTGAACGGCTGCTGGCCGATGAATTCACTATTTTCATCGAAATGAGCCCGCATCCGATTTTGCTGCCTGCGGTTACGCAGCAGGTGTGCGCCCACGTTGGCGCCGGGGCGTCACCGTCGCCTCTACGCGCCGCGACGACCCGGAGCAGCGCTGGCGATATTGGCCGCCTTCAGGCCAGCTCTACACCGCAGGTTACCCGGTCGATTAGGGCCAAACGGTGCCATCCAGGGTCAGGTGGTGAGCCTGCCGCCGTACCCGTGGCAGCGCGAGCTGTTCTGGCTGTTCCGCGCCGGACCCGGTAGCCAACCGCGCCCAGCTGGCGCATCCGTTTTGGACGACGCCTGCCGTCGGCCACTGGTGAGCACATTTGGGAAGGGGCGCTGAGTCTGACCCCTTCGCCACCCTGGCCGATCACCGCGTGGGCGCGGGATACGGTAGTTTTCCCCCGCCGCTGGTTTTTATCGAGATGATGCTGGCTGCGGCGCGGCGAATCGCCCGGAAGCGGCCCTGGCAGACGTTGCCCTGCACGAGAGGGCGTTGCCGCGCTGACCGATGAGCCTGCAGGTGCAGATCGTCCTCAAGCCAGACCTGGCCAGGTACGGCCGTTAGCAATTTTCAGCCGCCGCGGTGCCGCCGAATGGTGCTGCACGCCAGCGCCCAGAGTACCATGACCACCGCTCCCGCGCCTGCGCCTTTTGCCCACCCTGCAGCAAATCCTGCCGGGGGCGCAGCGATACCGCGCCACGGCAGATTCGTGAGCTGCCGCCCATGGTCCCGCGTTTCGAAGTCTGCCAGTTCTGGCTAACAAGTGACGGTGTAACGCTGGGCGGTTGGCCTTGCCCAGAAACCGCGACGGCTGGCGCTGCGGGCATCTGCTGCCGCCTGCTGCGCTGCTGGATGCCGCTTTCCAGCTGCTGCTGGTACGCTGCCGCCGGCAAGGAAACCTGTTTGCCGTTTCTGTGGATAAGGTGTGGCTAAACGGCCGTTCTCCCCAGGCCGCCTTGGTTGGTTATGCCACGTCCCAGCCGGCTGGTGAGGGCTTGCAAGGCGACATTTTCGTTTTTTGCCAGAGCGGCCAGCTGCGCTGACCGCCATCGGCCCTGCACATGCAGCCGCTGCGCGTCAAGCTGAATCGAGCCGACTGGATGTACACCGTCGGTGGGAACTGCAGCCGCTGGCAGAACAGCCGTGCCCACCTTCCTGGAACCGGGCCAATGGCTTATCTTTACCGACGCCGCAGGTTTGGGCCAGCAGTTGGCCGAGCGATTGCGTGCCGAGGTGAATGGGTTCACCAACTCACTTCTGCGGTTCACGTGGGGCCGACCCGCAAGCCATAGCCGAGCAATTGGCGGCTTTTGCCCGGGGAACGGCCGTTGCGCGGCATCATTCGTCTGGAGCCTGGACAACACCGACCCGCCGATGACGCCACGACTTGCTCAGCGTGCTGCACGGGTACAAGGGGCTGCGGAGCGATAAACTGCGCCGCGCCTCTGGCTGGTCACGCAGGGTTTGGCTGGGGCGGCGCTGTGGGGCTGGGCCGCGTGCGGACCACGAAACGGCGAGCTGGCCTGCAAGCGCATCGATCTGGCGGCCGCTGCCAGCGGATGACCTCTGGGCCGAGCTGTGGGCCACTGATGGTGAACGGGAATGTCGCTGCGGCCAGACGGCCATTTTGTCCTCTCGTCTCGTTCGTTTACCCCCCAAACGCCAGTTGAACCTGGGGTGAAAACAGCCGTGCCAGGCCAGCCCTACCGCGTCACAAATCACCGAGCCGGGCATTTTGGACAATTTGCGGCCACTGCCGCTGGCCCGCCGCCAGCCAGGGCCGGGAAGTTGAACTGGAAGTGCGCGCCACCGGCCTTAACTTCATGAACGTGATGTCGGCCCTGGGCATTTTACCGGGGTATGAGCGGGGAGCGTGGGGCCGTTGGGCATTGGGGAAGTGTGCCGGGGTGGTAACGGCCGTTACCGCCGACGTGTTAATTCAAAAGTGGGCGACGCCGTCATGGGCTGACCTTCGACAGCCTGGGCAGCCACGCCCTCGCACTGATGCCCGGCTGCTGGTAGCCAAGCCAGAGACGCTTACACGTTTGCCAGAAGCCGCGTCGCTGCCCATCGTTTTCACCCTTCACTACGCCCTGTGCCAGCTGGGCCGGATGCGGGCTGAGGCAGGTGCTGATTCACGCCGGAACCGGCGGTGTAAGGCCAGAGCGGCCATTCAGCTGGCTCAGCGGCATGTTGGAGCCGAGATTTGGGCCACGGCAGGCACGCCAGGCAGGCCTACCTGCGCGATCAGGGCATCACCCACGTCATGGATTCGCGCGGTCATTGGCTTTTGCCGATCAGGTGTTGGCCAGCACCGGCGGCGAAGGGGTCGATTTGCTGCTGAACTCGCTGGCGGGCGAGGCGGTGGTGAAGGGGCTGGAGATTTTACGGCCGTACGGCCGTTTCCTGGAAATTGGCAAGCGTGACATTTACGACAACAGCCGGATTGGCCTGCTGCCTTTCCAAAAAAGCCTCTCCTACTTTGCCATCGACCTGGACCGCATGTCGCGCGAGCGCCCGGCGGAAATTGGCGAGATGCTTCAGGCATTGCTGGCGCTGTTTGAGGCGGGGGTGATACGGCCGTTGCCCATTCAGGAATTTCCCGTGGCTCAGGTCAGCGATGCCTTCCGCTTCATGGCCCAGGCCCGGCACATCGGCAAGATTGTGGTGACTCAGGATGATGCTGTACCACCTGCCGATCAGCCCCGAGATTTGGATCGCGCCACCTACCTGATCACTGGCGGGTTGGGCGCGTTGGGCCTGCTGACTGCCCGCTGGCTGGCCGAACGTGCCCCTTGTGACCTGGTGCTGCTCAGCCGCCGCCCGCCCAATGACGCGGCTCAGACGGCCGTTGCTGAACTGGAGCAGCTGGGTGCCCGCGTGATGGTGCGGGCCGCCGATGTGGCCAATCGAGACGAATTGCAGGCCGTGCTGACCGATATAGACGCCACGCTTGCCCCGCTGCGCGGCGTGGTTCATGCCGCGGGCGTGCTGGCCGATGGCACCCTGGCGCAGATGGACGCGGCACATTTCCGCCAGGCGCTGGCCCCCAAAGTGCGCGGTGCCTGGCACCTGCACACGCTGACCCAGGCGCACCAGTTGGACTTTTTTGTGCTCTTTTCCTCGGTCACGGCGCTGTTGGGTACGCCGGGGCAGGGCAACTACGCCGCCGGGAATGCCTTCCTGGACGCCCTGGCCCACCATCGCCAGGCGCAGGGTCTGCCTGCCCTGAGTATTAACTGGGGACCGTGGGCCGAGGTGGGCCTGGCCGCCGCTGAGGCCAACCGGGGGGATCGCCTCGCCTTTCGCGGCGTGGGGTCGATTACCGCTGAGCAGGGCATTGCCGCGCTAGCGCGGTTGATGAGCGAAACGGCCGCACAAACGGCCGTCATGCCCTTTGACCTGACGCTGTGGCAGGAGTTTTACCCGGCGGCCAGAGAGAATCATTTCTTTGCGGCGTTGGCGCGAGATACGGAGATCGTTGCGGCCGAAACGGCCGTTCTTCCTATCATTACCCAACTAAAAGAGGCGGAATCGGGGCGTCAACGTCATTCCTTGCTCGCCAACCATGTTCGCAGCGAGGTAGCTCAGGTGCTGCGTCTGGCCACTGACCGAATACCGTTTAACAAGCCGCTGAAAACGTTGGGGATTGATTCCTTGATGACCCTGGAACTGCGCAACCGCCTGGAAACCAGCCTGGGGCTGACCCTTTCTGCGACGCTTATTTGGAACTACCCGACCATTGATGCTCTGGTCCCCTATCTGGCGGAAAAAATGTCTCTATCGTTGGAGACGACTGGCGGATTGGATGAAATTGAAAGCCAGGAAATAGGGCCGGATGTTCTGCCAGCAGATGAGGCGGGGATCCTCGGTGAACTTTCCCAGGCCGACCTGGAAACGTTGCTGGCTAACGAACTGACGGAAATTGATGAGTTGTTGAAGGGCCTTTAGGCCGATTAGACGACAACTGTGACTTGCCACTTGAGGTTGCTTTGTGACTGAATCTTCAGAAGTTTCCCAACTTAAGCGGGCACTGGTTGCCCTGAAAGAGATGCGCGGCCGTCTGGATGCTGCGGAAAAAGCGCGCACGGAACCGATTGCCATTATCGGCATTGGCTGCCGTTTCCCCGGCGGGGCCAATTCGCCGGAATCTTTTTGGCAGCTCTTGCAGGAAGGTGTTGACGCGGTCACAGAAGTGCCGCCGGCCCGCTGGAATGCAGACGCGCTCTATTCGGCCGATCCCGAGACTCCGGGCAAAACCAATACGCGCTTTGGGGCATTTCTACAAGATGTTGATCAGTTTGATCCATTCTTTTTTGGTATTTCCCCCCACGAAGCTGCCTTTATGGATCCGCAGCAGCGGCTGCTGCTGCAGGTCGCCTGGGAAGCGCTGGAAAATGCGGGGCAGACGCGGCAGGGATTGGCCGGTTCCGACACGGCCGTTTTTGTCGGGGTGCACAGCCATAGCCAGGATTATTATCTGATGCAGATGGCTAACTCCGAGCGGTTGGCCGCCTACACGGGCACCGGCACGGCTCACAACGTGCTTTCTGGCCGCCTCTCTTATCTGTTCGACTGGCAGGGTCCGAGCATGGTGGTGGACACCGCATGCTCTTCCTCGCTGGTGGCGCTGCATGAAGCGTGCCAGAGTCTGCGGCTGGGTGAATGCGGGATGGCCCTGGCCGGCGGGGTGAACCTGATTTTGTCGCCTCAGTTTTCGATTGCTGCGGCTAAGATGCACATGCTGGCCCCAGACGGCCGTTGCAAAGCCTTTGACGCCCGTGCTGATGGATTCGGCCGTGGGGAAGGCTGCGGTGTGGTTGTCTTGAAGCGGCTATCGGATGCGCAGGCAGACGGTGATCCGATTTGGGCGGTGATTCGCGGCTCGGCCGTCAACCAGGATGGCAACACCAACGGCCTGACCGCGCCGAACGGCCTTTCGCAGCAGCGCGTCATCCGGCAGGCATTGGCCAATGCACGGGTGCAGCCAGAACAAATCAGTGTCGTGGAGACGCATGGCACAGGCACCGTTTTGGGCGATCCGATTGAAATCGAAGCGTTGGCAACAATTATGGGCGATAGTCCTGACCGGAAAACACCCTGCTATCTCGGTTCTGTCAAAACAAATGTCGCCCATCTGGAAGGGGCTGCGGGTATCGCTGGTGTGATAAAGGCAGCCCTGACGTTGTATCATCGCCAGGTGCCGGCAGTTGTCCACTTTCAGAAGTTGAACCCTCATCTGGCGCTGCCGGACTCATTTATTATCCCCACGGCGCTGACACCACTGCCCAACCGGCCCGAACCCTATCTGGCTGGGGTCAGTTCATTTGGCTGGTCGGGGACGAATGCACATGTGATTTTACAAGAGACGCCGGTGGCCGAAGCGGCAGTCCCGGCAGGCCAGGAAGATGAGGGCAGGTTTTACCCGCTGATTTTGTCTGCGCACACGCCGCATGCGCTGCGGGAAACGGCCGTTTCTCACCAACAATTTTTGCGTACCAGCGATGCTTCTCTTCACGATATTGCCTACACCAGCGCCGTACGCCGCACTCACCACGAGCATCGCCTGGTCGCCATCGGCTCTACAAAGGCCGATCTAATCGACCAACTGGATGCGTTTCTGAGAGGCGAATCCCGGCCAGGGTTTACCACGGGCCGCGTTTCGGCGGGCGTCTCTGGCTTGGTCTTCGTTTTCCCGGGGCAGGGGGCGCAGTGGCTGGGCATGGGGCGAGACTTGCTGCAAACCGAGCCGGTTTTTCGCCAGGCGATTGAACAATGTGATGCGGCAATACGGCCGTATGTTGACTGGTCATTAACGGCCGAACTCACTGCGGATCCTGCCACTTCCCGGCTGGAGGAAATTGACGTGGTGCAGCCCGTGCTGTTTGCCATCCAGGTAGCACTGGCTGCTTTGTGGCGCGCCTGGGGTATCGAGCCCGATGCTGTCATTGGGCACAGCATGGGGGAAGTGGCGGCCGCGCACGTGGCTGGCGCGCTCTCGCTGGATGATGCTGCCTGCATCATTTGCCAGCGCAGCAAGCTGCTGCGGCGCGTCAGCGGGCAGGGAGCGATGGCTGTTGTCGGTTTATCGATGGCGGAAACGGCCGTTCGCCTCAGCGGTTATGAAGATCGGCTGTCTATTGCCGTCAGCAACAGTCCACGTTCTACCGTCGTTTCCGGCGATCCGGCGGCATTGGAACAACTGCTCTCCGTCTTGGCGGCCGAGGAGGTATTCTGTCGCGCTATTAAGGTGGATGTGGCTTCGCATAGCCCGCAGATGGATCCGTTACAGGTTGACCTGGAGTCGTTGCTGAAAGATATTCGCCCACACGCAGCCGAAATCCCTATTTACTCAACCGTTTATGGCAGCACAGTCGCTGGTGAATCGCTGAATGCCGGATACTGGATGAAGAATTTGCGCCGCCCGGTGTTGTTTACGGATACCCTGCAAAAGTTGATCCAGCTGGACCATCTGACTTTTGTGGAAATTAGCCCGCATCCTGTTTTGCTGCCAGCAGTGGCTGAAACGCTGGAGCACGTGGGCCAGGAAGGTTTGACCGTGCATTCGCTGCGGCGGGATGAACCGGCAGACGAACAGTTGTTAGCAGCTTTGGGTGCGCTGGTTGCCGCAGGCTATACGCCTGACTGGTCCAATTTTTATCCGGCGGCGGGGCGGTTTGTACGGCTGCCGGGCGTGCCGTGGCAGCAGGAGCGCTACTGGCTCGACTTTGCCGACGACGGGCAAACGGCCGTTGGCCCCTGGCAGGCGCGCCGGGAATCGCATCCGTTGTTGGGCTGGCGGCTGGAAACGGCCGTGCCCGACACGTACATCTGGCAGGTAACTGTTAACGTCCACACCCATCCGTACCTCTTTGACCACCGGCTGCAAGGTAAACCGGTTATGGCTGCATCCGCTTACCTGGAAATGGGGTTGGCGGCGCTGAGGGCTGTGTATGGCGAACGGCCGTTGCGTCTGGCCAGCGTGGCCTTTCAACAGCCCTGCTTTTTGCCCGAAGATGGCAGCGATTTACGGCTGCAAATCACGTTGACTACAGGCGCTGACCAATCTTCCCTGCAAATTCACAGCCGCGCCGGTGAAAACTGGTTGCGCCACATTTCGGCCGAACCCAGCTTGCCTGTCCGAGAGGACGCCGCTGCTCTCGCTGATCCAGGCGCAGAAACCCGGCTTGCGAGTCCATCCTTTCCTCGAACGCAGTTTTACGGAGCGCTGCGGGATATGGGTGTGGTTATTGGCGACCAGTTACAAGGAGTTGAGGCAGTTTGGCAGCAGGAAAATCTTGTTCTTGCCCGCTTAGATTTCCCCGCCCTGGCCGAGGAGAAAGCCTTTTTGCTTCGTCCAGCTTTGTTTGATAGTTGTTTGCAGTTAACGGCCGTAGCCATTCCCGACATGCTGCACAATCCTGCCGCACCCTACTTGCTCGATCAAATCACCTACGTACCAAGCGTTGAACCTGTCGCCTGGGCACGCCTGGCCGTGACGGGCACGGCCGAGGATGTGTTCACTCACCAGCTGCAGCTTTTGGGTGATGAGGGTCAACCTGCTGTGGAGATGACCGGACTGCACCTGAAGCGCTTGGGGGCAGGGTCTGCCGGTGGCGATCCCGGTGACTGGTTTTATGAAGTTCAGTGGCCGCTGTTTGAGGCTGGATCGGTAAGCGCAACAATCACACCGGAAACCTGGGTGATTCTGGCTGCCGATGCTGCGCTGGCCGACGCTTTGGCCGCCGAAATGGCGGAAAACGGCCGTCAATCCATTATCGTGACGCTTGCCGAACAGTTTGCCAGGCTGGATGAAACCCACTACACCGTGGCACTCGATGATACGGCCGTCACCCTGTTGCTGGCTGATTTGCAGGCGCGACATGTTGCCTCTTGTCACTTTGTCCTCTGCACAGCTGTGGGGACGGAAGAAACGGCCGTTCTTAGCCCGCATCGGTTGGCAGATGCCCAAGGTGTGGGAACAGGGCTGGCTTTGTCCCTGGTAAAAGCCGTCGCGGAGATGGAATGGTTCCAGATGTCTCGTCTCTGGTTCGTGACACAGGGAGTTCACTCGCTGCAGGGCGAGCCGGTTACTGGTTTGGCGCAATCTCCGTTATGGGGGTTGGGGCGGGTTGTCGCCGCAGAGTATCCACAAAATTGGGGCGGATTGGTCGATTTGCAGCCCGATGCCCATCTGCCGGAGCAGGCAAAGGTTCTCTGCCAGGCATTATACCAGTCCGCGGAGGACCAGTTGGCAGTGCGGAACGGCCGTTTGTATAAAGCTCGCCTGGCCAAACAGCCCGCCGCGCATGGCGGCTCGCCGGCAATCTGGCGGCGCGACAGCAGTTACCTCATCACCGGTGGGCTGGGTGATATTGGATTTGCCGTCGCCTCCCGCCTCGCTCAGCAGGGTGTCCAGCGTTTCGTCTTGGTGGGGCGTACGTCGCTGCCGCCGCGCCATACCTGGCAGGATGAGGGTCACGTGCCGGCGGTTCGCCGGCGGATCGAGCGTATTCGGGCATTGGAGTCTTTGGGAACGGCCGTCCACTATACGGCCGTAGATATAGCCGATGAAGGTCAGCTTCTCGACTTCTTGCAGAGTTACCGGCAAGAGGGCTGGCCGCCAATTCGTGGTGTACTGCACACGGCCGCCGTGATCGACGATCGTCTCCTGCAAAACCTGGATCACCACAGCCTGCTCCAGGTCCTGCGGCCGAAAATGATCGGCGGCTGGTTGCTGCACAAGCTGTTGCCTGATCTGGATGTTTTTGTGTTGTTCTCCTCTCTGGGGTCGTTATGGGGGCAGCCGGGGCAGGGGAATTATGCGGCCGCCAATGCCTTTTTGGATGCGCTGGCCCATTACAGGCAGACCCAGGGATTGCCGGCCCTCAGCATCAACTGGGGCGCCTGGACCGGGTTGGGATTTGCCAATACAGAAGGCGGGCAACGAACTGTGCAGGAGCTGGCGCGGCAGGGGATTTACGGGATTTCGCCTGAGCAAGGGGTAGGGGCTATGCTTTACGCTTTGGCTGCTGGGCAACCGCAAACGGCCGTTTTCCCCATCGATTGGCAGCAGTACCGGCAAACGTCAACCGGTTCCTCGCCGCGGTTATTCGCCGACATAATGCAGCAAACTGGGCCGGTGGATGTAGACGAATCTTCTGCCATCGAACAACGGTCAACAATGCGCAAACAATTATTTGCGCTCGCTGCCGAACAGCGCCTGGAGTTGTTCTCTGCCTATTTACAAAAACAAATTGCTGATATTCTTAAAATGGACGCCGCGCAGGTTGGCCGAGACACCCCTGTTGGCAATCTTGGATTCGATTCGCTGATGGCTATGAAGTTCCGCAGCCGGTTGGAAGCTGACCTCGACCTCGTGCTTTCGGCCACACTGGTATGGAACTATCCGACGATTCATGAGATGATTTTGTACCTGGCTGGCAAGATGGAACTGTCGTTGGCCGCGCCAGATAAAACGACTCTAGACACCGCTCCCTCATCCCCTGCCGCCCCAACAGAAGCCTCCACAGACGACCTGGTAGCTGAGATTGAAGCCTTGTCCGATGAAGAAGCGCTCAATGCGCTGCTGGGCGGTCATTAAACGCAGGATAAATTGTGACGACTGAACGAATGCAACCCCTTTCCGCTGTCAAACTGGCGCTGTTGGCGAAACAGGCTCGCTCTCAAGACAGCGCTCTGGCTTACCTGGAAGCTGAACCGATTGCCATCATTGGCATGGACGGCCGTTTCCCCGGCGCTGCCAATGTGTCCGAATTCTGGCAGGTTCTCATCAACGGCGTGGACGCCATTTCCGAGGTTCCACCTGACCGCTGGTCGCTGGACGAGTTTTATGACCCCGACCCCACAAAACCGGGCAAAATGAACACCCGCTGGGGCGGCTTTATCCAGGGCGCCGATCAGTTTGACCCCGCCTTTTTTGGCCTGTCGCCGCGTGAAGCCCGCCTGATGGACCCGCAGCAGCGCATTTTTCTGGAAGTGGCGCACGGAGCGCTGGCCGACGCTGGTCAGGTGACGGAGCAGTTGTCGGGCAGCAGCACCGGGGTCTTTGTCGCCAGCTACCACAATGATTATGCTTTGCTGCAGCAGGGCGATCTCTCGGCCATCAATGCCTACACAGCCACCGGCACGGCGCACAGCATCCTGGCTAACCGGCTATCGTTTTTGCTGAACCTGCATGGACCCAGCCTCTCTATCGACACCGCCTGCTCTTCCTCGTTGGTGGCGCTGCACCTGGCCTGCCAGAGCCTGCGCCAGCGCGAGTGCGATCTGGCTCTTGCTGGCGGTGTCAGCCTGATGCTGACGCCGGAAATGACGGTTTGCCTCTCGCAGTGGGGTTTCATGGCTCCAGACGGCCGTTGCAAAACATTCGATGATCGCGCCGATGGCTGGGTGCGCGGCGAAGGGGCCGGTGTCGTCGTGCTCAAGCGCCTGTCCGACGCCCTGGCCGACAAAGACCCCATCCTGGCGGTGGTGCGCGGTTCGGCCGTCAACCAGGACGGCCGTTCCAACGTGATGACCGCGCCCAACGGCCGTGCCCAGCAGGTCGTCATCGAAGCTGCCCTGGCGAACGCGCGTGTGTCGCCCGACATGGTGGGTTATATCGAAGCCCACGGCACAGGCACCGTCATCGGCGATCCGATTGAAGTAGAAGCCCTTGGCGAAGCGTACGGCTCGCCCGAAACGGATAGAGCCTGCTACCTCGGCGCGGTGAAAACCAACATTGGCCACCTGGAAGCCGCCGCCGGTATTGCGGGCATCATCAAAACGGTGCTGGCTCTACAGCACGAGTGCATCCCGCCTAACCTCCACTTCCAGAGCGTCAACCAGCACATCACCCTGGCAGATACCCCCTTTGTGATTCCTACTACCCCGGTGGCCTGGCCACGTACCTCGCGGCCGCGCCTGGCCGGGGTGAGTTCGTTTGGTTTTGGGGGGACGAACAGCCACGTTATCTTGGAAGAAGCGCCACGGCTGCCGTCGGGAGAAACGGCCGTGTCTCCGCCCTACCTCATTCCCCTGTCTGCCCATTCGCCCCAGGCGCTGCACCAATTGGCCGCCGACCTGCTGGCCTACGCCGCCGACCTGCCCGACGAAGTCCTGGTCGATCTGGCTGCCGCGCGTGCCCGGCGGCGCAGCCACTACCCGGTCCGGCTCGGCCTCGTCGCCGCCAGCCGGGACGAATTCCGGCAAGCGTTACACGACTATTTGGTCAATCCCGCCGCGCCGTCTGCCGCTGCCGCGCCCGGCAAACGGCTGTTCGTCTTTTCCGGGCAGGGGCCGCAGTGGTGGGCGATGGGGCGCGAACTTCTGGAAACGGAGCCGATCTTCCGCAATGTTGTCACTCAGATCGATACGCTCCTGCGCCAATACACCAGCGCGTGGACTTTGCTGGCCGAACTGACCGCTAGCGAAGAAGCGTCGCGCCTGGACCAGACGGAGATTGCGCAGCCGGCGATTTTTGCCCTGCAGGTAGGATTGGCGGCGCTCTGGCAGTCGTGGGGGATTACGCCGCACGCGGTTGTCGGGCACAGCATTGGGGAAGTGGCTGCAGCTCACGTGGCCGGGGCGTTAACGCTCGAAGAGGCCGTACGGGTCGTTTACCATCGCGGCCGGTTGATGCAGCAGGCCACCGGCCTGGGCAAGATGGGCGCTGTGGCGCTTTCGCCGGAGGAAGCGGAGGAGCTGATACGGCCGTATAACGGCCGTCTGGCCCTCGCCGCCATTAACAGCCCCACCTCCACCGTCCTCTCCGGCGAAGCCGACGCCCTGACCGAAGCGCTGGCCGTGGTGCAGGAGCAGGGACGCTTCAGCCGATTGCTGCAGGTTGATTATGCCTTCCACAGCGCACAGATGGCTCCCTTCCAGCAAGCGTTGGCGGATGAACTGGCCGGTCTGCAGCCTGCCGCCGCCCGGCTGCCCATTTATTCGACGGTAACGGGAAGTGCGCTGCCCGGTTCAGCCTTCGACGCCGCCTACTGGGGCCGCAACGTGCGGGAACCGGTGCGCTTTGCCCCGGCCGTGCAGGCAGCGGCGGCCGCCGGTTACACCACGTTTCTGGAACTTAGCCCGCATCCGGTCCTGTCGCGCATGGTCGACGACTGTTTGACGGCCGTTGATGTTTCCGGCACGGTGCTGGCCTCGCTGCGCCGCCAGCAGCCGGAACGGGCCGCCATGCTTACCACCCTGGCCCGGTTGTACGAGCAAGGGCATCCGGTGCAGTGGCAAGGTTTGTATCCGGGTAACGGCCGTTACCTGCGCCTGCCCAATTATCCCTGGCAGCGCCAGCGTTACTGGCTGCCGCAGAAAAAAAACCGCAAGCTGCCGAACGCAGATTCGCGCCTGCACCCCTTGCTGGCGCAGCGCCTGCTTTCCCCGCTCCTGAAAGAAACTGTCTTTACCACCGAACTTGCCGCCGACTGGCCCCCCTTCCTGGCCGATCATCAGATTCAGGGCGTGCCGCTGCTACCCGCCACCGCTTACGTGGAAATGGCTCTGGCGGCTGGCAAAGCGGCCTTTGGCGCGGGGGTAACGGCCGTTTCCCACCTGCTCATCCAGCGCGGCCTGCCCCTTTCTGAAGAACCGGTCCAGGTCCAGGTGGTGCTCACGCCGCCCGCCAATGATTCGTCCGTCTGCCGCATCTTTAGCTATGATCCGTCCGGCGACAGTTGGCAGCTTCATGCCGAAGGGCAGCTGTTGGTGGGGGGGCCGGACACGGCCGTGCCCCAGCCCCTCTCGCTGGCTGCGCTGCAGGCAAAATGCCCCGCCGAGCCGTCTACCACGGACAATTACGCTCGCTTGCGGCAGCGCGGCATCGACTTTGGCCCCACGTTCCAGGGCGTTAGCCGCCTATGGTTGGGTGAAAATGAAGCGCTTGGTGAAGTGCTCGCGCCGGAGGTGCTGGCCGCCGAAGCCGGTGATTACACACTCCATCCGGCGCTGCTGGATGCTGGCCTGCAGGTTCTCAACGTGGTTCTGCCGGACGATGGGCACACGTATGTGCCGGTGGGCATTGGGCAGTGTCGCGTTTACGGCCGTTTACCCTCCCACTTCTACAGTCACGCGGTCGCTCTGCCCACTGAGGCAGGCAAGATGCAAAAAGGCAGTGTGCAGTTGTTGGCTGCAGACGGCCGTCTTCTCGCCAACATCACCGACATTACCCTGCATCGTCTGGACGACTCGGCCCGTTTTGCCCCCATCCGCCCGCGCACCGACTGGCTGGTGGCGGTAAACTGGCAGCCGCAGCCGCTGCCAGCGGAAGATACGGCCGTGCCCGATGGTACCTGGCTTATTTTGCCCGATGCCGGCGGGTTGGGGCAGCATCTCCAGGAGCAGCTGCAAAACGCAGGTGCGTCTGTCGTCGTGCCGGATGGCCGCGACGAGGGTGTGCGGCAGGCGGTGCAGCGCGCGATGGAGGATGCGGCACGGCCGTTACGCGGCATCGTTTATTTATCTGGCTGCGATCCCCTGTCTGGCGATGAGCTTGGCGCAGCGATTCTGCATCAGGCGCAGCAGCGCACGCTTGGATCTGTGTTGGCGCTGGTTCAGGAGTTGGCGGGTGGGCCAATGGATCAACCGCCGCGCCTGTGGCTGGTGACTCGCGGGGCGCAGGCGGTGGTGGATGGCGCGCCGGTGGTTTTGGCCGCACGGCCGTTATGGGGCATGGCCCAATCCATCCAGCAAGAGCATCCTGAACTGCGCTGCACCTGCATCGACCTGAACGCCTACCCGCAGGTGGGCGAACGCGAGGCTCTGTGGACGGAAATCCGGGCAGACGCCGCCGAACCGCAGGTGGCCCTGCACAACGGCAGCCGCTTTGTGGCCCGCCTGCTTCCCTATCAGGCGGCCGGGTCGGACACGGCCGTTCCTGTGCACCTCACCATGTCCAGGCGCGGCATACTGGAAGATCTCGTTTTGCAGCCCAGTGAGCGCCGCGCGCCCGGTCCCGGGGAAGTGGAAATCCGGGTGCGGGCCACCGGCCTGAACTTCCGCGATGTGCTCAAGGCGCTGGACATGTACCCGGAACCGGAAATTATTTTTGGCGATGAGTGTGCCGGGGTGGTAACGGCTGTTGGCCCTAACGTCACCTACTTCCGGCCGGGCGACGCCGTCTTTGGCGCTGCCGCCGACAGCTTCAGCACGTACGCCATCGCCCAGGCGGAGCATCTGGTCCACAAACCGGCCCAGCTTAGCTTCGCCGATGCGGCAGCGCTGCCGGTTGCTTTCATCACGGCCCATTACGCGCTGCACCGGCGCGGCAAGCTGCAGCCCGGAGAGCGGGTGCTGATTCATGCTGCCGCTGGTGGGGTGGGGCAGGCGGCCGTGCAGTTGGCCCAACGCGCCGGAGCCGACGTGTGGGCGACGGCTGGCAGCCCGGAAAAGCGCGGCTTCCTGCGGCGCATGGGCGTGCGCCATGTGCTGGATTCGCGCACCCTGGCCTTTGCCGACGAAATCATCGAGCAGACCAGCGGGCAGGGCGTGGACGTGATTCTCAATTCGCTGAATGGCGATTTTATTGAGCGCAGTGTGGCGGCGCTGGCGGAAAACGGCCGTTTCCTGGAAATGGGCCGCCTGGACGTGTGGACCGCAGAACAGATGACGGCCGTGCGTCCCCACGCTGCCTACCACCTCATCTTCCCCGATTATCTCTACCGTGATCACGGAGAGGTTATTCAGGCCATTTTACAAGACGTCGTGGCCGGCCTGGAAGACGGCAGCCTGCAGCCTCTCCCCCGGCAGCAGTTCTCGCTGGCGCAGGTGCACGATGCCTTTCGCTTTATGGCCCAGGCACGCCACATCGGCAAGATTGTGGTGACGCAGGCGGCGGAAACTGCGCCGCCCGTCGCCGCGCAGATTC
Source organism: Ardenticatenaceae bacterium (assembly GCA_020634395.1). Taxonomy (GTDB): domain Bacteria; phylum Chloroflexota; class Anaerolineae; order Promineifilales; family Promineifilaceae; genus Leptovillus. Next base: position 65,541 of record JACKBU010000013.1, on the reverse strand, counting down.
GGCCGGACGGCGCTTATCTGATTACCGGCGGGTTTGGCGGTATTGGCCTGCATCTGGCCCGCTGGCTGGCGGCGCAGGGCGCGCGCCACCTCACGCTGGTGGGGCGCAGCGGTGCGCCAGCGTCGGCAGAACCCGTGCTGGCCGAACTGGCCGAAGCGGGCGTGGCGGTCACTGCTCTGGCGGCGGATGTTTCCCAGGCCGCTGACGTGAACCGTGTGCTGCAAAATATTCGCGAGGCGGGCGTACCGCTGCGCGGCATTTTCCACACGGCGGGGGTCAATGCCGATGGCGTTTTGCAGCAGCAGGTGTGGGAGAATTTTGCCTGCGTCCTGTCGCCCAAGCTGGATGGCACGTGGCATCTGCACGCGCAAAGCCTGGATCAGCCGCTGGACTTTTTTGTTCTGTTTTCCTCGGCGGCGGCGCTGATTGGCTCGGCGGGGCAGGCCAACTATGCGGCGGCCAATGCCTTTCTGGATGGTTTTGCCGCGTGGCGGCAGGTCGCCGGTCTACCCGCCCTCAGCGTTGATTGGGGCGCGTGGGAGAATGTGGGCATGACGGCCGTTCTCTCCCCTCAAGATTTGCAGCGCTGGCAGCGGCAGGGTCTGGACGTGATCGGCCCGGAGCAGGGCATGGCTCTGTTAGGCCACATGCCCGCAGCCGGGGTGGCGCAGATCGGCGTGCTGCCCATCCGGCGTGAAACTTTCAGCGCAGCGGCCCCGTTGTTTGCCGAACTGGTACAGGCGCAGGAAACGGCCGTGGCCTCCTCCGCCTCTATCACCAACCAAACGCTGGCCGAAAAACTGGCCGACGCACCTGCCAGCAAACGGCCGGGCCTGCTGCTGGCCCACATCCGTGACGTGGTGCGCCGCGTGTTGGGCTTCGACGCCAGCCAGATCATCCCCGACCAGCAGCCGCTGGGCGATATGGGCATGGATTCGCTGATGGCGGTGGAGCTACGCAACGCCCTCAGTGACGTGGTGGCTGCGCCGCTGCCCGCCACCCTGATGTTTGATTACCCGACCGTGACGGCGCTGGCCGATTATTTGAAGCAGTATCTGCCGGCGATGCAGGCGCAGGCCACGGCCGTGGCGCCTTCCCCGGCAGAGGGACCGGCGACGGCCGTTTCCGATCTCGATGCCCTTTCCGACGAAGAGGCCGAAGCACTGCTGCTGGCCGAACTTGACCAGCTGCATGAGGACCAAGCATGACTGAATCGACCGAACAAATGTCAGCGGTAAAACGCGCCTTGCTGGAACTGCGCCAGATGCGCAGCCAGTTGGACGAGATGAAACGCAGCCAGACCGAGCCCATCGCCATTGTGGGGTTGGGGTTGCGGCTGCCCGGTGGTGTCCACGACGCCGCTTCGTTCTGGCGGCTGCTGCGCGATGGCGTGGACGCGATTGTGCCTATCCCGCCGGACCGCTGGGACGCAGAAGCGTTTTATGACCCGGACCCCGACGCGCCAGGAAAGATGTACACTCGGGCGGGCGGTTTTCTGACGGAGATTGATCAGTTTGACGCCCACTTTTTTGGTATTTCGCCACGGGAAGCGGCGGGCATGGACCCGCAGCAGCGCCTGCTGCTGCAGGTAAGCTGGGAAGCATTGGAAAACGCCGGGCAGTCGCCGGACCGGCTGCGCGAGAGCCAGACGGGGGTGTTCATCGGCCTGAGCAACAGTGATTATCTGCGGATGGCGACGGCCGTTCCCGAAGCCATCGACGTCTATACTATGACCGGCGGTTCGTTCAGCGTGGCCGCCGGACGACTGTCTTACCTGCTGGGGCTGCAAGGCCCCAGCATGGTGGTGGATACCGCCTGCTCCTCATCATTGGTGGCCGTGCATCTGGCCTGCCAGAGCCTGCGCGCCCGTGAAAGTGATCTGGCGCTGGCTGGCGGCGTGAACCTGATTTTGTCGCCCGAGGCCAACATCAACTTTTCCAAGGCGCAAATGATGGCCAAAGATGACCGCTGCAAGACGTTCGACGCGCAGGCCGATGGCTACGTGCGCGGCGAGGGCGGCGCGGTGATCGTGTTGAAGCGGCTAGCGGATGCGCTGGCCGATGGCAACACCATTCTGGCGCTGGTGCGCGGCTCGGCGGTGAACCAGGACGGCCGTTCCAGCGGCCTCACTGCACCCAACGGGCCAGCCCAGGAAGCGGTCATTCGCCGGGCGCTGGCGAACGCCAACTTGCAGCCGGACCAGATTCAATACGTGGAGGCGCACGGCACAGGCACTTCGCTGGGCGATCCCATCGAAGTGCAGGCGTTGGCGGCGGTCCTGGGGCAAAATCGGCCAGCCGACCAACCGCTGGCGCTTGGTTCCGTTAAAACCAACCTCGGTCACCTCGAAGCGGTGGCGGGTATTGCCGGGCTGCTCAAAGCGGCGCTGGCCCTGCGGCAGCGAGAAATCCCGCCGCATCTGCACCTGCAAGAACTCAATCCGTTTGTTGCCTGGGCCGACATGCCGCTGACTGTGCCTACAGTGCGCACGCCGTGGCCGCAGACGCCGGATCGCCGCCGGGCGGGGGTCAGTTCGTTTGGCTTCAGCGGCACCAATGCCCACGTCATTTTGGAAGAAGCGCCGGAACTGCCTGCCCGTGACGCGGAGGAGACACGGCCGTTTCACACCCTCACCCTCTCGGCCCGCACTGAGGTGGCGCTGCGGCAGTTGGCGCAGTCGTACGAAGCATATCTGGCGGACACGACCGCCGCTTTTGCCGATATAGCGTTTACGTCCAATAACGGCCGTGCCCATCTGGACAAACGGCTGGCTTTGGTAGCGGCCTCCGCCCAGGAGGCCAGGGAAAAACTGCGCGCCTGGGCCGCCGGTGACGAGCCGGAGGGTATTTTCCAGGGGGAGAGTGTGCCCGGCCAGACGCCGGAAGTGGCGTTCTTGTTTACCGGGCACGGAGCGCAGTATCCGCAGATGGGCCAGCAGCTCTACGACAGTTCGCCCACCTTCCGCGCCGCTATCGACGCTTGCGCCGAAGCTGCTGCCGCTTATCTCGACCAGCCGCTGACCACCATTTTGTTCCCGCAAAACGATGCGGAAACCGCCCTCATGAACAAAATGACCTATGCCCAACCGGCGCTGTTCGCCCTGGAGTACGCCCTGGCCGCTGTCTGGCAGGGGTGGGGCGTGCAGCCAACGGTGGTGATGGGCCACAGCCTGGGCGAATACGTGGCCGCCTGCGTGGCCGGCGTTTTCAGTCTGGCGGATGGGCTAAAGCTGGTGTGCGCGCGCGGCCGTCTGATGGATTCGCTGCCGGAGGCGGGCGAGATGGCCGTCGTGTTTGCGTCTGAAGCGCAGGTGCAGCCGCTGCTGGCCCCGTATGCCGACCGGGCAGCGATTGGCGTGATCAACGGCCCCACAAGTCTGGTGATTTCCGGGGAGAAAACGGCCGTGCGCAGCATCGTCGCCGCTCTCCAGGCAGACGGCGTCAAGACCCGGTCACTGGCGGTGGCCCAGGCGGCCCATTCGCCGCTGCTGGACCCCATCCTCGACGAGTTTGAAGCGGTCGCGCAGACGATTGCCTACCAGACGCCGCAAATCGCCCTGATTTCCTGCATGACCGGGCAAACAGTGGGCAGCCGGGAGGTGACAAACGCGGCGTATTGGCGGCGGCACCTGCGTCAGCCCGTGCGTTTTGCCGACGCCATCGCTACGCTTTACGCCGAAGGGTATGAAACATTTTTAGAAATTGGACCCCAGCCGACTCTGCTGGGTATGGGGCAGCGCTGCTGGCCGCCGGAGCTGGACACCGCCCTGCCGCCGCGTCCCGGCCTCTGGCGGCCATCGCTGCGCGAAGGCGGAGTGGAGTGGCAGGAAATGCTGGAAAGCGCGGCTGCGCTGCACGTTCAGGGTGTGGCCGTGGAATGGGAGCGGCTGGCGCAAAATGGTGCCACGGCCGTTCTCTACCGGCGCGTTCCTCTGCCCACGAACCCCTGGCAGCCAATGCGTTACTGGCTGCCCGCCCAACCGCAGCCCGAAATTGTAACCCCGGCGGCGCTGTGGCAAACGGCCGTGGCCGCCGGCCAGCGCCAGCAGCATCACGGTCCGCTGTCTTTGGGCGTACACTCCTATGCTACCAAGTGGCAAACGCTGGCTGATCTCACCGTCGCTTACATTGCCCGCACGCTGCGCGCGTTCGGCTTTTTCTGCCAGCCGGGTGAGTGGCAGAATGCGGCCTCAATCATTACGCAGGCAGGGATCTTGCCCTCGTATGCGGGGCTGATCTCGCGCTGGCTGGCGCATCTGACCGAATCGGGCGACCTGATGCGGCAAGGAGATGGGTTTGTCAGCGTGGGCGAACTGGGGGAACGGCCGTCTACCCCTCTCCTGGCGGCTGCCCAAACCGCTCTGGCCGACGTGCCGGAACTGCTGGCCTACGTGCAGCGCTGCGGCGAACAGCTTCCCGGCATACTCACCGGGCAAATCAGTCCGCTGGAAACCATTTTCCCCGGCGGTTCCTACGAAACGGCCGATTTTCTCTATCACCACTGGCCGCTGGTGCAGTATTACAATGCCATCGCTGCCGAAGTGATGCAGGCCGTAGCCGGTAAGCTGCCGCCCAACCGGCAGCTGCGCCTGCTGGAAATTGGCGCGGGAACCGGCGGCACGTCGGCGGCGCTGCTGCCCGTGCTGCCCGCCGCGCAAACGCAGTACCACTTCACCGACCTGTCTGACCTGTTCTTGGGGCGGGCAGAGGAGCGCTTCCAGGCGTATCCGTTTGTAACCTACGGGATCCTGGACATTGAAAAGCCGCTGGCCGACCAGAATTACCGGCCGCACAGCTTTGATGTGATCGTGGCGGCCAACGTGCTGCACGCCACGCGCAATCTGGACGAAACGCTGGCCCACGTGCGCGAGCTGCTGGCTCCCGGCGGCCTGCTGCTGCTGTTTGAGGTGACGTCGCACTTCACCTGGTTTGACATAACCACCGGGCTAATTGAAGGCTGGGAACTGTACGAGGATAGTTGGCGGCAGGATAACCCGCTGCTGCCGCCGGAACGGTGGCAGGCGGCGCTGGAGGCGGCCGGGTTTACGGCCGTGCGCGCATTCCCGGAAGCGGGCGTGCTGCCGGTGTCGTTGGGGACGAATGTGATGGTGGGGCAGACGGCCGTTTCCGACGCTGACCAGACGGCCGTTTTTGGTGCTCACGCCTTGCCACAGACCAGCCCAACCGCGGCAGAAACCGTTTCCCCGGCCGACGAAGCAGTGCCGGAAGAGAGCCTTGCCGCGCGTTACCGGGCCGCGCTGCCAGATGAACAGGAAGAGATGCTGATGGCTTTCGTGCGGGCGCAGGTGGCCCGCATCCTGCGGCTGCCCGCCGACCACGTCATCGACCAGCGCCACCGGCTGATGGATCTGGGCTTCGATTCGCTGATGGCAGTGGAACTGCGTAACCGGCTGCAAACCGGGTTGGGATTGTCCGGGACGTTGCCGGCGACCTTGATTTTTGATTATCCAACGATCACGGCCATTGTGTCCTACTTGCAGGTGCGCCTGGATGGAACTGAAGAAGAAACGGCCGTTGCCGATCTCGCTGTTGCCCCCTCTTCTACGCCCCTTGAAGACCTCTCTGATGAAGAAGTGGAAGCCCTGCTGCTCAGAAAGCTAGATAACTTGTAAGTAAACCGTGCTAGGCTTGACGCTTGGTAGAAACTGAGGATCAAAATGATATGAGTAACTCATCTAGCCAGTCATCGGAGCTGTCACCTTTAAAACGCGCTTATCTGGCCATAGAAAAGCTGCAGCAGCAAGTAAAAGATCTGGAGAAATCACGGCAAGACCCGATTGCCGTGATCGGTATAGGCTGCCGCTTTCCCGGGGGAGCGAACACCCCTGATGCATTCTGGCAGCTGCTGCGTGCTGGCACAGACGCCATCCGCGAAGTGCCCGCCGAGCGCTGGGATATCGACGCCTACTATGATCCCGATCCGGACAAACCCGGCATGATGTCTACACGCTGGGCAGGTTTTATGGATGGTGTGGATCAGTTCGATCCGCAGCTGTTCAATATCTCACCCCGCGAAGCGACCACCCTGGACCCCCAGCAGCGCCTGCTGCTGGAAGTGTCCTGGGAGGCGTTGGAACACGCCGGTCTGGCCCTAGACCAATTGAGCGGCAGTGCCACCGGCGTTTTTACGGGCATCACGGGCAATGATTATGCCCAAATGCAGCTTGCCGATGGCGGCATTAACGACATTGATACTTACTATGGCTCCGGCGTGGGGCACAGCATGGCTTCGGGGCGCATTTCTTACGTTTTGGGGCTGCAAGGGCCCAGCGTTTCCATCGATACGGCCTGTTCGTCATCGTTGGTAGCCATTCACCTGGCCTGCCAGAGTTTGCGCAGCGGGGAGTGCCGCCTGGCGCTGGCCGGAGGAGCCAACACCATTTTGGTTCCGGAAACGAGCGTTGCCCTGTCTAAATTCCACATGATGGCTCCTGACGGCCGTTGCAAAACCTTCGATGCCCGCGCCGATGGCTTTGTGCGCGGCGAAGGCTGCGGCGTCGTGGTGCTGAAGCGGCTGTCGGACGCGCTGGCCGATGGGGATAACATTCTGGCGGTGGTGCGCGGCACGGCCGTTAACCAGGACGGTCCCAGCAGCGGTCTCACTGCACCTCACGGCCCGGCGCAAGAAGCCGTCATCAAGGCAGCCCTGCAAAACGCGGGCCTGCAGCCCGACGACATTAGCTACGTGGAAACGCATGGCACCGGCACCGCCCTTGGCGATCCCATCGAGGTGCAGGCGTTGGGCGCCACGCTGGGCGTCAACCGCCCCGCTGACCAGCCGCTGCTGCTTGGCTCCGTTAAAACCAACATCGGCCATCTGGAATCGACAGCCGGGGTAGCGGGCTTTATCAAGCTGGTGCTGGCCGTTCACCACGGCGAAATCCCGCCCAACTTGCACTTCGAAACGCCCAATCCCCTTATCCCCTGGAATGATTGGCCGCTGGTTGTGCCGACCGCTCTTACTCCGTGGCTGGCTGAGCAGCGTATTGGCGCAGTCAGTTCTTTTGGTTTTAGTGGCACGAATGCCCACATCATCGTGGGAGAAGCGGAGCAGGTGGAACCCAAGACCGTTGAAGCAGAACGGCTGTGTCACCTCCTGACCCTCTCTGCCCAAACCGAAACGGCGCTGACCCAACTGGCCGGGCGCTGGGCGGATCATCTGGCGGCTGCCCCGCACACCAACCTGGCCGACGCTGCCTTCACGGCCAATAACGGCCGTGCCCATTTGCCCTACCGCCTGGCGCTGGCCGCCAGCACCACGGCCGAAGCACAACAAAAATTAGCCGTCGCTGCCCGCAGCGAAACGGGAAACGGCGTCACCCAGGGCCGCACCCAAACCACCGACCGGCCCAAGATTGCCTTTTTGTTCACCGGGCAGGGGGCGCAGTACCCCGGCATGGGGCGGCAGCTGTATGAAACCCAGCCCGTTTTTCGCGCTGCGCTGGACCAGTGTGACGAAATTTTACGGCCGTATCTACCCCGCCCGCTGCTGTCTGTCTTGTTCGACGAGACCGACGACAGCATTCACCAGACGCAGTACACCCAGCCGGCCCTGTTTGCCATCGAATACGCCCTGTTTGCTCTCTGGCAGTCGTGGGGGGTGCAGCCCACGGCCGTCATGGGCCACAGCGTCGGCGAATATGTGGCCGCCTGCGTGGCGGGGGTGTTCAGCCTGGAAGATGGTCTGAAATTGATTGCCGCGCGCGGCCGCCTCATGCAGGCGCTGCCTGCTGGTGGGGCAATGGCCGCCATCTTCAGCGATGAGGCGACCGTGCGGGCTGCTATCGCCGCGTTTACGGATGTGGTCTCCATCGCCGCGGTCAACGGGCCGCAAAACGTGGTGATTTCCGGGAAGGAAACGGCCGTCTCCGCCATTCTCGATCAATTAGCCGCCAAGGGCATCAAGGCCAAACCGCTGACGGTCTCCCACGCTTTCCATTCGCCGTTGATGGAGCCGATGCTGGCCGAGTTTGCCGCCGTGGCCGGGGAGATTGCCTTCACGCGCCCGCGCCTGCGGGTGATTTCCAACGTCACCGGCCAGCCGGCGCTGGGTGACACGTTGACCCGCGCTGCCTACTGGCGCGACCACGTGCGCCAGCCGGTGCAGTTTCAGGCCGCGATGAACTGGCTGCATGAGAACAGGTATGGGCTTTTCCTGGAAGTGGGACCGCATCCCACGCTGTTGGGCATGGGGCGGCGCTGCCTGCCCGACGATGCCGCCGGGCTGTGGCTGCCCTCGCTGCGCCAGGGGCGCGACGACTGGCCGCAAATCCTGGCCAGCCTGGGCGATCTGTTTGTTTATGGCGTGGACGTAGACTGGGCCGGATTCGATGGGCCGTATGCCCGGCGCAAGCTGCGGCTGCCCACTTATCCCTTCCAGCACCGCCGCTACTGGCTCCCGGAGCGGCGGCGATCTGCGGCACGGCCGTCTGCCGGGCATCCCTTGTTGGGCAGCCGCCTGCGTTCGGCGGCGCAGCTTGTGCCGTTCGAGGCGCTGCTCAACGTGGAAACCGTGCCGGTGCTCCACGATCATCGGGTGCACGGGCTGGCGATTTTACCGGCGACCGGCTATATCGAGATGATGCTGGCGGCAGCCACGGCCGTTTTTGGCCCCGGCGTCCATGCCATAGAAGGACTGACCATCCACGAACCATTGGTGGTGGCCGACGACGAGACCCGCGTGGTGCAAACGCTGGTTACGCCAGCCGCCGCTGGCCCGGCCGCTGTGCAAATCTTTAGCCAGCGCGAAGCCGATGGGCCGGATGCGCCCTGGCTGCTGCACGCCGACGGCCGTTTGCAGCCCCATCAAACAACGCCCACCCCAAACAGTGAATCGCCGGACGCGCTGCGGGCCGCCTGCCCGGAAACCGTTTCAGCCGAGACCCACTATGCCAAACTTCACGATCTGGGACTGCACTTTGGTCCCAGCCTGCACGGCGTGGTGCAGATGTGGCGGCGCGACGGCGAAGCGGTAGGGCAGATCATCTTGCCTGCGGCCGGCCAGACGGAAAACGGCCGTTACCAGATTCATCCGGCGCTGCTGGATGCCTGCCTGCAAGTAATGGCCGCCGCCATTCCGGCCGACCTGAGCGAGAGCGACATTTTTATGCCGCTGGGTGTAGATCGTTTTGTGCTGTACCGGCAGCCTGAGGGCCCAGTCTGGAGTCACGCCACGCTGGCCCTGCCGGACGCCGGACTGAAAGAGACGTTGACGGCGCAGGTGCGGGTGCTGGACGAAAACGGCCGTCTCCTGGCCGAAGCGCACGGCCTTCATCTAAAACGGGCCAGCCGCGCCGCGCTGTTAAGCCGCCGCGCCGACGATCTGGCCGACTGGCTGTATCGGGTAGAGTGGCAGCCTGCGCCGCTGTTGGCAGAGGAAACGGCCGTGGCCGCCTCCTTCCCGCCGCCCGCAGCCGTGGCCGAGGGCGTGGAGCCGGAAGCCAAAACGTTGTTCGCCCGGTACGATCTGGCCGCTTACCAGGCGCTGGCTCCGCTGCTAGACGAACTGAGCGCCGACAGCATTCTGGCAGCGTGGCAGCAGTTGGGCTGGCAGCCAGTGTTCGACGCCTTCGTCACCCCGGAGGGGCTGGCCGCCGAACTGGCCGTTTTGCCGGAGCATCAGCGGTTGATGGGGCGGCTGTTGGAAATTTTGGCCGAAGATGGCTGGCTGGGCCGCGCGGAGGCGGGCTGGCGGCTGCAGAAAATACCGCCGCAGCTGACGGCCGTTTCCCTGGAAAATCGCTGGCAAACTCTGGCTCGCCAGTTCCCCCAGTTTGACGCCGAAATCGACATCGCCTGGCGCTGTTCCCAGGGGCTGGCCGCCGCTCTGAGCGGTCAGGCCGACCCGCTGCAGCTGCTTTTCCCCGGCGGTGATCTGAGCAGCACCAGCAAGGTCTACCAGGAATCGCCGTTTGCCAGGACGTACAGCGGACTGGTGGGGCAGGTGGTGGCAGAAATGATGCCCGGTTTGCCGGCGGAACGGCCGTTGCGCGTCTTAGAAATTGGGGCGGGCACGGGCGGCACGACGGCCTTTGTGCTGCCCCAACTGCCCGCCGACCGCAGCCGTTACGTCTTCACCGACATGTCGCCCCTGTTTCTGGACCGGGCCAGGCAAAAATGTGCCGCCTTCCCGTTTGTCGATTACCGGCTCCTGAACATCGAGAACGACCCGGCGGCGCAGGGTTTTGCCGCCCAGGATACCTTCGACCTCATCGTTGCGGCCAACGTGATTCACGCCACCGCCGATTTGCGGCAGACGCTCAGCCACGTGCAGCAGCTGCTGGCTCCCGGCGGTCTGCTGCTGCTGCTGGAAATGACCCATCCGATTCGCTGGATCGATTTGTCTTTTGGCCTGACGGATGGCTGGTGGCGCTTTGTGGATGCGGACGTACGGCCGTCTTACCCCCTGCTCAACCGTGAAGGCTGGCTGAGTTTGCTGGCCGACGTGGGTTTCGAGGCAGGAACGGCCGTTCCCCATCGTGAGGATCTGCTGTCCGAACAGGCCATTCTGCTGGCCCGCAAACCAGTCGCGCCGGGCGGCGACATCGCCGGAAACTGGCTCCTCTTTGCCGACGAGCGCGGCGTTGGCGCCCAGTTGGCGGCGCAGCTTCAGGCTCAAGGTGCGCGCTGTACGCTGGTACACACGGGCGCGGCCTTCCACGACGAGGGCGAGCGCATGAAGCTAAATCCGGCCAATCTGGACGGGCTGGATCAGGTTTTGACGCAACGGCCGTATCACCACATTGTCCATTTGTGGAGCCTGGATGCGCCGGACGCCGGGTTGTTGTCGCCGGAAGGGTTGGAAACGGCCGTGGCCGCAGCCACCGGCAGCGTGCTGCATCTCGTTCAGGCAGTCGCGGCGGCCGACCTGTCCGTTTCGCCGCGCCTCTGGCTGGTGACGGCGGCTGCACAGGATGTAAACGGCCGTGCGCCCCAGGTGGCGCAGTCCCCCCTGTGGGGTCTGGCAAAAACCATTGGCCTGGAACTGCCGGAACTGCGCCCCACCTGCCTGGATCTGGATGCCGACGCGCCGATCAATGCCGCCGCGCTGCTGGCCGAAATGCGGGCCAACGATACAGAGCCACAGGTGGCCTTCCGGCAAGGCGAGCGGCTGGCCGCCCGGCTGGTACGCCATCAGCCTGCCCCAACACCGGCTGATGAACCGCAGCAGTTGACCATCAGCCAGCGCGGTGTGCTGGATAATTTGAGCTGGCAGCCGCTGGTCCGGCGCGCGCCCGGCGCCCACGAAGTGGAGATTCGCGTCCTGGCGACCGGTCTCAACTTTAAGGATGTGCTGAACACGCTGGGAATGTATCCCGGCGATCCGGGGCCGCTGGGCGGCGAATGTGCCGGGGTGGTCACGGCCGTTGGCCCCCACGTCACCGAATTCCGCGTCGGCGATGCCGTATTGGCTGTGGCCGGGGGCAGCTTCCGTACCCACGTGCTGGCTCCAGTCCATCTGGTGGCCCACAAGCCGCCCCGCCTCAGCTTTGCCGCCGCCGCCGCGACGCCCATCCCGTACCTGACGGCCGCGTTTACCCTCAACCACCTGGGCCACATGCAGCCCGGCGACAAAGTGCTGATCCATGCCGCCGCCGGCGGGGTGGGTATGGCGGCCGTCCATCTGGCGCAGCGGGCCGGAGCCACGATTTTTGCTACGGCCGGCAGTCCCGAAAAACGCGCCTTCTTGCGCGATTTGGGTATCGCCCATGTGATGGATTCCCGCTCCTTAGATTTTGCGGATGAAGTGCTGGAGCTTACCGGCGGAAGCGGTGTGGATCTGGTGCTCAATTCCCTGGCGGACGAGTTTGCGTGGCAGAGTATGCGGGTATTGGCGGTGAACGGCCGTTTCCTGGAAATCGGCAAACGCGGCATTCTCAGTCCGGATGAGGCCACTCAACAAAAACCCCACGCTGCCTACCACATCGTCGACTGGGGCGAAACGGCGCAGCAAGACCCAGCCCTGATCAGCGCCCTGTTCCGGCAAATCGTGGCCGACATCGGGGCTGGTGAACTGCCGCCGCTGCCCGTGCGTACCTTCGCCCGCGAAGAAACCATCGACGCTTTCCGCTTCATGGCGCAGGCGCGGCACATCGGCAAAATTGCCGTGACACAGCCGGGCGTGCAGCCGGTCACCATTCGCTCGGACGGCGCTTATCTGGTCACCGGCGGTTTGCGCGGTTTGGGGCTGCTGGTGGCCGAATGGCTGGCCGCGCAGGGCGCGCGCCATCTGGCCCTGGTGGGCCGCCGCCGCCCGGACCAGCAGGCCACCGAACTTATCGCCCGCCTGGAAGCTGACGGCGTTCAGGTATACACAGCCCAGGTAGACGTGACGAACGCCTCGCAAATGAGCGCCCTTTTCAGCGACATGGCCGACTGCCTGCCGCCGCTGCGCGGCGTGATTCACTCGGCCGGGACACTGGCCGATGGCGTGCTGCTGCAGCAAGAGTGGTCACAGTTCGCCCGTGTTTTGGGACCAAAAGTAACCGGCGCGTGGCAGCTTCACCTGCTGACCGAACGTTTGCCGCTTGATTTCTTTGTCCTGTTTTCTTCGATTGCTTCCCTCACGGGGGCAGCGGGGCAGGGGGCGCATGCCGCCGCCAACGTCTTTTTGGACGCGCTGGCGCAGTATCGGCGCAGCCAGGGGCTGCCTGGCCTGAGTATTGACTGGGGCGCATGGACCGAGGTGGGCGCGGCGGTACGGCATGGCGTCTTTGAGCGCACAATGGCGCAGGGTATCGGAGCCATCGAACCGGCGCAGGGGCTGCGGCTGCTGGGTGAGCTGCTGCCGGAGGCCGCCCCGCAGGTGGCCGTGATGCCGGTTGACTGGACGAACTTCCGGCGCAAATTCGGCCATTTGCCGTTTTTTGCCGACTTAATGCGGCAGCCGGAGAAAGCGGCGGTGGTAGGGGAAACGGCCGTTTCTCCCTCTCACCCCAACTTGATGACCCAACTGGCCGAAGCCGCCGCCAACCGCCGCCGGGCGATCATGCTGGCTTTTGTGGAAACGGAGACCCGGCAGGTGCTGGGCCTGGACGAGAGCGATGCCCTGGACGAGCGAGCCGCGCTCAGCGATATGGGCCTGGATTCGCTGATGGCCGTCGAACTGAAAAACCGCCTCAGCACCGGGCTGACGCTGCTGCGGCCTTTACCGGCGACGCTGGTGTTCGACTATCCCACCACGGCGGCGATCACCGAATATTTGCTAGAGAATGTCGCCCTGGGCAGCAGCGCATCGGCGGATGACGATGCGCCGGTGGCCGAGGAGGCGGAACAGCCGGGGAACGGCCGTTCCCCGCTCGACAGCCTGGACGATATCGACGCCCTGGCTGCCCTCTCAGACGATGAAGTAGACCGGCTCTTTGCCGAAATGGGCTTTTCTGAGGAACCGTATGACGAATAGAGAATTCCTGGAGCGGATTTCGGGGCTTTCGCCTAAGCGGCTGGCGCTGCTGGCCGTGGATCTGCAAAGCAAACTGGAAGCCGCCCAAAAACGGCCGTCCGAACCCATCGCCGTGATCAGCATGGCCTGCCGTTTTCCGGGCGGGGCCAACACGCCCGAAGCCTACTGGCAGATGCTGCAGCAGGGCACCGACGCCATCACCGAAATTCCCCCAGAACGCTTCGACGCCGAGGCTTATTTTGACGCCGACCCGGAAGCGCCGGGCAAAATTGCCACACGCTGGGGCGGGTTCGTGGACGGAATTGATCGGTTTGATCCGCAGTTGTTTGGCATTGCCCCGCGCGAAGCAGTGAGCCTGGATCCGCAGCAGCGAATGCTGCTGGAAACGACCTGGGAAGCGCTGGAAACGGCCGGCTACGCGCCCGACGGACTGGACGGCAGCCCCACCGGCGTCTTTGTGGGCATCTGCAACAGCGATTATTACCAGATTTTGAACAGCGGCGAAAAGGATCAGCTGGATACCTATTCGTCGACCGGCATGGCCCACAGCGTGGCGTCCGGTCGCCTTTCCTACGTTTTTGGCTTCCAGGGGCCGAGTCTTTCGGTAGACACTGCCTGCTCTTCGTCGTTGGTGGCGCTGCATCTGGCTGTGCAGAGCCTGCGTAACCAGGAGTGCCGCATGGCAGTGGCCGGCGGTGTCAATGCCATCCTCTCCGTAGAAACAACCATCTCGCTGTCGAAAGGGCGCATGATGGCGGCTGACGGCCGTTGCAAAGCCTTTGACGCTGCCGCCGATGGCTTCGTGCGCTCGGAAGGGTGCGGGGTGGTGCTGCTGAAGCGCCTGTCCGACGCCCAGGCTGACGGCGACACCATCCTGGCCGTCATTCGCGGGTCGGCCATGAACCAGGACGGCCGTTCCAACGGCCTCACCGCGCCCAACGGTCCCTCCCAGGAAGCCGTCATCCGCGCCGCGTTGGCCGACGCGCACGTCAGACCGGGCGAGGTCAGTTACATCGAGACGCACGGCACCGGCACTTCACTGGGCGATCCGATTGAAGTGCAGGCGCTCGGCGCTGCCTACGGGCCGGCGCACACGGCCGAGCATCCGCTGCTGATTGGCTCGGTGAAAACCAACATAGGGCACCTGGAATCGGCGGCGGGCATTGCCGGGTTTATCAAGCTGGTGCTGGCCTTGCAGCACCAGGCTATCCCGCCCCACCTGCACCTGACGGAACGGAATCCCTACATCGACTGGGAGGCGTATCCGATTGCCATTCCCAGGCAGCAAACGGCGTGGACAGGGGCGAACGGCCGTCTGCTCGGCGGCGTCAGTTCATTTGGTTTCAGCGGCACCAACGTCCACATCATCGCCGAAGCGGCCCCGGTGAGGGAACCGGCCGCCACCGTGCCTGATCGCCCGCTGCACCTGCTGACGCTCTCCGCCCAAACTGAAACCGCGCTGCGCCAGCTTGCCGGACGCTTTGCCGATCATCTGGCGAGTCATCCGCAGCAGGCGCTGGGCGACGTGGCCTACACGGCCAACGTGGGCCGGGCGCGTCTGCGCCATCGCCTGGCGCTGACCGCCGCCGACGCCCCGACCGCGCAGGAGGCGCTCGCGGCGTTTGCCCAAGGCGAAACGGCGAAAAATCTGCAGTACCGGTCGGTGAAGAGCGGCAAGCGGCAGCCGATTGTGTTTCTGTTTACCGGGCAGGGGGCGCAGTACGTGGAGATGGGCCGCCAGCTTTACGAGACGGCTCCTGTTTTTCGGGCGGCGCTGGCTCAGTGTGATGCATTGTTACGGCCGTATCTCGATCACTCTTTGCTGGACCTTCTCTACCCGCCGGACGGTGCGCCGGAGCAAGCCCTCATCGACGAAACAGCCTACACGCAGCCCGCCTTGTTCGCCATCGAATATGCGCTGGCGCAGCTGTGGCGCTCCTGGGGGATTGAGCCGGACGTGGTGTTGGGGCACAGCATTGGCGAATATGCGGCCGCCTGCGTGGCGGGTGTGTTCAGCCTGGAAGACGCGCTCAAACTGGTGGCTGTGCGCGGCCAGTTGATGGGCGGCCTGCCGCCAAATGGAGCGATGGCCGCTGTATTTACCGGGCAGGCGCAGGCAGAAGCGGCGATTGCCGCCTGTGGCGTGCCCGTAACGGTAGCGGGGGTCAATGGGCCGGAGAGCGTGGTGATTTCCGGGGAGGAAACGGCCGTACAAACCGTCATTGACCACCTGAAGCAGGCCAAAATTCGGGCGCGGCGGCTGGCCGTTTCCATCGCCGGCCATTCGGCCTTGATGGACCCGATTTTGGATGCGTTCAGCGAAACGGCCGTCACCGTGACCTACCACGCGCCGCAGGTAGAGTTCCTATCCAGCATTACCGGTCAGTTTGCCGGGCGCGAGATTGCCAGCGCCGACTACTGGCGCGCCCAACTACGCCAGGGCGTGCTGTTTTACCCGGCGATGCAAACCTTGTTCGCTGCCGGATATCGCCATTTCCTGGAGATTGGCCCCGCGCCGACCCTAGTGGGCATGGGCCAGCGCTGCGAGCCGCCGGAAACGGCCGTCTGGCTTCCCTCCCTGCGCCCCGGCCACGACGACTGGCAGCAACTGCTGAACAGCCTGGGCGAACTCTTTCTCCACGGCGCACCGGTGGATTGGGCCGGGTTTGACGACGGCTTTGCGCGGCGGCGGCTGCCGCTGCCCACCTATCCTTTCCAGCGCGAGCGATTCTGGCTGGATGTGCAAAGGCGGGCAGACGAGACACGGCCGTTCCTGCCGCAGTCCGCCAGCCACAACCCCCTGTTGGGCCGCCGGCTCAACTCGCCCGCCCTGACAGATGTCGTCTTCGAGACGGCGCTCAGCGAGAGCTGGCCGCCGTTCCTGTCTCATCATCGCGTGCATGAGGCGGTTATTTTGCCCTCCCCGGCCTTCATCGAGATGATTTTGGCGGCGGCGGACGAGGCGTGGGGCGAACGGCCGTATCGCCTGCACAACTTCACCATCCACGAAGCCCTGGTGCTGTCCGCCGATCCCCGGCCGGTGCAAACCATTCTCTCGCCGCAGGCGGGCGAACAGGCTGCCTTCCAGGTGGTCGCCTGGAACGGCGAAGCCTGGAAACAGCACGTTTCCGGCACGCTGGCCTGGGCGGAGGCGGGCAAAGCGCCCGCTGGGCCTGCTCTGGACGTGGCGGCTGTTCAGCACCGCTGCCCGGACGAGATCGACCAGGCGGACTATTACGCGCAGGTGGCCGGGCTGGGCCTGGAGTTTGGCAGCGATTTTCGCGGTCTGACTCACATCTGGCGGCGCCAGGGCGAGGCGCTGGGACAGATGGTCTTGCCGGAAGCACTTCTGCCTGATTTGCCAACCTACCACATCCATCCGGCTTTTCTGGATGCCTGTTTCCACCTGGTGGGCGCGCCGCTGGCCGCCGACCTGGAAGCGGCTTATCTGCTGGTGGGCATCGAGCAGTTCCAACTGCGGCGCGCCCCGGGTTCCCGGCTGTGGAGTTATGCCACGCTGCACCAGCAAGGGGGCAGCACGTTTACCGGCGACATCTACCTCTATGACGAGGGCGGCGATCTGGTGGCCGAGGCACGCGGGCTGCATTTAACGCTTGCGGGGCGCGATGTGCTGCACAAACAGGCACGGCCGTTTCCCGACGAGTGGCTCTACCGTGTCAACTGGGAAGCGAAGCCGCTGCCCGGCGAAAGCCCGCTGCTGCCGCCCGGTGAGTTGGCGGCCCAGGTATCGGGGCAAACGGCCGTTCTCGCCGCAGAACACAGCGTTGACGTCTATCACACACTCTTCCCCGACCTGGATGCGCTGAGTTATGGCTACATCGTCCGGGCGCTGCGCGAAATGGGTTGGCAGTATGTGCCTGGCGCTCGCCTGACGACCGCCGGACTTAGCGCCGAACTGGGCGTCGCCCGGGGGCACGAGCGGCTGTTTGCCCGTTTGCTGGCCATTTTGCAGGAGGAAGGCGTGCTGCGGCGTGATGGAGAGGAGTGGATCGTGGTGGCCGGACTGGAAACGGCCGTATCCGCGATCACCGCCGATGATTGGCCGCAAAAATATCCCGACCACGACGCCGAACTGCATCTGCTGACGCAGTGTGGGCCGCACCTGACGGCCGTTTTGCGCGGCGTCCAAGACCCTCTGCCTCTGCTCTTCCCCGATGGGTCGACGGCCGCCACCACCCGCGTCTATGCCGAAACCCCCTTCGCCCGCATTTACAACCGGCTGATGGGCGAAGCAGTCAGCCGCGCTTTGGCCGCCCGGCCTGCCGACCGTCCCCTCCGCATTCTGGAAATTGGCGCGGGAACCGGCGCAACGACTGCCTCCGTTTTGCCGCAGCTGGCCGCATCGCAGGCCGAATATGTTTTCACCGATCTGTCGCCGCTTTTCTTGAGCAAGGCGCAGGAAAAATTCGCCGCCTATCCCTTCGTGCGCTATCAGCTGTTGGACATCGAACAGTCCCCGGCCGCGCAAGGCTTCGCCGACGGCCAGTTTGATCTGGTTATCGCGGCCAACGTGCTGCACGCCACCAGCGATTTGCGGCAGACCTTGCGCCACGTGCGCCGCCTGCTAACGCCAGGCGGCCTGCTGCTGCTGCTGGAAGGCAGCGGCCGTCAGCGTTGGGTGGATCTGACCTTTGGCCTGACGGAAGGCTGGTGGAAATTCACCGATCTGGACGTGCGCCAGTCGTCGCCGCTGGTGGATGAGGCGCAGTGGTGGGCTTTACTGCAGGATGCGGGCTTTACGGCCGTCGCCCCCATCCCGGCCAATCCACCCAACGACCTCTTCCGCCTGCAAACCATTTACGCCGCGCAAACCCCGCAGGAGGACGAAATGGCCGTTTCTGGCAGCTGGATCATTTTCAGCGATGCCGGTGGGGTGGGCACGGCCGTGGCTGAACGGGTAAAGGCGGCGGGAGAAACGGCCGTGCTCGTCACCCCCGGCCGCGCCTACGAACAGATCGGCGAGAGTGACTATTGCCTGGATCCGGCCCGCCCCGACGAGTACACGCAGCTGCTGAACGCCCTCAACGCGGGCACGTACCGGGGTATTTTGTACCTGTGGCCGCTAGATTTGCCCGTGCTGGGCGAGATGGAAGGCCAAGACCTGACGGCCGTACCAGCCAGCACCGTACAATCCGCGCTGTTCCTGGCCCAGGCTGTCGGCAGGCTAGGCGGCAAACGGCCGTCGCTCTGGCTGGTCACCCAGAACGCGCAGCCGGTGGAGAACGTGCCTAATCCGCTTTGCGCGCCGCTGTGGGGGTTGGGGCGCGTGTTGGCGCTGGAGCACCCGGATTGGTGGGGCGGCAGCGTCGATCTGGACGCCGCGCCCGCGGACCTGAACGCAGAACTCCTCTGGCAAGAAATGCAGCACCCCGACGGCGAAGACCAGATCGCCTGGCGCGGCGCGGCGCGGCTGGTTCCACGGCTGGGACGCGAACGCCAGCACTTTATCCCCACGGCCGTTGCCGCAGACGGCAGCTATCTGGTGACGGGTGGGTTGGGCGGCCTGGGCGTAGAAGTGGCCGCCTGGCTGGCCGCGCAGGGCGCGCGCCATCTGGTGCTGACGAGCCGCAGCGGTTTGCCGCCGCGCGCGGCCTGGGCTGGCCTGTTGCCGGAAAGTGAAGCATACCGCCGGGTAACGGCCGTGCAGACCCTCGAAGCGGCGGGCGTTACGGTGCACGTTGCCGCCGTGGACGTGACCGACCGGCTGCAAATGACCGGCCTGTTGGCCCAATTTGGGCAAACGCTGCCGCCGCTGCGGGGTGTGGTGCACGCGGCCGTCGCCATGACCGCCTGGCCCATCGCCCACATGCCGGCGGCGGCGCTGGCGGCAATGCTCGCCCCTAAAGTGCAGGGCACATGGCTGCTCCACGAACTGACACAAGACATGCCGCTGGACTTTTTTGTATTGTTTTCCTCGACGACCTCTTTGTGGGGTGTGTCCGAATTGGGCCACTACGCCGCCGCCAACCAGTTTATGGACAGTCTGGCCCACTACCGGCGCGCGCAGGGGCTGCCCGCCGTCAGCATCAACTGGGGCACCTGGGACGTGATGCGTGTGGCCTCTTCGGCCGATCAGGCGATGGTGGCGCAGTTTGGTTTGCAGCGGATGCCGAAGGCGCAGGCGCTGGCGGCGTTGGGAGAACTGTGTGCTGCGCCGCTGCCGCAGATAGCTGTGGCTGACGTCAACTGGCAGACGTTGAAAGCCGCCTACGAGGCCAAACGGCCGAAGCCTTTCCTCTCGCAGGTGCATGATACGCCGCCGCTGGCCAGCGCCAAACCGAAAGCTACGATCGAGGAAGTGCCGCTGCTGCGGCAGCAGGTGGCGGGCCGCGGCGCGGCCGAGCGCCGCCGGATCGTGGTGGCGCAGGTGAAGCAGGCGGCGGCGCAGGTGCTGGGCACTAGCCCCGCCCGCCTGACGGACACGCAGCAGGGGCTGTTTGACATGGGCATGGATTCGCTGATGTCGGTGGAACTGAAGGGGCTGCTGGAAACGGCCGTGGGCCAGACCCTGCCCTCTACCCTTACCTTTAACTACCCGACAATTGATGACCTGGCCGAGTTTCTGGATACCGAAATTCTGGCGGATGTGGAACCCGCAGCCGCGGAAGCTAACGGAGAAACGGCCGTGCCCGACGATTTGGCAGAGATTTTCGCCGCCGACTTCGCGGATGATACATCTGAAGTAGATGATTTGTCTGA
Organism: Ardenticatenaceae bacterium; assembly: GCA_020634395.1. Lineage (GTDB taxonomy): Bacteria > Chloroflexota > Anaerolineae > Promineifilales > Promineifilaceae > Leptovillus. Next base: position 45,399 of record JACKBU010000013.1, on the reverse strand, counting down.
AGATGACCTGGCTGCCATGCTGCTGCAAAAATTAGAGAAGCTGGATTAGATACCGTATGGATACACAACCCGACCGCCGCGCTTTGCTCAAAAATGCGCTGACCGCCATCGACACCCTGCAAGCCAAACTCAACGCTGTCGAACAGGCCAAAAAGGAACCGATTGCCATTGTGGGCATGGGCTGCCGCTTCCCCGGTGGAGCCAACAGCCCGGAGGCGTACTGGCAGCTTCTCCAGGATCGCGTGGATACCATCCGCCTCTCCCCTGCCGACCGGTGGGACCAGGAAATTGCGGGGGACACGGCCGTTTCCTGGTACGGTAGCTTTTTGGACGGCATCGACCAGTTCGACCCGCAGTTTTTTGGCATTACCCCACGCGAAGCAGCCACCATGGATCCGCAGCAGCGGCTGGTGCTGGAAGTGACCTGGGAGGCCTTAGAAAGAGCGGGTATCGCCCCCGACTCTTTGCGCGGCAGCCAGACCGGTATTTTTGTCGGCATTACCACCAACGATTACGGCCACATTAGCCTGATGGGAGATCCGGCTGAACTGGATGTGTACACGGCCACCGGCAGCGCCCTCAACGTTAATCCTGGGCGGGTGGCCTATACGCTGGGCCTGCATGGCCCGTCCCTGGCGATCGACACCGCCTGCTCCTCGTCGCTGGTGGCGGTGCATCTGGCGTGCGCCAGTTTGCGATCTGGCGAAACGGACATGGCCCTGGCCGGCGGCGTGAATGCTCTGCTAAAACCAGAAGCGTTCATTTCATTTTCGCGCTGGGGGATGATGGCCCCGGACGGCCGTTGCAAAACCTTCGATGCCCGCGCCGACGGCTTTGTGCGCGGCGAGGGCTGCGGCATGATCGTCCTCAAACGCCTCTCCGACGCCCAGGCCGATGGCGATAATATCCTGGCCGTCATTCGCGGCTCGGCGGTGAACCAGGACGGGCGCAGCAGCGGCCTGACTGTTCCCAACGGACTGGCGCAGCGGGCAGTGATCAGCCAGGCGCTGACGAATGCCGGGGTGAAACCGGCAGACATCGGCTACGTGGAGGCGCACGGCACGGGCACCACCCTGGGCGATCCGATTGAGGTGGAGGCCATTGGCAATGCCTTGCGTGCGGGGCGCACGGCCGTTTCCTCCCCGCTGTTTCTCAGTTCCGTCAAAACCAACATCGGCCACCTGGAATCGGCCTCCGGTATCGCCGGGTTGATGAAAGTGGTGCTGGCATTGCAGCACCAGGCTATCCCCGGCCAGCTTCATTTGCAGGAGCGCAGCCCGCAAATTCCCTGGCCAGCATTCCCCATCGAAATTCCCACGCAAACCACGCCCTGGCCTGCCCCGGATGGGCCGCGGCTGGCGGGGGTCAGTTCGTTTGGGTTTAGCGGCACCAACGCCCACGTCGTTCTGGCCGAGGCTCCAGCCCAATCCAGCATGGAACCGGCCGCGCCACGGCCGTTTCGCCTGCTTACCCTGTCTGCCCGCAGCGACACGGCCCTGAAAGCGCTGGCCGCGCGTTTTGCCGACCACCTGGCGGACCTGCCGGAAACGGCCGTAGCCGACGTCGCCTATACCGCCAACACCGGCCGGGCGCAGTTCAACCACCGGCTGGCTGTAATAGGTCCGACGCTGGCAGCGCAGCGCGAGCAGATGGCCGCCTTTGCCGCCGGCCGCGAAGCAAACGGCGTGATCGTGGGCGCGCCGGTGCACGCCAGGCCACGGATCGCCTTCCTTTTTACCGGGCAGGGCGCGCAGTATGTGCAGATGGGGCGGCAGTTGTTCGAGACGGAACCCGTTTTCCGGCAGGTGATGGAAGAATGCGCGGCGGTGTTACGGCCGTACCTACCTCAGCCATTGCTCGACGTCATCTACCCGGCCCCCGACGCTGCGCCGGAAACGGCCGTATTGATTGACCAGACGCAGTACACCCAGCCCGCCCTGTTTGCCATCGAATATGCCCTGGCCCGGTTGTGGCAGTCGTGGGGGATTGAGCCGGTGGCCGTGATGGGGCACAGCGTGGGCGAATTTGTGGCCGCCTGTGTGGCCGGGGTATTCAGCCTGGAGGATGGCCTGAAATTGATTTCCGCGCGCGGCCGCCTGATGGGTGGACTGCCGTCCGGCGGGGCGATGGCCGCCGTCTTTGCCGATGAGGTCACCGTGCAGCAGGCGATTGCCGCGTACCACGACCAGGTTTCTATAGCCGCCATTAACGGACCAACCAACGTGGTGATTTCTGGGGCAGGCACGGCCGTTTCCGCTATTTTGGAGCAGTTGGCCGCGCAGGGAATCAAGGGGCGCCCGCTCACAGTCTCCCATGCCTTCCACTCGCCGCTGATGGAGCCCATTCTGGACGAATTTGCCGCCGTCGCCGCCTCCGTGGCGTTTGCCGAGCCGCAAATCACGCTGGTTTCGAACGTGAGCGGCGAAGCGGCGGGGCCAGAGGTGCAAACGGCCGTCTACTGGCGCAGCCACGTGCGCGCCCCGGTCCGCTTTGCCGACGCCATGCACAGCCTGCACGCCGAGGGCGTTGACCTGTTCCTGGAATGCGGGCCGCAGCCAACACTTTCCGGCATGGGGCAGCGCTGCCTGCCGGACGGCGCTGCCACGTTTGTGCCCTCGCTGCGGCCGGGCGTGGCCGACGCCGAACAGATTGTGCGCGGCCTGGGCCAGCTTTATGCGGCCGGAGCCAGCGTCAACTGGGCTGCGTGCCAGCCGGGCGGTCGGCGCATACCGCTGCCTACCTATCCTTTCCAGCGCCAGCGCTATTGGGTGGACCTGCCCAAAGCGCGCCGGACGCAGCCGAAAAACGCGCTCCACCCTCTGCTGCACGAACCCATACCCTCGCCGCTGTTGGCGGACACGGTGTATGCCAGCCGGTTGGCGACGGACACACCGGCCTACCTGGACGACCATCGCGTGTTTGGCGTGCCGCTGTTTCCCGGCACGGGCTATTTGGAGGTGGCGCTGGCGGCAGCACAGCTGGCCCTGGGCGTTGACGGCATCACGCTGGCCGACGTGCAAATTCAGGAAGCGATGGTGGTGCCGGAAGAGGGAGAGCGCCTGGTGCAAACGGCCGTTTCTCCCGCGCAAGACAACCAGGCCACCGTGCGCATCTTCAGCCAGGATGAAACTGGCAGTTGGCAGCAGCACGTCACGGCCGTGGCCGAAATCATCTCGCCGCCGCAGCCCGCAGCCGAGCCGCTGGCGGCGGTGCGGGCGCGCTGCCCGGAAAGCGTCAGCGGGGCAGACTATTACCAGAAGCTGGCCGAGGTGGGCCTGGATTATGGCCCGGCCTTTCGCGGCATCCAGACCATACAGCGGCGGGATGGAGAGGCGCTGGCAGAAGTTGCCTTGCCCCCAGACACGGCCAATCGCGGTTATACCCTGCATCCGGCGCTGCTGGATGCCTGCTTCCAGGTGATTGGGGCGGCGCTGCCCGGTTTCGCCGACGGCGCGACGGCCAACGTCTACGTGCCGGTGGGTGTTACGCGCTTCCATGTCTGGCAGGCTGGGGCCAGCCGGGTGACCTGCCATACCGTTCTGGAAGCGGGTTCCGGCGAGGCGGAAGCGCTGCGCGGCCGGATGCAGCTGTGGGATGAGGCCGGTCAGCCCGTGGCGCTGATTGAGGGGATTCAACTGCAGCGCGTCAGCCGCATGGCGCTGCAAAAGGCGGCTAAACGGCCGTTCGCCGATTTGCTCTACCGCGTGGCCTGGGAACCGGCAGCGCTGCCCGATCCGATCGCGCCGTTAGACGGACATTGGCTCATTCTGGCCGATTGTGACGGCTTTGGCGCGGCTCTGGCTGACAAACTACAGCAGCAGGGCGCGACCACGACGCTGGTCGCGCCGGAGGGATTTGCTGTGCTGGATCGCCCGGCTTACGAGGGGCTGATCGCGGACGCGACAGAGCAGGGGGAACGCACGCTGCGCGGTGTGGTGCATCTATGGGGCTTGCTGCCGCAAACAGATGTAGCGGCGGCGCAGCAGTGGGGGTATGGCAGCGCTTTGCTGCTGACCCAGGCTTTGCTGCGGCAGGATGGCCCGCAACCGCACCTCTGGCTGGCCACCCGGGGCGCACAGGCACTGTCCGACGAAACGGCAACGGCCGTGGACCCGTCGCAGACAGCCTTGTGGGGTTTTGCGCGCACATTGGCCGCTGAAGAACCGGCGCTGCAGCCCGTTGTGATCGACCTGGACCCGGCGGCAGAGGCGGAAAGCGGGGCTACGGCCGTGCTGGCCGAACTGCTGGCGGCGGACGGTGAAGATCAGGTGGCCTGGCGTGAGGGGACGCGTTACGCGGCCCGTTTGCAGCGCTACCAGCCGGATGCCGGTGCGCTGCCCATTCCGGCCAACGAACCATTTGAGCTGTTTACTACCCAGCAGGGGATTTTGGACAATATCAGCGTGCGGCGGCGGGCAACGGCCGTGCCGGGCGCGGACGAGATCACGCTGCAGATTATGGCCAGCGGGCTGAACTTCCGCGACGTGTTGAATGCTCTGGGTATGTATCCAGGCCCGGCGGGGGCGCTGGGCAACGAGTGCGTGGGGGTGGTAACGGCCGTAGGTGCGGACGTGGCACAGTTGCAGGTAGGCGATACCGTCATGGCCCTGGCTGATGGCACGTTTGCTTCGCACGTCACGGCCCGCGCCGCGTTTGTCACGCCGATTCCCGAGGGTTTCAGCCCGGAAGAGGCGGCCACCATCCCGATCACGTTCCTCACGGCTTATTATGGCCTGCACCATCTGGCCAAAATCCAGCCAGGAGACCGGGTTTTGATCCATGCGGCAGCCGGCGGCGTGGGTATGGCGGCTGTCCAACTGGCGCGGCAGGCCGGGGCCGAGATTTTTGGCACGGCCGGCAGCCCGGAAAAGCGGGCCTTGCTTTCGGCGCAGGGCGTGCAGCACGTGATGAACTCCCGCACGTTGGACTTCGCCGACGAAATCATGGACATCACCCACGGCGAAGGGGTGGACATTGTGCTGAATTCCCTGGCCGACGACTTTATTGGGAAGAGCTTTGCGGTGCTGGGGGAGAACGGCCGTTTCCTGGAAATCGGCAAGCGCGGCATCTGGACGCCGGCGCAGGTGGCCGCGTTTAATCCCACGCTGGCCTACTATGCCTACGATCTGGCAGACGTGGCCCGCGACGAGCCGCACCTGATTGGTGAGATGTTTGCGGCGTTGAAGGCGCAGTTTGAGGCGGGAGGTTTACGGCCGTTGCCCTTGCGGACGTTCCCCATCAGCCGGGCGGTCGATGCCTTTCGCTTTATGTCGCAGGCCAAACACGTGGGCAAACTGGTGCTGACGCAGCAGGAGGTGCCGCTGGTGCGGACCGACGGCGCTTATCTGGTGACGGGCGGTCTGGGCGGTTTGGGGCTGGCGGTGGCTGCCGGGCTGGTGGAGCGCGGCGCGCGCCATCTGCTGCTGGCGGGTCGCAGCGCGCCTGGGGCAGCGGCCCAGGCGCAAATCGACCAGATGCGTAAGGCTGGAGCCAACGTGGTGGTGGCCCAGGCCGACATTGCCCAGGCGGAAGAGGTACAGCGCCTGTTGGAACGGGCGGCGGAGATGCCGCCGCTGCGGGGTGTGGTGCATGCGGCGGGGGTGCTGGCAGACGGCCGTTTGCGCAACCAGTCGTGGCCGCAGTACGAAGCGGTGATGGCCGCGAAAGTCTTGGGCAGCGAGCATCTGCATCGCCTGACGCAAGATTTGCCGTTGGACTTCTTTGTTTGTTTTTCCGCCGGAGCAGCGCTGCTTGGCTCGCCGGGACAGGTAAACTACAGCGCCGCCAACGCCTACATGGATGGGCTGGCGCAGGCGCGCAAGGCGGCCGGACTGCCTGCACTGAGCATCAACTGGGGCGCCTGGGCCGACGTGGGCATGGCCGCCGGAGTAGACGCGCGCACCAGGGCGCAGTGGCAGGCGTCGGGCATTGAGCTGATCCCGCCGCAGGAAGGCGTGGCGCTTATGTTCCAACTGCTGCCCCAGCCGGCGGCGCAGGTGGCGGTGCTGCCGATGAATTGGGCCAGGTTGGGCCAGCAGGGAGGGGAACGGCCGTTCTTGAGAAAATTGCTCACCGTTTCTGCCAGCGCGACGGCCGGGGGCCGTGAGGAAACGATCTTAGACCAGCTGGCAGAGGCGCCGGCCAGCGAACGGCTTGATCTGCTGCAAGCGTACGTGCAGAGGCAGGTAGCGCAGGTGTTGGGCCTTAGCCAGATGCCAGATCCGCAGCAGGGTCTGACGGACATTGGCATGGATTCTTTGATGGCTGTGGAACTGAGCAACCGGCTGCGGGCAGGCATTGGGCAGCCGCTGCCCACGACGCTGGCCTTCGAGTACCCGACAATCCGGGTGCTGACGCGCTATCTGGCGGAGGAAGTGTTGGACCTGGGCATGGCGGAAACGGCCGTGCCGGAGAATAAATCAGACGTCGTCACTGAGGCGATCCTGGACGAAATTGATGGGTTGTCGGAAAGCGAAATTGAGGATTCTTTGCTCAAAGAGCTGGAAGACGCCGGGTATTAGTTGAGCCAGTGATGGGACATTTAAATCGTTTTCAGTTTGTATTGTTGTTTTGTGTGTTATTTTTGGGGATTGTTTTAACGTCTTGCCGGCCCGCTGCATTGGATGAGGCGGATGTGGAAGAGAGTAACATGAGCGATACGGCCGTGTCACCGGTAGAGTCCCCACCTGCCAGCACAGCGCCAACGGCCGTACCGACTTCTTTGGCTGCAACCCCTCTCGCTCAGGAAACGGCAGCAGATCTGCCGCCAATTGTGGGCATTGGCGTATTGGGGGGCAGTAACTCCGACGAGTATCGGGGAGATGACAATCGTGGAGGAGAATATGCCGATACCACACTGGGTTGGGTGGAGCAGTTGGTTAAGAGCCGCCATTTGAATTTTGGCGAGTGGGGCGCGTGGGGCGAACCCCGGCGTACCGGGTTTGCCTATAATTGGGCGCGCAGCGGCGCTACTACCCGTGAGATGATTGAAACAGGGCAGCATACTGGCCTGGCGCAGCAGATTGCCGCCGGGGAGGTTTCGCACGCTTTGTTATTCATTGGAACAAACGATTTTAGTGTGTTAAATGGATCGTATACGGCCGTTTATGATGGCACGTTGGACGACGCGCAGCTGCAGGCCAAAATTGACCAGATGACGGCCGATATCACAACGGCCGTAGACACACTACTGGCAGCCGGAGATGTAAAAATGGGTATTGTCCTGGTTGCTGATTCTGGCAGCCTGCCAGAAGTCCAGGCGTATTTCCCGGATCCCTCAAAACGCCAGCGTGTAACCGGAGCAGTTAACGAAGTAAATGCTCACATTAGCGAACTGGCCTCGGAACGAGGAATTCTTGTGATAGACATCGATCAAATCTATGCTGGGCTAATAGCCGGTATGGACAGTGACGGCAATCTGGATTTTGACGGCGAAAAAATCACCCTCTTCTCTCGGGGAGACGAACCACACCATGGCCAGCTTGGCGATCAAACCGGGCACTTGGGCACCGTTTTATCTGGTTATCTGGCCAACGTTTTATTTGTTGAGCCGTTCAACAAAGCGTATAGTTTAAACATTCAGCCCCTAACCAACGAAGAAATTTTGCACAACGCCGGAATCCGTTAGGTTGTTAAGGACGGGAAATAAATAACCTGCGGAATTGAGATCGGTATAATCTTGTGTCAGTTATTTAAGTTCCATACCGGGACGTTCTCAAATCCAATTGAGGGAAGAGTGCGATGAAAAGAGCAGGTGTAATCTTGTCAGTAGTTTTGTCAGTTCTCATCTACGTTGTTCTGATCAGGGTTGATAAGGCGCAAGCGCAGCCACCGACGCCTACGCCTTGGGGGGATGTGATCATCTACGGATCCAATAGTTATGGTTCCCAGGAAGTTGTGGAGATTAATCTGACGCAGAGTACCTACCAGGACGTCGGCACAACTTTGCCCAACCAGGCGCTTGCCCAAGATCCGGTGACCGGGTACGTGTACTTCTTCGAGTGGCAAACGACAGGCGACGATTTTGGTTACTGGAATCCGGCCACTGGCAATAACGTGATAGTGCGCCATTATGTGCCCACGCCGGGCTTTTATGCCAAGCGGATGGCCTTTGCCCCTGATGGCACTTTGTACATGATGGACAGCGGCGAAGAGCTATATACGATTGACAAAATTACGGGGGACTATACTTCATTAGGAGTTGTCAGCGGATTGACCGTCGGGTCGTTAGGTGGAACAGGCGACATGGCTTTTGCGCCGGATGGCACGCTGTATATTGCCACCTATGAGGATCTTTTTACGGTGGATATGGATACGCTGACGGCCGTTCTCCTTTACCAAGATATGATAAACATTCCCAATGTAGGCATCACGGTTTGGACGGGTTTGGCTTTCTGTGATGGACAGCTCTACGCTTCACACGCAGAAGAAACAACAGGTCTGTCTGCTTTATTCCACATCGATCCGAGCACCGGCGCAACCACCCTGTTGTTTTACACCAATACCATCCTTAACGATTTAACGTCGTGCCAGCCACGTGTGGAAGTGTGTGATGTGGCTGCAAATGGCCTCTATAATTTTTATATTGACCCGTTGAACGTACAAGTTCGCGTGAACCAGGTAGGAAACCTGGACTGCATACATATGCGCCGTTTTAATGCCAGCCATCCGCTGGCAACACCTCCCTTACAAACGGGTTACTACTGGGATATCGTAGGGCTGGACAATTCGGGCAGTACGGCAGCAGGATTCGATGTCGACCTCACTTTGCCGACCACGTTTACGCCAGATGAGTTTGATAAGCTGTGCCGTAGAAATGAAAGCGAAGGGAGCTGGGCCTGCAGCGCCAGCTCTTTTGATGCCAATAGTGTTACCTCAACGGGTGTCACGGCGTTTTCGACGTGGACGGTGGGGAATAACACCAGCCCGACGGCTGTCAGTCTGGAATCAATCCATGCCTTCCCTTTCTTTTCTTCAATCTTGAAAGTGAGCGGGTTAGCATTTTTGATGGCGACTCTCGTTTCTGTGGCCCTATTGTTGGGGATAAGAAAACGAGGACAACCTTGAGTTGACCGGATCGTTAAGTCTAATTGCAATCTTTTACCGATATGGTGGAGGGTGGCATGACTCCTTAGGGAATATGCCTCTTTCTGTTTGAACTGAAGAGGGGGTTGCTTTGATTGGGGAGTGTTTTCTCAAAAATATTGCGTGCAGCACGGCGCATTTGGATACGGCGGAGAAGATTGAATGAGTAGTAGTCCTGAACAGGTTCAAGAACTACCACCCTTAAAAAGAGCTTTATTTGCGGTAAAGGATTTACGCGCCCGCCTCAATGCTATTGAAGCGGGACAGGTAGAGCCGATTGCTGTTGTGGGTATGGCCTGTCGATTCCCTGGTAAGGCCACTAATCCTGATAAATTCTGGCGCTTACTAAGCGAAGGCGTTGATACGATTGCGGAAGTGCCGCCTGATAGATGGGACGTTGAGGCGTTTTATGACCCCGATCCTGATAAGCCGGGGAAAATGATTACGCGTTGTGGGGGCTTTATCGATCAGGTTGATCAGTTTGATGCCGGCTTTTTTGGCATTTCGCCCCGTGAAGCGACAAGTATGGATCCGCAGCAGCGCCTTTTGTTGGAGACGAGTTGGGAGGCACTGGAGAGGGCTGGGATAGCCCCGGAACAGTTAGCCGGAAGTCTAACGGCCGTTTACCTCGGCATCAGCACCAACGATTACGTGCACCTCTCGGTCAAGTCCGGTTCGTTGGAGCAGATCGATCCTTATCTTGGCACAGGCGGCGCGTTCAGCGTGGCCGCCGGCCGCCTTTCGTACCTTTTGGGGCTGCAGGGGCCAAACCTGGCCGTGGACACGGCCTGTTCATCGTCGTTGGTAGCGGTTCACCTGGCCTGCCAGGCGCTGCGCACCAGGCAGGCGAACCTGGCTGTTGTCGGTGGCGTCAACCTGATTCTGAACCCGGAAGCCTCGATTTACATGTCCAAAGCCCGGGCCTTGTCGCCAGACGGCCGTTGTAAAACGTTCGCGGCGGCAGCGGATGGATACGGCCGTGGCGAAGGCTGTGGCGTCGTTATCCTCAAGCGCCTCAGCGACGCCCAGGCTGAGAATGACAACGTTCTGGCGGTCATTCGCGGCACGGCCGTTAACCATGACGGGCGCAGCAGCGGCCTGACTGTGCCGAATGGCCAGGCGCAGCAAGAGGTGATTCGCGCCGCGCTGCAAAATGCAGGCGGACTGGACCCGCAGGCCATCGATTACCTGGAAGCGCACGGCACGGGCACCCCGCTGGGAGACCCCATTGAAGTGCGGGCGGCCACGGCCGTTCTTGGCAAAGATCGCCGCCCTGACAACCCGCTGTACATCGGCTCGGTAAAAACCAACATCGGCCACCTGGAGGCGGCAGCGGGCATGGCCGGTCTGATCAAGCTGGTATTGGCCCTGCAGCACAACGAACTGCCGCCCCATCTCCACTTTGACCAACCCAGCCCTCACATTCCCTGGGACAGCCTTCCCGTACAGGTGGTGCAAGAACGGCAGCCGTGGTCCGGCGAAAACCGGCTGGCTGGCCTTAGCTCGTTTGGTTTAAGCGGAACCAACGCTCACGTCATCGTCGGACCGGCGCCGTTGCCCGAGCCGGCCTCCGCAGAGGCAGAACGGCCGTGTCACTTGCTGACTCTTTCTGCCCGCCAGGAGGGCGCCCTGCGCAGCCTCGCTGCCCGCTATGATGATTTCCTGGCTGAGAACCCCACACTTTCGCTGGCCGATGCGGCCTATACAAGCAGCCACGGCCGTTCCCACTTTGAGCAGCGCCTGGCGGTGGTTGCCCACACTCCGGCCGATGCCCGCCAAAAATTGGCCGCCGCCCTGGCGAATCGGCATGAAGCTGGACCCGCCATGCCCAAAATCGCCTTTTTGTTTACCGGCCAGGGGGCGCAGTATGCCGGTATGGGGCAAGAGCTTTACGAATTGGAACCTGCCTTCAGAGAAGCGATCGATCAGTGCGCGGCTGTTTTAGATACTTACCTGGAACGGCCGTTGCTGTCCGTGCTCTTTGCCGAAGATGAGGACACCGGCAGCCTGATCCATCAGACGGCCTATACGCAGCCCGGCTTATTTGCCATTGAGTATGCCCTGGCGAAACTGTGGTTGAGTTGGGGCGTCAGCCCGACGGCCGTGATGGGGCACAGCATTGGTGAAATTGTGGCGGCCTGCATTGCCGGCATATTCAGCCTGGAAGACGCGCTTAAGCTGGTGGCCGAACGCGGCCGTCTCATGCAGAGCTTGCCGCCGGGTGGGGCAATGGCCGCCATCTTTGCCGACGAGGCGCAGGTGGCAGCGGCCATCGCCGGGTCTGAAGCGGAGGTTTCCATCGCCGCCCTAAACGGGCCGCAAAACGTGGTCATCTCCGGAACGGAGACGGCCGTTTCGCGCATTCTGAACCGGTTCGCCGCCGACGGCATAAAGTCCCGCTCTTTAACCGTGTCCCACGCCTTCCATTCACCGTTGATGGAGCCTATTTTGCCGCAGTTTGAACAGGCGGCGCGCTCGCTTGCGTTTCACAAACCACGCCTGCGCCTCATTTCCAATTTGACTGGGCGGCAGGTGCAAGGAGATGAAGGGCAAACGGCCGTTTACTGGCGTGACCACATCCGCCAGCCTGTGCAGTTTGCCCCTTCGGTGCAGACGCTGCTCGACGAAGGCATTACACACTTCCTAGAAATCGGGCCGCAGCCGACTCTGTTGAGCATGGCCCGCTACGTATCTGGCGCGGACGCAGTGGAGCAGCTTGCCTCGCTGCGGCGCAATGTGTCTGATTGGGAACAAATGCTCACCACTCTGGGCAGCCTGTACGAAGCCGGGGTTACCGTGAATTGGCGGGCCGTTTACCAGCACCAATCGCCGCGTGCCATTCTGCTGCCCACCTATCCTTTCCAACGCAAGCGCTATTGGCACGATGTGACACCCCAATGGACAGTGCGAAGCGCCTCGCTGCCGGATACGGCCGTTTTTGACGCCGATGAGTGGTTCTATCGGATCTCCTGGCAAGTGGTCGAATCGTCTGGGCTAGGGCCGTTGCAGCCTGGCCAATGGCTGATTCTGGCGGACGAGGGAGGCGTGGGGGACGAGTTGGCCGCACAGGTCCAGGCACGAGGTGGGCAGTGCCACATCGTCACCCAAAACCAGCTGCAGGCCAACAACCAGACGCTGGCCCAATGGCTGTCCAGCGCTGCGCAAGCCGGTCCCCTGCTGCAGCACGTTGTCTATTTGTGGGGACTGGATACCGTTGCTCCCCTGCCGGCGGAGGAAGCCTGCATCCCGGTTTTGCACCTTTTGCAACACATCGCCGCCACGCCCGGTCCATCGCCTAAACTCTGGCTGGTGACCGCGGGGGCACAGGCGGTTCTGGACGGGGAAAGCCCCCGGTTGGCGCAGTCGCCGCTGTGGGGTATGGGCAAGACCCTTGCCCTGGAACTGCCCAATCTGTGGGGCGGTTTGATCGATCTCGATCCCGGGTTGGAGGATGGGGCCGCTGCTGTGCTGCTGGAGGAGATTCAGCGGGCGGATGGCGAACAAGAGACTGCCTGGCGTGACGGCCGTCGTTATGTGGCGCGGTTGGCCCAGGCGGAACCTCCTACATTGGCCCGCCCCTTATCGCTGCGCCCTGATGGCAGTTATCTGATTACCGGCGGCCTGGGGGCGTTGGGGCTGTACGTGGCGGAATGGCTGGTGCAGCAGGGAGCGCGTCGCCTGATTTTGCTAGGGCGGACGCCGCTGCCGCCGCGACGTGACTGGCTGCAAATTGATCCGGAAACGGCCGTGGGCCGCAAAATCGCCGCCGTCCGCCGTCTGGAGATGGCCGGAGCTGCGATCCACACCACGGCCGTAGATATTGGCGATGCGGAGCAGCTGGACGCATTTCTGGCCGATTACGCAGCCGAAGGGTGGCCGCCTGTGCGCGGTGTCATTCATGCCGCCGGCGTTCTGGCCGATCGCAGCCTGCTCAACATGGATGACGCCTCTTTTTCAGAGGTCTTCCCGGCTAAAGCTCGTGGAGCCTGGCATCTGCACACGCTGCTGGGCGATGCTCCGCTCGATTTCTTTGTCTTGTTCTCGTCGTTTGCCGGCATGACTGGTTCTGCAGGACAGGCCAATTATGCGGCGGCCAATGACTATTTGATCAGCCTGGCCTACTGGCGGCAGGCCAAGGGGCTTCCGGCGCTGGTTATCAATTGGGGCGCGTGGGCCGAAGCAGGTATGGCGGCGCGCGCCGATTTAGCGGAACGCCGGCGGCGCGTTGGTGTGGCCAGCATAGAACCGGCGCAGGGAGTGGCTTTACTGGGCCGCTTGCTGGCGTCTGATGTAACGGCCGTGGGCATTATGCCTGTGCCTGCCGGGCAGCTGCGTCGTTTGCTGCCTGGCGAACTCTCGCTCCTGGCCGATTTGCCGGCGGATGGTGGGGAGGACACGGCCGTGGCCGATACCTCTCAGATTCGTGAGCAGATTCTGGGCAGCCCGGCAGCAGAACGGGCGCCGTTGATGGAGCGTTATCTGCAGCAGGGCATTGCCGATGTGCTGCGGCTGGCTCCGACAGACATCGCTACCTCGCGGAACGTGATGGAACTGGGTTTGGATTCCATCATGGTTATGGAATTGATTCAGCGCCTGGATCGAGAATTGATCCTGACGATCTATCCGCGCGAGGTTTTTGAACGGCCGTCTGTCCAGGCTTTGGCTGCTTACTTACTGACTGCCTTGGACCCAATGGCCGAGGGGACGGCAGCGCCAGCCGAATCCCCTAAACAGAACGAAAATGATATGTTAACCATTCCCCAAAGAGATTCATTACCAGTCCCCGCCCAGCGGAATTCGCGCACTGTCTTCTTGCTATCTACACCGCGCGCTGGTTCCACACTGCTGCGGGTGATGCTGGCCGGACATCCGCAGCTGTTCTGCCCGCCAGAACTCCACTTGCTGCCGTTTAACACCCTGGCCGATCGCGAAGCAGAACTGGCCGGCAGCTACCTCGATGAAGGATTGCAGCGGGCGATCATGGCTTTAACGGGACAGGATGCGGCTGCCAGTGCGGCCACGTTGGCCGGGTGGCGGGCAGAAAATCTGACTGTGCCTGAGGTGTACGGCCGTTTGCAGGCCCTGGCGAACGGCCGTTTGCTTATTGACAAGTCGCCTTCCTATGCGCTGGATATTGAGGTGCTGCGCCGGGCAGAACAGCAGTTTGATGGCGCGCTCTACATCCACCTCGTGCGCCATCCATATGCGGTCATCGATTCCTTTGCCAGAAACCGCATGGATCGCTTACTGGGCCAAACTGACGCTGATCCTCATCAACTAGGCGAGCAGATCTGGACCACCATGAATAACAACATCCTGGATTTCCGGGACAGCATTGGCGAAGAACGCTGCTTCCAACTGCGTTACGAAGATCTGGTTACAGAGCCGGAATCTGTGATGCGCCAGCTTTGTGCCTTTTTGGGAGTGGAGTTTTTGCCGGCGCTGCTGCTGCCTTATGAAGGGGAACGCATGACCGATGGCGTCCACTCCACTTCTCGGGCGATTGGCGACCCCAACTTCCACAAGCGACAACGCATCGAAGCCTCGCTGGCGGATGCCTGGAAAACGGCCGTTTTGCCGCGCCGGCTGGGTCGTGCCTCCCGCCAGTTGGCTGCAGATTTTGCCTATGACCTGCCCTGGCCGCTCCAACCTGTGCCAGAGCCAGAAACCGCAACGGCCGTTCCTGCCCCCGTTCGCCGCGAAAAACCGCCCATCCAACCAATCGAGCGCGGACCCGGTGCTCCCCTTTCATATCCGCAGGAGCAGATCTGGCTGGCCCACCAGCTAGAGCCGGAAAGCCCTCAATACAACATGCCGGTCACCAGTTTGCGGCTGCACGGGCCGATTGACGTGACCGTTCTCCAGCAGAGCGTGACGGAGATCGTTCGTCGCCACACTGTACTTCGCACCCGTTTTGTGTTAGAAGGCGAAGAACCACGTCAGGTCATTGATGCGGCGTCCCTGGTGCCGCTGCCGGTTATTGATTTGAGTTATCTGCCGCCAGCGGCACGCGAAACGGAAGCCATGCAGCAGGCGCAGGCGGAGGCCAAACGGCCGTTCGACCTGGAACAAGGCCCGCTGCTGCGGGCGACGCTGCTGCGACTGTCCCCCGATGAACACATCCTGCTGCTCATCGTGCATCACATTGCTTCCGATGGCTGGTCGGTGGGGGTGATGATGAACGAGCTGACGGCGTTATATCAGGCTTTCGTCGCTCAACGGCCGTCGCCGCTGGCAGAATTGACCATTCAATATATCGATTTCGCGGCGTGGCAGCGAGCCTGGCTGGACAGCGGGGTTCTATCACAGCAGTTAGCATACTGGGAGCGGCAGTTGGCCGGGGCGCCGCCGCTGCTGGACCTGCCTACCGATTTCGCCCGCCCGGCTTTGCCGGACAGCACGCAAGGCGCGCGCGAAACAGTCATGCTGCCTACCGCTTTGTTAGAAGCTTTGCGCGACTTCAGCCGGCAGCGAGGGGTGACGCCGTTTATGACGTTGCTGGCGGCGCTTGAGCTGACGCTGTTCCGGTGGAGCGGACAGACCGATCTGGTGATTGGCACTGTGGTCGCCAATAGGAATCAGGATGAAACACGGCCGTTAATCGGCTGTTTTATGAACTTTTTGGCGCTCCGCACCCAGTTTGAGGGCCTCGAAAATGGCGCGCAGCTGCTGACGGCCGTGCGATCTACTGTATTCGACGCCTACGACAACCAGGATTGCCCCTACGCAAAGGTGGTGGAAAAGATTCAACCCGATCGCAGCCTGGGGCAAAACCCGCTTTACAACGTTGCCTTTTTGTTGCAAAATCTGCGCTCCCCGTCCTTGTTTGGTGATGACATTCAGGCCGAACCGGTCACGCTCGATACCGAGACGTCGCTGCTGGATTTGCGTTTTGTGGGTCAGGAAACAAGCAGCGGGCTGCGGATGATGTGTGAGTACAACACCGAACTGTTCACGGCGGCGACTATTCAACAGGTCTTGGCCTTCTTTGCGACTGTTTTGCAGCAGATCCTGCAAGAGCCGGCATTGCCGTTGGCGCAGGTGGTTCCGCCGGATGAATTGGTTGCCCAGGCAGAGGCCAGCCACCGCCGGGATTTTCAGAAGGCGATTGCGATTGCTGCCACCTTTACGGCGGAGCCGGTAGAAGATGCGCTGGCATTTTGGATGAAGCAGTTGCAGCTGCCCACCCGTATAGAGTTTGCTCCCTATAATCAGGTTTTTCAGCAGCTTCTCGATCCGGCGTCTTTGCTGCGGCAGAACGAGTCGGGTGTGAATGTGATTCTGGTGCGTTTTGAAGACTGGCAGCGCTACGCTAACGGGGATAAAGACGCTTTCTACCGGGAAATCGAACGGAACATGCTGGATCTGGCGCAGGTATTGGAAACGGCCGTCTCCAAAACGCCTGCCCTGGTAGTGATTTGCCCTCCGTCGCCGGCAATGCGCGATGACAGCGAAAAAGCGGCGTTCCTGGCCACGATGGAAACCACGTTCAAAGATCGGCTGAAAGCAAATCCCAATGTGCATCTGGCCGGACCAGATGAGATACTGGCCCTGTATCCCGTGGCCGAAGTGGCCGATCTATACAGTGACGAAATGGGTCACATCCCTTACACAAACGAGTACTTTGCCGCGTTGGGCACGTTCTTGGCGCGCAAAATTGATCTGTTGTGGCGCAAGCCGGTAAAAGTTCTGGCGTTGGATTGTGACAATACGCTGTGGCAGGGTGTTGTTGGCGAGGACGGGGTTGAAGGCATCCGCATTTCGCCGGCCCACCAAAAACTACAAAGGCTGCTGGGAGAACAGCTTGAAGCGGGGCGTCTCGTGTGTCTGCTGAGCAAGAACCGCGAGGCAGATGTGCGCGAGGTGTTTGACCAACGCCCGGAGATGGGGCTGCGCTGGGATCAGGTAACGGCCGTACGCATCAACTGGCAGTCCAAGCCGGAAAACATTCGGCTGCTGGCAGACGAATTGCAACTCGGTCTGGACAGCTTCGTCTTTCTGGATGATAACCCGGTTGAATGCGCTGCCATGCAAGCCCACTACCCCGAAGTGTTGACTTTGCAAGTGCCTACCGACGAGGCGGCACTCGGCCAGTTTTTGGATCATACGTGGGTCTTTGACACACTGCCGCTCACGGCTGAGGATAAAAAACGAGCGGCTTTTTACCAGCAAAACGTTAAGCGAGAACAGATCCGCCGCCATACCGTCACAATTGGTGATTTTTTGGCGCAGTTGGAGATGCAAATTACTATTGCCCCGCCTAAACCAGAGCAAATGGCGCGGGTGGCGCAGCTTACTCAGCGGACCAACCAGTTCAACGCTACCACCATTCGCCGCCAGACTGGCGATCTCCAGCAGATGCTGGAAAGCGGCCGTTACGCCTGCCTGACGGCTGAAGTACGGGATCGGTTTGGTGATTATGGATTGGTGGGTGTAGTTATTTTCCAGAAGCAGAGGGACGTGGTGGAAGTGGATACTTTGCTGCTGAGCTGTCGCGCTATGGGACGCGGTGTGGAACATGAGATGCTGCGCCATGTGGCACTGGAAGCGCAGAACGCGGGCGTGTCACAAATTACGGTGTGTTACGTACCTTCTGCCCGGAATCAACCCGCTTTAGACTTTTTGGAAAGCATCCCGGCGGGGACAAAACAGGCAGACGGGCAAGGCTGGGTGTTTGAGTATCCGGTAACGGCCGTTACCCATCTTACCTACCGACCGCAGGCCGAAACCGAAAGCGATGGCCCTCAGGCGGACGCCGGGGTTGCAACGCACAAGTCTTACACATTGACACCGGCCCCTTCCCACCGTGTGCAGCAAATTGCCGCTGAACTGGCGACCGTTGACCAGATATTGCAGGCTATAGAACAGCAAAACCGCCGCCAACGCCCCAAAGGCGACCAGCCCTATGCCGCACCCCGCACAGAATTGGAGCAGACACTGGCGCAGCTTTGGTGCTCCTTATTAGGTGTGGAACAGGTCAGCATATACGATAATTTTTTTGAGTTGGGCGGACATTCACTGCTGGCCACCCGCCTGTTGGCGCGCATCCATGAAAAATTAGCGGTTGATATCCGTTTACGCGATTTCTTCGAAACTCCCACAATTGCCACGTTAGCCGAGCAAATAGAAACGCTGCGCTGGCTGAGTCACAGTGCAACAGCCGACGAGGAAACTTTAGAGGAACGCGAGGAATTCGAAATATGATGGCTGTTACCGACCTCCTGAACCAGTTACGTTCCCGGGACATCAGGATTTGGGTAGAGGATGGCCGGCTGCGGCTGAATGCTCCCAAAGGTGCCTTGACGCCCGAATTACAAGAGCAACTTGCCGCACACAAGGCGGAAATTCTTGCTTACCTGAACGGCATTCAGGTGGGGAGCAGTGCGCAGGAGTTCCAATTGATTCCCCGCCGTCAGGCAGATGGGGCACAGCCTCTCTCATTCTCGCAAAAGCGGCTGTGGGTTTTGGACCAGATGGAGCCGGGCAATCCTATTTACAACATCCCCATGGCGTCGCGTCTGATTGGCTCCCTGGATGTGTCTGCGCTGCAAGAGAGCCTGAACACAATACTCAGCCGCCATGAATCGCTGCGTACGCGGTATACGGCCGTAGCCGGCGAGCCTTGCCAGGAAATCTATGAAGTATCCGTGCTGCCCTTGCCGGTAATCGATCTCTCCTCTCTGAATAAAGCCGAGAGAGAAGCCGAAGCCATGCGGTTAGTTTACGAAGAAGCTGAAAAGCCATTTGATCTGGCCCGCGACTTACTCATTCGCACCAGGCTCCTGCGGTTAGCCCCCGACGAGCACATTTTTCTGGTGACCATGCACCACATTGCCTCCGACGGCTGGTCCTTCTTTGTATTTAGCCAGGAATTGGCCGAGTTGTACAAGGCCAACCGCCAGCAGCAGCCGCCCCAGTTGAAACAGCTGCCCATCCAATATGCCGACTTTGCCATATGGCAGCAAAGCATCGAGGAGGAAGAGAAACTGGCGGGCCAGCTGGCCTATTGGCGCCAACAGCTGGGTGGTGAACTGACTACCCTGGACCTGCCCACAGATTACAATCGTCCTCCTGTGCGCAGTTTTCGTGGCGAACAAAAAACGCGCTGGCTGCCGGCCGCGCTGGGCGAGGCCATTGCCAGACTGATCCACGAGGAAGATGTGACACCCTTTATGGTTTTGCTGGCGGGCTTTACCTTGCAAATGCATCGTTACAGCGGCCAGGATGACATCATCATCGGTTCGCCCATTGCCGGGCGCAACCGCCCCGAACTGCAAAATCTAATCGGTTTCTTCCTGAATACCATCGTTTTGCGCACAGATATGTCGGGCAATCCTACGTTCCGCGAGCTGCTGCGCCGGGTGCGCCAGGTGTGTCTGGACGCTTTTGCCAATCAGGACATTCCTTTTGAAAAACTCCTGGAAGAATTGAAAGTAGAACGTGACCTGAGCCGGACGCCTATTTTCCAGGTCTTCTTCAACATGCTCAATTTTGCCGATTCGACGGTGGAGATGGACGGCTTGCGGCGCGAGTCTATCACCAACCCGGAGATGGGATCTAAGTTTGACCTGACGCTTTACCTTTATGAAGTGGAGAAGCGTATCCAGCTAACGCTGGTGTACAACGCCGATTTATTTACGGCCGTGCGCATGGAAGCGATGTTGGCGCAGTATGAAAGTTTGCTGCAGCAGGTGTGCGCCAATCCTGATCTGCCTTTGGTGCAATACACGCTGGTCCACGCGGACGCTACGGCCGTTTTGCCAGACCCGACACAAACGCTCAGCAACAAATGGCAGGGTGCAGTCCATGCAGCGCTGACAAAAAACGCGGACTTGACGCCGGACAAAACGGCCGTTCTCGACGAAAACGAAGCCTGGACATACCGCGAGCTCAATCGGCGCAGCAACCAGTTGGCCCACCACCTGATTGCGCAGGGCGTGCAGCCACAGGACGTGGTGGCCATTTATGGGCATCGCAGCGCCACGTTAGTGTGGGCAGTGATGGGCGTTCTGAAGGCTGGCGCCGCGTTCCTCATTTTGGACCCCACCTATCCGCCGTCGCGCCTGGCCAGCTACCTGGAGATCGCCAGTCCGCGCGGGTTTGTGCAAATAAAAGCGGCCGGGGAGCCGGATACGGCCGTGTTCGCCGCCCTGGATAGCCAGAACTGCACCTGCCGAATCACGCTTCCCACCCTGTCAGCGGCTACGCGCCAGAAGCTGCTGGCCGATATGCCGTCTACCGAGCCGGCCATTAACACGCAGCCCGACGATCTTGCTTACCTCTCATTCACGTCTGGCTCAACCGGGATTCCGAAGGCCGTCATGGGGCGGCATGGTTCCTTAACTC
Organism: Ardenticatenaceae bacterium; assembly: GCA_020634395.1. Classification (GTDB taxonomy): domain Bacteria; phylum Chloroflexota; class Anaerolineae; order Promineifilales; family Promineifilaceae; genus Leptovillus. The sequence goes on along the minus strand of JACKBU010000013.1, from coordinate 24,969 downwards.
ACTTCATTCCCTGGCAGGCTGAAACATTCTCACTCAGCAGCGCCGATCGGTTTAGTATGCTTTCTGGTCTGGCCCATGATCCGCTGCAGCGTGACATCTTTACGGCCGTCTGGCTGGGTGCCACCGTTTGTGTGCCCAACGCTACGCACATCGGCGAGGCCGGGTGGCTGGCAAACTGGCTGAAGGCTCAGGAGGTAACCATTGCCCACCTTACCCCGGCCATGGGTCAGATCATCACCGACGCGATCATCAATCCGCGATACGCAAATCTCTCCATCCCTTCGCTGCGCTACACTTTTTTTGTCGGTGACGTGCTGACGCGCCGCGACGTGAATCGGCTGACAGCTCTATGCCCCAATCTGACAGTTGTCAATTTCTATGGCTCCACAGAAACGCAGCGGGCAGTCAGCTATTATGTTGTCGATCATCACCAAAAATTTCCAGAGGGCGCGCAGCCCAAAGAAATTATTCCGCTGGGGCGCGGCATGAAGGATGTGCAGCTGCTGCTGCAAAACGCCGCCGGCCAGTTGGCCGGCATTGGCGAGATGGCGGAAATTTATGTGCGCAGTCCCCATCTGGCCCTGGGGTATAAAGGGGACACAGCCCAGACTGCCCGCCGCTTTCTGCCGAATCCGTACAAAAGCCAGACGGTGGGCGACATTTTGTACAAAACCGGCGATATGGGACGTTATTTGCCGGATGGAAACGTGGAGTTTGTGCATCGAGCCGACCATCAGGTGAAAGTGCGCGGCTTCCGCGTGGAATTGGGCGAAATTGATGCGAAGTGGGGGCAGCATACGGCCGTTCATCAGGCCATCACCATTGCGTCTAAAAATTCTCAGGGTGGCTCTACCCGTTTGTCTTCTTTTATCGTCCTCAAGCCGGACCAATCTGTCACGGATGCGGAACTGCGGGATTACCTGCGCCGGCAGCTGCCCACGTATATGGTTCCCACCGACATTGTGTTGATAGACGCTTTGCCTCTGACGCCCAACGGCAAGGTTGATCGCCGGGCGCTGGTCGTTCCGGACCATCTCGTGCATGCCTCGGCCAGCGATTTTGCCGATCCAGAAAGTGAAATCGAAGCCGTTTTGGTGCGCATTTGGGAGAATGTTTTGAACGTGCACCCGGTCAGCACCCACGATAACTTTTTTGAGATTGGTGGGCACTCGTTAACGGCCGTGCGCGCTTTTGCCCAGATCGAAAAAGAGACGGGGCTGCAACTACCGCTGACCATCCTGTTCCAGGCGCCTACTATCGCCCAGTTGGCCAGCGCCATCGAAAGCGAAGGCTGGACGACGAAATGGACCTCGCTCGTCCCGATTCAGACGAATGGCACCCGTCCACCGTTTTTCTACGTTTCCCCCTTCCTGATCAGCGTTTTAAGCCTCTCGCAGTTAGGGCATTACATGGGAACGGACCAGCCGCTTTATGGTTTGCAGCCGCAAGGAATGGATGGCAATCATCCGATCCACCGCAGCGTAAAAGAGATGGCCAGCCACTACATTGAAGAAATCAAAACCTTAAAGCCGGAAGGGCCGTACTTTCTGGGTGGGCACTGCGCCGGCAGTTGGGTAGCCTTTGAAATGGCTCAGCAGTTACAGGCACAAGGCGAAGAAGTCGATCTGCTGATCCTGGTCGATTCACGGCCGCCAAATATAGAACCACCGCCCGTTAATCGGTTCCGTTACGTGGCAAACCGGCTGTCGCTTTATTGGCGAGACGGCCGTTTATGGCATGCTCTGGCCTGGCAGCTCAGCCTGGTATACCAGCGTCTGATTACCTTCAACTTTGGCAATGAAAATGCGCAGCGCGTGGCCACCGTCCGCAAAGCCCATGCACAGGCCCATCAGGTATATCGTTCCGGCACTTTCGATGGGGATGCTCTCTTCTTCCGCAGCGCTGAATCCGCCGCCCTCAATGACAAAGACTGGCACTATCGTTGGTCGGAACTTATCTCTGGAGACTTAAAGTGTGAAGTGATTCCAGGTACACATGCCGGGCTTTTAATGGAACCCAATGTCCAGGACATGGCCATGAAAATCCGGGCGGCAATTGACGAAGCCCTGGCTGCGTCCAGTCAGGAGCAAAATCAGGTTAATTAACGGAATGCTTTATGCTGCAGCCATCATTCACTGAAAAACAACTCTGGATTTCTTCTCCTAAACCAGTTTCTCACCCTCGTTTGCGTCTTATCTGCATCCCTTACGCTGGCAGCGGGCCTGTAGTTTTTAGCCAATGGCCCCAGGCCTTGCCGCCGGATGTGGAGGTATGGGGGGTACGGTTACCCGGCCGCGAGACTCGTTTGCGCGAACCGGCTTTTGATAGGTTATCCCCCTTAGTCGCAGCATTGGCTGAAGGGTTGGAGCCACATATGGATGTGCCGTTTGCTATATTCGGTCACAGCATGGGGGCTTTGATCGGTTTTGAAATGGTCCATTACTGGCGAGATCACAGTGGGCCGCAGCCGGTACACTTGCTTGTTTCCGGCCACCGTGCTCCCCATAGACCACCATTGAATCCACCGGTCCACCAAGCCGACAAGCAAACTTTTCTAAACCGTCTAAAAGCACTGGGAGGTACTCCGGCCAGATTTTTTGAAATGGACGATCTGGTTGAGCTGTTACTACCCACTTTGCGGGCAGACTTTGCCGTGTGGGAAACTTATCAGTACGAAGAGAAACCACCCCTCCCTATCCCGCTAACAGTCATGGGCGGCCGTACTGACAGCGAAGCGACAGAGTCCGACTATGCGGCCTGGCGGCAGCATACCACCGGTGAATTCACGCTGCACTTGTTCAACGGTGGCCATTTTTATTTCAGTGAAGATTTATCCTCACTAACCCGACTTGTTGGCACAGTTTTGATTGAGGACTGTTAGTTTGACGGCTCCGAACTTGCCGTGGCTTGCACCACCGGCCGATCTTATTTTGCCCCAAGATGAAGTTCACATCTGGCGAGCCGATCTCGAATTACCGGCATTAAACGTACAACAGTTGCACACGCTTCTGGCTCCCGATGAGTCAAGCCGCGCTGATCGCTTTCACTTTGCCAAAGACCGACGGCACTTTATTGTGGGGCGGGGTGTACTTCGAACGATCTTAGGTCGTTATCTGGGCCTGGACCCCGCCCAGCTCTGTTTTTACTACAGTGATTACAACAAGCCATTCCTGGCTCCCGAGTCAAATACAGAAGACCTATGTTTCAACCTCTCGCACTCTGGCGGATTGGCCCTTTTTGCCATAACGCGAGGCCGGGCAGTCGGTATTGATCTTGAACACATGCGTGCTAACTTTGATTACGAAGAAGTGGCAGAACATGTCTTTTCGCCGCGAGAAGTATCGGTGCTGCAGGCTATCCCGGCTGAAATGAAGCTGCAAGCTTTCTTTAACTGTTGGACACGCAAAGAGGCTTATATCAAAGCGCAGGGAGAAGGTCTATCGCTGCCGTTAGAGAGTTTTGACGTTTCTTTGGGGCCTGGGGAACCGGCCCGGTTACTGGCAACGCGTCACGCCCCGGAGCAAGCGGCTCGTTGGGCGCTGCACGAATTGGCGCCAGGATCTGGATACGTGGGGGCGCTGGCTGTCGAAGGACAAGACTGCCATCTTCAATTTTGGCAGTGGGAGACGGCAATTCCATGAGCATGCGTTATGGGGTATTGGCGTTGGACTGACCATCCTGGGACGCCAGCAAGATTTCCAGAACTTTTTCCGTATCACCCAGATTTTCCAACAAGTGATCGGGCTTGTATTGTGCCAACGTGGCGGCGCTGTGCCAGCCGCTGGCAACAGCCACGGCCGTTGCCTTTCCCGCACGTGCACACAAAATATCGGCCGGCGTGTCGCCCACGATCACCGTATTGGTCCCCTCAAAAGGCTCACCGGTTAGCTGGCTGGCCCGCTGCATGGCAATAAACGGTAACTGGTTGCGATCCATGTGGTCGGAACCATAGGCTCCGACGCGAAACTGCCCTGCATCCAGTCCGGCGGCCCCTAGTTTCAACGGCGCCGTACTGACGATATTGCCCGTCAGCAACCCTAAAACCACATCCGGGCGCTGGCCCAGAGCGGCCAGCAGTTCCGGCACACCCAGGCACGCCTGAATGCCTTTGCCGGGAAATGTCTCATGGGCCTGGGCGGTCATGAGATCATAAATTATCGGTAGTTTGTTTTGGATTTCTTCCGGGCTGCAGCCAGCGGCCACGAGCAGATCAGTGATGATGCGCGGGTCCGTCTTCCCCCCCATGTGGTAGCTGTCGAGCGGACCGGCCGTACCGCAAGCCTTTGTCAGAGCATAGGCCATAGCGGCGCGGCCGGCACTGTTGCTGCGAATCAACGTCCCGTCAATATCGAACAGGATAAGTGTGGTCATGATGCCAGCAGGTGTTCGATGGCGGGCCAGAAAGGACCGGCGGGTGTAAGCCGTGGCCGCATGGCCGGACCAACAGGTACGCCGCGTTCCTGTAAGATCGCTTTAATCCAGCCAATGCGCTGTCCCGAGGGGGTCAGGGCCAACACGTCGCGGATGATCTGCTGCTGGCGCTGTGCCTCGGGCAGGTTGCCAGCGGCGACAGCCTGGGTGAGGGCGACCAGCGGTTCGGGCACGGCCGTGCTCAGGCCGCTCAACAGGCCATCCATGCCCAGGGCCAGCATGCCCAGGGCAATCGGTTCATTTCCGGCCAGGGCGACGATATGCTGCGGACGGGCGTCCAACAAATTCCGCACCAGAGCGGCATCCCCACGGCTGGACTTGATGCCCGCCAGCGTGGGAAGCTCGCGGCCCAGACGGGCCAGCAGCGCCGGGCTGACGCCGTTCACGGCCAACTGAGGGATATCGTAGACGACGAGCGGCGTGTTGGGGGCGGCAGCGGCAATCTCCTGGAAATAGACGGCCAGGCTGCCATCATCCAGGCCATAAAAATAAGGGGTCACGGCAGCGATGGCGTCCGCGCCGATGGCTTCGGCGTGGCGAGCCAGAGCCAAGGCATGATCGGTGCGCAGCGCGCCGACGTGGACCAGGACGGGCACACGGCCGTTCACGGCTTCCAGGGTGGCGGCATGGAGTTTCTGGCGCTCGGCCAGGTCCAGGGCAATGCCTTCGCCGGTGCTGCCGCCGGCAAACAACCCCTTCACACCCCGCTCAATAAGAAAATCTACGAGTTGGGGGATTACGGCCGTATCCACCGAATACCCGTCGGCGGCAATGGGTGTCGCCATGGCCGGCGTGACGCCGTGCTTCAACTTGCTCTTTAACGTGCTGATTTTTGTCTTCACAACCGCAATGCTCCTAGAAAATTGATTTACACGGCCGTCATGCGCGAAAGGTGCAGCTGTTCGGCTTTGGTCAGGGATTTTTCGAAGATCTGCAGCCCTTCCTTCACCATGTCCGGCGAAATGTTGAGAGCCGGTGTCATGCGGATGGCGTTGCGGCCGCAGGGGATAAGCAGCAGTCCTTCTTCAAAAGCGTCCTGAATGATGGTATTACGCAGAGCAACGGCCCTTTCTTTGGTCAGCTGATCGAGCACGAACTCGATGCCGATCATCAGGCCGCGGCCGCGTACATCGCCGATGCTGGGATGGCGTGTTTGCATTTCGCGCACGCTGTCCATGATCATGTCCCCCGTGGCTGCGGCTTTATCAATAAGCCCTTCTTGCTCTATTACGTTTAGGGTGGCCAGGGCAGCCGCAGCGGCAACCGGATTGCCGCCAAAAGTGCTGCCGTGTGAGCCCGGTCTCCAGACCATGTGCTCTTTGCGGGCGATGATGCCGCCGATGGGCAAGCCGCTGCCTACGCCCTTGGCAAAGCAGACGATATCTGGCTCGACGTCCTCGTGTTCTATAGCCCACCAACGGCCGGTGCGGCCGACGCCGCTCTGGATTTCATCCACCATCAGCAGGATGCCGTAGCGGTCGCAGATTTCCCGCAAACGCGGGAAGAAGCCGGGGGCGGGCACCACGTAGCCGCCTTCTCCCTGAATCGGTTCAACCAAAATTCCGGCGATGTCTTCCGGTTCCAGCAAACTGTGGAAGATTTGTTCTTCCAGGTAATCGAGAACCGCATCGCCGGCGTTTTGGCTGGGGAGGAGCTGCGGACGGTACGGGTTGGGATAGGGCAGGTGATGGACGTAGACGCCGGGCTTGTAGTTTTCGCGCTGCACCGCTTTGCTGGCGGTGAAGGACAATGAACCGAGCGTACGGCCGTGAAAAGCGCCCAGGAACCCCAGGAACTTGGAGCGGCCGGTTTTGTACATGGCCAGTTTGATGGCCGATTCGACAGCTTCTGTACCGGAATTGGCCAGGTAGATCAGCGTGTTGTCCATAGGGGCGATGCTTTGCAGCTTCTCGGCCAGGTCTACAGCCTGGGGATAGAAGAAGTCGCTGAGGCAGATGTGCCAGAATTTATCGACCTGTTCTTGCACGGCCGTTACCACCGCCGGATGGCGGTGCCCGACGTTGAGCACGGCGACTCCGGCCATGAAATCGATGTAACGACGGCCGTCTACATCCCAAATTTCCGAACCCTGCGCCCGGTCAACGACCAGTGCATATTCGCGGGTGTAAGATGGCGACAAACTCGCCAGATCACGTTGGATAACGGCCTGGCCTTTGGGACCAGCGCCACTGAGGCTGAATTTCATGATATGACTCTCCTGAAATGACTTTATGCAGAGACGCAGAGAAACAGTTGGGAAATTCTGGTCACTGCTTGTTTAACAATGTTAGCGGAATGGCTCTGCTACTCCGGTTCAATAGAGAACGTTAGTGGATAGCCTTCTAAACTGGCGGCAAAATGGGCTTTCCCCACCCGTTTCTGAGCCTCAGCGCGCGGCAACGTGGTGACGTAGGCAATTCCGGCTGTGTGGGCCACGAAGGTTACATGCTCAGCTTCTAGGGAGGTGAGCTGGAAGATTTTTTGCAGAATTAGAACCACGAAGTCGTAGGGAGTGACCTCATCGTTGTGGATGAGGACACGATACGGTGGTTCGAGGGCTTCTTCCTGTTCGATCTCTTCATGGATGTCGGGGGCGATTTGCATCTGTGCTGCCATGCAGGTGATTATAAGGAGAGGCAGTACGGAGCGCAATAGTTCGTTAGGTGGGTAGTTGACGGCCGTTTCCGGCCCCGTTATAATGCCCAGACAATTGAGATGAAAAACGGCCGTGATGGAGACAAGTACGGCGCTACGGATTCACAGAGAGTTGGCGGAAGCTGCAAGCCAATATCCAATCGCCCGAAATCCCCTCCAGAGCCGTCTACCGAAAGCAAATTAAGCGATTAAGGTAAACCGGGTTCGCCCGTTACAGCGTACAAGAGTTCAGTTCAGGCCAGTAAATGGCCGTGAATTGGTAAATTCAGGTGGCACCACGGGTCCCCTCGTCCTGAAGCGGCGAGGAGACTTTTTTGTTTTAAAGGCAGACGGTAAAAGATGAAGACAAAGGATTTTTGGTTAATACAAAGATTAGGGAACAAGCGGGTGGTGGTTACGGCCATGCCCGATTCTGCGGCGCTGGCCGCATCTAACAAAACTCAAGCCATTGGAGAAGCAATAAAACGAATTTACTTTTAAACGTAAACGACAGACTAAAAAGGATTAAACATCATGTTAGATATAAACTTAATCCGCGAAAAACCGGAGTGGGTAAAGGCGCAGATTGCTAAACTGAACGACACGGCGCCTATCGACGAAATTGTAGCCGATGACGCGCGTCGCCGCGAAATCCTGGGAGAAGTGGAAGAACTGCGCCGCCAGCGTAACGAAACATCAAAACAAATTGGGCAGTGGATGGGCAGGTTGAAAAAAATGGAAGCCGATCTGAAGCGTGCCGAAGCTGGCCAGGACGTAGGCCAGAGCGCCGACCAGCTGCGCGCCCAGGTGCAAAGCCTGCAATTTAACGCCGATGAAGCCAAAGACGAAACACGCGAAATTGGCGAGCGCATTACTGAACTCGATGAAGAGCTGCGCCAGGTAGAAGAACGCTTGCAGCACAACATGTTGTGGGTGCCGAATATTCCTGACGAGAGCGTACCTGTCGGCCCGGACGACAGCCACAACATCCTGGGCGATCCGCAAGGCGCACCTGAGCCGCAGTTTGATTTTGAACCTAAACCGCACTGGGACCTGGGACCGGAATTAGGGATCATTGATTTTGAGCGCGGGGTGAAGCTGAGCGGCAGCCGCTTCTATCTGCTCAAAGGATGGGGCTCGCGTTTGCAGCGGGCGCTCATCCAGTTCTTCCTGGACTATCACACTGAAAAACATGGCTATACCGAGGTTTATCCGCCGTTTATGGTGCGCTCGGAGATGTTTGTGGGCGCGGCGCAGCTGCCGAAGTTTAAGGACAACATCTACCGCGATGCCGAGGAAGATTTTATGTGGCTGGGCACGGCGGAGATTGCCCTGACCAACGTGCATCGGGATGAAGTTCTGGACGAAGCCGATCTGCCCATCAAGTACGTGGCCTACACACCTTGCTTCCGCCGCGAAAAGATGAGCGCCGGGCGAGACGTACGCGGCATCAAACGGGGCCATCAGTTCGATAAGGTGGAGATGTACCGTTTTACCACGCCGGAAACGAGCTACCAGGCTCTGGAAGAAATGGTGCAAGATGCCATGGATATTTGTGAAGCGCTGGGTTTGCGCTATCGCAAGGTGGAGATGGTAACCGGGGACCTGGGTTTCGCCGCCGCTAAAAAGTATGATTTAGAAGCCTGGGCGGCCGGCTGTGGCGAGTGGCTGGAGATCAGCTCAATCAGCAACTGCGAAACGTTCCAGGCGAGGCGGGCAAATATAAAGTACCGGCCGGCGGAAAACGGCCGTCTCCAATACGTCCACACCCTTAACGGCAGTGGCCTGGCACTGCCCCGCGTGATGATAGCCATCATCGAAAACAATCAGCAGGCAGATGGCAGCATTGTAGTGCCGAAGGTGTTACGGCCGTATATGGGCGTCGATGTGATTCGGTAAACGGAGACTTGATAAAGAAAGAAGTGGCCGGGCTGTTGGCTTAGCCCGGCCGCTGTTACGCTGGCTGCGCGGAAAAATCAACCACCATTTCATCTTCTGCTTCATAGTAGATCTGCAGCGGCCGGCAGCAAACCTCACAGTCTTCGATGTAACTCTGCCGTCGCACGGAGAGGTCCAGCAGCATCGAAATACGCGCGCCACAGGCGGGGCAGTCGAAAAAATATTCTTCTTCCCACATCCTAAACCTGCTCACGGGTTGTTGTTAAGAGGGCCGAAGCGACTTTTTTCAACATGGCTAGAACTGCTCATGGGCTGTTGGTTTGGGGGCGGAAGGGACTTTTTCCTCGACGACTTCCTCGTACACCCGCAGCATACGCTGCACGATGATCTCCCAATCGTACTGCAAAGCATGATAACGCGCCTGCCGACCCATGCGGTCACGGCACTCCTCGTCGGTGAGCAGGCAGTAAATGCGTTCCGCCAGGGCTTCCGGATCGCGGGAGGGGACGTGAAAGCCATTTTCATCGTCGCGCACCAGGAAGGCCAGCCCACCTACTTCTGAAGCAATAACCGGCGTGCCCATAGCCATGGCCTCCAGAGCAACCATACCGAAGCTTTCATAATGCGAAGGCATGACCACCATCTCGGCGGCGGCGTAGTAATTGGGCAGGATTTCCTGATCTTTGGCTCCTAAGAAGGTGACCAGATCGGTGATGCCCAATTCCTGGCGCAGTTCCTGCAAGCGGGCCATCTCCGCATCCGGTGTATCGGCCCAGGGATCGCCGCCAATGATGGCCACGCACACGCCGCGTACCGCTTCCGGATGCCGTTTTTGGATGAGGGCCATAGCCCGCAGCAAGGTGTCGATGCCTTTCAGCGGCTCGATGCGGCCGGCGAAGATGATGTTCTTGTCGTTCAGCGGAATGCCGATTTCTTTTTTGGCGATTTTCTTGGGGATGGGTGTGAAACGTTCCAAATCAACGCCAGGAGAAACCACCCGGACTTTGCGCATGTCGGCGCCGTAGAGCCAGTTTAGCTGCGCCTCTTCGGCGGGTGTGGCAGCAATAAGCCGGTCGGCAATCTTAATGACATGCTTTTCGCCTTGAATGCGTTCGGCGGGGGCGCGTTCGCTGTCGTCCTGGGCGATGCGGTTTTTCATGTGGCCCAGCGTGTGGAACATGTGGACGATGGGTACGCCCCAGGCCTCGCGCAGTTTTTCGGCTACCAGGCCAGAAAGCCAGTAATGGCTGTGGATAAGATCGTAATGGATCCCTTCTTTTTCGGCGAATGCCAGTGTTCCGGTGACAAATTCGTCTAGGTATTGGCTGATGGCAGCCACAGGAATGGGTTTTTCGGGGCCGGCGGGAATGTGAATCACACGACCGCCAAAGCCCAGATCGTGCTTGACCATGGGCTGGCAGTCATCCTGGGAGCGGGTGAAGACATCCACCTGAATCCCCTGGCGACCGAGTTCGCGGCTGAAATCGCGTACGTAGACGTTCATGCCGCCGGTTTTTTTGCCGCCTAACATGGCCAGGGGGCAGGTATGGACGGAAAGCATGGCGACACGTTGAATGATCGTTTGGTTCAAAAAGACCTCGCTTAAATTGTGAAAGTCCAGGCTGCCAGTGTTACTGTGGATTGTCGGCCGGTCGCGTCAGGGTAAGGCGAAAGATTTCAGTGTCTTGGGCACCGAAGCGGTATTTGTAGGTTTCATTGCCGCGTAAGAAGTCGAAATCGGCACGGCCGTTTTCGATGGCGTGTTCAATCGCTTTGGCAGTCAAAACAACTCCCAGGCTTAGCGCTCCGAATGCTTCGGGGTCCAGGCCAGAGTTATAAACCCAGATGCGATCCCGGTAATCGAAGTTGAACAGAGCGGCGGCCTTCTGGTTGTTGACCTCGATGAACATAAGCTGCAGTGTGCCGGCCGCCATGGCGGATTGGGCAACCTGGTGGAAAACAGCACGACGGCCGTCAGTCAGCCAGTCGCGTTTCTCGAAAGTGCTCCTCTGCAACAGCGCCAGGAAATCGTCCACCGCCTGCGGCAAATCGTCGTCTGGGCCGACGATGATGAGTTGGGCATCGGCTCCGGCCGCGCGGCGCAGTTTGCGCTGCACCTCGCGCCGCTGCTTGCTATCCAGCAGATCCAGATAGGCGTCGAAGGTGGCTGGCAGCGCGATGATGGGGCAGACTTCGGCTAACTCTTCCTGGCAGTCCAGGCCATTAGCCTGGGCTAACTGTGGTAACAGGCGGCGCGTGGGTGAAGTGGCGGGAATGTTGCACAGCCGGGCGGTGTGCCAGTGGGGAAAGTCGGGCTGCAGGAGCTGTTGGAAAACGGCCGTCCATCCTGCCTCCGCTTCTTCCGCGCGTACGATCAGGTCTAGATAGTCAGTTTCCTCAACGCAGCCGTTAAAGTGCAGCACGCCCTCGACGATGTAGAAACAGCCGATGGCCGCGAGACGGCCGTCTTCTGTACGCGCCGTGACGGTATGCAAGTCGGCCTCCGGCGGCTGCAAATGCTGCCACCATGCTTCCTGGTAGGCGCACGTCTGAAAGGGCGTGTCGGTGATGCCCTGGCTGGCAAGCTCATCCCACTCGGCTGCAAGTTCGGCAAACGCAGCCGCCCCATTGAGGTGTTTGGTTAACATAATTGTAAGTTAATTCCTGTGTGTTGTGTGTAGCACATAAACATCCGATGGTTGTTTATCACATCGGATGTTTAGTATCAGTAAATAATTATCTAATGGCTATTATAGCCTATTTAGGAGATAGGAAGGTTATAACTTTGTTATTCTTTTGGCAGCCGCCAACGCCAGATGAACTGCCACCAATCTACAAAGTTGGGAATGTTGCGCTCGTAGCGGACCAGCAGAACGCTGATCAGCAAGACCAGCGCGCCAAGCCACTGTTCGGCCGTCAGATGTTCACCCAGGAAGAGGATGGCCAGGGCTATGCTGACGATGACTTCTAACACGCCTAACAGAGCGGTCTGCAGGCTGCCGAGCTTTTTGACTCCCAGAAACAGGGTCAGGCGAGAAGCGGCCGTCACCAGGCCCATAAAAAAGATGGCTTCCCAGCCGGCGGAGGAAACGGCCGTTAGACTGACCGGGAACAAAAGCCAGGCAAGCGTCACCACGCCTGCCATCGCAGTGATGGCGTAGAGGGTCATGGTGGGGGCGGGGATATCGTACATAATGCGCTGGCTGAGCACTAATTGGCAGGCATACGTAAACGCGGCGATGAGCATCATGCCGGCGCCGAGCCAGTCTGGCAGGTTGAGGCCCCCGGCGGTGAGCAGGTAGATGGCATAGATTGCCAGGCCGGTGCGCAGCAGCGTTAAGCGCGAAATGGAATGACCGATCAGCCGTAGGAGGATGGTGACGAAGATAAGGTAACTGATATTGATGAGCTGCCCCACGGAAGCGTCGATGCGGCTCAGGCTGGCGTAGTAGAAGAGGGAGCCGACCCCGTTGATGCTCCCGGCCAATAAACTGCTGAGGATGCCAGGGGCGGAACTGTAGATATAACGACGGGCGAACAGAAGAACGGCCGTCCACAAAACGACAGCGGCAAAGATCGTACGAAAAGCCACGACTGTCAGCACATCGGCGCCGGTGGCATAGGCCAGTTTGGCAAAAATGGGGATAGCGCCCAAAAATACAGGCGACAACAGCGCCCAAAAGACGCCTTCGCGCCATTGGCGATTCAGTTGTTCTGTGTTTTCAGGGGAGGATTTTTGTCCAGGGACGTGTTTGGGGGGGCACTGCAAGTAATCATCAGGCGGTGAAGTCATTCGGTTTTGGAAGGAGTCTCAGTTTCAGATACTGCTGTCAGTTTCGATCCATACGACGATCTCCACTTCAATTAATTTTTAGGCCTTCAGAGTGAGGGTACTTCGTCTGAGGGTGATAAGGGCAAAAGTATATGAAATGTACTGCCAGGCAGGGCGTCGGGATCACGCCGCTCGCTTTCAACCCAGATACGGCCGTTATGCGCTTCCACGATCCCCTTGGCAATGGCCAGCCCCAGGCCCAGTCCACCGCCCTGAAAAGCGGATTTGCTTGTGGAATGGTGCTGGATGGCTCCCAGAGTGTAAAACTGCTCAAAGATGTGGCGCTGCTCTTCCAACGGTATGCCAATTCCCGTATCGCTGATGATGATGTCTACTGCTTTGCCCGGCATATCGCGGCCGGTGATAGTGATTTCGCCGCCGTCCGGTGTATATTTCACGGCATTACCAACCACGTGTTCCACGGCCGCCTGCAGACGGCGGCCATCCCCCTGGATGAGGGGCAGGCCGCTAAAATCATCCACGTTTAACTTCAAATCGCGCTTGCGGCAGATTTCGCCGTAGGTTTTCTCGATGTCGGCCATGATCTTCGTCAGGCGCACAGGCCCCAGCGAAAGATCCAGCGTGCCAGAAGAAATGCGGACGACGCTGATAATCTCGTTGATAACGTCTTGCATACGGCCGACGCCGGCTTGCAGCCCTTCGGCAATACCGGCGATGGACTGGGCCGGAACCAGATCGTTCTTATTGGCTACCTGTTCGGCCAGCAGGTGGGAATAGCCGCTAACCAGAGTGAGTGGCGTCCGCAGTTCGTGAGATACGAGGACGATGAAGTCGCTTTTCAGGCTGTCCAGTTCCATCAGGCGTTTATTGGCGGCGCGCAGTTCGCGGACCTTCTTTTCGAGGCTTTCCACCAGATTTTGCGCATGTTTTTCCAGGTGTTGGTTGCGTTCGTCGGCGCTGAGTTTGTCTTGTTTGCCCTGGAGGAAACGTTCCACGTCGGTGGTAAAAGTGGCTACGTCGATCGGCTTGGTCATAAAGCCGGTGCAGCCCGCGGCCAACGCCAGTTCGCGGCTGCCAGCGCTGATGTTGGCGGTGAGGGCTACGATGGGAATCTCGGAGAAGTTGGGCAGGCCGCGCAGTCGTGTGGTGATCTCACGGCCGTCCATGTTGGGCAAGTTGATGTCCATCAGGATGAGCTGCGGCCGTTTTTCGCGGGCCAGGTTTATGCCTTCTAACCCTTCAGTGGCAACAAAAACCTCATAACCCCGACTGGTCAACACGCGTTCGACCAGTCGGCGGCTGGCGTGATCGTCTTCAATGTAGAGAATTTTTGCACCTTTTGCGGTCATTTCTGTCTTTATTGCCTTTATTGACCCGCTAAGTCTATGGTAACACCCGGCGGATGTCGCTGATTAAATCAGAGTCCATAAAGGAGCCTTTTTGCAGCAACACTTTAATTTTACCGTCTAGTCGTTGTCTTTCAATAGCCGATAATTCCTTAGCGGTAATGACAATGATGGGCACATCTTGCAAACGGCCGTCTTTCTTCATGGCCTCAACGATGGCAAACCCATCCAGATCCGGCATCATCAGGTCCAGGATCACCAGATTGGGGCGCTTTTCTTTAATCAAAACCAGGCCGTCCACCCCATTATAGGCTTCGTCGATGAGATAGTCGCCCTGGGCCTGCAAAATGCGACGGATAAGGCGCGCAGCGTCGGGGTTATCCTCGATGATGGCGATGCGTTGTACGCGGGCATCCAGGTCTTCCAGGGCGGTCAGCAAACCTTCCTGGCGAGCGGAGTAGGCGGCCCCTGCTTCTTCGAGTACGACATCGCGGGTGTAGTGTTCGCCCACGATATGCTTTTCCACGGGAAAGGTGTGTCCCGAGCAGTTAACGACAACGGTTTCGTGGGGCTGGATGACGCCTTCACGAATGAGTTTGAAGAGGCCGGCAAAGGTAACGGCCGTTGCCGGTTCAATCGACAAACCATCCATCCGCGCCACCACTTGCAGCGCCTCAAAAGCGGCCGCGTCGTCAATGGCCTCAATCGTGCCGCCATAAGTGTGGATCAACTCTCGGATCACTTCGTACGCAGCGCCCGGCGCCCCAGTTGCCAGCGTCGTAATATCGGTGATGGGATCCTCGACGTTTTCGGCCGTTGCCAGGCCTTTGTGGAAAGAGTTGGCCATGGGCGCACAGCCGCTGGCCTGAAAACAGGCCAGTTTGGGCATTTTATCGATGATGCCCTGATCAAATAGTTCGGCAAACCCTTTCATAACGCCTACCGGGCCAAGTCCACCGCTCACGGCCTGTAGATACCAGTCTGGAGCCTGCCAGGAATGGTGGTCGCCGCTGAGCAGTGAGGGGTCCAGGCCGGCCGCCACATTGCCCAACTGCTCGGCTACTTCGTAAGCCAGAGTTTTCATCGCTTCTTTAGCGGCGATGCCTTTGATGCCTTGATCAAGGAATAAATTTTTGCTGGCGGCAAATTCAGCGGCCACGCGCTTGCACTCGTCATAGGTTCCGGCCACTTTGATTACTTCGGAGCCATAGAGCGCCACTTCGCGCATCTTGTCGGCGGGAACAGAGCTGGTGACAAACACCCACATCTTGATGCCGGCGCGCGCCGCATAAGCCGAAAAGGCGATAGCCACATTGCCTGTGGAAGCGATCACAGCTTCGGTGATCCCGGCTTCTTTTAGCGCGCTGATGGCGATGGTGGCCTGGCGATCTTTGAAGGAGCCGGTTGGTCCCTGGCGCTCATCCTTGATGAAGATGTTGGGATGCCCCAGCATCAGCCCCAGGTTATGGGCGCGCAGCAAAGGCGTCCAGCCTTCGCCTAAGGAAACGATATTGGCCTCGTCACGAAGGGGTAGGCGTTCGCGGTAGCGCCACAGGTTGGCGCCATAAAGGCAGAGACGGCTCTGCCAGGCTTGCGGACCTTCAGGAGCACTCTCGTAGACGGCATCGAGCCAGCTTTCCCCGCAGTGAGGACACCGGGAAACGGGATAAGTGAAGGGAGTTTGGGTCTGGCAGTTTCGACAAACTACGGCGAAATTTTTCATATAAGGCTACGTTTTATCCGTTACGTTAATTTTGTTTGGGGTCAGGTGGGCACGGCCGTTTGCGGTGCAGGGTTTGCTGCTTGTTGGTCCGCCGGTTGCTTGATGGGCAGGCGAATAAAGAAAGTTGTGCCTCGCCCCACCTCACTTTCCAGCCAAAGCTTACCATGATGCATGTTCACAAGCCACTGGGTAATCGGTAACCCCAGCCCGGTGCCGCCAGCGGTGCGCGTGGTGGAATTATCGACCTGCTCAAAGGCGACAAACAGTTTGCCAAAATCTTCGGCGTCGATGCCAATGCCTGTGTCGCGGACGGTCAGCAGGATGTCGGTTTGCTTTTCAGGAACGGCCGTAATCGTAATTGCTCCTTTGGTGGTGAACTTGGCGGCATTTGATAACAGGTTAATCAGAATCTGGCGTATACGCATCGGATCGGCTTCGATAATGGGCAGATCGGGCGCGACCTCGCTCACTAATTCCACTTCCTGGTTGATCAGGCTGCGAATCGTGCCCAGCGAAGCTGCTATGGCCTCCTCCACACTCACCGGCTCAAAAGTTAGCGTCATCTTTCCGGCGTCAATTTTGGCCATGTCCAGGATCTCGTTGATGAGCATGAGCAGATGCTGACCGTTGTTGTAAATGGAAGAGAGATCTTCTTCCTGTTCCGGGGTCAGCGGGCCGTCGATACCCTTTAGAATCACACGTGAAAAGCCAATGATGGAGTTTAGCGGCGTGCGTAGTTCGTGCGACATATTGGCCAGGAATTGGTTCTTCATGTTGTCTAGCTGGCGCAGTTGTTCTACGCTGGCCTGGATTTGTTCAAAGAGTCGGGCGTTTTCCAGGGCCAGGCTGGCCTGGGTGGCGATGGAGCGCAGCAGTTGAATGTCGTTTTCGCGGTAAGCATGGGGTTTGGCAGACTGCACAGAAATCAGGCCTATCGGCCCGCCCTCGCGGACGAGAGGTATCCAGAGACTGGATTGGGTTGCCGGGTTGCCGGGAAAGGCATTCCTCGGCGTACCATCGGCTGCTTTTTCAATTAAGAGGTGATGACGGCCGTGTAACAGTTCATACAACGGTTCGTCCGGCTGTAAAATGCGCGGCGTGGCGGGAAGGGCGCGGCCCTGCTGCATAGCCAGCAGCGGCACATACTCGCGCGTATCCTGGCTGTATTGGGCCAGCAAGAAATAGCTGTTATCGAGCAGCCGTCCCACTTCACGATAAATGGTTTGCAGTAACTGATCAATGTTCAGAATACTGGAGATGCTAGACTGGATCTGGTTGAGGAAAATGAGTTCCTGGGCACTGGTCAAGGCTTCGTCTAGCAGTTTCAGGTTTTCGATCTGCGTTGTCAGATGGTCGACGACGGTTTGGGCAAAGATGATGTGGTTGGTGGAAAACGGCCGTTGCGTAGACGAATCCAATGCCAGAAAACCTATCAGGTCCTGCTGGCTGGCTGCCGGAACGAGCAACGATACGGCTGCGTCAAACTGTGTAACGTACTGCGCCACCGCTTCCGCGGGGATTTCTGGTTCGGCGGCACTCAACAGCAAAGGCTGCCGCTGCTGGTTCAGATACTCAAAGACAAAATCGCCTTCCATTGGGAAAGTGATACTTTCCGCGAGCGCTGAAGGCGCGGCTTCTGCGGCGATTTGCCCCACGCCGGAGGCCGCATCGTACAACACAATACGGCACTGCGCCGAACCGGTGTATTGGGCAATTTCCTGCACGGCGATCATCAACGCGTCATCGCGGGTCAGGGCCTGGCTTAACGAACGGCCGATTTGGTACAACAGTTCCGTTTGTCGCAACAGCTGCTGGTTGGCCAGTGTAATGGCTGCCTGATCAGCCAGCGTGCGAAACGGCTGCAGGCTGCGCTCGTCAAAAGCCAGTTCGCTGGCACTGTGCAAAATAAGCGTTCCCAGCCACTGCGTCTCCACAAAAATGGGGATGAGTGCACTGGAATGAACGGCCGTTGCACCCGTCCCCAAACGCGCGATGTCTTCCTCAGGCAGCTCGGTTTGGGGATCGTGCAGGATGACAATCTGGTTGCGGTTTAGCTGTTCTTCGTAGAAAAATTGGCTGCGCGGATAACGGCCGTAAGGCTCCGTCACCAGTTCATAGCGTGACCAGATGGCCGGGCAGGCCAGGTATTCTGGGTTATCCACCACGACAATTTGCGCCAGATCGACCAGACCAGACTGCCGCGCAAAATCAATCAGGGCGTTGTAAACCTCGCCCTGGTTGCGTGCTTCACTAATCTGCCGGCCAATCTCGTATAACAGGCTGGTCTCGGCCAGGTTGGCCTGCACCTGGGAGAAGAGGTCGGCATTGACGATGGCCGCTGCCAGTTGGTCAGCCAGATTCTGTAAAATCGTGACCGATTCCGCGCTAAAAGCGCCTTGCTGCGTGCTTTGCACGGAAAGCGCGCCTACCACTCGTCCGCCGCTGCGCAGCGGCAGGGCCAGTTCCGCCTGTGTCTCCGGCAAGATGGGATTGGGCTTGAAGTCCGTGGCCCGCGTAACATTTTGGGCAACGCGGGCCTCGTTGTGGGCAATGGCGCTGCCGATCATAGATCCGCTGCCAATGGGCAGTTGATGGCGGTTGGCTAGCTGAACGCGCCCGGCTTCACCTGTACCAGCCTGGAGCACGGCCGTGTGCCGCTGTTCGTCCACCATAAAGATGCCCACGTAATAATAATCGAAGCGTGCTCGAATCAATTCCACCACTTCTTCTATGAGGCGGGCCGGTTCTAACAAGGTGGTGGCCACCGTTGAGACTTCAGCGGCAAGCTGCAGTTGATTGGAGTAGGCGCGGGTCGTTTGCAGCAAATAGGCATTATTCAGAGCGATGCTCATTTCGCGGATGAGAGCCTGTACATACTCCTGATCTTCGCTGTTCAGGTCCAGTCCCTCTGGCAGCCAGAGCTGGCCGAATGTCTGCTCGCCGATGCGCAGGGGGACGCCTTCTCTGTCGGGTAGGGGCGGCGGATCGAACG
Organism: Ardenticatenaceae bacterium; assembly: GCA_020634395.1. Lineage (GTDB taxonomy): Bacteria > Chloroflexota > Anaerolineae > Promineifilales > Promineifilaceae > Leptovillus. The sequence continues at coordinate 6,151 of JACKBU010000013.1, read as the reverse complement.
GCCGTTGAATGTGCACTCCTTCCGCGCCGGTTTGGGCGGTGAGTGCGGCCTGCGGCGTGCTCCAGATGCTGTCCACGTAACGGCCGTGCAATATTTCCATTTCTCGTGTTCGCTGGGTCGTTTCCAACAGGAGAAATAGATTGCGCCATAACGTCGCCAGACCCTGGCCAAACGTGCGCAGCAGGATGGGCAGCTCTTCTGCATCCTCGCCAGAGAGCTGGCTGCCCTGGGCGATTAATGCACCCTGTCGTTCTGCGCTTAAAGGCAGAATCAGCGTGACAGAGAGATTGGTTACCCGGCGCGTTTTATGGTGCTGGGAGACAAATTCTCCCTGGTTGGCAGCCAAAGCCTGGTCCAGAGCCTGCTGGATATCTGGCATCTCTGGCGCAGTAAGCTGCGGATTCTCTGCGGTAGTCGTACGCACGCGCCAGGTATCTGCCGAAGCGTTCTTTTCATAGATGGTTACATGATCCAGCAGCAGCGCCTGGCAGATACCACTGACGGCCTCATCCAACAGTTCTGTCTCGGTGGCGGCGCGTGCCAGGCGGGCGTTTAGCTGCAAGATCTCGTTCAGGCTTTGGCTGCGCTGCTCCACAGAGCGGCGCAAAAGGCGCTGTTGTTCCAACTGGGTATACAACGCCTGCTGCAGAGCAATTTGCGACTCTTCCTGGGCGCGCAGCTGCACTACTTCGCGAGTTTCGGCCAGCTTTTCCAGGAAGACGATCTGGAAATCGTTCCACTTGTGCAGCATGTTTAGGGCTGTCTGGAAATCGGTAGTATCGGCGAAAAAGGCGTCATAAAAAATGCGGCTCAAAGCCTGGAGCATGTGCGAACCGGAGATGATGGCCAGCCCCTGTTTTGCCAGCTGGGTGGCCGTTGCCCCTACGTCGAAGTTGCTGGCTTCCGCAGTCAAGTAGCGCCAGATCAGGTCTACTATTTCGGCCGCCACGTAACCACCGCGCTGGATAGACTTTAGCTCTTCGCGGTTATCGGCAACGTACTCGGAGAAGGCCTCGGCCGCTGCCTGGATGGCAGCTTCCCGGTAACCGGGCCATGCGGTATGGAGTGGGAAGTGGGGGTCCGGCTTGCTCATGACTGGTCCGTTTTGGTGGCGTGAGGACGGCCGTTTCCGGTAGACGGCCGTTCTTCCCCTTCAGTTCCTAAAGCCAGCGCCACCGGCTGCCCTGCCAGCCGATCCGAAATCGCCTTTAGGCCAATGTTCAAAATCCGATCAATGTCCGCTGTGCCGTGCAGTTGAGCGCCGATACGGTTTAACTCCTGCTGGCGCTGTGCGCGGTGCTGCGCCTCTTCCAGCAGTTGGGCATTATCAATCGCGATGGCCAGCTGATCGCTCATCGTTTGCAGAATTGTCACCAGTTCCTGCCCAAAACTGTTGGGCACGGTGCTTTGCACCGTCAGCGCGCCGATAATCTGGCCACGCACCCGCAGCGGCAGCGCCAGTTCTGATCGGGTGGCCGGCAAGTGCGGATTGGCCTGCCACTCCACATCCATCGAAACGTCTTGCGTGATGCGCGGCTGGCCATCGGCCGTTGCCCCGCCAATGAGCGATTGGCCGCCCACCGCCAGGTGGTGGCCTTTTTGCAGCTGGGTGCGTCCCGCTTGCCCTGTAGCCGCGCGGAGCACAGCCTTTTGCCCCTCGGCGTCAAGCAGGAATAGGCCGGTGTAATACAGGCCAAATCGCTCCTGGATCAGGTTTACAGCGCGCTCCAGGAGCTGATCCAGGTCCAGAATACTGGTTGTGGCGGCTGCCACTTCCGCGGCCGTTTGCAGCTGGTTGCGCTGCGCCGATTGGACCTGCAGCGCATTCTGCACGGCTTCAAATTGCAGGTGGTTATTGAGGGCGATGGCAACTGTTCCCGCAATGGTCTCCAGCAGCTGCACATCGCGTTCGCCAAAGGCATCATTGTCACTTTCATTTTCGATGGAAAGAACGCCGATCAGTTTGTTGGCGGCAATAAGCGGGAAACCCAGCCAGGTGCTGGACATCGCTCCGACGGTGATGGATTGATATGCTTCGGCCAATTCACGGAAACGATCATTGATAAGCAGATATTGGCGGGTGCGGGCAACCTGGCCGCTAAACCCCTGGTCCATGCTCAGCGGTGCGATGTCCGATAGATCGATTTCCTGGCCGTACTCGTAGCCGAAAATCCAGTCCAGGTGCTCGCCGTCTGGCGTTACCAGAATGACCGACATGGCAGTCGCTTCAAACAGCGAAAAAACTTCGCGCCGCACGCTGTCGAAAATGTCGTGCAAGGTAGGGGCCAGCGAGAGGGCCTGGCTGAGACGGTTGAGGGCGCTCAGTTGGGCAACACGGCCGCGTGCCTCGGAAGTGAGGGTGGCGTTGTTCAACGCGATGGCTGTTTCGTTGGCCATCACCTGGGCCAGTTGGATGTCGGTCTCGGTGAAAGGGCGTTCTTGCGGGCCGCGCGTGACGCGGACGGCCCCGCGCGCCTGTGGTCCGTGCATCAGTGGGACTTGCAGACAGCTGTGGTGTCCGGCTCTGGCAAGAGCCTGGCTTTCAGCGGCCGTTAAATCTGCATCATTGACGTGGTGCAGCCGGGGCTGCCCGCTGGTGAGCACCTGGGCGGAGCCGGGATGCTCGGACAGGTTATAGGTGGTATTGGCGTAGTCGTATCCTTCAACGAGACGGCCGTTTTGGCTGCGCACATAGGTGATTTGGGCCACGAGCAAATCGTTGACCTCATCCCACTGCATGATGGTGCACGATGCGGCCGATAGTTGATTGGCGAACGCGCGCGTCGCGCGGCGGTAAATTTCCCCTACGTCCATCGTCGTAGCCAGATTGCTGCTCAGGTTCAGCAGGGTTTGTGTTTCCAGGAGGTGCTGCTCTGTGCGCGCAAACAGTCCGGCGTTGTCGATGCTGGCGGCAATCTGGTTGGCCATGATCTGCAATATCGCCAGGTCATCTTCTAAAAAAGCGCCGGGCTGCTGGCTTTGTACGTCCAGGACGCCCAGGACACGGCCGTGTGCCTGCAGAGGCAGCGCCAGTTCCGCGCGAGTTTCGCGCAGCAGCGGTTCACTAAAATAAACGGGATCTTCAAGGACATTGTGGGCAATCCGGGCTTCGCGGTGCTGGGCCACCCAGCCGACAATGGATGTGGCGGCCAGATCCACTTGATACCGGCGCAGCTTCATTTCTTCGCCTACTGCCCCGGTTGCTTCGGTGAGCGTCAATAAGCCGCCGGTCTCGTCCAAAAGATAGATGGCCACAAAGTAGAAACCAAACTGATCACGAATGGTATAAACGGTATCTCTTAGCAGCTCCTGCAAATCCAGCGATGTGCTGGCTGTCTGGCTCACGGCCGCGCCGCGCTGGAGCTGCAAGGCGCGGCGCTGCAAGAGTTGACCACGCGCTTGTTGATCGGCCATTAAGCGAATGGAGGTCTGCAGCGATTTTTGCATGGCGTTGGCGCTGATCCATGCCGTGGCGCTAATGCTGAGCGTCGTTAGCAGATAGGCGACCAGATCGGTAAAGGTGAAGTTGACGTTGGGTGCCAGCAAGTAATAAGCGAGCATGGAAGCAATGATGAGAACCGTATAGACGATGCTGGAACGTACGGAGTCGACAGTGGCAATGCCGATGACGGAGATCAGCATAAGGTAAGGCAGCGCGGTGATACTTTGCCTGGCCACAAACTGGGCAAAGAAAATGGTATTGAGGGTGATAAAAAACAGGTGGGCGGCCAGTAACGGCCGTCCCCGCCGTACGACGAACAGGCTGACCAGCGCCAGGACGGGGGTGAGAATTAATTCGCCAACGGCCGCGAACCACGGAGTAACGGCCGTGGAACCCGCCAGCCGCAGCACGTTAATGAGCGCGCTCAAAAATGAGACGACAGTCAGGGCTAAAATAATCCTTTGAACAAGATGCCCTTTTTGGACAATGGTCTCATCGTCGGACTGGATGGCCAGCAAACGCGCGGGTGAGGAAGGGAGGGTCATGTTACAGGCCTAAGTCCCAAACTTCTTCTCCATTCAAGATTCTGCTGATTTGTTCTGGGAACTGATCGGCATCCAATGGTTTGACCAGGAAACCGTCGAAGCCTGCCTCTCTGGCTTTTTTCATTTCATCGCTGCTGCCATGAGCTGTTACCACGACAACCAATGTATCCTGCAAACGCTCATCGGCGCGGATCTGGCGCAGCGCCTCGTAACCATCTTCGTGCGGCAGGCGCAAATCCATCAAAATTAAATCAACGCGCGGCATCGTGTTGGCAAAATCAACCACTCCCCAACCCGTTGTTTTCCATTCGCACTTTTGCACGCCCATAAAGGCCAAAAGGCGAGCAATGAGGACAAAATTGGAAACGTTGTCTTCGACCACCAAAATGTGGGCATCGGTGGGTTCAATGGATTTTCTTGTTTGGGACAATGGCTGATTCATGCGCATACTCACTTGTTATTCACCAGATAGGAACGTATCTGGTCCGGTAAATTATCCACACTGATCGGTTTTTGAATGAAACCGTTAGCTCCTGCTTGCTGGCTTTCTTCCTGATCTTCTTTGGTGACGTTGGCCGTGAGGGTGATGATGGGAACGTGGGTGAACTGTTCTAGCTGGCGCAGCTGGCGTGTCATGGTGTAGCCATCCATTCCTGGCAGGTGGATGTCCATGAGGATGAGGTCTGGTATGTGTGATTGTAAATACTCAAAACCAGACGGGCCATCGGCCACGCCGTGTACGACGTAACCTGCGGCCTGCAAGACACGTTTGACCAGTTTTCGATTATCCAGATTATCTTCGATGTAGAGAATGGTCGGTTTTTTATTAACTTGCTGCTCGACCATTTCGCTGCTTTTTTCCATCACCAATTGTTCTGTTTTGCCAGGATCGATATTTATCACAAATTTATAGTGTACTTGATTCCGTTACGAGTACCGTTAAGGTTGCGAAAAAAGCTCCTTTCATCATACCAAAGTAAGGGGGCATTTGTCGGTAGGAGTTTCTGGGGATATTAGTCGGCCCAAATGCGGGCGGAACGGCCGTTTATCACCAACGTTGCGCCTGCTTTAAACACGTCACCGCTTCCGCCAGACACCAACTGCTCGGGCAGGGCAGCGGAAAAATCGTCCGTCACCGTCAGGCGGTAGCGGCGTGAGGAGGCATTGATGGCGATGACGGCCGTTTCGCCTTCGTACTGACGCTGATACACCACCGCGCCCCGGTCAGCCAGCAAGATTTGGAAATCGCCGCGCCGCAGAGCCGCTTTGGCATGCCGCAGAGCGATCAACCGCTGCACGTAGGCGCGCAGCTCGGTGTCCCACTGCCGGGTATCGTGCCAGGGGAACGCCCGGCGGCAGTCCGGGTCGCCGCCGCCGGGCAGGCCAATTTCGTCGCCGTAGTAAATGTTAGGTGCACCGGGCACGGTCATCTGGCAGAGGAAGATGAGGCGCACGGCCGTCTTGTCTTCACGAGCCACAGTCAACACGCGCGGTGTATCATGGCTGCCCAGCATATTCATCTGGGCCAGGACAATTTCCGGATGATAGGTTTCGTTGAACAGCTCGTTGAGTTTAGCGGCAAATTGGGGAGCCTTGAGGGCGGGCATACGGCCGTAGCCGGTCGTCTTCGTCTCCGACTGGTCCATCTTTGTGCCCAAAATGAAGCCATACACCAGCCTGGTGAAATTGTAATTCATTTGCGCGTCGAACTGGTCGCCTTGCAGCCAGCGCTGCGCATCTTCCCACAGCTCCCCGACGATGTAGGCTTCGGGGTTTACCGCCCGGCAGCGGCGGCGAAACTCTTGCCAGAAGGCATCGTCGTCGATTTCGTTGGGCACGTCTAACCGCCACCCGTCGATGCCCTGTTCCAACCAGTAGGTGGCCGCGTGCCAGAGAAATTCGCGCACGGCCGTGGTCTGCGTGTTAAACTTCGGCAGTGAAGGAATGTTCCACCAGGCCTCGTAGTTGGGGATGGCCTTTTCGTTATAAGCGTTCAGCGGCCACTTGTGCACATGAAACCAGTCCACATAGGGTGATTCGGCGCCGCACTCCAGCAAGTGGTTGAATTGAAAAAAGCCCCGGCTGGCATGGTTAAACACCCCATCGAGAATAACTCGCATGCCGCGTTCATGAGCCGCATCCAGAAACGCCTTAAACGCTTCAT
>JACKBU010000012.1 GCA_020634395.1 Ardenticatenaceae bacterium | reverse complement strand
GATCCCCATGGACCACCTCGCCGGACACGTGAAACGGCCGTCCCAGGCAGGCGTTTACCTCTGTTATGTTCCCTTCTTCCAGGCAGCGGCGAATCCGGCTGCTGCTCACCCAATCGCCCGCTACGGTGACCATTGACCTGACCAATTCCACGCTAAAGCCGCGCTCCGCACCCAGACGGCGCAAGAATGGCACGTCGCCTTCTCGTTTGTACCCAAAAGAAAAGTTGCCGCCCCAAATCTGGCGCATATCGAGGTAGCGAATCAGCTGGTCGACAAAATCAGCGGCTCGTGTCAGGCGCACTTCTTCATTAAACGGATGGGTGATGATCAGATCAACCCCTTGTTCGGCCAGCAGCCGGACACGGTCTTCCAACGTCGTCAGGTAGTATGGTCCCTGCAAACCGCGCAAAACGCGTGTCGGATGGGGGAAAAAGGTCAACACGGCCGAGCGCACGCCGTCGGCGCGGGCTGCGGCCACCATCTCTTGCAGCACAGCCTGGTGCCCCAGGTGAACGCCGTCGAACGAGCCAATCGCCAGATAAGTTGGCGTCTGGTGTTGCACTTCGGTTAAGTGCTCAACGTGAATGAAGGTTTGTTTCATAAATCGTGTCGCCCATTTATACCTGACGAAGTTTAATTGACCACGGCCGTTTCCGGCGGAAACATCTTATGCGGCTGCCAATAACCATCCTCGGCGCGCAGAATGCCCAGCAAACGGCCGTCTTCGGCCATCACGCGCACCAGCGAATGCAGCGCATGGTCGCTTTCGCGGGCCAGCCGCTGGCCCAACAGCAGGCGCTCCACCTCTGGCGCCGGTAAATGCAGGCGGGGCAGAGTGGCCACCGCTGCTTCAGGCGGCAGCACGTAGTCGGTCAGGTTCAAGGATGTCAGATCCGCCAACGCCACAGCCTGCGCCAGCGTAAAATCGCCAACGGCCGTGCGCCGCAGCGCCGTCAAATAGGCGCCGCAGCCCAGTGCCTGGCCCATATCATGGCCCAACGACCGGACGTAAGCGCCAGAAGAGCAGGCCACTCGCAGCCTTAACTCAGGCGGCTGCCACGCCTGCACAGCCAACTCGTAGATGGTCACTTCGCGGGCCGGCACATCCACTTCTTGTCCCTGGCGCGCGAGTTTGTAAAGGGGACGGCCGTCTTTTTTGATGGCCGAGTACATCGGTGGTTTTTGCTGGATGGGACCGCGAAACTGCGGCAGAACGGCCTGCACGTCGGCCAGGGTGAGGTGGGTGTACGGCCGTTCGTCTACAATCTCACCTTCGGCATCGTAGGTATTAGTCGTCTGGCCCAGGCGCAGCGTGGTTTCATACGTTTTGGGCAAGCCAACCAGATACTCCAACAGCCGCGTAGCCCGGCCAATACCCAACAACAACACGCCGGTTGCCAGCGGATCCAGAGTGCCGGCGTGGCCGACGCGGCGGGTGCCGCTGAGCCGCCGGACGCGGGCCACCACGTCATGCGAGGAGAGTTCAATTGGCTTATCAATTGTAAGGATTCCCGTTATTGTTGACATAACCAATTGAAGGCCGGGCCAGGCGGCAACGGCCGTGGCCTGGGCCGGCTAAACGCTGCCCTAGTTGTCTGCCGGCGACTGCTGGGTAATGGCCACCTTACACATCTCAATAATCTGCGCCTCGGCTTTAGCCAGTGGGCCTTCCATCGTGCAGCCGGCGGCCTGGGGATGGCCACCACCGCCCAGTTTTTTGGCCAGTGCCGCCACGTCGTAGGGAGGGCGGCTGCGGAAACCCACGCGGATGGTTCCGTCTTCCATCTCCATCAGCACCACGCCAATCGCCACCCGATTCACGTCCGCCAACAAGTTCACCAGGCCGCTGCTGCTGTCATTGCGATAGCCGATCATTTCCCGGTCGCGGCTGGTAATGGTTGTCCACATCAACCCATCCTCAATTTTCATCTGATTCAGGCCAATTTGCCACAGACGCAGCGTGGAGAGGGGCTTTAAGTTAAGGGTCTGCATGGTGATCAGCGGCAGATCTGCTCCGGCTTCCATAAGCGCGCTGGCTACCCGCAAAGTGGTCGGGGTAACATTGGGCGTGCGAAAGCCCAGCGTGTCGGTAACAACGCCGGTGAGCAGACTCATGGCTATGTTCTTGTCAATTTCCCACCCCAGATCGTTAAACAAATGGTAGATCATTTCGGCCGTGGAGGGGCAGTCGGCCACCCAGTTCAGGCGGCCAAAGTAGGTATTGGTGATGTGATGGTCAATGTTGACGACGAAGGGTTTGGGTTCCGGCAAATGGGCATACACATCGCCCATCCGCAGCTCGTCACCGCAGTCGAGAGCAATGAGTAAATCATAGGGCACACGGTGATCGGCTCGCTTGACAACGCGATCGATGAAGGCCAGGTAGTTGAAGCGGCTGGGCATGTCGCTGTCGCAGGCCATAGTAATCTGTTTACCCAGGCGGGAGAGGGCCTGGCCCACGGCCGTCAACGAACCCAGTGCATCCCCATCAGGGCCCACGTGGGTAACGGCCAAAATGTGCTGCGCGCCTTCAATCGCCTGGCGAAATTCCGCTACAAATGACACAGTAACTATCCTTTTATGGTTTACAACGTTGATTGCTGGCTGACCGAGCCAGTTCGTTGGCCGGTGAGCAATCCCTCGGCCGGCCAACAAACCGCTCCTGCCAGAAATTAAGAATGACGCTTCTACTCTTCCTCGTCACTCAATGGGGGAATAACCAAATTGGCCAGAATGCGATCGACTTCTGCCGCCTGCTCCAGGCTGGGATCCCAATGAAAATGCAGCTCCGGCGTTGTGCGCAGACGAATACGCTGCGCCAGTTCCCGTCGGAAGTAGCCGGTCGCGTGATCTAAGGCCCGCATGACCTCTGCGCGGCGCGATTCGTCGCCCAGGGCGTGCACGTACACGTCGGCATATTGCAGCTCTCTATCGATGGTAACATCGGTCACAGTCAGCTCTTGCAGGCGAGGATCATTCATCTCACGCAGGATCAATTCGCTGAGAAGGACCTGGATTTGCTCTGCCGTTCGCTGCTGGCGAATTTTGCTCATGGGCTTAACTTTCCACGCGTTGGGTCACAAAGAATTCAATGTAATCACCCGGCTGAAAATCATTCCAGTTTTCCAGGCTAACGCCAAATTCAAAGCCAGCTTTTACCTCGCGCACGCTTTCTTGCAGGTGCTTCAGGCTGCCAACCGGCCCGCTGAACAACAGCTTTGTGCCGCGAATGACGCGAGCCTGGGCATTCCGCCGGGCAACGCCGGTGCGCATGAAACAACCGGCAATCTGACCGACACCCCGGATCTTAAAGACCTGGCGTACCTCGGCCCGGCCGATTAAGACCTCTTCGAAGACCGGCGCCAGCATGCCTTTCATCGCCTTTTCCACGTCTTCAATCAGCTTATAGATGATGCTGTAGTTGTTGATTTGTACGCCTTCGCTGTTGGCAGCGGCCTGAGCGATGGGATCTACTTCGACGTTAAAGCCCAAGATGACGGCGTCGGAGGCGGAAGCCAGCATAACGTCGCTTTCGGTGACGTTGCCGGTGGCCGCCAGCAAAATGTCCAGGGAAACCTCCTCCTCGCTCAACTTTTTGAGCGAATTGACGATGGGTTCCAGGGAACCCTGCACGTCGGCTTTGACGATGAGGTTCAGGGTTTTGAGGTCACCTTCTTGCAAACGGCTGAAGAACTCGTCCAGGCTCATGCCGCTGCCACGGCCGTTGGCCTCCTGGCGGTTGGCCTCTTGCATTTCGGCAATCTGGCGCCGCGCCTCTTTTTCCGACTTGACGACGGTGAACTGCTCACCGGCGTGGGGGATATCCTTGAGTCCGGAAACGGCAACAGGTGTGGAGGGACCGGCCTCTTTGATTTCGCGGCCGCGAAAATCATACATGGATTTAATACGGCCGTAATTTTCACCCACCAACAACGTGTCGCCCCGGTGCAGCGTGCCATTTTGCACCAGCACCGTCGCCATGACACCCCGCCCACGGGTAATGCTGGCTTCCAAAATCGCGCCAGAGGGCGTGGCGTTGGGATTGGCGCGAGGATTAATATCTTCGGCCACCAACAGGATGGCTTCCAGCAAATCCTCAATGCCCAGGCGTTCTTTGGCCGAGACCGGGATCACCATCGTATCGCCATCCCATTCATCCGGGACCAGGCCAATCTCGCTCAACTGCTGCTTCACTTTCGGCGGATTTGCCGAGGGCAAATCAATTTTGTTCATGGCCACGATGATGGGTACGTGGGCGGCGCGCGCATGGTCGGCGGCTTCGCGGGTTTGGGGCATCACGCCGTCGTCGGCAGCCACTACCAGGATGGCAATGTCGGTGGCCTGTGCGCCGCGGGCGCGCATGGAGGTAAACGCCTCGTGCCCTGGCGTGTCCAGGAAAGTGATCTGCCGGCCGTCCTGCTCCACCTGGTAAGCGCCGATGTGCTGCGTGATACCGCCGGCCTCGCCAGCCTGCACGTTGGCCTGCCGGATCACGTCCAGCAGCGACGTTTTGCCATGATCGACGTGGCCCAGCATCGTTACAACGGGCGCTCGGGATTTGAGGTTGGAGGCGTCTTCTTTGGCGATAATGCGCCGCCAGGCGGCCTGCTCGCTTTCGTCAACTTCTTCTTCCTCGGCAGCGGCGGCTTCGGCCTGCGACACTACTTCAAAGCCCATTTCTCCAGCGACGATGGCAGCGGTATCAAAGTCGATGTCCTGGTTGATGTTGGCCATGATGCCATTGCTCATCAACTCTTTGATCACGTCAATGGGACTAACGTCCATCACATGGGCTAATTCTCGGACGGTTATAAAAGCCGGGAGTTCAATTAATGCTTTTGTTTTCGTCATTTCTTCAGTTCCTCACTACGCGAACGAGACCCTTAAGCGGGCACTTGTTGTTTAAACGGCCGTCTAGCAGCCAAATCTTTACTATTCTATTGACGATCCCTCATCTAAGCCATGGGCTGCGAGGATCGGTTTATGGGCGGCAATGCCCGCCAATTCGTCGTCGCCAACGGCCGTCTGCAGGGCCTGATTCAAAATGCTGCGATCGCGCAGTAGTTTGTCCCAACAAGTTGGCTGATCACACACATAAGCGCCACGGCCGTTTCGCTTGCCGGTCAGATCGACCACCACGCCGGCATCGGGTGTGCGCACAATACGCGTCAGCCTTCGTTTGTCCGTCTTCTGACGACAAACCATACAAGTTCGCTGGGGAACATGCTTCGGCCGTCGGCCTTGTTTTTTTGTCATGTTAAGCCAGTATATAGCAATAAAGATAGAGAACTTCTCTACCTCTATTGCTACAAACCTTCCCTAAAGATCATCGATGTCGAAGTCTTCCCATTCCGGCCGGCGGCGGCTGCCCTTACGTTTCCGTTTGGCGACCACCTCGCCTATGTCTTCATTATAGACGAGCTGCCGGCCTTTGCGCCCTTTACGTTTGCGCTCTTCTTCATCTTCTTCTTCTTCGCTGCTCTCTTCGGTATGGACCACCACAATACCCGGCTTGGGCTTCTTTTGCGGTTCCGGTTTTTCCTCGATCACCACATCAATCAGCGAACGACTCAAATCGTCAAGAACGTCCGCTACTACCGGCTCTTCTTCCGATTCGGCTTCCAGCTCTTCCACTTCGGCCACCGGCTCCGGTTCAGCTTCGGCTTCCACAGCGATAAGTTCTGGCTCCAGTTCGGGTTCAATGTCAGCTTCGACAGCTTCCAGTTCTTCGACCTCGGCTTCGAGGAGTTCGGCTACGGCCGTTTCCAGCTCTTCTTCTTCCTCTTCCACCGCCACAGCCAGTTCTACCTCAAGCTCCGCTTCAGCCACCGGTTCCGCAGGCGTCAGCGTGGCATAGTAGTCAGCCACCCGCTCCTTCAGCGTCTCCAAAGCGGCTTCACCCAGACCGCGGAAGCCCAAAATTACCTCATCACCCAATTCCAGGTGGAAGATGGCATCGCCCACCGTCTCAATATCGTTATCCAGCAGCAAATTGTGAATACGACCCGGCAAATCCAGGGTATCCAACGGTTCATGCCAGGCAGCGACAGGCACGTGCTGGCGCGCTTCGGCGCGGCGCTTACGGGTCTTCTCAAAGTTTTCCGCCCGCGATGTAATAATCGCACCCAAGACACCACTCACCAGCCGGTCCAGCGTATGATAATCCTCAGACGTAATCGGCCGGTTAGCTGCCTTCTTATCCAGAATCTGCTGCACCAGCTCGATCAAATTGGTGTTTTTCACCACTTCGGCTCTGGCCTGCGGATGATCCAGATTATCCAGCGATTCGGCCGCCGCTTCTGTCAGGCTCTTGATGTCAATACGCCAACCGGTCAACTTGGCCGCCAGGCGGGCATTTTGTCCTTCACGCCCAATAGCCAGCGAAAGCTGATCATCGGGAACAATCACGATAGCCGTCTTGCCATCTTCCGGATGCTCTTCCAGAAAAACGTGCGACACGCGCGCCGGGCTGAGCGCCTTCGCAATAAACGTGTGCTGGTCAGAGTCCCACTCGATAACGTCGATTTTTTCGTCGTTCAACTCGCGCACGATGCTTTGGATGCGCACACCGCGCATACCCACGCAAGCGCCAACCGGGTCCACGCCGGGCTGCAAAGCCTGCACAGCTACTTTTGAACGCTGGCCGGCTTCGCGGGCAATGCTCTTAATTTCTACCTGGCCGTTGTAAATTTCGGGGACTTCCAGTTCCAACAGGCGGCGCAGCAGGTTGCGATGGTTGCGGCTGACAAAAATTTGCGGGCCGCGATTGGTGCGCCGCACTTCCAGAACGTAGACCCGAATTTTGTCATGGGCACGGTAACGCTCGCCGGGAACCTGCTGCCCTTTGGGCAGTGTGGCCTCGGTGCGGCCCAGACCAATGGTGATGTGTTGGCCGCTGATACTCTGGACGGTGCCGTTGACCAGCTCCCCTTCCCGTCCAGAGAAGTCTTCAAAGAGATGTTCGCGTTCGGCCTCGCGCACGCGCTGGAGCAACACCTGCTTGGCTGTTTGGGCAGCGATGCGGCCAAACTGCGCCGTGGTGCTGTCGACCAGAAGCACGTCGCCCAACTCGGCGTTGGGATGTTCGCGGCGAGCCACATCCAGCAAGACTTCGGTGCGATTATCGATAATGGAATCTACCACCTCTTTTTCGGCAAAGATGGTTGATTCGCCGGTGCGTGGATCTATTTCTACCCGTACATCCTGGGTGCTGCTCAAATTGAGGTCGCGCCGATAGGCGGAAACCAGGGCGGTCTTTAGCGCCTCGAAGACGTCTTCCTTGGGCAGACCACGCGCTTCACAAATCTCATTGAAGGCTAAAACAAATTCACTTTTCATCGATTTCAACCTTACCCATTCTTATATATTTTTGGACAATCAGGGTGAATTGTCCCAATTAGAAAACAAAAAAAGTGGGGAGACCCACTTTCCGTCACGAACGTATCCAACTAAGAAGCTCTACGGTTGATAGTATAGCACGACCTGACGGCGCAAGCAAAAATATATGGCCTTTCTTATTTTAAATGCGTGTTGTGGCGGGGTGGAACACGGCCGTTTCTCCCACCCACCCTCAGTTTTCCGCCACTGCCACCGCCACCGAAAAAACGGCGCAAATTGCAGTACAATATGGGCATCGTGCTTTGACAACATTCACAGGAGGAATGACATGCACCTTTTTAAACGACTCACGATCATATTGCTGTTGTGTCTCGGTGGTTTTTTGCTGCCGTTGACGTTGCTGCGGGCAACGGCCGTTGCCCCCCAAACCACCTCATCCCTGCCACCCGATGCCCTGCCCTTCCCTGTTGGCATTCCGGTCAGCCGTAACGGCGAAGGGCGCATCAACGACGCCCACCTGAGCGTCTTTGGCCCCAACATTTGCACAGCCTATGGCGATCCTCTTTCACCCCTTACTCCCACCTGGCCCGCCACGTCCTGGTTAGACCCGGCGGATTTCGCCGGTCCGTATACCTACCGCTTCCAGATTCGCATCCCGGCCGACTACCCCGACGATGTTTTGCGGGTGGAAATCTTTGACCCCGACTCCATCAACCAAGCCGCAGCCTCGGACGAGGTGACCTACTCCGCTCTGGCCACCTCACTGGATCCCACGCTGTTCCCGCCCGGCGCTTACGCCAAGAGCTGCTCGTCTGCTGACGCCAATCAAAAACAATCCTGCCTGATTGCCACCGGCGAAGAGAGCCTGGTGGGTACGGTGGCTAATCTGACCATTGACCACATCAACCCCCTCTGCTGGTGCGCGTGGACGAAAACCGGGGCACCAGCACGCCGGGCGTTTGTGGCGAACCGGCCAGCTATACGCCGGCTTATAACACAGCCACGCGCTACGAGCTGTCTTATTTCCGAGACGCCGCCAATGGTACGGTGGAACAGATTCCCCTGGCTGCCTACACCGGCCAGACCGGCGACGGAGTGCGCGATAACGGTGACCACGACACCGATTTGCGCTGGGTGTCGCCGGGCGGCCAGCCAAGTTATGACCAGCCGGTTGTAGTGCCTGCCAGTTCAGGTAGTTTTGAAGTTGACCTGTCCCAAGACATCCCCAACATGGTGATTGATCCGGCGACTGGCGAACGCACACTGCTGCTGGAGGTGACCACAATTTCCGGCGCTTCGGAAAACGGGTTTCAGTTTTGGGCCGGCCCGGCAGCCTATACTGCCACGGTGCCCAGCGCTGCCAATGAGCGCAACCTGTATACGCTGAACAATCCCGGCAGCCATGATCCGGCCGGGGTGACCATTGAAGCCATCGGTATTCTCCCCCTCAACAGCAATACGGACAACGTGAGTATTGTGCCCCTGGCAACCATTGGCCCGGAGTTCGCCGGGCAAAGCATCACCGTCACCCATTTTGACATGGACGCTGGGTCAAAACCGCCTGTCGTGTTTTACATGGATTCGCTGGCCTTTACGCCGGACGGTTCGACCGACGGCGTGAATGAAAACGCCACCGATTTTGCCGTGTCGTATGGCGGTGAGGTAGACCCCACCGGCCGTTGTTTCGATGGCGGCGCGTCTTACAACGGCGAGTGTAACAACCGCTGGGTCTCTCCGGTTTACACCATCACGTTGCCCAGCGAGCAAACCTGCGATTACAGCAATCCCACGCCGGAGACCTGCACGCCGTTTTACGGCGGGCAGTTGTTCGCCCGTATGAAGATGGGCAATCATGATACCCATACCTGGTACGTTTTGCCGCCGGAACGGCCGTCTCTCGACCCCACCCTCGGCTGCTCCGCGTTCCCCATTGGCATTCCACTACCAGTACGCTCCGTTCTATCGCCGGATGATCCCAGCAGTGCTGTAAATAGTTGGCCTGACTATTTCGAGTACCCACTAACAGATCCGATGTATGACCTCTTTGTCGACCACCAGCCGAATGTTCCCCTGGCCGACGCGCAACCCGGCTATCTTTTCAAGGTTTTTAACGGAACAGCCCCCTCAGATTTTGTCTATTTGGCCTGGAACCGGTGTACCACGGGTCTGACTGGCCTGACAGACAGCCTGGCCTGGCCCGGCACCAGCCGCGATTACACGCCGCTGCCCGGAAGCTGTCCCGACTATGGCTCACCGCTTGTGGCTGGTTACGTGGAACCGGGCGATCCCACCGACCGCGAGATGAATCAGGGTGATTGGGTAGCGCACTCTACAAGCGCAATCAACACAAGCGACGGCAGAATGACCATGAGAGAGCATGTTGATTTGGGCCGGGTGCTGCGCCTGCCTGTCTGGCAAGAGACAGTCGGCAGTGGCAGCAACGCCGCAGTCCAGATTCATCGTTTTGGCCTCTTCCGCCTCGTCGGCTTCAACCTGCCTGAGAGTTGGCTAATGGTGGAGTTTCTCGGTTGGGACGATTCTTGTGGGCAGATAGCGTCTGACGTGCCGATGACCGGGCTGTCTCTGTCCGGCCCGGCGGGCGCAGAGACGAATCAGGATGTGACGATGACGGCCGTTATCTCTCCCAACAGCGCCACCATTCCCATCACTTACACCTGGGAAGCTACGGACATCGCACCCTTCACCGTAGTTGGCGCGGGGGTAGACGGCCGTTTGCTCAACTGGTCACAGCCCGGCCCCAAAACCATCACCGTCACCGCGGCCCAAAACCAGACGATCCTCACCGCCACCCACACCCTCACCGTCACCTCGCCATCCGCGCCGCAGATCACACTGGTGCCCCCCTGCAGCAATTCCGGCGCTCTTGTGAACCTAAGTGTGCTGGGGTTCAACTGGCCCGCTGGCGAGGCCGTTGACCTTTTCTGGGACGGCCAGTTGGTGCAGCAGGTCACGCCCGGCAGCGATGGCGCGTTTATGCTTTATTGGATGCGGGCCTTTCTGGGGTTGGGCGATTATGAGGTGCTGGCGCAGTCAGGGAGTTATGGGGCAACGGCCGTTTTCTCCGTTCCCTGCACCCCCCAGGCTCCCCTATCGGCGACGATAGAGGGCCCGCCAAGCGGCCTGGTAAACACGACCTATACCTTCACCGCCGCCGTCTCACCGACGACCACCATCCTGCCGCTCACCTACACCTGGACCATCGAGGGCGCAGCGCCCATTACCCACACCGGCGGCCTCAGCGACACGTTACAGCTAAGCTGGACGGCCGTCGGCCAAAAGGCCATCTTGCTGACGGTGCAAAATCCCTATGGCCTGGTGGAAACCCGGCTCCTCTTCCATGTCACGGCAAAAGCCAGTTTCTTGCCGCTGATCACCCGGTAAACAGCCGCCGGCGGTTCCTCACTGGCATCTTCCACCCAGAACGCTACAATGGGCAGTATCCCCCTGCCGGCCCGGCCGGCAATGGAGCAGGATCATGTTAACAATTGGACAATTGGCAAAACAAGTCGGCGTGCGCACATCGACCCTGCGTTTCTACGAAAAGGAAGGGCTGCTGACACCGGACGATCACACAGAGGCCGGATATCGCCTGTACACGGCCGACGCCGCGCCTAAAATCAGGCTCATCCAGCGTGCCCAGCGCCTCGGCTTTTCTCTGGCCGACATACGGCCGTTACTCCACGCCTGGGAAACAGGCAACCTTCAGGACGACACCGTCGCCAAAACCGCCGAAAACCGCTACCTGGCCCTGGAAGCACAAATCACCGCCCTGCTGGTGCAGCAGCATGAATTAGAACTGTTTTTGCTCGATTTGCGCCTGCATAAACCAGGCCCTGGCAACTCCGCTTTCGATCAACTCCTGGCGCGCGTCTGCGCCGACCCCCAAACCCAGGCACAGTCCCACTTCATGTTCGATTGGCTGCTGGAACAGGCCGGCTGCGCCCTCACCACCAGTGCCGGACAGCGGCTGCTCGACCAACTGCGCGGCCAGCACACCCACATCTGGCAGGAAGACGACGCCTATTACATCCTCATCGTCAGCCAAGACACGGCCGTAGCTGCCGCCCTGCAAGAACTGGCCCAACTAGAAGCCCACTGCGAAGCCCACCAGCAGCTCATCCCCGAATTCAGCGACGACGACGAAGGGTTCCTTTTCATCGCCCGCGGCGAAAACGCCTTCATTTACGCTCGCCTCTTTTTGGCCTTGGAAAACGAAAATCGGCCTGAGTGATCAGCCCGGCGCGGTTAGATATCCATCCGGTCCCGCCACTTCTCGGCCAGCGTCAACAACCCCCAGGGAACCAGGATAAGGAGCGCGCCGCCCAACAGACAGGGAACGGAAGTCAGAAAGGTTTCCCGGCCAAAAATCAAGGCTATCAACACGCTGCCTACCACAACCAGGACAAAAATCACCAGGAGCAGCAGTTTATTGTCGCTTTCCCGGCGCTGCTGGCGCTTGTTTGTGCCCCTGGGTTGGTTTTCTTTCTCGTCATTTGCCATCGAAACCTCGGTGCGGCTGCAAAACGGCCGTTTCCTCCTCTCACTCCCCTTTCCATACTTTAGCAGCAATCCCGATTTTTTACCGCTCCCGGCAAAATGGAACCTGCAGCCGGCGGGTGGTTTATAGTAGATAGTATGACGCTTTCCCCCAGGCAGCGAGACAGCGCCCAAACGGCCGTTCCGGCCGCGCCCGACGAACCAGACTGGGTTGCGCAGGCCAAAGCCGGCAGCCAACACGCCTGGCTGCAGTTGGTACGCGCCCACCAGACGGCCGTCTACCGGCTGGCCTACCTGCTGCTGGGCGAACCCGCCGACGCCGAAGACGTGGCCCAGGAAACGTTTGTACGCGCCTATCTGGCTCTGGATCGCTTCGACTCCACCCGGCCGCTGCGCCCCTGGCTGCTGCAAATCACGCGCAACCTGGCCCACAACCGCCGCCGCAGCGTGGGCCGCTATTGGGCCAACCTGAAACGCTTTTGGGAAAGAGAACCGGATACGGCCGTTTCCCACCCTGCCCACGACGCCCGTTCCAGCGCCCGCCTGTTGGAGCACGCCGTGCAAAAACTGCCGCCCAAAGGCCGGGAAATCGTCTACCTGCGTTATTTTTTGGAACTGAGCGAAGCGGAAACGGCCGTGATCCTGGACATTCCCACCGGCACAGCCAAATCCCGCCTCAGCCGCGCCCTCGGCCAACTGCGCGGCATCATCGAGCGCGATTTTCCCGAGCTGCGGGAGATGGGCGATTGAACGTTGGCTGCTGGAGAATGAACCCTATGATCCGTAAACTGCTTGGGTGCGGGCTGATCATGCTGATGGCCGGCTGCGCCTCGGTAACATCGGCAGAACGACCGGCCGCCACGGCAACGGCCGCCACGGCAACGGCCGCCACCGACGCCTTCTGCCCGGTTACCCCGCCCACCTACGACCAACCGCCCAAAGACCCCAACGCCGATCCCTTTGGCTACGGCCCCTGGCAAATCAGCACCGACCGCGCGCTGTGGGTCGGACTGCCGCCGGAGGAAATCTGGCACACCGGCGGCGAAAAAGTCGTTTGGATTCGCCCGGCCGGAACCGACCTGACCATCAGCGGCGAGCGTATCGATCAGGATGGCCCGCCCCTGGAAGCCTATATTCCCTGCTGCTATCCCACCGGCTTTCAGACCAGCGAGTTAACTTTTCCTGAACCCGGCTGCTGGCGCATCGCTGCCCAGGCGGGCGAGCACCAGTTGACTTTTGTGACGCGCGTCGAGGCCCAGGAAAAGAAATGAACCCTCTTGCTGAAGAATGGTGGGCAGAAAAAGTACGGGAAACGGCCGTGTCTTTTCCCTTCCCGCCCACGCCCAACATAGCCGCCGGGGTGCAGGCCCGCCTGGCGCAGCCTGCCCGCCAACCACACCGCCGTCTGGCCTGGGCCGCAGCCCTGGCGCTGCTGCTGGCCGGGCTGCTCAGCGTGCCCCAGGTACGAGCCGCCATCGCCGACATCTTCCGCGTGGGAGCCATCACCATTTTTGTGCGCCCGGAACCCACGCCCGCGCCTGCGGCCACTCTGCCGCCGCTCACCGACTCCATTTTGCACTCCATGTCGCCCATCACCCTGGCCGATGCCCAGGCCGCGCTGCACACGCCGCTGCGCCTGCCCACCTATCCGCCCGGCCTGGGCCTGCCCGACGACGTGTACCTCTTCCCTGGCGACAACTGGCCGGACACGGCCGTTTTCCTCTGGCGCGATCCGGCCCATCCCGAAGCTGTGGCCTACACGCTCTACCAGATCGAAGCGGCCGAATTTGCCAACAAAATGACCGAGAAGGTGGCCGAAACGGCCGTTAACGGCCAGCCGGCTTTCTGGGTGCAAGGCCCGCACTTTTTCCAACTGGCAGACGGCCGTTTTTCCTCCTGGCTGTTTGTGGAGGGCAACGTGCTGGTCTGGTGGGCCGGCGACGTGACCTACCGTCTGGAGGGCGCGCCGTCGTTGGAAGAAGCGGTTCGCATGGCCGAATCGCTGCAGCCGTTGAAGTAGCAATGAACTTTAGGAGACTGACTTATGAAGAAAAATTGGACGTTGATTGTGACCCTGACCGTGACCCTTTTGCTGCTGGCCGCCGGTGTGGCCCGGGCCGGCGGCTGGGCCGTGCTGACCCTGGAAGAGATGCCGGATCACGTGACGGCCGGTGAACCGTTTGTCATCGGCTTTGCCATTCGCCAGCATGGCAAAACCCCGACCACCGGCCTGCAACCGCAGATTACGGCCGTTGATCCCCAAAGTAACAAACCGGTGAAATTTACAGCGCAAGAAACCGCCGATCCCGGCCATTACACGGCCACATTGCTCCTGCCCCACACCGGCGACTGGTCCTGGGAAATCGACGGCTTCGGCTCCCATCCGCTGCCGCCGCTTACGGTGCAGGCCCCGCCGGTAACCGCGCCGCGCCTTCCGGCAAACGCCGCGCTGGGCCTGCTGCTGCTGACGGTTACGGCCGTTGTGGGAACGGCCGTGGCCCTCATCGCCTGGACACGCCAGCGCACCAACCGGCGGCTGGGCCTGGCTGCCGGGTTGTTTGCCGTAGGGCTGATGGGGCTCGCCGGCTGGCTGTGGGCATCCAGTCCCGTCAGCGCCCAAAGTGAGCCAACGGCCGTGTTTGCCAGCATGCCGCCCGGCGCAGCCTTGTTCGTCGCCAAAGGCTGCATCACCTGCCACCAGCACAGCGGCGTGTCGTTTTCAGCCGGCCTCTCCCTCTCCATCGGGCCGGACCTGAGCCGTTACAAAGGCAGCCCCGACTACCTGCGCCTCTGGCTGCACGATCCGGCCAGCGTAAAACCGGAAACCGTCATGCCCAACCTCGGCCTCAGCAGCGACGAGATTGAAACGCTGATCCAGTTTTTAACAGCTCCCGAATAACGGCCACGGCCGTTTCCTTGACTTTAAACCCCACTTCAAGGTGTAAAATGTTAGCCAAATGGTCTTGGAGTCGAGTACTCGACTCCAAGACTAATCGACTACTCGACGAAAGGACTAACATGACCGAACACACCTTCCATATTACAGGCATGGACTGCGCCGATTGTGCTCGCAGCATCGAAAAAGGCGTGGCCCGTCTAGACGGCATTGAGCTGTGCCTGTTGAACTTCACCAGCGAAACCCTGCGCGTGAGCGGCGATGTGGAACCCACGGCCGTTATCAACCGCGTGCGCGAACTGGGCTACGATGTCGCCGATTCCGCAGACCCATCGACCGGGCCTTTGGACGGGCAGCCGCCCTCTACCTTCTTCGCCTACATGTGGTGGCGGCGCGATACACGCCTGGCCCTGCTGGCAACGCTGCTCATCCTGCCCGGCCTGCTGTTCGAGGAGCTACTGCCCGGTCTGGGCGTGCGGAGCATCCTCATCGACGCCGCGGCCGTGGCCGCTATGGCCATTGCCGGCTGGCCGATTTTTAAGAGCGCCTGGACGGCCGTGCGCCTCAACCACGAGATCAACATCAACGTGCTCATGTCCATTGCCGCCGTTGGCGCTGTGCTGATTGGCGCTTACACCGAAGCCGGCATGGTGATGGTTCTCTTTGTCGTCGCCGAAGCCATCGAGGGCTACACAACCGCCCGCGCCCGCCAATCCATTCGCAGCCTGATGGAACTGGCTCCCAACCAGGCCACCGTTCTGCGCGAGTGCATCGACTGCGCCGGGCATCTGGGCCAGGATGGCTACGTAGGCGGCCCCTGCCCCTTCTGCGGCCTGGAAGAGCAGCGCGTCTCGGTGGACGATCTGCGGCTTGGAGAAACCATTATCGTCAAACCGGGCGAGCGTGTGCCGATGGACGGCCGTCTCCTCTCCGGCAGTTCGGCCGTCAACCAGGCGCCCATCACCGGCGAAAGCGTGCCCGTGGATAAGCAGCCCGGCGACGAGGTTTTCGCCGGCAGCATCAACGGCCAGGGCACGCTGGAGATCAGCGTCACGCACCTGGCCGCCGATAACACCATCAGCCGCCTCATCAAAATGGTGGAAGAGGCGCAAGAAAAGCAGGCGCCGACCCAGCGCTTTGTCGATCGCTTTGCCAGATATTACACCCCGGCCGTCGTGGTGATTGCCGCTCTGGTGGCCATTGTGCCGCCGTTGTTTTTTGGCCTGCCGTTGGTAGACCCGGTTGATCCCCTACAGGGCTGGCTTTACCGGGGATTGGCGCTGCTGGTGGTAGCCTGCCCGTGCGCGCTGGTCATCAGCACGCCGGTGAGCATCGTCAGCGCCATCAGCAACGGCGCCCGCCACGGCGTAATTTTTAAGGGCGGAGCTTATGTGGAAGAGCTGAGCCGGGTAAAGGCTGTGGCTTTTGACAAAACCGGCACGCTGACGCGCGGTGAACCGGCCGTGGTGGCCGTGCGTTCGCTGGCCTGCACGCTGCCAGCCGGCGGCGAATGCGCCGCCTGTGACGATTTGCTGGCGCTGGCCAGCGCCCTGGAGCAGCGCAGCGAGCATCCCATCGCCCAGGCGGTTGTGACGAAGGCCAGCGAACAGCAGGTGGAGCGGCGCTATGGCGCAGCGGAGAATGTGCAGGCGCTGACCGGGCGCGGCGTGACGGGGGACGTGGACGGCCGTACCATCACCATCGGCAGCCATATCTATTTTGAAGACCACGAAAACCATCAGGCCCACTGCCAGGAATTGGCCGCCGCGGCCGGGCATGGGTACACCACCATGCTGGTGCGCCGCGACGATGAATACCTGGGCTATCTGGCTGTGGCCGACACCGTGCGCGAGTCCAGCCGCACGGCCGTGTCCGAACTGCGTGCCTTAGGCATCGAACATCTTATCATGCTGACCGGCGACAATGCCCAGACAGCGCAAAAAGTGGCCGCCGAAGTGGGTGTGACCGAGGTGAAAGCCGACTGCCTGCCGGAAGACAAGGTAACGGCCGTGTCCGAACTGCGGGCGCAGCACCAACACGTCGTCATGGTCGGCGACGGCATCAACGATGCGCCGGCCCTGGCCGCCGCTTCGGTGGGCGTGGCCATCGGCCACACGGCCCAGGCCATGGAAACCGCCGACGTCAGCCTGATGCGCGACGATTTGCGGCTGCTGCCGTTTGCCGTGCGCCTCAGCCAGGCAACCATGCGCGTCATCGGCGTAAACGTCGCCCTGGCGCTGGGACTGAAACTGGCATTTTTCGCCCTGGTGCTCCTGGGATTGGGCACGATGTGGATGGCCGTGCTGGCCGATATGGGCGTCTCGCTGCTGGTAACGCTGAACGGCATGCGCCTGCTGCGCCGTCCGCGGTTCGTGCCCCAGTCAATACACTGAGGGTTTGCTCGTCACTAACTTTCGAGTTTGTAGATTGGTCCAATCTTACAGATTGGACCAATCTTGCCATGCAGCTTTTGCCTCCACGTTTGCAGCTTCTGCCTTCACAAAAACAGCTTTTGCGTGCGCGTGTACAGTTTTTGCTTTTGTGATCGGCGGACGATGATGGTCCCTACACAGGGATGAGCTGCCCCCTCCCCTCAATCCCCTCCCAAGCGGAGGAGAAGTGCGGCTCTGTCGCCCTTTGGGAGAGGGAATAATTTTTAGAAGGAAGCATCAGGGAGGAGGAAATTGGGCGCTGCCAGATACGCTGCCGTCATCCAGGAGCGGGATGTTGTGGTCTACCAGGACGTTGCCGAGGACGTCGGTAACGCGGAACGTGTAGGGGCCAGGTCCCATGCCATCGAGTTTAGTGAAATAGTTCCACATCTCGCGGGGGACTTCCTGGAACGTGCCATTGGGCAGTTGGTATTCAAATTTGGCGATGGGGTTGCGGTGATTGCGGATTTGCACGGCCGTCCACCAGGGGTTGCTGCCATCCTTAAAATGGTAAACGATAGGTCCGTTCAGCGGCGGGCTGACGATCTGCCAGGTGATGGGCACGCGGCCAAGGGGAATGTCGTCGATCAGGGCGAAGGCTTCCGGACTCATGTCGACGTGGCCCTGGGCACATTCCGGGCAGCGGTCGACGATGCGCACCACCACGCTGCCTTTACGGCCGTCGACTCGGACGTATGCGCCGCACATCGCCGCATGAGCATAGTCCACCTCGTTCATGGCGGCGACCATCAGGTTGCCGGGAGAAGCCGGGAACAGGCAGTTGCCGGCGCCCGTGGCGGCGTAATACGTGGCGATGCCCGTGTGCACCGGGCCAATGGTGGGGTCGCCGCTGGCGGCCTGTTCCCCGCCGACGACGACGGGCAGATAGGCGACCGGCGTCACGTCGTTGGGTTCGGCAACGGCCGTTTGCCAGCCAACCGCCGCCCCAAAGTAGGCCATAAAAAGGAAAACGGCCGTGAAGCCGGCCAGGGGGATGAATTTTACTTTCATACAATCACCTCCAACGCGCCAATGCTAAACAGCGCACCGGCAATTGCCAAACACGCTCATTTTTGCTATACCAGAAGCAGCAAATAACCGCTGGCTGACACTAAGGATCAGACATGCAACCGATCAATTACCCCGTCAAACACAAAGTCTTAGAATCATTCTGGCAAAGTTATTTCACGCTGGGCCGCATTCCGGCCATCGTGGGCCAGGAGCCAGACCCGATGGTGTTGGCCTCCTGGCGACGCTGTGCGCCCCGCTTCGACGCGTTGGCTTTGCCGCACCCCGTCAAACTCCACGAGCAGGCGCTGCGCCGCATCCTGATGTCTCAATCCAGTCTGGTTACTTTTTCCAATCCGTTTATTGAAGACATCCACCAGTTTATCGAAGGCTCCAACTGCGCCATCGTTCTGACTGATGGCAGCGGCTGTATTTTGCAAATCGGCGGGGATGAGGAAGCCGTGGGCCAGGTCAAACAAACCGGGTTTGAGGTGGGTATGTACTGGGCGGAAGAATACGTGGGCACCACCGCTTTTGGGCTGGCGATGATTGAAGCCATGCCGGTGCAGGTTGTTGGCGCGGAGCATTTTTTGCAGGCGCTGCATCCTTTTGTGACCACAGCCGCGCCAATTCACCAGGTAAACGGCCGTATCATCGGCATCATCGGCATCATCGGCCCGGTGTCCTCGGCCACCTCGCACACCATTTCTCTGGTGATGGCCGTCGCCCGCGCCATCGCCAACCAGCTCCAGGCGGATTTGTACCTGGAGGAAGCCAACTATCGCCTGACCGAGATGAATACGATCCTGGGAGCCATTCAAACCGGCGTCATCTCCTGGGATGAAACAGGCAAAGTCAATCACATCAACGCCCTGGCCGGCCAGATGCTGCAGGTATCGCCGTCTTCTATTCTGGGACGGCCGTATCAGGAAATGATTGATCTGCCGCCTGATTTGCATACGGCCGTGTCGAACCATCAAGAACTCTCCGACGTGGAGGCCTCTTTAGACGTGAACGGCCATACCGTCGAATGTCTGGTCAGCCTGCTGCCCATCACCTATGGTTCGTCGATCAGCGGCGGCTGCATCGCCATGCTGCGGCCTATGGAACACGTACGCCGGCTGGTGCACCAACAGGTTGGCACGCAGGCAGCGCTGGTTATGGAAGATATGCCGGTCCAGTCCACTGTCATGCGTTCGGTGATGCGCCAGGCGCGCACGGCCGCGCGGGGCACCGCACCGGTGCTGCTGCGCGGCGAGGGCGGCGTGGGCAAAAACCATCTGGCGCGGGCTGTCCACAACGACAGTGAACGCGGCCACATGCCGTTTCTGGCCATCAACTGCCGCGCCATCCCCCACGAGTTGATGATAAGCGAGTTTTTGGGGCAGGAACAGGGCGCGAACACAGACGGCCGTCCCAGCAAGTTTGAACTGGCCAACGGCGGCACACTCATGTTCGACCAGATTGAGAGCCTTTCGCTGGAAATGCAGGCCGCATTGCTGCACGTCATCGAGACCGGACACGTGATGCGTCTGGGCAGTTCGCGGGCTATTCCGGTGGATGTGCGCATCATCGGGGCCACTTCCGATGACCTGGAGAAGCTGGTAGCCGCCGGGCATTTTCTGCCGCACCTGTACTATCGCTTTGGCGTGTTTAACATCACAATCCCGCCCGTGCGCGAAAGAACGGAAGATATTCCGCTGTTGGCCGAGCGCTTTTTGGCGCGTATTTCCCAGCGGGATGGGCGGGCGGCGTGGATAGATGATGAGGCGACGGCCGTTTTGCGCCGCTATCCCTGGCCCGGCAACGTACGCGAACTGGAAAGCATCCTAGAACGCGCCCTCCATCACAGCAACGACAACACTATCCGTGTCGCCGACCTGCCCGAAACCGTGCGCAGCGGCCGTCTGGTCATTGCCAATTCCCCCCAGGCGGAACCCGTGCTCACCACAGCCGAAGCTGAACGGGAAGCCATTATCCGCGCGGGCTGGGCCTGCCAGGGTCACGTCAGCGAAATGTCTAAACAGCTCGGTATCGGCCGTACGACCCTCTGGCGCAAAATGAAGCGTCTCAAACTAGACCCCAACCAATTCAAGCAACCCCAGTAGTTTCGACACGGCCGTTTCATAACGAAACGAACATGCCCAATTTGTGTTTCATTGTGAAACACAATCCCCGAGGTCGTTGATCTACTTACCACTTTTTGTATCATTAGCCAAAATGTACTATGCAAAACAACTAAATCAGATGAATTCTAACTGTCGTTTTTGCATAAGTTACCAACCTCGTTCGTGCACCTTCATACCGGTTCTTCACGTCATCGGCTGCCTTGCAGCGGCGACCTGAGGAATCAGTTGCACTCGTTGAACGGGAAGAGGCGCAACAGTTTTAGCAGTTTCATCCTACGTTGCCAGGTTGCTTGTTGAAAGATTTACAGGCAGGCGCGTCATTGTTTGCAGAGAAGGAGGTGAACCCGCAAGAAAACATTCCCCTATTTCATACGCCCAACCTGATAGTTTGGACATAGGTTTTGCGACTTCGTATGGCAGGCACAAACGGTTCGTTTGGCTCACTATCAGGCGCTTCAGACCCTAATCATAATTCAAGTACCTTAAGGAGAAAAAAGATGAAACAAAATGGCTTGACAGGTGAACTAGTCGCCGAATTCTTTGGCACCCTCGTTCTCATTTTATTGGGCGATGGCGTTGTAGCGAACGTTGGTTTGGCTCCCCGCCTGGCAGCTCCAGCTTACAACTGGAATACCATAACCATAGGCTGGGCTTTCGCCGTTATCGTTGCCGTCTACATTGCCGGCGGCGTGAGCGGTGCGCACATTAATCCGGCCGTCACCATTGCTTTGGCTGTCAAACGCGGTTTCCCCTGGGGCAAAGTTGGCCCGTATATCATCGCTCAGATGCTTGGTGCTTTTGCTGGCGCTCTGTGTGTTTACCTCGTTTACCGTGATGGTCTCGTAGCCGCCGGTATGCCCAATGTCTGGTCGACCGGCCCCGGCTCGGTGTTCGGCTCTGCTTTCTGGGGCGGCACCGGTGGCGATCCGGTAGGCAGCTATTCGCTGATCACTGCGGGCATCGCCGAATTCTTTGGCACCATGGTTCTGTTGTGGGGCGTGCTGGCGAGCGGTGACGAACGCAACCTTGGCCTGAAGAATAATCTGGGGCCCTTCCTGGTTGGTTTTACTGTCCTGGCGGTTGGTTTGTCTTTGGGTGGCCCCAGCGGTTACTCCATCAACCCGGCCCGTGACCTGGGCCCGCGTATTTTTGGTACGCTGGTGGGCACTGCCGGCCTGTGGGATGATCCGGCTTATGCACTGATTGTTCCGGTTTTGATTCCGGCGATTGCTGGCGCCATCGGTGTGTTTGTCTATGACTGGTTCATTACCCCCTTCTTACCGGGCGGAAATAAATAAAATATTTAATTGAAGAGAACCGGATTTGTCGCTGATCACTAAGCCGGGCTTAAGTAAGAGGTCTGGTGGCAAGGTGAAGGCGGCAAATCCGGTTAAGTTGTAAGGAGAGTCCCATGAAAAAGTTGATCAATGCGGTGGAAGATGTTGTAAAAGAGCAGCTTGAAGGTATGGCTACCGCTCATCCAGATATGCTGAAGGTTCACTTTGAACCCAATTATGTGACGCGGGCCGACGCGCCTGTGCAGGGTAAAGTGGCTCTGATTTCTGGTGGTGGCAGCGGTCATGAACCCATGCATGGCGGCTTCGTGGGCAAAGGCATGTTGGATGCGGCCTGTCCTGGTGAGGTCTTCACTTCCCCTACTCCTGATCAGATGTATGAAGCAGCAAAGGCTGTGGACGGTGGCGCTGGCGTGTTGTTCCTGGTAAAGAACTACACGGGCGACGTGCTGAATTTTGAGACGGCCGCTGAACTGGCCTATGGCGATGGTATTAAAGTGCAGAGTATTCTGATTGACGATGATGCCGCCGTGAAGGACAGTCTGTACACTGCTGGTCGGCGCGGCGTAGGCACTACGGTGCTGGCCGAGAAGATCGTCGGCGCGGCTGCGGAAGCGGGTTATGATCTGGAACAGTGTGCTGATCTGGCGCGCAAGGTGAACCAAAACGGCCGTTCTATCGGTATTGCTCTTACTTCTTGCACAGTACCCGCCGCCGGCAAACCCACCTTTGACCTCGGCGAAGACGAATATGAGTTCGGCATCGGCATTCACGGCGAGCCTGGCCGCGAACGTCTGCCCATGGCATCCGCCGATGAAATCGGTGAAAAGATGGCCCTGGCAATTCTCGACGACGGCCCTTACACGCGCACTGTTCGGGAATGGGACAACGAATCCGGTGATTGGGTCGAGAAAGAACTGACCGATCCGCCTTTCAAATCCGGTGATCAGGTTATTGCCTTTGTTAACAGCATGGGCGGCACGCCAGTTTCTGAACTCTACGCCATCTATCGTAAGTTGGCCGAGATCTGCGAAAACAAGGGCGTCACAATCGCTCGGAACTTGATTGGCCCTTACATCACTTCCCTGGAAATGCAAGGCTGCTCCATTACCTTACTCAAAGCTGATGATGAAATTCTGAAATTCTGGGATGCACCAGTTGTTACGCCCGGGCTTCGTTGGGGCGCATAAACAGTGCTCAATAATCAGTGGGCAGTTTACAACGTAAGCTGAATACTGAACACTGAAAAAGGACAGGCACTATGGTCACCAGAGATCAAATCGTTCATTGGCTTGAAGCAACGGCCGTGGTGATGAAGGAGAATAAAGAATACCTGACCCAACTCGACGCCGCCATCGGTGATGCCGACCACGGGATCAACATGGATCGGGGCTTCAAGAAAGTAATGGAAAAACTCCCTAGCGTAGCCGACAAAGACATTGGCAACATCCTGAAAACCACCGGGATGACACTAATCTCCAGCGTCGGCGGCGCCAGCGGGCCGTTATACGGCACTTTTTTCATGCGCAGCGGCATGGCCCTGGCTTCCAAAGAAGAACTAAACGATGAAGACCTCTTCAAGATGCTCAAGACCGGCGTTGAAGGCATCGTTCAAAGAGGGCGCGCCCAACTGGAAGACAAAACCATGTTCGATGCCTGGTCGCCGGCTCTAGACGCCATGCAAGCCGCATTGGACAACGGGCAAAACACCCACGATGCGCTCAAAGCGGCCGTTGACGCCGCCGAGCAAGGCATGAAAAACACCATCCCCCTCATCGCCCGCAAAGGCCGGGCCAGCTATTTGGGAGAACGGAGCCGGGGACACCAAGATCCAGGTGCAACCTCATCCTACCTGATGCTAAATGCATTGTTAGATACATTAGAAAATGAATAAGTAAAAGGAGACGACAATCTATCCGTAATAGAAAGTCGGCTCCCCCACTATTTTGAACCGAAGGAGAAAAAAATGGCAGAAAAATTTGTAGCCGCAATCGACCAAGGTACAACCAGTACTCGTTGCATGATCTTTAACCACGCCGGCGAACCTGTTGGCATCCATCAGATGGAACATGAGCAAATCTACCCCAAGCCTGGTTGGGTAGAACATGACCCGATGGAAATCTGGGCGCGCACCCAGGACGTCGTCAAAGGCGCTTTGAAGAACGCTGGTATTACGGCCGATGACCTCGTGGCCGTAGGCGTTACCAACCAACGCGAAACCACCGTTGTCTGGGATAAAAACACCGGCAAGCCGTACCACAACGCCATCGTCTGGCAAGACACCCGCACAGACAAAATCATCAAAGACCTCGAAGGCGGCGTTGGGCAAAACCGCTTCCGTGACAAGGTTGGCCTTCCCTTAGCCACCTACTTCTCTGGACCCAAAGTGAAGTGGATGCTGGATAACGTGGATGGTCTGCGCGAAGCAGCTGAAAGAGGCGATGCCATCTTCGGCAACATCGATACCTGGGTTATCTGGAACCTGACCGGCGGTCCCAAGGGCGGCGCGCACGTCACCGACGTTACCAACGCCAGCCGTACCATGCTCATGAATCTGGAGACCCTCGACTGGTCTGAAAGCATTGCCAAAGAGATGACCATTCCCATGTCAATGCTGCCCACCATCATGCCCTCCTCCAAGGTTTACGGCTACACTACCGAAGACGGTCCGTTTGCCGGCAAAATCCCCGTAGCCGGCGACCTGGGCGACCAACAAGCGGCCACCGTGGGCCAGGCTTGCTTCAGCCCCGGCGAAGCCAAAAACACCTACGGTACCGGCTGCTTCATGATCCTCAACACCGGCACCAAGATCGTCCCCTCCAAGAGCGGTCTGCTGACCACCCTGTGCTACAAGTTTGGTGACGAACCGGCCGTATACGCCCTCGAAGGCTCCATCGCCATTACCGGCGCGTTGGTTCAGTGGCTGCGTGACAACCTGAATTTCTTCGACTTCTCACCGCACATTGAAGACTACGCCAAGAGCGTCGAAGACAACGGCGGCATCTACTTCGTTCCCGCCTTCTCTGGCCTGTTCGCTCCCTACTGGCGTTCCGACGCCCGTGGCGCCATCGTCGGCCTCACCCGCTACGTCAACAAGGGTCACATCGCCCGCGCAGCTTTGGAGGCCACAGCCTACCAGACCCGCGAAGTGCTGGATGCGATGAACGCCGACTCCGGTGTGCCGTTAACCGCCCTGAAGGTTGACGGTGGTATGGTTTATAACGACACACTGATGCAGTTCCAGGCGGACGTATTGGACGTGCCCGTGATACGCCCGAAAGTGGCGGAAACCACCGCTTTGGGTGCCGCATACGCCGCTGGCTATGCCGTTGGGTTCTGGACCAGCACGCAGGAAATGCGCGACAACTGGGGCGTCGATAAGACCTGGGAACCGACCGAAGGCAGCAATGCCAGTACTGAGCTGTATGCCCAATGGAAGAAAGCGGTCACCCGCACCTTCGACTGGGTTGAGTAAGTTAGTCTAGTTTGTCGTAATCAGTGTTCAATGTTCGCGCGTTTTCTTGGAAGCGATGAGAATATTGGACACTGATTACTTTTTATGAATCGAGGCACTTATGCACAAGTTAGAGACGGAAGTCTTGGTAATCGGCGGCGGTGCTACGGGGACAGGGGTTGCCTGGGATGCTTCCTTACGCGGTTTTAAGGTCATCCTGGTGGAACGACGTGATCTGACGCATGGTACGTCAGGCCGTTATCATGGTTTACTGCATAGTGGCGGTCGTTACGCCGTCAAAGACCCCCATGGCGCGGCTGAATGCATCGCCGAAAACCAAATTTTGCGTGTGACACATGCCCACTGCATCGAAGATACCAGTGGTTTTTTTGTCGTCCTGCCGGAAGATGAGGGCGACTACCCCGATAAATTTAAAGCCGGCTGCGACGCTGTCGGCATTCCTTGCACCGAAATCTCCGTAGCTGAGGCGCTCCGTCGCGAGCCTTTGCTCAATCCCCGCATCAGCCGCGTTTTTGAAGTCCCGGATGGCTCATCAGACAGCTTTCTGGCGGCGCATGCTACTGCTCAGGCAGCACGCAACGCCGGCGCACAAATCTTGACCTATCACGAAGTGACCAATTTGATTATGACCGGTGGTGAAAGTGACCGGCGTGTGGCCGGGGCGATGATTCGTAACGTCGTCACCGGGGAAGAGATGGAAATTCACGCCGACATCACTGTTAATGCTGCCGGCGCATGGACGGGCAAGCTGGCGGCAATGGCCGGCATTCAGGTAACCATTATGCCGAGTAAGGGCACTATGGTAGCTATGAATCACCGTCTGGTAAATACGGTTGTCAATCGCTGCAAAATGCCTTCGGATGGCGACATTATTGTGCCGAGCCACACTGTTTGCGTGATTGGAACGACGTCGGTGAACGTGCCGGAACCGGAACCTTTGCGTATTGAGCCGTGGGAAGTAAATAAGATGTTGGAAGAAGGGGACAAGATGGTTCCCGGATTTGCCCAGGCGCGGGTGCTGCGGGCGTGGGCCGGGGTACGGCCGTTATTCCAGGACACTTATACCAGCGGCAAAGGACGCGATGTCACCCGCAAGCTGGCTTTGCTAGACCACCAGGAGCGGGAAGGTGTCGGCGGCTTCCTGACGATTACCGGCGGCAAGTGGACTACCTTCCGCCTGATGGCCGAAGCTACGGTGGATGATGTGTGCCGGCACCTGGGCACAGAACGGCCGTGTACCACTGCCACCACCCCCGTCCCCGGCGCCGAACAGGGCAATTATTGGCTGGGCCACCGCCTGCACGACATTGAAGAACAACATTTGCAGGGGCAGTTGGTCTGCGAATGTGAACTGGTCACCCGCACCATGGTGGAAAACGCCGCCCGCCGCAACCCCCTGCTTACCCTCGACGACCTGCGGCGCGATGTGCGTCTGGGCAAAGGTCCCTGCCAGGGCGGCTTCTGCACCTATCGCGGGGTGGGCATCTTGCACGAAATGAAAAAAGCCGGCAGCTGGGAAGTAGACATGAGCGATGAGGCAGGCAGCACGGCCAAGTGGGATGTGGCCTACTTGCAATCGCCAGGTCACAATCTGGTCAGCGATGCCGACGGTCATCAGAGCAACCAGCATCCGGCCAACACTGCCGATTCCTTCAATCCCAATTTACTGCTGCGCGACTTTTTGCAGGAACGCTGGAAAGGGGTCACACCTATTTTGTGGGGCCGCCAGCTTAAACAGGAGCGGCTGGACGAATTGATCTACATGAGTGTTATGAATGTAGACCATTTGCCGGACAAAGAATTGGCCAGCCCTGTCACCGATTTTTACCGTTTCGACACGCGTCCCACCGTCGAGGAGGTGGCCGATGTCTGATTTACTTGTCATTGGCGCAGGATTAAGTGGGTTGATGGCCGCGTATACGGCCGTTAAAGCCGGCCTCAGCGTCAATGTCGTGGCCAAAGGGTTAGGCTCCATGCACTGGAGCGCGGCCACGATCGACGTGTTGGGTTATTCACCAGCGCAGCCGGAAACGGCCGTTAAACGGCCGTTGGAGCAAATCCCCGCCCTCATCAAAGCCAATCCACAACACCCCTACGCCTTGCTCACCAACGAACATATCGCCCAGGCCCTGGCCGCCTTCGTCGCCCTTAGCAAAGATGTGGGAGT
Organism: Ardenticatenaceae bacterium; assembly: GCA_020634395.1. Classification (GTDB taxonomy): domain Bacteria; phylum Chloroflexota; class Anaerolineae; order Promineifilales; family Promineifilaceae; genus Leptovillus. The sequence goes on along the minus strand of JACKBU010000012.1, from coordinate 95,993 downwards.
TCCATATGGCGGGGCTGCTAATCCCGGCGATAATTTATTGCTGCCCTCCCCGGCCGGGGCCGCCCGTCCCGCTTACCTGGCTCCCAAAGGGCAGTTGGCTGGCGACTTAAGCCGTTCCGAACCCATGCTGATCGTCGGCTTTGAGGGACTGCGAGATTTCTTTCCCGAACTCATCGCCGAAAACCTGAACAAACTGGGCTACTCCGCCCGCGCGGCCTTCCTGCCTCTAAAGTTGGCTACCAACCGGCGTGACTTTACCAATGTACAGTTAGCGCAAGGCATGGACAGCAAAGAACAACGCGCCTTGTTAGGCCCCGCTCTCAAGAAGCTCCTGCGGCCTGGTGAGCGCATTGGCCTGCCCGCTATTCTAGGCATCAAAGCCCATGCCACCGTTTTGGCTGAGCTAGAGCGCGAGACCGGCGCCCCCGTCTTTGAAATTCCCACTCTGCCGCCCAGCGTGCCCGGCGTTCGCCTCTACACGGCGCTGCGCAGCTATTTGCAAAACCTGGGAGTAAATCTGACGGCCGGAATGGAAGTTATCCATGCCAGTGCGGTGGCGCCTAATGGCACGCCAGGCTCGATACAATGGGTCGAAAGCGCCACCAGTTCTCGCCCACTAAAACTGCTGGCCGATAAGTTCCTGCTGGCGACCGGCGGCATCCTGGGTGGCGGCTTTAACAGCGAAATGAACGGCCGTGTCTGGGAAACCATTTTCGATCTACCCCTCACCGTACCACAAAACCGGGCCGATTGGTTCCAGGTTCGCTTCATCAGCCCCGAGGGCCATCCCGTGTTTAGCGGTGGTGTCACCGTCAACAAAGCTTTCCAACCGACCGCTGGTGAGCAGCCCATTTATGGCAACTTATGGGCTGCCGGCAACCTGCTGGGCCACTGCGACACCATTCAGGAACGAAGCATGGAAGGTATTGCTATTGCCACCGGCGTGGCCGCCGCTCAGGCACTAAGCAGTTGAGAGGATCCACTATGTTTACCGAATCGTGGCATTCTGTCGGACCCACACTCGACGAATGCATCAAATGCAATATTTGCACCAGCTACTGCCCGGTTTCGGCTGTAACAGACTTGTTCCCCGGACCCAAGTACGTGGGGCCACAGGCCCAGCGCTTCCGCGAAAATGGCCAACCGCAAAGCCCGGACCATTCCGTCGACTACTGCTCCGGCTGCCGTGTCTGCAACGAAGTCTGCCCTACCGGCGTCAAAATCGCCGAGATCAATGCCCGTGCCCGCGCCCAAATTGTGGCCGAGGAAGGCATTCCGCTGCGCAACCGGCTGTTAGGGCGTAACGAAACGCTGGGCAAAGTCGGCAGCGTTGCGCCCGCCCTGGCAAATTTCAGCCTGCACAACTCCTTTAGCCGGGTGATGGCAGAAAAGGTGATGGGCATTGCCCGCGAGGCGCCCCTGCCCCACTGGTCTACCACAGGAACGTTTGGCGACTGGTTTAAGAAAACCCAGTCCGTCCGTCTGAAATCGGACAAGAAGGTGGTTTACTATCATGGCTGCGCCACCATGTATTACGAACCTTTCGTCGGCAAAGCGGCCGTGGCCGTATTTGAGCACAATGGCTATGAAGTACTCGTGCCGCCGCAAAACTGCTGCGGCCTGCCCCTGCTCAGCAACGGTGAATTTGGCGCGGCCGAAGGATATCATCAAAATAACATCAACAAGCTGCTGGTGTATGCGCAGGCCGGACTGGATATTGTGGGCACCAGCACCAGCTGTACCCTTACCCTCAAGGAAGAAGCGCCAGAACTGCTGGACATGCACAGTGAAAATGTCCACGCGATTACGATGGCAACCTGGGATATCTTTGAATGGCTCCGTGAACGGCATGGTCTGGGCGAGCTAAAAACCGACTTCAGCGAGATGAACATGGTGCTGCCTTATCATGCGCCCTGCCAATATAGAGCACACCGCATTGGCAAACCTGCCCGAGACATTTTGGTGCTTATTCCCGGCATCGACCTGCGCGAAAGCCAGGCACGCTGCTGCGGCATTGCCGGAACCTATGGCTACAAGAAAGAAAAGTACCAAATCGCCATGGACGTCGGCGCAGAATTGTTTAACTTTGTAGCCGACCAGGGCGAGGCCGTAGAAATGACCGCCTGTGACTCGGAAACCTGCCGCTGGCAGTTGGAACATGGCACAGATTTACCATCACGCCACCCCATCGAAATCCTTGCGGCGGCCTATGGCTTGTACGACCTGGACAAACGAGACTTGGTTAACCGTTAACACCACTATCTAAAGGTAACGTGACGATTAAGGACCTGGTATGGCAAAAAAATCTAAACGCAAAACTCCCAAACCGGCAAACGATAAGCAAGATGAGGAAATCGTCAAGGCAATGAATGAACCCTGGATCGCTCTGCGCTCGGGGATGACTTTTATTGTGTTGCTTGGCCTGGGATTTGCCGCTTTTATGATTTGGCAGCTTTACCCAACAGAGGGGGTCTGGCGGGCTCTTATGTGGGGAGCGGTTTCTGCCGTTGCCATCTGGCTTGTCTTTTTTCTGGCATTGGGTTTCAACAAACTGGTAAGGCGATAACTTGAGCATGATTCCGACGACCGCCCGTGAATGGGAACGCCAATGGGCGCCTTACGATGAAGGAACGTACGCAGAAGTGATGGAAGCTATTCATCCCGACGACGTGGTTCTGGAAATCGGCGCCGGGGATTTGCGTTTGTCTCGCCGCCTGGCGGAAATTGCTCACCAGGTTATTGCCTGGGAAGTCCAGGCTAGCGTACTGTTCCGGACAGCACATGCTTTGCCCAAGAATCTGGTGGTTTGTCACACGGATGCCGTGCGTGAAAAGGTGCCGGAGAACGTGAGCACGGCCGTTCTCCTCATGCGCCACTGCCTACACTTCCATCTGTACGCCAACAAACTACATGCCGCCGGCTGTCAGCGCCTGATCACCAATGCCCGTTGGGGCATGGGCGTAGAAGTAATTGATCTGCAAGTGCCGCGCCTGTTATACACTGCTTCGCCGATGGGCTGGTATGCCTGTTGGTGCGGCGCCGCCGGGTTCAAAGCTGGACCGGCTGAATATTTAACTCCTGAGCTGGAAACGGCCGTTCATGAAGTCATTGATTGCCCGGCGTGCCGTCGCCCGCTTGCCAACTAAATCGAGAACATTATGGTAAGCATTGTCATCGTTTCACACAGCGCTACGCTGGCCGAAGGAGTCCGCGAACTCGCCCTACAAATGGCCCAAAGTCCGGTGCAAATCGCTACCGCCGGCGGAATTGAGGACGAAGAGCAACCCATCGGCACAGATCCGATCAAGGTTATGGAGGCCATCGAATCCGTCTTCTCCGAAGACGGCGTAGTGGTGATGATCGACCTCGGCAGCGCCCTGCTGAGCACGGAAACGGCCGTTGACCTTCTCTCGCCCGATATGCGCAAACATATCACTATCTGTCCCGCGCCGTTGGTAGAAGGCACACTGGCCGCAGCCGTGCAGGCATCGGTAGGCGCTTCCCTCGCCCAAGTGATGCAGGAGGCGCAGGGCGCTCTGGCTGTCAAGCAAAGCCAGTTAGGCCACCTGGAACAGGTTCCTGTGGCTGGGCCGGCCGGATTGGACGAAGCCGCGCAGTCTATAACGCTCGTTGTTCCGAACAAGCTGGGCCTGCATGCCCGTCCCGCAGCCCGTTTTGTGAGCACAGCCAACCGCTTCCAGGCCGAGATGCAAGTCCAGCGCGGCAGCCAGACGGCCAACGCCAAAAGCATCAACCAGGTAGCCACGCTGGGTGTGCGCCAGGGCGATACTGTGGTTATCCGGGCTGCCGGGGCAGACGCCGACGCCGCCCTTGCTGCCATCCAGGAGTTGGCCGACCAGAATTTTGGCGACGTAGATGAAGAGCTATCGGCGGAACCTCCGACCGTTACGGCCGTGGCTGTTGAAGCAGGCGAATGGATAGGGATTCCCGCCTCGCCCGGTGTGGCAATTGGGCCGGTGGCACAGTACCGGCCCCGCCTGCCGCAGGTGAAGGTTCGCAAGATCAAGGATACGGCCGTCGAATGGAACCGCCTGGTAACGGCCGTGCAGTCTGCGCGCCAGGAAATCCAGCAACTACACACTCAGGCCATTAGCCAGGTTGGCGCCAGCGAAGCGGCCATCTTCGAAGCCCATCTGCTGCTGCTGGACGATCCGGACGTGTTGAACGCGGCCAAAGCCCGAATCGACCAGGAAACCATCAACGCTGAAGCTGCCTGGCAAAAAACCATGCAGGAAACGGCCGATCGCTTCCGCGCTTTGGATGATCCTTACATGCAGGCGCGAGCCTTAGACGTGGAAGACGTGAGCCAGCGCGTGTTGGGACAGTTGATGGATTTAGAACGACCAGAACTGAACTTTCGACGGCCGTCTATCCTTATCGCCGCCGATCTCACCCCTTCCGATACAGCGCGCCTGGACCCCAAACAGGTCTTGGGCATTTGCACCGAACTGGGCGGCGCGACATCACACAGCGCCATCCTGGCCCGCGCCCTGGGCATTCCGGCCATTGTTGGCCTGGGCAGCCAGTTAGAAACCCTGCCCGACGGCAAGACTGTAGCTCTGGACGGCGAACAGGGCCGTCTGTGGATCGAACCCAATGACGAGCAGCTAACCCGCCTCGCCGAACAACGCATCGCCTGGCTGACGGAACAGCGCCGCGTAAAGGCCACCGCCCAACAACGCGCTATCACCAAAGACAAGCGGCAAATCGAAGTGGCTGCCAACATCGGCGGCCCCAACGACGCGGCCATTGCCCTGGACTATGGCGCAGAAGGCGTTGGTTTATTTCGCACCGAATTTCTCTTCATGGGCCGCCCCGAAGCGCCATCTGAAGAGGAGCAGTTGGCCGCCTACATTCAGGCAGCCGAAGCACTGGGCGACAAACCGGTCATTATTCGCACCCTGGATGTAGGCGGCGACAAGCCCCTGCCCTATCTGGATCAGGGACAGGAAGAAAACCCCTTCCTGGGGTGGCGTGGAATTCGCTTCTGCCTGGACCAGCCCGCAATCTTTAAGCCCCAGCTGCGCGCCATCCTGCGCGCCAGCCATCAACAGAAAATCAGAATCATGTTCCCCATGATCGGCGCTTTGGCGGAATTGAAGGCCGCTAAAGCCCTGCTGGCCGAGGTGAAAGCGGAGCTAAAAGCCGAGAAGGTGGCTTTTGACAACAAAATTCAGGTGGGCATTATGGTCGAGGTCCCCTCGGCCGTAGCGATTGCCGACCAGTTAGCCAGGGAAGCCGATTTCTTCTCTATCGGCACCAACGACCTGACGCAGTATGTGATGGCGGCGGACCGGGGAAACACCCGGGTAGCCGGACTGGCCCAGGCGCTGCAGCCGGCCGTCCTGCGCATGATTAAACAGACGGTGGATGCCGGGCATGCGGCCAATATCTGGGTGGGGATGTGCGGCGAACTGGCAGGCAACGCTTTGGCCACGCCGCTGCTGGTAGGCCTGGGGCTGGACGAGCTGTCTATGAATGCCCCGGCAATTCCCGCGGTGAAAACGGCCGTGCGCGCCATTACCGAATTCGACGCCAAACGCTTGGCCGAAAAGGCCTTGCAGCTCGATTCAGCCGAAGCTGTCATGGCTTTGCTGCGAGGGAAGTAAGGTTAGGGTGTAGAGATAGAGAAGAGAGACGCCTTTGTCTCTACACTTACCGGCGCAGCCTGGGGATGGGGAACAAACCCGGCACTCTTTGCCTGTAGGCCGCGTATTTTTCGCCAAAAAAAGCGGCCAACCGCCGTTCTTCAACGCGTGACCCCGCATAAAAATAACCCGAGCCAAGCAGATTGAAGAGAAAACCGGGCAGCAGCATGACCGGGTTAAACCACAAAAACAGCATGCTAAAAAAGTAGAGGGGATGGCGGACAAAAGCGTACATCCCGCCGGTAACCAGTTTGGGAGGCAGGCTCATTTCTTCCTCGCCCCGCAAAAAGCGCACAGCTTGGCGCAGGCCCACAAAGTCCCAAATGTCGGTTTGCCAGAGGGCGATAGCCAGCCCCCCTAGCCCCACCAGGCGCAGCAGTTGTGCGCCGTAGCTCCACGGCGCCGGGATTTCCCACAGCAGTATGCGCGGCACGGCCGTCCACATTACGTAAAAAACCGGCAAGATGGTGATGAAGGAAAAGAGGTTATACAGCAGGCGATAGAGACCGGCATACGGCCGTTCACCCATCCATCGCCGCATAACAGCTTTTGTCCGCGTCATGGCCGCCAGACTGTGCAGCAGCGCCCAAATAACAAAAGTGATCAAAAATAACGTCATCGAAATCAGTCGCTTCTTTGGGGCAGGTTTTGCATGACCTGCCGGGTGAGGGTTTGTTCGTATGGCATGCCCAATGCCGCTGCCTGATCCAGGCTTTTTTGCCACAGTTTCTGGGCTCGGCTTCGTTTACCGGCCAACCAGGCATAACAGCCCTGGTTGCGAAGCGCCCGTGGCCGGGCAAAAGGATAGGTGCGCGCATATTGGTTTAACACCTGGCAGCCCTGCCGGGCTTCTTTCGGGCTTCCCAGCCCCTGCTCCCATAGCGCGAGGAACACTTCGGCACTGGCGGCGAAGACCTCCAAGAGGTCAAACTTAAAACGGGCGCGTCCGATGGCAGCAATTTGTTCATGTGCCAGATGCGCCGCATCCGCCCAGCGTTCTTCGTGCAAAGCACGCAAGGCACGAATGGCAAACCAGAGCCGCTCTTCGACGGACACCATCTCCGGGTTTTCTTCCAACAAACCAGTAACGGCGTCGCCGCAGACGAAGGCTTCATCTATCAGACCTAAAGACAACAAGTTAAACACTTGCCCGCCGCGACTGCGAACCTGGTGCCGGGTATCCTGGCTGCTCAGGGCTACATCATATAGTTCGGACCAGAGCGTGCGCGCCCGTTCGAATTGGGCCTGGCTCTGTGCCACCTGGGGCCACATCCAGGCCGCCACGCACCAGCGGCGCCAATCCCCCAGGCGCGAATAGATGGCCAGAGCCTGATCCACTTCTTTTTCGGCCCGGTCCCAATCACCCACCCACAAACTGTAGGAGGAAAATGGTATTTGTATGTAGGCTGTGGTCGTCAGATCGTCGAGTTGGGCAGCCATGACCAGGGTTCGTTCGCGGTATTTTTGGGCCAGATTGTGCAGCGCGACGGTGCCCAACGTCGGACACATGTTGGCATAGTTACGTACCAATTCTGGCGACAGGCCCGATTGCTCTGAGAGGTTCAGCGCCGTCATAACGCAGTAAAACGTCGTCAGGAAGTCGCCGGTATTGTAGTAGATTTCGGAGACGCCTTCATAGGCGCGGGCCGCTTCCAACAGTGCGTTTTGCCCCTCTTCTGTGGACGGCCGTTCGAGATCCTGCCCGGCGCGGCGATAGTAGCGTGCCTGCCGGGTAAGCTGTCGGCCCAATCCTAGCGCACGCCGGACGGTGGATGAGGGCAACGGCCGTTGCAAAAGTGCCAGTGCTGCCAGGTAATGGTCCTGGCTTTGCTCCACCTGCGTAAGCCGGTAAGCCGCCTCGCCCATCTGCCGCTGCCAGCGCGCCCGCTGCGCCGCCGGATACGCCTCGCTGCTCAGTTCGAGCGCCTGGGTAAAAAAGCGAATCGCCTCCTGATTGGCATAATCGCGAAAGGCGTTTTCGCCGGCTTTCTCGTAATACATCACGGCGCGTTCCGTGTCCCCGGCAAGGTGCCAGTGATGGGCCAGCAGGGGATAACTACGGTTCAGGTCACTAGCTTGATTTTCTTCATACCAGACGGCCGTGCGCCGGTGCAGCTGCTGGCGCTGGGCAAACGTCATCAGGTTATACACCACTTCCTGCGTGACCAGATGTTTAAATATGTAAGCCAGATTAGGATCGGGCGTTTCGATAGGCGTAATGTCTAACCGTTCCAGATCTTCCAGGTGCTGGCGCAGTTCTGCAGCCCCCGTCGAAACCGGGTAGATGCCGCGCAGCAGGCTAAAGGCAAAGATCCGCCCAATCACGCTGGCGACCTTGACTGTTAGCTGCTGGGGCGGCGACAGCCGATCGATGCGGCTGGTAATCACACCCTGGATCGTGTTGGGGAAATTCAAAGCTTCAAAATCGCTGACGTTGGCGGCCAGGCGGCATTCGCCGTTTTCGATCAGGATCAGACCGGCGTCGCGGAGTGCATAGGCCAGTTCTTCACTGAAAAAGGGATGCCCCTCTGCCTTCGTGTGGATAAGTTTGGAAACGGCCGTGGGCAACTGCCGCACACCCAGACTGTGGCAGACCAGCTCCTCCACGGCTGCAAAAGGCAGTACGTCCAGTTCAATGCGCAGTGTGGCAGGCAGTTCAGCAAGGTCAGCGTAAAAAGCGGGGAAGGTTTCGTTTTTGGCAAACGGCCGTAAAGCCAGCACCAACAGCAGCGGCTGCAGCTGCCGCTGCACACGCCGCAGCAAGGTCCACGAAGCGGAATCCAGCCAGTGGGCGTCCTCTAAAACCAGTATGAGGGGCTGGTCAACGGCCGTTTCCAGCAGCTGTATCAACAAACGCTGTGTGTTGTCCCGCCGCGCTTCACCCGTCAGGTTCGCCGTCAGTTCGGTTTCCGGCAAGTCGATGGGAAAAATAACCTGCAGCAAGGGGAGCAAATCATGCAGAGAAGGATCTAGACGGCGTTTCGTCTCCGCCAACCAAAAATCCGCGGCTTGCGGTTCTTCACGTTCCGGGTAAAAAAGCTGCTCGAAGATGGGCCGCCAGGCGTGATAAGGCGTCGATTGTTCGATGGCGTCGCCGCTGCCGAACAGTGCCAGCGCCGTCTGCGGCTCGACCATTGCCAGCAGCTCCTGTACCAGGCGGGATTTGCCAATGCCTGCCTGCCCTTCGATTAAGAGAGCGCCAGAACGGCCGTCTTTCAGCCGATCAAGGGCATCTGCCAGTTGTTGTCGTTCGGCGGCGCGGCCAATCATGGGCACGGCCGTTTGCCGCTGCGCCAGGGGCAGCGTCGTCTGCCGCTGGTGCAGCTCCCAAACTGGCATGGGCTGCTTAAGCCCTTTCAGGTGTACGGGAGGCAGGGCCTCCAGTTCATAGCCAGACTTCACATCTTCGGCCACCCGCGCCGAAATCAGGATCTGGCCGGGCACGGCCGTAGTCATCAGCCGCGCGGAAATGTTGACCTCGTTCCCCATCACAGCATACGTCCGCCGCACGAAACCGCCATAAGCACCGCTGTGCGTCAGCCCCTGGCTGATGCCGATTCTCACCGGCTGCAAAAAGGGAAACTGCGCCGGCAAACTGCGCAGTTCCATCGCCGCCGCCGCCGCCCGGACGGCATCATTTTCGTGGGCGATAGGGGCGCCAAAGGCTATGTATAAGTAGCTGCCCTTGTCACCCATGGTCAGTTGAACCAGGAAGCCCTCGTAATAGTTCAGAATAGCCTGGGTCCGGCACACAAACGCGTCTAACTTTTCTCCGGCCGCGTCATCGTTGTCATAATCGATGCCGCTAAAACCCAGAAACATCACCACGGCCGTGCGTAGTTCAGCCAAAAAATCGCCTGAGCTTTGCTGTAACCGCGCAGCCACCGGCGGCAGCAACCATTGACGGGCTACCTCATCGCCAATTGTGGAGGTTACCAGGCGGGCGGCGGAAGACACCGGCTGAGCCAACGCCCTGATCACCGCAAAACGCTGTCCCGCGTGAGCATGCCGCCACTCGCCAATGACCGGCGGCGATGACAACCGCGAGACAAACTCGGCCGTAACTACGACTTCACCTTGACTGGCATGTTTCTCTCCAGCCGCCATTTGATCGAGGGTGGCGCCGGCCAGCACCTCAATGACATACAATTCGGGGTCGCCAACCAGGAAACGGCGCGCCGGACCAGCGGCCAGCGCCACTTTGAGGGCCAGAGGAATAATTGTGCCGCGTGGAGTGCGCACCGATTCGATGCGGGCCATCACCTGCTGCAGTTCCAGCGCGCAGGCCAGAGCCAAATCGGCTACGTTTGTGGCCGGGCCAGCGGCGGCGGCAACCTCGGCTTCGTCAAACCAGCAGGTGATGGCATCGCCGCTAAAGCCGATAACGTTGCCCTGGTAATGATGAACCTGGGCAATGAGATCGGCAAAGACGAGATTAAGCTGGCGGGTGAGTTCTTCTGCACCGCGGTGGGGCCCCAGTTCTTGGGCGAGAACGGCCGTTAACGGCGTGAAACCAGAGATGTCGGCAAAAAGGGCAACGCCTTGGACGCGATCCGGCAAGGGGCGGCCAGCCGCCAATGCCAGGCGGCGGTCAATGGGAAGAAAAGCAGTTAAAGATTCCATGGATTTGGTCTGGTCCTGAATGGACCAACGCATCTTAAATAATCATAACACGGTTTGTGTATTTTACAGCTAATAGCAGGCAGTTATCGCCGGCACCCGCTTTTACATTCCAATGACATGTGTCTTTGATTTTGATGACAGTCTACGCTATCAATACAACAGTGATGGCCTATACTGAAAGTATTGGTATCGGTGAGCGACAGAACCTTTCCGCACAGCTTCACCTGACAGGTTTTGCCAATTAGCCCCACGAGGAACACCTATGAAAGTTCTAATTGATCGTGATTTGTGTGATGCAAATCTGGCCTACTGTCAACGCTGTTCGGCGGCATTCTTCCGCTATCCTGAAGGAAGCGACCGGCTTTGTATTCGGGATATCATTGAAGATGGAAAAGACACGTTAACGATTGTGATGCAAACAGACGGCCGTGTCTTGGAAATGGAATTAACAGAGGAAGATCGCCAACTGGCCAGTGTAGAAGGCTGGGAAGCCCTGGCAGATTTTGACCCGGCTCTTTTCCGCAAAGGAGCAATGGATCGCTGGCGGCACCTGCGCCAATTGCCCGCGGCCCACGCCGCCCTGTAATCTGCTCTGAGCGGCCCTGCATGACAAAGTCTTTCAGGGGCCATTTGACAACTTCAGCTTTTTAATCGCCACCGAATAACGTTTATCCTTTCTGGTGGTCTGGTGGCATATTGCGTGCCGGCACCGGAAAAATCAAGCCTAAAACATGAACTTACAACAGCTTTTACATGACCGCGAGACCTTAATTATTACAGAAGCGACCGAATCTCTGGCTCGTTCGCAGTTGAACCATTACACTGCCGCAGGCGCCGCCTGGAACCGGCAGCGGCTGCAAGCGTTATACGACCTGGTGCAGACCAGCATTGCCGATCGCAACCTGATTCCGCTGGTGGAATATATGGATCGGGTAGCCCACGAGCGCTTTGAAGCCGGCTTTGGCATCCATGAAGTGCAAACGGCCGTCAACGTTCTCGAAGAAAGCATCTGGCGGCAGATCAGCCAGGCCATTTCGCCCGACGAACTCGCCGCAGCTTTTGGCCTGGCAAGCACTGTTCTAGGCGCTGCCAAAGATTCCCTGGCGCGCGCCTACGTCTCCCTGGCCAGCCGCAGCAAAGTGCCTTCGCTAGACCTGAACGCTTTATTTGAGGGTGTTGCCAGTTAGCACTGCCAATTTCGGACCGTTAGCCTGCTGCAAGCCTTAAGTTAAACCTTAATACACTGTTGTTAAAGTTTTCTCATCGGGGTCTATTTCTTACAAAGGGGAAGCGATGCAGAGATATTTACACCTCTTTGCCAACACCGGGGACAGCGCACTTGCAGTTGACGAAAATCAGCGAATTGTTTACTGGAATACGGCTGCCGAAGAGGTGCTTGGTTACACAGCCGAGGAAGCCATCGGGCAGTATTGCTGGGAATTGTTAAACGGCCGTACCGAAGAAGGCCGTCAATTTTGCACCCCCAACTGCGCCATCCTCCAATGGATTTATGACGGCAAACCCATCCAACACTTCAACCTCATTGTAAAAAACCGCCAGCGGCAAGAAGTGGCCATCAACATTAGCACCATCCCCCTACCCACGGATGCCACAGCGCAAAATCGGCCGGTGCTCGTACAGCTTTCGCGCCTGCTGCAAAATCAGCCGGCGTGGGATGGCATGCTGCACGTTCATCTGCTTGGCTCGCTCGTCGTCTGGCGGCCAGATGGCAGCCGGGTAGAAGGTCCACTTTGGCGACGGTTAAAAGTGCGCGCGCTGATGGCATATTTGGTCCTACAGCGTGCCCATCTCACTTCGCGTGAACAGTTGGCCGAACTGCTCTGGCCGGATTTGCCTTATGAATCCGCCCTTCGGAACCTGAACACAACCGTCTACAATTTGCGCCGCAGTCTGGAACCCGATCTAGAAAGCGGCGCGGACTCGCGCTATATCGTTTACGAAGGCGGCTATTACCGGCTGGCCGGTAATGCGTCTCACTGGCTGGATACCGTTAACTTCGAGAAACTGGTGCGCCGGGCACGCTTTGCCCAGGATCCACAGCAGGCTATTCGTTACTACCAGGAAGCCCTAAATTTGTATCGCGGCGACTATCTGGCCGATTTGTATCAGACAAATGTCTGGTCGCACGGCGAACATGAACGGTTCCGGCAGCTACACCTGACAATCATGGATGAATTAGGGGCCTTATACGAGGCGCGGCAGGAAGATGGTAAAGCCAAGGAGCTGTACCTGCATGCTTTGGCGATTGATCCCTGCCGGGAGAAGACGTGCCAGAAAGTGATGAGCCTGGCCCTACGCCACGGCGACCGGGCCACGGCCGTTTCCCAATGCCGCCGTTTGACCCAGGCCATGCAAGACGACCTGAATCTGATGCCCAGTCCAGAAACCAGACAGTTGTGCCAGGAACTAGAGTGCAGCAGCTAACGCTTTTGTTTCAATCTAAATCGATCACGCTCTGATTCGGTGCATTCCGCCGTTGAGGGCTGGTTAAGGAAGCCGATCTAGGCTGTAGATGGGCATTCTTACGGCCGTCTGTTCAGGAGCAAATCAACATCCAACCTGCCATCGCCAAAAAGTCGCTCTGCTGACAGTCACCAACGGAGTTGTGCGCATGGAAGCGTTGCTCAAGATATTTGCACATGCCGGTGATGCATGCTTTGCCATCGATCAGGAACAGTCTATTTTGTCTTGGAATAAGGCGGCGGAAACGTTGTCAGGCGTCACCGCCGAAGAAGCTATTGGCCAGCCTTGCTGGCAGATTCTAAAAGGCAGAACAGTGGCAGGACGGCCGTTTTGCGGCCCCAACTGCCCCGTCTTCCAGGCCCTCCAACAAAATCGGCCCCTGCACGCTTTCGATCTTCTGGTCGCCGGACCGGCGCAAGAAACCCTCCTCACCAACATCAGCACACTGTTCGTGCCAGCCGACCTTTCCAGCAGCGCCGTGGTGATTCACTTGCAGCGGCTGTCCAGCGCTTTGCTGCCCCTTGTCTAATCCCTTTTCTATTTGCCAGTCAAGTTTCTAATCCCGTGTGTGGGTAAACGGCCGTTGAGGATTGGTTAAGTAGCTTATAGTACGCTGGTACCAGTTCAAAACCCTGGTCAAGGGTTTGCCGACTTGTAAGCCAGGTTTTGAAGCCACTTTATCCGCCAACAATCAGTAACACGGTCTCCGAAAGACCTGGAGGGTTAGGAACATGAAAAAACGGCATTGGTTAATTTTTGTCATACTGGCCATCGCCCTGCTCACCATCAACGTTTTCGCCGAAGATGGGCAGCTGTTCCGGCGGGATGTTTCCAAAACGCCGGACGCAGAAACCGAAAAGGCCGCCATCTACATGATGGACTTCTACGTCCCCGCGCAGGCCGCCACCGGGGAACTTACACCGGTCGCCAACTACTGCCTCGACGAAGGCCTGGACGATCCCTGGAACGACGACGGTACCTGTGCGGGAACCGACGCCTACGATGCCCGTGATTACGCCAAGCCTCTGATCTCAGTCTATATCGATGACATCGGCGCAGAAGCAGCCACTCCCGAGGGCATGGACTCCATCCAGGGTGGCATCAGTTTCGGCACCTTTGATGCGTTTGTCGCCGTTTCGCTCGACGACGGCACGACCTGGCGCAACGAAAATCTATCGCGCTCGCAAGACTTGTCGTCCTTTACCCTGGCCAACGGCCATCCTTATCCCGGCGACGTGCACAACGTCGTTCATCAGGTAGCAGAAGACAAGGTTCTGGCTGTTTGGGCCAGCAAATACTGCCAAAGCGGCTTTCCCCTGTATTCCCTATCTACCCCGGATAACATCGCCACCTATTCAGACTATCTGGCTGACCTGGAAGGAAGCTACGGTAAAAATGCCATGTATCTGTATGACCTGTTTGGCGTTGGTGGCGCGCAAGGGTCAGTGAACTACACCGAACAAGGTTTCCCTGAAATCGGCGAAATCCCTTACTCCTGTATCTGGACGGCTCGCGGCAAACTGCTCCCCGGCGATGACCCCATGACGCCTGACTTTGCCGAGGCCTCCCATGTGGTCTGGACCGCACCCGAACGGTTGACCTCCGGCGTGCGCGACGCCAACCTGCCGGCGGTGGACTGTGCGGGCGGGGCCGGCTGCGCCCTGACCTGGCAGGAAGACCCTGAAGGTCTGCGTCCCGGCAAAGGGCTTGGCCCCGGCGAAGGCTGGTCCGGCGCTATTGCCAACGCCAAAACCGACATCTGGTATTCGTACATTACCTTCGCCGACTTTGACCTGGTCTTCCCAGACGGGACCGATACTGAAAATCTGCCTGCAGACGGACCTGTACTGATTGAAGACTACGAAGCTGCGATGGGCACTGAAATGGACCGGCCCAAACCCTACGTGCCAATGGCCATCCCCGTCCGCCTGACCGACAACGATATGTGCAAAGCCTCCACAGGGACAAACGGCTCGCCTGAGGATCCCTTCTGCTGGATCGACTTTGACAGCATCGACGACTGGGATTACAGCAACATCATCACAAACCTGGATGGGCTGACCGGACCTGAAGAGGGCGCAGACTTCTGTACAACCTATGAGCCATGGACCAATCCCGGCGGCACAACGTTGAGCATCTGCGTCACAGAAGATGGACGCTGGATGATTGGCCGGGTAGCCTCTACCCGCGTGCGGATGGCCCTCAAGCCTTACTCCCCGGTGGACGCGGTAGATATGGACGGCGATGGAACAGTAGAAAAAAGCGCCTGGTTAAGTCTGGCAGCGGAAGAAACCAAAGCGCTGGGAATTACGGTTGAAGAGAGTGAGGAGTATGATCCCGTTGACATTGGCAAAGACGTATTCTACTACTCCTTTGACTTTGCCAAGCCATACAACCTGCATATGAACACCACTTTGGATGCCGATGACCCCTCTCCTTATGTGGTGCAGCAGGGCGGTATGCTCAACCAGCCGGCCAAATGCAGCCCGTACTTCATCACTACCGACCAGACCCACCCGGATATTTCCTGCCCTGGACCCGGTGAGTTTTACGACACCGAATTTGACCCCATTACCGGCTATGAATATTACCTGACTGAGATCGCCCGCCGCTTCGCTCTGACCAGCAACAACATCGCCAACATCACCGATCCGGCTTTGGATGGCAGCGGTCTGGCTTCTATGCTCATCTACAAGCAGGGCATCATCTGGCAGGGTGGCCCGGCCGACATCATGCTGCGTCGAGTGGTCGTTCAGCCGTTCTGTACAGACACGGATGGAGATGGTGTGGTTGACAATACGGACGACTGCTTCGATAAAACGGTGGACAATCCCTTTGCCTACGAGAACATGGAATGTGTGAATCCGGACGGCACAGATGGATGGGTCTATCCCGAAGATAATACCGGTCAATTCCCCGTTAATCCTTACTATCTCAAAGGTCTGTGTACGGCACCGGCCATCAATATCTCCGGCAGCACGGCCGTGAGTTGCGACGGGGCCGACACCAACGATGGCTGCGCGGCCCTCTTCCCAGTGGCGGATGACGGCACCATTCCCGACTCTGACGGAGACTTCCCCAAGGTGAGGGAATGGCGGCAGTTGCCTTATGCTGGCACAAGCGCAGATGATACGTTTACAGGCGACCCCAATGACGACAACGACCTCGACGACCAATCTTGGGAGAACCCCTTCGACGTAGCCAAAGGCCACCGCGGTTTCCTGTACGGCGATATGGTCCTGATGATGTACGCCTGGTCGCCCAACTGGAAATCCAACACCGTCGGTAACGATCACTACAATCTGTACCAGCGGCGCTCCTTTGACGGCGGCCTGACCTGGACCACCTATCCAGATGGCGAAGGCGTGCAAGCCCTGGAATACTACTATACCGAAACTACAGGTGAGTTTGAGGATATGCTCTGGACTTATGCTCCCGGCGCAAATGAACAGGCCCGCAACCTCTCTTTATTGACCGGTAACAAAGTCACCGTCCTTGATCCGCGCTACAGCCCGCCCGGTGGCCTGAAGCAATACGCCACTATCCGCACGGATTGGCTGGATAATAACGCGGACCTGATCAACTTCACTTCGGAGGATGTCCTCCCCTACGACGATGACGCCGCCATCGACCCCTCCAAGTACTATCTGGTCTACGAGACGGGCGACAACACAACCGTAGCCGAGGGCGAGGCCATTCCGCTTAACCTTTACTACAGCCGGGCCACCGACTACGGCGATACCCTGGAGTGGTTCGATTACGTCAACGACCCGGACGACTGCGACCCTGATCCCATCACCGGAGAAGTTGACTGGGAGACCTGCGTCGAGCCGCGCTGGCCGTGGTTGGAAAATGCCGACGACGACCTGTCCGGTGAAGCCAGTGTCGTGATGAATCCCGGCGGTACCTTCGTCTACAATGTGTGGAACCAGTGGAAGGAGGAGATCTTGCCGGATGGCCATGAACTGGTTTATGACAGCGATATGTGGTACCGCCGCCTGCTGTACCTGCCGGACGATACGACTCTGGAAGTAGATCCGGTCGCTTCTATCCTTTACGTCAACCGCACCATACTCAGCCTGGCCGAGAATGACACGCTTATCCTGGTGGGTTCAGCTAAAGGGTTTGGCGCCGACGGAGACATTGAAGAAACCGTGTGGTTACTCAAGCCGTTGGGCTCTGCGGCTGCGCCGGTCGTCATAGGAACAGACAAGGTTCTAGAAATCCAGGCCCAGGAACTGGTGAACAAGCCCGGGTTCGCTGGGCAGCCCGGTTGGGCGCAGATCACTTTTATGGCTAAAGATAAAGGTGGTCGATGGTCATCCGGGGCGGAAGTGCCGGTCTGGATCGTCGATGAGCTGCATCAAGCTTATATGCCGTTCGTTATGCGCTAGCGCCTAACCCTATTTGGGGCAGCGGGGCGAGGAGCCTCGCCCCGCTGCCAAACCCGGGCAACACATGACCGGCAAAAAAGCTTTCTGGCGATCCTTATTCTGGTTAAGCGTGGTGGGGGGTACGGCCGTTTTCCTCTTCGCAGCCCGTTTTCCCCCCACTATGCTTAGCGCCTTCACCCTGGTTTGGACCGCAACAGGCAGCCAGGTGGGCGAGGAATATGGTTACGCCGTGGCGTCTGCCGGTGATGTCAACGGCGACACCTACGCCGATCTCATCGTCGGCGCGCCTCACTTTGACGACAGCACCTATCTGGGAGGCGCTGCCTTTGTTTTTTACGGCTCGGCGGCGGGCCTGAGCGACCAACCTGATTGGACCGCCGGCAGCGAATTAAACGGCGCGCGGTTTGGATTCGCCGTCGCTGCCGCCGGGGATGTAAACGATGACGGCTACGACGACGTCCTGATCGGCGCTTACCGCAGCAACAACGAGCAGCCGGAAGAAGGGCGCGCCTACCTCTATCTCGGCTCGGCCCACGGGTTGGCCGATGAACCGGCCTGGACCTACGAAAGTAATCAAAAAGATGCCCAATTGGCCTACAGCGTTGCCGGGGCAGGTGACGTGAACGACGATGGGTTTGACGACGTGCTCGTGGGCGCGCGCTGGTACGACGGCGCGCTGCTTAACGAAGGCGCGGCCTTTCTGTTTTTCGGGTCGGAGGACGGGTTGAATCCCACACCGGATTGGACGGCCGTTGGCGGCCAAACTGGCGCGGCGTTCGGCACGGCCGTGAACAGCGCCGGCGACACCAACCAGGACGGATACGATGACTTTCTCGTTGGCGCGGCCTTCTACAGTGGAACACAAATCGAAGAAGGAGCCGCCTTCTTGTATCTCGGCGGTCCCCATCCAGATGCGATCGCCGACTGGCAGATGAGCGGCGGCCAGACCGGCAGCCTTTTCGGCGCAGCGGTGGCCGCCGGTGACTTTAACCAGGACGGCCGTTCCGACATCCTGGTAGGCGCGCCGCATTTCGGCCAGACGGTTGAGGGCGAAGGCGGCGTCTTTCTGTTCCTGGGCGGCGAGCAGTCGATGAGCGACACGGCCGTCTGGTCGGGATTCTCACAGCAGGAAGGGGCGTTATACGGCACGGCCGTGGCCGCCGGCGACGTCAATGGCGATGGCCTGACCGATTTGATGGTGGGTGCGCCGCAGTACACACACGATCAACAGCTAGAAGGGCGCGTATTCCTTTATCTGGGTACACCAGACACGCTTAACAGCTTAGCCAGTTGGACCGGTGACGGAGATAAAGCCGAAACCAATTTTGGCCGCAGCGCCGGGCCGGCCGGCGACACCAATGGAGACGGATTTGGCGATCTGGCCGTCGGCGCGCCGCAGTTCCGCACCAACCGCGATCTGGTCGGACGAGCCTACGTCTTCTTCGGCGCGGAATCCATCAGCGGCAACCACACCGTTTTTCTGCCCTTCGTCGTGCACGAGTGACGGCCGTTGAGGACTGGTTGAGGAACGACTGGTACGCTGGTACTAATTTTGGGGTTAGTGGGTTTTGTAACTTTACCAATCAGGTGACATTATGCTCCGCAAATGGATTACTTCCCTGGCAACGCCTCTGGGCGCCGGGGCATCCTTGCTCATGATGACGGCCGTAACTATTGGCGTGTATATCTTGTATGCCCATGCCAGCGTTGGTCCGCTTTCCGCAGCGCACACCGGCGAAACAAGTCTGGGCGGCTACAATTCGCACGCCGATTTTCAGCAAGAGTGCACGCACTGTCATGGCCCAATTCATTGCATCGTCGACAACCGCTGCCAGAACTGCCACGTTGACGTGGCTGAACAACGCGCCGAAGCTCTCGGTTTGCATGGTTTGCTGCCGGTAACTTCGGAGTGCCAGAGCTGCCACCAGGAACATCAGGGCCGCGAAACACAAATTACTGTTTTTGCTTTCAACAACGTCGACCATACCTTGCTGGCCGATTTTAGCCTTGAACGCCACCGCACAGACTATGACGGGCAACCCTTAAATTGTGAAAGCTGCCATCAACTCGGCCAGTATGGGCCTGAAGCGATGGATTGTGCCACCTGCCACGTAGACCACGCGCCAGATTTTATGGCCCAGCACCAAAATCAATATGGGGATGATTGTGTGGGCTGCCATGACGGCCACGACCGTTTGGCCAACTTTGACCATAATGAGCAGTTTGCGCTAACCGGAGAGCACACGGCCGTTGCCTGTGAAGCATGCCACACCAACCAGGTATACGCCGGCACGCCCACTACCTGCGCCGGCTGCCACACCGAACCAGATTTGCACGCCGGGCAGTTTGGCCTGGCCTGTGAACGCTGCCACAGTGAGGCCGGGTGGACACCGGCCCAGCTAACCCAACACACATTTCCACTCGACCATGGGGACGACGGCCGTCTCGAATGCCAGGCCTGTCACGCGGATGCCTACACGCAATATCCTTGCCAGACCTGCCACGAGGACGCCGACATGGCCGTCGCCCACCCCGATCTGACCACGGAAGAATTGAGCGACTGCCTCTCCTGCCATCCCACCGGCCTGATTGAAGGCAGCGGGATACGGGCTAATTGACAGGTGGCCTTTTTCTCTGATGGCGAGCCATTCGCTGGAGGAGGGATGCTATGAGTAAACGATTGACCATTCTTATTTACAGTCTGGCGGCCCTTCTGATCGTCGTGGCCGGGCTGGCTTACCTCGTGGAAACGCACCCGTTTCAACCGGGCAGCCGCCTGTACAGCGTCCAGCTTGGCGCCGAATCGGCGGCGCTGGAGGTGACGCTTAATCCGGCCAATCGTGCCGCGCTCGCGCTGCGGCTGGCCCAGTACCGGCTGGCAGACCTGGCCCAGGCAGACGGCCGTGCGCCCATTCATACGGCCGTATCCGCCTTCGACGACGCCCTCAACGAAGCCATCCTGGCGATTGATCGTTCGCCCGGCGCGGCGCAAGGGGAACTGTACGGCCGTCTGGCCCAACTGCTGCGGCAAAGCAAAATTGTGATAACGGCCGTGGAAAACTCCGCCTACAGCGATCTGGTCGAAACGCTCAGTCAAAAAGTTGCGCTGCTGCAAGCTGCCGACACGCGCACCGCAATCCTCGCCGTTCTGCCGCAAAGCCAGACCGACAAACCCACCACCATCGATGCCCAACCTGTGGCCTTCCTGGAAAATGACGCCAATCACGACGGCCTGCCGCTCGATGGCGGCCACACAGCAGTCGACTGCCAGGCCTGCCACGGGGATGGGCAGTATGCCGACACTTCCACCGCCTGCAGCAGCTGCCACCAGATCCTGCCCGCCGACGACCTCTATCCCACGCACTTCCCCGGCGAATGCTCCGACTGTCACATCACTGATGATTGGGTGCCTTACCAGTTCAACCACATAGGTGTAGTCGAGTGCGAGTCTTGCCACGCAACGGCCGTTCCCGAAGCCCACTATCCCACTGCCTGCGCCCGCTGCCACAGCGACACCGTCGATTGGACGGTAACCGCCTTCATCCACGACCTGACCGAGGACTGCCTGACGTGCCATACCGCGGAAACGCCAGAAGACCACTATGTGGACTTTGCCGGGGACTGCGTACGCTGCCATGAAGATGTGGCCGAATGGGAAGCGGGCGCCTTTGACCATTTGCGCATTAACGAGTGCGAGAGCTGCCATGCCGCGGAAACGCCGGAAGAGCATTACGGCGGCGCCTGCATCAACTGCCACAGCAACACCGGCGATTGGACGGTCGCCACGTTTAACCACACCGGCTACACCAACTGCCAGCAGTGCCACGCCGTCGATCAACCGGCCGGGCATTACGAGGGCCAGTGCAGCAGCTGCCACGAGACGCATAGTTGGACGGCCGTCACCTTCGACCATACCGCCTATCCCGACTGCCTATCCTGCCACGCCGCCGAAGCGCCCGCCAGCCACACCTACGACGGCCAGTGCAGCAACTGCCACAGCACCCAGGATTGGCGAGAGGCGCTGTTTAGCCACCAGGGTTTTGTGGACTGCGCCACCTGCCACCAACGTCCTGCCGGTCACTCGCTGGGGCCTTGTTTCGACTGCCACACCACAGAAAATTGGGGCTATCTGGACATCAAGCACAACAGCGGCATGAACTGTGTTAGCTGTCATCAAAATGATGCACCGGGCAGCCACTACGACGGCCAGTGCTCCCGCTGCCACGGCACGTCCAGTTGGGGCGGCGCGCACATCGACCACACAAATCTAGATGACTGCGCCGCCTGCCACGCTGCACCGGGCGCACATTACAACGGCCGTTGCGCCGCCTGCCACGCCACAGACAACTGGTACAACGTCAACCCGGATCACCTGGAAATGACCGACTGCCAGTCCTGCCATGCAGCCCCCGACGCCCACTATGCCGGGCAGTGTTCCCTGTGTCACAATACCAGCAGCTGGCCAGAAGTTCATTTTGACCACGCCGGCTACACCGACTGCCTGAGCTGCCACACTGCCCCGGACGGCCACTACGACGGGCAATGTTCGGCCTGTCACTCGACGGCCAACTGGTGGGAGATCTCCTTTGACCACGCCGGCTACACCGACTGCCTGAGCTGCCATGCGGCCCCGGGCGGTCACTGGCCCGGCCAATGCTCCGACTGCCACAGCACCGGCAGTTGGGATGACATCGCGTTTGACCACGAAACGTATACCAACTGCAATTCCTGCCATTCGCGGCCGCCCGGCCACCCGCGCGGGCAGTGTTCGCGCTGCCACAGCACGGATACGTGGGAAATAGCCACCCCCACCCCCACACCAACAACCACGGCAACGGCCGTGCCGCCCACCGCCACGCCCAATAGTCCAGATGCGCCACCGCCAACTTCTACCTCCACCCCAGTGCCCACCTCAGTGCCGCCCACGGCAACGGCCGTGCCGCCCACCGCCACACCAGGCCCCACCTTAGAGCCGGTGTCGCCCACGGAGGAGGTCATCCAGCCGGGTCCGATTGCCACACAAGTCTGGCCTAAGGCAACGCCCGCTCCACCTGTGGAGCTCACACCAGGAGCCGTGGAGGAAGTTCCACCACCCCTCGACCGTTAAACCGCAGCTGGAACTGTGCAGATAAGACAAAGGACAAAGGCAGATCGAAAGCGGTCTGCCTTTGTTTTTGCCAGAAAGGATTCGATTGTTTTGCGCCCAGGATGGTTTATACTAGCGGTAAAGAAACGGCCGTGTCTGGAGACACTATGAGTGACATCCAAAAGAACAACCCCCAAAAGAACAATACCTCCGAACATGAATTTATTCTTCCACCCAAGAAGCCGGAAGCCGAAGCTTCACCTGCTGGCGATGTGCCGACGCCCCAACCAGAAAACGAACCAGCCGAAGACGATCCCTCACTGGTCAAGCGTCTGACCAATCTTACAGGCGACGTCACCGTCGGCGCCCTGAAACTGGCTGTTAAAGCCGGAAGCGTACCCGTGCGCCTGGGCAAATCCATCATCACCGACACCGACAAGCTGAAAATGATGGTAGAAACCGGCCGTTACCTCCACGATGTGCGCCAGGTCGCCGGTCTTACCATCGCCGATCTGAACCGCGCCCTGGACCTGGAAGACAAAACCCTGTTAGAAGCCGTCGAAAACGGCACAGCCACTCTCTCGTTTGAGCTGATTCTGCGCCTAGCTGCCCTGCTGGCACGGCACGACCCCGTGCCCTTTGTCATGCGTATGACCCGCACTTACAATCCCACCATCTGGCGCATCCTCAACGACTGGGGCGTGGGACGCATCCCCCTGCAGTACGAGCGCGAACGCCAATTCGTCAACATCTTTCGCCGCCACGATGCTGCCCGCCAGCTCTCCGACGAAGGATATGCTGAAGTGTTGAAGTTTACCCAGGCTGCTTTTGACATGGCTCTGCACTTTGTCATCGAAAAAGAAGGCCTAACCGATACCCTCCTGAACGTCGAAGAAGAAGAAACCCCATAGCCGCTGGCGGCAAGGATAAGTGAACCCCATGTCTGATCTGGAAACGCAATTTAAAACGGCCGCTGCTGCAGCCCAAAATCTCTCGCAACGCCCCAGCAACGACGATCTCTTAAAATTGTATGCCTACTACAAGCAGGCCACCCAGGGCCAGGCAGGCGGCAAACGGCCCGGTTTTACGGACCCGGTTGGCCGGGCCAAGTATGATGCCTGGAAAAAACTCGGCAGCCTTTCGGCCGAAGAGGCCATGCGCGCTTACATTGATCTTGTCGAACGGCTAAAACAGGCGTAAACGTGCCGTATCCAGGGGTGCAGCCCCCTCTGTGCACCAAAAGGTGACAAAGATCACGCCGTATAAGTGCTATTCGGAACATTTATCCCTTTGTGACAATTACTACAATCTCATCGTCAACAAAAGTTTTCATTTCATGAAACTGACCTTTGAAAAGGCGATTCAGCGACCAAACCAGTCAGACAACAAAGCAGTTCGCCATTTCGCCTGATTAGCCTGTTCGTCCACCTGACATCATCCGGGCGGACAGGGTGGTCGTAGAAGTGTAAGTCACGGAGGACATGCTTATATGAGTTCCGATACAGCTTATCGCCAGATCGCTCGGGGAGGCCGGGCCCATTCATTGCCAGTCGCTTATTTCAAACGCAACGTAGATGAACGTATTCAAGACTTTGACGAAGTCATCCTGGGTTACGATGAAGAGACAGCAATGGCCGAGGCCACGCGTTGTGTACAGTGCCCCGAACCCCAGTGCTGCGTATTAAATTGCCCGGCAAACAACGATATTCCGGAAGCCGTCTGGCTCATCAGCCAGGGGAAATTTGTCGAGGCCGCCCAGGTATTTGCCCGCACAAATCCCCTCTCCGAGGTATGTGGCCGGGTGTGCCCCAATTTGTGCCAGACCGGCTGTGTTTTGTCTCGCACTTGTGGCGCAGCTGCAATTGGCAAGATGGAAGCGTTTGTTTCTAACAAAGCGCGCGCAGCCGGCGCACTAAAAATTCCTGTTCCCTCTGAAAAATCTGGCAAGCGAGTGGCGGTGGTCGGCTCTGGCCCGGCGGGCATTACCGTGGCCGAAGATTTGGTGAAAGCAGGACACGACGTGACGATTTATGAAGCGTGGCCGGTGGCCGGCGGCGTGCTGGTGTATGGCATCCCCAGTTTTAAGCTGGACAAGCAGGTGGTAGGGCATAAAATTCGCGACCTGCAAGAAGCCGGTGTCGAGATCAAGACCAACACCCGTATCGGTGAAGCTGTGACCCTGGATGAACTGCAAAAGACGTATGATGCCGTGTTTCTGGGAACTGGGGCCAGCGTTGAGGCTACGATGGGCATTCCCGGCGAAGATTTGCCGGGTGTTTACACCTCCACCGACTTCCTGGTGCGGGCGAACGTCCCGCAGGATATGCTGCCACCGGAAAAACGTGAACGGCCGTATGTGGGACGGCGCGTAGCCGTAGTAGGCGGCGGGGACACGGCCGTTGACTGTGCCCGCAGCGCCATCCGTCTGGGAGCGAAAGAAGTCACCATCGTTTACCGCCGCACCGAAGCCGAGATGCCGGGCAATAAGACCGAACGGGGCATCGCCCTCGAAGAAGGCGTACACATCGAATACCTGCAGGCCCCGGTGGAGTACTTTGGCGACGAAAACGGCCGTCTGCAAGAAATGATGGTCATCGAGATGGAACTTGGCGAACCGGACAAGTCTGGCCGCCGTCGTCCTGTGCCCAAAGAAGGCTCCGAATTTATGCAGGAAGTAGACACCGTCATTCTGGCCGTAGGTTACTGGCCCGACGAATCGCTGGGCAAACAAACGCCCACCCTCAAAACCCATAAATGGGGCCTCATCCTGGCCGATGAACACGTGGGCGCCACCAGCATGAAGGGCGTTTTTGCCGCCGGCGATAACGTCCACGGACCAGATCTAGTGATAACGGCCGTGGCCTCTGCCCACACCGCCGCCAACAGCATCGATACCTACCTTAAGGGTGAAGTGGCCTACTGGACTGACTGATAAAAGGTTACGATAAAGCCCTCCCGAGAGACGAGAAGAAAGGAAACGGGGCGTCTGCTTTAGCGGGCGCCCCGTTTTGTTTAATAGCATAGAAGAAACGGCCGTCCCCATCCCCCCTCAGCCCAAAATTTGATACAATCGGCTCACCATCTTAACAAATGGCATCAGCCTGCGGGCAACTTCTCCAACCATAACCATCATCCACCACCTAAAGAGGAAAACCTTTATGCACCAAAATATAGTCATCGGCATTGGCAGCATCCTGATTTTAGGCATCCTGTCGCAATGGATAGGCTGGCGCTTGAAACTGCCCGCTATTCTGCCCCTGCTGATTGTTGGCTTCATTGCCGGACCCGTTACCGGTTTCCTGCATCCAGACGAGGTAATTGGCGAACTACTTTTTCCTGTCGTCTCCATTTCCGTAGCCGTTATCTTGTTCGAAGGCGGCCTGAGCCTGAAGCAAGAAGAAATGGTCGGGGTGAGCAAGGTGGTTATCCGCCTGATTTCCATCGGCGTTTTGGTCACCTGGCTGGGCGCAGGGCTGGCGGCTTATTTTGTGTTTGGTCTGAGCCTAAGTCTGTCGGCCCTGTTGGGCGCGATCCTGGTAGTTTCTGGGCCGACGGTTGTACTGCCCATGCTGCGCTCCATTCGCCCGGTCAACCGGGTGCGCACCATCTTGAAGTGGGAGGGCATCCTGGTAGATCCGGTTGGGGCGACGCTGGCCGTGCTGGTTTTGGGCGTCATCGTCACCGGCGACCCGGACCATCTGACCATACCGGCCATCCTTCTGGGCATCGGCCTGACGCTGCTGGTGGGCGGCCTGATTGGCGGGGCCATTGCCCTGTTTATGATTGTTTTATTTCGCCGTGAATGGGTACCCGAGTATTTGCAAACCGCTTTTACACTCATGCTGGTCATTGGCGCCTTTCTCATTTCCAACAGCCTGCGCGCCGAATCCGGGCTGATGGCGGTGACAGTGATGGGCATTGTGTTCGCCAATCAAAAACAGGTGAACATCCAGCACATCGTCTCTTTTAAAGAAGAGTTGGGCATTTTGTTGTTGTCGGTCTTGTTTATTGTGCTGTCGGCGCGCATGCGCCTGAGCGACTTTGCCGGCATTGGCTGGGAAGCGCTAATTTTTCTGGCGCTGCTGATTGTGGTGATACGGCCGTTAGCCACCTGGATTTCCACCATTCGCAGCCGTCTTCCCTGGCAAGAACGCCTGTTTATGGCCTG
Source organism: Ardenticatenaceae bacterium (assembly GCA_020634395.1). Classification (GTDB taxonomy): domain Bacteria; phylum Chloroflexota; class Anaerolineae; order Promineifilales; family Promineifilaceae; genus Leptovillus. Next base: position 69,569 of record JACKBU010000012.1, on the reverse strand, counting down.
GATGGCCCCGCGCGGCATCGTGGCGGCGGCGGTCGCTTCGCTTTTTGCCCTGGAACTGCGGGATCTGGGCTACGCCGGTACGGAAAAACTGGTCGCCCTGACCTTCCTGGTGGTTGTGGGCACGGTGACGGTTTACGCGCTGACGGCCGGGCCGCTGGCCCATCTGTTGGGCGTAATACAAACCAATCCTCAGGGCACGCTCATTGTGGGAGCGCATGGGTGGGCGCGCGAAATCGCCAGCGCGATTGAAGCGGCGGGCTTCGAGGTCTGGCTGGTAGACACCAACCTCTCTAACGTGCGGGCAGCGGAGTTGGAGGGCTTAACGGCCGTACACGGCAACATCCTCACCGATGATGTCCTCGACAGCCTGCCCCTGGCGCGTATCGGCCGGCTGCTGGCCCTGACCTCTAACAGCGAACTGAACGCCCTGGCCGGTCTCTCGTTTCAGGAATACCTGGGGCGCGACAACATCTACATGCTGGCCTCAGCAACCGACGGCCTGTCAGACGTGAAGGCGCAGCTGCTGCGCGAGCACTGCCTGTTCGACGTGGAAAAAGGGTTCGACTACCTGGAGCAGCAGTTCGACGCCGGGGCGACGGTGCAGGTTGTGCCCATCTCTGAGCAGTTTACCTTTCCCGACTTTAAGGCCAAGTATGGCGACACGGCCACCCCGCTGTTCATCAGCGACGAGCAGACGCTGGATGTGGTGTTGACAAAAACGGCCGTAAACCCCAAAGTCGGTCAGCGTCTCATCAGTGTGCTGCCGGCCAATGGGTGGGCAATGTAGCCAGGCAGATCAGCGCCGGGCGTCCGGGTCGTAAAGCGAACAGGCGACAGCCCCATCATCCATATCTTTTCACTTGCTATTTCGCCGCCCTCAGCTATGCTTACAGTCTATGAATCCATTCCATTGGGCTTTCGACAAGTTTTATCCCGCCATCCGATACACATACGAAGTCGTGCAGGGACATGCCTGGTTTGATCAGATTACGCCCGCAGGCGACATTCCGGAAGAGCTGTGGCTGGGGGGCGCACCGACGTATGAACGCGACTACCTGTTCATCAAAGAACACCACATCGGGGCTGTGGTAAACATTCGCGCCGAGCGCGAAGATGACCTGATGTATTATGCCGCCAATAACATCGAGCACGTCCAACTGCGCGTTTTGGATGTAACGGTGCCCACGAACGAGATATTGGACGAAGGCGTGGCCTGGATGAAAAAGCAGGTGGCAAACGGCCGTTCCATCCTCGTCCACTGCGCCAAAGGACGCGGCCGCTCCGCAACCTTGCTGGCCGCCTACCTCATGGCCGAACACAACCTGACCTTCGAAGAGGCCGAAGCCCTGCTTAAAAGCAAACGCGCCCTCACCAAGCTAGAAGACCGCCATCGCGACCACCTAATCAAGTGGCAGGACAGTTACAAACAACAATCAACAGATACCCCTGACCCATAACGGCTACCGGTCATCAGCCGACTGCGCCAGCGCCTGCGCCACGTCGGCCATCACGTCCTCTACTGCCTCTAAACCCACCGAGATACGAATCAAGCCGGGAGAAATGCCCACCGCCTGCCGCTCCTCTTCGGTCAGCGAACTGTGCGTTGTGGAGGCGGGATGAGTGGCGATGGTGCGCGTATCGCCCAGATTGGCCGTGAGCGAACAGAGCTGCAAGGCGTCCAGGAAGCGCCGCCCCTGCGCTAGCCCGCCCTGCACCGCAAACGTAACCATCCCGCCGCCGGCTTTCATCTGCCGCTTAGCCAGCTCGTACTGCGGGTGCGAGGGCAAATGGGGATATTTCACCCAGGCTACCTGCGGTTGGCCTTCTAAAAACTCGGCTAGCTTGAGGGCATTGGCGCAGTGGCGCTCCATGCGCAAGGGCAAAGTCTCCAGGCTCTTGCTGAACAGCCAGGCGTTAAACGGCGAGAGCGACGGCCCGGTGTGGCGTATGAAGCCGGTTAGCTCGTCGATGAGGAAGCGGTCACCGACCAGCACGCCGCCGATGGCCCGGCCCTGGCCGTCGATGTATTTGGTGGCCGAGTGCATGACGAGATGCGCGCCGAAGGTTAACGGCCGTTGCAGCACCGGCGTGGCAAACACGTTATCCACCAGCAAAATAATGTCCCGCGCGCGGCAAAATTCCCCCAACCAGGCCAGGTCAATGAGGTCCAAAGCGGGATTGGACGGCGTTTCGACGAGGCACAGGCGGGTGGTGGGGCGCACGGCCGTGGCCCATCCCTCCGCATCCATCCCATCCACATAGCTGTGGCCGATGCCCCAGCGCGGCAAAATGCGCGTCAGAATCTGGTGCGTGGAGCCAAACACCGCCCGCGACGCCAGCACGTGATCGCCGCTGTTCAGCAGCCCCGCCAGCGCCGTAAACACCGCCGACATGCCGGAAGCCAGGGCAATGCCGGCCGGCGCGCCCTCCAGTTGGCACATCTTCTCGATAAATTCATCCACGTTGGGATTGCCGTAGCGGGTATAAATCTGCCCTTCCGCTTCGCGGGCAAAAAGGGCGCGGGCGTGCTCCGCATCCTCAAAGGTGAAGCTGGAAGTCATGTAGATGGCGCTGCTGTGTTCGCGGTGCGGGGAGGCGGGGGTTTGGGTGCGGATTACGGCCGTTTCTATTTTTTGCTCACTGTCTGTCATCTTCTTTCTCCTTCAAAAATGGGAGCGCGGGCGTCCCGTCCGCCCTGGCAGGCGAGACGCCTGCGCTCCAAGGGTTTTCACTCGCCGTGGTGTGCCGCCGTTCGGGCAATCTCCTACAAAATTGCGCTCCTGCATTTTTTAGATGGGACCAATTTTGAGAATTGTGTAATGGTCAAGAGTTTGGCAAAGTCATTCTGAGCGGAGTCTTCGGAGCGAAGAATCCCTATTTCTCGGCAGTAGGAGATTCTTCCTCGAAGACTCGTCAGAATGACAATTGTTCACTCTATTCTTGACCCCAACACAATTTTGAGAATTGGTCCAATCTGCGCCGCGCCATGACAAGACGGACACCAAGCATACGCCGGAATAAACAAGACGTGCAACCCACCCCGGCACAGAAAAAGTTTTACCCTCCGTGTGAAAAGGTTTTACCCTCCGTGTGAAAAGGTTTTACCCTCCGTGTGAAAAGGCTTTACCCTCCGCGTGAAAAGGCTTTACCCTCCCTGTGAAAAGGTTTTACCCTCCCTGTGAAAAGGTTTTTCCCTCCGTGTGAAAAAGTTTTCCTCTCCGTGTAATCATAAGTTCCCCGTCGGACAAAAAATCCCTCTTCCTGCCAGATTGCCCTGACTCGCCTGCCATGTTATCATGCCCCGTGCGGAACCATTCGGAACGATAAAGACTGAAGACTGGAGATTGGAGATTGCAAACGAATCAATCTCCAGTCTCCAATCTCCAATCTCAGCCAACGGATAAAAAATGATGACACGACCCAATCCTAAAGTAGATGTTTACCTGGAAATTGGCCAAAAGAAGGTGATTGCCGGGGCGGTGGAATGGCCGGGCTGGTGCCGTATTGCCCGCAGCGAGGACGAGGCGCTGCAAGCCCTGTTGGATTATGGCCCGCGTTATGCCGCGGCCATCAAATCCAGCGGCGCCGCCTTCCAAGCGCCCGCCCACCTGTCCGACCTGCACGTGGTGGAGCGGCTGGAAGGCAGCCCGACCTCCGACTTCGGTGTGCCGGTGGGCATTCCTGCGGCCGACGAACGGCCGTTTACCCCCGCCGACCTGCCCCGCGCCGAACTCATGATGCAGGCGTGCTGGCAGGCATTTGAGACGGCCGTGCAAGCCGCCACCGGCAAAACACTCACCAAAGGGCCGCGCGGCGGCGGCCGCGAGCTAGACAACATTGTCGAGCACGTCCTGGGCGCGCAAAACGGCTACCTCTCTCGCCTCGCCTGGAAAAAGCCCAAACAAATAGAACCAGCCAGCGAATGGGCCGCCCAAATCCGGCAGGCCGAACTGGCCGCGCTGGTTGCCGCCACCCGTGGCGAAATCCCGGAACAAGGGCCGCGCGGCGGCAAAATCTGGCCCGCCCGCTACTTCGTGCGCCGCTCCGCCTGGCACATCCTCGACCACGCCTGGGAAATCGAAGACCGCGCCCACATTGCCGGCCCCGACCAACCCGCTTAAAATCCAAAGCCATTCACCGTTCATCATTCGGAGTCCTATGCCTTCAGCCAGCAAATCCAGCAAAGTCACCCCCAGCCGCCAGCAGTACCTGGACATCAAAGCGCAGCATCCCGACGCCATCGTCTTTTTCCGCCTGGGCGACTTCTACGAAACCTTCGACGACGACGCCGAAGTAGCCGCGCGTGAACTGGACCTGGTGCTAACCAGCCGGCCGCAGGGCAAAGGCGTGCGCACGCCGATGGCCGGTGTGCCCCACCACGCCGCCGAAGGCTACATTGCCCGCCTGATTGCCAAAGGGTACAAAGTGGCCCTGGCCGAGCAAATCGGCAGCGACACGGTGAACGGTCTGATGCCCCGCGAGGTGGTGCGCGTTTTTACGGCGGGCACGGTCATCGAGCCGGGCATGTTGGAGGCGGGACGGAACAATTACCTGACGGCCGTTATCCGCGACGACGACCACTACGGCCTGGCCTACGCCGACATCACCACGGGTGAATTTGCGGTGACGGTGATTAACGGCCGTCGCCCCCTGAGCGAAGAACTGGCCCGCCTGCACCCGGCCGAACTGCTCGTGCCCGAAAACGACGTCAGCCTCTACGACGCCGGACGCAATGTCAGCCACCTGCCCGGCTGGCGCTTTGAAGAAGGCACCGCGCGGCAAAACCTGCTGCGCCATTTTGGCGTTTCCACCCTGGCCGGCTTCGGCATCGAGGGCAAACCGCTGGCCGTGCGCGCCGCCGGAGCCATCCTTTATTACCTGCAAGAAACGCAGCGCGGGGCTATCGGCCAGATTCAGCGGCTGGCCTTTTACAGCCTGGAAGGCTTCATGCCCCTGGACAGCAACACGCGGCGCAACCTGGAACTAACCGAAGCACTGGACGGCGCGCGGCAAAATTCGCTACTGGGCATTCTGAACAAGACGGTCACGCCGATGGGGGCCAGATTGTTAAGGGAGAGGATGACACGGCCGTTGCTCACCCTCCCCGCCCTCAACCAGCGCCTGGATCAGGTAGAAACCTTCTACGCCGATGCCCTGCTGCGCGCCGAAGTGCGCGCCACGCTGAAAGGATTGCCCGACCTGGAACGCCTGACCAACCGCGTCCTCAGCGGCAAAGCCGTGCCCCGCGATTTGGAGAACATCAGACTGGCGTTGGAGAATGTGCCGGAACTGAAGAAACAACTAACAGATAACAGTGAACAATCAACGGGCCACAGTCTCCAGTCTCTAGTCTCCAGTCTTGATGCGTGCCCGGAAACGGCCGACCTCATCGCCTGCGCCATCGCCGACGACGCGCCGACCAATTTCAACAAGATGGGCGTCATCAAGAAGGGCTTTTCGGCGGAGCTGGACGGGGTGATGAATTCCTCGGCCAACGCGCGGGAATGGGTGGCCAACCTGGAGCCGCGCGAGCGCGAGCGCACGGGCATCGCCTCGCTGAAGGTGGGTTTCAACAAAGTTTTCGGCTACTACATCGAAGTGACCCGCGCCAACAGCCATCTGGTCCCCGACGACTATATCCGCAAGCAAACCCTCACCAGCGCCGAGCGCTACATCACCCCGGACCTGAAAGAGTACGAGACGCTCATCCTCAACGCCGAGGAGCGCATTCTGGAAATCGAGCGGCGCGTCTTTACCGAGGTGTGCGGGCAGGTGGCGCAGCAGGCCCAACGGCTGCTGCACACAGCGCAAGTGCTGGCGCAGATCGACGTGGCCGCGGCCCTGGCGGAAGTGGCCGCCAAAAACAACTACGTGCGCCCGGCGCTGGCCGACGACTATGAGCTAGAAATTGTGAACGGCCGTCACCCCGTCGTCGAGCAGTCCACAGCCGGCGAAATCGGCGAGCGCTTTGTGCCCAACAGCACCCGCTTCCACGCCGCCGACCGCATCCAGATCATCACCGGCCCCAACATGAGCGGTAAAAGCACCTACTTGCGCCAGACGGCGCTCATCACCCTGATGGCCCAAATCGGCAGCTTCGTGCCCGCCGACAGCGCCCGCATCGGGCTGGTGGACCGCATCTTCACGCGCATCGGCGCCCACGACGAGCTGCACGCCGGGCGCAGCACCTTCATGGTGGAAATGGTCGAAGCCGCCGAAATCCTCCATCACGCCACCGGCCGCTCCCTGCTCATTTTGGACGAAATCGGTCGGGGAACCAGCACCTACGATGGGCTGGCCATCGCCTGGGCGATGGTCGAGTATCTGCACAACCACCCGCGCCTGAAGCCGCGCACCCTCTTCGCCACCCACTACCACGAACTGGTCGGCCTGGCCGATTTGCTGCCGCTGGTGGCCAATTACAACGTCGCCGTGGCCGAAGAAGGGGACAGCGTGGTCTTTTTACACCAGATTGTGCCCGGCGGGGCCGACCAGAGCTACGGCATCCACGTGGCCCAACTGGCGGGCCTGCCCCGCGACGTGGTGAACCGGGCTAACGAGATTTTACGGGAATTAGAGGAACATGCGCCGACAACGGCCGTTGAACCCAGCCGCTTCAATTCATCCCAACAAATGGCCCTCTTCCCCGAAACCAGCCCCATCCTCGAAGAGCTGGAGAAGCTGGACGTCAACGCGCTGACGCCGCTGGAAGCGATCAACAAACTCTACGAGTGGAAGCGCAAATTCGTGCAGGAAGGTTAAAGCCCGTTGACCGAAAAATTTTTCATCGACGTACTGGGCTGGATTGGGGTGGCCGCTGTGTTGATCGCCTATGTACTGGTGTCCATGAAGAAATGGCCGGGCGATTCGCTGCGCTACCAGAGCCTGAACGTGCTGGGCGCGGGCTTGCTGATTGTGAATTCCGCATTTTATGGGGCGATGCCTTCGGTGGTGGTGAATGTGGTGTGGGTGGGCATTGCGGTGGTGTCGGTGGCGGTGGGGCGGTGGCAGGGGAAGGGGAAGATATAGGAGTGGGAGAAACGGCCGTTCCCATTTTCCTCTGGCTGTTCAGACATTACCACATTGTTTATAATGAGAAGCACTGGACTATGAAGAAACGTAACATGTGCGAGAAGGTATAAACCTATGGCAATGGTAAATCAAACCTCCAAATCGTTAAGCCGCGTCTGGAAGGCGGCAAGCAAACTAACCAGCCAGGAACGCATTCTGTTGGCCAAGTATTTACTGGACAGCGTCGTTTCTGTCGATCTAAACGATGAAACAGACTGGCAAGCCCTGTCTCTGACGGCCTTTGAGTCCGATTGGGATAATCCAGATGATGCTGTTTATGATAACTGGAGAGAACTTTTCGATGTATCAGCACGGTGATGTCGTTCTGATTCCATTTCCATTCACCGATTTAACGGCCGCCAAAACGCGCCCGGCCGTCGTTGTCAGCAGCGATTTGTACCATAAAACACGCTCTGAACTGCTTCTGGCGTATGTCTCCTCACAAGTCAGTAAAGTCCAAGCGCCTCTGGATCATTTGTTGGCGGATTGGTCCGCTGCCGGATTACCCAAGCCTTCGTTTGTTCGCCCCAAACTTGCCGCCATTGAGCCGTCCCTTGTGGTTTACCACGTTGGGCATTTATCTGCGGAAGATCTGTTGGCAGTGGAAGATTGCTTACGGCAAGCTATGAACTTATAAGGCAGAACGGCCGTGTCCTTACCCTCTGTCACGGACCAGAATTACCGCAGCGACACCCCCTGAGAAAAACACACCATGTACGAACCCATCCCCTATCAAGGTCCACATTTTGTCGCCGCCAACGGCATAAAGCTTTGCTACGACGCCTTTGGCAACCCCGCCAACCCACCCCTGCTGCTCATTTCCGGGCTGGGGATGCAGCTCATCGGCTGGGACGATGAAGTTTGCGCCCTGCTGGCGCAACGCGGCTACTGGGTCATCCGCTACGATAACCGCGACGTGGGCCTTTCCACCAAATTCGACGAAGCCGGCCTGCCCAACCTGCTGCCTGCCCTTCAGGGCGGGCAGATTAACGCTCCTTATCTTCTGAAAGACATGGCCGCCGATGCAGTGGGTTTGATGGATGCATTGGGTATAGACTCAGCCCACGTTTTGGGCGCTTCGATGGGCGGCATGATTGCCCAAACGGTCGCCATCCACTACCCGGAGCGCGTGCGGACCCTCACGTCCATCATGTCTACCACCGGCGCGCCCGACCTGCCGCAGCCCAAGCCGGAAGTCGCTATGATGCTGCTGGCCCCAGCCGCCAAATCCTTAGACGAACACATCCAAAAATCGCTGCAGTGGGCGCATGTGCTCAACGGCCCTGGCTTTCCGTTAGATGAGGCCCGCGCCCGCGAACAGGCCATTGCCACCTACGAACGCAGCTACTACCCGGTGGGGACCGGGCGGCAGTTGGCGGCCATTTTTGCCTCCGGCAGCCGCCGGGAGGCGCTGCGGTCGCTGGCCGTTCCCACGCTGGTCATACACGGCAAAGATGACCCGCTTGTGCCGGTGGAAGGGGGTTTAGATACGGCCGCAGCCATTCCAAATGCTAAATTGTTATTGATTGAGGGGTTGGGCCATGCCCTGCCGCCGGAAACGTGGCCCGAAGTGGTAACGGCCGTGGCCGAGCACGCGAAATAGAGAGGGTACGGCCGTTTTCCTGGGGAAGGGAAACGGCCGTGTCAAAACATTTCTAATGAATACTTTGCACCAATTGGATGTTGGCGCGCAGCCAGTTGTTAACCAATTCTTGCAGATCAACCCCCTTTTCTTCTGCTAGATGATACATAAACTCATCAACATCTGGCTCTAAATAAATCGGTATGTTAAAGACGGCATCCGGATCATAAAACTTACCTCGTTCGCCCTTTGTAAAATCATACTCGCTTTTCATAGTCACCTTTGCTGATAAATAGCAGTTTCTACTTTCGTAGCCTTTCTCGCAGAAATGATCCGAATTCTATAGGTAGTACGGCTGACGGGAACAAAAGTATGTACAACAATCCGCAGCGTGCCGCTGCTGTCAATTCCCATTGTCACCCAACGCTCTTCATCCTCGCTATGATGATCATCAAAAATGGAAATTTGCTTGGGGTCACGAAACACCGTCGCTGCCCGTTCAAACGAGACACGATGCTTGCGAATATTCTCTTTATTTTTATTCGGATCCCACTCAAAATTATACTGCACTTTTGCTCCCCATAGATGATCTGCAACCAATAAGGAGAGAGATTTTCCGTTATTCTGCCTACCCCGCCGACTTCAGCAACTCCTTCCCAAACAACTGCTTATAAATCGGCGACAGCGCCCGCACCTGCTGGTCGGCGTGATAGCTGCTGCGCACCAGCGGCCCGCTTTCCACCCACTTAAAGCCCATCTCCAAACCAATCCGCTTCAACTCAGCAAATTCATCAGGGTGATAGTATTTTTCCACCGGCAAATGCTGGTCGGCGCGCGGCTGCAAGTATTGGCCGATGGTCAAAATGTCCACGCCGCGATCCGCCAGATCCTGCATCACGGCCAGCACTTCGTCCCAGGTTTCGCCCAGGCCCACCATAATGCCGGACTTCGTCAGCACTTCGGGGTCCATCTTTTTGGCGTTTTCCAGGGTCGTCATGGCCCACTCGTAATGGTCCTGCGGCTGCACCTTGCGGAAAAGGCGCGGCACGGTCTCCACGTTGTGGCCCAGAATTTCCGGCCGGGCGTCCATGACGATTTTGAGCGCCTCGGCGCTGCCTTTGAAGTCGGGGATGAGCAGTTCGATGGAGCAACCGGGCTGCAGTTCGCGCACGCGCTGGATGACGGCCGCAAAGATCGGCGCGCCGCCATCTTTCCGTTCGTCGCGGTTGACCGAGGTGATGACGACGTGGCGCAGGTTCATGGCTTTTACGGCCGTTGCTACCCGCAACGGCTCCGCAAAATCTAACGGTAACGGCCGTCCCGTCTTAATGTCGCAAAACGCGCAGCTGCGCGTGCAAATGTCGCCCATCATCAGGAACGTCGCGGTGCCGGCGCCCCAGCACTCGCCCATGTTGGGGCACTGCGCTTCCTCGCAGACCGTGTGCAGCGATTTGCTGCGCATCAGTTCGTTCAGGCGCTCGTAGTTTTCGCCGCTGGGAATGCGCGCGCGAATCCACTCCGGGTGGCGGTGTTTGGGGCGCACAGCGGCCGTTTCGTTCACGCCAATAGAATCCAGATCAATCGTTGTCATCTCTTTAGTCCTTAGTCGAGTAGTCTTGTAGTCGGGCAGTGCTCGTTATTCGTTCACTGTTATCTGTTGTTCGTTCAATGTTACTTCTGTTTCAAACACCTGGGTAAAGGCTCGGGTGATGGGCGGCAGGAGGTCTGTGGGGGTTAACGGCCGTTTCACCATCTCCGCCATACACACCACGCCGTGCTCGCTGATGCCGCACGGGATTATATGCCCAAAGTGGCTCATGTCGGGATTCACGTTCAAGGCAAAGCCGTGGCTGCTAATCCCCTTCACGTTTACCCGGACGCCAATCGCCGCGATCTTGCGCGGGCCATCCGGCCAATCCACCCACACGCCGGTATAGCCATCATAACGCCAGCCGGCAATGCCAAACTCGGCCAGCGCCACGATAATCACTTCTTCCAGGTTGCGTAAGTAGCGATGAAAATCAGGCTTGTCAAAACCTTGCAGGCGGAACATGCGCTTCAAATTCAAAATGGGATACCCCACCAACTGCCCCGGCCCATGATAGGTAATGTCGCCGCCTCTATCGACCCAGCGCACCGTGAAGCCCTGCGCCTCCAGAGCGGTCTCATCAAGCAGCAGATGGTCCAGCGTGCCGCTGCGCCCCAGGGTATAGGTCGGCGGATGTTCCAGCAGCAGTATCTCGTCCGGCAGATCGGGTGTTTCTATGCGCGCCGCAACCATCGCCTTTTGTTGGTCCCAGGCGGTGTCATATTCAATTTGTCCAAGCCAGCTTGCGGTAATCATTTTTGTGGTATCCTCTATGGGTCTAAGGCTATCTTCCTGTGACCCAAAAGTCAACCGCAAACGGCCGTCGCTCTCCAAAAATTCATCCCTCAATTCCTCGACATTTCGGTCACATTGATTATACTTTCGGCGAATTTCCGATCTTTTTCGCCAACCCATCCCCAAGCACTTAGCCAGGAGATGGGTTTCGTATTTTAAGGAGAACAAAAACCCAGATGCATGTTGCTTTATTAGCAAACCTTCAAAAAAATGCACCCCTTCTGCCCGGCATGTCACCCGACATGTGGGACGATCTCGATTCTGAAGCAACGATTGCCGCGATTACGGCCGCGCTGGAGTCAGGCGGCCATCAGGTCACGTTTTTGGAAGGCGACCAGACCCTGTTTGAAAACCTGCGCAAACTCAGACCAGATATTTGCTTTAACATTTGCGAAGGACACTTCGGCGATTCCCGCGAAGCGCAGGTGCCCGCCATGCTAGAGATGCTGCGTATCCCCTACACCGGCTCGCAAGTCCTCACCCTGGCGCTGACCCTGGACAAACCCATGACCAAGCGCGTGCTCACCTACCACAGCCTGCCCACGCCTCAGTTCCAGGTCTTTGAGCGCGTGCACGAACCAATGAACGATGACATGGTTTTCCCCCTGTTTGTGAAGCCCAGCCGCGAAGGAACCGGTATGGGCGTCAGCGCCGATTCTGTCGTCAACAACGAGGAACAGTTGCGCACGCAGCTGCGCCGCCTGTTTGATCGTTACGATCAGCCAGTTTTGGCCGAGCGGTTTATTGAAGGCCGTGAAGTAACGGTGGGTGTGGTGGGCAACCTGACGACGCCCGTTGCCTGGCGGCTGCCGGAGGATGAAGAAGCGCCGCGTGTCTCTAAGGGCCTCTACCTGCTGCCGCCGCTGGAAGTGGACCTGACGCGCTACCCCGACGAAGAGGGCGGCATCTACACCAGCCGCATCAAGACAGAGCTGGCCCACGATTTCCACTACCTTTGCCCCGCGCCCATCGAAGAGGAACTGCTGGAGGAGTTGAACTGGCTGACGGCCGCTACTTTCCGCGTCACCGGCTGCCAGGATGTGGCCCGGGTCGATTTCCGCCTGGATGCCAACGATGGCAACAAGCCCTACATTCTGGAAATCAACCCCTTACCGGGGCTAAATCCGGAGTATTCCGACCTATGCATCGAAGCGCGGGCAGAGGGCTGGACCTACGAGGAACTGGTCAACCGCATCCTGGACGAAGCCACGGAGCGGTACGGGCTGTAAACCGGCAACCTCTAAACCGGCAACATCCCGGAAGTTTGGAACTTCCGGGATGTTTTTTTATTCCCAGGCCAGGGGCAGGCGTTCCAGGCCGCGAAAGAGGACGCCGGAACGCCAGGATAGTTCGGCGGGGGGGATCGCCAGCCGCAAATTCGGCAGCCGCCCAAACAAGGTTTGCAGGGCAATCTTGCCTTCCAGGCGGGCCAGGGGCGCGCCCAGGCAGTAGTGGATGCCGTGGCCGAACGCCAGATGGCGGTTATTGGCGCGGCACAAGTCCAGCGTATCGGCGGCGGCGAACTGGCTTTCGTCGCGGTTGGCGGCGGCCAGCACCACGCGCACCACGTCGCCGCGCCGCATGCGGTGGCCTTTGTAGACCACGTCGCGGCGCACCCAGCGGGTGGTGGAGGTTTCCACGGGGCCATCGAAGCGCAGGAGTTCTTCAACGGCCGTTTCCACCCCCTTCTCATCCGCCGCCCGCACCAGCGCCAACTGGTCGGGATGGCGCAGCAAGGCCAGCACCCCATTGCCAATCAGGTTCACCGTCGTCTCGTGGCCCGTCACCAGCAGCAGCGCCACCATGCTGGACAGCTCCTCCGGCGCCAGCCGCTGCCCGCCAGCTTCGGCCGTGACCAACGCCGAAATCAAATCATCCTGCGGGTCTTGCTGTCGGGCGGCAAACAGCTCTTGCAGATAGGCCACAAACGCGCGCACCTTGCGCTTGCGGGCGCTGAACGTCAGCCCATGCCGCCCCGGCGCGATAATCGCCTGCGACAAATCGGCCACCAGCTCGCGGTCGGCTTCCGGGATGCCCAGCAAATCGGTGATGACGATGGTGGGCAGCGGCAAAGCAAAATCGGCGATGAGGTCCATCTGTTTACCCGCGCTTACCCGGTCGATCAGCGCCTCGGCGATGGCCTGGACGCGGGGCGCGTTTTGCTCCACGCGGCGCGGCGTAAACGCCTGGTTCACCAGCGCACGCAGCCGGGTATGGTCGGGCGGATCGGCAAAGAGCATGTTTTCGTTGATGAGGCGCTGGCTGAGGGTAGACGGCCGTTTCCGCTCCCATTCTTCCGGCAGCAGCGTATGGCCCACGTCCTTCACAAACCGCTCGTTGTCCCGCAGCACCTCCATCACGTCGTCGTAGCGGGTGATGTACCAGATAGTAGAGCCATTGCGGGCGACGTGGCCGTAGATCGGCGCGTCGCAGCGCATGGTGGCAAACGTGGGAAATGGATCAGCCTTAAACTGCGGGCTGAACAGATCGTATCCAGGGGCGGTGCGTTTTTTGTCTCGGCTCATATCAGGTGACAATTGTAACATGAGCGGACTGACTGGCAGGTGATATTCCTCACTATGCCCGGATTGGCGCTCTTTTTATAATCCTCAAGCAGTTGTCCATTAGCCGAACTGGGTGGGGAAACGGCCGGTGCGCCAGAACCGGCTCTTGGCCGCAAACATCCCCATCACACAATCTAGGAGGATTGATGAAACGCATTGTTGACCGCTCTTTGTTTGTGCTCGTTGCCCTGATCCTGATGGTGGCTGCCTTATCCGGCTGCAGCCAGGCAGCCGCACCAACGGCCGTGCCCATCGCCGCCGCTACAGAAACGGAAACGGCCGTGCCGCCCTCACCCACGGCCACAGCCATCCCCACCGACACGCCGCTGCCCACAGACACCGCCACGCCCCTGCCCACCGATACGCCAGAGCCATCGCCCACGGCCACCCACACCCCTACCAAAACACCCTCGCCAACTCCTGAACCAACCGACACGCCGGCCCCTACTAACACACCGGCACCTACCAACACACCGCGCCCGACGTCAACGGCCGTGCCGCCCACCGCTGTCCCGCCGCCTGCAGCCCCACCCTCCACCGGAACTGCTCACACCTTCCCGGAAACACCTATTCAACCCTGGAACGCCGACACCTTCGTCCGTTACCTGGGACTGGTGCGCGACTCCTTCCGCAGTTTCAACAGCGAATATCAACTGGCTCTCACCACAGACAAAGCCTTTGATTGTGGGACGTTTATTGGTTGGACGGGCTTGTGGATTTTGGAAGCGCCCGGTTTTACGGATGTGCCGGCCGACTGGCAGCCGCTGTACGTGGAATACCGCGACAAGCTGCGCCAGATTGTGAGCCTGACGGCGGAGATACGGCCGTTATGCAACGCCCACGGTGGCGAAATCAGCGAGGAATCTTCTCGCGCGATTCTGGCCTATTTGTTGGAAGCGTATCCGCGGCTGGAACAAATGGTCACGGAGGCCAGCCAACTGCCCCGCTAAACGTCCTTACGTCTCATCCAAAAAGCGGAAGCCAAGCTGCCGCTGAGTGATTTCCGCCAGGCCACTGACGCCGACCCCAATCAGGCGCATCCGCTGGCCTGGCGGCCAGTTTTCCTGCCAGATAGCCAGCGCCAGCCGGTAAATCGCTTCGGCGTCGTCTACGCCTATCTCCACCGATTTTTGGCGCGTGAAGGTGGTGAAATCGGCCCAGCGAAATTTGACGCGCACGGTGTGGGCCAGCAGATGGCGCTTCTGCAGCGATTGGGCCACGCTGGCCGACTGCTTACGCAGCTGCTCTTGCAGCACCGCCGGATCAGCCACGTCTTGGTTAAACGTCCATTCCTGGCTGATGCTCTTGGGCTGGCCGCGCTCCGCGTGCACCTGCCGTTCGTCCCGGCCCAGAGCACGGCGCTGCAAGTCCTCGGCCTGACGGCCGAACTGCGCCCGCAACACGGCCGTCTCCGCCGCCGCCAGCGCGCCACAAGTCTGAATGCCCAAACCGGCCAGCTTTTCGGCCGTGCGCGGTCCAATCCCCCAGATCACCCGCGTGGGCAGCGGAGCCAGAAAAGCGGCCTCGTGGCCCGGCAAAATGATGGTGCAGCCGGCCGGTTTCTCGTGGTCGGAGGCCACTTTGGCGACGAGTTTGCTGGTGGCCAGCCCCACCGAGGCGGGAAGCTGGGTTTGGGTGTAAACGGCAGTGCGCACTGCCTCCGCCAGCGGCAGGGGATCCGCCCATTCGCCCACGTCGATGTACGCCTCGTCCACACTGATTTGTTCGACCGGGCCATACTCGGCCAGGATGGCCATCACCTGCCGCGAGCATTCGCGGATGCGCGGCCAGTTGGCGGGGATGATTTTGAGCGCGGGGCAGAGGCGCACGGCCGTGCTGGTGGGCATGGCGCTGCGAACGCCCAGTTTGCGCGCCTCGTAACTGGCCGAAGCCACCACGCCGCGCGACTGCGGCTGGCCGCCAATCACCAGCGGAACGCCCGCGTCCTCCGGGTGGTCCAGCAGGTGGACGTTGACGTAGAAAGCGTCCATGTCCAGGTGAAGAATGGCCCGCGGCCAACGGTACGCCTGTGAAAAATCCCCGAAAATTGACATGGTTGTGTGTATTAACTGGCAGGTTTATAAGCGCTAATCAATCGGCCAGAGCAATTTGCGCTTCGGTGCGGCTGATCACCCGCCCCACATCCCGGGCAAAACCAACCACGTCGATACGCGAAAGAATGAAAATAGCGCCCAACAAACCGAGCGCCTCCAGGGCAAAAATTACCGCATAACTCACTCCAGCCGGCAGATCAAAGCCCAACAGAAGCAAGTCACGCGCGGCCCCACCCAGAAAGGTGCCCAATCCCTTGGACACCAAAATGGCAATAGACCACAGACCCAGGTACGCCCCGGCTTCTTTGTCCGAGGCCATAACGGCCATGAGACTGAGGCCGCCGAAGGTGTAAACGCCAAACCCGGCGCCAAAAATTAGCAGCGCCACCTCGATTAAATGTACCTGGTGGGCAAATGCCGTTCCACCCAAGACAAGCAATCCCAGGGCCATCACGCCCAGACCCCATTTGGCGATGGCGGCCTGTCGTTCGGGCGGCCGTTTGCGCCAGACGGCGCTGCCCGCCAGCAAGGTCACAACCGTGGCGGCTTGCCAGTAGCTGTTAAAACGGGTCGTCCGGCTGAGCGGCAGGTCAAAGACTTCTGCGCCGAATGGTTCCAGGATGGCGTCCTGTGCCCAGGCAGCCATCGTAGCCAGGGTGAGGAAAAAGAAGAAGAGGCGGGTGCGGGGATCTTGCCAGATTTTGCGCAGGACGGCGAGGAAGGCTGGCGGATGGTGGGGAGGAGAAACGGCCGTTGCCCCTCCTTCTCCCTTTTTCAACCGCTTTTCCGCCCCGGCAATGGCAAAAAACCAGAAAAAGCCGCCCACCAGCATCGTCGTCACCACCATTTCCCAGAAAATGGGCTGGCTGTACTCCTGCATCCACAGACTGAACCCAATCCCCACAATGGCAAAAAAGATGATAAGAATCGTCTCCACGGAGCTGATAGCCAGGCCCTGCTTTTGCGGCGGCGCCGAATCACGTACCAGCGCCAGAAACGGACTGCCCGAAATCAGCGTGCCCAGACCATATAACAGCGAGGAAAGAAAAGCCAACAGCCACCCCGGCACGTCGGAAGTGGCTCCGTCCAGACGCATCAGGCTCAGACCCAACAGGGGCAGCGACAACACCATCATGCTGCGTCCCAGCCAGATGTAAGAACTGCGCCGGAAGCCCCACAACGGCCGTGTATCGGACAAATACCCGGCCCACAAACCCAGCGGTGATAAAAGGTAGCGCAGCGCAATCAGCAGCCCCACCGGCGTCGCCGGGATACCAAAATTGGTGATCATCACGCGGTTCCAAATACTGGTGACCAGAATGTCGCCCATTGCCGAGCCAATCTGGAAACTGCTCAGGCGCAGCATTCGCCAGAAGGTAAACGGGCGCTCGGATTGGTTCGTCAGGGTATCGGTTGATGAGGCCATGCTCATCGGCTTTTCTCGTTCTTCGTTCATCGTTTATCGTTTCGTTGCCCCGAAAAGGGGCCAGCAGGATTTCGTGGCAGGCCAAAGATGTGCCGCCGCAGGTCAGATCGAGTTTGTGTGAAGCAGGAGTCAGGTGGCGGGAGAAACGGCCGTGGCCGGCAACGTGATTACAAAAGTAGTTCCTTCCCCTACCGTGCTAGAAACAGTCAGCTTGCCGCCAAGCCCTTCGACAAAGTCTTTTGTCCAAAACAGACCAAAACCCATGCCGCTGCCTTTTTTGGTAGTCCAACCCATCTCAAAAATATACGCCAGATTTTCCGGCGGGATGCCAGGTCCGTTGTCCCGAATCGTCACCACGATACTCCGATCGGCTGCCAGCCTGGTAGTCAACCAGATGTGCGGCTGGCGATTGACTTCCGCCAGAGCTTCGGTGGCGTTTTTGATGATGATCCGCAGGGCTTCCGAAAGCATATCCTTGGCTGTTTTCACTGCCGGCAGATCGTCGGCCAGATTGAGATGCACCGTGATTTTGGACTCGGTGACAATCTTGGGCTGATGGCTGAACAGCGGCGTACGCGGAAAAAGTTCAACCAGGGCACGACTCAGACAATCATTGACTTTCGCCTCGCTGGTTGTCGTGGATCGCCACGGCTCGTTTAGATTGTCCAGAATGTCGATAATTTTGGTGATTTCTTCACTTACCATAGGCAGCTCGCGGAAGATAAAATCGCGCCGCTCGGCCGAAAGCTGGGGCAGCATCTGCAGCAGCTGCATGTAACCGCTGATATTGCCCACGTGATTGCGCAATGAATGGGCCGAAGCCACGGTGCTAAAAGCCATGCGGCCAAACGTTTGAGCAATCCGCCGCTGCTCCGACATTTCCCGGTAGAGACGGGCGTTGCGCAGTCCCGCAGCGGCATGCTGACCCAGGGCCGTCAGCAAACTGATTTCCCAATCGGAAAACTGCGCTTTCTGCGTTGTCACAAACAGGTTGCCGACCACTGCGTCGGCCTGGAAAAAGGGCACGGCGATGACCTGCTTGATGCCCAACAACTGCTGAGCCTGCTCCGCAACGCTGCGATCGGCCAACGGCCGCAGCAGGTCGTACAGGTGAGGAGAGATGAGATACTTTTCGGGACGGCCGTTCAACCCCGTCACGGCTCGCACACTCAGATTTTCCTGAAACTGCGGCTGATCCAGGAAAACCACAGCCTGATCACTTAACAAACTGATGCCTACCGTGTGCTCGATGGAGGCCACGGCCGTTTGATCAACGTTGACGGCGTAAGCCCGTACCGGCAGCGCGCGGTTACTTTCCAGCGTGGCCACCATAGCCCCGGCATAACCCAAATCTTCCACAACGCTGTTGACGATAGTTTGCAACACTTCGTCTTCGTCCGTCATGCGGGCCTGCAGCCGCAAGACAATCCGCTCCAGCGCCTGCATGGCCTCCAGGCGGCGCTGATTTTGAATCACGGAGGCTGCCTGCCGGCCAAAAGCCTGCAGGGTATTGATCTGGCGGTCGGACAGATCACGGGAAAAGACGGTAAACAGACACCCGACGACTTCTCCATGCAGCGTGAAGGGCAGCACAATCACCTGCTCGATCCCGGCCTTTTCCTGCAGAACGCGGGCGTCGTTGGCGCTAATCAGCGGGGAGAAGAGTCCGGCCAGATCGTGAGACACCAGGAAGGAGTTGGCACGGCCGTCGCGCCCCAGCACAGCCTGCACGGCCAGATTGTCGGCATAATCCGCCTCTTGGAGCGGCAGCACCGCGCCCGGACCCAGCCGGGCAAAATTGGCAAAAGCCGGCGATTCCTCCAGCAGGTTGACGTCGAAGGCTGTGGCATAGGCGCGCACCACCAGTTCCAGGCCATGCTCCAGCGTGGCTACCATGGCGCCAATACAATCCATATGTGCGACAACGTCGTTGACAATCTGCTCCAGAACAGCCTGCAGCTTGGGTGATATTTTTGGAATGGCGTGATTTTGGCTTTCTTCTGCCAACGTAATTATCCCAGATTTGACCTTAGACTCGCTTACCTGCTCCTTGAACCCGCGCCTATTGTAACCCAGAATGAACCATTCTCGAACGGCCGTATTCATCCCACCGTATGAGATGTCTGTACTACCTGGAAGATGGCCGCTGCAAAATGTGCGTGGCTATTGTCGCGCCGCTGCCGCCAATGTTTTGGGCCATGGCTGTATGTGCCCCTTCGATTTGAGCCTCGCCGGCTTCGCCACGCAGCTGCAAAGTGGCCTCCGCAATCTGATACAGGCCGGTGGCGCCTACCGGGTGACCGCGCCCTTTCAGGCCGCCCATGGTGCAAATGGGAATACGGCCGTTCGGGAAAATTTCGCCCGCCTGTGCCAGCCGCACCCCTTCCCCACGTTCGGCAAAACCGCACGTCTCTAACGACAGCGCCGCCATAATGCTAAAGGCGTCATGCAGTTCAAACAGATCAATGTCGTCCGGGCCAACGCCTGCCTGCTGGTAAGCCTGTTTGGCCGACAACTCGGCCGCTTTCAGCCACAACGTATCCTCCCGATCGTGAATCGCCAACGTATCGGTGGAAGAAGCCGAACCGATAACGCGCACGGCCTGCGGCGCTTTGGCCGCCGGGACCAACAACAGCGCCGCCGCCCCATCACCAATCGGCGAGGCGTCGTAGAGGCTGATCGGATCGGCCACGATGCGGCCTTTGTCGTAAACCTTTTGGGTGATTGGCTCGCGGAACATGGCGTGGGGGTTTTTGGCCCCGTTAGCGTGGGCGTTGAGGGCGAACGGCGCAAAATCGTGCCGGGTATAGCCATATTCGTGCATGTAGCGCCGCATGAGCAGTGCATTCAACCCCACGAAGGTTACACCCTGAATGACTTCATAATCGGCATCTGCCGCTCCGGTGAGCGCGGCCGTGGTTTCTTTGAAGTTTGTTTCGGTCATCTTCTCCACGCCGATGACCAGCACCGCTTCCATCTCGCCGCTGGCAACGGCCAGAATGCCCTGGCGCATGGCCGACCCCGCCGAACCGCAGGCGGCTTCTAATTTCACCGCCTCCACGCCCCACTGTCCCAGGTAATCGGCGACCAACGCGCCGAGTTGGTGCTGTTTGTTCAGACGGCCGCTGGTCATGTTGCCCACGAACAGGCCGTCAATTTTGTCTATTCCGGCGTCGGCCATGGCGGCTTGCCCGGCGTCTACAGCCAGTTGGCGGATGGAAAGGTCCCAGTGCTCGCGTACGGCCGTTTGCCCCACGCCCAAAATTGCTACTTCTTGCATTGTATCCTCCCGGCGCCCCAGCCCGCTGTGTTATAAATCAGGCAGGCGCACCGTGTTTGATGTTAAAAATTTTATCGCCCCAAGTGTAGCCAGCCAAAGTGCCAGAAACTATCAAGTTGCAGCCGAAAGCTATCAAAGCAGGAGATCCTGCGCCAAATTATTCCGGCTCTCCAGGAACTTACGATGGTCACATCTCATAATGCGTGAAGCGTGATACGTGACCAGAGAACATCTTCGCGCAGCACGTATCACGCCTCAAACCAGACCCCACACAATCCCAAAGACCCGTTATGCCTCGCCGATGGTAAAGGTCCAGTTATACGGATCTGGCAAACGGCCAGTCTGAATGCCCGTCAACTCGTCAAACAGACGATGCGAAACCGGGCCGGGCTGGTAATCGTTGATGATGTATTCCTCATCTTTGTAGCCGAACTTGCCCACCGGAGCGATAACCGCCGCCGTACCGCAGCCAAAGACCTCGGTGATCTTACCGGACTTCAGGTCGGCCAGCATGTCGTTGACGTCGATAGTTTCCTCGCTGACCTCGTAGCCCAGATCGGGGGCCAGGGTGAGCAGCGACTTACGGGTGATGCCGGGCAAAATGCTGCCGCTGAGCCTGGGCGTGACGATTTGCTGTCCGCCATAGACAAAACAAATGTTCATCGCGCCCACTTCTTCGATGTAACGGCCGTGTATCGCGTCCAGCCACAACACCTGCGAATACCCTTTGCTCTTCACCGCCTCGCTCACGTAGAGGCTGGCGGCGTAGTTGCCGCCGGTTTTGGCCGCGCCCGTCCCCCCCTTCACCGCCCGGCGGTATTCCTCCGAGATATAAACAGGCACCGGATTAAATCCTTCCTTAAAGTAAGCGCCGACCGGACTCAGAATGATGAAATGCATATACGTCTTGCTGGCGTGCACGCCTAGAGCCGCGTCGGTAGCAATCATCGCCGGGCGAATGTACAGCGAAGAGCCAGGCACGCCCGGCACCCAGTCTTCTTCCAACTCGACCAGCTTGGCGATGGCGGCCACATGATCTTCTTCGTCGACCAACGGCATGACCATGCGCCGGGCCGATTCGTTAAAGCGGCGGGCGTTTTCCCACGGCCGGAAAAGGTTAACACGGCCGTCTGGCCGGCGATAGGCCTTGGTGCCTTCAAAGATCTCCTGGGCGTAGTGCAAAACGGCCGTCGACGGCCACAGCGACAACGGCTCATAGGGACCAATCCGGGCATCGTGCCAGCCCTGGCCGGCCGTATACTGCTGCGTAAACATGCGGTTGCTGAATAAGTTGCCAAAGCCAAAATCATCGACAGGCGGTTGTTTCGTATTGGCTGGATCAAGTGGGTGAATTTTCAGGTCCATTTTATCTCCTGGGGATTGTGCCGCAGACCGCGCCGGTTAAACCCAAAGCTCGCCCGGTTTTGCGGCCGGTTACTTCCTCAATTTTTATCATATTTTGGCCGGTTCGTCAGGAGTTACTTTGGCCTCCAGGCGGCGGCGATAGGCACTGTAATCGGGAACGATACGGCCGTATTCCCCCACCATCAGCGGCGAAGAGATCAGAAAATCGGCCGTGGCGCGATTGGTAGCTACCGGAATATTCCACACAGCCGCCAAGCGCAGCAGCGCCTTGATATCCGGATCGTGGGGCTGCGACTCCAGCGGATCCCAAAAGAAAATCAGGCAGTCAATCTCCCCTTCGGAAATCTTAGCGCCGATCTGCTGGTCGCCCCCCAGCGGGCCGCTTTGCAGGCGATGGATTGGCAAACCTAACTCACGCTCCAAAAGCCAGCCCGTCGTGCCTGTGGCATACAACGCATGTTCCAGCAGCGACGCCATATTAAAGCGCACCCACTCCAGCAGGTCGTCCTTCTGATTGTCGTGGGCGACCAGCGCAATCGATTTGCGGGCGGACATTTCTATCGTCATCATCAGGTTACCCATAGATACCTCCGGTTCCAGGTCTTTCATCCGACATCTCAGGCCCATTATAGACGAGCCCCACAACGCCGTAAACGTCAGGATGGGAGCATTGGCCGAAACGGCCGCCTTCATTTACCATTGCCCCATGACGCCGATAGTGGGCCGCCTCGGTCCCAATCTTCTGTACAGCTACAACATCCTCCTGGGGCTGGGTATTCTGGCCGGGCTGGGCGTAACAGCCTGGCGCGCCCGCCGCTTGCCTCTGCCGGGCTGGTTTGATGCGGCATTAGCCGGGCTGGCGGGCGGGTTGATTGGCGGCCGGATTGGATTTGTGCTGGTGCAATGGGATTATTTTGGAGAACGGCCGTCAACCATCTGGCACATCTGGCAGGGCGGCTACACCTACCACGGGGCGCTGCTGGGCGGACTACTTGGTTTGTGGCTCTGGTGCATCTGGCAAAAACGCAGCTTCGCGGCCTACGCCGATCTCTTTGCACCGGGTCTGGCCTTGGGCAGCGCCTTTGGCTGGTCGGCTTGCTGGTTCGAAGGCTGCGCTTACGGTCTCGAAACCATCCTTGGTCCTTTTGCCCTGGCCGCCCCAGACGAATATGGAGTATTTGCCGTGCGCTACGCGACTCAATGGCTGGGAATGGCCTGGTCGCTGCTGACCTTTGCCCTGGCCTGGCTGACAGCCCGCCGCTGGCAGACCGGCCAACTCTTCTGGTTTACACTGGGACTGCTCAGCGCCGGTTACGCCGCCCTGGGCTTTTGGCGCGGCGACCCAGCCCCCACTGTGAAATCGCTGCGCCTGGACAGCCTCATAAATAGCACACTTGTTCTAATATCCCTGTTTATGTTAAAATTCTATGGAAGTCGGCGTTGAATGGTAGAATGGTGGCCAAGGCAGTGGCAGCTTGTTGCCACCTCATTAGTTTTACATAACGGATTAATCCACATGAGCGAACAAGAAATAACCCCCACAACCTGGGAAGAAACACCAGAAGGCCACAAAGCCGGATTCGTCAGTCTGGTGGGCCGGCCTAATGCCGGAAAAAGTACCCTTTTCAACGCCTTTATGCGTCAGAAACTGGCCATTGTAACCCCCAGTCCACAAACAACACGTAATCGCCAGTTGGGCATCGTCACCCAGCCGGACTATCAGGTCATCTTTGTCGATACGCCGGGCCTGATGAAACCGCGTCACAAATTAGATGAATATATGGTTAATGTAGCCGCCGAAGCGCTGAACGACGCCGACGTCGTGGTATGGGTAGTGGACGCCAGCGAAGAACCCGGCACCGGCGACGAGATCATCAGCCGCCAGCTGGCTGCCCTGGGGCCACACACGCCAGTCATCCTGGCGATGAACAAGGCGGATCGTTTGACGGCCGAAGAAGTGCTGCCGCGTACCGAAGCGTTTCGTGCGCTGCTGCCCAACGCCCCCTGGATATTATTTTCGGCCACGGAAGGCAACGGCCGTGATGAACTCTGGCAAATGATCCTGAACGCTTTGCCCGAGGGGCCGCGCTACTACCCCGCCGACCAAATCACCGACCTGTTTATCCGCGACCTGGCGGCAGAGTTGATCCGCGAGCAAATCATGCTGCAACTGCGCGAAGAAGTGCCGTACGGCACGGCCGTTGTCGTCGACGAATTTAAAGAGCGTGAAAACGGCGTCATCTACATCAGCGCCAACATTTTCGTCGAGCGCGACAGTCACAAACGCATTCTCATTGGCGCCAAAGGCAAACAGCTCCAGCAAATTGGTACTGCCGCGCGCCAGGAAATCGAAACGCTTACGGAGAGTAAGGTGTTCTTAGATTTGTGGGTAAAAGTAGAACCAAAATGGCGGCGTGATGAAAAAGTGCTGCGCCGCCTGGGTTACAGCGTCGTCGAATAGAACAGGTTCCGTTACCTGGACGCCTTGCCCACAAGGAGATTGTAATGTCAATTCACGAAGAGGAATTTGATACACCGAGACGAGAATTTTTACGAACGGCCGCTATGACCACCATGGCGGCAGCAGCGACGGGCATTGGGGCCACAGTTTTAGCACGCCGGACAACGGCCGTTGCCCCGCCAGTGCCGATTGCCCCGGTCACCGTGTCGCCGGCAACACAGGCCGTGCTCTCCTCCCCAGACGATCTGGCCGAGCTGTTCCGTAAACTGGCCGCGGCCCAGGCAGAAAACATGCGCTTGCAGGCCGAACTGGATGCCGCGCAACGCAGCCTGCAGGCCATGCAGGCCACCGACGGCAGCCAATCGGCCCAGGCAGAAGCCCTGGCGGCCGAACTGGCTAAGAAAAATGAACAGATCAGCGTCTTAGGCGGGCTGGTGGGTCTTTATGAACAACTGGACGACGTGGACGTTTCCGCGCTGGTGGAAGAAGGCCTGACAGCCATGTCTGCCTCGCTAGAAGGGCTGGTGAGCAAATCGCCGCTGCTGGTCGAGGGCGTGGCCGCCGGGCAGCAAGCCCTGGCCGAACTGGAAGGCCACATTCCTTTGCTGGAAAACGGCCGTGGCTGGCTGGAAAGCCACCAAAACCGGCTGCAGACTTATTTTTCCGCGCTGGAAGAGCTGCTGGCAGATGCCGTGGAAAAAGTTGGGCCATTTCTGGAAATGGTGAACCAGTGGTTTCAGGATTTGCGCAAGTGGCTGCCTTTTAATCTGGGCGAGCGGGCGGCAACGGTAATGGAAGCGGCGACCAATCTACTCAACGAAACGCCGCATACCATCAGCGGGCTGGCCACCAACGTCGCCGAGCCGCTGGATTTATGGCTGGCGAAGGATGGCGACGACGTGCGGCTGAGCCGCCAGATCATCAAGCCGATTCGCGAGCAGGTGCTGGATCAGGCGCAGATCGTCGCGGCAGAAACGACCCAGGTGCAAACAACGTACCAGGAACGACTGCTGGCACCGTGGGAAACGGCCGTTTCCCAACGCCGCCTCGTCCAAGACCTTATCACCCAGTACCGGCAGGAGCATCAGGTCTAGAAGATAGTCCGGATTTTCAGGTAGGGGGTTTGTCCAGAGGCGGCGCCACGGCCAGGAAGTCGTAGGCAAAGCGCTGGGCATAGGCGGCGATCAACGTTTCCACGCGATCCCTCTCTGCCGAGGCGACAATTAGCCCGGCATGATGTTTCTTATTCAGCCGAAAGACGATTTCCGCATCCTGGTAGCCAGACAAATCCGGCCATTCCTGACGCGCCAGGCAAATCAACACCCCGGCATAGGCTCCTTTGTCGGCGGGAATGGGATAGGTTTCGCCCAGGGCATGGGCAGCTTCCAGCCTGGCCCACTCGGCCCACAAATTGACCCCGGCAGCGGCGGCAACCAGTTCTTCGATGTTGGCTCCCCCCACCCGCGCGGCTGTTTCCAGGAAGTAGAAACGGCCGTCTTCCGCTTGAATGAATTCCGTATGGGCCACGCCGCGCGCCATACCAAATCCTGCAATCATGCGCCGGTTCAAATCCAAAATCGCCTTCGCCTCGGCTGAATCGCGGCGCATGGTGCGCGTGACGAACACGCCGCCATCGTGGGCGACGTTTAGCGGTGGCTGGGCGTATTGATGGGGCACAGCCAGCACCACCTCACCTTCAGAAACGATGGAATCAACGTGATAGACGAGTCCTGGCACGAACTGTTCCAGCAAAAAGTAAGATTGTTCATCGCCGAGTTTATCCAGCCAGCGCCAGACCTCCTCGGAAGAATAAACTTTTTTGATGCCCATCGCGCCGGCTTCGGCTCGGGGTTTGAGCACCCAGGGCAGCGGCACGCGATCCATGAAGGCGCGCAGGTTATCGTAGTTAAAGACGGGCGTAAACTCGGGCACCGGCAGCCCGACCTGGCGAGCCTGGGTACGCATGGCCAGTTTATCGCGGAAATAACGGCCGTGGGTCACGCCCAATCCCGGCAGGCGAAAGTGTTCTCGCAGGGCGGCGGCCGTCAGCACATCATAGTCATCGAGCGGCACGATCTGGTCAACGGCCGTGCCCCGCATCAGATAAGCGATAGCGTGGGTGATGTCCGGTTGTTTCGCCAGATCCGGCATAAAGAAAATCTCGTCAATCGCCTCCCGCGGCCACGGTTCATCGGCCAATTTTTCTCGTGTGACCAGGAGAACCCGGCAGCCGATGGCTTTGGCGGCGGTTAAGAAGCTGGTGCCTTTAAAGTAACTGGCCAGGCATAAAATTGTTACTGGTCTATCGGACATCACTTTTCCTTTTAACCCCTTCGTAAATCAACCTCCCGGAGGTTGTTGCTTGACTTTGTGCTGCCCTAAAAACCTCCGGGAGGTTGAACGGTGGTCGGCAGCCGGTGAAGTTTCCTCAGAAACTACAACATGGTGATAATGGCAACCACCAGGACAACAGCCACCACAATGAAGGCTAAAATGAGCAGCACCATCCAAAAATCGGTGTTGTGTCGGGCGAGAGGTTTAACGGCCTCGGGATCTTCCAATCCGACAGCAGGCCGGGGAACGGCCGTTTCGGCCAATAGTTCGGCCGGCGGTGGCACGTCATAAGGGCGCGTGTCGGGCACAATGGGCGGCTCCTCCAACTGATCCGCATACTCCACCAGCATCTCAGGTGTCAGCTCCAGCTCTTCATCGCTGTCCATTGCGGCAGATAACCGGGCCAACAAGCCGGCATCAAGCGACTCCACACCGGAAGACGGCGTTTTTAGAGAGGGTGGATTTACACGCACGGACGGTTCCACGTCCTCCTCGATTTCGGCCTGCACCTCTGGCGGTGCAATTTTCTGGACCCAGACCGGCAAGTCGGCCTGAGCCAGGTTAGCCGCATCAGAGCGCTTTTTGATGTCGGCCAGAATAGCCTCTACGGCCGTTCTATCTTCGGGGGGCAGTTCCACTAGCGGCGGCGGCGCCGGTTCATCCGCCAGCGGAACATGCACAATTTCCACGTCCCGCACGAACAAATAATATCCGGCGCGCTGGGGATCAAATGCCAGATGCCCGCCAGCGCGAATCGTCATGCCATGCTGGAGTGCCACCTCGCTCGCCGCCCGCGGCGACAGGACACAGTACACCTGGTATGTTTCCTCTACCAAAGTGAACTGAACTTGAGGAGCACGGCCGTTCTTCGCCTCCTCCAACAGCCCCACACGACCCACCACAAAGACCAACCCTAAAGGGAGTTCTGTCGGAAGCTGCAACGCAAGCCGGTTATTTAAATGACTGACCGTCACATCCATCGCACAAAAAACATCCCTGGCAGCAACTCGTCGTGTTCAATACAAGTACAAACCATCCACTGCCCATACAAATCCTAAAAGCACAAACCCACAACAGCCACCATTATACTTCAGTTTGGTCGTGGCTCTAGAAAGACAGGGTTGGAGCGGGAAACGGCCGTTAGCCCCCAAAATTTGCCTCACAGCGATACCTGCTTTAAACTAAAGTCAGAAAATCACCCAGGTACATTAGTCAACTAAAAATTAATCGCTAAAGGCCAGCTGCAGGCAAGGGCTTTCGTTGCTTTTAGTTGACGAAAATACCACACTTGCTATACTTGGCGTTCGGTGTACGCAGTACCTGAAATTAAGCATCACCTTTACAGTTAACAGATAATCGTTGACATGCCGACGTAGCTCAATTGGCAGAGCAATGCTCTTGTAAAGCATAGGTTATGGGTTCAAGTCCCATCGTCGGCTTGGCTAAACCAAGACCTGGGTCAGTGTCCCGAGTGGCAAAGGGGGCGGACTGTAAATCCGCTGGCGCAACGCCTTCGTAGGTTCGAGTCCTACCTGGCCCACTGTAATTCAGTCCCGTAAATACCGGCTAAACTGAATTATATCGCCAGCCAATTGCCCACGTAGCTCAGTCGGCAGAGCGCATTCTTGGTAAGAATGAGGTCATGGGTTCAAATCCCATCGTGGGCTTTATGCCCCGTTCCCTCATCAGAATTGAAGAGGGTAGCGGGGTATTCTTGTGAAAGGTTACCGTACATGGTACCTACTGCTTGGGCAGATGGTACTATTTTATAGATCATATTTAATGATATGAGGGGTTAAGCAATGGCCAAAGAAAAATTTGTGCGCGAGAAGCCACACTGCAATATTGGCACCATCGGTCACATCGACCATGGCAAGACCACCTTGACAGCCGCCATCACCAAGACGCTGTCCCTGAAAGGTTGGGCTGACTTCCGGGCCTTCGACCAGATCGACAACGCGCCGGAAGAAAAAGCACGCGGCATCACCATCGCGATTGCCCACGTGGAATACGAAACCGAAAACCGGCACTATGCTCACGTCGACTGCCCCGGGCATCGTGACTACATCAAAAACATGATCACCGGCGCGGCGCAGATGGACGGCGCTATTCTGGTGGTAGCGGCCCCTGATGGACCCATGCCCCAGACTCGGGAGCATGTGCTGCTGGCCCGCCAGGTAGAAGTCCCGGCGATGGTCATCTTCCTCAACAAATGCGACATGATGGACGACGAGGAACTGCTGGAGCTGGTAGAACTGGAACTGCGTGAGCTGCTGGACAGCCAGGAATTCCCCGGCGACGAGACCCCCATCGTGCGCGGCAGCGCCTTGCAGGCGTTGACGTGCGAGAGCACCGACCCGGATGCGCCGGAATACGCGCCCATCTGGGAGCTGATGCGCGTGGTGGACGAGTACATTCCACAGCCAGAACGGCCGGTTGACAAACCCTTCCTGATGTCCATCGAGGATGTGTTCTCCATCAAAGGGCGTGGCACAGTGGTCACCGGTCGTGTGGACCGTGGCACCCTGACGCCGATGAGCGAAGTGGAAATCGTCGGACTGCGGGAAGAGACGCGCAAAGTGGTGGTGACCTCCATGGAAATGTTCCACAAGATTCTGGACAAGGTCCAGGCTGGGGACAATGCCGGTTTGCTGCTGCGTGGTGTGGCGCGTGACGAGATTGAGCGGGGGCAGGTGCTGGCCGCGCCGAAGAGCATCACACCGCACACCGAGTTCATGGGTGAGGTGTACGTGCTGCGTAAGGATGAAGGCGGCCGTCACAAGGCGTTCTTCCCTGGCTATCGGCCGCAGTTCTACATCCGCACGTTGGATGTAACCGGCGAGATCACCTTGCCGGAGGGTGTGGAGATGGTGATGCCCGGCGACAATGTGAACCTGAACGTGAAGTTGATTGTGCCAGTGGCGCTGGAGCAGGGCAGCAAGTTTGCCATTCGCGAAGGCGGCCTGACCGTTGGCGCTGGCGTCATTACCCAGATTATTAAGTAAATTAGACTAACATTTAGAAGGGGTGCAAACGATTGCACCCCTTCAACAGGTTTATTATCATGGCAAAGAAAGCTGTTCGTTTACACGTCACTCTGGCTTGCACAGAGTGTAAAGAGCGTAATTACTTAACTGAGAAGAACCGGCGGAACGACCCTGGGCGCATGGAACTGCAGAAGTACTGCCCTCGCTGCCGTTGCCATCGCTTGCACCGCGAAACGCGTTAAAGTGGTATAATTGCGTTATGTAGGGGGTTAGCTCAATTGGCAGAGCGACGGTCTCCAAAACCGTAGGCTGCGGGTTCGATTCCTGCACCCCCTGTAAAACCACTGGGCGGCGTTCCGCCCAGTGGTTAATTATCATAGGTAATGGTGCGCTGTGACAAAAGAAGAAGAAAAGGTCGAAAAACCTAAACAAGATAAGGCAAAAAAGGTCGAAAAGAAGGGCGCTAAGCCGGCCAACCCGGTAACCCGGTACTTTCGGGAAACTCGGGGTGAACTGCGGAAAGTTACCTGGCCCACTCGGGAAGAATCGTGGCGCCTTACCGCCATTGTGCTGGCGGTTTCAACCCTAATGGCTGCTTTTTTGTGGTTTTGGGATCTTATTTTTTCACAATCAATTCACATGCTTATCCGTACGATAGTAGGCGTTTAGTGCTTACTTTTTTGGATATGTGGTGTGGTGATGAGTGATATGATGGATGATGAATTGAATGACCTGGATCTGCTAGAGGAAGATGTGACAGCAGATCAGGATATGAGCCCGGTAGATGATGACGGCCGTTACTGGTACGTCGTCCACTGCTATTCCGGGTACGAAAACAAAGTGCGGCACAGCATTGAGCAACGCATCGAAACAATGGGTATGCAAGATAAAATCTTCGATGTCGTTGTGCCCACCGAAGAAGAAATTGAGATTAAAGACGGTAAGCGACGAACAGTAGAACGCCGCGTATTCCCTGGTTACATTTTGGTGCAAATGCTTCTAGACGAAGATTCCTGGTACGTTGTCCGCAACACACCTGGCGTCACCGGTTTTGTAGGCATGGGCAATGACCCCACTCCCCTGCGGCCCGAAGAAGTTGCCAAAATTATGAACCGCATGGAAGCCGAAGCGCCTAAAGTCAAGTTTGATTTCCAGATTGGCGAAAAAGTGCGTATCGGTACAGGGCCGTTTGCCGATTTTATTGGCACTGTGGCAGAAATTGACCAGGAAAAAGCCAAAGTCCGGGTCATGGTTTCCTTCTTTGGCCGGGAAACGCCGGTCGAGTTGGATTTCTTGCACGTCGAAAAAGTTTAATAACATTCGAATAACGTTCGTCTTTTTAGCAAACGATGAATTGTGATTGGTGAACATCAGCAGCCACAATTCATTGTTTCATGTTAGGAGGAGCCTGTACAAATGGGCGCCTGGACTCCAAGGAGAATGAAATGGCAAAGAAAGTCAAAGCAGTAGTAAAAATTCAAATCAATGGCGGCAAAGCGAATCCGGCTCCCCCTGTCGGTACGGCGCTCGGCCCGCACGGCATTAACCTTATGCAGTTTTGCAAGGAATACAATGCCAAAACATCCAGCATGGTGGGGCAGATTGTTCCTGTTGAAGTGACAGTCTTTCAGGATGGCAGCTTCAACTTTGTCCTGAAAACTTCGCCGGCTGCCGATTTGCTGCGCAAAGCAGCCGGGGTTAAAAGCGGTTCCGCCGTACCCAATCGCGACAAAGTAGGCACCATCAGCCAGGATCAACTGCGCGAAATCGCTGAAATTAAGTTGAAGGATCTCAATGCGCGCGATGTAGAAAGCGCCATGAAAATCATTGCTGGTACGGCCCGCAGCATGGGCATTACAGTTGAAAAGTAAGTGACTAAAGTCGTGGGAGAACCAATTTCTTTGTTCGATAAAACCACAAGGAGCTATCATGCCAAAACGAGGACGTAAATATTTGGAAGCGGCCGCAAAAGTCGACCGCGATAAGTTGTACAGCCGGGAAGAAGCCGTCAAACTGATCAAAGAAACGGCATATACCAACTTTGATCCGACGGTGGAAGTGCATTTTCGCTTAGGTGTTGATCCCCGGCACGCTGACCAACAGGTGCGCGACGTTGTCCTGCTGCCGCATGGTCTGGGTAAAACAGTGCGTGTGCTGGTCTTTGCCGAAGGGGAAGATGCGCGTTTAGCCGAAGAAGCGGGCGCCGACTATATTGCTGACGATGAAGTGATCCAAAAAATCCAGTCTGGGTGGACTGATTTTGACGTGGCGATTGCCGTACCGCAAATGATGGGCAAAGTCGGCCGTTTGGGGCGTATTTTGGGCCCTCGCGGGTTGATGCCTAATCCTAAAGCGGGCACAGTAGCGCCCGGTTCTGACCTGCCCCGCCTCATCGAAGAAGCCAAGGCTGGACGTGTTGAATTCCGCGTTGATCGGACAGCGAATGTCCATGCTCCAATTGGCAAAGCCAGCTTTACCGAAGAGCAACTCCGTGAAAATTTGCAATCGGTGATAGATGCAATTAAGCGGAATCGCCCGGCTGCCACGAAAGGCACCTATATTCGCCGTATAACTGTGGCAAATGCTATGGGTCCTGGTATTCGCCTTGATACAGCGGAAGCTGTAGGGTAAAATATCCTTCGCTCTTTTCAGAGCTTGGTAACAATTTATTTTTTCCTGCTGTAGACAGTTGGCGGCGAGACAACTCAAAGAGTCGTTTCAAGCCTTAAATTGGCCAGCCGAGGTGGGGATTCAAACATAGTGAAGCATCATCTGTGCTCGTGTTGAGGGTGCAGAGTGTTTATGTGATTTAGAATCCTCGCGCTGGTTGTGCGAGGATTTTTTATTTTCTGACAAGGAGGTGACATCCTTTGGCAATATCAAAAGATCGGAAAGACGAACTGTTGGCGCAGTATACAGAACTGCTTAATGACAGCCGAGCCATTTTTATGACGGAATACAAGGGTATGAATGTCAAAAAAATGGAAGCTTTGCGTGATGAGGTAGCGAAGGCCGACGGCCGTTTCCACATTACCAAAAATACTTTGCTCAAAATCGCTCTGGAACAAACCGATCATCCCATTCCCGCAGAAATTCTGAAGGGGCAAATCGCTACCGGTTTTGCCATGAATGAAGTACCAGCCCTGGCCAAAACCCTGGTTGATTTTGCGAAGAGTGATGAGAATATGGTTCTCCGCGGCGCTATTTTAAGCGGCCGTATTTTGTCGGTTGAGGAAGTGGAGGCTCTGGCCAAACTGCCGTCCCTGGATCAGTTGCGAGGCCAGTTGATTGGCCTGATCAATGCTCCGGCGACCAATATTGCATCGATCATTACCAATGGTGTACGGCAAGTCATCAACGTTATTGATGCCTATGCCAAAAGTGAAGAAGCCGCGGAAGCAGCTTAATCACCCAAAATTTTATCAAATCTAAGAACTGAACCTAATTTGGAGGTAATTTTAAAATGGCGGATTTAGCTAAAATTGTAGAAGACCTGAGCAGCCTGAACCTGATGGAAGCAGCTGAGCTGGCGAAAATGTTGGAAGAAAAATGGGGCGTAAGCGCTGCCGCGCCGATGGCTATGGGCATGGTTCCTGGCGTCATGGCTGCTGGCGAAGCTGCCGCTGAAGAGGAAGAACAAACTGAGTTCAACGTAGTCCTCAAAGACATTGGTCCGAAGAAGATCAATGTGATTAAAGAGGTTCGCGCCCTGACCGGTTTAGGTCTTAAAGAGGCCAAAGAGGTTGTCGATGGTCTGGGCACCGTGATGGAAGGCGTCAGCAAAGAGGCGGCCACGGATGCCAAAGCCAAGTTGGAAGAAGCCGGCGCTGTCGTCGAACTAAAATAAGCATCCCCTTGTCATTGAAAACCAAGAGGCCAACTCGATTGCGGTTGGCCTTTTTGGTTTCCTGCCACTGCCTGAGGATTAAGGAATGCACTTGATTCTGGCCTCGCAATCACCCAGGCGGCAAGAATTGATCAGGCTGCTGGGGTATCCTGTTGCGGTGCAGGTGGCCGACGTGGACGAAAGCAGCATCACCCATCCAGACCCAGCGGTGAATGCGGTAGAAACGGCCGTTCTTAAAGCCACCACCATTGCCGCCCGCCTACAAAACCGCACGGCGCGCACCCTCATCATTGCCGCCGATACCATCGTAGCGCTCGATCAACAAATGTTGGGTAAACCTGTAGACGCCGCAGCGGCGTGGGAAATGCTGCGCGCCCTACGCCATCGCCAGCATGAGGTTCAAACGGGCTTGGTTGTGTTGGACGTCCGTTCCGGGCAGATGACAAAACGTGTCAACACGGCCGTCGTCACCATGCGCAATTACACCGACGAAGAAATTGCCACCTACGTTGCCAGCGGTGATCCGCTGGACAAAGCCGGCGCGTACGCCATCCAACACCCGCTTTTTCAGCCGGTAGCCGCTCTGACGGGGTGTTATACGGCCGTCATGGGTCTCTCCATTTGCGAACTGATCCGGATTCTGGATGGCCTGAATATCCCGCGGCAGGCAGACCTGACGGCCGTTGCCGCCGCCCATCAGGTTGCCGGCCGTTACTTTCCCTGCCCCATTTATGATCAACTACTCGAAAAATCATCAGAGACGTGCTAAAATGTTTGACATAAAGGCACTTTGTTCGATGGTGATTTGTCGGTTGGCAAATTTGGGATTAGCACCGCGTGAGGGGACAACATGAATCAAAAATTACAACAGGCAATAGCCGCTGTACGCAGCGGCGACAACAAAAAAGCGCAGTATCTTCTGACCCAGACATTACAAGAAAATCCGGATGAAACCCAGGCCTGGTATTTGTTAAGCCTGCTGGTTGATTCTGAAGAGAAGCAAGTCACGTACCTGAACCGTGTGCTGGCCCTGGAGCCGGATCACCAGAAAGCCCAGGAGAGGTTAGCCGCGCTCACGGCCGTTTCCCCGGTCGCTGTCAGTTCAGACGATTTGTCTCTCGCCGAACAGGAAAGCAGCGACGCGCTCCCCCTTTGGATGGCCGACGATTTACCCGATTCCTATGTCGAAGCGGTGCCAGAAGACGATCTGGAAGAAATCTTTTCAGAACCCGAAGCCGAGGAACTGCCGGACTGGCTGCAAGGCAACGTCGTCGATGAATGGGCTGTAGAAGACGAGCAGGCCGAATCGCCAGAAGAAACGGCCGTCCCCGCCACCGTGATGGTTACTCCGGTGTCACCCGAACTCGCAGTCGAAAAATCCACTGCGGAACCCGACCTATCTCCGGCCAAACCGGCCGCCGTGAAAAAGGCAAAACCGGCGCCTGCCAAAAAAGGTACAGGCTCGTCCTCAATGACTTTAGTCCTGGCCATTCTGATCATCCTGGCCCTTGTAGTGGGCGGTTTCCTGATTTATCTTATCCTGACACTGTAATGCTGCAGGGACGGTTACGGCCGTAGCCGTCCCAATTGACGCCAACCCGCGCCGGCCTCTTGCCCATCCCGGCATTTCTGTATATAGTCTCCGACATGAGTGCACCCAAATTAATCAATGCATTTCTACGGACAGATGTTGGCCGCGTCCGTAATCACAACGAAGATTTTGTAACGTTCCGTGAACCGGCCGACACCGCCGACGAAGCTCAAAATGGGTGGCTCTACATCGTCGCCGACGGCGTAGGCGGCGCCGACGCCGGGGAGGTGGCCAGTCAGTTTGCCAGCGAACGCACGCTGGCCCATTACCTCAACACCGCGGATAATGCCAATTGGGGGCAGCGCCTGGTTGACGCCATGCAATCCGCCAATACCGATCTGCGGCAGATGGTGGCCGAGCGCGATGCCAACAGCCGCATGGCCACAACGATGGTCGCGGCGGTGTTTCAAGGGCCACAGGCTTTTATTGCCAACGTAGGCGACAGCCGGGGGTATTTGTGGCGCAACGGCCGTATCCAGCAAATCACCAAAGACCAGAGTCTGGTGGCTAAACTCCTGGAAGAAGGCGCCATCACTGCCGAAGAGGCCGAGTACCATCCCCGCCGCAATGTCATCCTCTACAGCTTAGGCTCCGAGCGCACACCCAAAATTGACCTGTTCGAGCAGTCTATGCAGCCTGGCGATATCGTCTTGCTGTGTTCCGATGGGCTGATCCGCCACGTATCGGACGACGAGTTGGCCGAGATTGTCACCTCTGGCGAGCCGGCTCAGGCCACGCAAAAATTAATCGAACTGGCAAACAGCCGCGGCGGCCAGGACAATATTTCGGCCGCCATTTTGCGCTATGAGGGAGCCACGGAAGCGGAACAGGCGCAGGCGCGGCAGGCCCACTCCAATCCCGACCCCCCCAAACCAGATGTTTCCAAAACGGCCGTGGCCCAACCCCTCGTCCGTTCACAACCCAAAAGTCTCTGGGGCCTCACCATTGCCCTGTCTATTGTTCAAACCATTTTAATCGTCACGTTATGGGCCTGGCTGTTTACCTGAAAAGCATTCAACTGCGCACGTTTGATCGTCCAACTAGATACTCACCCATGGCTGTTCGCTCCCCACAGGCTGCAAACGGAACGGCCGTCTACCCACTCCCCCATCACACCGCCAACCCTAACATAACCCAAGACCCGAATCTGTCGGCTCGGATCCGGACTTTCTACCGGATCAGAACCACAGTGAAACTATTTTATCGACCCTTTTTTACCATGCGGAGGATTTATGGATTCTAAGTTACGCATACTCCCACTCGGGGGATTAGGCGAAATCGGTAAAAACATGACCGTCATCGAATACGAAAATGAAATTCTCATCGTCGATGCCGGCGTCATGTTCCCCGAAAACGATATGCTGGGCATTGATCTCATCATCCCAGATTTTAAATACCTGATGGACAAACTGGACAATATAGTAGGTGTGCTCGTCACCCACGGTCACGAAGACCACGTGGGCGCCCTGCCCCACCTGATGGAATACGTCCACGCGCCCATCTACGCCACGCCCCTCACCGCCGGCCTGATCGAAGTTAAGCTGCGCCAGGCTGTCCGCGAACGCGTGGACCTGGTGGAAATTCAGGCCGGCGAAACCTTGTATATCGGTTCGTTCAAAGTTGAGCCATTCCATGTGGCGCACAGCATCCCCGACTGCGTCGGATTTGGCATTACCACGCCGGTCGGCCTCATCGTCCACACCGGCGACTACAAATTTGACCACACGCCAACCGATGGCTGGCCGCCGGACTTCGCCAAGCTGGCCGAATTTTCCGAGCGCGGCGTGCTTTGCCTGCTGGCAGACAGCACCAACGCCGACCGCCCCGGCTGGACGCCGTCGGAAATGGTCGTGGCAGAGGCGTTCGATGCGCTGTTCCGCAAAGCAGAAGGGCGCATCATCGTCGCCACCTTCGCTTCGCTCATCTCGCGCATCCAGCAGGTGGCAGACATGGCTCAGAAATACGGCCGTAAACTGGCCATCACCGGCCGTTCCATGCGCGACAACACCAAAATGGCCACCCGCCTTGGCTACCTGGACATCCCCGATGACCTGCTCATCGACATCAGCCAGACGGCCAACCTGCCCGACAGCCAGGTCGTTATCATGGCCACCGGTTCCCAGGGCGAACCCTCGGCCGTGATGGGCCGATTAGCCAGCGGCCGGCATCCCCGTTTCCGCATCCACGAAGGCGATACCATCGTCTTTTCCGCTCACCCCATCCCCGGCAACGAGGAACTTGTCTTTCGCACCATCAACCGCCTCTACCAGCGCGGCGCCAACGTCCTATACGAACGCATCGCCAACGTCCACGTCTCCGGCCACGCCAGCCAGGAAGAAATGAAACTGCTGATTAATCTCATTCGCCCCAAGTTCCTGGTGCCTATCCACGGCGAGCTGCGCCACCTGAAACAGCATGCAGAACTGGCGCGGCAGTTGGGCATTGCACCCGAAAACATTGCCGTTGTGGAAAACGGCACGCCCCTGGAGTTAGACGAGCACAGCCTGACGGTTTGCCCGCGTCTGCCGGGCGGCTACGTGTTTGTCGATGGTGCGGCCGTGGGCGATACAGGTTGGTCGATTGTGCGCGAGCGGGAAAAACTGGCGGAGAATGGCTTTTTCATTGCCGTGGTTAAAACCAACGACCGTGGCGATCTGTTGGGGCAGCCCCAATTTGTCTCGCATGGCTTTGCCAACCTGGATGACGAAGAACTGGTGGAAGGCGCGGTGGACACCATCGCCCGTGTGGTGCGGCAGCAGGCCAACAGCACAGATGGCTTATCGGGCAAGCTAGAGGGCGCGCTGAGCCGTTATCTTTATGACGAAACGCGGAAACGGCCGTTCGTCGAAGTCGTCGTGCAATAAAACCCGGACCCAAAGGGTTTTCTGAAACCCTTTGGGTCTAAGGCGGCGGCATCGCGCAGCGAAAACCCACGTTGGACTGCGCTACCAGCGGATCAAACGAACCGCGCGCTGACGTTTCCACTTCGTCGGCCGTTGCCAGCCAGGAGCCGCCACGCACCACCTTAAAATCACCTTCTGCCGGGCCAAACGGATTGGTATCTTCACCTTCACGGTAGAAGCTGAACCCATACCAATCGCGGATCCATTCCACCACGTTACCGGCCATGTCATACGCTCCCAGCGGGGAACGGCCGTCTGGATACGTCCCCACCGGCGCGGCATAACGATACCCATCATCATAGTTGGGGTCGCGGCTGTTATGCGTGCAGTTCGCGTCGCAAAAATTTAGCCGGTTGCCGTCAAACACGTCCCCCCACGGGAAGCGATAGCGCACATTTTCCACGGTGTCGTAGCTGGCGGCCATCTCCCACTCCGCCTCCGAAGGCAGGCGCGCCTCGCGCCATTCGCAGAACGTTTCCGCGTCGTACCAGTTCACAAAAATCACCGGGTAATCGACAAAAGAGGGGTTGCCGTAATAGTTTTCGCTGGAAACACGCGGCTCGCGGCACGCCCCGGCCTCCACACATTGGGCGTACTGCCCGACCGTCACTTCCGTCTCGTCAATGAAAAAAGCGTCGATTTGCACCATGCGCGACGGCCGTTCGTCCCGTTCTCCCTCATCATCCCCCATGCGGAAAGTGCCCGAGGGCACATACAACATGCGCGAACCTGTCTCCGTGATAAACGGCTGCGGCGTCGGCGTGGGCAGTTCGGTGGGGCGCGGCAGCGGTGAAGGTGTGGGGGCGATGGCCGTCAGGGCGGCCACCACGGCCGATTCAACCGTGGCCGTCGCTTCCGCCTCACCCACCGTCTCGTTGGCCGCATTCAGATTAACCAGGCTCACCGTGGCGCCTATGCCCACGACAATCAGCAGCAGGATCAGCAGCGCCCAGGTGGTACGCCGCTCGATCTGCCGCCGGCGGCGCGGTGGTGCAGGGCGCAGCGCCGGGGCCAGCAGCTGCGGATCCGGCGTGCGGCGCAGGTTGCTGATTTCCGGGGCGGGATGACCGGACGGCCGTTCCAGGGCGCGCGCAAAGTCCACGGCCGTTTCGTAGCGCACGTCCGGCCGCAAAGACATGGCCCGGTTAGCCACAATAGACAGATAGGGCTCCACGTTGGGGTTCACTTCGCGCGCCGGTTTCAAATCCTCCAGGCCGCTCTCGCGGCTGAGGGCGTTGGGCGGCTGCGTGTTCGTCAGCAAGGCGTAAAGCGTAGCCCCCAGGCTGTAAATATCGCTGGCCGGCGTCACTTCCTGGCGTGCCTGCTGTTCCGGCGCGCCGTAACCGGGCGCGTGCGGGCGCACGCCCAGTCCCGGCAGACCGCTGTCCACCAGGAACACCTCACCTGTCGGCGTCAGACGCACGTTGGCCGGTTTGATGTCCAGGTGTAACTGGCCCTTCTCGTGCAAATAAGCCAGCGGTTTGCAAACGGCCTGCAGCCAGACGATGACCAGGTCAGAGGGCAGCGGGCCGTATTCGACCAGCAAACTTTGCAAATCAACGCCATCGACGTAGGCGCTGACCAGGTATTGGCCTACATCTTCCAGGGCGAAGTGATCCAGAACGGCCGTTAACTGCGGATGCTGCAGCTCGCTCAAACGGCGCGCTTCTGCCCGAAACCGCTTCTGCGTTTCCACCGCCGGGTCCAGGTATTCTTTGATGGCCACGTCGCGCCCATCCACAATGTCCCGCGCGCGGTAGGTGCAGCCATAAGTCCCGGCCGACAGCAAGTGGACGATGCGGTAGCGCGTATTGAGGATTTCACCAGGTAGTAAAGGCATAACGAATAACCACTATGTCGAAAACAATTTTACAGATTCACGGCCAAAGGAACCCAAACCAGCCTACTCCTGTGACCTAGTTGCCGAAGCGTACCATGACTTCCTCAAGTTTGGCTACTGACCCGACCATGGTGATCCGATCTCCTAATTCTAGCCGGGTATAACCGCGGGAGATGATTGTCTCGCCGTTGCGCTGCACAGACAGTACCAGAATGTCCAGAGGCAGCCGCAGATCGCGCAGCGTCAGGCCATGCAAATCGGGATTGCGCAGTTCCACATCGACCACGTCCTGCGCTGTGCGCATGCCCAGTAACATGGACGTGCCCACCGGAGCGCGTACAAAGTGGTCGAGCAGGCTGACAACGGCCGTTTGCGGCTCCACCACCGACACCCCCAGCCGGTAAAACTGCTCAAACATCGACCGGTCCAGCAGATAAGCCACCATCGTCGGCGTGCCAAAGTGCTCGTAGGCCAGTTCGCAAATCTGGTAGTTCAGTTCATCCGACTGCATAGCCACAATTGCGTCCGCCTGCGCCATGCCCAGGTCACGCAGGGCTTCCACGCTCAATTCCGACAGATAGGCAACCGTCACGTCCGGCGTTTCCAATCCTTCAATTTCGGCCGGTTCCAGGCATACCACCTTCACCTGCCAGCCATGATGGCCGAGCTGCCGGGCCAACAACACCGCGTCCGGCCGCAAGCCAAAGATCAGCGCATCGCGCACGCCGTCAAACGAAGGCGTCTCGTGGCGCGGTCGGGCTTCGCCGCTGCGCACAATGGCCCATTTGAACAGCGGCGGTCCCACCAACTGGCTGACCACGATAACGGCAATAACGACCGTGGCGAATTCGATGCCAAACTCGGGAAAAATGTCGGCGGCTTCTTTAGCCAGCCCCAACCCCACCCCGGCCATCGTCACGTAGGTCATCCAGCTGAGGCGGTTGTACTTCATCGGATCGCCGGCTGCCATGCCGCCCCCCAGTGAACCGAGGAAGATGCCTACCAACCGGATGATGAACAGGGCGAGGGCCGCCAGCCAGGCCGTCGCCAGCACGTCCAGCGCCAGCGATGCACCCGTCAGGGTGAAGAACAAGACGTAGGTGGGCGGCCCTACGTCGTGGATGATGCGCAAGAATTCGGCGCGGTAGGGGGTATAGTTGGTCACCCAAAAGCTGCCGATGAGGCAAATAAGCAGCGGTTCTAACAAAATCTCGAAGGGCAGGTAAACGGCCGTTACCTCCCGCAAACTCGCCGTCAACAAAAAAGTGCCCAGACCCGCTCCCAGCAGCAAGGCAATTTTAAGGGCCGGACGCAGGCGGTGGGCCAGCACCCAGGCCATCAGCCAGCCCAGCGCCAGACCCACCAGCCCGGTTAGCATCAGTTCACCCGCCAGCAGCAGCAAAAAGGCGAGATTCAACCCCAGGCGCGTCAGCAGCGCATCGGCCACCTCCAGGCTGATGGCAAACAGAATAATCACAGCCACGTCGGTGACCATCGTCACGCCCAGCACGGTTTTAGAGAAGGGGCCTTTAGCGCGCAGTTCGTTGATGATGGCAATGGCCGAGGAGGGCGAGCGAGCCACCAGGATCGCGCCGATCATCAACGAGACACCCAGCCGGCCCAGCGTGTCCATCTCGCGCATGAAAGGGATGTAATCGGCCAGCAACAGGACAACGGCCGTGCCCAGGACCGGCACCGCCAAAACATTCCCCAGTACCACCCAGGAAATGCTGCGCAGCGAACTGCGCATCTCCTCCAGATACAATTCGCTGCCGGCGGCAAAAGCGATCACCGCCAGAGACAACTGGTCGACCAGACGCAAATGCTCCAACGCCTCGGCCGGTATCAGGTCGAGCACGTACGGACCGGCAACCACTCCTGCCAGCAAAAAGCCGCTGATGAGCGGTAGCTGCGCTTTGGCAGCCAGAAAAGCGCCGATTTGCCTGCTTGCCAGGGCAATAACGACAAAACCGGCCACGAAGATGAACAACTCGCGGTAATTTGCCATAGCGCTACTTGTGCGCCGCCTCTTGTTTAGCGGTCACGGCTCCCGCCGAATCTCGGACACAAAAAAACGTTCCTGAAACTCTACCAGGGCGCGGATTTGGTCGTTGGTGTACTCACGGCCGTCGGGGACGAGGATGAGTTTGTCGTCGCGGTCATTCAGGCGGTGGATAACGGCCGTACATCGTCCCGTAAAAGTGGCCGTCGGTTCAAAAACGCCCAGTACGTAGGCGTCCAGCTCTTCGCCGTCCGCGGCTAAAACGCCCGGCACGTACCCATAGTTGAGCGGGTAGATAAAACCGTGCTCCGGATGGCGGCTGCCCAGCGGCCGGTCAATTTGCACCGTCACCACCCGGCCAATGAAGGACGAGGCAGCAGGAAGCATTAACGGCCGTTCATCTCTTCAAAGCGGCGCAGTTCCGTCATATGCCCGCTCACTCCGCCAATGGCCGACACCATCTCGGCCTCGATGTGAATCATGTCACCCCTGGCCGGCGTGAAGCGCTGAATCATGGCGTAATCACTGGGGATAATGGCTTGATGGGCATGCAGGTGGTCGATCTGCGGCAGGGTAAACCACGCCACTGCGCCCTCTTTTTGCTCGGTCGCCTCCCCATCAGGCGCAGACAGTTCGCACACCAACAGCAAAAAATGGGCGCCGGGCAAAGCTTCGCTGGGCGGCACAACTCGTTCACTGACGACGCCGCGCAGGGCCACGAAATTTGCTTGCAGATTTGTCTCTTCGCGCACTTCACGCAAA
This sequence comes from Ardenticatenaceae bacterium, assembly GCA_020634395.1. Taxonomy (GTDB): domain Bacteria; phylum Chloroflexota; class Anaerolineae; order Promineifilales; family Promineifilaceae; genus Leptovillus. The sequence goes on along the minus strand of JACKBU010000012.1, from coordinate 27,117 downwards.
ACGGCCGTATCCAGTGTCTCCCCAAAATCCCACTTACCACCCACCAGCGCCCACTGCCCACCATACGTCTTCCCATTGCGCTGGATCAAAAGATACTGCGGTTCAGCGCCGCTTTCTATACGGCGGATCAAAGCAACCACAATGGGGGCCGGAAAAGTCTGCTGCCGCCAGCGCTGCGCGACGGGTAAATCTGGCAAAGAATCAAACATGGTTTTCTCCCAGGCAGCTGTTTTCGCCTTACAGAAGTGTACAGGATGATATAATTGGCGGCGAATGAAACACTTTCTCACCAACGGAGTTGGCACAATGACACCAGAAACACACAAACTTAGCCAGGCACTCTGGCGCATTTACAATCGGCCAGAACGGCCTGTACCCTGGGCCTATGGCGGCAACCTGCCCTGGAACGACCCGGAGTTTTCCCAGCGCATGCTGCGCGAGCATCTGGACCAGAGCCACGGGGCAGCCTCGCGCCGTACGCCCGAACGCCTCATCCTGCTGGATTGGCTGTGGGCTGCGCTGCATCTGCAGTCCGGCGACCGTATCCTCGATGCCACCTGCGGCCCCGGCCTCTATGCTGTTGATCTGGCTAAGCGCGGCTGCTACATTACGGGCGTGGATTTTGGCCCGGCGTCCATCGCCTATGCGCGGGAACTGGCGGCCGTGGAAAACGTCGGCGACCGCTGCACCTTCATCGAACAAGACGTGCGCCAGTTTGTCCCCGAAACCGGCCAGTACGACGCGGCTTTGTTCCTGTACGGCCAATTATCGGTGTTTACCCCGGCAGAAACGGCCGCCCTGCTGCAAACCATTGGGCGGTCCTTAAAACCGGGCGGCAAGCTGGCCGTAGAACTGCTTAATCCGGATCGCCTGGATAAAAAGAACAGCACCTGGTGGTTCACCGACGACCAGGGCTTATGGGGCGATGCTCCCTTCCTGCACCTGGGCGAACGCATCTGGTATGAAGAGGAGCAGCTTGTGTTAGAACGCTTCCAGACTTTGCATCTGGATACGGGGGAATTTGAAGAAATACAACTTTGCGACCAGGCTTATGAGGTGGAAAAGATGACGGCCGTCATGAAGCAAGCAGGCTTTACGGCCGTTTCCCCCTATCCCGCCTGGGCCAATCTCCCTCTCTACGACGCCCAGGAATGGATCGTCTACATCGCCACGAAGTAAGGCGACCTGCCGCCGCTTCAGCCATCTTGGCGCAGATTGGCGATAAAACCGACCATTAACCCGGCCGCCAGACCTAAGAGGCCAAAGCCCAACTGCTTGGATCGCTGGCGCAGAGGCTTATCGCCCGGCGGCGGTTGATAGGCCGCCAGGGGATAAGCCGGCGGCGGCGCGGCCGGCGGCTCCAACAGCTCATCGAGGCGCTGGCGCCGTACGGCGACCGCATGCTCCGCCGGCATCACCTTAGAACCATGCTGGTTGGCATAAACCTGGGTAAACTCCGCTCCGAAGAAAAATATTTGCGCGGAATAGTACACCCACAGCAGCATCACAATCAGTGAGCCGGCGGCGCCATAGGCAGAAGCCACACTGGAATAGCGCAAATAGATGCTGATGAGGTAGTTGCCCAGCGCAAACAGCACGGCCGTTACCACAGCTCCCAGCCACACATCCCGCCAGGCCACCTCGGCATCGGGCAGCGCCTTAAATATCACGGCAAAGGCTACCGCCGGCAGCAGGAAAGCCAGCACCAGACCAGCCTGTTGGCCTTCGGAAACGGCCGTAAACTTCGGAAAATAATCGGCTATCAGCCCGTTTACCACCGACAAAATTGTGTTGAACAGCACGGTAGCAATTAACAGCCCGCCCAATCCCAACACCAGGAGCAGCGCCAGAAGCCGCGTCTGGATAAAGTACAGAATGCTGTGCAAGCCTGAGCTTTCCGCCGGTTCCACGCCCCAAATCGTGTTCAGCGCCCGCTTGAGATGGTTAAAAACGCCGGTCGCGCCCCAGATCAATATCACCGTGCTTACCAGCGAAGCCAGCAGGCTAGATGCGCTTTGCAGCGCCGACGACTGCAAAATATCCGCCACGATGCTGGCTACGTCCCCCCCCAGATTTAGCTGCACAAAATTCAGCAGCACTTCCTGGACGTTGGCATTCCGCAGTATCCGGCTGGCAAAAGCGACGACCAACACCAGCAGCGGAGCCAGCGAAAACATGGTGTAATACGCCAGGGCAGCCGCAAAAATTGAGGCCTTATCCTCGCTCCACTTCATACCTGCATCGCGAATTAACTTAAAAATGGATTTTGCTACGTTCATCCTTTGCTCTACCCCAACTGGCTCAAGACACGGCCCAAATCATCTATTAAATCCTGGGCGTTTTCAATGCCAACGGAAAGACGGACCAGCCCCGGGTTTACCGCCAGGGGCGAGTCGGCGACGGAGGCGTGGGTCATCGGCGCGGGCAGCTCGATGAGTGATTCGACGCCGCCCAACGACTCGGCCAGGGTGAAGAGGCGCGTTTCGCGCGCCACCCGGCGCGCCGCCGCTTCGCCGCCATGCAGCACAAACGAAATCATGCCGCCCGGCCCGCTCATCTGCCGCCGCGCCAGCTCGTGCTGGGGATGGCTCTCCAGGCCGGGATAGATGACCTCGGCCACGGCCGTATGGTCACTTAAATATTGGGCTACCAGCGTGGCATTGCGGCAGTGGGCGGCCATGCGCAGCGCCAGCGTCTTGATGCCCCGCAGCGTCAAAAAGCAGTCCATCGGCCCCGGCACCGCCCCGATGGCGTTTTGCAGGAACTTGAGGCGCTCGTAGACGGCCGTATCGTTCACCACCACCGCCCCGCCCACCACATCCGAATGGCCGCCGATGTACTTGGTGGTGGAATGGACCACAAAATCGGCGCCGAGGGCTAACGGCCGTTGCAGCACCGGCGAGGCAAACGTATTGTCCACCGCCAGCCACGCCCCCTGCGCATGGGCCAGTTCCGCCGCCGCCGCAATGTCCGCCAGCCGCAGCATCGGATTCGTCGGCGTCTCCAGCCAGACCAGCCGGGTGTTGGGCTGCATCGCCGCCGCAAACTCATCGCTGTCGGCCGCATCCACAAAGCTAAACGCCAGCCCATACCCCCGCAAAATCTTATCGAACAGGCGGAAGGTGCCGCCGTACACATCATTGCCGCACAACACATGCTCGCCGGGTTTTACCAGACGCAGCAGCGTATCAATCGCCGCCATGCCCGACGAAAAGGCCAGCGCATACTGCCCGCCTTCCAGCGCCGCCAGCGCCGTTTGCAGCGCCGTGCGCGTGGGGTTATCGGTGCGGGAGTATTCGTAGCCCTTGTGGACGGCCACGTCCTCCTGGGCATAGGTGGATGTCTGGTAGATGGGCGTCATCACCGCCCCGCTCACCGGGTCCGGCTCCACCCCGGCATGCACGGCCAGGGTTTCCAGATGCAGATTGGCGCTTGTTTCGGGCTTATGAGTCACAGTCATCACCTCCTTGGGAAATTCGTTGATGATTGTAACAGACCTGGCCGGTTTTTGTAACCGCGCCCGCTGGTTGCCAGCAATTAGCGGGTAAGGCAAAGGCGTGTGGAACGGTCAACCTGGCCCAGACGTAAACGTCTGGGCTATAAAACAACGCCGGGTAAACCCGGCTTTTATCTTTGTTTAGCCCGGTTCACCGGGCGTTGTTTGGCAGCCTGGGGCTTTAGCGCCAGGCGCAGCTTCAACAAAAGATCAGGCTGGGTTTTCAAAAAGATCAGCTTGATCTCTCACAAAGATCAACTTGATCTCTCACAAAGATCAGCTTGATCTTGCTCCGAGATCAGCTTGATCTCGCTCGGAGATCAGCTTGATCTTGCTCCGAGATCAACTTGATCTTGCTCCGAGATCAACCTGATCTTGCTCGGAGATCAACCTGATCTTGCTCGGAGATCAACCTGATCTTGCTCGGAGATCAGCTTGATCTTTTCAAAAAGTTGTCGCCGGGGTTTCTTACCGCGTTTCGGGAGCGCGGTAAGAAACCGCGGCTACGTGCCCACTTGGTGATGCGTGATGCGTAACTGAGGCCATTACGCATCACGCGTCATTTCTCGCGCCTTACGGCCGTATCACTCCCTCGTTGTTACGACCCTTTGAAGATCATCGGAATCAGGATCCGGTAACCAGTCTGGGCCACGACCAGGGTAGCCTGGGCGCTGTCGGCGGCGGAACTGGTCTGGGAGACGGCCGTTCCCGTCAGCGCATACGTTCCCGGACCCGTCGCCCGCACCGTCACCGGCAGGCGCGCCGCGCTGCCCGGTGGCAGCACAATCTGCCCCGGCGATCCTGTGGCGCCGGCATTGGGCACGGCCGTTTCCAGGTCAAACCAGGTACTCACATTGCCCGTGTTGGTAATCAGCAGGGTAAACTGAGCCGTCAACGTATCCGTGATGGTTTGCGTGGCCGGTTCCCACTGCACCGTCACCCCTTCATAGCCGCTGATGACGACCGTCGCCGTATCGTCGGCGTGGATGCGGGCATCGGTGCGCAGCACGGCCGTTACATTCACCAGATAACTTTGCGGCCGCAGCGAATCCAGCCCGTCGGCGGTAAGCTGCACCGTCTGCGACGCGCCGGGACTCAGAGTCACAGCGCTGGTCGAAAGCGACCCGGCCAGGGCCATAACCCCCGCCGCCTGCAAATCATAGGTGCTCTGCCCGGAGCCGGTGTTGGTGATGCGCACATTCCACACGGCCGTATCCCGTGGATCCAGCGTCGTCGGCCCGGAGATGATCTCCACCTGCACGCCGCGCGTATCCACCTGGGCCACGGCCGTGGCGCTGCCCGCGGCCGCGCCCACGCTTTGCGCCGTCGCCGTCACCGTCACGTCGTAATTGCCCACGGCCGTCCCCACCGGCGGCGTCAGCAGCAGGCGCACCTCGGCGCTGTTAAAGGCGTCGGGCGGCAGGGTAACGTCGTTTACCGGCCCGGCATTTTGCTGCAAGACGGCCGTCCAGCCCGCCGGAGCGTCCACATCCAGGGCAAACGTCTCGGCCACGGCGCTCAGGTTCGTCACCGTCAGGGTGTAAACGGCCGTGCTGCCCGGCCCCACCACCTGCGGGTCCGGAGACAAACTCAGCGCCGCCTGCGGCACGGCCAGCACCTCCAGCACGCCATCGGCGCTGGCCGCCGCCCCGCCCGGCGCAGCCGCGCCGATGGTAAACGGCTGCGGCCCAACGGTGGTGGAGGTGAGGGTGATCACGGCCGTTCCCGTCCCATTGCCCGCCACCGTCAGAGTCGCGGGCGCGTCGATGGTCATCTCGCCGACGGCCGTCAGGGTGTAGGTGCGCGGCACGCTTTCCCGGTTGGTCAGCGTCAGCAGGTGAGGGGGGTGCCGGCGGTGGTCTCTTGCCCGGCCGGGCTGATGCTCAGGGCCAGGGTGTTGATGAGGGTGAGGTTGGCCGTGGCCTGGTCGGTGCCGCCGGTCTGGTTTTGGACGTCGACGGCGAAGTCGAGGCTGGCGGGGTTGGTCCCGGCCGGGGTGGTGATGGTGAGGGGCAGGGTGAGGCTGCTGTTGGCGGCCAGGTTCACGCTGGTGGGCAGGCTGATCCAACTGGCGGGCAGCCCGGCCACGGTGAGGGTGTAGGTGTCGCTGGTCCCGGCCGGGTTGCTGAGCAGCAGGTCGTACACGGCGGTGCCGCCGGTGCCTACCGTTTGCGAGAACGGGGCAACGCTGATGATGTGGGGCACGCTGACGTAGAGCGGTGGCAGGGTGAGGCGGCTGCTGCCGCTGGGCAGGGTGTAGACCACTTCTGTCCCCTGGGCAACGAGGCGGGTTTCACCCGGTTGGAGATCGCTAAGCTGGCTGGCAAAGCTGCGGCCGGCCACCGTCTCCGCCCAGGTCTGGCTGTAGGCCCAGCCGTAGAGCGGATCGGCGGCGGTGGTGGGCGGCGCTGAGAAGGTGCCGGTGAGGACGGTGACGCCGCTGATGCCCACCGTGTGCGTCAGGTTGACGCTGAAGTTGGGCAGCGGGTTGACCAGGTTGGTTTGGGTGCGGTAGGTGTTGTGCACCTGCCAACTATTGGCCTCGCTGAAGGGCACGGTCAGGTCGTCGTTGACGTTGGTGATGTGGTAGCTGTGCTGGTTCCACAACGGCCGGGCCTCGCCCCACACGCCATCCTGCCCAAAGACCACCAGGCCGCGAATGGTGGGCACAACCACTTCTGCATTGCTGTCCCCGTCCACGTCTACAAAGAGCGGGTAGTCGGTGCCGGTGGCCGAGTTTGCCAGCGGTTCATTGAAGAGGATTGTGCCGTCTGCGCCGTTGTAGATGGTGAAACCCTGCTCCTTGCCATTCCAGGCCACCTCATATGCGCCATCGCCGTTCAGGTCGAGGACGGAGGCGTTGTTGGCGGAGCTGCTGTCTTCGGCGATGGCGCTCCACAGCAGCGAGCCGTCCGGGTTGAGGGCGTAGATCATGCCAAAGCGATTGGTCTCGAACTCATAGCGCATCCCCGTGAGGATGTTTATTTCGCCGTCCCCGTCCAAATCGGCCACGGAAACGCCGCCGGGATTGCCGGGGTCGAGCGGTGTCGTCCACAGTACCGAGCCGTCTTCGCCATTGAAGGCGGTCAACGCGCCATAATGTGAGACCATCACTTCGGGGCTGCCGTCGCCGTCAATGTCGGCCACGGCCGGGGCGCCAAAGGTCCCGGCCATCGAAGAGGTCAGCACGGCCGTCCAGACCAACTGCGGCGTGCCGTCGTTGTAATCGTACACCCACACGTCATCGTCCCAGCCGGTGAGGATGAGGTCGAGCAGGCCGTCGCCGGTCAGGTCGGCCAGGACGGGGGGATTGGCATAGGGTGGCACGGCGGTGCTCCAGGCCAGCGTGCCATCATGCTCGCGCACTTCCACTGTGCCGCCCAAATTGGCGACGATTTCCGGTTCGGGGTCCAGATCGAGGTTGCCAATGGCCGGGGCGGATAGGGTTTCGAAGATGTTGGCGGTGGGCACGTTCCAGTATGTGCTGCCATCGGCGTGGAAGGCCCACAGCTCATCTCCGGCGGCGACGACGACCTCCGCGCCCGGCTGCCCGTCCAACTCGGCCAGGGCGGGGGAGCTGACCCAGGTGCGGTAGACGCCGCCGCCAAAGTTGTGACTCCAGAGGATGGGATCGCCGTCGCCGGTGTCGCCGCCATCGCCACGAAAGACGAACAATGTGCCAAAGTTGATCACGTCGTCGCCGGAGACGATGATTTCCACGCTGCCGTCGCCGTCCAGGTCGCCGGCGGTCATGCCGGCGGCAATGCCAAAGGTACCGAAGAAGGGCGCGCCGTTCCCGGCCGGGGTGTTATCCCACCATTCGGCCAGCGGCAGGTAGGGCACGGGCTGCGCCGGATTGGCCTGGAAAGCGTCCACGCGCAGGCTGTTCACGTTGCTGACGCGCACGACGTGGGGGCCTGGCTCCAGACCGGTGTAGTGGTGGGCCCGCGGCTGCTCGGTATAGGGGTATTTGAATTGGGGCGTATCCACCAACACGCCATCGATGTACACATCCACCAAACTGTCATAGATGTAGGTGAAGCCATAAAGGGTGAAGGCGTCGCCAACGAACGAGAACCAGACGTTGGAATCGGCGTACCAGAGGCTGGGCACAAGCACGTCACCCCCGATAGCGTTGGCGTTGGCGGCGTCTTCCAGGTTAGAGGTGTAGTGGAGATGGCTGTTGTCTTCGCCCCGTCGCGTATTGATCAACGCATCGGACATGGGCTGGCCGTCCCACGCGTCGAAGTAGTCGAAGTAGACCGTGCCGGCGACGACGCTGACGGAGATGGTGTGCGTGCCGGTGATCAGGTTGGGGAATTGGTAGGAGCGCACATCTTCGGTGGGATTGTTCAGGTCGAACACGCCCTGGCTGGCGCCATCGATGAAGATTTCGGCCTGGCTGGTGACGTTACGCACACGGAAGCCAACAGAGGCCCAACGACCGTCGAAGGTCAGGCTGACCGTGTTTCCGGCCGTATTCGATTCCACGTGCCAGCCGCCGCTGACGGTGGTGTAATTCTTGTTGACGTACCAGGATTGCGGCCGGGTGCGCCAATCATACGCGCCGTTGTACAGCAGGGCCGGGTCGTCTTCTTCGTAGCGCACGATGCCAGTGTAGGCAGGCGGTTCGTAGAACGGGGCGATGCCGGGCACGATGAAGGCGTCCGCTGCCAGATAGTCGCGGTTGAGGCGCACCTGCATCAGGTGTGGGCCGGTGCCCAGGCCGTCGAAAGAGATGGGGCGCGTCACCGGCGTGCCGCTGTACAGGTTAAAGGTGCCATAGGAAATGCCGTCAATGCTGATGGCCACGCGGTCGCTGCGGTTGTTGGCCAACCCCAGGAAGGTCACGCTGTCGCCGGTGAAGGGGAACCAGACCGTGCTGTCGTGCTGGAAGGCGCTGCGGATGTAGCTGCCGCCGCTGGCCGCCGCCTCGCTGAAAACGTCCCAATCGTCGTAATCGTCGCTGCGATAGACCAGGGGATGGGTTTCTTCGTAGGTTCCGCCAGGCAAGGGGTCGCCGCTCCACACGTCGAAGTAGTCCACCATCATCCAGCGGCCAAGGGAGTTGGGGTGCTGGCTGGTGAGCAGGGTGGCAGAGATGGTATGGGTCGTGTCGGGGAGGTTGTTGAAGGTAACGACTGTCACGTCATCATCGCGGCTGTACAATTCCACAATCCCCTGGCTGACGCCATCAATGAAGACCTCTGCCTGCCCGCCGCGGAAGTTGGTGGCGAAACCGGCCGTTACCCAGGTCCCGTCAAAGTCCAGGCTGACCCAATCGCCGGGGGTGGTGGTGATGATGTATTGGCCGTCGCTGGCGCGGAAGACCTCATCGGTGCGGTCCCAGGTGGAGGCCGCAACGGGGTAGGGTAGACCGTTGTAGCGCACGGCCGCGTCGTCTTCCTCCACCCGCGTAAACACCTGCGCCGGCGGCGGTGGGGTTGGCGCGGAGATGGCCGGGGAGATGAAGGCGTCTAGCGTTGGCTCGTTGCGGTAGTCGCGGATTTTCAGGATGTGCAGCCCTGGCCCCAGGTCGTCGAAGGAGTAGGTGATGGTGGGGGCGACACCGGTGTAGATATCGTAACGGCCGAGGAAGACCTCGTCGATGTAGATGCTCACTTCGTCGGAGCGGAAGTAGTCGAAGGCCTGGTAGGTGACGCTGTCGCCCATGAACGGGAACCAGACGGTTGGTTCGCCGCTGCCGGTTTCGATGTAGACGCCGCCGCTGGCGCTGGCGTTGGCGACGGCTTCCCAACCGCCGCTGCGCAGGACACGGTCGCTTAGCTCTTCGAAGGTCCCATCTGGCAAGGGGCTGCCGTCCCACACGTCCACGTAGTCCAGGTAAACGTATTGGTTGCTGGCCAAAGGATTGGCTGTGCCTAACACGGTTACCGAAATGGTGTGCGTGCCGGTGAGCAGCCCGGCAAAGGTGAGGCTGGTGACGTCATCTTCATTGCTGTAGAGGTCTACTACGCCCTGACTGGCGCCATCCAGGAAGATTTCTGCCTGGCCGCTGTTGGCTTTGGTGAAGAAGCCGATGCTAGCCCATGTGCCGTCGAAGGTGAGGCTGGCTGTGTCGCCGGCCGTGCGCGAATAGATGACCTGGCCGTCGCCTGCTTCGCTGTACAAGACAGAGTCGTCGCGGGCCCAGGTGCGGGCGGTGGCGGTGTAGGGCAGCCCGTTAAAGAGGAAGTCGGCGTATTCTTCTTCGTAGCGGGCGAAGCTGCCGGGCGTTGGTTCGGTGAAGAAGGGAGGGGTGCCGGGGGTACGGAAGGCATCGACGGTGGCACTGCCGCGGTAGACGCTGACTTGCATGACGTGAGGACCGGCCCCCAGACCCTCGAAGGAGAGGGTGCGGGTGATGGAGGTGAGGGGGTTGTAGAGGTTGAGGGTGGTCTGGTAGAGGCCGTCGATGTAGACCTTGACCTTGCCGCCGCCGCTGTAGGCCAGGGCCTGGTAGGTGATGGAGTCGCCGGTGAAGGGGAACCAGGCGGTGGCGTTGTTGCTGCGCATGTAGCTGCCGCCGCTGGCGTTGGCGTCGTTGACGTTGGTCCAGCCGGTGCTGCGGAAGATGCGCGAGTCGCTTTGCTCAGATGTGCCGTCGGCGTAGCTGCCGCCGTTGTATACGTCCAGGTAGTCGAGGTGGACGAAATCGTTAAGGGAGAGGGGGTTTGCCGCGCCCTGGGCGACGACGCTGAGGGTGTGGCTGCCGGCGCTCAGGCCATCGTAGACGAAGCTGATGGGGGTGATGTCGCGGCGGTAGAGGTCTACCAAACCCTGGCTGAGGCCGTCTATGAGGATTTCGGCGTAGCCGCTGTTGCTATCGGCCAGGAAGCCGAGGTGGACCCAGGTGCCGGTGAAGGTGAATTGGGCCGTCTCGCCCGGCGCATCGGCGCGTAAGTAGGTGCCGTTACTGGCCTGGGCGTAACCGATGTTCTGCCACGTTCCTGTCAGTGCGGCCTCGTCTTGTTCGTAGCGCAGGATGATGGTGCCGGTGATGGTTTCGACCCCGGCCGGGCCATCCCCGGCCGGGTTGGTGTTGGTGAAGGGCCGGGTGGGGATGATGACTTCCTGCGCGCCGCCGTTGTCCGCGGGTGGCGGGTTGTCGCCCAGGGGCCGGGATAGATCGCTGGTGGGGATGCTGCGCAGCCCGGTGGCCGGCCACAAGGCCCCGGCCGGGGCGGCGGGCGGGACGAGGGTATCGGCCAGTATTTCGGTGGTGAGGTAGGTGGTGACGGTGACGGTGCCGGGGGCGACGATGGCGGGCAGTACCGCCTGGCTGGCTCCCAGCGATTGGCCCACGGCGAAGTAGCCGTAGCCACTGCCATCGGGAATCAGGTTGTTGCCGGCGTCGCGCAGTTCGACGGCGACGGTGTAGACGCCGCTGGCCCAGCCGGAGGTGTCGACGGTGGCCAGGGGGTAGGTGCGCGGCGCGCCGACCAGCACGGTGAGGGGTAGATCGGCGGTGTAGCTGATGGCCCCGCCGGGGGCGAGGATGGTGGTGTGGGCCGTACCCGGCCGGGAGACGCCACCACCTCCTGCCGCACCCCGGCCACATTGGCCACCGTCACGCTCAGAGTGGTCGCACTGGTCCCGGTTTCCACAAAGGGCGGGTCGACGGCCACCTGCGTCACCTGCACAAATTTGTCCACCACGTTCAGGCGGGCCACGGCCGTGGCCGTCCAATCCACCGCCTGATCCAACCCGGTCGGCGCAACCGCCGCCGCCAGATCATACACGCCCAGCGCCGCCGGGCTTGTGCTGACCGGCACAACGGCCGTTCCCCCCGGCGCAATGCTCTCATTGAAGGTCTGCTCGCCGCCGGGCAGCCCGGTCACGGTGATGGCGTAACTGGTGGCTAGGGTTCCGTCGTTGGTGAGGGACAGGTCGAAAACGGCCGTCTCCCCCACCAGCGCCGCCGCTATGATGGGCGTAAAGCGGGCCGTCACGCCATGCTGCTCAACCTGGCACAGCGCGCCGCCCAGGTCGCCCATCGCTCCGGCCAGCGCCGTCAGGCTGGCTTCGATGGCCGCATCGTCGGTTTGGGTAGCCAGGTCGGCAGCGACGTTTTCCAGCACGGCCGTATCCACCAGCGGCGAGGCGGCCTGGGCATAGACGGCCACGTTCTGCGCCGCCGCCACCACGTCATCCCGCAGCCCCAGGTCGCAGACGACCGCGCTGCACGAATCGGCCAGCGTTTCCACGGCCACCGCCAGCCCGCCGATAGCCGCCGCCAGAGCCTCGCTGCCCAGGCTGCACGAGGCGGCCTGGTAGATGGGCAGGGTGAAGGGGCTGACGACGTAGACGTTAACGGCCGTCGTCGGCGTGTAGGGCAAAGTCGGGGCGGCCGCGCCCAGGCCCACCGGATAATCCACACCCGGATCGCCGTCGGTGATGGTGACGGTGACGGGTTGGGTGGCAGACGCGCCGGGGGAGAGGGAGAGGGGAGACTGGAGACTGGAGACTGTCCAGTCGGCCTGCGGCACGGTGGAGAGTAAATCAAACTCTGCCGTTGTATTGCCGATGTTGGTGATGGTCAGGTTAACGGCCGTGCTGCTGTTGGCCGCCACGTACACATCCGCCGGGCTGACGGTGAGGGCCGGGTAGGGTACGGCGGGCATGGTAAACACGCCGCTGCCGCTGGCCGTCACCGCGCCGTTGTCGGCGGCGACGGCCGTGACGTTGAAGGGATAGGCGCTGCCCACCGGCGGCAAACTGGCCGTCGGCGAGATGTACAGGCCCAGCCGCGCCAGTTCGCCCGCCGCCAGCGGCAGCTGCAGGCTGCTGCTGCCCGGCTGCGCCCCCAAAATCGTCCAGCCGCCCGGCAAACCGGACACGCTGACGTTGAACGTGCGGTCCACCGACGAGGTGTTTTGCACATTGGCGATAAAGGCGGCGTCGGGCAGCTGCAGGCGGCCCACGGCCGGATCAAAATTCACCACGTCGTAGGCCGGTCCCCAGGGCACGGTGATGGTCGGGTCAGGTTCCACCGACACGGTCACGTCGTCCACGGCCGTTACCGTCACCACATGCTGCGCCGTGGCAAACAAATCGGGATGGTCGGCCGACTGCGCCGCCACGACGAGAGTGTAGTTGCCCGCCGCCGCACCCAACGGCGGCTGCGCCGTCACCAGACCGGCGGGCGTGGCGGTTACGTCCCAGCCCAGCGGGGCGTGGACGGTGAGGGTGTAGCTGTCGCTGAAGTTGGCCTGCACGCCGGCGGTAAAGCTGGCGGTCGTGTCCGCCGGGGTGGTGGACGTGGCGCTGCTGAGGCTGACGCGGAAGAAGTGGGCCGCACCGTTAAAGCTGAAGCTGTCATTCGCGCCGGATGAAGCCACGCGCCTGAACTGACGTTGCCCAGCGCAAAGCCGTTGGCCGGGGAAACGGCCGTGCCGCCCACGGTCAAACTGCCGCTGGCCGCGCGAGGGTGAAGCCGCCGCCGGAAGGGGTAAAGGCGGCCGTGGCGGCAAAATTGGGCTGACGCGCAGCCCCCGCCGCCGAGCTGTGGGCGCGCTGGTCACAATTTCCAGATCGCCGCTGTACGCCGTGCCGTTGAGGGTGGCAGTGGCATGGCTCAAAGCGAGCGTATAGTTGCCGGCCGCGTCCACGGTGAAGCTAAGGAATCGGAACTGGCTGCCGCCGCCCAGGCCGCTTTGCGCCGAGGCGTGCAGGACCAGCCGCCCATCGGCCGTGCCGCTGACGCTGACGCCGCCGGTTTGGGCGCTGGCGGGAGTGGTGGAGGTGGTGGGCACGGCCGTTACCGCCCCACTGCCCACCAACGCGCCATTCTGGTACAGGCTGGCCGAACTGACGCTGAGACTGTCGAAGGCGAAACTATTTTGGGCAACGGCCGTCCAGTTGTGGCTGGCAGAGCCGACGACGCCGATCTCGCTGGTGGTCAGGTTGGCGGCCACCGTCTGGCCGGAAAGGGTGGCGGGTTGGGAGAGGGTGACGGCCGTTTCCGCCTGCGTGACGGGCGCATCCTGCGGCAGCACAAACAGCGTCTCTTGCAGCGGCGGGTCGGCCTGGGCGATGATCGCCGACCCTAGGGCGTTGCCCGCCGAAACGCCGCGCTTACACCATTTCTTGTCCGATTTCTTAATGCACGCTTTTTCCGCTTTCTTGCCCCATTCCGCCGCCGCGCTTTTGGCCGCGCCAACGACAGCGCCAATGTCCTGGCTGCCCAGCGGCATCTGGCCGAAGAAGCCAATCCAGAAGCCCATGACGTGGCTGAAGAAGCCGGCCGTAAAGCCGCCCAAAAAGCTGCCGACCTTTTGCGAAAACTTACCCAGAATGGCATATTCCCCGGCCACAAAGTGCTGGCCGTTTTCCATCGTGTCGATCACTTCCAGGGTTTCGGTGTCGATTTGCAGCCAGCCGATGGTCGGTTCGTCTGCGCCGGGCAGGGTGACCATGGCTGCCGGTACGAGGACGTAGAGGTTGGGATTGTCGGTAACGGCCGTGGTGATGCGCGCCTTGGCCTGCTCCGAGATGGGCAGGGCGGCCAGTTCGTCCAGCGTGCCAAAGGTGATGCGCTCCAGCAAAATATCGTCGGCGGCCGCCTGATCGAAGACCGCGCCCACGCTGACCAGCGGCGTGGGCGTCAGCTCTTGCAACACCTCATGCTCGATGCCCATATCCAGCAGCGCCCGCCAGAACAAAAATGCCGCCGGGCCAATATCGGTCTGGCCGGGATAGGCGACGGCGCGAATTTTGTTGCGCAGCAGGTCGAAGCTGATGCTGTCCGTTTGCTCCAGGTCGTTACGCTCCCAACCGACGGTGAAAAGGCGCGGCGAATCAGCGTAGGCTTTTACCAGGAAAGCGTCGGCGGCGTACTCGTGGGCCTGGTTGGAGGCGGCGGCGAATTTGAGCAGGTGCAGCCGCTGGCCCAATCGCGCCACCTTGCCAAACGTCAGGGTGGCGGATTGGGCGATGGCGTCCTGTTCGGGCGAGGGATTGTCGGTGTCTTGCAGCCCGTCAACCGCTTCTTTGGCGTCGATGGCTTCCAGAGACAGCGTGACCATCTCCTGGTAGGCGTCGTTGATGGCCTCGGCGGGCACGTCGTAGGCGGCCACCAGCGTGGTCCAGGAGGACATCAGGCTGAGGCGGGCGGTTTCGTCGCGGGCGAGCTGGCCCACCAGCCCACCGCCGGTGCGCGCCGCATAGCCGATGTCGTCGAACAGTTCGCGGCGGTAGGTTTCGCTACGGCCGTCCGGGGCCGTCAGGGTGAAATCCAGCCATTCCGCCACCACCATATCCTGCCCGAACGGGAAATTGCTGATCACCTCGCCAAAGGCCTCACCCTCGACCAGCGTTTCCGCCTGGCCCACGATGAAGTAGGGGGTATAGGTGTGCTCAGCGCTGGAAAAAGCCAGACCGCCCTGGTAGTTGCTATCCACCAGATGGGCAAAAACCAGGGGTTCGCCGGCCAGGGCAACGGTGTTGAAGGTCGCGGTGAGGGGTTCAACCGTGTACAAATTCGTGCCCCCCACTGGGAAGGCGCTGTACTTCTCCACCACCAGATTGGCGGTCACTTTGTGGCGCAAATTGTCCGGCAGTTCGGCCAACTGCCCACCGCCGGGCGTGGCAAAAACATCGCCGGGTTGGGCGACGGCAAAGGATGGGTCAAGTGGCGTCCAGCCGCTGCCCGGCAGATAGGCTTCCACCCAGGCGTGGCTTTGCGCTTCGGCAATGAGCGCCGGGTCGTTGGCGGGATCGGCGGTGGGGCTGCCGGGCAGGATAAGGCCGCTGGGCGCAGCTACTTCGGGGAACATGCTGGCGATGAGCGTCTGGGCATCGGTCTGGTCCAGTGCGCCCAGGCGGTAGGCGGCCGGCACACCGCTGGCCCGCAGCAAGGCGATGAGCAGGCTGGCCTGATCGACGCCGTTACCGGCGGCGCTCCACAGCGTGCCGCGCGCGCCGCGCAGGCTGCCGGGATAGCTTTCGTAGTCCAGGCCGCGCACAAATTCAAAAATGGCAGTGGGGTCATTGCCTAATTCGGCGGCCTGGCGGGTGACATAGGTATCGGCGCAGTTGGCGTCTGGGGTGCAGACGAGCCATTGGGCGAAGCCGTCCGGGGCCAGGCGGATGGGGCCGCTGGCGGCGCTGACGCCTCTGCCCCGCCAACTGCCATACGCCGCCGCGCCCGTGTCTAAATCGACAAAAACGGCCGTGGCCGAGGGAATGGTCATGGTGAGCACCAGGGTGGCGGCGCTGAGCGGCGCGATGTCACCCAGGTTGAAGGCTAGACTGCTGCCGTTCTGGTCGGCGGGCAGGGAGGCGGCCTGCAAGCCGGTCTGGGCGTTGGTGAGCTGGAGAGAGAGGCTGGCGCCGCGCACGGTGTTGGGGTCGGCGGCGAAGTTGGTGGCGCTGATGGCGTTCAGGGTGTCGGTGATGGTGTCGCCGGGCGCGGCTTCGGGGCGGATGGTCGGCGGCAGGATGTTGCGCAAGGTGTAGGTGATGACGGCCGTTCCCCCCGCCTGATACGTGGACTGGGCGCGGGCCAGTTCCAGCGGGTGGAGGACGTCGGGTTCGGTGGGGGTGGAAACGGCCGTGTCCGTTGGCAGCGCGGGCAGCGGAGCCGGGTCCTGGGCCAACGGCGCGGCGGCGATGGCCGCAGGCTGCAGCAGGCTAATGCCCGGCAAAACAAGCTGCAGCAGCAGGGCCAGGCTAATAATCAGGGAGAGTGACGAGTACAATCTACTTTTACGGGTCATGGTTCCTTCCTTTGCGGTAAAAATCGGGTTGTTTTCGTTTTTAGTAAGTGCACGCAAATAATTTGGCGGTTATCAGACGGGCTTATTCCTGCGCCGGAGAATCGAAAAGCTGATTTTGCAGGAAAGCCCACACGTCTTCCGGCAGGGCAAAACTACGTTTTTCGCCGGTATGCGGGTTTTCGATGGTTGCCCGCCAGGGCAGGGCCTCATCTTCGCGCCAGAAGCGCAGCAGATAGGCCAGATAATCAACAGATTCAGAACTGGGTTTTTCCGTCATGGGTTAACCTGATTTGGCTATAATGGGGTCAGTTTAAAAACAAAACGATCCAAAAACGATCGAAGTAGGATTGGCCGTAAGTAGGCCGGGGTAAAGTAGGGCCGGGGATTGGGGATTGGGGACTGGAGATTGGCAAGGGCTATGGGCGATACACTGACGATACATCTGTTAGGACCACCGAAAATCGAACTGAACGGCCGTCCACTCACCGACCTGGGCACGCGCAAAGCAACTGCTTTGCTGGCCTACCTGGTGTGCCAGCAACGGCCGTTCCCCCGCGAAACATTGGCCGAACTTCTCTGGGAAGACCGCGACCCACAGCAAGCCCTGGCCAACCTGCGCTCCCTCCTCTCCGGCATGCGGAGCAAGCTCAAGCCCTTCCTCATCATCACCCGCCACACCATCGCCTTCAACCACGCCAGCGACTACTGGCTGGACGTGGCCGAATTTAATCACCACTTGGAGATGGAAGATTGGAGATTGGAGACTGGGCAGTCTCCAGTGTCCAGTCTCCAATCTCTGCAACAGGCCGCCGCCCTCTACTGCGGCGACTTTCTGGAAGGCTTTTTTGTGCGCGAAAGCCGGGGCCTGGAAGAATGGATCATCCTGGAACGCGAAAAGCTGCAGCGGCAGGCGATTAAAGCGCTGCGGCAACTGGTTGATTACCATCAAGGGCAGGGAGAGTACGCCATCGCCCTCGATTACGTGAACAAACGCATCGCTCTGGATAACCTGAGCGAGCGGGCTAACCGGGACAAGATGCTGCTGCTGGCGCGTAACGGCCGTCTCAACGCCGCCCTCCGCCACTACGAAGCCTACAAAAACCTGCTGGCCACAGAAATTGGCGTGGCCCCAGGGCAGGAAACCACGGCGCTGTACGAACGCCTGCTGTCGGCGCGGACGGTGCCGCCGCACAATTTACCGCCAGACCCCACCCCATTTGTCGGCCGCACCCAGGAATTGACCGACGTGCAGCAGCGGTTGATGCAGCCCGGCTGCCGCCTGCTGAGCGTGCTGGGACCGGGTGGCATGGGCAAAACGCGCCTGGCGCTGGCCGCCGCCGGCCAGATCGCCACTGCCAACCCCGGCCTGTTTTTGCACGGCATCCGCTACGTGCCTCTGGCCGACATTGGCGGACCGGCGCTGCTGCCAACGGCCGTAGCCAACGCCTGCGGCCTCGAATTCCAGGGTTCCACCGACCTGCTCACCCAACTGGTCGCCTTTTTGCACCCGCGCGAAATGCTGCTGGTGCTGGACAATTTCGAGCATCTGTGCGGGCCGCACGTGGGTCCGCTGGATGGCGTGGACATGCTGCTGACCCTGCTGCAAGAAGCGCCGGA
Organism: Ardenticatenaceae bacterium; assembly: GCA_020634395.1. Taxonomy (GTDB): domain Bacteria; phylum Chloroflexota; class Anaerolineae; order Promineifilales; family Promineifilaceae; genus Leptovillus. The sequence goes on along the minus strand of JACKBU010000012.1, from coordinate 9,285 downwards.
CCTCAAGCTGCTGGTTACGTCGCGCACGCGGCTGCATTTACAAGAGGAGTGGGTGTTTGATCTGAGCGGTCTACACTATCCGGCTAACGACGCAGCCGAAGACTGGACCATTTACAGCGCCATTCAGCTTTTCCAACAGCAGGCGCTGCGGGTGCGCCACGATTTCGCTCCCCAAACGGCCGATTTTGCGGCCATTGCCCGGCTGTGCCGCCTGCTGGAAGGGCAGCCGCTGGGCATCGAGCTGGCCGCGGCCTGGGTGCGGCAGTTTAGCTGCGCCCAAATCACCGAGCAGATCCAGGCAGACATGGCCTTTTTGTCCACCCGGCTGCGCAACGTTCCGGCGCGGCATCGCAGTTTAACGGCCGTTTTCGACCACTCCTGGCAGCTTCTTACGGCCACGGAACAGGCCATCTTCGCCCGGCTGTCAATCTTTCAGGGCGGCTTTACGGCCGCTGCCGCCCAGGCCGTGGCACATGCCTCAGCCGCAGACCTGTCCGGGTTGGTGACTCAATCGCTGCTGCGGGCCGAGGGAAACGGCCGTTTTGCCATCCACGAACTGCTGCGCCAATACGCCGCCCGCCACCTGACCGATTTTCCCGCTGAACCGGCCCAAACGGCCGTCCGGCACGCCGCCTATTACATCGACTTCCTGGTCACCCAGGGCGACGGTTCCGAAACCGGGCAGCGCCAGGCCATCCTGGCCGAGCTGCCCAACATCCGGCTGGCCTGGGAAGGGATCGCCCGCCAGCAGCAAGAAAGCGCCCTGCTCCGCGCCGCCAAGCCGCTGCACGGTTTTTACAGCGCCCAGAGCTGGTTCCAGGAAGGTATCGAAGCCTTTCAGTTTGCCCTCAACCAATTTACCGTCGATCCGGCACCGTCGGCCGAGCGCGCCGAAATAATCTGTGACCTGCTCAACCGCAAGGCGCGGCTGCATATCCACATCGGCCAGTTGGCTGCGGCCCGGCAGGCGCTGGCCGACGCCATGACCGCCCTACCGCTGGTACAAGATCCGGAACGACACGCGGCGACGCTGGGTTACGTCGCCATCACCCACTTCTACGCTGGCGATTTCCACCGGGCGGCTGAATTAGCCGCCGAGAGCCTGCGCCTCGCGGAAGCTTCTGGCAACGCCGAGGGCATGGCCTTTGCCAACAATTTTTTAGGAAGCTGCCACAAGGCGCTGGGCGATTATGACCAGGCTGGCACATACTTCCGCCGCTCGGCCGCCATTTATCGCCAGCAGCACGACCAACTGGGCGAAGCGATGACGCTGAATAACCTGGGTAATCTGGCGCAGGCTACCGGTGATTTTGCCACGGCACAGGCTTATTACCTGGAGTGCAGCGCCCTGTTCAAGGCCATCAACCACACGCATGGCGCGGCCACAACCCTGGCCAATGCCGGGCGCCTGGCCCTCAAACAAAATGACTACACGCAAGCGCGCCAGCTTTTGCTGGAAAGCCTGGCCTTGAAGCGGGCGCAAAACGACGAGCGGGGAACGGCCGTAGCCCTCGTCGGGCTGGGCGGGGTGTCCGTGGCTGCGGGCGAACTGGTCCAGGCCGCGGCCGAGCTAAACGAAGCACTGGCCCTGGCCCGGCAGTGCGGCGATTTAAAGCTGACGCTGGAAGCGTTGAACGTCCAGGCTGCCTTAAAGGCCAGATGCGGCCAGCCGGACCAGGCCTGCCAACTGCTGGCCTACATCTTAGGCAACAAAGCGACCGCGCAAGAAGTGCGCGACGCGGCCGAAGGACTGCTGGCGGAGGTAACGGCCGTTCTCTCGCCGGCCGCGGTAGCAGAGGCAGCGGCCGCAGGGGCCAAACTGAATTTGGAAACGGCCGTCGCGCTGGCGGTAGGAGGGGAAAAACGGCCGTAATTTTTCTTCATTTACTCCTTGTATTTTTAGCCGGCCGCCTCCCTCATTTTCTCCTCATGAAACTCGTTAATCTGCAAAAATTAAGATATAATTAGCCCTGTCAAAAATCATGATTTCGGGTCATTTGCCACCCAGATTTGTGGTGGCCTTTTTTGTGTAAGCCCCCGGCAATCCCTGCCAAAACCCAGGCCCGAATCTCGGAGGTTTCATTGGAAATCGGCACTGTAAGCACCATCGACATTAACCGGGAGATGCGCAATTCCTACCTCGATTACGCCATGAGCGTCATCGTCTCCCGTGCTTTGCCGGATGCTCGGGATGGCCTCAAGCCCGTCCACCGCCGCATCCTCTATGCCATGTACGACATGGGCATCCGCTACAACACCCCCCATCGCAAAAGCGCCCGCATCGTCGGCGAAGTCTTAGGCAAATACCACCCTCACGGCGACTCTTCCGTCTACGACGCCATGGTCCGCATGGCCCAGGATTTCTCGATGCGCTACATGCTCGTGGACGGCCAGGGCAACTTTGGCAGCATTGACGGCGACAGCGCTGCGGCCATGCGTTACACCGAAGCCCGCATGGCGCGCATCGCCAACGAGCTGCTGGAAGACATCGACAAAAATACCGTTGAGTTCATTCCCAATTTCGATGACAGCCTGACCGAACCGGACCTGCTGCCCGCCCGGCTGCCCAATCTGCTGCTTAACGGCTCATCGGGTATTGCTGTAGGTATGGCTACTAACATCCCTCCCCACAACCTCACCGAAGTCTGTGATGCCACCATCCACCTGATCGACCATCAAGAAGATTGGGAAGAGGTGACGCTGGATGACCTGATGCAGTTTGTGCGGGGGCCTGATTTTCCCACGGGCGGGCAGATTCTGGGCACGGAAGGAATTCGCAACGCGTACGCCACCGGACGCGGGCGCGTGGTGATTCGCGGCGTGGCGCAAATTGAAGAAATTCCTGGCCGGCCGGACCGCCAGCGCATCAACATCACCGAACTGCCTTTCCAGGTGAACAAGGCCATGCTGATCGAGCGCATCGCCGAACTGGCTACCAGCGGCATTATCCCGGACATCTCTGACCTGCGCGACGCATCCGACCGGCGTGGCATTTCCATCATTGTGGAGCTGAAGCGCGGCACCCAGCCGATGAAGGTGTTGAACCAGTTGTTCAAGCACACGGCCCTGCAGACCACCTTTGGCGTGCAGATGCTGGCCCTGGTAGATAAACAGCCGCGTCTGCTGTCACTAAAACGCGCTCTGCAAATTCACATCGATCATCGGATGGAGGTCATTACCCGCCGCACCCAGTTTGAACTGGATAAAGCACTCAAGCGGCAGCACATTTTGGAAGGGCTGCTAATCGCCCTGGACCACCTGGATGCCGTGATTGAAACCATTCGCCGCTCGGCGGATGCGGACGTGGCGCGCACCCAGTTGATGGAGCGTTTTGGCCTGACAGACCTGCAAGCGACGGCTATCTTGGACATGCAGCTGCGCCGCCTGGCAGCGTTGGAACGGCAAAAAATCGAAGAAGAGTATCGCGAAATTACGGCTCACATTGAGTACCTGAACAGCCTGCTGGCCGACAGGACGAAAATCCTGGGGCTGATTAAAGAAGATTTGTTGGCCCTGAAAGAACAGTATGGCGACGAGCGACGGTCGCAAATTGCCTATGGCCTGGATGCGGACATTAACATGGAGGATTTGATCAAAGACGAGGATGTCTTTGTCTCCATCACGCAGCGCGGCTATATCAAGCGCACGCCGGTGACGGCGTACCGTTTGCAGGGGCGCGGCGGCAAGGGCCTCATTGGCATGACGACGCGAGAGCAAGATCAGCTAGAGCATTTGTTTGCTGCTGGCACGCTGAACAGCGTTCTCTTCTTCTCGAACTTTGGCAAAGTGTACGCCATCAAAGCATATGAAATTCCTGAGCTGGACCGCACGGCCAAGGGGACAAATTTGATGAACATTTTGCCGCTGCTGCCGGAGGAGAAGATCACGGCCGCTTTGCCGGTGGTGGACTTTGACGACGCGGAATACTTGATCATGGTGACCTGCAACGGCCGTATCAAGCGCGTTGATCTCAACGAATTCAGCAACGTCCGTCCCAGCGGCCTCATCGCCATCTCTCTGGACGATGGCGACCAACTGAACTGGGTCAAACTAACCCACGGCAACGAGGACATCATCATTGTCAGCGAACAGGGGCGCGGCATTCGCTTTAGCGAAGAAGACGTGCGGCCGATGGGCCGCGCCGCCGCCGGGGTGCGCGCCATGGCTCTGGACGATTGGGACCGCATTGCCGGCGCCGATGTGGTGACACCCGGCGACGATGTGTTGGTGATCACCGAAAAAGGGTATGGCAAACGCACACCGCTGGACGAATACCGGCAGCAGGGTCGCTACGGCCAGGGCGTACGCGCCATGATTCTCTCGCCGGAGCGCACCGGCAAAATTGTCAGTGCCCGGGTGGTGACGGCTGGCGACGAAGTAACCTGCATTTCAACCAATGGCATCATCTTACGCACGGAAGCCGACACGGTTTCGCAGCAAAGCCGGCTGACACAAGGTGTGCGGGTGATGGATTTACGCGCCGGAGACACCGTGGCTTCGGTGGCGGTGGTACGCGAAGGTATGTTGTCGCGGGTGAACGGGCAGGAAGAGAATGGCGCGGGAGAAGGAGAAAAGGAAACGGCCGTTTCCGAGTCCACTGCTCCGGCTGCCCCTAGTGCCGCCGCACCCGCAGCCTGATCTTGTCCCCTTTAGAAACTGAAAAACCTTCACAATCCCACTTGGTTTGTGAAGGTTTTTTATATCCCCCTATAATGTGGCCTTGCCTGCCACATTCACATTTTATGCTATAATGCCTTCCTCAGACTTGTCCTAGGGTTTGAAATATATGACACCAAGTTCGCCTAAACGCCATCCCAAGTCCGGGATTCGACTACCCATTTGGGCGCTCGGACTGATAGGGGCTATTGTCCTGATAATTCTGGTGGGGAGTTCTATCTGGTTATTCCGCACAGTGCGCGCCATGACTTCTGCCTGGGAAGTTACCAATCCCGACTTCAGCGCTGTGGAAGAACCCAGCAACGATCCCCAGACACAGACCAACAGCAACACCAATACCCTTGCCACCCCCAGCAGCAACAATTCTCCCATCAGCCTGGCTGCCGACACCTTGCAGCCCTGGAGCGGGCAGGAACGCGTCACTATTTTGCTGCTGGGTATTGACCAACGCTGCGAAGAAGATGGGCCTAACCATACGGATAGCATGATGCTCGTCACCATCGATCCGGTTGGCCTTTCGGCCGGAATTCTTTCTCTGCCGCGAGACATGTGGGTAGAGATTCCTGGTGTAGGCGTGGACCGTATCAACCAGGCCAACTACTTTGGCGAGGTCTACAACTACCCCGGCGGCGGCCCTGGGTTGGCCGTTGAGACGGTTGAATCTTTTCTGGGTGTAAAAATAGATTATTTTGCGGCGGTCAATTTTGACGCCTTTGTCGAAGTTGTGGATGAGATTGGCGGTATCGACATTGTTGTACCGGAAGCGATTGACGATCCGACATATCCTGACAGGTGTTATGGGTACGATCCCTTTACGATCGAAGCGGGCGATCAGCATTTAGATGGACAAGCTGCGTTAAAATATGCGCGGACACGGGCCACCCTGGGTGGCGACGTGGACCGGGCTGGTCGGCAGCAAGCCGTGGTGCTGGCAGTGCGAGACAGGGTATTGAGCTTGAATATGCTGCCCGCCCTGGTGACGAAAGCGCCCGCCATGTGGCAAACCTTGCAGGATAACGTCCGGACCGATATGTCCCTGGAAGAAGCAATTCAGATGGCTCTGTTGGTGCAGGAGATTCCGCGGAGCAGCATCAATACCTCGGTGATTGATTATGATTATGTCTACCCTGAAACGACGCCAGACGGCCGTCAGGTATTGGTGCCCAACCGCGATAACATTCGCCAACTGCGCAACGAGTTGTTCACCCCACCGGTTATCCCCACGCCCGAAATCCAAAACTTGCCGGCGTTAATGGCCGCCGAAAACGCGCGAGTCGCCGTTTATAACGGCACGCCTGTTTTTGGTCTGGCCGGTGAAACCGAGACATATCTAAAATCACAAAATGTCAACATAACCGAGGTTGGCAATGCCGATGCGGCCACTTATCGCACGACTCAAATTATTGACTATGGCGATCATCCCAACACCCAGCGCTTCCTCATTCAACTAATGGGTATTCCACCGTTGAACGTAAGCAGCGGCAGTAAACCTGAGGGAGATTATGATCTGCTAATCATCCTGGGCAACGATTGGCAGATCCCGAGTCAATAACTGCCTTTCATCAACAGAATCGAACATCTTAGCAGCAGAGGAGATCAATGCGAAAAAAGGGCTGGTCGTGCCTGATTATTGGCGTTCTATTCACATCGATAGCCTGCCAACCTGTTACCAATGAAAATGGAAGCCAGGCCTTTCTTGAACCAGCCGTCACCAGTTCCGCCGGGGCCACGGCCGTTGCCCAACAGCCAACCGCCACCAGCAACAAACCCAAACCCACGCCCACACCGCCGCCCAAGCCCACCCCCGAACCCACCAGCAACTTCCTAAAAAACTGGCAGCGGCTGGGCAGCGACAGCTCCGGCCTGCAAATTGCCATTCCCCCAGACTGGGAAAACCTATCCGGCAGCCTGCAGTTGGACAGCACCATGCTGAACAGCCGCCTGGGCCTCATCAACCTCCTGGCTGCCAGTTCGTCGCGGGTGGGCAGCAGTGTTTTGGCCGGTAAAGACATCCAGGCCGGCGCTTTTTTGGCTGGCCTCATCACCAATCTCGATTTGCCCACGCCAGATCCAGCCGCCGCTTTGCCGGTTATCCTGGCCGACTTGCAGGCTACCGACCGCCAGGTGAGCGAAATTACGCCCGTCGCGCTGCCGGGCATCACCGGCGCATACGTCGACATATTGGGCAACCCTATTTTGTATCCCCCGGAACGAGGTCAAAATCTGGTGACGCGCCTTTTGCTGCTGTCTGTGCCGGACACGGCCGTTACGCCGCTCAACAGCGCCCAGGCCATCTACGTCTTCAGCACCACCCTGCCGGAATGGGATCGTTATCAGGCTTTGTTTACGGAGATGATTGGCACCATCCTCGTGCACAACATTGACGGCGGCCTGGTGAACAGCGACGGCCGTTTGCACGTCGCCGGCGAAATCAACAGCGGAGAACCCGTCAACGGCCGTTTAGAATCCGCCAACAACGACGTGTGGACCTTTAACAACGCCGGTCCGTCCTACGCCACCATCTCCCTGCGCCCCGAAACCGACAACCTGGACCTGACGCTGACAATTCTCGACCCCGCCGGGCAAACGGTGGCCCGCATCGACCATGGCTACGCCGGCGACATTGAAACGGCCACCGACCTGCTGCTAACCGACAACGGCCGTTACCTCATCGAAGTTAGCGAGTTTTTCAGCGAAGCCGGCCGGTATGTGCTGGATTTCAGCCTGTCCAGCACTCCCCTCTTCAACAGCGGCGGCCGGATAGACGCCGGTCAGAGCATTCAGAGCGATTTGCCTTCCAACGGGCAGCAGTACTGGACCTTTATCGGCGACAGCGGTGAGCTAATCAGCATCGTCGTCACGCCCGACGAGGGCTTTGACGCGCTGCTCAACCTCTACGGGCCAGACGGCCGTCAACTGGTCGCCCTGGACGAAGGGTTCAGCGGCGACGCTGAAGTCATCTCTGGCTTTGAACTGCCGGCCAATGGCGAATACACCATCCTGGTACAAAGCTTCGCCGGCAACAGCGGTTCCTATACCATCTCGCTGGACGAAGGCGGTGAGAGTACCGCCAATTTCTACGACGCCGGCGACCTGGCCTACGGCGATATTCGCCAGGAAAACCTGCGCTCGCATGAAGCCCACGCCTGGTTCTTCAACGGCCGTACCGGCGATATGGTGATGGTGGAAGTGAAACCCCTCAATCCCACCCTGGATCTGGAAATCTGGCTGCTGGATGAGAACGTCAACCGCATTGCCGCCCAGGATACCTTCCTGCAAGGCGAAAACGAATTGATCGACGTGACGCTGCCCGGTGATGGCCAGTATCTCATCCTGGTACGCGACTTTAACGGCGCGCCGGGCGAATACGAAATCAGACTGGCGGCGCTGCCTGTGGCCACGCCGGTGGCGATGGGCGTTTTGGAATTGGGCAGCAGCGTTAGCGGCGTGCTGGAGCCCGACCAGAGTGTCGTCTATTACTTTGACGGCCTGCAAAATGAAACAGTACACCTGGATCTAACGGTCGAAACGCCTGGCAGCGACCTGGCGATCACACTATTGGGGCCGGACGGCCGTGCGTACGTGCGGATCGACGACGGGCAGGCCGGGCAGCCAGAAAGCACCACGATTACCCTACCGGAAAACGGCCGTTGGGGCATTCTGATCGACGAATTCTTCGACGAAGGCGGTGGCTACACGCTTTCGGCAGCCCCTCAGTGATTTTGTACAAAATCGAAACGGACGAGATTCTGGTTGCAACTGGCCCGGCTCTGCACCCGATAAGCCTGAGAAACGGCCGTGCCGTTCGAGGATTCTAACTGCACTTCATAGTCCCGAATCACCGGCGAATCGAACAAAAATTGTTCCCACCCCGAAGGGCTGTAGTCTGGCGCACTGCCCACTTGCAGCCGCGCATCCACCCCGCTGCCCCACACATGCACCTGGTAACTGCCTGGCGCTACCGGGTTCCGACTCAGGTCCAATACTTCCCCCGCAATGCCCATCCAACCGCAGCCGGCGTTGTTGGCATAATTTTGCAGGTAGAAGGGGCTGCTGTTTGATTTGGTAAACAGATACTGCGAACGAGTCGCGCTGGCCGTGGGCGAGGGACCGGGCGGCGTTTCTGTGGGCGTGTTAGAGGGCGTTGGGGTTTGTGTGGGCGTCGGGGTGCGCGTAGGAAAAGTGGGCACCGGCGACGGCGTGTAAGTAGGGCGGGACGTATTGGTGGGGCGCGGCGTGGCCGTTGGCTCTGCCGGCAGCGGCGTCCAGGTAGGCCGCAAAGAGGTGGGCGTCTGCGTCGGGAGAATGGCCAGGCTGGCCGCCGTGGGCAGCGGCGTGCTGGTAAACGACGCGCTGGCCCACTGCTGTCGGGCCGCAGCCACCGCCTGCACCGCCGATTCCTGGGCGCCCGGTAACAGGACAATCAACCCCAGGCCGACCAGCAGCAGCAAAGCTAAAAAAAGCAGCGCCGCTGTCAGCACGTTTAATAAACTGCCAAAACATCCGGTTTGCTGCTGTTTCGTTCGGCTCAAATCCTTTTTCCGAGTTTGGGTAGAATTTGCTGCGCGGCTAGCTATCCGTGTTCACCATCAGAACAATATCGGCTTG
>JACKBU010000011.1 GCA_020634395.1 Ardenticatenaceae bacterium | reverse complement strand
GTCCGCTTCGTACTGGCCGATGTAGGCCACGTCCCCCGGCGTGCCGCCGGACTGCCCGTGACCGCGCAAATCAAGCGCAATCACCTCCGCGCCGCTGATCTGGCGCAGCATCTGGGCAGTGCCGTTGAACGCCCCGCTGTCCGAAGTGACGCCGTGCAGCAGCAGAATCGTGTCGGCCGAGTCGGCCGAGAAGCGGCGGGCGAACAAGGTTTCGCCGTCCCGCATGGTGTACTGCTGCGGGGTGAACTCGGCGGTGCTGTGCTCGGCCACCGGGAATGGGTCCACGGCAAAGGTTAGGTCAGCGGGCCAAAAGGTGAGGATGAGGGCTGCGCCGAAGTAGACGATGGCGGCAACGGCCGTGGAAATCAGGGCAATGCGCCAGAATTTTTTCATGAGGTGTTTTTCCTTCTTGCCAATTTCGTCGGAATGTTTTGGAGATTGGAGACCGTTAATCTCTAATCTCCCCTTACCGCCGGGCGTAAAAAAGCTGCGAGCCAAACTTCACGATTTCGGCAAAAGCCAGCCCTAAAAAGGCCAGGTTTGCCGTGCAGAAAGGCGTCAATTCTTCCAGGAAGACGGAGCCAATGGCGGCCAAGGCCCCGAAAGCCAGCACACCGTAGGCGTTGCGCCGCGCTTTCAGCGCCGCCTGCTTTTCATGCGCCAGCGCGGCCGGGGCCGACCCGGCGCCGATCACCAGCACAATTTGCAGGATTACTTCGGCCACAATAATCAGGGCCAGCGTGGTTAGAAGCAGGCTGCCATAGCCTTGCGGGATAATGTCGTTGGCCAGGGCGATGGGGCGCATGGGCCACATGTTGGCAATGTAATAGGCGGTGGCGCTGCCGGTAATAATCAAAGAAAGGGCGGTGCTCTTTTGTTGGAAAGAAATGGTGCTCAAAGCATTTTCGGACTGATTTATGGTTTCTTGCACTTGGGACATGGTGTTTCTCCATATTTCTATGGCCCGGCTCATTCACTTTTGCCGCGCCGTTGGCATTTTCACAGGGTTCCAGCATATCAAGTGCCTGGTATTGCCGTATAGACACGAAAGTATGGGAAGGAGTATTGCCTGACCTGACTGGTTGGGTAGACCAGTCAGGTCTCGGGGGTTATGCTGGCGCTGCCACGCTCTGTATCGCGGCCACTGGCCGGCGCAGCAGGGCAATACCCAGCCAGGCGAACCAGACAATCTGGGTCAGACCAAAGATGCTGGCACTGATTTCGCTCAGGGCGGGCACCACGCTGACCACACCGGCGGCCCCAACGAGGAAGCCAAAATAGTTGAAGAGGCGGGGCAAACGGCCGTTGCGCAAACCCGCCACGCTCAGCAGCAACACCCAGATGCCGCCCACCACTTCCACGCCGCCGCCCAGCCCATTAAAGACGGACTCAATCGCCAGCCAGACGGTAGCCGCCAGTTCTGGATTGCTGGCTTGCAGGCCGGCAACCGTTTCCATGCCCACGTTGTAGATCATGCCGCTGGCAATCACCAGCACCGACCAGATAATGCCGAAGGCGGTGGCAGTGCGGGCCAGGGGGGAGGCACGGCCGTCTAGCCGTTCATGCAGCGCCAGGGAAAGCACCACCAGCGCCGCGCCCCAGGCGACGTAGACGACCAGATGCAGGGCCGTCAGCAGCCCCTGGTTCTCGACAATCGCCGCCACTTTTTCCAGCGGGTCGGCAATGCCGCCCACGTTCACCACGGCGATAAAGCCAACGAATCCAATAATGTAGGCCAATGCTTCGTACAATGCGGCCGCGCCGCCCCACTTCTGTAACTTACTCATGTTTTCATCTCCTTATTTTTCTAATGGCCGAATAAAAGTTTCGTAGCCGCAGATTCCCATCCGCGTCCTGCGCGCCAAGAAAGCGCGGCTACAGAGTTAACAATTTGGTCTGTGCAGCTTTTCCGGTGGTCCTAAAACAAATGTTGGGGATTGACCGAAATGAGGGTTAAGCCCAGGTTATTGATTTTCTTCAGCACACCGTGCAGCGCGGCCTGGTCGCGGATGGGGCCGGTAAGAAGGGTACGGCCGTCTGCCGTGTGGGTGAGCGTGAATTCCTCAAACCATTCCTGCCAGCGTTCATCCAGATGGCCCTCAACTTCAAATTCGTACCGGCTGTGCTTGCCTGTGCTGTCGTTCATCATGCTGTAAGCTTACGCGAAGCGGCAGCACAAATCCCCACAGGAAACTGTGGTTATGGTGGGGTAAAAACTGTAGGTCTTCGGGAGGAAAAACTGTAGGTGGTGTCAAGATGGGTCCAATCTTGGAGATTGGACCAGTCTAATCAGCTACTGAATCAAGGCGAGTTCTCTGGCCCTGGCGATGGCCAAGGCGCGTTTGCTGACGCCCAGCTTGCTGTAGATATTCTTGTTGTGATAGAGCACCGTGTTCAGGCTGATGAACAGCTTCTCGGCAATCTCTTTGTTCTTCAGCCCGGCGGCAATGAGCTGCAAAATCTCCAGCTCACGCTCGCTGAGGGGATCAATTAAAGGCTGAGGGGTGAAAGGAGAAGGTTGAGTGTCCGGCTCGTCAAAAGCGGACAGCAATTGATCGATATATTGACCCTGTCTTTCGTCTACTTTCTTCAACTTTTGCAAAAGCGCCGCCATCGGCGGACCTTCATCGACAAAGAGACGTACGTAGCCCTCTGAAACTGCCAAAGCGAGGGCATGTTCTAAAGGTGCAAGCGCAGCATCTACGTCGCCTTGTGCCGCGTGCGCCAGCGCTTGCAGCATTAATATTTCGATCAGGCTGCCTGTCCGGTTCCCGGCTTCTGCTGCCGGCAGCAGTCTTGTCAATAAATCCGCGGCTTCGTGAACGGCCGTTTCGACCTTATCTTGCCGATAACGAGCGATGAGCAGCCGCGCCAATGTGATATGTTCAAATTCACGCCGGTAGCTAAGCTCGTCGGCCGCAGAAATCCCTTGCGCCTGAGTCCAGGCCAAAGCATCCGTCAAATTCCCCTGCAAGATCCATACCCGCGCCCGCAGCGCCGCTACAGAACGCACATCCGGGACAGGGTGGCGGAAATAAAGGCGCTTGGCTTCATTCAGGATTTCCAGAGCGCCGTCCAGGTCGCCTTGGGCTGTTTTTATACGTACCTGGGCACGAGACCAATGACGATACCAGGGAGGGAAGGCAATTTGTTCGCCCAACTCCTCGCTGCGCCGAAGATGCGACAAAGCGGTTTCCATGTCATTCAGTTCGTGATACAGCTCGCTCAATCCCAGGTGGAGAACGGCCGTTTCTCCCACCTCTATCTCACTCTGCTCCGTGGCCTGCGTTAATGCATGTTCGTAAGTCCTGATCGCCTCATGAAGACAACCTTGAGCCAGCAGAATGTCTGCCAGGTAAGATGTAAAACTGATAGCAAAGGGGATATTTCCGGCTGTCCACATATCCGACACGGCATCAGAGACCGCCTTCTGGGCTGATTCCAGGTTCCCGCTGCCCCAATAGGCAAATCCCAAAAGCAGAGCCGAAAGGCCGCGTCCGAAATAATCACCATCAAATGGAAGTTCGAGTGCCCTCCGGGCATATTTCACGGTGCCGGGCACGTCGCCCAGGGCCTGCGCCAGATAAGCCCGCGCATTGGCGATAGTCGTTGGCAGCGCTCCAAACTCCGCTTCGGATACCACAACCATCTCGTCTGGTGATTCTGGGGATTGTCCATCCGTTTCCAACCACCGTTCCGCATCCTGCAAGCGGACCTCGGCCGCCTCCATCTCGCCGCTGTCTAACAATGCCCAGGCGTACTCCGCACTTAGCACGGGGCGCATGCGGACCAACTCGTCTGGCACAGCCTTTACCCAACTTAACCAGATACCCGACTGGTAACGCCTGTCCATAGAGCGCCAGGCCAGTTCGGCCAGCGCCGCTGCTTGCTCGTAATCTTCAGCAGCCATTGCGTGGCGAAAGGCATCGGCTGGCGAACCAAGCTCGGCGTACCATTGGCTGGCCCGTCGATGCAGGGCAGCGCTTGGATCAGGCAGCACCGTTTCGGCATGCGCCCGCAGCACGTCGGCAAACAGGTGGTGATAGCGATACCATATCCGTTTGTCGTCCAGCGGCACCACAAACAGATTGTCGCGCTCCAGTGTTTCCAGCACGGTCTGACTGCCTTCTCGCTCAAGAACAGCATCACACAGCGGCCCGCACAGCCGGTCGAGAATTGACGTCGACAGCAGAAAAGAACGGACGATTTCGGGCTGCTGTTGAAGGGTTTCTTCAACCAAATAATCGAGTACAAAGCGGTGGCTGCCGGTGAAGGTATGGACGAAGCTGGCCACGTCGCCGCTGGCCCGATTTTGCAGCGAAAGGGCGGCCATTTGCAGCCCGGCAATCCAGCCTTCCGTGCGCGCCTCCAGCGCAGCGATCTGCTCCGGCAGCAGGGTCAGTCCCATCGTTTCCTGCAAAAACTGGGCCGTTTCTAGCTCGGTGAAGCGCAGATCATCGGCGCGCAGTTCCAAAAGTTCGCCGCGCGCCCGCAGCCGCGAAATCGGGAAGCCCGGATCGCTGCGGCTGGTCATGATCAGGGTCATCTGCGGCGGCATCAGGTCTAGCAGGGTGGCCAAGGCGTCATCGACCGCCGCTGAATCAAGGGCGTGGTAATCGTCGAGGACGAGGATGAACGGCGCAGAGACGGCCGCTAAATCGTGCACGAGCGCTTTCATCATCGTTTTGGCGGGGATGGCCTGGTTGGATTGCAGCAGTTGGGATAGCTGGGATTGAATGCCGGGCAACGGCCGTACCGCCTCTACCAGGTAACGAAAGAACTGTTGCGGATCGCTGTCATCTTCATCTAGCGACAGCCAACAAATCTTCAGGCCCTCCTGCTGCCGCAGCCAGGTGGTGACCAGCGTGGTTTTGCCGTAGCCGGCCGGAGCAGAAACGAGAACAAGTTTGGTGTGGGGGTTCGTTTTTAGCCTGGCCAGCAGCCGCGGCCGGGCCACCCAATTGGGCCGCGAGGGGGGCATATACAGTTTTGTTTGCAGGAGTGAATTAAACACGAGGAAGATTATAGAGGAAAAAGAGGGAGAGGGGAAACGGCCGTTTGCGCAGTCTCATCACCTCGTTGGACAGCGGCAAGGGCAGGATTGTGATTGATAGCGATATGGGCTTGAAGCGGGGAACGGCCGTTCCGGGCGCACCGCCTTGGTTTCTGGAAAGTGAAGAAGTAATATTGGCTCTATCTACAAATATTCCTGAAAAAAAGCGGAGGCTACCAATGCACACAAACAGAGCAGACCTTTCACTCACGGAAACCGTCAGGCTAAAATCCAAACTTATGCAAACCGAAAATGGTTTTGCCTACCGCGATCTGAATAAAAACGGCCGTCTGGACATCTATGAAGATCCCCGCCAGCCCGTTGCTGCCCGTGTAGAAGATTTGCTCTCGCAGATGACGCTGGCAGAAAAAGCCGGGATGCTTTTCATCGATGGCGTCCGGGTTAACCCGGATGGCTCGATTGAGGAAAATACGGGCGAACAGGCCTTTACCGGCTTTGGCGCCTCCGTAAAAAGCAAAGTCACCGATTTGCAGATGAACCATTTCAACGTCTGGCAAATTCCGGGCGCTCAACCTCTCGCCATTTGGTACAACAACGTTCAGCAGTTGGCAGAACAGAGCCGCCTCGGCATTCCCGTCACCCTGGCCTCTGATCCACGCCACCATCTGGGCAAAAATGTCGTCTCGATGGCCGTCGAAGACTTCTCCCAATGGTGCGAAACGACGGGCTTTGGCGCGCTCGACGACCCCGATCTGGTGCGCCTGTTTGCCGAGATTGCCCGCGAAGAGTATCTGGCAGTGGGCATCCGCGTGGCGCTGCATCCCCAAATAGACCTGGCCACGGAGCCGCGCTGGCCGCGCATCAGCGGCACCTTCGGCGAAGATGCGGCAGTCAGCGCCCGGCTGGTAAAAGCCTACATCGCCGGCTTTCAGGGGTCGGAACTTGGTCCGCACAGTGTGGCCTGCATGACCAAACATTTTCCCGGCGGCGGCCCGCAAAACAAAGGGCTTGATCCCCATTTTGAATTCCAGCAGGGGCAAATCTACCCCGGCGATAATTTTGCCTACCACCTGATTCCCTTTGCAGCCGCCATTGAAGCGGGGACCGCCTCCATCATGCCCTATTACGGCGTACCCGTGGGACAGACCGATGAAGACGTGGCCATGTCCTTCAACAAAACCATCATCACCACCTTGCTGCGGGAAAGATATGGCTTTGACGGCGTGGTTTGCACCGATTGGGGCTTGATAACCGATTTGCACATGGGGGACATTACCTGGCCGGCCCGTGCCTGGGGCGTGGAACAACTCAGCGGGGCCGAACGAGTGCTAAAAGTGCTGGACGCCGGGGTGGATCAATTTGGCGGAGAAAGCTGCCCGAATTTTGTAATGGAGCTGGTGGAAAGTGGGCGGTTGACAGAAGAACGCATTGATCAGTCCGTGCGCCGGCTGCTAAGACAGAAGTTTGAACTGGGTTTGTTTGATGATCCGTTTGTGGATGAAACCCGCGTCCCAGAGATTTTTGGTAACCCCAGTTCAATGGCCGCTGGATTGGCTTCGCAAAGCCGGTCTATGACGCTGCTCAAAAACAGTGAGGATGTGCTGCCGCTGCAGGGCCAGCCGAAAATTTTTGTCAGGAATGTGGCTGCTGACGTGGCTGCCAGTTATGGTCAGGTGGTCGATTCTCCTGAAGATGCTGATTTTGCCATCTTGCGGCTGGATACGCCCTGGGTGCCGATTGACACCCAAAATCAGTTTGCGGCCAGCTTCCATCACGGTGACCTGGACTTTAAGGCTGAAGCCAAAGCTGAAATTCTGGCCCTGCTTGAGCAAGTCCCGACGATTGTGGTTATCTATCTGGACCGTCCGGCGGTGATTCCAGAGATCAGCGCGGCGGCTTATGCTTTGCTGGCAGACTTTGGGGCGAGTGACACGGCCGTTCTCGACGTTATCTTCGGCCGGGCCAGACCAGAAGGCAAACTGCCTTTCGAGCTGCCCTCCTCCATGGAAGCTGTGCGCAATCAGAAGGAAGACGTGCCTTATGATTCGCAGAATCCTCTGTACGCCTTTGGTTTTGGGCTAACCTATCCTCAGTAATTCCAAAAATCTTCAGTAAAGGGACGCAGAACGCAAGAGGTATTGCCTTGATCATCTCAGAACAAAAAACACGCCAATCATTTGCCGAATTTGTCGCCCTCATGTCCTTGCTGATGGCGCTGGTCGCATTATCCATCGACGCCATGCTGCCCGCTTTATCGCAACTGGGCAGCGACTTGCAAATCCAAAACGCCAATGAACGCCAACTGGTCATCTCCATGATTTTTCTGGGACTGGCCGTGGGTCAACTGTTTTTCGGACCCTTATCAGACAGCACCGGTCGCAAGCTGGCGAACTACATCGGCCTGGCGCTCTTTATAGGCGGCGCGCTGCTGTGTATGTTTGCCGTTACCTTTCCGATGTTGCTGGCGGGACGTTTGTTGCAGGGAATTGGGGCTTCCGCCCCGCGCGTCGTCACGTTGGCCATTGTGCGCGACCAGTTTTCTGGCCGGGCAATGGCCCGCATCATGTCGTTCGTGATGACCGTGTTTATTCTGGTCCCCATGCTCGCGCCGTCTATGGGACAGGCTGTGCTCCAATCAGCAGGATGGCGCGCCATTTTTGGCATTTATGTGCTGCTGGCTCTCGTTGCTTTGTTGTGGTTTGCGCTCCGCCAACCAGAGACCCTGGCTGTCGAAAATCGCGCCCCATTTACCGGCAGACAAATTGTCAACGCCGTGCAAGAAGTCCTCAAAAACCGGCTTGCCCTGGGCTACACCGTGACGGCCGGATTTGTCAGCGGCGCTTTTATTGGGTATCTGAATTCGGCGCAGCAGATTTTTCAGGAGCAGTATGCGCTGGGAACGCTTTTTCCCATCTATTTTGGCGTCATTGCCTCCTCGATCTGGTTGGCATCCTTACTAAACTCGCAGTTGGTGATGCGCCTGGGGATGCGTTTTTTGGTGAGAAATTCGCTGCTCCTTATCTTTGGCCTGTCGGCTGTGGCTCTCGGAGGGCTGGTTTTTGCCGGGCAGGTTTCTCTGTGGGTTTTTATAACCTATTTGATGCTGACGTTTTTTTGCGTGGGCATTTTGTTTGGCAACATGAACGCCCTGGCCATGGAACCACTCGGGCAGGTGGCCGGCATTGGCGCGGCCATTGTGGGCTCCCTTTCGACTTTGATTTCAGTGCTGCTGGGCACGGCGATTGGGCAAAGTTACAACGGCACCATTTTGCCGCTGGTCATCGGCCTGACGGTTTTGTCGGGGCTATCCCTGATGGTGGTGCGTTGGGCGGAAAGGTAAGTGAGAGAGGTGTTGGAACGTTAGTCTACGGCCGTTCTCCTTTCCGCCTTCCCCCTCACCACCAAACTCACCCGGGCCGTTTGCCGCCACATACACCTCGTCCGGTGGCACGTATTCCGGCGTTGGTCACGCCTGCCCCTCACGTTGCTCAGGCTATATCGATTTGCCGCCTGCGCAGCGCCGACTCCACGATGGCGTCGCACACCAACGCGGCCCGGTAGCCATCCTCAAACGTCGCTCCCACCGGAGCTACCGGCTTGTCATTGACGATGCTGTCCAGGAAGTGGGTCAGTTCGTGAATAAAGGTGTGTTCCCAGCCGATGATGTGGCCGGGCGGCCACCAATGCTGCAGCCAGGGATGGACGCTCTCCGTCACCATAACTTTGTGGAAGCCCTGTGTGGTGTCTGGTTCATCGTCTACCCAGTAGACTTCCAGCTCGTTGAGACGCTCCAGATTAAAGCGCAGGCTGCCTTTTTCGCCGTTGACTTCCAGCACCTCATAATTCTTGCGTCCGGCGGCCAGGCGTGTGCCCTCCAGGGAGCCAATGGCCCCGTTGGCAAATTCGACGGTGGCCACGAAGGCGTCGTCGACGTCCACTTTGCCCATGCCGCGGCCGTCGGGCAACGGCCGTTCCTCAATAAACGTGCGCGTCAGTCCGCTCACGCTCTTGACTTCGCCCACCAGATAGCGTCCCAAGTCCACAATGTGGGCCGCCAGGTCGCCAATCGCCCCAGTCCCGGCGCGGCTCTTGTCCATGCGCCACAAACGCGGCGTGTGGTAATGGGGCAAAATCCACTCCTGCAAATACATCGCCCGGAAGTGGTAGATGCGGCCCAGCGCGCCGCTGTCGATCAGCAGCTTGGCCTGGCGGATGGCCGGCACAAAGCGGTAGTTGAAGGCCACGCCGTGCTTTACACCAGCCTTGTTCACCGCGTCGAGCATGGCTTTGGCTTCTACGGCCGTTCTGGCCAGTGGCTTCTCGCAAAAGACGTGTTTGCCCGCCTCCGCCGCGGCAATGCACGGCTCGGCGTGGGTGTCATTAGGCCCACCGTTGTCAAATAACTGGATGCGCTCGTCGGCCAGCATGTCGCGCCAGTCGGTGTAGGTCGCGGCGTAGCCGTAGCGGGCGGCCATCGCCTTCAGCGCCGCCTCATCGCGGCCGCACACGGCCACCAGCCGGGGAATGGCCGGCGGCGGATCGATGGCAAACGGGATGCTGCGCAGGGCATTGCTGTGCGCCCGCCCCATAAAGGCATAACCCAACATGCCTACGCCAATTTCGGGAATTTCGCTGTTCATCTTTCACTGCCCCCTTGTGCTTGCGGATTGTGGATTTCGGATTTCGGACTAGACTGCGTCCAGAAGGTGTCCTCGGTGGCGGCGTTGGTCTTGAAGACCAGCAGCCGGAAAAGCTCGTCGCCGTCGTTGTGCAGGCTGTGGACGTCTCCCGGTTCCATCAGCAGCATATCGCCCGGCTCCAGGCGGCGGCTCTCTCCATTGACGACGAGGCGGCAGCGCCCGCCCTGCACCGCGTAAAATTCGCGCGAAGTCTGGTGGCTGTGATTGGGGATACTCTCGCCGGGAGCCATCTCCACCACCTGGACGAAGACGCCGGGCGCAGCGAGAACGGCCGTATCTGCCACCACCTGCTTGCGATAGCCACGGCCGTTCACCCAGCCCGCCTCGTCTAGTTCGAGCTTACGTGCCATGAAAAAGAGATGGTTGGTCAGTTGGTTAGTTGGTTGGTTTGATGGTTTGATGGTTTGCTGGCAACGAACCAACTAACCAACCAACAAACTAACCAACCTACAAACAAACTAACCAACTACGCCCAGAACATCTCGCCCGGCTGCTCAAAGATATTGGCCTGCTTCAACATAGCCACACCCTTGGCCAGCCCTTCGTCGGTCGACATCAGCGCGTCCTCGTGCTCAATGGAGACGACGTAATCGTAGCCCACCAGCCGTAGAGCGCTGATGATGTCTTTCCACACCTGTGCCCCGTGCCCGTAGCCAATGCTGCGGAACGTCCAGGCGCGATTGAGAATCTGGTCGTAGGGCTTGTTGTCGTTGCAGCCGTTGACGGCAATGTTCAGGTTGTCGACGTAACAATCCTTGCCGTGCACGTGATAAATCGCCCCCGCCAGCTTGCGAATGGCGGCCACGGCGTCCACCCCATTCCAAAAGAGATGGCTCGGATCGAAATTGCAGCCCAGCACCGGCCCGACGGCGTCGCGCAGTTTCAGCATGGTCTCCACGTTGTAGACCAGCATGCCGGGGTGCATCTCAAAGGCGAACTTCACGCCCTGATCCTCGATGTACTTGCCCGCCTCGCGCCAATACGGAATGGCTTTTTCGTTCCATTGATAGTCGAGAATCTCCAAAAAGTGGGGCGGCCAGGGGCACGTCACCCAGTTGGGCATTTTGTCGCCCGGCGCGCCGGCGGGCAGACCGGAGAAGCCATTTACCACGGGCACGCCCAGCAGCCCGGCCAGCCGCACTGCTTTGCGAATGACGGTGTCGGCTTCTACGGCCGTTTCTTCGTCTGGATGAATGGGGTTGTTGTGCACACTCAGGGCGCTGAGGATGAGGCCGCGCGCGTGAATCGCTTCTAAATAGTCGTCACGCTTGGCCTGGCTGGCCAGCAGCTCGTCCACCGGGCAGTGCTGGCTGCCGGGATAACCGCCTGCGCCAATTTCCACGGCCGTTACCCCCGCTGCCACCGCCTTATCCAGCGCCTCTTCAAAGGGCAAATTCTGAAACAGGGCTGTAAATACGCCAATCCGCATGGGAAATCCTCCTTGAGATAATGGGTTTGTTGGTCTGTTCGTTTGTTAGTTTGTTGGTTTGTTGGTTTGTTGGTTAGTTTGTTGAGTTGTTGATTGAGAACAGACGCCATCCAGCCAACTAGCCAACCAACAATCTCACCAACTTTCTTCTACCATAACAGCGTATCGGGCTGCTCTAATGCCGTAACCACGTCCTGCAAAAAGCGGGCGGCCACCGCACCATCAATGATACGATGGTCTACCGACAACGTCATCTTCATCATTGGCCTTATGACCAGTTCATCGCCCACGGCCGTTTCCACCACCACCGGCTGCTTGCTTGTGCGGCCCACGGCCAGAATGGCGCTCTGCGGCGGGTTGATGACGGCCGTAAACTGCTCCACGCCCCACATGCCCAAATTGCTGATGGTAAACGTGCCGCCCTGCACGTCGGCCGGCTGTAAACGGCCGTTGCGCGCCCGTGCCGTCACAGCCTGCATCTGGGCGGCAATTGCTCCCAGCCCCAACTGCGCGGCATTGTGGACAACAGGCACAATCAGCCCCTCTTCCAGGGCCACGGCCACACCGACGTTGACCTGCGTGTGTTCGTGAATGCCGTCTTCTTGCCAGGACGCATTCACCAGCGGATGCCGTCCCAATGCCCAGGCGCACACCTTGACCAAAACGGCCGTTACCGACACCTTCTCCGCATCTTCCCGCGCGTTGAGGCGCTGGCGTAACTCCGTGACGGCCGTCATGTCGGCTGCCACCGTAAACGTCACGTGCGGGATGGTCTGATAGCTCTGCGTCAGCCGTTCGGCAATCGTCCGCCGCATCGTGCTTACCGGCTTTGCCACTTTCTCTTCGACCACCGGACTGACGACCACTGGACTAACGACATCTTTTGCCTGCACCCGACCGCGCGGCCCGCTGCCGTTAACGGCCGTCAGGTCCACCCCCTGCGCCCGCGCCAGCCGCCGCGCTGCCGGCGTTGCCCGCACCTTATCCAGATACGCTTCCACGTCCTGCCGCCGCACTTTGCCCGCCGCCGGCACGTCGCCGACGTCAATGCCGGCCACAGCCGCCACCCGCCGGGCAACCGGTGTGGCTTTCACAGACTTTGGCGACCATGTTTCACCGGGCAAGACGATGTGGGCGATCACGGCCGTTACCGGCGCCACGTCCCCTTCTTGCACCGCCACGCCGCGCAGCACACCGCTCTCGGGCGCTTCGACCTCCATCGTCACCTTGTCGGTCTCCACTTCCATGATCGGATCGCCCTTTTCGACGACGTCGCCTTCGGCAGCCAGCCAGGCCATCACCCGGCCTTCTTCCTGGGTCATGCTAAATTTAGGCATAATCACGGGTACAGGCATGGCTAATACTCCCCGCGTGCCAGCGCCCGCGCCTCACGCACGATGTCGGCCACCTGCGGCACGGCCGTGCGCTCCAGTTCCCGATTATACGGAATCGGCACATCCAGCCCGGCCAGCCGCCGGATCGGGGCGTCCAGATAATCAAACGCCTCTCCGGCCACAATCTCCGCCGCCACCTCCGCGCCGAAACCGGCCGTCTTGGGTGCTTCGTGCACGATCAGCACCCGCCCCGTTTTGCACACGGAGCGCGTCACCGTATCTGCGTCATAGGGCTTCAGCGTGCGCGGGTCCACCACTTCTAGCTCAATACCTTCCTGCGCCAGCAAATCGGCCGCTTCCAGGGCGCGAGGAACCATGATCGACGTGGCTACGACGGTGACGTCGCGCCCTTCGCGTTTCACTTCGCTCTGGCTGAGGGGCACGGTGTAATAACCTTCCGGCACATGGCCCTTCGTACGGTACAACAGCTTATGCTCCACGAAAATCACCGGGTTGTCATCTTCGATGGCCGCCAGCAGCAGCCCTTTCGCGTCGTAGGGCGTGGAAGGCATAACGACCTTCAGGCCCGGTACGTGGACAAACCACGCTTCCAGGCTTTCAGAGTGCTGGGCTGCGGCTCCGGTGCCGGACCCGGCGGGCGTGCGCAGCACCATGGGCACGGAGGCCTTGCCGCCAAACATGAAGCGCATCTTGGCCCCTTGCAGCACCAGCTGCTCCATCGAGAGGGTGATGAAGTCCATAAACTGGATTTCGGCCACCGGCCGCATCCCGGTCACGGCCGCGCCGATGGCCGCCCCGGCAATCACCGCCTCGGAGATGGGCGTATCGCGCACTCGCTCCGCGCCAAACTCTTCGATCAGGCCATCGCTCACGCCAAACGCGCCGCCGTAGACGCCGATGTCTTCACCGAGCATAAACACGCGCTCGTCGCGGCGCATGGCTAGCTGCAGCGCCTCGCGGATGGCGTGGGAATAGGTTAATTCACGATTTGCCGCCTGCAGCGGTTCGCCTGACGCTTTCTCCAACACCTGCTCACGCATAAACGCCCTCCAAAATCGTCGCCGGGTCGGGATCGGCCTGCGCCTCGGCAAAGGCAACGCTGTCTTCGATGGTCTGGCGCGCCTCCGCGCCTAAATCGGCCAGTTGTTCGGCCGTGAATAAATCGGCGCCAACCAGCAAATTCTCCAGGCGGATGATGGGATCACGCGCCTGCCATTCTTTGACTTCGTCGCGGGTGCGGTAGCGCTGGCGGTCGCTCTTGGAGTGGCCGCGCCAGCGATAGGTTACGTTTTCGATGAGGCTCGGACCTTCACCGGCGCGGGCACGGGACACGGCCGTTTGCACCGCCTCATACACCGCCAGCAAATCATTGCCATCCACCGTCACGCCGGGAATACCGTAGGCCGCCGCCCGCTCAGAAATCTGGCGGATGGGAAACGCAGCCTTCATCGGCATGGACATGGCGTACTGGTTATTCTCGCAAACATACACCACCGGCAGCCGCCAGATGGCCGCCAGATTGAGCGCTTCGTGGAAGGCGCCTTCGTTGGCCGCGCCGTCGCCAAAAAAGGTAAGGCAGACACGGTCGGTGTGCTGCATTTGCAGGCTCAGGCCCACGCCGGTGGAGATGGGCAGCCCACCGGCAACAATGCCGTTCGCGCCCAGGTTACCGCCGGCCACGTCAGCGATGTGCATGGACCCGCCGCGCCCGCGGCAGTAACCTACTTCTTTGCCGAAAAACTCGGCCATCATCAAGGGCGGCTCGGCCCCCTTGGCAATGCAGTGGCCGTGGCCGCGGTGTGTGCTCAGAATGGTGTCGTCGGGGCGCAGCGCCAGGCACGCGCCTACGGCCGACGCTTCCTGCCCGATGGAGAGGTGCATCGTGCCGTGGATTTTGCCCAGGGCGTACAACGCCTCGGCTTTTTCCTCGAAGGCGCGGATGAGGTGCATCTTGCGCAGGGCTTCCAGCAGTTGTTCCGGCGTCAGACCGCTGGTCTCAATTTGCTTTCTTTCATCAGTAACTGTTTGATATGGCATGGTTTCTCAGAAGAATTCACCACGGAGACACGGAGAGCACGGAGTTTTTCTGACTCTCCGTGTTCTTCGTGCCTCCGTGGGGCTATTGTTGATCTTGCCAACGGCGCAGGCGTACGACAGGGCTGTTTTCGTCCAGGCGCACGTCGGCCCAGGTGATAATCGCACCGGAAGCCACCGGACGGATGAGTTCCGCGCCGGGAGCCAGACCGGCGGGCAGGCCGTTGGCGGCGGCTACGGCCGTGGCCGTATCCATCAGCCCCCGAAACGTGTAACCGCCAAAATCATCCAGCCGCTCGCCGGGGCGCAAATCCCGTTTGGCGATGGTCAGCACGTCGGCCACCGGCTGGTCCAACGGCACCAGCGTGGTCTGGCGGTGCAGAACCGCCCGGGCAATGGAAATGGGCGCTTCGATGAACCAGAGATGGTACGGGCGGAAGAAGGTGGAATAACGGCCGTTGCCCACCTTCAGATACTTTAGATCGTCAGCGACACGGTCATCCTGCACGCGCACTGTCACAAAGACGCCCCCGGCCATCGCCGCTCCCTGCACAAAATCCACCACGCCAGGGAACGGAGCCAACCCGCCATCCTCGCGCAGCGAAAAAATCTCCGTGATGGTTGCCGGAGTCGCTTCCGGCCCGACCATGCCGCGCTGCATCGGCCGGCAGCCGGTGGCGTTGGCGGCGCAGGTCATCTCGAACATCGTCTTGCTGCCGTCCACGTAAGAGGCGGTCTGATAGGCGTCTTTGTTGGCCCGCCGCGCCGCTTCGGCCACCGTGTCCGGCGTGGCCGTGGGGTCCAGCGGGTTGTTCTTGCCCTTGCCGATAACGATCGGCTCAAAACCGAGCGTGGTCACAAAGTCATACAGATCCATCAGGCAGCCCGGCTCGTCGCCCGACGAGACGGAGTAGAGAACATCAGCCTCGGCGGCCAGTTTTTTGAGGGCGCGGCCCACGGTCACATCGGCTTCGATGTTGATGAGCACCACGTCTTTGCCGTGGGTGATGGCCGCGTAAGCCGTGGCCGCGCCGGAAGCGGGTGACGGGGTGACATCGGTCATCACGTCGATGGCTTCGATCTGCGCTGCCAGTTCCACGTCCGCGGTGATGACCCGCTGACCCCGGTTGATGGCGTCCATCGCCTGCCCCACGGTCACGGCTTCGACGACGTTGGCCGTATCCAGCCCAGTCGCGGTGAACGCGGCGCAGGCAGCTTCCAGGTCAGAATCGATCAGCACGGTGAGTTCCATGCCGGGCACGTGGGCCATTTGAGCAGCGAAACCGCTGCCCATCCACCCGGCCCCGCTGGCGGCAATGCGAATGGGACGGCCGTTAGCCGCGCGTTGTTTGAGTTCGTCACGTAACATGTCAACCTGCCTTAGCGGCGTAGGCTTCACGGGCGGCGGCGGCGATGTCAACGGCCGTAAGCTTGTACTTCCGCAGCAAATCATCCGGGTCGCCCGACTCGGTGTACGTGTCGGCCAGCCCCACAAAACGCATGGGTACCGGGTGCTGCTCAGCCACCACGCGGGCCACGTTACTGCCCATACCGCCTTGCAGCAAATGCTCCTCGGCCGTGACGATGGCTCCCGTTTCCCGCGCCGCCGCCGCCAGCGCGTCCACGTCCATCGGGCGGATGGTGTGCATGTCCAACACGCGGGCCTCAATGCCTTCTTTGGCCAGAACAGCCGCTGCATCCAGCGCCGCCGCCACCATAATGCCGCAGGCCACGATGGTCAGGTCACTACCCTGGCGCACCACGTTGGCCTTGCCAATCTCAAAGGGGCAGTTGTCCATGGGATAGATTTCCGGCAGCGCCACCCGGCTGGAGCGCAGAAAAACCGGCCCGACGTAGTCGGTGGCCGCTTTGACGGCCGCGTGCATGGAAGCCGGGTCGCTGGGCACCAGAATGACAAAGGTCGGCAGGCCGCCCATCAGCGCCAGGTCTTCGATGCCCATTTGCGTGGGACCATCTTTGCCCAGGGTGATGCCGCCATGGCTGCCTAGCACCTTGGCGTTGATGTTGGACATCGCCACTGCCAGCCGAATCTGGTCGTAGGCATTACACAATAAAAAGGAAGAAAAGCTGGTGATCCAGGGCACAAAGCCGCAGGCCGCCAACCCGGCGCCGATACCCACCAGATTGCTCTCGGCGATGCCGATGTTGAAAAAGCGGTCGGGGAAGGTTTGCCGCACGTACTCTGTTTTGGTGGAATTGCCCAGGTCGCCGTCAAGCACGACCACCTTTTCATTGTCGCGGGCGACGTTTAGCAGCGCTTCGCCAAAGACGTTGCGCAGCGGTTGGGGATAAGGTTTGAGTCCTGCCTGTTTACCGAGTTCCATTGAGTTCCTCCCGCGCCAGTTCGGCCTGCTGCGGGGTGAGCGCACGGCCGTGAAACGTAAAATCAGCCTCTACAAACGAGACGCCCTTGCCCTTGACGGTATGGGCGATGATGATCGAGGGCTGCCCTTTGACAGCCTCTACCGCTGCAAATTTCGCCAGCAAATCGGCCACGTCATGGCCGTCTGCCTCCTCGACATGCCAGCCGAAGCTGCGCCACTTGTCCACCAGCGGCTCCAGGGCCATTTCGCGGCTGATGGGGCCGGTCTCCTGAAATTTGTTGTAGTCGAGGATGGCCACCAGGTTGTCGGCCTGGAAGTGGGCGGCGGCCATGGCCGCTTCCCAGACCTGCCCGGCTTCGCACTCGCCATCACCCAGCAGCACGTACACGCGGTAATCGAGCTGATTGAGGCGTCCACCCAACACATGGCCCACCCCGGCCGACAGGCCCTGCCCCAACGAGCCGGTGGTGGCCTCGACGCCGGGCAGCACGTTTTGGATGGGATGGCCCTGCACCGGGCTGTCCACTTCGCGCAGCGTCCAGATGAGGTCACGCTCGATGTAGCCGGCGCGGGCCAGGGCGGCGTAAAGCAGCGGCGCGGCGTGGCCTTTGCTCATGATGAAGCGGTCGCGCTCCGGCCAGAGCGGTTCGTCGGGCCGGTAGCACAGCACGCCGCCGAAATAGAGTGCGGTGACAATTTCGGTGGCCGAAAACGAGCTGGAAGGATGGCCGGAACCGGCCTGGGTGGTCATCTCCAGAATGTCCAGCCGCATCTGGCGAGCGATTTCGTTTAGCTCGCTAACGGCCGTTTTAGGATTGGCGTCCATAAGAGCTCCTTAAGTGATTGCGGATTGTGGATTACGAATTGCGGATGGGTAAGAAAGGAAAGATTGCACCTGCACGGCCGTGGGCAGAGCGGGAATCACGCCCTGGGTTTGGGCCGTCAGCGCGCCGACGGCATTGGCGAAGCGCAGGATGGTGAACAGGCGGTCCGGTTCTAGCTGCGCGCGCCAGTCGTCGGACTGGGTCAGTTGGTAGAGAACCCCGGCAATGAAGGCGTCGCCGCAGCCGGTGGCGTCAACGGTCGGGATGGGAAAGGCGGGGGCGGTGACGGCGTGGCCGACGGCCGTTTGCGCATAACTGCCCTCTTTGCCCCGCGTCAGCACGCACAGGGTCGGGCCGAGAGCGAGGAGGGATTGGAGGGCAACGGCCGTTTCCCCCTCGCCGGCCAGCAGCGCCAACTCCACCTCGTTGACCTTCAGCAGGTCTACCAGGGGAATCATGGCCCGAATCTGGTCCAAGGCCGCCGCCGGGCTAGGCCAGAGGCTGGGGCGGTAGTTGACGTCGAAGGAGATCAGCGCGCCGTGCTGCCGGGCCAGCCTTACGGCCGTGTGCGTGGCGCTGCGCGCCGGTTCATCCACCAGACTAAGTGAGCCGATGTGCAGCGCCCGCGTGCGGCCCAGCAAATCCTGGTCCAGTTCGTCGGGGCGCAGGCGCAAGTCTGCGCCGGGATTGCGGTAGAAGACAAATTCGGCCGTATGCTCGTCGGGCATGGCGATGATGGCCATCGTCGTGCGCGCCGCGTCGTCGACGCGCATCCCATCGGTGACGACGCCTTCGTCGGCCAAGACGCGCCGCAGATGATGGCCAAAGGCATCGTCACCTACCTTGCCGATGAAGGCCGTTTCCGCCCCGAGACGGCGGGCGGCGACGGCGACGTTGGCGGGGGCGCCGCCCGGTTTGGGGTGGAAGGCGGATACTTGCGGTAACGGCCGTCCTACCTCTGCCGGGAACATGTCAATCAGAATCTCGCCGAGCGTGACGATGTGCATCTGGTCCCCTAGCCGCGTAGTTCGCTGTGCAGCGTATACCGGTCGCCGCGATGGTACAGGCGCAAATATTCCACCGGCACGTCATATTCAGAGAAGGAGGTGCGCTCGATGTACAAAATGGCCGAATGGGGTTCGATAGTTAGCAAATCCGCCAGTTCTTCTGTGGCCGAGATGGCCTGGATAGTTTGCCGAGCGCTGGTGATGTGAATGCCATACCGTTCTTCAAGCATAAGGCGTAAAGAATGGGTCGTGTAATCTTGGGTCAAGATCCCGGGGCAATAACGCTGCACTAGAAATGATACCTCCACGCTCATCGGTTCGTTATCGGCCAGCCGCAAACGTTCAATACGAGCCAGCGGTTCACCCGGCTGAATTTGTAGTTTGCGGGCCAACATTTCCGTGGCCGGCACAAGTCCGGCGGACACCAGCTTGGTCCCGGCAGCAAAGCCCCGCTGTTCCATATCTTCGGTGAAGCTGACAATACGGACGAGGCCCTGCTCCACCGTTGGCGGCGAGACGAATGTGCCTTTGCCCTGCTTACGGTAGATCAGGCCATCGCTGGTCAGCTCGTCCAGCGCCTGGCGCACCGTTGCCCGGCTGACCTGGTACTGATCCATTAATTCCGCTTCTGATGGCAGCACATCACCCGGGTGCCAATGCCCACTGAGAATTTTGGCCCGCAGCAACTGGTAAATTTGCTGATACAAGGGCGATTTGCTTTGGGCGCTTACCTGATCTTTAAGAGCCATAAGGACTTTTCTCTCCTAAAAGCCAGAACTTGTTGTTAGGTTGTACGGACAACCTGACGACCATATGATAGAATGGAAAACGGCCGTTGTCAACTACCTTTTCCTCCAAGTTTCTGCCTGTGAAGCCTTTTTACAGACTCCTTTTGTAAATGTGCACAAAAACGCCCTTGACAATTCAGACATGTCTTATAAACTATTAGCTAGTTGTAATTACAGGATGACAAGATTACAAATGATGGGTGCGGCGTGAATATTGACAATAAAATCGACCGAACCAGCTACATCCCCTTCTATGCCCAGGTTCAGGACGCCCTCAAAGAATACATTGAACATGGTGAAGTAAAACCCGGCGAACAACTGCCGAGCGAGCCAGAACTTTGCCGTATGTTTGATGTCAGCCGCACAGTCATCCGTCAGGCCCTGCGAGGCCTGGAATACGAAGGTCTTATCGTTCGCGAAAAAGGGCGCGGCACCTTTGTGGCAGAGCCGAAAATTGGGGAAAGCCTTTTTCAAGAACTCACCGGTTTTTATCAAGACATGGCCAGCAAAGGCCTGGCCCCTGTCTCCAAGGTGTTGAAACAAGCCGTCATTCCAGCCAACGCAAAAATCGCCGCCTTTTTACAACTTCCCCCAGAAACACCTGTTATCCGCATCGATCGGGTGCGCTACGTAGAAGGTGAACCGATCGTGCTCGTCACCACATACCTGCCCCACGCCTTGTGTCCCGCTTTGGTAGAGGCAGATCTGACCGATCAATCGCTCTATGCATACCTCGAAGAAACGTACAACCTGGTGATAGACCGGGGCCGCCGTATATTGGAAGCAGTCGTTGCCAGCGAGTATGAAGCAGCGCTGCTGGAAATTCCTGAAGGTGCTCCCCTTATTTCTCTAGACAGCATCAGTTACCTGGAAAGTGGTACTCCGCTTGAATACTATCATGCACTCCATCGGGGTGATCGGTCGATGTTTGAAGTAGAACTTATTCGCACCCGAGAGCCAATCAATGGTGCAAAATCTTTACTAGAAGAGTCACATGAACAGCTGGCCAATACGAAGGAATATAAAAAGGAGAGTTGAAATGGCGATGAAAGTTGGTATCGATAGTTACTGTTTTCACCGATATTTCGGAGAAGTTTATCCACACCAAACACCTCCCCCGGAAAATGAAAAAATGAGTATGGAGGATTTCCTGGCGTTTGCGAAAAAGTTAGACGTGGATGGGGTTTCACTTGAATCATGCTTCTTCCCCAGTTACGACAAAGAGTGGTTTGTCGATCTGAAAGCGCAGTTGGATGAGTATGGCTTCGACCGCGTCTATGCCTGGGGACATCCGGACGGCCTGGAAGCAGGCAAGAATCGTGCCGCCTTCGATGATATGATCGCCCAAATTCCAAACGCCAAACTAATTGGCGCGCCCGTGATGCGCGTGGTAGCCAGCAGCTTGATGTTTCGCTTTGAGCCCCATGCCCCCCAAATCGATATTTTGGTCGCCTGGTTTAAGGAAGCCGTCAAAGTAGCCGAAGAGTATGATGTCAAACTTGCCGTAGAAAATCACATTGATTACACCTCGGACGAATGTGTGGAGCTGTTGGACCGCGTCGATTCCCCTTATCTAGGATTGAACCTCGACACCGGCAACTTTTTGCGGTTGTTGGATGATCCGGTTGAAGGAGCCAAAAAACTGGCCAATCGGGTATACGCCACGCATATCAAGGATCTGAAACCAGTTAAAGGATTGGACGCCCGAGAATGGTATTTCTTTTCCTCTACACCAGTAGGCGAAGGGCTGGTAGATAACCAAAAGCTGGCCCAGATTTTGCACGACGCCAATTACCAGGGCTTTTTGGCAGTAGAAACAGACTCGCTTCATCCCGACTATGAAAACTGTGAACACTGGGCCGTGGAGCAAAGTGTGAAAGAGTTGAAGCGAATTGCCGCCAACGTGAAGTAAGGGGGGGGAAGTAGATGAAGACAATGAACGTGGCCATCATTGGGACGAAGTTCATGGGCAAAGCGCACAGCAATGCCTGGCTGAATGCCCCTCGCTTTTTTGACATGGGGATAAAGCCTGTTCTGAAAGTCGCTTGCGGCCAGAATGCGCAGGATCTGGAGGAGTTTGCCGCGCGCTGGGGCTGGGAAGAGACCGAAACAGACTGGCGCAAAGTTGTGGAACGTGACGATGTAGACATCGTAGACATTTCTGTGCCCACCTATTTGCACCGGGACATCGCCGTAGCGGCTGCCAAAGCGGGAAAACATATCTTTTGTGAGAAGCCGTTTGCCATCACCTTGGAAGAGGCGCGGGAGATGTATGAGGCGGCTGAGGCGGCGGGTATCGTGCATTATGTCAACCACAATTACCGGCGCTGCCCGGCTGTGATGCTGGCCAAGCGGCTGATTGACGAAGGTACAGTTGGGAAAATTTTTCACTGGCGTGGGACGTATTTACAGGATTGGATTGTCGATCCTGACTTCCCGCTGACCTGGCATTTACGCAAGGAAACGGCCGGCACGGGACCGCACGGTGATTTGAATTCGCACAGCGTTGATCTGGCGCGCTTTCTCGTAGGTGACATCGCAGCCGTGTCGGCGATGATGACGACGTTTGTGAAGGAACGGCCGTTACCCGGAGCCGGTGCCGCTACGTTCAGCGCGGGTAGTGGCGGAGCCACAGAAATGGGCGAAGTTACCGTTGAAGATGCCTCCTTCATGATCGCCGAGTTTGCCAACGGGGCACTTGGCTCCTTTGAAGCCTCCCGCTTTGCGCCCGGCCGTAAAAACTACAATTACTTCGAGATTTACGGCAGCAAAGGAAGCATCATCTTCAACCTGGAACGTATGAATGAACTGCAGCTCTTCCTGCGCGACGATCCAGCTTATGCCCAAGGCTTTCGCACCATCATCGCCACCGAAGGGGGACAGCACGATTACGTGGCTGCCTGGTGGCCGCCTGGCCACATCATCGGTTACGAGCATGAATTCCATCACGCGGTAGTAGATTTCATGAAAGCCATCGAAACGGGCGGCAGTATTGCCCCCAATTTCTACGATGGCCTGAAAGAAGTGGAAGTGCTGCAAGCCGGCATC
This sequence comes from Ardenticatenaceae bacterium, assembly GCA_020634395.1. Taxonomy (GTDB): domain Bacteria; phylum Chloroflexota; class Anaerolineae; order Promineifilales; family Promineifilaceae; genus Leptovillus. The sequence goes on along the minus strand of JACKBU010000011.1, from coordinate 108,870 downwards.
CAATCGGCCCAAACCGGGCAGCGGGTGGCGGTAAATAGTTTGTAGGTTTGTTAGTTGGTTCAGTTGGTTAGTTTGTTGGCAAAGGTCCAACAAACTAACCAACTCACAATCCAACCAACTTCTTCAAAGAGGCAGCTTTGAAATTCGGCGCGAACACCTTTATCTGGGAATCTCCATTTACCACTGACAGGCACCTTTATCTGTTTGAGAAGGTGCAGCAAATGGGCTTCGACGTACTGGAAGTCGCGGTCGAAGACCCGGCCTTGATCGACGTGCCGGCGCTGCGGCGGGCGGCACAGGAAACCGGCATCGGCGTGATTGTCTGCGGCGCATTTGGCCCGGACCGCAACCTCAGCAGCGAAGACGAGGCAGCAAGGCAAAATGCCGAGGCCTACCTGCAGTGGTGTATTGAAGCGGCCGCCGAGCTAGAAGCGCCCGTTGTTGCCGGACCGATGTATTCAGCAGTGGGAAAGGCACGATTGGAAACGGCCGTTGCCCGCCAGCAAGAATGGGATCGCGCCGTTGCCGGGCTGCAAAAGTGGGGAGCCTACGCCCGAACGCACGGCGTCAAACTGGCCTTCGAGCCGCTAAACCGCTTTGAAAACGACGTAATCAACGTGGTAGACCAGGGGCTGGCATTGATTGAGCAGGTGGGGGAAACGGCCGTTGGCCTGCACCTGGATACCTTCCATATGCATCTAGAAGAAAAAGATTCCGCCGCTGCCATCTGCCGGGCCGGGTCTCGTATCTACCACATGCATGCCTGCGAAAATGATCGGGGCATACCCGGCACAGGCCAGGTCAACTGGCAAGGCGTAGCCCAGGCCCTAAGCGACGTGAACTATCAGGGGGCGGTGGTCATCGAATCCTTCACCCCACAAGTGCAGTCCATCGCTCGCGCCGTCTGCATCTGGCGGGAAATCGCACCGGATCAGGATTCCATCGCCTCTGGCGGGCTGGCCTTTTTGCGTGAACTTATGGAACGCGGATAAAGGCAGACTGCTGCCAAACTGAGACGGCACTCATTCCAAAGTCCAACATCCGAAATGGAGATAACAGCCAAATGGCGAACGCGGAAGAACCCATTTTAGAAGTGCGCAGTATCACCAAACGGTTTCCTGGCGTAGTGGCCCTGGACAATGTGTCGGCCCAGTTTTATCCAGGCAAAGTCCACGCCGTGGTCGGTGAAAACGGGGCTGGTAAATCTACCCTCATGAAAATTTTGGTGGGCGCTTACATCCCGGATGAAGGCGAAATTCTCTTCCAGGGTCAACCGATCCACTTCAGCCACCCCCGCGAAGCACAAGAGGCCGGCATCAGCATTATCTACCAGGAATTCAACCTGCTGCCCGAACGCACCGTAGCGCAAAACATCTTTTTGGGCCGCGAGCCAACGCGCTATGGCCTCATCGATCAGCGTCAACTGCGGCGTCGCACGCGTGATGTGCTCAAGCAAGTCGGCGCCGAAGACATGATTTCGCCCGACGCGGAAGTGAAATCGCTGTCCATTGCCGAGCAGCAGTTAGTAGAAATTGCCAAAGCCCTTTCCTTCGACTCCAAAGTCCTCATTATGGACGAACCAACGGCCGCGTTAGCCACGCACGAGGTAGAAATTCTCACCCGCCTCATTCATAAGCTCATCGAGCAGGGCATGGCCGTCATCTTCATATCTCATCGGTTTACCGAGGTGTTTGACATCGCCGATACCATCACTGTTCTAAAAGATGGTCAGTACGTGGCCACAGCGCCGGCCACAGAGGTTACACCCAGCAAAATTATCACGATGATGGTTGGACGAGAATTAGACCAATACTTTCCTCGTCTGGCCAGACCGGAAGAAATCGGTGAGGTGATGGTGCAGGTAGTAAACGGCAGCAATAACAAACTGCACGATATCAATCTCACGCTGCGGGCCGGGGAAATTGTTGGGGTAGCCGGTCTGCAGGGATCCGGACGGACCGAGTTGGCTCAGGCGCTTTTTGGCGTAGCACCGTTTACCAGCGGCCAGTTGACTCTTAAGGGCCAGGATTCGCACGTCAAATCACCTAATGCCGCCATTCATGCCCGTATGGGGTTTGTAACAGAAGATCGCAAAGCAGAAGGCATCTTCCCCAACCAGCCTTTGAACGACAACATCTTGGTTTCGGTGCGCGCGCTACAGTTGGTGCTGGGGCGCATTAAGCGAAATGGAACGGCCAGCAAACCACATTTGGTATCCGAGCTTGTGAAACAAGTCGACGTGCGCACTCCCAGCCTTACGCAGGAAGTTCAATATCTCAGCGGCGGCAATCAGCAAAAGGTGGTTTTGGCCAAGTGGCTGGCTTCGACCTGTGATATTTTCATCTTTGATGAACCGACGCGGGGCATCGACGTAGACGCCAAGGCCAGCATCCACGAGATGATTCGCGAACTGACTCAGGCAGGGGCAGCGGTGTTGATGATTTCCTCGGAGCTGCCAGAAGTGATTGGCATGAGCGACCGCATTGTGGTGATGTGGGACGGCCGTATCAGCGGCGAGCTGCCGGCGGGAGCCAGCGAAGAAGACATTATGATTCTGGCAACAGGTCATCGCGAACAGGAAGCCGAAGCAGCAGTGGAAACGGCCGTTTAAGGCCAGAAAGAGAAAAAGGAAGCAAATCTATGTCAGCCTTAACCTGGTCCAATATGCGGTCCCGTGTCCGCGAATCAAAAATTCCTCCTGTTTATGCCATTCTGTTGATCGTGTTTGTATCGGCCATCGTCCTGGATGCCATTTTTGGGCGCGGCCAGATCACGTCAGGTGTCATTCTTACCAATATGGTCGTCCGGTCGGTGGCGCTGGGCATTGTGGCTATGGGGCAGACCTTTGTCATGCTGGCCGCTTCTATCGATTTATCGGTTGCTTACCTCATCAGCGTGACGGCCGTTATGGCCTCCTATCTTATGCAGGGCGACCCGGCACGAGTGCCCTTAGCTGTAGCCGCCGTTTTTGCCATCGGCGGCCTGGTTGGACTGATTAACGGCCTGATCGTCAGCAAGCTTAAAGTGAATCCGTTCATTGCCACCCTGGGCGTCGGATTGGTTCTGAAAGGCATCCTCAACGCCAGTTTCGAGACGTTTGTAGGCGCCGTGCCCCGCAGCTTCCAGACCCTGGGCTACGGCACGCTTGGTCCCATCCCCATTTCAATTCTAGTACTGCTGGCCGTGACCCTCATATCGGCGTTTGTACTGAGCCGTACGCGGTTTGGCTCGCATCTATACGCCGTGGGCGGCAGCGAGATCACCTCGCGGCTGTCTGGTTTGCGCACAGATCGGGTACTGATTTTGGCGCACGTGGTGTGCAGTTTAACGGCCGTACTCACCGGCCTCTTCGTGGTCAGCCGCCTGCGCTCCGGCGCCCCCTGGGTCGGCACCGACGGCCTCTACGATTTGGAATCCATCGCCGCGGTCGTGGTTGGCGGCACAGCGTTATCCGGCGGCAAAGGCGGCGTCATCGGCACTCTGGCCGGCGTACTGATCTTCGGCGTGCTGGATACGATGTTCAACCAGCTCGGCGTCGATACCTTCCTGAAACAGGTTCTGCGTGGGGCCATCATTATTCTGGCTGTGGCCAGTTATACCGTGCGCTCCAAAGAAAAGGCTGCTTAGGACAAAAAGACAATGGCTCAAATTTCCACACCCGCCCAAGAACGCTCGCTTTGGGATCGCTTCATCATCGGTCTGCGCAATATCGCTCCCATCTACATCGTCCTGATCCTTCTGTTGATCGGCATTGGCACGCAAAATCCCACATTTTTGGAGCCGGCGGGGTTTCTAAACCTGCTGCGCCGGGCTGCCCCGCTGATGGTGCTGACTGCCGGACAGCTCTTTGTCATCGTTACCGGCGGCTTCGATCTGTCGGGTGGTTCGCTGATGTCGCTGACAGTTATCGGGGCTTCTCTGCTTATTAACAACGACCCGGCCAATACCTGGTGGGCTATTCTGGTCCTGTTTGGCATCGGTATTCTGGTTGGCTTATTGAACGGCGTCATCGTTTCTTATCTAAACGTGCCCTCACTAATTGCTACGCTGGGCATGCTGCTGGCTCTGCGCGGCGCCGGGCTTTACTGGACAGGCGGCGCTCCGCGCGGCTATCTCACGGATAATTTCCGCATGTTCGGCCGAGGCTGGTTGGAGCCTTTCCCGGTGATCGAACGTTTTCCTTATGCAGTTCTGGTGCTGATCGTTGTGAGCGCGGCAGCAATCTATCTGTTCAATCAGACGAATCTGGGCCGGCAGTTACTGGCGGTGGGTGATAACCCGCGTGCCTCCCGGCTGGCCGGGATCAGTGTGGAGAAGCTGCGCATTATTGCTTTTGTATTGTCGGCGATAACGGCCGTTATTGCCGGTATCCTGCAAGGTGGCTTTGGCGGGGTCAATCCCGACGCCGGCGAGGGATACGAATTACAGGCCATTTCTGCGGCCGTTTTGGGCGGGGCCGTCTTGCTTGGCGGCCGTGGCTCTATGGGAGCAGCCATTGCCGGTGCTCTGGCCCTCGAAGCTTTATTCACCTTGCTTAATCTATTAGGTCTCCCCAAACCGCTGCGCGACGCAGTTCAGGGGTTGATCATTATCGGCGCTGTTGCTTACGCCGCCTACCGTTCCCGCCGAACACGTTAACAACCAGAGGCCACGCCGTAACGGCTTCACCCACAAAAAGGAGGTGACATTTATTCGATAATAAAGCATCACATGCAACGACCGAAAACACTATCTGAATGGGTTTACAAGACATTACTTCCTAAAAGGAGGAGAAATCCAATGTTTTTCAAAAACGTTAAGCGTCCCTGGTTCTTGATTTTCGCACTTGTCATACTGGTGTTGGGGCTGGTTGCCTGCGGTGGCGGCGCCGCCACCACAACTGAAGAACCTGCGGCTGAAGAACCGGCCGCCCAAGAAGCAGCACCAACCCAAGAAGAACCAATGGCCGAAGAACCGGCCGCTGAACAGCCTGTCGCCGCCGGTCTGGAGAGCGACGCGGCCCAGGTCAAATCTGAGTTCTTTAGCCAGGAGCAGTATGATCGCTCCATGCGCCAGATGACCATGACCCCCGAAGGCCCGGCCGATCAACCCTGGATACAAATGCTGGACAACCCGGAAATGGTCGATACCAGCCAGTATGCCAAAGAAGGCCCCTACACCTTCTGCTTCTCTAATGCCGGTGTGAATAACCCCTGGCGCGTCGTTGGCTGGACTACCATGCAAGCCGAAGCCGACCTGCATCCGGAAATCGCCGAACTGATCCACGTAGACGCCGAAGGCAGTGACGAAAAGCAAATCGCCGACATCGCCGACCTGGTAGCCAGCGGCAACTGTGATGTCCTCATCGTCTCCCCCAACACCACGGCCGCTCTGACTCCCGCCATCGAACAGGCTTGCGAACAGCTGCCGGTAGTCGTTTTCGACCGGGGCGTTTTCACGGACTGCCCGGTTAGCTTTGTGCAGCCCATTGGTGGGTATGCCTTTGGTGAAGCAGGCGCACGTTACATCATCGATAACTGCAGCGAAGACTGTAACGTTCTGGCGCTGCGCATCTTACCTGGCGTGGACGTGTTGGAAGAGCGCTGGGCGGCGGCCAAGTTGGCCTTTGAAGATGCGCCCGGCATCAACGTGATTGGTGTGGAATTTGGCGATGGCGATAATGCCAAGGTGAAGTCGATCGTGACGGACTACCTGGACCGTTTTGGCCGGATTGACGCCGTATGGATGGACGCAGGCGCAACGGCCGTTGCCGCCCTGGAAGCCTTCGAAGATGCCGGCCAACCCTATCCCATCATCGTCGGTGAAGACCAGCAAGATTTCCTGGTGAAGTGGCAAGAGAACAACCTTTCAGGCATCGCCCCCACCTTCCCCACCTTCCAGTGGCGCACCCCCATCATCGCTGCCCTCCACATCATGAATGGTGAAGAAGTCCCGGCCGTCTGGCGTCTGCCCCAACCGGTTATCACCAACGAAAACCTGGATCAGTACGTACAACCCAACATGCCGCCACTGCATTACGCCATGTGCGGCTGCGAAAACATGCCCGATTTCCCCGAACGCTGGGGCGGCACGCAATAAACAACTGACCAATCGAATAACTTAGTCTAGTGTGCGGACCGTTCACCGGTCCGCACACCAACTCGACCACGACCTGTGTCGAGGGGGGCTGGAATGATGGAAATTGGTTTTCACACGGATGCTTTCAACAGTGCCTACTGGAGCTTTGAGCACTGCCTGCAGTGGGCGCAGCAAAACGATGTGCACTACATCGAATGCGGCACGATTGATGGCGTCAGCTGGATTCACGGTTTAGGCTACCAGCCGCATGTGGCCTTATGGGAAGACCCCCTGGCTTTGCGGCGCAAAATGGAGGATTACGGCGTCCAGTTTTCACAACTGGATGCGGCTTATCCGCTATCCCTCCCCAATGCCGCTTCCATTGGTACCACGTATATCCAGAACTCTATCCGTTGGGCCTACTTAGTCGGATGCCATCACATCGACACAACCGACCACATGTATAAACCGGAAGGGCAAACGGACGAACAGGCTTTGGAACTGATGAAACGTATTTACGGAGAGGTGCTGGAAACGGCCGTGCGCTACAACATGATCATCAACATCGAACCCCACGGCTACTACACCACCAAACCGGAGTTCATGGCCCAGATGCTCGACTTCTTCGACACGCCCCACCTGCGCATGAACATGGATACCGGCAATACGTTCATCGCCGGGCAAGACCCCGTCGCCTTCCTCAACCGCTTCAAACACAAAGTCAGCCACGTCCACGTCAAAGACGTCAGCGAGTCGCTGGCCGCCTCCCTGCGCGGCGAGCTGACCGGCATCGCCGTCAGCCAGACGGCCATCGGCGATGGCGTCAACGTCGAAAACATCCAAAAGTGCTTCGACATCCTCGTAGACATTGGCTACGACGGCGTCGTCAGCATCGAGTGCGAAGGGGCAGGCGGCCCGATGATCGAAAAGAGCCTGGCCTGGGTGCGCGACCTGGTCGCCAACGCCAACCAACGCATGGCTGCCGGATAAGAGAAGTTACGGCTAAGACTATCGGGAGAAGTTTGTTTGTTGGTTAGTTTGATGGTTGGTTTTCCGCCAGCTAACCAACCAACTCACCAACCAACTAACTAACAGTTACCTAAAAAGGAAAAGACATGGCAATCAAACTAGGCGTTAACATGGAATTTGTGCGCCATCACGACAAACCTTTTGCCTGGGGAGTCGCCAAAGCCGCCGAAATCGGCTACGAATACATCGAACCGATGGTCCATATCGGCCGTGAACTGCTAAGCGAGGCCGGTTATTTCCATTCCGTCTCGATGTATGATGATCCCCTCTGGGTACGGGACCTGTGCATGAAGCACAACATCAAACTGTCTGGTCTGTCTTCGCACACCCCACTGTGCAAGCCGGAAATTAGCGTGGAGTATCTGAAGATGGCCATTCGCTGGGCTGCTGACGCGGGCGCCCCCGTCGTCAATACCGACGAGGGTCCCAAACCTGCCTGGACCAGCAAGGAAATGGATTTCCAGCTGATGACCTACACCCTCACGGAAGCATCCATGGTAGCCGAGCGGCATGGCATCAAAATCGGTTTGGAACCCCACCAGCAATATAGCAAAACACCTGATGGCCTGGATGCTATCTATAACCTGGTCCACTCTCCGGCCATTGGCATTAACTACGATACGGGCAACAGCTATCTGGCTGGCGGTTCCGATCCATATGATTGGCTGGAACACGTGCGCGACCGGTTGGTGCACTTACACGCCAAGGACATCAGCCTGCAGCAAGGCGAAGCGGAGCGCGGCAAAGTAACCGGCACGCCGGTCGGCTGTGCCTGCGGTGAAGGCGTGGTGGACTGGCAGCGGGTCATTGACATTGTCAAACCGGTTGCTCAGGACCACGACATTGTATTCAGCGTGGAATGCGGCACGGTGCCAGAAGCTATTCGCAGCTTCGAGCATCTTTCGCGGCTACTTTAGACACGGCCGTTTGTCCATAGGCTGATCATTCTGCTGCCCACATCCAACCCTTTTCGGCCTATGGTTCTTTTTCTCAAACATCCCGTGAATCCATGCTTTTACTACTTTACTACCCATTCTCTTTTCTTACTCGGCACAACTTGTAATCACAGGATTACAGGTTGGATTAGACTGAAGGCAAAAGTAGGCTAGATGATGAATACGACCTATCTACTAGGCGTTGATTTAGGAACCAGCAGTACCAAAGCAGCCCTATATACAGCCGACGGCCGTCTCGTGGCCGAAGCCGTGGCCGAAGTCCCGCTTTATTATCCCAAGCCCGGCGTCGTAGAGCAGGAAAACGAAGATTTCTACCGCACGGCCGCACAAACCATCCGCCAATGCGTGCAAGAAAGCGGCATCGACCCCCGGCAAATCGCCAGCCTGGCCTTCGACAGCCAGATGGCCGGCGTCGGCGCTATCGACGAAAACTACCAGGCTGCTACCCGCTTCGATTCCTGGTTGGACATGCGCTGCCAGCCGTACATCGAATACATCGACGCCCACTTTGGCGAACAGGTTACCCGGCTCACGGGCTGTCCCCCTACCTGTGATCATGGGCCAAAAATTTTGTGGTGGAAGGAGGAACGGCCGCAGGAATACGGCCGTATCGCCAAATTCCTCATGCCCTCTGCCTACGTCGCCGGACGCATGGCCGGGCTTTCAGCCGACGAAGCGTTTATCGACTACACCTTTCTGCACTTTACCGCTCTCAGCGACGCCCAAAACGGTACGTGGTCCGATGAACTCTGCACAGACCTGGGCATCGATCAGGCCAAACTGCCGCGCATCGTTGAACCCTGGCACGTCGTCGGCGAAGTAACAGAGCAGGCAGCGGCCGAATTTGGGCTGGCTCCTGGCACACTCATCGCCGCCGGCTGCGGCGACACAGCCGCCAACGCTCTCGGCGCGGGTGTCGTCCGGCCCGGCATGTTGTTCGACGTCGCCGGAACCGCCTCCGTGCTGGCCGCCTCCACCGACACCTACTTCGCCGACGTGGAAAATCGGGCGCTGCTCACCATGCGCTCGGTCATTCCCGGCCTGTGGAACCCGCTGGCCTATATCGGCGGCGGCGGGCAGGCGCTGCGCTGGTTTCGTGACCATTTCTTCAACACCCTGCACGGTGAACTGCAAGGCTGGACCTATGACCTGTACGACCGCATGATCGATCTGGCTGCCCAGGTGCCACCCGGTTCGGAGGGACTGTTTTTCTCGCCGCACCTGGGCGGGCGTATTTGCCCGGCTACGCCGGAAATGCGCGGCGCCTGGATCGGTTTCTCGTGGAGCCACCAGCAGGCGCATTTTGCCCGCTCCATTTTGGAGAGCATTGCCTACGAATATGCCTATTACCTGCGCATTTTGCGCCAGGCCGTGCCCAATCTGGCCCTGACCGAAACGCGGGCCATTGGCGGCGGGGCGCGCAACAACGTTTGGAACCAGATCAAGGCCGATGTGCTGGGCGTGCCCTACCAGCGGCTGCAGCGCACGGAGTTCGGCAGTTGGGGCAGCGCCATGATCGCCGGCAAGGCGGCAGGTATTTTTGATGATTTAGCGGAGGTGGCAGCGCGCCATGCCCAACCGGCCGACGAGCCGCTGCAGCCTGATACGGCCGTGTACGCCCTCTACCAGCCGCTGGTAGCCAGACACATTACCCTGCAAGCGGCATTACGAGATTTTTTTGTTCATTAGATTTAGACCGAGGAGACAAACTTCAATGAGTCAACAAGTGCGAATTTGCATGATTGGCGCCGGGCGCGTGGGCAAGCTGCATTCCGGCACACTGAAGCGTTATGTGCCCGATGGCGATGTGGTCGCCCTGGTTGACCCGGCGGCGAACATGCTGCACGAAACAGGGGATGAATTTGGCATCGACGGCCGTTTCCCCACCCTCGCCGCAGCCCTGGACAAAGCCGATTTCGAGGCCGTCGTCATCACCACGCCCACCTTCACCCACCGCGAACTGGCCCTGCTGGCCGCCGAACATGGCAAACACGTCTTTCTGGAAAAGCCGATGGCGATGAACCTGGCCGAATGCGACGACATCATCGCTGCCACGGAAGGGCGCGGCCTGATTCTACAGCTGGGCTTCATGCGCCGCTTCGATCCGGAGTTCGTCGCCGCCGCCGAGCGCCTCTTCGCCGGGGAAATTGGCGAGCCGATGCTCATCAAATCGCTCACCCACGGGCCAGGGCTGCCGCCCGCCTGGGCCAACGACATTCGCACCTCCAACGGCATGATCGCCGAAGTGAACAGCCACGACCTGGACTGCGTGCGCTGGCTGATGGGGTCTAATCCGCAGCGCATCTACCTGGAGACGGCCAATTTCAAGGGAGCAGAACGCGGCGCCCACGCTGAGCACTTCTACGACAACATGTTTGCCACCCTCAAATTTGAATCCGGAGCGCTGGGCAGCATCTCCGGCGTTTGCCCCTGCGATTACGGCTACGACGCGCGGGTGGAAATTATCGGTAAGCAGGGCATCATGCAGATTGGCTCGATGCAGGGCATGGACGTGGTGGTCTGCATCAACCGCGACCAGGGACTGGTGACGCCGATCTACCGGCGCTGGCCGGAGCGCTTCGCCTGGGCCTACATCCACGAAATCCAACACTTTGTTGAGTGCGTACAAACCGGGCAAAAGCCGCGCGTGGGGGGCGAAGACGGCCGTTGGGCTGTCGCCTCCGTCCTGGCCGGCACGAAATCTATGTTGGAAGGCCGCCCGGTGCGCCTGGATGAAATCATGGACCCGGCACTGCCGGTGCCCTGGCAGGCATAACATTCATGGAGAACCAACTATGTTAGCTGCCGTCTATCACGGACCTGAAGACATTCGCGTAGAGGAACGGCCGTGCCCAGAAATTGGGCCGGACGAAGCGCTGATCAAGGTGCTGAACGCCAACATCTGCGGCACTGATTTACGCATCTACAAAGGCGGGCATCGCCATTATCCGCCGGGCGCGGTGCGTATTCCGGGGCACGAAGTGGTGGGGACGATTGCCGCCCTGGGCCGCGACGTGGCGGGGTATGCAACTGGGCAGCGTGTGTTTGTGGCCCCCAATATGGGCAACGGCCGTCACCGGGCCACCATCTCCGGCAACAATAACATGGATCCCGAATTTCAGGCCATTGGCATCAACCTCGATGGCGCATTCGCCGAGTACCTGCGCGTGCCCGCCCTCGCTATTCAGCAGGGCAACCTGATACCCGTCGACGAAGCGATTGATCCGGCCGTAGCGGCGCTGATTGAGCCGCTGGCCTGCGTCCTGCGCGGCCAAAACGCCGTCAACGTCCACGCCGGCGACGTCGTGGTAGTGATGGGAGCCGGGCCAATCGGCATTTTGCACATGAAGCTGGCTAATTTGCGCGGGGCACTGCGTACTATCGTCAGCGAACCGGCTGCCGGACGGCGGGCACAGGCCCAGACACTGGGTGCAGATCGGGTAGTAGACCCGGTGTCCGAAGATTTGCGCGAAGTCGTGCTGGCAGAAAGCGACGGCCGTGGCGCAGATGTCGTCATCGTCGCGGCTCCTTCCAAGGTAGCACAGGAAGCCGCGCTGGAAATAACGGCCGTCGGCGGGCGCATCAACCTGTTTGGCGGGCTGCCCAAAGACGATCCGATCATCCGCTTCAACGCCAACACGGTGCATTACAAAGAGCTGATCGTCACCGGCACGACGGCGTGCAGCACCTATGACTGTCTGCGCGCGGCCGACATCGTAAACTCCGGGCTGCTGGAGCTGACACCCCTGATCACCGCGCGGTTCGCCCTGGCCGACGCCGTGGCCGCCTTTGCCGCCGCAGCCGACGGCCAAAATCTAAGAGTTTCCCTGGAGCCGTAACATGGACGAACTGGTTACAACCGTTTTAGGGCCGTTGGCGCCGGAAGCCCTGGGCATCACCGATGGGCATAATCATTTGTGGATCGAGCCGGTAGCCGGCGCCGACCCGGAGGCACCGGTGCTCAATGACGAAGCCGCCATCCGGCAGGAACTGCAGCAGTACCGGGCAGCGGGCGGCGGAACTATTGTGGACTGCCAGCCAGGGGGATGTGGCCGAAACGGCCGTTATCTGGCCCAACTCTCTCACGACAGCGGCGTTCACGTAGTGGCCTGCACCGGCTTTCATCTGCGGCGCTACTACCCTCCCCACCCCATGCTGTGGCAGATGACGGCAGAAGCCGCATCCGATCTGTTTGTTGGCGAGCTGCTGGAATCCCTATACGAAACACAGGACACAGCTACCCCAGTTCGCGCCGGTTTCCTGAAAATTGCCGGAGAGGCTAGTTTTGAACAGACACCCCGCCACTTGTTGGAGGCCGCTGCGGCCGCCTGCCGGGCTACGGGTTGCGCCATAGAAATGCATACGGAGAAGGGTCTGGCCGTCGAAGCCTTTCTGGAGTTTTTCCTCGCCCAGCAAGTTGATCCGCAGCGGCTGGTTTTCTGCCATGTTGACAAACGGCCGGATTTTGGCTTCCATAAGGCGATCGCCCAGACAGGCGCGATGTTGGAATATGATACCTTTTATCGCAGCAAGTATGATCCGGAAACGGCCGTCTGGCCTCTGCTGGAAAAGATGATAGCGGCCGGGCTGGAAACCCAAATTGTCCTGGCCACAGACATGGCCTACAGCCACATGTGGCAAACGATGGGCGGGCAGCCGGGACTGGCCGCTTTTGTTACCCAAATTCGCTCCCGTCTGGCAAATATGGAACTGCCAGCGGCAACCATAAATAATCTCACGGGGGGGAACATTGCCCGCCGCCTGGCTGTCCCCCACAAAAAGGAGTCCCATTCGTGAAAGCAGTACCCTTTACCTTTAATCTCAACAGTCCAGACTTCGTTCCCTCGGAGTTCGACAACCATATCCAGCGCCGTCTCAGCGCGATGAAAGGACAGTTTCTAGATGAGGCGGCTTATGAAGCGCTGCTGAACGCCGCTAACCCGCTGCTGTACGAGGTATATGAACTGCAGCGGCCCGTTCAGCCTGGAGAACTGCAGCACGGCATCTCCATCGTCCATCCCGGCAAGGTGGGCAGCGAATATCACATGACCAAAGGGCATTTTCATGAGGTTCTGGAAACAGGCGAGGTGTACTACTGCCTGAAAGGACAGGGGTACATGGTGATGGAAACGCCAGAAGGGGAATGGGCTGTGGAAGCGCTGAGTCCCGGTCGCGTGCTGTATGTGCTGCCGCGCTGGGCGCACCGCTCCGTTAACGTCAGCCCGGACGAAGATCTCATCACGTTTTTTATTTACCCGGGGAACGCGGGCCACGACTATGGCACAATCGAACAGCAAGGTTTCCGCAAACTGATCGTCGAGCAAGAGGGGCAGCCGGCAGTTGTGGATAATCCGCGCTGGGAGCGAACGGCCGTGCCATGAAACCGCTCCACGAGTGCCATGTTTTGGTAACGCCTACGTCTTACGGCCGTTTTGACCCCCGCCAGAAAACAGAACTGGAAACGGCCGTAGGGCGCGTCACCTACAACACCACCGGCAAACCGCTCACCTCGGCCCAACTGCAAGAACTGCTGCCGGACGTGGATGGCTACATTGCCGGGCTGGACGAAATTAACGAAACGGCCGTAGCGTCCGCTCCCTGTCTGCGCGTCATCGCCCGCTACGGCGTAGGTACAAACAACGTCGATCTCGCCGCCGCCGCCGCGCACGGCGTCATCGTCACCAATACACCCGGGGCAAATGCCGCCTCCGTTGCCGAACTCACCATCGCCCTTATGCTGAACCTGCAGCGCCCCATCCTGGCCGCCGCTGCCGAAACGCGGCAGGGTGGCTGGCCGCGCCTGAAGGGGGTATCACTGGTCGGCAAGACCGTGGGCCTGCTTGGCCTGGGTGCTATCGGCAAAGAGGTGGCGCGGCGTCTGGCCGGCTTCGACTGCGCCGTGTGGGCCTACGATGTGGTGACCGACGAGGCATTTGCCCGGCAACACCACGTCACGCTCACCGCCCTGGATGCCCTGCTGACCCATGCCGACGTGCTGTCACTGCACCTGCCGGTTTTGCCGTCCACGCGCCAGATGGTCAACGCCGATTTCTTGCAGCAGATGAAGCCCGGCGCTTATCTCATCAATACATCCCGCGGCGAGCTGGTGGACGAAGCCGCGCTCTATACGGCCCTGGCAACAGGCCACCTGGCCGGGGCCGCGCTGGATGCATTTTCCCAGGAGCCGCCCGGAACAGAAAACCCGCTGCTGTCGCTGCCGCAAGTCATCCCCACACCCCACATGGGCGCGCACAGCGACGACGCGACTAACGCCATGGGCCGCATGGCCCTGGCCGACTGCCTGGCCGTTCTCCGGGGCGATGAACCGCTTTACCGAATTGTTTAAGCAAAAGGATGCTATGATGGAACCATACAAAATCGTTAACAAAGAAGTACCTACCTTTTATTTTGTGGGCGTGACAACAGGCAAGTCCTCCATCAATAAAGTGTTCCCATTGTGGATGGAGGTATTGGGCTGTCCAGAAGTTGTGCTGGAAGGCATTGACCACAAAATCCACGATGATCCGCAAGCGTACCGGGCAACGGTGGCCCAGATAAAATATGATCCCAATTCGCTGGGCGCCCTGGTGACGACCCACAAGTTGGACCTGTTTGCCGCGGCGGAAGATATGTTTGATTATTTTGATCCGTATGCCGAGGTAACGAGGGAGCTGTCGAGTATTTCAAAGCGAGACGGCCGTCTCGAAGGCCACGCCAAAGATCCCATCACCGCCGGGCTAAGCCTGGATCACATCATCCCGCCCAACTACTTCGCCGATACCGGCGGGCACATCCTATGCCTGGGGGCGGGTGGATCGGCGCTGGCCACCTTGCTCCACCTCATTCACAAGCCAAACAAAGGCGACCGGCCCGAGCGTTTCATTACCGTCAATCGCTCCCAGGGTCGGCTGGACCATATGCGTGATATGGTCGCACGTTACGATACCGACATCGCCGTCACCTACATCCAAAACAGCGATCCACGCCACAACGACGAACTTATGGCTGCCCTGCCTGAGGGCAGCATTGTCATCAACGCCACAGGGATGGGCAAAGACACCCCTGGTTCACCTGTTACCGACGACGGCGTGTTTCCCCGGAATGGGATTGCCTGGGAGTTTAACTATCGCGGCGAACTGGATTTTATGCACCAGGCGTTGCGGCAGGTTGAAAGGCGCAATTTGCGCGTGGAAGATGGTTGGGTGTATTTTGTGCATGGCTGGTCGCAGGTGGTAGGGCAAGTCTTGCACATCGACATCACGCCCGACGTATTCCAACAGTTGGAAGAGGCAGCGGCAAGTACCCGTTAACAACAAAAAGGAGAATTGTGATGAAAGCCCGTTTGCAACCGTTATACTTTGAAGGCCGCGACGAGGAATTTGATGTTCAGCTTGGTATTCTAAAAGAGATGTTGGCCGATGACGCTGAATTTTTAGCCCCGCTGCCGCTTGGAGCAGCAGTGCCTGAAGCTGAGGCTATTGTTTTCCCCCAACTTCTTGGCGAAGCGTATCGCCGTTTGGACGAATTCAAACAGATCGATTTGCCCATCCTGACCGTAACGTCGGAGTTTGGCACGGTGCTCATGTGGGATTGGGAAATTGCCAGCTACTTGCGCGAGGAAGGGCTGAACATTATTGCGCCTTACAGTCTGGAACAGACGAAAAAAGCGTGCCGGGCGCTTAGTGTAAAACGCGAGCTGCAGCAGACGAAATTCCTGGTTTATCAGGATAATCCGGGCGAAGGTTTCCAGGCCAGTATTTTTAAGCGATTTTACTGGTGGGAAGACGAATGCACGCAGCGCATGATGGAGAAGTTTGGGGTCACCATCGTTAAAAAGAGTTTTAAGGAGATGGGTGCAGCCGCTAAACTGATTCCCGACGCAGAGGCAGAAGCTGTGTGGCAGGCGTGGCGCTGGGACACGGCCGTTTCCAACAGCCAGCTCCTCAGCGCCGTCAAAATCTACATGACCGTCAAGCAAGAGCTAGAGAAAGACCCCAGCATTCGCGGTGTAGGCATCAACTGCCTGAACGAATCGCACTTCTCTGATACGACGCCCTGCCTGGCCTGGAGCATGTTGTACCAGGAAATGGGGCTGATTTGGGGCTGCGAAGCAGACACTATGTCGATGATCACCAAGTACCTGCTGCACAAATCGCTGGGCATGCCCATCATGATGACCAACCTTTATCCGTTCTTGATGGGGCAGGCGGCGCTGAAACACGAACGCATTCCCAATTTTCCAGCGGTAGATGCAGAACCGGAGAACCACATCCTGGCGGCGCATTGTGGTTACCTGGGCGTCGTGCCGCCCGCGTTTGCCACCGAATGGACGCTGCGCTCCAAAGTGCTGGCAATCGTCGATGACAATGCGACGGCCATCGACGCGCGGCTGCCAGAAGGTGGTATGACCCTGGCCAAACTCCACCCTTCCCTGAACAAGCTGACCATCACAGAAGGGGATTTGAGCGGCTATGCTCAGTTTGCCAATTCGGACTGTTTGAATGGAGCGGTACTGAAAGTGCCAGACGGCCGTCACATGCTCAATACCCTGTCGTCACACCACTACCTGCTTATGGCCGGTCACCATTTGGCCGACATTCAGATGGTCTGCCAGTTGTTTGGCATTGAGATAGAGCAACTTTAGCCGTCGGACAATTGGGGGTTCTTTAACGATAGCAGCGTCCAGGTAACCGAGTTGTCCAGTCTGGTTCCTGGGCGTTGCTTCTTGAACATCACTCACCACAGCTGCAATGTGGTGCTGCGACGATAAAATTGAGAGCGGTGTCTACAGCGCTGCTGGCGATACCGTGTGGGTAAAGTACACGCGATCCCCAAAATGGGCTGGTCCTATCACCCTCTCAATCAACTGTGCCCGAGGGACAGGCAACAGCCACATCACGGTAAAGTAAAAACCATTCTGCCAGCGTCTTATAACGGTCGCGCGGCTGGTTGATGAGGCCAATTTCGGCATTGTTCACGGCCGTGCTCAGGGCATAAGTGTAAGTGTCCTGAAACAGTGTCAGCGCCGGCATTTCCTGATCAAAGTAGCGCAGGAACGTGTCGTACGACGGCCGTCTTTCCTCCATTCCCCATACCTGCCGCCCCTGTTCCAGAGCCTCGCTGGCCCGGCGGTTGTTCCAACCGGTGTAATTTTGTCCTCGGATAATTGCTTCCTGGCTCCAAAAATCGTACAGGTCCGGATCGCCGCTGGGCGTAAAGGTCAGCAGGGCCACGTCGAACAGGCCATCGGCCAGCCATTGGCGCAGTTCGGCCAAATCCTGAGCCAGCCGGATCTGCGTATCGATGCCGACAGCGGCCCACTGCGCGCGGATGGTCTCGGCCACGGCCGTTTCTTGGGGATCATCCAGGGCGATGAGCGTCAGGGATAACGGCCGTCCATCCTTCTGCCGCACAGTCTGCTCCGCGCCAAACGTCCAGCCGGCCGTTTCCAGCAGCGACGCGGCCGTGGCCGGATCATACGCCTTATTGCTGGAAATCCCCGGATTGTAGGCCCAGGAAGAAGGCAGGTAAGGACCGTTAAAGACCAGCCCCTGCCCGTTAACGGCCGTGTCCACCAGCCCCTGCCTATCCAGCGCCGCCGCCAAAGCCTGCCTTCCAGACAGCGTACGGCCCAGCTCGCTGTACGTCTCGTCGGCCGGTTGGCGCAGATTAAACCATAGGGCGGAATACGTGGGTTCGGGCGCCGTAAATAGACGCGCCTCCGGCAGCACAGCTACCGCGGGCAGAGCCGTGGCGCTAACGCGGTTGATGGCATGAATATCGCCGTTGTTGAAGGCGTCTAGCAGTGTCGCTTCATCGGGGAAGAATTGAAATTCGAGGGCGCTAAGTTGAGTGCCCTGTCGCCAGTCAGCGGGATTGGGGATCAGGCGCAGACGGCCGTTTGCCTGCCAATTCACAGCCGGATCAACCATAAACGGTCCCGTGCCGACGGGAGCCAGGTTGAAGGCAGCGCCGGCCAGCTCGGCGGCCGTCACATCCTCCAGCAGATGGGCGGGCAGCAGCCCGCGCGTCGTGGCGTCTAGAAATGGCGAATAAGGCTCCGGCAGGACGAATTCCACCGTGCGCTCGTCGATCTGATTGATGGTGATCGTGCGCCAGAACTCGGACAACGCGGCCGGGCCAGGAAAGCTTTCGTCTTGCAGCAGGTGGAAGGTGTAAAGAACGTCAACGGCCGTTACCGGCTCCCCGTCCTGCCAGAAGACGTCATCTCGCAGTGTGAACCGCACAGAGAGGCCATCTTCGCCCACCGTCCACCCTTCAGCCAGGGCGGGAACAAGCTCACCGGCAGCATCGTAGCGTGTCAGGCCATCAAAAATCAGGCTGGTTAATTCGCGATCAACGGGATAAGGGTCGCTTAGAAGTGGATTAAGATTTTGCGGGGCGCCCACGACGCCTTCAACAAACGCCCCACCAGCAGCCGGAACCCGGGTAGAGCAAAAACTGGCCGACTGTACCTGAAAAGACAACAAAGCGATGACCAGGGCAAAAGCGACAACCGCTAATAAAACCTGCCATCGAAGGTTAATTTTCATGAAACATTAAAACGTGAAACGAAACGGGGATCGCCTCGTCTCATTTCACGTTTCTCAGTTATTGTATGCGCGGAGCAGTTAACTAATCTGCCCCCAGGCGAGGAAGGCCAGGACGGTATTAATGAAAAAGATAACAGAAATACCAATTGTTACCCGGTGCATGGTGGCTTCGACACCGCGGCGAGTGCGGAAACTGCCGCCCGTATCACCGCCGCCCATAAAGCTGCCCAGCCCGCCGCCTTTTGTCTGCAACAACACTAAAACGGTCAAAACAACCGCCAGAATAATCTCAATTACTCCCAAGTATGGGGCCCATGTCTGCATGTCTGCTACCTCTTTAATAGTTTAATAACCGGTTCGGCCTGGGACTCGCTGACAAAAAATGGTTCCAGGAAAAACCAAACGAGCATTATAACAGGCTCCAGGGTTAGCGTCGAATTGGCAGGGGCGGGCCACGGCCGTTTCCTGCACATTGCCGCCCTTGCCGCCTGTGGTAAACTACTCAGCGGAATTTACACATCAACCTACACAGACAGGCAGTTTGGCAAGGTCAACTCGTGATAGAAATCAGTAACGTCACCAAAAGATATTACACCCTCACAGCGCTTAACAGCGTTTCCTTCCAGGTGCCGCAGGGAGAAGTGTTGGGCCTTCTGGGTCCAAACGGCGCGGGCAAAACCACGTTGTTCAAGTTAATCGCCGGTATCCTCACGCCGACGGCCGGCAAGATACGGCCGTCTGGCGACATCTGGCCCAAAATCGGTTACAAGCCCGAGCGGCTGCTCTTCCCCAATCACTTGCGCGTCAACGAGTATTTGCAGCAGGTGGCCCACCTCAGCAACATTCCGGCTTCACAAAGCAAACGTGTGGTGCAGGAAAGCCTGGAACGCGTAAATCTCCAAAACGCCGCCAACAAAAAAATCAAAGAGTGCTCCAAAGGGATGCGCCAGCGTCTGGCGATGGCCCAAATTCTCATTGGCGACCCGCCGCTGCTGCTGTTGGATGAGCCAAGCAATGGCCTCGATCCCACCGGTCAGGCGGAAATTCATGAGTGCATTCAGGCGCTGCATGAAACCGGCAAAACTATCATCATGAGCACCCATCACCTGCAGGAAGTTACCGAGGTCTGTACGCATCTCGTCATTTTGAATCACGGCCAGGTCCACTACGACAATAACATGGAAAAGGCGATGGCTGCCCAATCCCATATTCGCATTCGCGTCAACCGGCCGCTGGAGGAATTCGGCCACTCGTTGGCCGCTCTCCACGATGGCGTTGAAGTGGCCGGTGATGTGGTTTATCTGAAGGGCGAAGCCATGGAAATGCGCCGCCAGGTGTTGGTGATGCTGTTGGAATCCGATTTTGACGTGCTGCGAGTGGAACATAAACGCATCTCCCTGTCGGAGATTTATGCTGAGGCTGTGCAATGACCCAACGCATCCTGACGCTTTCCCGCTACTTTTTACGCAGCCTGCTGTTTTCATTGGCTGGTCTTATTTACATTCTCATAGGCTTTGCCTACTGGCTGGTCATGTTTCCGCCCGACCAGCACACGCCGGAAGCGTCGTATTACATATTGGTTTTGGCGGCTTTTGGGGCCGGCCTGACGTTTCTGGCTACGCTGACGATCGCCTCAAGGGCCAATCAGGCGGGCCACGCTGCCTGGATTGTGCGTTTGCCGAGTCGGGTGGAATATTTAACGGCCGTTCTCCTCTCCTCCATTCTCTTTGCCACAACGCTACAGCTGCTTCTGGCCCTGCTGGCTCTGTTCCGCGGGCCGGACCTGTCGTTCAGCCAGGTCTTGTTCATCCCCCCTATCTGGCTGGCCCTGAACACGTTAACGGCCGTTTTAGCCCTGCACGCCACCGATTTTGTCGCCGCCGGCTGGTCGCGCGTCTATCTTTTTGGCCTTATCGCCCTCTTCCTCTTCGGACAAAGCCTGAACGATAAGAACAGCCTCAACACCTGGAT
Source organism: Ardenticatenaceae bacterium (assembly GCA_020634395.1). Lineage (GTDB taxonomy): Bacteria > Chloroflexota > Anaerolineae > Promineifilales > Promineifilaceae > Leptovillus. The sequence goes on along the minus strand of JACKBU010000011.1, from coordinate 88,304 downwards.
CATTCTGCGCATCAACGACCTCAGCCGCTCGCTGGCCGGGGCCGGTTGGATAGTCGTGGTGACGCCGCTAAATAATTTGGCCCGATGGCTGCAGCAAGATGGACCGGGCGCTCTCGGCAATTTTTTCAGCCTCCCATTCTGGCCGTTTCATGCTATCGCCAACGCGGTCATCGGCGGCAGTTTCGATACATCGCAGGCGCTGGCTCCGGCCGTTTTGCTGCTTTATGCTACCTTGTTGATCATGCTGGCCGCTGACATTTTCGCCAATAAAGACCTGGATTTAACCGAGTGAGCTTATGGAGTGCTGGCACTGCGAACGGCCGTCTCATGCTATTTGTCGCTTTTGTGGCCGGGCGGTTTGTAAAACCCACGCCCAAGAAATGCCTTACATTATTCACACCTACCGCACCGCCAAGGGCGAGTACAAAGCCTTTGTCGTTGCCGGCGCCGTCTGGTGCGGCGAATGCAAACCACAGCAAGACCCCATCACCCTTGCCAACCTGGAAAATTGACCGCATCTGGAGCCACTTTAAATGCGCCGCCTTGTCCTGACAGTATTCTTCCCACTTCTGACTGTTTTTCTGGCCGCCTGTGATCTGCTAAACAACGTCAGCAACGTACCCGCCGAGGTCACGGCCGTTTCCGCAACACCCGCCGTCGCTCTCACCCTCACCCCGGCAGTACAATCAACGCCCAACTTCGTCATCGCCGCTACCATCACCCCCACCGACAATTCGCTCATCATCTGGCTGCCACCGGCCATCGCCTCCCGCACCGAAGCCGGAGCCGTCACCCTGTCAGATCAGCTCCTCGCCTTCAACAACGTCCATCCCGATCTAGAGATAATCGTCGAGCAAAAGCCCACCACCGGCCAGGGTGGGGCGCTAAACTATCTACGCACCGGCCGCGGCGTAGCGCCAGGCGTTTTACCAGATCTCATCGCCCTGCCGGTTACGCAGCTGGCAGCGGCGGCCAACGAAGGGCTGGTTTTCCCGATGGAAGAATTTCTAGATCCAGCGGCCGTCGATGATCTGTTTCCGCCGGCCCGCGCCTGGGCCTACAATGCCGATCATCTCGTTGGCTATCCGTTTGCCCTGACCGATATGCTGCATCTGGAATACAGCAATACCATCACGGAGCCTGTCGCTCTCACCTGGGCCTCCTTCATATCCGACACGACCCGCCACATGGTTTTACCCGCCGCCGGCCCTGACGGTGGCCGGCTGGCGCTGGAATTTTATCTGGCTGCCGGCGGCAATTTAACCAACGAGGCGGGCCAACCCATTCTGGAATTGGATCCGTTAACCACGGCTTTGGAGCAGCTTTATGACGGCCGTGCCAACGGCTTCATCCTCCAGCAAAGCAGCAACATCACCAATCTGGCCGACGGCGTGCGTCTCGTTCGTGATGGCTCCACCGACTACGCCCTCACCTCATCCGACGTGTTCCTGCAAAGCACCACCACCGATTACACTCCCCAATTTGCCGCCGTGCCCGGCCTCGATCAACCACTGCCGGCTCTGGTCAACGGCTGGGCATGGGCCACCACGACCCCAGACGCGGGCAGAAAAGCCCTGGCCGCCGAACTGATCACCTTTCTGACGACGCCCGAAAACCTCGGCAGTTGGAGCCGCCAAAGCCAGATTTTGCCCACCACACCAGGCGCTTTTTCCGCCTGGCCCAACGACGACGTGTATGCCGCTTTTGCCCAGAACGAACTGCAGCGCGCCATTCCCATGCCTCTGACAGCTTCCAGCACGATCATGGCGGCGCTGGATAACGCCGTTTTTGACGTCATTTCGCTCAACAAGTCTCCAGCAGTCGCCGCCGCCGAAGCCGTCGCCGCCGTCGGTTCCTAAGCGAGGACAGTGTGGCCCCCTACTTTGCCGATTATCCTGAGCATGTTCTGAAGCTCTATCAGGCGGCCCTGGCGGCGGCTGACCCGGCTACGGCCGTTTCCGCACAGCTCCAGATCACCGGCAGCGATCTGCTGATCGGCGGGCAGCAGCACTACGATTTGCGCCAGGGAAACATCTTCCTGGTAGCCGTCGGCAAAGCGGCCGTGCCCATGGCCCAGGCGGCCAGCCAGGCGCTTGGCGCCACGCCGCACACAGGCATCGTCATCAGCAAAACGCTGCCCGCCCGGCTGGCCCTGCCGGAAGCCATCACCGTCTACACCGGCAATCACCCTGTGCCCGGCCCAGACAGCCTGGCGACGACGACGGCCGTGCACGATCTGCTGCAAACAACCGCCGCCCAGGACCTCGTCCTGTGCCTCATCTCCGGCGGCGCCTCTGCCCTGCTCAGCCAACCGCTGGTTTCTCTGGCCGATTGGCAGGCTCTTAACCGGGCGCTGTTGGTTTCTGGCTGTCCCATCGCTGAATTTAACACGGTGCGCCGCCAATTAGATGCCGTCAAAGGCGGCGGTCTGGCCGATTGGGCCGCGCCGGCGCGCTGCATTAGCCTGATTTTGAGCGATGTGGTGGGCAACGCGCTGCCCTTCATCGGCAGCGGTCCCACTGTGCCCGGCAGCGATACACCCGCTGACGCGCTGGCCGTGCTAGACCGTTACGACATGGCGAAAAAGCTGGACAACCTCCTTTTCCGCCGTCTGCAAATTGCCCTGGCGCAACGGCCGTCGCACCGCACCACAGACCCTCCGCCGCACTTTATCATCGGCGACGTGCAGCAGGCCGCCAAGGCCGCCCTGCTCCGCGCTGCCCAATCAGGCTTCACCACCCAACTGCTTACCGCCCGGCTCGAAGGTGAAGCACGCGAGGTTGGGCGCGTAGCCGCCGCCATCGCCAAAGACACGCCGCCTGATCACTGCCTCGTTCTCGGCGGCGAAACCACCGTCACGCTTTCCGGCGATGGCCTAGGCGGGCGGAATCTGGAAACGGCGCTGGCGGCCGCCATTTCGCTGGCCGGCGAGCCGCGGGTTGTGGTTGCCAGCCTGGCCACGGACGGCGAAGACGGTCCCACGGACGCGGCCGGGGCTATGGTGACGGGCGAAACGGCCGTTCTGGCCCAACAAGCCAATCTACTGCCTCGCGCCTTCCTCAACAACAACGATAGTTACCACTTTTTCCAAACACTCGACCAGCAAACGACCGGTTCTCCACCCTGCCTGCTGCGGTCTGGACCCACCGGAACCAACGTCAATGATCTGGTCTTTATTCTGCGCTACCGGGAATAGACCGGCGGCGCACCATAACTGACTGTGTATCCTGAAAATTATGTCGTTCGCACTAAATTAATCCCGCCGTATCCGCCCAAACGCACGCTGGTCCGGCCTCGTCTCACGCAGCGCCTGTTGGAAGCCGCCGACTACCGCCTGACGATGGTGCAGGCAGGTGCAGGCTACGGCAAAAGTACGGCGCTGGCCGCGCTCACGGCCGTTGCGCCTCATCTCGTCTGGTATCATCTGGACGATGGCGATGTGGACCCCCTGCGCCTCCTGCTGCATCTCTATCATGGCTTTGCCGCTGCCCTCCCCGGTTTCTCCACCACTCCTTTGACCCTGTTGGAGGCCTGGGATCGGGGCAGCGCACCTTTGCCCTGGACGACGGCCGTCGACATGCTTGTCAACACCCTGGCCGACTGCCGTCAGGAAGCCATCTTCCTGGTACTGGACGATGTCCACCTGCTGGAAGCCTCGGGTGATCCGCTGCGCATTCTCGATCGACTCATCGGGCGCGCCCCAGCTAACCTGCACATCATCCTGGCCACACGCTACCCGCTGAAGCTGCCCACTACCCTCACCTGGCAGGTGCGCGGCGAGCTTCTGGAGATCAACCAGGCGGAAATGGCCTTTACGCCCGCCGAAATCCAGACGCTGTTTCAGGAACAATACCGCCTCCCCCTGACGAACGAGCAGGTCAACCAGTTGGCGGCAAAAAGCGAAGGCTGGGCTATCGCCCTCCAGTTGGTATGGCAGCGCTGGCAAAGCGACACCCACACAACCCTCAATGATGCGCTGGAACAGTTGTCTGGTTCCAGCAGCGACCTGTTCAGCTTTTTGGTGCAGGAGGTTTTGGCGCAGCAGGCGTTGGACATCCAGGCATTTTTGCGGGAAACGGCCGTGCTGCGTGAAATGGATACCGCCGCCTGCAACTTCCTGCGCCAGGCCCAGGACAGCGAGCAAATCCTGCGCTATCTCCAAGAGAACAGCCTGTTTGTCGTCAGCATGGGAGAGGGCGTACTGCGATATCATCACCTACTGCGCGAACTGCTGCAAAATCAGTTAGAGCCATACACCGCTCAAACTCTCCACCGGCGAGCCGCCGCCTACTACCGCCAACAGGGCGACGAAGAAAAAACCATCCATCACTTGCTGGCCGCAGGCGATTTTGAGCAAACGGCCGTAATCCTCGACGAATCTGGTCGGCGGCTGGTGCGCAGCGGACGCCTCAACCTCCTGTCCGGCTGGATGGCCGGCCTGCCTCCCGAAGTGCTGGAAACCCACCCCACGCTGCTGGTCTGCCTGGGCGACATCGCCCGGCTGCACAGCCGCTTTGATGAAGCGCTGGGGTGGTACCAGCAGGCGGAGACGCGGGCTCGTACCCAGGGCAGCCTGCGTGAAGTCGGGCAGGCCCTGCGCGGCCAGGCCCGTGTTTACCTGGATACTGTGAATCCTAGCCAGGCGGAACAGCTGCTGCAAGAAGCCATGCGCATTTCCGACGGCCTGGAAGACCGCGAAAGCCGGGCGCGCCTGCGCGAACTGCTGGCCGAAAACATGCTCAACCTGGGCCATCTGGAAGAAGCGGAAACATACCGCCAGCAGGCCCGCGCCCTGCGCCAGGAAGGCCCGGCCGAGGCCGAACTCTCGGTGCGCGTGCTGCTGCGCACCGGCCGTCTGGCGGAAGCGCGGCAGCTCTTGGAAGACCGTGTCCATCAAGAGCAGCAAGAACCGGTGCTGCGGCCGCGCGCCCATCGCGAAACGCCTTTGCTGCTGGCGCTGGTCCTGGCATTCGAGGGGGAACGCGAACACGCCCATGCTTTTGCCATGCAGGGCACGCAGCGCGGCCAGATGTTCCAATCGCCCTTTATTACGGCCGTGGGCTACATGCGCCAGGGCCACGCCTGGCTGCTGCAAAAAGACGAGCAGGGCTACGAAGAAGCGTACCGCTGCTTTCGCCAATGCATTGCCCTCAGCGATAGGCTGATGGTGCCGCGGTTGAAGGTGGAATCATTTTGGGGGATTTGCCAGGTCCACGGCTTTCGCGGCCACCTGGCCGAAGCCGCCCAAGCCGCCGAACAAGGCATCGCCATCGCCCGAAGCGCCGGCGACGAGTGGATCGAAGCCTTTATCCACCTGTCGTTGGGCGCGGGATATGTCCTGGCCGATGAAATACCGCAGGCTTCCGGTGAATTGGCTCAGGCACTGGCCGCTTTCCGGGAATGCAACGACACCCACGGCGAAGCGTTGGCCCTGCTTTGGCAGTGCCTGATCTGGCAAGACCAGGGGGAAATGGATCTGCTCCGCTCCGGTCTGGCTGCTTTACTGCGGCTGGCCCGCACTTACGGCTACGACTATCTCTTCACGCGCCGCACGCTGGTCGGACCACCCGATCCGCGAGCGTTGGTTCCGCTGCTTCTGACCGCCCGCGACGAGGATGTGGAGGCGACCTATGCCCGGCGACTGCTGGCTCTCTTGGGCTTATCGGCGCTGAAGCTGCATCCAGGCTACCAGCTGCGGGTGCAAACGCTCGGCCAGTTTATGGTCTGGCGGGGCGCGGAGCTTGTTGCGCCCCGCGAATGGCAGCGCAAGACGGCTCGCCAACTGCTCCAACTCTTGCTTTCACGCCGCCGGGAGGTGCTGGATCGGGACCAGATTGTTGACCTGCTTTGGCCGGAGTTGGACCCGGAAAACGGCCGTCGCAACTTCAAGATCGCTTTCAATGCGCTTTGCCAAGCATTGGAACCTGACCGCCCGCCGCGTGCTCCTTCAGCCTTTGTGCTGCGCGACGGCACCCTGTATGGCCTGCGCCCAGAGGCAGACATATGGCTTGACGTGGAAGCGTTTGAAACGGCCGTAGACGAAGGGGACTGCTTACAAACCGATAATGCCCCGCAAGCTATGCAGGCTTACCGGCGGGCGCTGGCCCTGCACCAGGGCGAATTTCTGGCCGAGGCCCGCTATGAGGAGTGGTGCAGCGAGGAACGCGAACGACTGATCACCCTCTATCTGCGTGCCGCAGACCGGCTGGCGCAGCTGCTGGCCGAGGCCGCCCTGTGGGAAGAAGCGCTGCACGTCTGCCAGGTAATCCTGACTCAGGACAACTGTTGGGAACAGGCTTACCGCCTGATGATGCAGGCCTATGCGGAACTGGGCAACCGCGCGCAGGCACTGCGCACGTATCATCGCTGTGTTGATTATTTGCAGAAGGAACTGGGCGTAGCACCCACGGCCGTAACCACCGACCTTTACCAGCAAATCCTCTCCGCCTGAGCGGGAAACAAAAAAGCCGGCCCAGTGGACCGGCTAAAAATTCTTTGCCACACTGCAGCTGCTGCCGTTAACCACCCATGCTGCTGCTGTCCATGGCCTCCTCTCGAATTTCCGCGTTCACAACCATCTCGCCGGCGTTGGCAAAAGTTAGAGTCAACGGAATTTGCTGGCCTGTTTCAAACGCCTGGACCTTATCGATGCACATGACGTGCAGGCCACCCACCTTGAGCTCCACCGTTTGCCCGGCCGGGATAGCAATAACACCCCCATCCACCGGGCGCATACCCATCGCGCCGTTGTCCATTGTGTACATTTCGTGGAGCTCCACCGTGCTGCAAACATCCGTGGCCACGCTCAAAAGTTGTTCGTCCTCGCCGGTATTGTTCACAATGGTCATATAAAAGGCTCCGTTAGGCGCGGCCATCGGCGAATTACGGCCCCACACGTCCTTCACTTCCAACGTTCCAGCCGTGTCCGTTCCGGCCGACGAACAACCCATCAACACACCGAGCAACAAGATGAACAAGACGATTGATACACGCTTCATAAAACTTCTCTCCTTTTAAACCTAAGCTTTTCTGGACGATCCTCAATCATGTGATAACTTGAGAGGATATGATACAAATATCATTGTATAACGCCTATTTCACAGGTGCAAAATGTGCAAGGTTGGGTGGATGAGCAACCGGGGCTGATACCTTCAGCATCCCTTGTGAGTCGTGGGGCAATCGTTTATCATACGCGCCAGAAAAACCATTCGGATACAAAAGATTGTCCCCTATGAAAATCCTGTGCGTCGATATTGGCACCGGCACCCAAGACATATTTTTATACGACTCGCGCCTGGACGTGGAAAACGGCTTTAAACTGGTTGTTCCCTCGCCCACGATGATGATATACCGGCGATTGCAGGAAGCCACCGGCGTGGGCACGGCCGTTGCGCTGCACGGCCAGACGATGGGCGGTGGACCCAGCCAGTGGGCAGCCGAAACCCATCTGCGCGCCGGTTACGCCGTCTATGCTACGCCTGCTGCCGCTCGCTCCTTCAACGATGATTTGGACGTCATCCGCGCCATGGGCATTACCCTGGTCAGTGAAGATGAGCTGGCTGCTCTGCCGGCCGACGTGCTGCGCCTGAGCATGCGTGATTTCGATTTTGGCGCCATTGCCCGTGCTTTGGGCGAATTTGGTGTGGCGCTGGACGACCTTACGGCCGTGGCCGTCGGCGTTTTTGATCATGGCAATGCCCCACCCGACTACTCCGATCGCCTCTTCCGCTTCGACTACATCCGCCAGCGCCTGCAGGCCCACAATCGGCTCAGCGCCTTCGCCTACCGCGCCGCCGACGTGCCGCCTATCATGACCCGCCTGCAGGCAGTGGCTCAGGCCGCGCCACAAATTGACGCGCCGGTGGTGGTAATGGATACCGCACCGGCAGCCGTGTTGGGAGCCACGCTGGATACGGCCGTGCGCGCCCGCCGGCGCGTGCTGGTTGCCAACCTGGGTAACCTGCATACGCTGGCCTTCCGCCTCGGTCCAACGGGCGTTGAAGGTGTCTTTGAACACCACACCGGCATGCTCGACCGGCCCAAGCTCGACGACCTGCTGCAGCGTCTGGCCAGCGGCACCCTGCAGCACGAAGCGGTTTACCAGGATCAGGGGCACGGCGCTTACATTCCCTTCGCCCAACCTCTGCCCCTTTCCGACCACGGTTTTGGCGTGGCGGTAACCGGACCGCGCCGCGGGCTGCTTGTGGGATCGGCGTTACGGCCGTATTTCGCCGTCCCCTTTGGTGATATGATGCTTACCGGCTGCTTCGGTCTGTTAAACGCCACCGCCGACCTCCTGCCAGATCTGGCTCCTACCATTCGCGCCTCGCTGTTCAGCGAAAGCAGCACCGGCGTCGCCCCCTGGGACTTTTAACCGCGCCACCCTCCACCGCTCAGGCAGGAAAGATGAGTGCACGCCTCCGGCCCTGCTTACACCCAACGGCCGTTTGCCTGCCCCTTGCTATTTCCACCGCTTGATGCGAAAATTTGCAATAACAAAAACTTGCGATAAATTTATAGGCTATAACGTTACAACTATGTCCCACCAAGAACAACACTTTGCCGAAAAAATACGCGCCCAGGGATATCGCCTGACACCGCAGCGCCAGCTGGTGCTGGATGCACTCTGCGCCATGGGCGGCCACGCCACCGCCGGTGAGGTTTTCGAGCAGGTTTCCCCGCAGATGCCCGCGCTCAACCAGGCAACCGTTTACCGCACGCTGGAGTTTCTGGTTGAACTGCGCATGGTCGCCCGCAGTGACATCACCGGACAGACAGTCTACGAAATTGTGGGCGAGCAGCCGCATTACCACCTGGTTTGCCGCCGCTGCGAACATGTATACGAAATGGCCGCCGACCAGCTGACCGATCTGGCGGATTGGCTGCTGGCGGAACACGGCTTCCGCGCGGACCTGGACCATTTAATCATCACGGGTGTTTGTGCCCACTGCCAGACGCCAACCACGTCGTAAGCAACAGGAGAATAACCATGTTTGTCTTGTCCATTGCCCTCATGCACATTCCGGACGGGTTTTTGAGTGTTACCATCTCGGCCGTGCTGTGGGTGTTGACGGCCGTTACGCTCGCTATCGCCATACGCCGCAGCCAGGACCAGTTCGACGAACGGCTGGCGCCCCTGGCGGGTATCATGGCCGCTTTTATTTTCGCGGCGCAAATGATCAATTTCCCGGTGGCCGGGGGCACCTCCGGTCACCTCCTGGGCGGTGCGCTGGCCGCCATCGTCCTCGGTCCGTGGGTAGGTATTTTGGTGATGACCTGTGTGATCGGCGTACAAGGCCTGTTGTTTCAGGATGGCGGGCTGCTGGTGATGGGGGCAAATATCTTCAACATGGGCATCGTTACGGCGCTGGTGGGATATGGGCTGTATCGGGCGGCTAACGGCCGTAGCGAGACTGTTAAACTCATCACCGCCGGAGTGGCTGCCTGGCTGTCGGTGATGGCTGCCGCATTGATGACCTCGTTGGAACTCTGGCTAAGCGGCACCGTGGCCCTGGGCATCGTGGTTCCGGCCATGCTGGGCGTGCACGCCTTCATTGGCCTGGGCGAAGCACTGATCACCGTGGCGGCGCTGGCCTTTATCTTCCGCGTGCGCCCCGATTTGCTGGGCGACAGCGAGGCAAAAGGCAGCCGGGTCTGGATTGTCGGGGGAGCGCTGCTGACCCTGGCGGTAGTGCTGCTGGCTCCGTTTGCTTCGGCCAGCCCGGACGGGCTGGAGCGCGTGGCTGAGGATGTAGGCTTTTTGGGCACGGCCGTCGCCGCTCCCTACGAAGTTCTGCCAGATTACACCATCCCCTTCATCGGCAGCGAAAACCTGTCTACCATCATTGCCGGGGCCGTGGGTGTGATCATCGTGGCCGCCCTGGCGCTTTATCTCGTCCGCCTGACCCGCCGGTCGGCGCCCCGCTCTTAAACATGCAGTTTCATGCTCTCGACCGTTACCAGACTGGCGACAGCTTTCTGCACCGGCTGGACCCGCGTGTGAAGGTAATCGGCGCCGTCGCCATCATCCTGGCGACTGTGCTGCTGCCGGATGGCGCGTGGCTGGCTTTTTTGCTCACCTGGCTGCTGCTGCTGGCCCTCAGCTATGCCACCGGGCTGGGCTGGGACTACGCCGTCAAACGGTCGTTTGTGGTGCTGCCTTTTCTTTTGGCGGCTGTAACTGTCATGTTTTCGCTGCCGGGACGGCCGTTGTTGGGCATCCAGCTTGGCCCCTGGCAGCTCATCCTTACAGATACGGGACTGATTCGTTTTAGCAGTATTCTCATTCGCAGTTTATTGGCCGTCCAGGCTGCCATTTTGCTCGTCGCCGCCACCCGTTTTCCAGACCTGATGCACGCCCTGCGCCATCTGCACTTACCGGCCGTGCTGGTAGCCATTGTGTCCTTCATGGTGCGTTACCTGACGGTGCTGGGCGATGAAGTGAAACGCCTGCTGCGCGCCCGCGAAGCCCGCAGCGCCGCTGTTACCGGCCAGCGCGCTGGTGGCACATGGGTCTGGCGGGCGCAGGTAGCTGGCAACATGGTCGGCCAGTTGTTTTTGCGCAGCTATGAACGCAGCGACCGCCTTTACCAGGCCATGCTGGCCCGCGGCTACCAGGGCGAATGGCCCACCAGCAATGCCCACCAGATGGCGCGGCGGGATTGGCTGGCCTTGTTTATGCTGCTCCTCCTGCTACTGTTTATACAGTTGATCGGCCGTCTATAATCGGCTGACCAGGATAAATTTCCGGATCTCACGAAGGCAGCGAGCGGCGGGCAGCCTGCACAGGGTGAAAATTTGCTTTCCGCTGCCTCAAAAGGATTATTATGCCGATTCTCCACGAACCGCATCCGGCGTTGCCATCTATCACATCCCCCAACGGCGGCGCGCCCATCCTGGCAATAGACGACCTGTCATTTTTTTATCCGGACGGCCGTCAGGCATTGCACACTGTCTCGTTCACCATCCACGCCGGGGAAAAGGTAGCCCTGGTTGGGCCTAACGGCGCGGGCAAAAGTACGCTGCTGCTGCACCTGAACGGCTTGCTGCAGGGTAACGGCCGTATTCAAGTCGGCCAGCTTTCCCTGGAAAAAACAACCCTACCGGCCATCCGTGCCAAAGTTGGATTGGTCTTTCAGAGTCCCGACGACCAGCTTTTTTCGCCCACGGTGCGCGAGGATGTGGCCTTTGGCCCGCTGCACATGGGCTTAAAGGCGGAGGAGATTGAAACGGCCGTGTCGCGCGCTTTGGAGCAGGTTGGCATGGCCGATTACGCCGACCGCATCTCCTACCATTTGAGTGTAGGCGAGAAGAAACGCATCGCCGTGGCCACCGTGCTGGCCATGCAGCCCGATCTTCTGGTGCTGGATGAACCCTCCGCCGGGCTGGACCCACGCGCCCGGCGCAGCCTGATCAACCTGCTGCGCGACCTGCCGCAGACGATGATCGTCGCCACGCACGATTTGCTGCTGGTGCGCGATCTGCTGCCGCGCATGCTGGTTATGGATGAAGGGCGAATTGTGGCCGACGGCCGTACCGAGGCACTATTGGCCGACGCGGCGCTGCTGGAAAAACATGGACTGGAACTGCCCTGCCCGCTTGTCGCCTGACAGCCTTCAGGATGGGCGTCAGCCGTGGAGAGACGGCAAAAAACGCGGCGTTGTGGCCATATAGGCCTCGTATTCCGGAAGCTCCTGGCGCAGAACGGCTTCATCTTTCCGGGCCAGATTGGTGATGTAAAAATAGCCGCCGATCAGCACCAACAAGGTGTGCCAGGCTGGATTGGTCAAAAAGACGCCAATGATGATCAAAAAATAAGCCGTAAATAGAGGATGGCGCACATAAGCGTAAGGGCCTGTATTGATCAGGCGGTGGTTTTCCTGCACTTCACTGCGCTGCACGTAAAATTCACCCAGGTTAATGCGCGCCCATAGATTGAGGGCCGCGGCCGCCAGCAAAGACATTACGCCAATGATCTGGATAGCCAGCCCCCAGGCAGCACTGGTATACCAGCTCAACCCGGGCCAGAAAATCGGCTGCAAAAGCAGAAAGGCCGAAATAACCAGAGAAATCCCGACGATCAACCAGCTGCGGCCGCTTTTGCCAGACGGCCGTTGCGGATCATACCTGTGATGAAAATAGGTATCGGTCACATAAAACGGTAAGATCGCCAACAACATAAACAACGTTTGATACCAGCCAGTAAGCATGCGAACCTCCAGCCAACGATTATGGCATAGAAACCGCGGCAAAAAAAGGTGAATTCAGACAAGGTTGGCTACAATTCCATACAAGAAAGTTAACAAAGGAACCATTCACACCATGACTTATGAAATGCAGGGACCCATGGGGGCGCGCACCGTCATCAACGGCCGTCTCGTAGATTATTTCGCCGGCTGCGGCTATCTGGGGCTGCAAAACCACCCCGCCGTGCGCCAGACGGCCGTCGACGCGCTGACCACCTACGGCCTGGCCAACTCCGGCGGCTTCGGCAGCAACCATCCCATCTACCACCAGTTGGAAGCTGCAGCCTGCGCCTACTTTGGCACGGAGAAAATGCTGTACTTCGCCTCCGGCTACCTCGGCAACGCCATTCTGGCCCAGGGGCTGCGCCCTCGCTACGAGCGCATCTTCATCGACGAAGCGGCCCACTACAGTGTGTGGGACGGCGCGCGCACAGCGGGCAAGCCCCTCTACGCCTACCGTCATCTGGATGCCCGCCATGCCGCCGCGCTGTGTCAGAAAGAGCTGCAAGCTGGCGAACGGCCGTTGCTGATGACCGACGGTGTGTTCCCCGTATCGGGTGAGATTGCCCCCCTGCCTGATCTGGCAGCGGCGATACGGCCGTTCAACGGCCTGCTCTGCGTCGACGACGCCCACGCCACCGGGGTACTGGGCGAAAACGGCCGTGGTACGCTGGAACACTTTGGCCTGCACGACGACCGCTGCTACACCTGCCACACCTTCAGCAAAGCCCTCGGCGCCTACGGCGGCTTCATCGTCGGCGGGGCAGCTCTGATTGATGAGCTGGCCGCCCACGCCAACGTGCAAGAAGGCGCCAGCCGCCCGCCGCTGCCTGCGGCCGCCGCCGCTACCGCCGCCCTCACCCTGCTGCATGGCGATGATTCGCTGCGCCGCCAACTGCGCGCCAACGTCGCCCAGGCCCGCGCCGGCTTACGCGCCCTGGGTTGGGCGCTGCCGGATACGCCCGTCCCCGTTATCTGTCTGGAGCAGCGCAGCGGGCTGGACCTGGCCCGCCTCCAGGCTGATCTTTTTGATCAGGGCGTGCTGGTGGCCCACTCCACCCACTACACCAGCGTGCCGGCAGGCGGCGCGCTGCGTATTGCCATTTTTGCCACGCATACGGAAGAACAGATCGCCCGGCTAGTCGCTGCTTTGGAGGCGGCGATAGCCCGGGAAACTGCGGCCGGCTAATCCTCCTGCAGATCGGCGTCGGCAACCGGCAGGCCGGCCAACTGCATGATCTTGAGGGCGTTGGTCGTGGGGCAGGGGCCGGGGCGCAGAGTGTAGTCGAACACCATCTTCCCGTCCACCACGTCGTCGCGGAAATGGAAGTTGTGCACGGCCGTTCGCTCCTCAGCCAGCTTCACCAGTTCCAGGTCGTGGGTGGCAATCAATCCCACGCCGTGCCCGCCCACCAACGCCCGCACAAACGCCCGGCTGCCGATCAGCCGCTCCCGATTGTTTGTCCCCCGGAAAATCTCGTCGATGAGGAAGAATAACGGCCGTTCGTCTTCCGTTTCCAGCGCCGCCAGCAGCCCTTGCAGCCGCCGCACCTCGGCGTAAAAGTAGGAAAAGCCATCCGTCACCGAGTCGCTGACGCGGATGGAGGTGTAGAGGCGGAACAGCCGCGCCTGGAACGATTGGGCCAGCACCGGCCCGCCGGCATAGGCCAGAACCAGATTCACGCCCAGCGTGCGCAAAAACGAGCTTTTGCCGGCCATGTTGGAGCCGGTGATGATGGCCACGTCGCCCAGGTGATTGAGGCGAAAATCGTTACAAACGCGCCCGGCATCGGGGATGAGGGGATGGCCCACGGCCGTTACCGCCAGCAGCGGCCCGTCCCCGGTGTGGATGGTGGGATAGACCGCCTCCGGGTTCAGGTAGGCGAAGGTCGCTAGGCTGTTCAGCGCCTCCAGCTCGAACCAGCGGTCCAGCCAGCCGGGCAGGCGCGAGCGCAGCGCCGCCTGGCAAATACGCAGCCGGTCGGCCACGAACAAATCCCAGGGGACGAGCGCGTTCAACGAGAACCAGAGGAACGGATTCTGGCGCAGCCCGGCCAGGGTGAGGACAGTGGTTACAGTGCGCAGATGGCGCGACGGCCGTTCAGCCTCGTCCAGAAACGGCGCACATAAAGCCGCCACCCGCGCCCGCCCACCATACGGATAACGCTCCAAAAAGCTAAACACCACACCCAGACGGCGCAGATTCTTCTCCAAAAAGTAAGCGTCCTCAAAGATGGGGGCCGCGTCGCCGAAGCGGGTGGCGAAAATGAGGCCATAAATCGCCCAGGAGACGGACCACAGCGCCGGCAGCACGCCGGCCAGATTCAGGCCCAGCAGGGCAAGATTGACCACAGCCAGCCCGGACAGCAGCCACAACACCGGCCGCACCGGCCGGGCTTCCGTCTGGCTGTTCAGCCAGGCCAGGATGCGCTGGCCGGGCCATTTTTCGCCGTCACCGGCGGCCAGCGTGGCCTGGAGAGCGAGTTTGTCGCGGAAGCGGGGCATGGCGGCCAACTCGGCCACCAGCGGCTGGCGTTCGCTGACGGCCGTCACTTCCGGCTCAGTTTCCAGCAGCCAATCGCGCAGGCGCTGGCTGCCTTCGAGGGACACGGCCGTATCCAGCAGCTGCAGCAGCGAATGGTCGCCGAGCAGGTCCAGATCCAGGGCAAACGGATGGTCCAGGCGCGGCGGCGGGGGCGGGGCCGCAGGAATGTTGGCCCAATCCAGATCCATGCGGGCTGCGTGGGTCTGTTTGATTTCCTGCCAGATGGCATAACGCGCGATAGCCTCATCAATCCGGCGGTTGGCCTGAACCAGAAAGATGAAGGGAAGGATGGCCACGGCCGTTACCCCCACCCAGGCCCAAATCCCCCAGGTGAGCAGGCTGCCCGCCGACAAAACCAGCGCCGCCAGGAACGATCCCAGCCGCCAGCGGGCATACTGGTCACTGCTGCGGCGCAGCGCCGTCAAACGGCCGTCCAGCCGGGCAATCTGGCGCTCTAAAGCGCGGCGGCGGGCTTCTTTGGCGGTCATGGCGCGCGCCCCAACAAGATGCGCTCAATCCAGTAGCGCGTCTCCACCGGGCGCAGGAACTGGCCGAGGTAATGGTCGCCCAGCCACAGCTCAAAGTGGAGGTGGACGTCCGAATCTTCGCTTTCCAACGAGCCGGGCGAGCCGGAATTGCCCACCGTGCCGATAAGCTGGCCCTGGGTCACGGGCTGGCCTTCCTGGACGCGGTAATCAATGCTGTCCAGGTGAACGTAGCGCGACACCAGCCCGTTGGCGTGTTGAATCCACACCTGCCGCCCGCGGTAAAAATCCAGAGCCTCCTCCGAGGTGTAGCCCAACTGCTGCGCCTCCGCCTGCCAGGCAAAAAATTGGGCCGGGAGCGGTGGTGTGTAATCGTGCATGGCGCGGATGACGGTGCCGTCGGCGGCGGCGTAGACCGGCGAGCCGAGGCTCCAGTAGAAATCGGAGCCCTGGTGGACGCCCAGGCGGTAATGGCGCGGCGCGCCGGGCATTTGCAGGTCACGCGGCGAAACGTTGGGGCCAATCGGCGAGGAAAAGCCGCTGATGGCCGCCAGGAAGGCGGGATCGTGGGGCTGCGGGCCAACCAACTGCGGGCCGCCGCTGATGGCCGCCAGCCGCTGCGGCTGGTTGGGGAAGTAGAGGCGGTCGCGCCCGACCAGCAGCAGATCGCCGCCCGGCGTCTGGCCGATGGCGCTGACTTCGGCGGGGAGCTGCCACATTTGCCGGAGACGGCCGTTATCGGGCTTGAAGACGAGCAGGCGACGGCCGTTTTCGTCCAGCACGTAGACGGCCGTGTCGCTCGCCACAATCTGCCGCGGCTGGGTGATGATGTCCGGCGGGCGGAAGCTGGTCACACTGGCCGTGTCACGGTAGAGGCGCAAACTGCCGGCGTCGCTGTCCATCGCTTGCAGCAGCACATAGACGTTGGGGATGTCGTCGGGGCCGGGGGCGGCGGCCACGTCCACGGCGCGCGCTTCGGGCAGCATCCACAAGGCTTGCTGCTGCCCGTCGACGTAGTTCATGACGTATTTGTAGCTGGTTTCCAGGAGGAAACGGCCGTTTGCCAGCCCATCCAACGCCACGTAATAATGGCTGGACGTGTCGCCAATCGGCCGGTCGTCGCGTTCCAGGCTCCAGGCGGCGGTGTCCCAATCGCGCCGGTAGACGTCGCCGGCGCGGTCCAGCACCAGCAGGCCGTCCGGCGCGGCGAAAATGTCCAGCGGCTCAATCACCGTGACCCCGGCGGCCACGTCGCCAGGGGACAACAACAGCTCCGGCGCGGCAGGCCGGGTCAGATCCAGGGCCAGCACGCGGCCGCCATCCAGCAGGTAGGCCGTCTCCTGGCGCACCACCAGGGCCAGCGGGTGGATGAAGGTGTTGGCAGCGTACTGCCACAGGCCGGTGTTGGCCGGTTCGGGGCGCAGGAGTTCGGCGTTGGCGGCGACGGCCGTTTGCGCCAGGGCTTCGTTCGGGGGATTGCTGAACTGGGGCGGCGCGGGCGTGGGCGTATGGGTGGCAACGGCCGTGGGGGCGGCCGTCGGCGTGGCGGGCGGAGACAGCGTGGGCGGCGGGCTGGCCGTGGCAGCGGCAGTGGGGGAAGGTGATGGGGGAACGGCCGTGGGCGGTTCTGCCTCGCCGGAGGCGGCCACCGGGCTGCACGCGGCCAGGGTTAAGATGGCCAGCAGGCAGGCCAGTAGGATCAGGGAGGATGTGGTTTGCTTCTTCACAGGCGGGATTGTAGAGCAGTTTACAGAATTGGGCATGTGGCCGGGCAGTGGGTGGATAGGTCCGCCGATGGGGAAGTTGGCGGAAAAAGCAGTGGTTAGCCGGCGTCGTTTTGGAGGCCGGCGCTTGGGCGCCGGCTTAAAAATCGCCGGTATCCAGCCCAGCCTGAAAGCGGGCGGGCAGGGCTTGCCACCAGCTTTCCGGGGCGGCGATGCGCAGCAGGTGGGTGCTGCCGCGCACATCACGCGCGCCCAGGCCGGGGGCGATAACGGCCGTTTCCGGCTGCGCACCCAGCCAGCGGCCCAGCGGCACCTCCAACCGGGCGGGAGTGCGCAGGAGAATGACGTGGGTGAGGGTTACGGCCGTTTCGTCCAGCAGATAATCGACGTGCCAATGCAGTTTTTTACCGGTTGGCGGGCGCAGATTGGCCCCGGCCAGGCCCAGCGCCGGGAATTCGGCCAGCATGGTAGTGCGGATGGGCTGCGGCGGACGGCCGTGAGTGCGGGTGGCGTGGTGCAGCAGCCGCGCCGCCAGTCCGCCCAGCGCCGAGCCAACGTACACCATCTCCCCGGCGGGAAGGGGCTGCGGCTGGCCCTGGCGGAAACGGCCAAAGGCCACCGCCAGCGGCTCCGCGATCCGCAGCCGCAGCAGATAGACGCCGCCCTTCCCCTCGCAGCCTATGATGGTAATCGGGTCCATTTTCAGCTTTTGTCCAGGCGGGCGGCCAGGGCCAGCGCGCCCCACAGCGGCGCGTCGTCGCCCAGGGCGGCGGGCACAATGTCAAAACGAAACTCGGGCAGGGCGGTGGCTACGGCCGTTTGCCGCACCATCCGCCACCAATCGTCACCGGACTTGGTGACGCCGCCGCCCAGCACAAACCGCTGCGGGTTGATGAAGTTGGCGGCGTGGCCCAATCCCACGCCCAAAGCCCAGGCCCCGCGCTGCAAAATTTCTTGCGCGTCTGGCTGGCCCTGGGCGGCCAGTTCGGCCACTCGCTCGCCGGTGATAGGACTGCCAATCACGCCGCGCGCGGCCAGATCCTGCGCCATGTAGGGGCCGGAGGCCAGCCGCTCCACGCAGCCGTGTTTGCCGCACAAACAAAGCGGCCCGGCCGGGTCGGCTAAGGTGTGGCCGATTTCCCCGGCCAGACCCTGATGCCCGCGCCAGGGACGGCCGTTTAGAATCCAGCCTCCCCCTATGCCCGTACTCACCGTCACGTAAAACAGGCTGTCGAGGCCCTGCCCCGCGCCGAAGTGATATTCGCCCAGGGCGGCAATGTCGGCGTCGTTGTCCACGAACACCGGCGCGGCAAACGCCTCTGCGAGAATGGCCTGCAAAGGGGTGGATTCCCAGCCGGGCACGTGGTGAGAGAGGTAGACCATGCCGGTCTGATGGTTGACCGGGCCGCCAAAGCTGACGCCAACGGCCGTGGGCTGCCGCCCGGCCAGCAGTTCCCGCCCCAGGGCGATCATCGTCTGGATGTCGTAGGCGCGATCGGCGCCGGGCGGGGAGAAAACACGCTGCCGGGACTGCCAGTTTGAGGCGGCGTGGGGTACGGCCGTGGTCTCCATCACTGCCGCCGAGAGCTTGGTGCCGCCAAAGTCGCAAACCAGGTAGCAGGCCATCACGTCAGGGCAAAACGCTCGATGGCTTCGGCAACGCCGCTGTGATTATTATCGGCAGTGACGTAATCGGCGATGGTTTTGAGGGCGGGGATGGCATTGCCCATGGCGACGCCGACGCCGGCCAGCCGCACCATATCGAGGTCGTTTTCGCCGTCGCCTACGGCCAGAACGGCCGTGGGCGGGATGCCCCAATCATCGAGCAGCAGTTGGACGCCTTTCCCTTTGGACGTGCCGGGAGGCAGCATTTCGATGTAGCCAGGCACAGCCTGGGTCACGGTAGCGTGCTCGCCCATCAGGTCGGTTAGGCGGCTGCGGGTGGCGTCGTTGTGGGTTTCATCGCTGACCAGGAACTTGTTGATATGGAGATCATCGATCTGCTCCAGGAAGGGGCCGATAATTTCGGGCGCGGGTTCGTGGTACTTTTCATACAGCAGGCGGGAATAGGCGTGATCTTCGGGGGTGACAATGCGCTGGCCGCAGTAGGCCAGGTGGGGAAGTTGCTGCTGGACGGCAAAGGTGATGGCGCGCACGGCCGTTTCCCGGTCCAGCACCGTTTCATGGCAGACGGTCCCATCGGCCTGCTGGATGACCAAGCCCTGGGTAAAGACACCGGGCAGTTCGTGGCCCAGTTGGGTGAAAACGCCGTGGGCGGAAGCGCGGGTTTTGCCGGTAGCCAGGATGACGTGGATGTTTTGGGAGACGGCCGTCTGGATGGCCTGTACGTTACGCGCCGAGATGGAGCCGTCGTCGCAGAGCAGCGTGCCATCCAGATCCAGCGCGATCAATTGAATGCGGGGTGACATAGACAAGATTTCCTTTGTGCCTTACTAGAATTTCCGGCCAAGTATACATGAAAAAAGGCCCGACTCTGACGAGCCGGGCCTGCAGCGAAGATTAAAACAGGAGAGAGAAGCGGCCGCTTTGCCTACCGGGCGGCAACCGCTTCCAGCACCGGTTTAGCGTGGCCAGGGGCCGAGGATGACGGTATCAACCACGTGGACGACGCCGTTGCTGGCGATAATGTCGGGGATGATGACGCGGGAATCATCGTTGACCCATAGCGAGCCGTCGAAATATTTGAGGCCGGCTTTCTGACCGTTGGCCATGGTCACATCACCCAGTAAGGTTTTGGCCTTTTCTGAGGTGACCTCGCTGTCCAGGGCGTGGTACAGGAGAATGTCGGTCAGTTCGGCTTTGGTGAAGCTGTCGGCGATGTTATCGGCATTCAGGCCCAGTTTGGCGAAGGCGGCGTCGGTGGGTGCAAAGACAGTCCACTCGCCTCCAGAGAGGGCATCGCCCAGGTCAGCGGCGGTGACGGCCGCGACTAAGGTGGTGAAACGGCCGTCATTGACGGCGATGTCGACGATGCTGCCGCCGGAAGCGGCATCGCTGGAACTGCTGTCCTCGCTGTCGGCCGTGCGCGGCCAGGGCGGCAAGATAACTGTGTCGACGGCATGGACAACGCCATTGCTGGCGATGATGTCGGGAATGATCACCTGAGAATCATCGTTGACCCACAGCGAGCCATCGAAATATTTGAGGCCGGCTTTCTGGCCGTTGGCCATGGTAATGTCGCCCAGCATCGTTTTGGCTTCGTCGGAAGTGACGGCGCTGGTCAAGACGTGGTAGAGCAGGATGTCGGTTAACTCGGATTTGCTAAAGGAGTCGGCGATGTTATCGGCATTCAGGCCCAACTTGGCGAAGGCGGCGTCGGTGGGTGCAAAGACGGTCCACTCGCCCCCAGAGAGTGCGTCACCCAGGTCAGCGGCGGTGACGGCGGCGACTAAGGTGGTGAAACGGCCGTCGCCTACAGCAATCTCGACAATTGTTTGATCCTCATCGGCCATTACTCGCGGCGCTACCACAGCGGCGGCCATGAACAGGGCTAAAAATACCAATAGTAAACGCTTTGTAAATTGACTCATTTTAATTCTTTCTCCTATTTGTTTAAGTTTCTAAGATCTAACAGGACTTTCTGCGGCTGAAATGATTTGGGTTGATGGTGCTATGCAAAGTTACGATTTGGACTTGTAGGTTTTGAGAAAATAGTTAACTATTTGGCCGTGAGCCGTTTTGACAGTTGATTTGATTGATGCGGTCGATAACACTCCTTTATCTAGATAAAATGTGGACATGCCTTGTCGAACTTAGCGTAATCGTACAACATATCTATATTTTGTCAATGTATAGCTAAGGTTTTGTTAATGTTCTGCACCAAACAAAAAAGGCCTCAGGGCATCTGCCTGAGGCCTTTGACGGGGATTAGACAGGAAAATTTAGGCCTTGAGTGATTTCTCTTTGGGCCGGCGGGCATTGAAGATGATGGTGATGCCCAGGATGATCAGCAGCAGCGGCCAGACCAGATTCAGCAGGTTGAGAGCCTGCCAGAACACACCGCCGAAGAGAACTGCCAGACCTACTACAGCGATGATGCCGCCGGGGATAAGAGGCCACCAGTGGGTTTTGGAGGTGAACACGGCCGTTAACACCGTAATCAACACCCAGCCCAAAGCAAAAGCCAGCAAAAACACCCCACCCTCGTCCATGCCTTGCGGCCAGGACATGGTTTCCACCAGTACGACACCCAGACCTAAGCCGCTGAGAATGCCGCCGGGAATCATAGGACCGGCCTGCCGGGTAATAATACCCCATACCAGAAAGAGTGCGCCGAGGACGGACAAAAGGTAGACGCCGAAGTCTGGCGAAAGCTGCCAATTTACCAATTGCCCCAGGAGGGCCAGCAGGCCGATGCTGATCAAGATGATGCCGCCTGCCCAATTATTTTTTCTTTTGTTACTCATTTCGTTTGCCTCCTAAGCAGATAATTATTGATGGCGTGTGTTGTGCTGTCGTTGTGTATGGCATTATCGTACAGGATGGAGAGGGGATTTTGGAGTGCCAGAGGTCATGATCGGGGTCATGGCGGCGACTGTGACCTGCGGCGCACTTACACAGTGCCTTGACTTCCCAGGGCGGATTCCCTATATTGTTAGCTTGTATATCCGCAGACGGCCGTCTGGCCGCCGGCAAATTACCGGCCAAACTCGACCGATCCACAGCAGTGTTTCCTGATATTGTCTGGATGAAGGAGCGTGAACATGAGCACGAAATCGCCAGATGCCGCGGGCAGCGGTGAACCGGCGAGCGATTTACCGGCGAAGTTGGCCAGCCCGGCGCGGCGGGCACTGACTGGGGCCGGCTACGGCCGTCTTGAACAATTAACCACGGTCAGCGAAGCAGACATCCTGAAACTGCATGGCATGGGACCAAAAGCCGTTGCTCAACTGCGGCAGGCCCTGGCGGACAAAGGATGGTCGTTTGCTGAAGACGAAGGTTAAACCGGCCCTGGAGAGAGTCAAAAAGAACAGGTTTTGAGATGGCCAGGCGGCTCCAACTCCCCCTTCTCTGCCTGAGGGTTTGCCTATGAATAACCAGGAAATCGTCTTACGCCGGCTGAATAATCAGCAAATTGCCAGCCCAACGTTCCAGACGGCCGTAGACCTTGTGCGTTGGATGGGCGCGATGCAGGCCCAAGACCTGCCCATGGTGAAGTGGGCTGTGGGCGTACGCCTGCCCGACGCCACCCAACAACTTGTCGAGACCGCCCTGAACAAGGGCGACATTTTGCGCACGCATTTACTGCGGCCCACCTGGCATCTCGTCGCCGCCGACGATATCTGGTGGCTGCTTGAACTAAGCGCGCCGCAAATCAAGACTTCGCTTGGGTCGCGGCATCGTGAATTAGAATTGTCCGACGAGACTGTAAACCGGGGATTAGCCGTTATAGAAAAAGCCCTGAGCGACAGGCAAAATCTGACGCGCAACCAGTTGATCGCCGAGCTGGAAAGGGCCAATGTCGCCACAGACGCTAATCGTGGGTACCACATGCTGGTGCTGGCCGAGCTGGAAGGGCTTATTTGCAGCGGCGTGCCGGCCGGAAAACAGAACACGTATACCTTGCTGGCGGAGAGGGTACCCAAACGCAGTTCGCTGAACCGGGAAGAAGCGCTGGCTAAACTGGCAAAACGATATTTCACCAGCCACGGCCCTGCGGCCCTGCCTGATTTTGTCTGGTGGTCAGGTTTGTCGGTGGGAGATGCCCGGCGAGGTCTGGAAATGGTCCAATCAGACCTTGTTTCCGAGACCATCGATTCAGAGACTTATTGGTTTAGCGACCAGACGTTTACGCCGCCTTCCGGGCAGGCGCTGGTATATCTGCTGCCTGCTTTTGATGAGTTTATCATCAGCTACCGGGATAGAAGCGCGGCACTGCCCCATGAAAACTTTAACAAAGTGGTGTCCAACAACGGCATCTTTCGGCCAATGATTGTGGTGGACGGACAGGTTATTGGTATCTGGAAGCGGGCTATCAAAAAGAAGCAGGTGGTGGTGGAGGCCAGCTTGTTTGTCGGCGTTGATGACCACACGCGCAACCTGATTGAGGAAGCTGCCGGCCAGTTCGGGGAATTTTTGCAGAAGGAAGCAGACGTCAACTTCTCCTTTCCCTCAGCTTAACCCTGACCCCAGAGGGCAAAGGGACCAGGAAGTCGTTTAAGGGAAGCCACAAAACTTTAAGAAGCGGGGCCGTTTCCTTCGATTTCGGCCACGATTTGCCGGGCAGCAACGGCTGGATTGGAGGCCTGGACGATGGGCCTGCCGACGATGATGTAAGCGGCTCCTGCCTGGATAGCCTGAAAAGGTGTGCCCACACGGCGTTGATCGTCCTTGCTGGCGCCTGCCGGGCGCACGCCCGGTGTGACGATCAGCAAGTCATCACCCACGGCCGTTTTCAAACGTTCTATCTCTCTCGGCGCAGCGATGATTCCCTGGCAGCCGGCAACTTTGGCCAGTTTTGCCAGGCGAATGACCTGTTCGTCCACGCCCGAAGCAAAACCGATCTCGGCTAAATCGTCATCACTCAGGCCGGTCACCACCGTCAAGGCCAAAACCTTCAGGTCAGGAAATTCAGCCGCAGCAGCTACGGCCGTTTGCATCATCTGCCGGCCGCCTGAAGCATGGACGGTAATCATGTCCACACCCTGCCGCCCGGCCGCGCGTACAGCCTGGGCGGCAGAATGGGGGATCTCGTGCAGTTTCAGGTCCAGAAACACCTGCTTGCCCCGGCTTTTGAGGAAAGAAAGTGCGGCCGGACCGGCGGCAGTGAATAACTGATGGCCCACTTTGTAGGTGGTCACATCGTCGCCAATGGCGGTGACGACGGCCTGCATGTCGGCCAGGGTGGGCACGTCCAGGGCGACAATCAGCTTCTCACGATTAGACAAGAGGCGCTCCTTGGCCGTGGGTGACGGCCGTTTTTATCTGACGTATCGGCTTGCTCGCGCCCAAAACCTTACCGCAAAGATGGGAAGACGCAAAGCAACGACAAGGGGCGATCGAGAAATCAGCTTGACTATGCCGGCAAAAAGTCAGCACAACCTGGCAAAATTGTCTTGACAATTTGCCTAAGAGATGCGCATCTCTTGGGTAAAAAGTCAAGACAATTTCCCAAAGAGATGCGCATCTCTTGCAGAAGTTCGTTTGAGAAGGGAGACGGCCGTTCTAAGGCAGTGGGTCGGCCGGAGCGTCCGGGTGGGCAAAATCAACAGGATCAGGGTGGCGGCGCAGCATATCCAACAGCAGAGGAATTAAGGCCGCCCAGCCGCGAAAGTGCCGGACGTCGCCGCTGGTGACGTGGCGTAGTTTACCGCGCCAGCGAACTGTGCCTTCCTCATCCTCTTCCGGCCAGACCCGCAGCGTAAACAAGTGAGAGGTAGATTGGCTTTCCTCGTTCATCGCTCCGCCTTACGAGGGCGCCTTGTTTTGCTGTTGGGCGTACGTGTTGAGGATGTCTTGTTCCTGATGATAGACGCGGCGCAAGAACGAGGGCTGAATGTATTTTTCAAAAAGTCCCGTCAGCCCTTTTCCGGGCTGCCAGACTGTGTGGAAGGTAACGTGGGACCGTTCTGTGCCAATGGGCTGGACCGTGAAGGTGGTGACCAGCCCATTTTCCTCGTTCGTCTCTACCAGAACGCGGCCGGGATCAGGCTCGCTCACCACCAGACGAAAGGGTTGTTCGCGGCCCAGTATTTTCAGGCCGGACAGAACGCGCGTACCGGCGCCCACACCGCCCGCTTCAATTTCCAGCCCGGTAAAGTAGGCTTCCGGTAAAATCTGCCGGTGCTGTTCATAATCGGCCAGGATGTTATAGACAACTTCCGCCGGCGCTTCCACTTCTCGTGAAACACTAACAGAAACATTTGCCATGAGTTTGTCCTCCAACTTATGTATTTGCCCGGATTGTAACCTGCCTGCCGTTTGACAAACGTTTGAACGGCCGTCAGGCTTCCTGGCTAAGCGAAGGCGGGCGGCGAATTAAAATCGTCTCCACGGCCAGCATGGCTTCCCCTTCTGGCGAGATATTGTGCATGGTAATTTGCAGGGCATCATCCGTCTGCTGCGCAATGTCGATCTGCCAGCCCCAGTCCGGGCCGGGCGGCGCGGCATAGGAACCGAGGAGGATCATGTTGCCTTGTGTGCCGAATGTGCCCAGGCAGGTCATGAATTTGTCTTGCATATGCCAGGAATCAATCCAAACGGCCGTGGCCGCCTCCAAATCACGCTGATAGCCCAATACAAACAAACCATCCTGCGGGATACCGGCATCCGCCCAGGCGTAACGCAGCGTCATGAATAGTCCCTGGGCGGCCATAGAAACTTGTGCGGTAATCGGCGACTCGCGCACCGGATCAGTTGGCGACAGCCACACACGATTGGTACCGTTCCATTCACCAACCAGATTGCTAAAGTCTGTCACTCCATTCATTACTTCATCTCCATTTAGGGGTCCTGGCTGCCGGGCACGCCTCTTCTCTCTACTCCTCCGGCTGCTTAAGTACCAGGGATTGATATTCCGGATGGCGCTCCAGATAACTCTGAACAAACGGACACACGGGAATCACCTTAAGATTCATCTCCCGGGCATATTCCAAAGCATAGCGGGCCAGCTTACCACCCAGGCCCATGCCGCGCAGATCGGGCGGCATTTTCGTATGCACGTAGGTGATCACGTCGGCCTCGCGGACGTATTCCAGCACGGCCAGTTGACCGTCCTCCTCAATTTCAAAACGATTCTCGGCTTCGTTGTTGCGTACGACTGGCGTATCTGTATCTGCGCTCATATCTTAATTTCCTCCTTTTTTGTTAAGAGATCCTGTCGCTTTCTATTGAACTTTGTACTGCCAAAGGCCACTCCCCTGGCCTTATAACCCTACGGAATTTCAAGCACTAACCCATCCTGGCGCATACTTTGCCTGTCGGCGATGTGGGCCAGGGCAGAAAGGGTTAGAAAACGATAACCGCGCTTTTGCAGGGCGGGAATGATGCGGCGCAAAATCTCTACCGTGCCCTGCCGCTCACAGTCGCCATCATGCAGCACGATGATGGCGCCCGGCTGAACGTTGCCCAAAATATAGCCGGTGGCAAACTCAACAGAGTGGAACTGGGCGTCATATGGATATACCGAACCGACGACGCAGCGGTAGTGAAACGGCCGTATCTGTTCCAGCATACGCGCATTGTAAAACCCCGAACCGGGCCGGAACCAGTGCACCGGGCCGTAAGGCGAGATAAGCGCATGGGCTGTCGCCAACTGCCGGGCGAATTCGTCGGCATCCAGGGTGATAGAGCGCTGATCATCCATCAGATGATTGCCCAATTCATGCCCTTCACGCACCAACCGCCGCATCACATCTTCATTGCCGGGCACCTGGCTGCCAATGATAAAAAACGTCGCCCGTACCTGAAGCTCTGCCAGAACATCCAGGATTTCCGGCGTCAGCTCAGCGTGCGGGCCATCGTCGATGGTCAGGGCGATGACTTTCTGGCGTGTATCGGCGTGAAACAACACCTCGTCGGACGTACCTCGCTCCAACAGCCGCGAGAACAGGCGCGAGAGAAAAAAGAAGGAAACGGCCGTTAAGCCGCCCAACCCCACCATTAGTAGAAATATATTTCTAAGTCGACGCATGATAGAGGTAAACGGCCGTTAAATATTCACGGCACTATGCGATTCCTGCACCAGAAGGCGGCGCAGCACCTTGCCAATAAAGTTCTTCGGCAGCTCTTCACGAAACTCGATGTCCCAGGGCACGGCATACGGTTCCAGGCGGCGGCGGCACAGGTTCAGCAGCTCTTCTTTCGTTAGATTGGCCCCTTCGCGCGGCACCACAAACGCCTTGATTTTTTGCCCTTCTCCGGCGCGCCCCACCCCCACCACGGCCACCTCCAGAACACGCGGATTTTCATACAGCACTTCCTCCACGTCACGCGGAAAAACGGTGTATTCGCCAAAGACAATCGTATCTTTTTTGCGGCTGATGATACGGAAATAACCATCCTCATCCTGCACCGCTACATCGCCGGTATCCAGCCAGCCATCATCCAGGACAATGCTGTTGTCCAGCGTGCCGTCGGCCTGCCAGTACCCCTGCATCACCTGCGGCCCGCGCACCACCAATTCGCCAATCTGGCC
This sequence comes from Ardenticatenaceae bacterium, assembly GCA_020634395.1. Classification (GTDB taxonomy): domain Bacteria; phylum Chloroflexota; class Anaerolineae; order Promineifilales; family Promineifilaceae; genus Leptovillus. Next base: position 61,149 of record JACKBU010000011.1, on the reverse strand, counting down.
GATTGGCAAGTCTTCGCCGGTGAGAAAGCTGATGATTTTGGCGTCTGTGTTGGGCAGGGGCACGCCAATCGAACCAGGTTTGCGCATGCCATACAGCGGATTGGCGTGCGTAACAGGCGACGCTTCGGTGAGCCCATACCCTTCGACGAGACGGCCGTGGCTCAACTTCTCAAACGCCTCCTGCACTTCAATCGGCAGCGGCGCCGCGCCGCTAATGCACGCCTTCACGCTAGAAAGACCATAACTGCGCACATCCGGCGCCTGGTTCAGGGCCGTGTACATCGACGGCACGCCGGGGAACATCGTCACCTTGTAACTGCGGATGCTCTCCAACACCTGCACCGTGTCAAAAACAGGCAGCAGCACCAGCGTGGCCGCCACGGCAATCGGCACACTCATCGCGCTGATGAGGCCATAGCTGTGCAGCAAAGGTATGACCGAGAGGAACGTCTCTTTCCCATACACCAGGTCTGGAACCCAATGGCGGGTTTGCATGGTGTTGGCAACCAGGTTGTAATGGGACAAAGCCACCCCTTTCGGCAGGCCGGTCGTGCCGCTGGTGTAGAGAATAACCGCCAGGTCTTCGGGATGCACTTCAATGCCCAGCGGCGTAACGGGCGCATCCTGGCGTACGGTGAACATGCGCTGCCCCAGCTCGCGGGCCACGGCGATGTGGCGCTCTTCATTATCGGCGATGCCAAACTGGGCGATGAGTTTTTGGTAAACGGAGTGCGACACAGCGGCCCGCAAATCGGCAAACACAAACTGGTCCAGCCCCGTCGTTTGTTTGACAGCCTGGGCCAATTCGCTGAAGCTGCGCACGGTCACCAGCACTTTGGGCCGCGTTTCCCGTACCTGGCGAATAATGGTGGTGGTATCGGCCTCAGCGTTGGGCATCACCACCACGCCGCCGGCGCGCAAAACGCCATAAAAAGCAACCACCATCTGCGGCATGTTGGGCAGAATAATCATTACCCGGTCGCCGGGACGCACGCCCAACCCGTGGAAGACGTGGCTCATCTGGTTTACCTGGTCATTTAGCTCTTTGTAGGTGAGTTTGGAGCCGTAAAACTGCACGGCCGTGCGCCGGGGCAGCCAGTCGGCGGCGCTTTCCAGGAAGTCGGGCAACGGCCGTCTGGGAATAGGAATCGAAGGCGGCGTGCCCGGACTGTAGCTCTTCAGCCACACACGGCCGTGCAGCGGGTTATCCTGATCAAGCGTTTCCCGCCACGACGAGTGCCGCCCTTCAACAAAGCGTTCAATCGCCCGCGTCACCGCCTGATGTCGTTCCAACTGCACCTTGTGTTTGGCCGAACCCACATCGATGACTTCGGCCTGGGGAATCATTTTGCCCACGTCCTCAAACACCCGGCGCGGAAAGTAATTGTCGCGCTCGCCCGTGATGATGAGCGTGGGCGTGATGATGTTGCGCATGAGCGACCAGCCCTGCCAGTGCTGCATGTTGTTGGCCATCATATTTTTAATGACGTGGATTTCGGCATCGTAGCGGGTGCGGTATTTCCAAAACGGCCGTAGCCAGTTCAGCGGCAGCTTTAGCAGCCATTTAGCAAACCAGGGCAGCGGATACTCCCCGGCCGTAGCAATCAAAATTAGCTTATCCAGCTGCTCTGGATGGGCGTTGGCATATTCCACGGCAATCGAACCGCCAAAGGAATGGGCTACCAGGGTAAACTGCGGCAGCGCCAGCTTTTGGGTGATGGCATACAGGTCGGCGACAAGTTCATTCATCGTGTAGCGCGTGTACGGCGCATCACTCTGGCCGTGGCCGCGCAAATCTGGGGCAATCACCCGGTAATTGTGGCTGGCAAAGTAGTTGATCTGAAACTCCCAAGATTCCAGCACTCCGGCATAACCGTGCAAAAACACAATCGTGCGCTCCGCCCCTTCGGGCCACAGGTCCAGCACACTCAGCTCAGCATCGGCCACACCTGGAATGGACACATTGCGCCGGTAAAGGTCATAGTCAAACAGGATTTCGCGCCGCTTGACGCCGCGTAGTTTCTTTTTCATAAGCTTTCTGGCATTATAGCGCTTCTTTCACGTCCAGGGGGACTTCGTTGCGTAAGCCGGTGTGCAGGGCAAAAGCGTTTTTCACCCCTGCCAGAATGGCCCCTTCGATCCAGCGGCGGTGGCGGCGGTCGCAGGCGTCGTTGGCAAACCAGATGCGATGGACAGGGCGGACGATATTGTCGTAAAAACGGCCGCCCATTTCATACGGACGGAACAAGGGGCCAATGCCACCGGCATACTGATCCAGTGACCAATCATGGGAGATGCCAAATTCAAACGTTTCACGGGCTTCGGGGTGGATTTTGCACAAATCCTGCAGCGCCTGGCTGATGCGCTGCTCTTCGCTGAGCATGCTGTAGGCCATGCTGTCCTGGCCCCAGGCATAAGAAGCGATAAGCACCCCTTTGGCAAACCGCTCATCCTGGCCGGCAGGCGTATAGACAACGTTGCGCACGGCCAGATCGGTGACGGTGACGCCGTGGGAAATCTGGTAGTGGGTCTGCCACCAGCGTTGGCTGAACTGCATGAAGATTTTGTGGGCACGGCCGTAGTAGACGTTGCGAATGGTGTACCATTTGTTGGGGTCCAGCCCGGTTATTTCCATGTGCCGCAGCAGGTTGAAGGGAACAGTGAGAATACATTCATCGCCGCTGACGCTCTGGGAATAACCTGTGTGGTCTTTGAAGTAGACGGTAACGGCCGTTTCCGACTGTTCGATGGCGTGGACCTCCGCCCCCAGGCGAATGGAGGGCATGAGATGCGGCGCAAAAGCATAAGGCAGCGAGTCTGCTCCATCCACCAGGTAAACCAGATCACCAAACACGTTTTCGTAATAATGCGCAAACCACTCCACCAGCGAGAAGTGAAAACGCCCTTCCAGGTTTAGCAGTGGACCAATCATGGCCAGGGCAGCGTCGCTCAGGTTGCTCCCGCGCAGATAATCGATAAGGGAAAACTCGTCGTATTCGTTGACCAGGCGTTCCCAACCGTTTGGTTCGGCCATGAGGTCGATGAGGGGCTGCACGGCCGTTTTCAGCAGTTCATCTGGCAGTTTGCCCTTTTCGTGAGCGGGCAGGTTAAAGTCCACCTTGTCGGGGTGAAACTCGCTGCGCCGCAGGCTGACGCCACTGATGTGGATGAAGGTATCTTCATCGTACATGGGAAACGGCCGTGTTGCCAGCTTAAACCGTTCGCTAATCAAGTGCTGGGCCAGCCGGTGCTGCCGCGGGAAACGCATCGCCCCAAATTCTCCATACATCTTGCCGGGAAAGCCGTGGTACGTATACACGCGCCCGCCCAGGCGATTTTGGGCTTCCAGAATCGTTACGCTGTGGCCGGCCTCTTGCAGCAGCAAAGCAGCCGTTAGCCCGGCCATGCCGGCTCCAATCACAATAACATGGCGCGGCGGCGCACTGCTGGCCGGCAAACCCTCTTGTAAAATTTTCAGGCAGTCGATTGTTTGCATGCGGGGACTCCTTCTACGAGGTAAAAAATAGATGGGATCTGGGGCAGGATAGCATAGGCTAATCTTTTGTGTCAACGGCCGTTTCCCTGTGCGCCTGCTTTTTCCTCCAAGCGAACCGATTTCCCCCAAAAATAGGAATTAAGTAAGGATGATCTTTTGCGCTTTTTCATGTATATTACTGGCAAGTTCAGCGGGATACATACGAGAAAGAACTCCTCCCCCCCAAACTGGCACGAGAAACGCGACTGGAACATCCAGCTGAACTCAGGGTAATACATCCCCTTTCTCGTATGCGTATTGCCCGGTAAGATCCGCCTTTTGCCTCCCCGGTAAAAGGCCAACGAAAAACCGCTTCGTCTAGACGTAGACGAGGCGGTTTTTGTTTTGCAGGTGCAGGTTACCGGGTTGCCGTGCTGGCCTTAAACAGCCACCCGAGACGTAGAGAGAGACTGTCCTTCTTCGTCCTCCAGCTGATAATCGGGACTTTGATGCCGGAAGTAAGTGTCGTATAAATCGGCGTAATGGCCGCGTTGGGCCATCAGGCTGCTGTGGCTACCCTCCTCAATGATTTTTCCGTGGCGCAGCACAATGATGCGGTCGGCATGCTTGATGGTGGAGAGGCGATGGGCAATGATCACGGCCGTTCTATCGGCCAACACCATCTCCAGGCTCTCCTGAATCTGCGCCTCCGCCAGCGGGTCCACGCTGGCCGTGGCTTCATCCAGAATTAGAATGGCCGGTTCCTGCAGCAGCACCCGCGCCAGGGCAATCAGCTGCCGCTGCCCCATCGACAGGCCGCGCCCGCCCTCGCCAACCGGCGTCTCCAGACCCTGGGGCAGCGTTTCTAACCAATCGCCCTGCCCGATGGCCGCCGCTACCCGGCGCACGTCCTCCTCGCTGGCTCCGGGACGGCCGTAACGAATATTATCGGCCACGCTGCCGGTAAACAGGAAAGGCGCCTGCGGTACAATGCCCAACTGCCGCCGGTAGCTGGCCAGGTCGAACGTGCGCGTGTTATAGCCATCGACCAGAAGCTGGCCGCCCTGAAATTCGTAGAAGCGGGCAATGAGACGGCCCAGGCTGGACTTGCCCGCGCCGGTATGGCCCACCAGGGCGATCGTTTCGCCGGCCTCGATTGTCATGTTGAAGTCGGTCAACACGCTTTCCTGCTCCGTATAACGGAAATCGACGTGGCGGAACTCGATACGGCCGTCCAGCGGCGGCGCGGTCTGGTCGTTGATTTGCACCACCCGCGCTTCGGCGTCGATCAGCGCAAAGACGCGCTCGCTGGCCGACAGGCCCAACTGGAACTGGCTCCAGAACGAGGCGATGCCCGTCAGCGGAAACCAAAACAGGGCAATTGCCTGGACAAACAGATACCAATCGCCAGGGCTGATCTCGTTCCGCAGGGCGGCCGTGCCGCCAAAATAGACAATCATCGCTGAGCCAAGGCCGGCCACAAAAACCAGGATGGGAAAGATAGCGCTAAAGACGAATCCCTGGCGCACGTGGACCTGGTAAGCCTGTTCGTTAACGGCCGTAAACTCATCATATACCGTCTGTTCCTGGCGGAAGTTTTTGGCGATGGAGATGCCGCTGATTGTTTCCTGGACGGTGGCGTTTACCGTAGCCAGCAGCCGCTGCGCCTGCTGCGTAGTCCGCCGGGCGATGGTGCGAAAGGCCAGGGCAATACCAATTACCACAGGCGCCATGGCCACAGCCATCCAGGCCAGACGGCCGTTAATGGAAAACAGGTACGCGACGACAAAAATCACCAGCAGCACCTGGCTGATGAGGTTGAGTGTCAGCGTGACCACGTTGGAAAAGTCTTGCGTATCCGAAGTGACGCGGCTGACGATTTTGCCAGAGGGAAATTCATCGTAGAAGGACATGTCGCGGGTCATAACGGCCGTAAACGCATCCTCCCGCAGTTGCAGCACCACATCCCCTACAGCCCGCGCTGTGTACCACTGCCGCACAAAGTTAAACGACCACGACAGCACCGTGGCCACCAAAATCAGCCAGATAAGCAGCCGGATAGCCGACGCGCTCTGCCCGCCCACCACCTGATCAATGCCGCGCGAGATGAGAATTGGCAGCACCATATCCATGCCCGAATTGAGCACAATCATCACCGTAATCAGCGCCACCCGCCCAATATAGGGACGGAAATAACGGGCAATCCGCCACACCAACTGTTTATCGCTGTAGCTCCGGTCATACGCTTCGGCATCAATGCCGTCCATGATAAAACCCATTGCTAGTTCCTCCAGAGAGAGTTGGTCGATTGAACAGCCAGATGGTTTGTTCGTTGGGCCGTTCTGCCCATAAACCATCGCCCCATCAACGACCTAAATATCGTAACGGGCAAAAATACGCTGATACAGATCCGAGGTGGCCATCAATTCGTTGTGCGTGCCCTGGGCGACGATCTGGCCCTGGCGGATGAGCAGCACGCGGTCGGCGCGGCGGATTTGCGAAAGGCGGTGGGTGATGAGCAAAGTCGTGCGCCCTTGCAAGATGCGCTTGATGGCTTTCTGGATTTCGTCTTCGGTGGCGCTGTCCACGGCGCTGGTGGCATCGTCCAGGATAAGGATGCGCGGGTCGGTAAGCAGGGCGCGGGCAATGGCGATGCGCTGCCGCTGTCCGCCGGAGAGGGTGACGCCGCGCTCGCCCACCAGCGTGTCGTAGCCATCTTTGAAGTTGAGGATGAAGTCGTGGGCCTGCGCCTCTTTGGCCGCCTGCACGATGTCGTCCTGGCTTACTTGCTGGCCCAGCCCAAAGGCGATGTTTTCCGCCACGCTGCGCGAGAACAGAAAGATGTCTTGCTCGATGATGGAGATTTGTGAACGAAGGCTGTCCAGGTTCCAGTCACGCACGTCTACGCCGTCGATGAGGAGACGGCCGTTGCTCACGTCATACGTCCGGTTCACCAGCTTGGTCAGTGTGGACTTGCCTGATCCCGTTTGCCCCACGATGGCGATCGTTTCCCCCGGTTTGGCCTGGAACGAAACCTGGTGCAGCAAGTCTCGGCTGCCATCCTGATAGCGAAAACTTACGTTATCAAAGGTGATCTCACCGCGCATGGGAGCCGTATAACCACTGGCATTCTCATCAAGTTCCGTTTCCTGCTGCAGTAAATCCAGGATGCGGTCTGCTCCGGCCAGCCCCATCTGGATGAGGTAAAAAGTGAAATACGAGCTAAACGCCGGCCAGCGCAGCACCCACATCAGCCCCATATAGGCCACCAGGTCACCGGTGGAAATTTCGCCCAGGTTGAGGAGGTAGACAGCATGGAGAAATGCGCCGGTAATGGCAATGCCGATCAGCAAGGTGGGCAGGTAGCGAGCCTGCACTTCACCTTCCTTCACAAAAGCATCCCGGTAGCGGCGTGCATCACGCAGAAACTTGCCCATCTCCTGGGGTTCCTGAGCAGCGGCTTTGACAACTTCGATGCCGGTAACAGCTTCGTTCAGCGTGGCGTTCATGTCACCAAAGCGGGCGCGCACACGGTCGGATACCGGTTCCAATTGGTGCATATAAAAGCGCACGGCGAAGTAGTAGAAGAAGCAGAAGAGCAGCGGTGAGAGGAGCAAGCGCACGTCAATAAAGCCAATGAAGAGGATGGGGATAAAAATCGCCATCATCGAATCGTACATCAGACTGAAGCCGGGCATCATCATTTCGTTGACGTAGCGCACGTCGTTGGCGGCGCGGGCCATCACGTCGCCAACGCGCTGGCGGTTGTGAAAGGTCTGGCTTTTGCCCAGCAGGTTGAGGTACAGTTCGTCACGGCCGTCACGTTCCAGCCGCTTGGCCACCATTTCCATGCTGAGCGAGGCCAGGGCATCACAAAAGAAACGCCCCACAGCCAGGCCGATGATGATGAGCGTGATGACCAGCATGGCATGAAAGGGATCGGACACGGCCGTTTCTCCCGTCACCACATTAAACGCCGACCCAATCTGCCGCGGTATGGAAGCATTAAAAATATTGGTCACCGTCATGCCCACGAAGAACGCCGCCAGCAGCAGCCTATAACGGTTCAGGTGAGAAACCACCCAACGCACCGGTCCCGTCTGATTGTAAACGTAAGCCGACTCCACACGAAACTCGGTATTGGGGGTAACGGTTTGCACAGCCATACACCAACCTCCTATTCAGTCACAATTGCAGACCGCAGCCGGCCGCACACCACAAGTTAGCCGACTGCTTACCAATCGCCACAATAACAAACAAGGAAAGGCCCGAAGAATGCGCAGTAGAACACATATTCTAACACAAAATTACTGACAACCAGTGACATATTTACCCGCGAATCTCCCAAAGTTATCATCAAACGTTTACACTTTTATTACAATTGCGGCTGATAATGGCTGCGAAAATTGTGCGTGTTGCGGTTTTGCGGGCTTTGCTAAAAGGAAATGGCAATACGCGGGGAACATCATGAGAAATCTGGCGAGATTTCACCTCCCAATTTTGCTGTTGTTGATCTTGGCGCTGGCTCTTAGCACGTATTTGCCGGAATTGAATCTGGACGATTTCAGTCTGCCCGGCAGTTGGCTGCTGCTGGCGCCCCTGGCTTTACCGGCGTTTTTCCCGCGGCACAGCCGGAAGAGCCGTTCTCGCCAGGAAACGCAAGAAACGCCTGGCCACCTTCCCCACCCCCCACCGGATCCCCTCGCGCTTTTGTAATCTCACCCAATTGACCAAACAAGTTTATAACGGCCGTTCCCTCCACGGGTATGGTCCATTCACCATTCACATCCGAAGAGAAAAAGGATTTGGAGAAGAACTTATGATTACGGTGAATCATCTGAACAAATCATACGGCACTGTTCAGGCCCTGTTTGACGTCAGTTTTGCCATTGGCAGCGGCGAAATTGTGGGCCTGCTGGGACCAAACGGTGCCGGCAAGACGACCATCATCAAAACCATTACCGGCCACTTGCAGCCCGACGAAGGCGAAGTGACCGTCGATGACCTGAACGTCCTGACACAAACGAAGGCCGTCCAGGCACGCATCGGCTACCTGCCAGAAAGCGCCCCCCTCTACCCTGAACTGACGGTGCGTGAATACCTGGAAATGATGGCCAGCCTGCGCCAGATTCCCGAAGCCGACGTGCAGGCTCGTCTGATAGAAACCGTGCAGGCCACCAATCTCACCCAGCGGCTCAACCAGCCGATCGGCCAGTTGAGCAAGGGCTACCGGCAGCGCGTGGGGCTGGCGCAGGCCATCCTCCACCAGCCGCGCCTGCTCATCCTCGATGAGCCGACGATTGGCCTGGACCCCACGCAAATTGTGGAAATTCGCAACCTGATCCGGCGGCTGGCGCAAAACAGCACCATTTTGTTTTCCACCCACATTTTGTCGGAGGTGGAGGCGCTGTGCGATCGGGTGCTTATGCTGTTTAACGGCCGTATCCGCCTGGACTCCCGCCTGGACGAACTGGCCAAAACCAACGACGCCCTGTTAACCCTGGACGGCCACCAAACCCAGCCCGACGCCCTGCTGAAAAAACTGCCCGGCGTGCGCGCCGTCGAAAAGCTGCCCGCCTCGAACGGGCACGCCACCTACCGGGTGCAGGGCGCCGACGACGTGGATTTGTGCCCGGCCATTTATCAGCTGGCCGCGGCGCAGCAGTGGCCGGTGCGCGAACTGTGCCAGGACGTGCAAACCCTGGAGAGCGTCTTTAACCAGATGGCTACGGCCGTATAAGGGGGCAAACCATGAGACGACAAATTTTTGCGATTACCAAGAAAGAACTCAGCAACTACTTCGGCTCACCGCTGGCGCTGATCTTCCTCGGCACATTTGTGGCCGCCGTGTTGTTCATCTTTTTCACGATCGAAACGTTTTTTGCGCGGGGCATTGCCGATGTACGGCCGTTGTTCAAATGGATGCCCATCCTCCTCATCTTCCTGCTGGCAGCGCTGACCATGCGCCAGTGGAGCGAAGAGCGGCGCGCCGGCACCGAGGAGCTGCTGCTCACCCTGCCCGTCAGTCCAACGGCGCTGGTGCTGGGCAAATTCCTGGCCGTCATGACGCTGATCCTCATCGCCCTGGGGTTAACGTTGCCCCTGCCCATCACCGTCGCCCTGCTGGGCAATCTGGATTGGGGGCCAGTGATCGGCGGTTATCTGGCGGCGATCTTGTTGGCCAGCGCCTACGCCGCTATCGGCCTTTTCGTCTCCTCGCGCACCGATAACCAGATCGTGGCGCTCATTGTGACAGTGCTGCTGGGTGGTCTTTTCTATGCCATCGGCACACGCGGCATCACCGATTTTGTCGGTGGGGCGGCCAGCAAGATTTTGTGGGCCGTGGGCACAGGCAGCCGTTTTGAGAGCATTCAACGCGGCGTCATCGACCTGCGCGACCTGATCTACTACGGCTCGCTGACCACGTTTTTCCTGATGCTCAACGCGCTTTCCCTGGACAGCATCCGATGGAGCAGGCAGCAAACGGCTTACCGGCGCAAGATGTGGACCACGGCCGTTCTCGTTGGCCTCAATCTGCTGCTGCTCAACGTCTGGCTCTATCCGCTGGTGCAGGCCCGCGTAGACATCACCGCCGACCAACAGTACAGTCTATCCAGCACCACCAAAGACCTGATCAATAATCTGCAAGAGCCACTGCTGATCCGCGCCTACATCAGCGAAAACAACCATCCGCTGCTGCAGCCGCTCATCCCGCAAATCCAGGACATGCTGCGCGAGTACGAGATCGCCTCCAACGGCATGATCACCGCCGAAGTGGTAGACCCAATTACCAACCCGGAACTGGAAGCAGAAGCCAATCAGACCTATGGCATTCAGCCCACACCCTTCCAGGTCTCTGGCCGCTACGAGGCCTCGGTGATCAACTCCTATTTCGACATCCTGGTGCGCTACGGCGACCAGGACGTGGTGCTGAACTTTCAGGATTTGATCCAGGTGGACCAGACGGCCGTTGGCCCGGAAGTGCGCCTGCGTAACCTGGAATACGACCTCACCAGCGCCGTCAAAAAAGCGGTTTACGGTTTCCAAAGCATCGATGCCGTGCTTGGTGCACTGGACCAGCCGGTAACCCTGACCGCCTACGTAACACCCGACACGCTGCCGCAAGATCTGGCCGCGGTGCAGCAAACCGTGGACAGCGTGGCCCAGGACATCGCCCACAATTCCAATGGCAAGTTCGTCTACAAAGTCGTCGACGTGAGCGACCCGGCCAGCGGCGTCAACCAGCAGAGCCTGTACGAGCAGTACGGCATTCAGCCTATCCCCACGTCGCTGTTTTCTCCCGACACCTTCTACGACTATCTGGTGCTGCAAAACGGCGACCAGACACAAGTAATCCCGCCCCAAACTGACAGCAGCGAAGGCAATGTGCGCACCTCCATCGAATCGGCCTTAAAGCGTACCTCTACGGGCTTTTTAAAGACGGTGGGCCTATGGACGCCGCCGGCGGATCCCAGCACGCAGTTTGGGAATGGCACGGACGCGGCCTCGCAGTACAGCCAGATCCGCCAGCTTCTGGGGCAAGATTACACCGTGCGCTCGGTGGATCTGAGCAGCGGACAGGCGCCGGCCGACATCGACATGCTGCTGGTCATCGCCACGCAGGATATGACCGAACAAGAAGTGTATGCTCTGGACCAATATCTGATGCGCGGCGGTTCTGTGGTGGTGATGACCAATGGCTATGAGCTGGCGCCCGATAACTTCACCGGGCAAATTGGGCTGCTGCCGGTAAACGGCCGTAACCTGCGCGATTGGCTGACCAGCAACGGCATCACTATCGAAGACGGCCTGGTGATGGACCCGCAAAACCAACCTTTCCCGGTAGCCGTCGTGCGGCAGGTGGGCGGGGTGCAGGTGCAGGAATACCAGGCGCTGGATTATCCTTTCTTTGTCGATGTGCGCCCCAACGCTATGGATACCAAGAGCCCCATCCTGGCCAATTTACCGGCCGTCACCATGAGCTGGGTGTCACCCGTCGTAGTCGACGCAGCCCAAAACGCCGACCGCAACACATCCGTGCTGATGCACTCCAGTGACAGTTCCTGGCTGACCACCGATACCAACATCCAGCCTGATTTCGATCTGTATCCACAGTTCGGCTTCCCCATCAGCGACACAGCCAAATCTTATCCGCTGGCGGTGAGCGTGCAGGGCCAGTTTGCCAGCTACTTTGCCGACAAACAATCGCCGCTGGAAACGGCCGTTCCTACTCCTTCACCCGACAATACCGCCCTGCCGGCGCAGTCCACGCCCTACGTCAGCACCATCACCCAGTCGCCCAGCAACGCGCGGCTGGTGGTGATTGGCTCCTCGGCCTTCCCCAATGACATGGTGCTGAGCCTGTCTGGCGCGCTGACCCAGGACCGCTACCTGACCAACCTGCAGTTTGTACAAAACGTGGTGGACTGGTCCGTAGAAGACCTGGATCTGCTGGCGATTCGTTCTCACGGCACAACCGCCCATGTACTGGAACCGTTGAGCAATCAACAGGAAGCGGTGTGGGAGGGCGCCAACTACGTCATCGCCTTGCTGGCGCTGGCCGGAATCTTCGTCGCCTGGCGCTGGCGTAAGCGGCGGCACATTCCCGATTTGCCCTCGCCGACTGCACCAACTGTCGCGGCAGAAGGAGGTAAATAAGATGACTCGCTTGCAAAAAATTCTGGCCGGCCTGCTGGCTGTGCAAATTGCGCTGGCTGTTCTGGTCTTTTGGCCTCACGGCCGTGTACAGGCCGCCGGCGAACCCCTTCTCTCCGATTTGAAGTCGGAGTCGGTTACGGCCGTTACCCTCACCGACGATCAGGGCAACACGGTCAAACTGGCCCGGCAGGATTCCGGCTGGGTGCTGGCCAGCGGCGGCGATTATCCGGTGACCGCCGCCAGTGTAACCGGTTTGTTGGCGGAGTTAACGGCCGTCAAAACCGACCGTCTCGTCACGCAGACGCCCGGCAGCCTGAACCGCCTGCAAATAGCCGACGACAATTTCGTCCGCCGCCTGGACATCAGCACCGACGACGGCCGGACGCTGACCGTCTATCTTGGCTCGACGGCTAATTTCCGCGCCACCCACGTGCGCCTTGCCGGTCAGGATGCGGTCTACCTAGCCGACGACTTGACTACCCGCGACGCCAGCGCCACACCCGGCGACTGGATTGATTCGACTTATGTCAACGTACCGGCGGGAGACATGACGGCCGTAACGGTGCAAAATCAAAACGGCGCCTTTACCTTCAACAAGTCGGCCACCGGCGAATGGACCTATGCCGACCTGGCTGAAGGCGAAACCTATAATCCGGCGCGCTTCAACACCATCCTCAGCCGCCTGAGCAACCTCACCATGATCGCCCCTCTGGGCACCACGGCAGAAGCCAGCTACCAGCTGGATGCGCCGCTGGCTACCGTCACAGTCATGACCCAAGATGACAGTGGCGAGCAATCCAACACGCTGCTGATTGGCGCACAGGATGCGAACAGCGGTAACTACGTGGCCAAATGGTCCGGCTCTGAATATTATGTCAACGTCAACTCGTTTAGCGCCAACGACATCGTCACGCTGACGCGCGACGATTTGCTAACGACGGCAGCCACGGCCACGCCCGCCCCTGCGCCCTAACCCGGCGTAACCAAGACAAAGCGGCTTCCTTGCCCGGTGTAACAGCCACCGGGCAAGGAAGCCGCTGCCCTTATAAATTTTCTGCTCGCCAGAAGAGCTTGTCGTAAATCAAAAGCCAGCTTATAGCTAATGGCTATACGAATATTCTCGCCGTAACGGCCGCATCAGGCGACTGCTTCTGCCTCGGACCACGCGTGGCGCACCACCATACGGAAAATGTCCGATTCGGTGATGATGCCAGCCAGCTGGCCAAAGCGGTTGACCACCGGCAAACCGCTGATGCGATATTCCAGCATCAACCGCGCGGCTTCACCGATTGTGGCCTCTTCTTGAATGGTAATCGGACTCTTGGTCATGATCTCATCAACGTACAGGTTTGAGAGTAAATAGTTTAGTTCCCACACACTCAGCGACGTAGCCTGCGAGGGCTCTGCCCCGCGCACGTCGCCGCGGGTGACAATGCCAACCAGCCGGTCATTTTCATCGACCACCGGCAGGCGGCGTACGTTGTTTTCGCTCATCAACTGATGGGCCTCGGGTAAGGTTGTTTCGGGGGTGATACGAATGACCGGGGAAGTCATCCAATCGTGGACTAATTCTTGTTTCATCAGGCTCCTCCGCAAAATTCTTTAGGTGGTTATATTTTAGCCCGGCGTCTGGCTCACCGGCAGTAACGAATGTCACCAGTAGGCAATGATTGAACTCAGCAGTGGGCCAGCGGCGCTTACTTGAGCACAGCCAACAATTCACGCAGGCCGATCAATGTTTTAGCATCTTCGATTTCGTGATGGGCCAGCATGCGGGGCAAGGCGGCAATGGGAATTTGGACCGGCTGGATGCGTTCGTCGAACTCGGGAGAAACGGCCGTTTCCCGCAAATCAAACGCCAGAAAAATCCACATCCGCTCGTTGGTAAACCCGGCCGACGAAAAGTAAGACACCGCTAATTCCAGGCGGTTCGCTTCGTAACCAATCTCCTCGGCCAACTCCAGCCGCGCTCGATGCGCCGGCTCCTCCGCCCCTTCCAGACGGCCGGCTGGCAGTTCCAGCAGCTCCTTGCCGGCGGCAATGCGAAACTGGCGAATCAGGATCACTGTGTCATCGAGCACCGGCACAACCGCCACGCCGCCGTGATGGGCCACCATGTCGCGGCGAACCAACTGCCCGTCGTCCAGGCGCGCCTGGCCGCTTATCACCGTAAAGATGGGACCGTCATGAATCGTTTGCTGGGTCACCCAGGTTTCCATAGCTTCTCCACTCGTTACTCGCGATCAAAAATGGCAGACGGCCGTTAAACGGCCGTCTGCCATTCTACTCTAACTCTTCGATTTACGGACCAGGCCCGGCCTACTTCAGCTCCAGCGAACTTTTATGTCGCTGACAAACGAGGTCGTCTCCAGGCGAATTTTGCGTTCGGCCAGCTTATAGTTGGGCGTTTCCAGGTGGATAGGACCAAGAAAACTCTCTTCCTTATCACCCAGCATGTCTACCTCGCTGACGAACGCCGTGGACGAAACCAGCACCCCCACATCCTTTGGCACGCGCAAATCAATGTCGCTGACAAAGCCCAGGGCGCGAATCCGAGTCTCGCCAAAGGGAATATCGGCGCTGGTCATATCAAAGTCGGCGTCGGCGATAAAGTACCAGAATTCCTCGTCGTTGACGGCCCAACTGCCGCTGCGTTTGACCTCACCCAGGAATTTTTGGGTAACGGCCGTTCCCGGCTCTATCATCCGTGGGCGTAAAATGAAAAACAGGCCCAGCAAGATAAAGGCCATCGGCCAGCAAATAACGCCCAGGTCAATGTGCAGCAGGTTGGCCAACAAAAGCACAACCCCCACCACCACAATGACGATCCCTAAAGTAAATTGTCCTTGATTACGCATCTGTCGGTTCCTCGCAGTTGCCTGGCCGGGGCCAAACTCCTTGCGTCCCGGCCAGATTTCTATTTGCTGTGTTGTCAGGCTATACGCACAGCACCGACAGATGTTGCATCATCTGTAGCAGCAGATCAGGCAGCTTTTTTCTTGCGCAGCAGCACAAAGGCAATGCCCACCACAACGCCCACCAACAGCCCGATAGCCCACAGTGGAGGACGCAGGGCTTTTGGCGTTTGCGACGGGGGAACTTTTGCAGACTTCCAACCCACAGCGCTGGAACGGGCGTCAACCGTTACGGCGTCGCGGAAATTCCCACCGGACACGTTAACGGCCACGAACGTAGTCTCGCTTAAATCGGCGCCGCTCAGGTCGGCATCCTGCAGGTTGGTCCCATTGATTTTTGCCCCTTTCAGGTTGGCGCCCTGAAGATTGGCCTGCATCATGTTTGCGCCGGCAATCAACGCGCCTTCCATATTGGCATCAGAAAAATCAGCCTTCTGCAAATCGATGCCGGCAATCACAGCTTTGTGCAGGTTGGCCCTGCTGAAGTTGGCGCCGGGCATCGCCAGACCTGTAAGCTTGATTTCCGATAAATCCAGCCCGCTAAAATCGGCGCCGCCGAGATTTTCTTTATCCTGCAGGCGCTCAAGAATTTCTTGGCGGCTGGTTGGTTTGGTTTTTGTTTCCACTGCCATCGGTAAACTCCTTTTCCTGAAAACTGTCTCAACAAACTCTCGGGCAGACAAACAAACGTCTGCCTGCCCGAGGCACCGTTGTGTTATTCTGCCAGGGCCTGGTTGATGGCGGCGATGGTTTCGCGGGACAGCACGTCCGGGGCGAAGTTGGCAATTTGTTCCAGCGACATGGACATTGCCATTTCGGCCTCGGGATGGTTGAGCAGATCGCCCAGGTATTCTTGCAGCACGGCCGTTCCCCGCGGATCGCTCAACAACGTCTGCAGCGGCAGCCCGGTGTGCAGACGAGAGGCGGGCGCCTCATCTCCCGCCCAGCTAAACTGCCCGCTCAGGCGAATGTCCTGGGCCGAGTGGCCGACCAGCACGGTAAACGTACCAGGCTCGGTGGCCCAATCGCCCAGAGCCGGATCATAAAAGGCCAGCGACTGGCGGCTGAGAGTCAGGGTAACGGTCTCCGTTTCGCCCGGTTCCAGATGGACTTTGGCGAACGCTTTGAGTTCCTTTAACGGCCGTATCAAGCGCGCCGCGTCATCCTGCACGTACAGCTGCACCACTTCCTGGCCCGCCCGGCGGCCGGTGTTGGTCACGTCCACCTGCACCTGCACACTTTGGCCGGCAGCGGCGATCTCCAGGTTGTTGTAGGCAAATGTGGTGTAAGACAACCCGTGCCCAAAGGGGAATAACGGCTCGATCTCCTTTTTATCGTAATAGCGGTAGCCGACAAACAACCCTTCCCCGTACAACACTTTGCCATTTTCGCCGGGGTAATTGATGTATGCCGGAGTGTCGGCCAGGCGGCGGGGGAAGGTGGTGGGCAGCCGCCCGGAAGGATTGGCCTCGCCGAACAAGACGTCGGCCAGGGCGTTGCCGCCTTCCTGGCCGGGATACCACAGCTGCAGCACGGCCGTTACCGCATCCAGCCAGGGCATCGTCACCGGGGAGCCAACGTTGAGCACCACAATGGTATTCGGATTGGCCGCCGCCACCCGGGCAATGAGTTCGTTTTGGGCGCCGACAAGCTCCATATCCGGCCGATCGAAACCCTCACTTTCCCACTCTTTGGTCAGCCCGGCGACGACGATGGCTACGTCGGAGACAGCCGCCAGATCGACGGCCGTTTGTACCGGATCGTCGTCTTGCGGCGGCTGGCAGCCCAACCGCACAAACCGGCCGCGCGCCTCGGTCGGAGCGCTGTATTCCAGGATCAGGTCGTAGGGCTGTCCGGCCACCAGTTCAAGGGTAGCCACCATCTCGACTACGGCTCCCGCTTGCCAGCGATCCAGCACCGGCTCTCCGTCCAGCAGCACACGGCTGGCCCCGTTGCTTTCCAGGTTGAAGGTATAGGGACCGCTTTGCGGCACGACCAGCTGGCCGCTAAGGCGCAGGGAAAAGTTGGATGGGTCGATGTAGGGATTGCTTTCACCAAACCAGTGCAGGTCGGTTTTTTGCACCACGGCCGTATGCACCGGTTCACCGGCCAGGTCGGGATTGCCAAAGTAGGCCAGATGGAGACCGGCACGACCGTTTTCCCCGGCGCGCAGCCAGTCGACTGGGACGGGCCGGGGACGGCGGTGAATGGCGCAGCCCAGCGCATAATCCACGTGCACATCATCGCCCACGCGCTGGCGAATGCCGGCCAGCGGGCTGATGGCGTAATGGGGGTTGACGCTGGAACTGCCGCCGCCCATTATCTGCGCCGCCTGCGCGTTTTCGCCGATGACGGCGATGCGCTGCGGCTTGTGGGGGTCCAGGGGCAGCAAATCGCCCTCGTTTTTCAGCAGCACGATGGCTTCGGCGGCCGCAGTGCGGGCCAACTGGCGATCTTCCGGGCGGTCCACGCTGCGTTCCGGCTGCAGTTCTGGCTGGTCGAAGGCGCCGACGCGGAACAAGGTGCGCAGCAGGCGGCGCACTTTGTCGTCTACAAGAGCCTCGTCTAACTCGCCGTTTTCGACGGCCCGGCGCACCCGGTCGTCGTGCCAGCGCGCCGGACCCGGCATCTCCAGGTCCAGACCACCGGCGGCCACGTTCTCGGTGTAAGAACCATACCAGTCGGAGATAACCAGGCCATCATACCCCCATTCGCCCTTAAGGATGTCGCGCAGCAGGGTGCTGTTTTCGCTGGCCCAGGTGCCGTTGATGCGATTGTAGGAAGACATGATGGTCCAGGGGTGGGCTTTTTCCAGGGCGATGCGGAAAGGCTCCAGGTAAATTTCGCGCAACGGCCGTTCCGCCACCTCCGAACTCATGCTGTGCCGCTCATACTCCGAATCGTTGCACACAAAGTGCTTGATGCACGCCCCCACGCCCCGGCTTTGCAAGCCGTTGATGTAGGCGCTGGCCAGTGTACCGCTGAGAAACGGGTCTTCGGCGTAACACTCAAAATTGCGCCCGGCAATGGGTGAACGATGGATGTTTACCGTAGGAGCCAGCAGCACGTGAGCGCCTTTGGCCTTGACCTCCTCGGCCAGGGCTTGCCCCACCTGCTCTACCAGAGCAGGATTCCAGGTAGCGCCCAGGGCCGTACCAACCGGGAAACAAGCAGAGGACGGCCCGGTGTTGTCGTCTACGCCGCGCACGCCGTTCGGTCCATCGGACACCTTCATGGCGGGAATGCCCACCCGGTCGATGGTCACGGTGTGCCACATGTCGGCCCCGGCCAGCAAGGCTACTTTTTCGGCCAACGTAAGCTGCTGCATGATTGCTTCAATTTTTTCTTCCATGATCTCCTCTAAAAATAAACCTCCCGAAGGTGGTTGTCTCGACCTGGCGCTGCCCTAAAAACCTCCGGGGGTTGGATGTTCATCCCTAGACGGGCTTTTAACGGCCGTGGAGGACAGCAAATTATCCTGAAATATACCTGATTGCCACTCCCGCGTAAACAAACCTCCCGGCGGTTACTGCCTCGACTTGGCGCTGCCCTGAAAGCCTCCGGCAGGTGAATTTGCATTCACGGGGGTCGGCAGCAGCGGAGAGCGCCTGACACAATTCAGTTTATCCGCCAGAGACAACCGCCGATCCGCACCCAGAAATGACCGATCCGCGGGTAGAAACGACTCATCCGCTGGCAGAAACGACTCATCCGCTGGCCGACATGACTGATCCGCGGACAGAGACGACCCATCCGCCGCTAGAAATGAGTGATCCGCTGGCAGAAATGAGTGATCCGCCGGCAGAAGTGACTGATCCGCCGGTAGAAATGAGTGATCCGCTGGCAGAAGTGAGTGATCCGCTGGCAGAAATGAGTGATCCGCTGGCAGAAGTGAGTGATCCGCTGGTAGAAACCAGTGATCCGCTGGCAGGAATGATGATCCCCGGCCCGGCTTTTATTCCCATCCGCCTTGGTTGCGGGCATAATTGGGGTATGCAAACAAAAATCGGCCGTTTTCTGGGCGGCCCGGCATGAGAGAGAAAATAGGACTGCACCGCCAAAGCCTGACGGTGCAAATGGTCCTGAGTTTTGTAGGGCTGGTGGTGTTGACGGCCGTCGTCGCCGGCAGTCTGGCCATCTGGGTCGTCCGCAGCCAGATCGAGCGGCAGGCCTGGGCGCAGCTGGAGCAGGCCAGCCGGGCCACCACGGCCCTGTACGCCAACTGGCGCAGCAAGGTGGAGGATCTGGCCACGCTTACCAGCCAGCGCCCGACACTGCAAACGCTGCTGGCCCACGATGAGGCGGCCGCCCTGACCGCCTATCTGCAAACCCTGCGCGCCGATACGGAACTGGATATGCTGCGGGTGTGTGTGCAGGATGGGGATGTGCTGGCGGAAGCGGGCACGGCCGTCACCCTGGCTGGCTGCGCCCTGCCCAGTCCCACCGGGCTGCACGCGCTGAGTGACGAAAACGGCCGTGAGCAGATCTGGCTGCTGTCCAGTCACGCCGTCAACGGCACAGCCGGGCCGCAGGGCCAGGTGCTGGTCGGCGTGCAGCTAGACGATGCCTTGATGCGCCAGATGGAGGCGCAAACGGGGCTGGCCCACAGCCTGTTTCTGGACTCCACTCTGGTTGCCGCCAGTTTACCCCTCGCCCAGGCCGCCCCCGCCTCAGCCAATGCCGCGCCAAACGCATACACCCGCCGCTTCACCGTGCAGAATGTCCCTTATTACGCCGTCATCCTGGATTTGCGCCGCGCGGCCGACGACCAATCCGCGCTTATCCACGACGTGGTAGCCCTGGATGTGTCGGACATGGTGGCTGCCCAGCAGAGCCTGCTGTGGGCGCTCATCGGCAGCATTGTCCTGGCTGTGGCGGCCAGTTCGCTGCTGGGTGTTTTCCTGGCGCGGCGCATTGGCCACCCGCTGACCCAGTTAGCCGGAGCGGCCGAACAGTTCAGCACCGGCGATTTGCAGCATCCGGTGTGGGTGCAGTCGGGCGTGCGCGAGGTATCCCAGGTGGCCCAGGCGCTGGAACAGGCCCGCGCCGACCTGCAGCAAACCATTACGGCGCTGCGCCAATCGAAGGGATGGACGGAACATCTGCTGGAAAGCATTGTGGAGGGGATTGTGACGGTGGACGAAAACGGCCGTATCGCCTTCTTCAGCCCCGGTGCGGAACGGATTACCGGCCGGGAGGAGGAAACGGCCGTCGGACAATTCCTGGAAACCGTGTTCCCGTCCGTGACGGCTATCGAAGCGTTCAGCCGTCCCCAGAAAATGATATATGAAACGGCCGACGGCCGTCACCTCACTCTGTCCATCACCAGCGCCCAGCTTACGCCGCCGGGGGCCAGCGGGCGGCAGTTGGCCCTGGTCCTGCGTGATGTGACCGAGACGGAGATTTTGCACCGGCTGCTGGGCGAATTTTTAGCCAACGTCACCCACGAATTTCGCACGCCGCTGGCGGCGCTGGCGGCTTCCGCCGAACTGCTCCGCGATCAGGTCGATGACCTGGCCGCGTCGGAACGCCAGGAGCTGTTTACCTCGCTGCACTTAGGCATTTTGGGGCTGCAAACGCTGATCGACAATTTGCTGGAAAGCGCCAGCCTGGAAGCGGGACGGTTCCACATCTCGCCGCATCCCACGGACCTGGGCGAACTGCTGGGAGAAGCGGCCTACACGATGCGCCCCCTGCAAGAGAAGTACCACCATCACCTGCTGATCGACCTGCCGGCGGAGATACCAAAGCTGCACGCGGACGGCCGTCGCACGGTGCAGGTGCTGGTGAATCTGCTTTCCAACGCCATCAAGTACAGCCCGGATGGCAGCACAATTACGCTGGCTGTGCAGGTAGACGGCCGTTGGGCCAAAGTGACGGTGGCCGACGAAGGACCGGGCATTCCGGCCGGTTATCAGGCCAGCCTGTTCCAGCCTTTCCGGCGGCCGGATCCGGAGCAGCGACCGGGGCAGGCCGGGGCAGGCCTGGGCTTATCGGTGGTAAAGGCGATTGTCGAGGCCCACGGCGGGGAGGTGGGCATGACGGCGCAGCCCGGCGGCGGGGCGGCCTTCTGGTTTACGCTGCCGCTCGCCTGAGCCGGTGGAACGCACACGCTGCCTAGTTGCAGTTAAGATTGATCGGCTCGATGTCTGGCAGGTCGTTCTCCCGGCAGCGAGAACTGCGCCCCACGAAGGTAAACTGTTTCATTTCGTAGACTTGCACGGTGTTGCTGTGCAGGCTGATCTGGATGATACGGAGACGGCCGTAATTTTCTAACTGCTGCCATAAGTGGAAGGGGTCGATTGGCTGCGATTCAACAGTTAGAATTAACACGTCTGGCACATTGCGCCAAATTTCCCGCACTAACTCTTCTTCAGAATGAACCGTTACACCGGTAACTTGCAAACGTTCTTCAGCAGATAAAAGTTTTTCCAGACCCGCACCCATCAACGGCAGATTATCAACAATTAGTACTCGATTGCAGTCGAGAGAACGGCCGTGTAATGATTCCATAAATCCCATCCTTGGCCGGGGAGCAGCATAGTTTATCAGGTTCTTAGCCTGACTTAGTCGAGAATCAATCACGCTGTTTTGGTCTTTAGAAGCTGCTACCTGGATTAGCGCGCAACAATGTGTTTCAAACGCAGGTCACCAAAAACGGCCGTAACCTTGGTCCCTGGCTGCACCACACCGTGCGGATTCCCATACAACATGTAATAAACAATCCCATACTGATACGTCATCGTGTGCTGATGAACCGGCGCTTCAATACGCGCGCCGCTGTCTTCCACTATCAACGTCGGCAGATCTTCCGTTGGGCCGTGCAGGTAATTCGACGCTTTGCTTGGGTCAACCACCTGGAAACGGAAATCCAGCGCTCCTCCTCCGGCAGTAACGCCAATCATCGTGACGCGCAGGCCGTACTGCTCCTCAATGGCCGAAATCACCGCGTCCTGATTGGCGTTGGCAGACCACGCCTGGTAAAGAAGCAGGCCGGCAAAAGCCAGGATTAACACGGCTGCGGCAGCCAATATCGTCCACGGAATACGCAGCGGTTGAGTCGTCGCAGGTGCGGGGGGTGTTGTTGCTTCATTCATCGATTAGAAAACCTCCTTCTCGCCGTACTGTGAATACCAACCGGCCTACGGCCAGATAGGATTACTGTGTTGTGAAACAAAATCGTCGAACAATTCCGTGCCCGCCGTGCCGCTATCGATCCCGCTTTGCGGACCCAGGCGTACTTCTTCGATCCGGTGGGTATCATTATCGATCCCCCCTTTGGTCTCTTTGAAAACCTGGTCCAGCCACAGGGAGAGCGAGCCATCATTGGCGCCCGCAGCGGAGGCTGCCTGCCAGTCCAGTTCAATGGTATGCGGCGCGTCGGCTAGAGCATACCAGGCGGTGTAGGCATAAGTGCCCACGTCGGTACGCAGGCCAGCGCGAAGCTGGTAAGCGCCGCTGCGGAAACGAATGTCCAGGTTAAAGACTTCGACTGTGCCGTTTACCCCGGCCAGGAGGCGATGCATGTTGCCGCCGGCCATACTTACCCCGTTGGGATCAAATCGGAAGCCCACCCGGTAGCGCGTTTCGTTCTGCGGACTGTCATCGCGCAGGTACATGCCCCGCCTGTCATCGATCAGGGCTGATAACCCTTTGGTGCCGGCCATAGCCGCCGTATCGCTCACAGACAGGTCGCCGTCCCGATCTACCACGGCCGTCCAGCGCGAAAAGTCCCCTGTTTCCAAGCTGTCATTGAAGATCACATCGCCGGGTTCCGGAGTCGCGGTGGGGGTAGCCGTCGGGGTAGGTGTCGGTGTCGGATCACCGCCGCCGTTTTCCAGCGATTGGTAAGCCGCCAGGATGTCCAGACGGCCGTAGCCAAACGTGTTGTCCGGCCCGGTACTGCCCAGGTCAACGGCCGTGTTGCGGAGCGCATCCTCTTGTTGTACCACAGTCAGGTCCGGATAAGCACTCAGGAGAAGCGCCAGCGCGCCGGCCACGTGAGGCGCGGCTATCGACGTTCCCGATGCGTAAGCGTACCCGCCATAGGCGTCGCTCGTCAGAATGTTTACGCCCGGCGCTACCAGGTCTGGGAAAACGGCCGTGCCATCACCACACGATGATGGACCCCGGCTGCTTAGGCCATAGATAGCATCCACGTTATTGACCGCTCCTACAGCCAGCGCCTCCGGGTTGTTGGCCGGGCTGCGGCTGGAGGAAGCATTGGGACCGTAGTTTCCGGCGGAAAAGACGGGCACAATGCCGGCCGCCCGCAAGGCCTGCAAGTCCAGTTGGAAATCCAGGTTGCAGCCCGGCGTGCCATTGGCCCAGGAGTTGTTCACCACCTGGGGCGCATCATTGGTTCCTGGGTCACCGTCCGGGTCTAGCAGCCACTGGAAACCTAGATGAATGGCCGTAGCGGTAGAACTGCCGGCATCGTTGAAGATTTTGACGGCGATCCACTGCGCCTGAGGCGCAATGCCGATGGGGCCGCCGCTGGCGTCGCCGCCCACCATAACGCCCATGGTTTGCGTGCCATGTCCGGACAAATCGGTGGGGGTGGCATGCTCGCCGAAAGGATCGTACCAACTGTTGCTGCCGCCGCGCCAGCTTCCGGCCAGGTCGGCATGGGTTCCGTCTACGCCGCTGTCCATGTTGGCCACAACGACACCCTGCCCATACCAGCCCAGCGCCCACAAATCCGGGGCGTTGACCACCTCCAGATTGGGTTCGGGCGGCAGCAGAGGCTCAGCAACAATGTTTACTCTGTCTGAGGAGATACGAAGCACGTCGGCGCGCGTAGCGATTTCCCGAATGACCGAGGGCACGGCCGTTACCGAGAGGCTGTTGTTGATCCACAAAGGGATAACCTGGCTGACGAGACCCTGAGACTGTTTGGCCGCCAGCAAGGTGCGCAGCGCTCGTTGTGACTGGTCCGCATTTTGCTGCAAAGATTGGAGTACGTTTTGCGCGCGCTGGGTGCGGTTACGGCCGTCTATTGCCTTCAGATCCAGCTGGCTGCGCATGGTCACAATCACCGTAACCAACCGTTCATCTGATCGGCTGGCTACGTCGGCCTGCACTTCCGGCGCGAGCTTGTCTACGCCGGCATCCAGAATGGAAGGGATGCTTTGTTCCGGTTGGGCAAAAGCGGTTTGCGGGTAAGATTGTGACTCTACCGGCTGTGAATCGTGGCTGCTCAGCGCCGGGAACAACATCATGAGAATAACGATGAGAATCGCTGCCTTTTTCATCTTGCAATCGCTCCTGCTCACTGAGCAGTGAGATGTTTCAGCCGGTAGTCGCCGATAACGGCCGTTACCTGTGTGCCATGTTTTATCGCGTTTTGCGAATTTACATAGAACACAAAGTAAGAGGTGTCGTCGGCAAAGTCGATCTTGAAGGCGGCAGGATCTGTGCGCAGAACAGCGCCACGGCCGTCTTCAACCAACAGTACCGGAGCGTTAGCCGGATCTTGTAAAAGGTTGGCAGCTTTGTCCGCATCCAGAACTTTGTACCGAAAGTCAACAAAGCCCCCACCCCCTGTAACGCCGATAAGTTTGATCTGTATGCCGGTTGCCTCGGCAAATGCTTCTGCCGACATACCCGGCCGACTGCGCGCTAACAAACCCGGTCCCTGGGTCCAGACAAGCCAGCCCGCCAATAAAACGAGCAACAACAGCCCTGCCGCCCCAAGAATCTTCCGATAATTGTGGTTTACCTCTGTAGGTATATCCGCTTGATTTGGTGTCAGTACTTGTTTCAACGCAGTCCTTCCTCTAAAACCGGTTTGTTTAGCATTTGTAGAACACCCTCAGGCTAATCTGTACCTGAGGGTCTGGGTCTGGTGGAAAGCTTGGTGGGCGGTTAACGGCCGTCGCCACCAGCCCTCCACCAGACACCAGTTAACTAACTACGGGAAATCGAAGGCATCAATATCCAGATTGCTGCTGGTTCCCAGTCCGTTGGCCGTACCGTCAAAGTACAGCGACCAGGTTCCGTTGTCATAGTAAACGATGTCTTCATCTTGAACATTTCCCACACCGGGTACAAAAACCGTTCCAGTGAACGAGAGGTAGAAGTGAGTGGCATCCACGAGCTTCAGACCATCGACGTTCGCCGAGCCAGGCAGCCCATTGGCGGTTGCATCCCAGACCTGGGCAAACGTACTACCGTTCCAGCTGTAGATGTCAGCGTCGTCGGCCGGGAACGTATTACCAAGCATTGAGAAGTACAGCACGCCGTCCACAACACTGAAAGCGTCAATGTCTTCATTGGAACCGGTCAGGCCCAAAGCTGTGCCATTGAAGAACACCGACCACGTTCCGGCATTGTAAAACACGACGTCTTCGTCCTGTACATTGCCCAAACCGGGTAAGAAGGTGTTGGAGCCGCTGAAGGAAAGGTAGAAGTGCGTGTCATCTACGCGATGGAACCCATCCACACTGGCACTGCCCGGCACACCAATCGTCGTGGCGTCGATCACGCGGCTGTATGCACCGTTCCAGCGGTAGATGTCTGAGTCATCGGCGCCGCCGCCTACGCCAGGTGGATTGGTATTGCCCACAGTTGAGAAGTCGATGGCCGGGGCGCTAACCACGAAGGTAGCGCTGCTGACGGCGCCCCAGTTGCTGGCGGCATCTTTGGCCCGCAAGTACAGCGTGTAGCTTCCTGGATCCAGAGCGGTGATGTCGATAACGGCCGTTACATTCGTTCCCGCCGCGCTCATCGCCGTTCCATTGCCTACGCCGGGGTCTGTACCCATGTACCATTCCGCCTGCACCACGGTTTCACTGGCCGTCGCCGACAGCGTAACGCTGGTCGCGCCTTGCGTCGGATTCGGCGCTGCGCTTGCGCCGCTCAGCGTCGGGCCAGTCTTGTCGATGATCAGGTCGGTTGTAGTCACCGGTCCCCAATTACCAGAAGCGTCCTTGCCATGAACAGCAATGGTGTGGACGCCTTCCGATAACGTGGCAATCGTCGTCAGCGGCACAAAGGCGTAGGCATTCTCATCCGGCTCGTTGTACAGGCCATCGGCCGGGGTGAACGGGAAGCCCGTGCCATCGGCATCGTCCGCACTGTTGTAGTCGATGAAGCCTTCCACCATGCTGATATTCGACTGCACGCCCGCGTTGAGGGCATCGCTGATGGAGGCATTGACCCGCACCGAGGGCTGGCTCAGACTGTACGGCAGGCTGCCGTTGTTCGGATTCGGATTGGCCGTCACACCAGAGGTTGCCGGTCCAGTTTGATCCACGAGCAAGTCGATCGTAGCGAAGCCGCCCCACAATCCATTGCCATCCTGAGCATGCACGTAGATCGTATGGACGCCTTCCGGCAGACCGGCTGGAATCGTAGCGTTCAGGCTGACCGTCGTGCCGGAGCCACCCCGTGTAACCGTTGTGCCAGAACCATCCGCGCCGCTGGCATCAACGAAGTATTCAGCAGCAATGATCGTGCTGCCACCCGTGGCTGCCTCGCTGGCCGTACCGTTCATCACGACGCCTACGTTACCGCCGCTGGGATTGGGCGACAGTGTCAGGGCGCTGGTTGCTGGCCCCTGGTTGTCGATGTGCAGCACACCCAGGTTGAAGGAACCCCAGTTGCCCGGGACGGCGTCGTCTTGACCCCGCACATAAATTGTATGGTCACCTGTGGACAGGCTGGCCAGGGTGGCTGCGCTAATAATCGCCTCGACGTTTTCAGTCGGCGAGTCAAAGCTACCGTCGCTGGCGGTCATGGCAATGGGCGTACCGGCGGTGCTGTCCAGGTAATACTCGGCTGCCTGGATGTTGGAGCCGCCTTTGGCGGTATCATCGATTGTGGCTGTCAGGAGCACGTCGCTGCCGCTGGGGGTAACGGCCGTGCCGCCGGCAACCGGCCCTTCTGTATCCCCAGAGCCTGGACCACCACCGGCCAGCGTCAAGAAGGTCATCATGCCGCCAAAGCCGGCCGCCGTGCGATTGTTCAGCATCAGGCTGCCGTCATACAGAGCAAAATGAGAACCATCGGGCGCAGAGGCCGGGATGGCGGTGATCACGTCAATACCCTGGCCGGGGGCTATGGTTTCGGCGACGACCGTGTAGGGATGCGTCAACGGGCTGCCATCAACGGCAATGACCCGCTGCTGCAAGCCTGTCAGCGCCACAGAATGATGTCCCAACCCTGCATTCAGGTACCGCAGCAACACTTTGTTGCCCGCCACAGTAGAGATCTCCGTCGTGTCGGGATACGCCAGGCCGTTGATCAGGAAATACTTCGGCGAGTAGGTCCGCAAATCGAAAGCCGAGGGCGTCCCATTGTTCAGGTTCGGGTCAATCTCGCTTAAGATGAGGATCGCTTCGTCATCGAAAGCTGTAGAGGCATCATTGTAAGCCTGTCCGGGTGTAGACGGATTCACGACCAGCGCACCGAACATGCCCATGGCTACCTGATGTTGGCTTAACAAGCCGGCTTCGTAAAGATACGTCCCTGGCTCGCTGGCCTCAAAGGTAAAGGATTTTGTAAATCCGGGGTCGGCGCCGGCTACATCGGGCAGCATAGAGACACCGGGTATATTCAAGGTGGTGCTCTCGCCCAGATTGTTGTGCAGATTGATTTGGACGGTCTCACCGGCATTCACGGTGAGAGTGGGACCAGGCAGACTGGCGGATGGACTGCCGGAGCAGTCGCCCAGGGCGTATCCCCAAATGGGCACCGTCACACCGCCCGGCAGCGCGAGCGTACCAGTCGTGGCGCACAGGTCAAACGTGACGTCGGGCGCCTGAGCGTGCGCTGCCTGGTAAGGCAGGCATAAAACCGCCGCCAGGAGTGCCAACACGCCAATCCAGAACTTATGTTTGGTCATTATTGTATTCATGAGTTTCTCCTTAGGGGCAGTCATTCGGTAACGGCGGATCAATCCGCATATACGTAATCGGACCAGTCATGGGAACACCCCAGGATGTAATCTGGTACAAGGCATGGTTGTGGGAGATGATGTAGTACTCACCGCAAGAGTTGGTGTTGCTGGTGCCCACGGGCAGTGTGCCTTGCTCACCCAGATACGGGCTGCCGCTGTAGAAGAGGCCAAACACCAGATTCTGGATGCCCGGAACGGTAACCGGAACGGGATTGTCCGGGGAGTATCCTTCGGCGTCGTACCATTTGAAGATGACGTCCCAGGTTTGGCCGGGTCCCAGGTTGATGGAGAATTTCTCGAAGGACAGATCTTCGCCGCCAGTGCCTTCCAGTGGGTGACCGTCGCGGCCGATGACACGGCCGTTATTACCATGTGGATGGAACGGGAATTCCGTCGTGCCCACATTCAGGTAACGGGCCATTGCCGGCACCGGATTGTCCACCGGATCATACGGGTGGATGCGGGCCAGCGCGCCGTAAGGTTGGCTGGGCAGCCAGGCAGCAAAGTTCGGGGCGATGCTGTCCGGGAAGCCACGGCCGTTTACCAGCCAATAACGCGGTCGATAATTCTCTATGTTGTATATGAACGGCCGGTTGCGCTGCACGTGGCGCTCCATGGCCTGGTTCATGAACGGATCAACCTCTGACAGCAGCACCATGAATTCCGTATCCGGATTAAACTGGCTGTCGGAACGATTGTAGGCGTGATCTGCGCCCATAGCCGGCCGCACAATCAAAGCACCAAACAAACCCATCCGCACCTGAACATCCGGTTCCGTGCCGCTTTCATAAAGGAAAGTACCCGGTTTGTCAGCCACAAAGCTGTAGGTGATGCTGCCACCGTTGCCCGCAGCCACATTGGTCAGCGAGGTGAGATTGCCGCCGCCGTCAAACTGCGGCTGCGCCGGTTGGCCGTTTGCCAGCACATTTTCCTGACCCGGGAACATGATGGACACGTCATCTGGCAGGGTGTTGTGCAGGATAACGGTGACAGTATCGCCTTCGTTTACACACAACACCGGGCTGGGATGCTGGAACGGACTGTTGTCCGCAGCGTATCCCCACATATAGACAACGTTGTCATCGGGTGTGCCAATGTAGCCATCGGTAGTGGTCAGGGTAAACGTCGGGCCGTAAGTACAGATGATGCCTTCATCCGGCGGAGCTGCACTTACTTCCTCCAGGGGCGAGCGGGCGGCGTAGGCTAGAAGCGCAATCCCACCCATCAAAACCAGCCCCAAAGCAACCCATTTTAGCAGTTGTTTTCGCATTATGTTAACTCCTTCTCGTAAACACTTGAGCGTGAACTCAGGTGTTCGGAACCATTTGAGCGCCTAAAGTACCTGCCGGATAAACGTGAATCTCGGTCATTTGCCCACCGGCACCACCTGTGCTTAGGTTGCTGCTGCGGGTATAAGCGCGGTTGTAAAGGTAGTAAGTATCGTAAGGACCGGGGCCTTGATAGGGCGGGGCCACGAAGATAGCTTCGGCGCTTTCGCCCGCGCCAATGGAGACGGTATTCGTGAAGTAGCTGTGATCTGTGCCATCCCGACCGCGCAGCAGCGTCGCGTCTTTGCCAACCACGTGCATTTTGATGCCCGAGGTAGTCATGGCCGACTGCATGAAGCCAAGATTGGCAAACCGCAGCAGCACGCGCTCGCCGGCATTGCAGTTCACCAGGGACGAGAGCGGCTGGTACTGCAGGTGTTCATAGCCTGGTGTGGGAATCAGGTCGCCGTTGATGTCGTGGACGGGGTTGAAGGGGTCGATTGAGCCGTTCGGCGCGATGGTATCAGGGTAGACACGGCCGTTTAACATGGCAAAGTCTGCGTGATAATCGCTCCATTCTGGCAGCTGGATGTGCGAATCGGCCCAGTGCGCTTCCGCCCAAAATTCGCTCAAGAACATGGCAAACTCACGATCGAAGCCGGTAGAACCGTCGCCGTCGTTGTAAACATATTTGCCGCTTGGGTACCAAGACGTGTTGCCGTCCTGAGCCGGGCGGACAAATACCAGGCCCGTCATACCCATGTGCACATGCTCCACATCCTCTACATGGCAGTGGTACATGTATGTCCCTGGATCATGCGAGTTGAAGATGTACGTAAACTCGCGGCCAATCGGAACCGAGATGGAACCCGATGGCTCCCCATCGAAGAAGGGGATTACGTTTCGGAAACCGTGCCAGTGCAATGTGTGAGCGTCCACCAGATCAGGGCGTAACGCCAGGCCTAGATTGGTCAACTTCAACCGGAAAGGAACATCCTGCTGCGTCCAGAACAAGGGCGCGTTATGCTGCGCCTTGTTCTTTTGCTGGCCGATTTGAGCAGCGTCGAGGCCGGTGATGTTTCTAAATCCGAAGATGTAGGCATCAAACGGGGCCGGCGCCAGATCATCAGGATGAAAAGGAGCGATAGCCGGGGTTGCTGGAAGGGAAATCCAGCCGTCTGTACCGGCAAAAAACAGGTCCGGTTCCGGATCGGCGGCGTTGGCTACGCTTACGGCCGTCGGCTGTAAGGTCTTGCCAAACGTTCTCGGCAGGACGTAACCTCCAAACGCCGCGGCCGCCGCCGTGCCGCCTGCAAGTTTCAGGAAGCTGCGCCGGCTGAGATTCTGGGGAGGTGATTTTTTCATCATTTGCAATTCTCCTTTGGTTCTAACTGCGAGTTGGGGTTGGCTGGCAGCCAGCCAACCCCAACTCCTAGGCCGTCAATTAGGGCAAATTCCCGCCGCCAAAATCATCAACGCGAGCGGAGTTGAAATTGGTCGTACCCAAGAACCACACACCAATCTGACCGCCGCCCTGCGCCAATCCTGTAGGCCAGGGATTGGAGCCAGAAGTGACATTCGTCGTGCCGGCCAGGGCGCCGTTCTTGTACACGTTGACGGTACCATCGTTCAGAGCCTGAGCGCCAAACTGATCGCCATTGCTGAAGGTAATGCCGGGGAAGGTGGCCCGCACCTGCCAGCCATTGCTGGGATCCAAGGTCTGAATCTGCACGTCGTTGCTGGCCTGATGGTAGATGACCTGAATCAGAGCGGAGCCGCCACCGGAATACTTCAACACGAGATTCTGCTCAGCGGCTGTGGTAGCCACCTGGGCGAATGTGAAGAACGCTTCCTGGTTTGCACCGAAGGTGCTGCCCGTCCAGCGAACGCCATCGACGAACTCGACGCCGCTCCGTGCCTGGAGGGTGTTGCTGTCGATGCGGAAACCGGTGGAAGGCGTGCTCCAGTTGGCGCCGAGGCTGGTGGTGTTGGCCCGGTTGAAGGTATCCAGAACGGCCGTTTGCGGGAAGGTGATCACAGGGCCGCCGGCGCCTGGGATCTCGTCCGCGCCAATTTCCGTGCCGCCGTCAGAAGGCCGCGCATCCAGGTCGATGTCCACCGCCGGGGCGCTTGTGGCACCCTTGCCGGCCGCGCCCGCATTCTCCGCAGGGGAGCCGCTGGCGAGATGGTAATCACCAAGCAAGTTGGGCGTCGCTTCTGCCGTCACCATTAGAACATCGACGAACCGCGGATTACCGCGCCACGGCGCGACACGCACAGACGTGTCATAAGTGGAGACGACCAGAGGATCCACACCCAACAGGTTCGAGCCATCAGCCACAGTGCCGGTTCCCACCTGCATGATGGAGTTCGTCGGTGACAACAGACCGGTACCATCGGCAACACCCAGATCCCAGTTGTTGATCGCATTGGGATCACCCGCCAGGCCAATGCCGGCAACAGTAGCGCCGGTGAATGTACCTGCCCGGTTATCCCAGAAGATGTTGTTGAACAGGAGCGGGTTGCTGAAGAGCGGTGAACCACCCGGCAAAGTAGCTTGCAGAAGGTCGCTGTTAGCAGCTGTGGACAAACCTGCGGGAGCCGGGAAGCCATTGCTGGTAACGGCCGTTGCCGTGGTGATGTTCTTCATGACCGTGTTGTTGTAGAAGCGCACAGCCGGCGTATCATTCAGGGCCACACCACCACCTTCGTGGGTCGAGATATTGTTGACGATGATGTTGTTGTAAACATCGTAGGTGAAGTTGCCGGCCATCAAGAAACGCAGGCCACCACCGTCGTCATTGGACAGGTTGTTCTGGATCAGGTTGTTGTAGATGCTAACAGGACCCGCACCAGGAGAAAGGACAGAGGGATCTGCCGGAAGTTCGCCAGCAATCATGATACCACCGCCTTCATCGTAGGAGCGATTGAAGTAGATCCGGTTATCGTGGATGCTGCCATCCGGGCTTAATCCGTAGTGGCTGATACCACCACCATATTCGGCCGAGAAGTTGCCGCAAACGTCATTGTTGGCTACTTCATAGTTGTCGGCGCCCGAGAAGATGCCGATAGCTCCGGCCAGGTTGGTGCCACCGTTCGCCAGAATGCGGTTGTGGGCAATTACCACATTGTCATTCTGGTTGTCGTTGAAGGCGCCTGCCAGGTGGGGCGTGCCCAGACGGATGGCGCTGGCGTAAGCCCCGCCATTGCTCTGCAGGATGTTGTTGGTGATTTGCATGTAGCGTGCGAACGCATTGGCAAACACACCACCACCTTGCACCGCCGCGAACTCTTTGACGGTCGGGTCGGCCGGTTGCAGATTGTTGGGGAAGCCTTGCTGATCGCCGCCCTGGATGCTCAGACCGTCGATGGTGACAGACTTGGCTGCGGTCATTTCGCCATCTTCAGCCAGCACGTAGACTACCGCGCCTTCGTAGATGGCCTGGTTGCCATCCCAGGTCAGACCCTGGACAAAGGTGCGCCAGTTCGTAGCGTAGTCGGTATCACCGGCCACGCCACGGCCGTCTATCACCGAACCCAGCACCGGCGTCCCATCCGGGTAAACGCCACCTGGGCCCACGCCTTGCAGCGAGACCGGCGAGTAGATAGCTACGTTCTCAAAGTAGGAGCCGGTCGGATTCCACTGTACCGGCGTATCGGGATAGACCACAACCAGCGGAGCCACGCTGCCGGAAGCCGAAGCTGCGGCGTCGATAGCGCTCTGGATTGTTGCATACGGCCGTCCAGGGCCGACTTCAAACAATGCAGGATCGTAACCGGCCGCAACCGAGACGTTCCCACCGCCGAAGTCGTCGATGCGGGCGTCGCCAGGACCAAAGTTCGTGGTTCCCAGGAACCAGACACCGATCTGTCCGCCGCCTTGCGCCAGCGACGTAGGCCAGCCATTCGGGCCGGTCGTGACGTTGGTGCTCCCCAGCAGCACGCCGTTCTTGTACAGATTGACGGTGCCATCTTGCAGAGTGCGGGCCCCAAACTGGTCACCATTGGCAAAAGTCGCCGGGAATGACCCGTGAGACTGCCACCCATTGAACGGATCGTAGGTTTGTACTTCTACATCCGCAGCACCCTGGTGATAAATCGCCTGGATTACCGCATTGCCGCTGAACTTCAGCAGTAGATTCTGCTCGCTGGCCTGTCCAGAAACGTCTACAAAGGTGAAGTAGACTTCCTGATCCGGGCCAAACGATTGGTTGGTCCATTGCACCGTCAGGGCGCCACCGCGAACCTGGAGGTTGTTATTGTTAATCCGGTAGCCGGTCGAGGAGCTGCTCCAGTTGCCGCCCAGGTTATTGGAATTGGGCCGGTTGAAGTTGTCCAGAACGGCCGTGGCCGGGAAGGTACTGGTATCCGGAGCCAGAACACGGAAGGTCAGGCCATTAACCGTCGAGCGGCCAATGCCATTCATGACCTTCAGTTGATGCGGTCCCGGTGGCAGCGTGTCAGACACACTCACCGTTACAGATGTATCGCTCCAGCTTACAGCCGGCAGAACGATGTTATCGTCCAGCGTAACCTGCCCGGCAGAGCCAAATCCCTGGCCGTCAATCGTGATCGTGCCATTACCGTCAGCAATATTGTGATACGGCTTCGAGACGGCAAAGATCTCCGGCGTGGTTGGGTTCAGCGCGTCGTTGAGCGTGCACTGCGGCGGCACGCCAAACAGCGAACCGGCGGCCAGCACACCCGGCACAATTTGCGTCGGGGCCAGGTCAGAGGGAATAAGCAAACCGGAGTAGATTTCAAAGCTGGCGCCAATGGTCCGGTACTGTGGACTGTAGTTAGGATTCAAATGCCCCGGCTGGCCCGGATCGTTGCCCAACATGTAATAAACGTTGGCGCACACCCCGGATGGCGTGGGACAGTTGATCGTATTGGTCCCCGGCAGCAAGACCTCAAACACACCGTTCGGGTCGGATTGAATGGTTGTAAGCAGCCGGTTGTTGTAATCGTAGATACCAATGGGCGAGTTGGGAATGCCCGCTTTTTCACCAAAGTTCAGTTCCTGAGGGTTGGTAGAAATGGTTAGATCGTCAATGATGTACCCTTTCCACTTGCCGGGAATAGGCACCTCGGTGAAATAAGTGAAGGTTGGGGCAATCGACTTGCCGTTATTCAGCGTGACCAGTTTGACGTTGCACAACGGCCGTGTCATCCTCTCATACGGGCTGCCGCCGCCATCTGCAAAGTTCGCATTGTCAACAGCGTCAGGACCATCTGTCCCAATTCCGGCCACGTCTACGACGTGCATAGGACCGGCGCACGCCGGCGGCGGAACTTGCGGCACATACTGATCGCCGTCAAAGATGTTGACATCCTCTTCGCGAACGACCTGGTAGATCTCACGCCCAAGCGCGTCTATCGGCGACACCACCTCGACCAGATAGTCATCGGACCATAAGGTTTCCCATCCACTGGGGCAGATAGGATTGGCCGGATCGGAAGCGTCGATATCGCCACCGAAGCAGCCCTCTGTAAAGCCATAGTTACCATCGAGTGTGGCAAAGCCGGTCTGGAACTGAGTGCCCATGAGAGGCCCTTCAACGCACCGCTTGCCGGTGGGATCAACGGGCAATACTTGCTGGTCCTGCGGATTCAGCAGCGGGTTGCCGTTGGCATCGCGGGCAGTACAGTCGGTGGGCTGCTCCCAGGTCTCGGTCAGGGCTGTGTTGAGCAAATCGCCCTTGGCAAGAGAGCCATCTGAGGCGATTTCAAACATGCCGGTGGGATCACAGGCAGTGCCAGGGTTTGTGCCGCAGTAGACGGTGGCATACAGCTGGACTTCCACATTGGGAATGCCAGGCGCCCAGGGTTCGACCGCCTGGTACTGGGGATCCAGTTCGTTCCGAGTAATGTCGTAAAAGACAGTACCGACGATACCGCCGTTGCGCAGACCGCCATTGCGGCCGGTGGCGTCATAAGGACGGACGCCCCAATCCAACCGGCCAGACTGCCCGAGAATTGGCAAGACACCTACGTCCACGCCCTGCCCCACGACTGTGGTGGGTGTGGGCTGGTTTTCGACCTGATAGGTGATGCCTGTGGTGTAGAAGCGGTCATTGTACGCTTCCAAAATCATCCAGGAACCCATGGGATACGCTTTCTCGAAGACGTAATAGCCATTCTCGTCGGTGGTCACGGCGATGGACATACGGTCGATTTCACTGTTGTCACGATCGCGCAGGACAACGAGGTAGTTGGAGATACCGGGTTCGCCGGGGTCCATGATGCCGTTTTCATTCAGGTCGTTGAACACGTAGCCATCGACTTTGGTGAACCAGCCGGTGAGGAAGGGTGTGCCCATGTCGTAGATCTGACCGTTGGAAACGGTGACCTGGATCCAATCCATGATGTAATGGATTTTTTCGTCCCACCAGGTGAATTGGTAGTTGCCGTCGGGCACGTTTTCGATGAGGAAGGTGCCATCGGGGTTGGCTTTGGCGACGTAAACGGCCGTGTCCCCATTCTGCAAATCGCTCAGGGCCACCCAGGCGTCTTCAATGGGGCCGGTCACTTTGGCGCCGTTGAAGCCGTTCCAGATGTCGCCGTAGTACGGCAAAGCGTTTTGCTGGGGCAGATAAACCGATGCGCCGACGATCGTGCCGGAAACACCGCCGGTAACGGCCGTGTTGTTCAGCTGATCCATCGGATGCACAAAACCAAAAATCGTCCAGGGGAACGGTTCGCCGGCTACGACAAACTCGTTGTCTAAACCGGTGCCGCCTTCCTGGAGCCAGGTATCCCAACTGGGCGAGCCTTCCAGCGTCGTCGTCTCAATCCAATCTGTGCCATCCGGGCGCACGACTACAACGTCATAACGCAGCGGACCCAGATTGGGAATCACAATGTCGCCGTTGGCATCGCTGTAAATGCAGCCATACGTTTCGATGCCGGTGGGGTTCATGTCGGCGTCGTACGTGGTGCACAGCGGATTACCGAAGACGTCGACCGTAATTTCGCCGGCCGTATCGTTGATCGTGGCATGGAATCCTTCCAGACCACTTTCGGCCGGAGCGTCAAACTGACCATTTACCGGGGAAATATCCTCGAAGACTTTAATGCGCATTGTGGCCGTGGGCAGCGGGTCCGGCTGCATGCCCACAACGACGTTGGCGCCGTTGGCGTCCACGTCCGGCAAAGGTACCGTGAAGTGCGCACCGTCAATCTTAAAGCCGTTGGCAATTACGGAAACCAGGTATTTGCCGGGCGGCAGGCTGATACCAGAGAGATTGACGCCGTTAAAGTCATCCTGATTGCCCTGCGTGTAAATGGGCGCGGCTCCGGGAACCTCACGGATGGAGGGCCAGTCACAACTGTCGGGATAATTCGGATCGTCGGCGGAACAGCCAGCATTCCGCGCCTGTGTCGGATCGCCGGTGTTGTCGACGTTGATCAGATATTTATATTGTGTGATTTCATCGCCGGCCGCAACAGGAGACTCGGTACGGGCACTCTCAACCCGAAGATGAAGGACATCGTTCGTTTGGGCCGAGGCGCGTTGGATCTGTGAGCCGGGCGAAGATAGGAGTGCGGCCAACAGGACGGTGAGGCCTATAAAAAGGGTGAGAACTTGTTTCTTAGGCATTAATCGGACCTCCTAACTGATTCCAGTCAAAATTAAAATGACTTCTACGATACAAAAACACTCTCATGTGCACCTCCATTTCTTGTTCAAAACCGGCACGTAAATTGTGATTCCGGCTCCTGCGGGATAAAACGGCCGTTGGGCCACATTCTGAAAACGGAAACGAGGCAAGTTCTCTGTACTTACTGTTGAGAACATGCCAACTTTTTACGGGGCGGCCGGCGGCGAGCAGCAAAAGGGCAACGGCCGTCGACCACGTGAGTAGCAGACAAGGGGCAATCATAGGCATCAATGAACCTCCTTAGAACGGTGAAATTGCGGCAATGTGATGCTATTGCAACAGATTTATATGTTTTCGCGCGCTGCTGTGGGCAGCAAATTGATGGGGACTCTACTCAAAAACACTACCGTAATAAATTTCTCTAAAACCAGCTCAAATTCTAAACTCTAATAATCGTGAACCAGTACTCAGGTACTATTCATTAAACCATATGGGAGACAAATTCGATAGTGTAGTCTGCACGGAAATTTGAATTGAATTCTGTAGGGGAAAACCACGAAATACAAAATCGGCTCCGTATTAAGTACGGAGCCGAGGGGGCACACTTAAACTTCCAGGTTTAGCAGGCCATTCCTGACCGCGTACCTTACCAGGTCGGAGCGACTGTGCAGATCCAGTTTGCTCATCAGGTTCGAGCGATGGCTCTCCACTGTGCGCACGCTGATAGCTAGCATGGAGGCGATCTGCCGGTTAGTGTAGCCGTTGGCCAACAACTGCACCACTTCTACTTCGCGCGGCGTTAAAGGATCAAGTGCATCATCAGTGCCTTCCGGTTTAATCGTTTCCTCAATGAAGAGCGCCCGCGTCATTGCCGGATGCACGTACATATCGCCGCGGGCCACCGCCCGTATGGCGTTGATCAGCTCGGATTCGAGGGCGCGTTTCAGGATATAACCGG
Organism: Ardenticatenaceae bacterium; assembly: GCA_020634395.1. GTDB lineage: Bacteria > Chloroflexota > Anaerolineae > Promineifilales > Promineifilaceae > Leptovillus. Next base: position 23,370 of record JACKBU010000011.1, on the reverse strand, counting down.
AGGCACCTACCCGCAGCGCTTCTTGCAGCAAACTGCTGTCTTCATGCAGGGTAAGGATCAGAACGTTGACGCCAGGAATTGTTTTGGTTAGCAGTTGGGTCGCCTCAATGCCGCCGCAACCAGGCATGCTGATGTCCATAACTACTACGTCTGGTTTGTATTGTTCGGCCAGAGCCAGAACCTGGTTGCCGTCAGAGGCTTCGGCAACCACTTCTAGATCTGAGCCGGTTTGCAACAAAGCCCGAAGACCAGCGCGTAGTAAAACATGGTCGTCAGCCAGCAAGATGCGAATTGTCATATGGCACCTCTATCTTTAATGTCGTTCCATTACCAATAGAACTATCTAGGATCAATGTCCCGCCCAGCATTTCTGTTCTTTCTCGAATACCCACAAGGCCTAAATGATCGGAGGCAAGAATGCCAGTCATCACGTTGATGGGATCAAAGCCTTTCCCATCATCCTCCACCACGATTACAAAATTGGTTTCGTTTTGCTTAAGAAAAACATCCACTCGTCCTGCCTGGGCGTGGCGGATCACGTTGGTCAGGGCTTCTTGTACAATGCGGTAAACGGCCGTTTCCACCTCTGGCGCCAGCCGCTCTTTAAAACCACAAACTTCAAACTCACCGATCAGGCCATACTGCTCACTGATAGTCCGCACATACTGAGCCAGGGCCGTAATCAGTCCCAAATGATCCAGGCTGGCCGGCCGCAAATGGGCCGCCAGCCGATGAAGGTTTTCGGAAATGTCATCCACCTGCTGCTGAATTTCCGGCACTTTGTTTAAGATGACCTGTGGCTCTTCTGCATGGTGGGATAAGAGGAGCAGTTGAATTTTAAGAGAAGCCAGAGCCTGGCCCGCTTCGTCGTGCAGTTCCCTGGCAATGTAATGCCTCTCAGTCTCCTGCGCCTTTACCAGCCGGTGGGAAAGTGATTTCAGCCGCTCCCGTCCGGTCTGGACTTCTTCAAAAAGGATGGCATTTTCCACTGCCCCGGCTGCCTGATTCACCAGCGCTTCTGTAATTTGAACATGCTGCTCGGAAAAGAAGTGCGGTTCGTCTTTATCTAGAATGCAAAATCCGATTGCCCGCCCATTGACGACCAGAGGAATGCCCAGCCAGTTACGGCCGTTTCTTTCCTCCATCAAGGGATGCAGTGCCGGCGAAAGAGCTGAGTCTTGCACAACCACAGTTTCCCGATTCGTCAGCATCGTCTGAATCGGAGGGCTGTTGAGGGTTTCAAACCCGATAAAACAGTTCCCCTCGCCAAAAGCTGCTTCAAAGTCCGGGCCACGGTAAGCCCGTATAGCCCAGCGGGCGTCGTGATGCAGAAGCACAACGGCCGCGTTATCGTATAACACACAAGACATCAACAGATCGAGCAGCACATCCAGAACTTCTTCCGTATGCAAAGATTGGTTAAGCGCCAAAGCCGCATTTGCCAAAGTCGCCGTCGTTTTTTCCAATTGACGCCGCCTGGTGATATCCTTTTCAATAAAAATGAGATGCGAGATTTCACTGGCCCCATTGCGCACGGGCACGACGTACCGTTCCTTAACATAGGTCTGCCCATCGCTATGGCAAATACTCATCTCATCACGCCAGATCTCCCCAGAAAGAATTGTTTCCCATCGCTCCTCTCCTGGAGTGGCAGGATTAGAGATGTAGTAACGCAGGTTCTTGCCGCTCAATTCTTCAAAGGTCACGCCCATCATCCTGGCAAAGGAAGGGTTGGCCCATTCAATATTGCCCTTGTTATCCGTAATCACGATGCCGTCGTCGGCACTGTGCAAGGCCGCGTCCAGGAGGTTTAGATCCTTTTGCGTTTTTTGCAGCTGGCTCATGTTAGCCAGCAACGGCCGATACGAAAAAATATAGAGCAGCGGAGGAATAATCAGTGATACGGTAATTGAAACAAACCCCACTTCTAACATGCTTGTTAGAGTGACAACGCTTTTTTCAATGACGTGCTCATAGATGATCACAACGATGATCACCAGCAGCAGAATAGTAACGACGCTGGTAACCCAAAGCCGGATGGGTGAATATGGATTTCGTGAAGGACTTGATGACTGCGTAACCACTGGACTATTTATAGTAGGAAATCTGGAATAACTAACGTGGTCTATCTAAACTACTCTTGAATAACTTCACTCTGCTTGCTGTGCGCGGGAAGATTCGGAGACACATGACTTCCTCCTCCCGATTGATGAGGCAGGACAAACTCCTTCAAGGGAGCTTAACGGGCCAAAGTTACCAACAACATTAAGGTCCAACACTGATTGTCGATCAGGAATTGAAGAAGGTATTACGCCGAAGGGGGAGTACGCACCAAGAGAAAATGGCTCTCACAAAAAAACGAACGGGGCAGGAACAGGCTTAAGTCAGGCGGTGATGAAGAGAACGGCCGTTACTACAATCACCACCAGCAGCAGCAAAGCCGCAGCCAGCGTCAGCACAGGCTCCCACGGCTGGTTAGACACAACAACCGGCCGTTCCGGCCCGGACTGCGGCACAACCCAGCTAAACTGGGCCACGCTGTCTTCCAGACCCCGCCGCCGCACAACCGCATCGATGTGCCACGTCCCGGCCACATTCAAAGCATTGTCGCCAATCAGGTAGAAACCCGGTTCCACCTCTTCCAGGTCCAGCGATGTCAGGCCCAAATCCTGATCCTGGTAGGTTAGCCGCAGAATGACCCGCAGCACCTCCGCCGGAGGAGGCCGGCGATTACTGACAGCTCGCACCGTGAACACATTGGTCCCGGCCCGATTTGGACTGATAGCCAGCGTGATAATCATATCGTCTACAAGCTGGCTGAGCGTTTCCGGCGCGTCGCTGGCCGGGGTGTAAGCGCCGCCGCGCGCTGTAGGCGCGGCCGTCAACAATCCCGCCAGCCCCAACACCAACACGCCCAGACCCACTTCCAACAGAATCAGCCGGGCAAACTTGCGCGGCGTCAGAGGCGTCCAGCCGGCCGGTTTGTGGCGCAGCCGGGCCAGCGGCGCCGCCAGCCGGGGATGAATCAGCATGGAATTTGTAGCGCCAACCAGCCCCACTACGAGCATGAGACCAATTTTTAGGAGGATGGTACGGCCGTATAAACTCGTCAGCATGGCGTCGAGCGAAGCGACTTCTCGCCCGGTGCTGTACAGGCCGGTGGCAAAAATAACCCCCACACTCAAAAATGCCAGACGCCCAAACGGTCCCCACCCCGCCTTCACCAATGCCGCAAAATCCTCACGGCGGCGCACCAGCGGCAGCAGACCGGCGGCCAGCGCCAGCAACCCGCCCACCCACAAACTTACAGCCAGCAAATGTAACGTGTCGGACACGATGGCCACGGCCGTTTGCCGCGCCAACGCCGCTGCGTGACTGGTCAGGGACTGTGCCAGCAGCAAAGCCAACAGCAACAGGGTCGTCAGGGAAAGGAGCACACGGGATTGCGGCACGGCCGTGCCCGCCAGATTGCGCCGCAGCGGCCACAGGCAGACGAGAATCAGCGCCAATAAACCCTGGCGCAGCCACCACAAATACCCCAGGCGCGTCTGGCTGAGCCACTGCCAGGCAATAGAGGAAACGGAAGCTCCGCTGGCCAGCGTGTTTGATAATAAAATTGCCTGCCAGCCAGCCCACACCACACCCAACAGCAGCGCGGCCACGCCGCACCACCAGGCCAGGCGCAAGATGCGCCGCTGGGCGGCGTGCTGCACCGCAGCAATGTCCGGCGGGTAAACGGCCGGATCAAGTACCAGGAAGGCCACAGCAAAACAGCCGACTAACCCGGCCAGCAAGACGAAATTTAGCCAACGTAAGATAGGATCTGGCCAGGGCACGGCCGTATCCTGCACCACGGCCGTTGCCGTCCCCAAATCGGCCCCTTCTCCCACGCCAAACACCACCAAGCCCTGCGTCGGATGGCCGTCCGCTGCCGATAGGACGTTCCAGCGCACGCTGTATACGCCATCTTCCAGCTCCGGGAAGTTGACAATGAGCAAAGTGGCGTCATCCGGGTCGGCCTCGACGGTAACTGGCAGGGAATGACCTTCGGCATCCAAAAGCCGGGCCTGACTAAACCCCGGCGAGATGACCTCATTAAACCAGAGGCGCATGGCCGGGGGAGATTCCGGCAGAATGGCGTTGGCCGGCGGGTCTGAACGCAGCAGGAAGGCGTGGGCCGAAGCCTGGTGCACCAAAACAAGGCCGGCCACCAGCGTTACCGCCAGAGCCAGCCCTATCTGGTAAATGTGCTTTATGGCGAATCTACGGTGCATTCACATGGAGCTTTTGCTAGGGCGCCGCCAAAAATAACCGGCTACGGCCAGGATGACGGCCGTTACACCCAAAATAACAGCCAGCCAGCCAATCGGCACACCACTGCTGCTTGCCGGGGCCGCCGACTGCACAACAGGCTGGCTATCCCCCACGGCAAAAGCGAAAGCGCCGTCGCTGGCATCGCCGTCTACCAAAACGGCGTGCCACTGCACCGTGTACGAACCATCGGGCAGCGGCGGCAGCGTGACAATCATCGACGCATGGTCAGGGTCGGTGAGGTCCACGCCGCCATCGCCGTTGTCGCGCTGTTTGCCCTGGGCGTCAAAAACCTTCATCGTGCTTTCGCCGCTGATGAGTTCCTCGGTGAACCAGGCTACCACCTGGTCTGGCGATTCGCTCAGCACTTCGCCATTGGCGGGGGATGATTTGGTAATGACGGCATCGTGGGCAGAAACGGCCGTTACCCAGCCGCCCATCAGCAAAAAGACCCATAAAACGTAACTTAACCGGGAAACTTTAGCTTTCATGCTTCTGTAATACCATAAAATCTTTATTCTTCCACTACAATGATTACTTTATCACCCTGTTCCAGGTCTTCGTGTGTAGCCAACGACAAAAACACCTCAATCTCGTGTTCGCCTGGTGAGAGATTTTGCAGCACGAACGAAGTACCGCCCATCACCATCGTCGGGCTGCCGTCCAGATAGATGTGCCAGTGCTTGCCCTCATCACCAACGGTAAAGTTCGTCGTTTCAATCATCACCGGCACGTCGTCACTGCTCTTATAGACAGCGCCATCTGCCGGCGACATGATGTGTACCACCGCCCCATCATTGGGCACAAAACGGCGTGCTTCCGCATCGTGACCCACGCCGTCCATTTCCATGCCGGTCATATCTTCAGTATGATCCATTTCATGGTCCATGCCCGACATATCGCCGGCATCCGTGGGGGCGTCCATTCCCTCCATAGCGCCATCGCTGCCGCTTGTAGCAGAGCAGGCGGCCAGCCCAGCTAAAACAAACAACAACAGCAAGCCAATCAGCAAGCTAAAGTAAGCATACCGCCGGGGAATATCAAGATGATTCATTTGTTTACCTCCAAGATGTGAAGTTTATGCCAGCAGTGAATATAGTGAGCTCCCTGGACCCCATTCTATTATCTAAACACATTCGCTGATTCTTATGAAGCGTATTCTACCCTGAAATCACGGCCGTCTCTGACTCCGTGTATATCCGCAAATAAGGCCCTTTTCCCGTAGTTTATACGGAAGAATCGAGCCAAACTCGCCGCCCAGCGATAAACCGCGTCGCCGGCGCCAGCCAACACACAAATAAACCCGGATTTTTGACAGTCTCCAAACGCTTTTGAAACGGCCGTTTCTCTATCATCATCCACAGACAAGAGAATAGTGACGATTTATTACAGAAATCCTTGAGAAGGCTCCAGGAACCGTTCAAGAAACGTTAGGAGTGGCTCACAAAGCCTTAGGAACGATTGACGAAGCGTTAGGAACGATTGACGAAGCCTTAGGAATAACTCACGAAGCATGATTTCCTGCCGAATCAATCATTTGAACTGCCTGGGTCGAAAAAGTGTTACATTTCGCCGTCCAACGGCGAATACATTGTGTAAGGCCGCCAGCGGAGGGCTTCGTCGTCCCGCCAGGCGGCGGCCAGCTAGCTTTTAGGAGAATAACCATGAAACAAAAACTCGCCTTCCTTCTTATTATAGTGCTGATCGTTTTGTCGGCCTGCTCGCTTACCGACGGCTCGACAGGCACGGGCGGTGTACCCACCGCCGTGGTAACTCTGGTTGCCCCCACGGCCGTTTCCCCCACAGCCACCGCCACCGCCACAGCCGTGCCCACCGTCACCGTTACGGCAACCCGCCCGGCCACAGCCACAGCCCTTCCGGCCACGGCCGTGCCCGCCACCCAGACCACTCAAACCGGCACGCACTGCACCGACGCCGCCACTTTCATCGCCGACGTCACCATCCCGGACAACAGCCAGGTGTCGGCCAACACCGGCTTCATTAAGACCTGGCGCGTGCGCAACAGCGGCACCTGCACGTGGGACGGCCGTTACCAGCTCACCCACGCCGGCGGCCACCTGCTGGGCGCCATCACCAACCACTTCCCGCTGGCGCAAATCGTGGCCCCCGGCCAAACCATCGACTTAAGCGTCAGCCTGGTGGCTCCGGCCGCGCCAGACACCTACCAGGGCGATTGGAAGCTGGTGAATCCCGGCGGCGCCGCCTTTGGCGTCGGGCGCAGCAACTCCCCCTTGTGGGTCAAAATCGTCGTGCCCGGGGCGCAGGTCGGCCAGAGCAGCATCAGCGGCTATGCCTGGCAAGACAAGAACCAGAACAACGTGGCCGACGCCAACGAATTGCTGGCCGGTGTCACCATCACCCTGGCGACCACGCCGGAATGCCAGGCCGTGCTGGGCACCACCGTCACCGATGGGAACGGCCGTTTCCGCTTCGATGGCCTGTTCGCCGGCAGCTACTGCCTGTTTGGCACCGATGGCAGCACGACAGTCGGGCAGTCCAGCCTGGCGCTGAGCAACAACCAGCAGCTGACCAACGTCGCCGTCACCTGGCCGCCGGTCTGGTCCGCACCCACCACCGTTTCCGGCCTCATCTACGAGGACACGAACCAAAACGGTTCTTACGACGCCGGCGAGCCTGGCGTGGGCAACGCCGAAGTGTGGCTCATTCCCGGCACGGCCTGCCAGGTAGCGGCAGCGCCTTATGCTACAACTTTCTCGATGGCCAACGGCGTGTACACCCTCGCCGGCGAATTTAACGGCAGCTACTGCGTCGGCCTGAAAGGGCCGGAGGGTCTGGAAGACGTCCTGACCGTCACAGTAAGCAGCGGCCAGGCTGTGAACAACATCAATCTGCATACGGCCGTGCGCCAGGCCACCATCAGCGGCTACCTGTGGAACGACTTTTGCTATGTGTCCGTAGGGCAGGATGGCATTCCCACGGTGGATGGCAGCTGCGTCTCCGACGGTTACGGCGGCTACCGCGCCGACGGCATGATCGAACCCAACGAAACCTACATCAGCGGCGTGACCTTGCAGCTGCAGGCCGGGCCGTGCAGCAACGGACCGATGACCGCCATGAACATGGCCGTGACAGACAGCAACGGCCGTTACACCTTCCGGCATCTTTCCGGCGGCACCTTCTGCGTCTTTATGGATGCCGCGGCCAACGGCAATGCCGCCATTTTGCTGCCCGGCAACTGGACCTTTCCCGCGCCCGGCATCTGGTACCAGGAAATCACCCTGTCCGCAGGCGATCAGGCATTCCCCGTCAACTTCGGCTGGGATTATCAACTGCAGTAGGCAAGAAATGCCCCACGCTGGCTGCAATCAAAACCAAAACCGGGCAAATCCCAAATTTGGCCAGCACAAACGCCCGCTCAAACGTTTGCCAAACGGGCCGCCGGTTACACTGTGGAAAATTACTTGACCAGGAGATAAACAAACAAATGGACACTTTAGCAAATCCGTTGATTGGGTTCGCCACCGATGGCAGCCGCTGGCAGCAGCTGGCTAACCAGATTTCTGGGACCGTGATTACACCGCAAGACCCTCAGTACGATACCGCCCGCCGCGGGTTTAACCTGGCGGTGGACCAACATCCGGCCGTCATTGTGGCGGCCCACACCGCTGCCGATGTGCAAACGGCCGTGCAGTTCGCCGCCGAAGCCGGCCTGGGCATCTCTGTGCAGTCCACCGGTCACGGCATCATCAGCATGGCCGACGAAAACATGCTCATCCTCACGTCACCCATGACGGCCGTGCGCGTTAACGGCGCTGCCCAGACAGCCTGGGTAGAAGCCGGAGCCAAGTGGGGTATGGTTTTGCAGGCCACCCAACCTTTTGGCCTCGCGCCGCTGCTCGGCTCTTCGCCAGACGTAGGCGTGGTGGGTTACACGCTGGGCGGCGGTTTTGGCTGGCTGGGCCGTAAATACGGGCTGTCTGCCGACAGCGTGAACTATTTCGAGGTGGTGACGGTAGACGGCCGTTTGCTGCGCGTCAGTGCCACCGAAAACAGCGACCTCTTTTGGGGGATGCGCGGCGGCGGCGGCGGCCTGGGCATCGTCACCGGCATGGAAATCCGGCTCTACCCGGTAACCACGGTCTACGGCGGCAATCTCTTTTACCCGGTGGACATGGCCCACGAGGTGATGGCCCGTTTCCGCGAATGGACGGCCGTGGCCCCCGACGAGCTGACGTCTTCCGTGCTCATCATGAATTTCCCCCCCATCCCCGATATGCCCGAAGTCATCCGCGGGAAATCCTTCGTGATGGTGCGCGGCTGCTACTGCGGCCCGGCCGACGAAGGCGAAGCCCTGCTCCGCTTCTGGCGCGACTGGCGCGCGCCGCTGCTCGACGACTTCAAAACCATGCCTTTCAGCGCCGTAGCCACCATCAGCAACGACCCCGTGGATCCGCTGCCCGGACTTAGCAGCGGCGCCTGGCTGCGCGAACTACACGACGACGTGATCGACACGATCATCGACCGCGCTGCCCCGCACAACGGTCCCAGCCCGCTGATTTTTGCCGAAGTGCGGCATGCCGGCGGCGCCATCGCACGAATGGATGCAGCCGCCAACGCTTATGGGCATCGCCAGGAAACCCTGCTGCTGCAACTTGTTGGCGTAACGCCGACACCGGAAGTTCATGAGGCGCTGTCTCAGTTTGTCAACGAGTTTAAGCTGGCTTTGCAGCCCTGGCTGGCCGGCGTGTATATGAACTTTCTGGAAGGCGGTGAATCGCGGCAGCGTGTGCAGGAAGCATATCCGGTGGAGAAGTACTCCCGGTTAATGCAGCTTAAAGCCCAATACGACCCGGAAAACCGCCTGCGCTCCGGCTTTAACATCCCTCCGGCCCGCTGAGAACCACTGCGGCCCTGCTAAACGCAACGACGCCTTGAGAAACGGCCGTTTCTCAAGGCGTCGTTGCGTTTGTTGTCGGCTTTTGAACGAGGACGGCCGTCTTTAATCCGCCAGGTAAACCGCTTTGCCGTGCCGCGCCGATTCGTACAAAGCCAGAACGGTGCGTACGTGGTCCCGGCTTTCCGCCAGGGTCAAAAAGTTGGGCGCGCCTTCGAGGACGGCCGTGTTCATATCCTCCACTTCGCCCAGATACAACTCTACGTCGGGCACGGCAAGGGATTGCGGCGCGCCATCGGCCGGATAGAAAGTGACCGTGCCGTCTTGCGGACCGACAAACGGCCGTGTTACCAGCAGCCGCCCTTTCGTCCCCACAATCTCAAAAAAAGTGTAAAACGGCGAGCGAAAGGCACAGGTAAACTGGGCCATCACGCCGTTGGCGTAGTGCATTTGTCCGGCAAATACTTCATCGACGCCGGATGCGCCGACCCACTGGTTGCCATACACCTTATCGGGTGTGCATCCCATCAAATTTTGCGCGTAGCTCATGGGGTACACGCCCACATCCCACAGACTGCCGCCGCCCCATTCCGGCTTCATGCGCACGTTGGTTTGCGGATCGGACATGGCGAAGTCAAACGCGCCGCGCAAGATAGTCACTTCACCGAGACGGCCGTCGGTCATCCATGCCTTCACAATCTTGGCCTGCGGGTGGTGGCGGTACATGAACGCTTCCGCCAGCCGCTTGCCGGTGCGCTGGCTGGCGTCGATCATGGCGTCCACTTCATCTATCGTCAGGGCGAATGGCTTTTCGCACAGCACATGTTTGCCGTGCTCCAGGGCGTAAATCGTCCATTCGGCATGCATGTGGTTGGGCAGGCTGATGTAGACCGCATCCACTTCGTCGGAGTCGAGCATGGCTTCGTAGCTGCCAAAGGCATGAGGAATTTCCCACTTGTCCGCGTAAGATCGGGCAGAATCAAGGGAGCGGCTGGCAACGGCCGTTAACGCTCCCCTCTCCGACGCCCGAATGGCCGGTATTAAGCGCCGGTTGATATTCGCCGTAGAAACCAGACCCCATCGTACTTTGTTCATCCTTTCCTCCAGAAAAGCCTAAAGACCAGATGTCTGCCCACCTTCAATCTTTACTTTTATCTCCAATCGTTCAACTTCAGCCGATCAACTCCGCCAATTTTTCTTTGGACTGTGCTTCGATGGTGGCGTGCAGGCTCGTGCCGTGGCTGTCCATCGTCACCACAACGGGGAACTTCTCCACCCGGATCACCCACATGGCTTCCGGCACCCCAAACTCCAGCTTATAAACGCCCAGCACTTCTTTCACCGATTGGGCAATGAAGCTGGCTGCACCGCCAATGGCATGCAGGTACACAGCCGGCTGTTCCTGGCAGGCTTGCAACGTTTTGCTTCCCATGCCGCCCTTACCGATGACCCCTTTCAAGTTAAAGTGGCGGATTACGTCCGCCTGATACACCTCTTCGCGAATGCTGGTGGTTGGACCAGCAGCCACAAAAGAGTAGGAGCCGTCCTCGTGGGTCTTCACCACCGGGCCGCAGTGGTAGATCACACCACCGTCCAGGAGTTTTTTCAGTTCTTCATACAGTTCCACTTCGTCGCCCTGGACTGGCTGCTTGATAAAATGTTCGATCATAAATTTGTGGGCTGCGTCACGCCCGGTAACGATGACGCCATTCAAATAAACGGTATCGCCCGCCTTCAAACTGCGGATGTCTTCATCGGAAATAGGGGTTGTTAACTCAGGCATAGCTCACCTCCAGCCCTTCATCATTGAGTTCAATATCCATACTGGCGCGCCGGTTGGCCCAACACATATAAGCCACCGAAACAAAATAGCTGGCTGGCAGGCGGTGCTGCGCCGCGATTTTTACGCCCAGCGCCGTCGTTTTGCCGCCGAAGCCCATCGGCCCAATGCCCAGTTCGTTGGCTTCGTTGTAGATGCGCTCCTCCAGCGCCGCAAGCTGCGGGTCGGGATTGGTATCGTCTAACTGGCGGAACAACTGCTGCTTGGACTTGAGATACCCAGAGCCGCGGTCGCCGCCGATAGCGACACCCAATACGGCAGGACCGCAGCCCTTGCCCTGTGCCTGATGCACAGCATCCAACACGACGCGTCGGACGCCTTCCAGATCACGTCCTGCGCCCAGGGAAGCGTCGGGCAGTTTATACTGCGTGGAGACATTTTCGCAGCCCCCGCCCTTCAGCAGCAAATCGACGTGGATGGTTTCTTCATCCCATTCATGAAAGTGCATGGTGGGAAAATCTTCGCCGGTGTTATCGCCGCTGTTTTTGCCGGTGATGGTGTCTACTGCGTTGGGACGCAGGTAATTGCGCTGCGTGGCGATGGCCGCCGCCTGCCGAATCTGGTCTGCAAGTTTACGCGTGGAAACGCCGACGGGGTATTGAATTTCGAAAATGGGCGTGCCGGTATCCTGGCAGATAGGGGTGCTGTTCTTTTCCGCGATGTCCACGTTCAGCAAGATGGTGTCGAGCGCACCTTCGGCGGCGGAGCCTGGTTCTTCCTGGCCTTTGGCCTGCCGGAGCGCCTGGCGCATGTCCTGGGGAAGCTGAGTGGCGGCGCGGCGGATCAATTCTACAAAGTGGTCGGTTAAATCGAGGGATTTGTACTCCATAGATGGGCCTCCGTTTGCAATGGAAACTTGTGCTGAAATAATGTACTGCCAATCTCTATGATGCATCAAAAGGGAGGGGAATGCCAGTGGAAACGGCCGTTTCCCCCTTATTCCCTGCCCAATCTGCGCAACCAACGAGCCTCGGCTCGGAATAAAAAAGACCCGAAGGGCTTGCGGCATCCCTTCGGGTCTCGTTAGCTAACATCCTAATTAGATGTCGCGCTCTTCATAAACAAAATGACGCACTTTCTGGGCGATGGCCGCCGGGTCCACCTTTGTGCGAGCCATACCGGTTTCAATAGCCTTGCGCGCCACAGCCTCCGCCACCGCCGGAGCGACGGAAAAATCCGTGCCCTTGGGAATGATCCAGTCTGGCCGTAACGCCTTGTCGCTCACCAATCCGGCGATGGCCTGCGCCGCCGCCACCTTCATTTCGTCGGTGATGTTGCGCACGCGGGTATCCAGCGCCCCACGGAAGATGCCCGGGAAGGCCAGAGAGTTGTTTACCTGATTGGGCAGATCGCTGCGGCCCGTGGCAACGATACAAGCGCCCGCTTCCAGAGCCAGGTCGGGCATGATTTCCGGTGTAGGATTCGCCAGGCCGAAGATGAACGGATCGGGTGCCATTGTTTTCACCATTTCTGGCTTTAGCGCTCCGGCCACCGACAGACCAATGAAAACGTCGCGGCCTTTCACTGCTTTGGCCAGGTCACCTTTCACCTTGTCCAGGTTGGTCACTTCGGCCATTTCTTCTTTAATCCAGTTCAGGTCTTTGCGCCCTTTGTAGATGGCGCCCTTGCTGTCCAGCATCACGACGTTTTGCAGGCCCATGGACATGAGCAGCTTGGTAACGGCGATGGCCGAGGCCCCGGCCCCGTTGACGACAAAAGAAAGGTCGCGCAGGTCTTTGCCGGTCAGGCGACAGGCGTTCATGATGCCGGCCAATACGACAACGGCCGTGCCGTGCTGGTCATCGTGGAAAATCGGAATATCCGTCTCCTCGCGCAGCTTTTGCTCGATGTAGAAGCAGCGCGGCGCGCTGATGTCTTCCAGATTAATGCCGCCAAAGGTCGGTTCCAGCCGCTTCACAATGTCGATAATCTGGTCCGGGTCCTGGGTGTTCAGGCAGATGGGGAACGCTTCCACCCCGGCGAAGGTGTGGAATAAAATCGCCTTACCTTCCATCACCGGCAGGGCAGCGCGCGCGCCGATGTTGCCTAAACCGAGAACGGCCGTGCCGTCGCTCACCACCCCTACCAGATTGCCGCGCGGCGTCAGCTCAAACAACTGTGACGGATCCTTGGTAATAATTTCCGCCGGTTCCATGGCATTGGGCACCAGATAGAACATCTTCAGAATATGCTCGTCTTTCACCGGTACCTTGCTAGTGATTTCCAGCAGGCCCTGGTAGCGATCGTGCAGTTCCAGCGACTCTTCGGCCACAGTCATGGGTTTGTCGGATTTAGGTGGTACGGGCAGGCGCCCTTCGTAGACAAAGCGGCGGGTACGCTCCGCCACGGCCGTCGGGTCCACTTCCGGCCGCTTCGCTAGATCATTGGCAATGATGTCGGCCGCTACAGCCGCCGCCACAGCCGGAGCCACAGCGTAATCAATGACCTTGGGATAAATGTAATCAGCGTGCAGTTCATTGTCCGGGATGATGCCGGCAATGGCCTGCGCCGCGGCAATTTGGGTAGAGGGCGGAAAACCAGAAGCCCGCACATCCAACAAGCCGCGGAAGACACCCGGCAGCACGGTCGTAATATCCAGTTGATTGCGGTAGCTGGAATGGGCTGTCGCCACAACGGCGGCTCCTGCCTGGCGCGCTTCCCGCGGCGTAAATTCCAGCGGCGAAGCCAGCGTAAACAAGATGGGCGATTCGGCCATGTGCTTCACTTCTGGCAGCACCACGCCGCTGCCCGGTGCGAACCCCACGAAGGCATCAGCGCCCTTCAGCACGTCAGCCAGATTGCCTTTTTCATGGCGAGGATTGCTGTTTTGGGCGATTTCCCACTTGGCCCAGTTCATACCCAGCGGGCGGTAGAGGTAGATAGCTCCGTGCCGGTCACAGACGATCACGTCCTTTACGCCATACTGGCGCAAGATTGTGGCTGTGCCCAACCCGGCTGAACCGGCGCCATTGATCACAATGCGCATTTCGCGCAAATCTTTGCCTACAACCTTGGCGGCATTGATCAGTCCGGCCAGCACGCCGATAGCCACTCCTTCGCGATGGTTGTTGACGACAGGAATGTAGAGAGAATGTTCCAACCGGTTAGCAATTGCCAGCCCCTTGGGGGAAGCGATGTCTTCCAGACTGATGGCCCCGAACGTGGGGCTGAGGTTGAGAATGGTGTCTACCATATCTTCAATGCCTTCGGTCTTGAGGGCAATCGGCAGCGCATCAACGCCCGCAAAGGTCTTCATGATGACTGCTTTACTTTCCAAAACAGGCAGGATGGCCTCCGGTCCAATGTTGCCCAGGGCAAAAGCCGAGGATCCATCAGAAACGATGGCGATGGTATTGCCACGGCAGGTTACATCGAAAGAACGTTTGGGATCGCGCTCGATTTCCAGGCATGGCTCGGCCACGCCGGGGGTATAGACGAGGCTGAGCATGACGTTATCGCGCATCTGTACTTTGCTGCGCACACCAATCAAACCGGCATTGCGCCGCCGGTAGGCGATACCTTCACTTTCAGTAATTTCCTTTGCGGACATGTTAATCTCCTGTCATCCTTTCTTGATTTTGGTCGCCGAATGGTAGAAATGTCTGGCGGCCGGTGAGATTCGTGGGATGTTGTGGTTTGGAGCCGCCGTGATGCCATGGCGGCTGCTTATAAGTGCAACCTAAAGTGTCTACCAGGACCGTTTGGATGTCAGGTGACAGGTGTCATACGGGCGATATGTCAGGTGTCATGAGTAGGAACGGCGACCGCAAGGCCAGCCCAGATGGGTAGGATTAGAGGGATATGGGTAGACGGCCGTTTTGCTGGCGAAGCATATGCAGATTGCCTATAATGAAATTGTGTCTTAAACGCATCAGGCAACGACCCAATCGTTTCGCCCCACGCTGCACCCATTGTTGATCAACCAATATCTACCTCGTGGACCAACCTTGGAGTTTAGAGTCCGGCTGCCGACTGTTTCGCGTTGCTGCCTGACGCCCCTTTAACAATTCCTGTTTTCACCTTTGTTCCCCCCATAGTTAAAAAGGAGATGTATGATGACTTTTGAACTACCCCAACTACCGTATGACGTCAGCGCACTGGAACCCTACATTGACGCCCGCACTATGAGCATCCACCACGACAAACACCACCAGGGATATGTAAACAAACTGAACGCCGCTCTGGAAAATCACCCTGACCTGCAAAAGAAGACGGTGATGGAGTTATTGGCCGATTTGGACAGCGTGCCGGCGGATATTCGCACGGCCGTGCGCAATAACGGCGGCGGACATGCCAACCACTCCATGTTCTGGCCCTCCATGAAAGCCAACGGCGGCGGCGAACCAGACCGCAACCTGGCAGATGCCATCAACAAAGCCTTTGGCTCTTTTGCCGATTTCCAGAAAGAATTTACCAACGCGGCGACCGGCCGATTCGGCAGTGGCTGGGCCTGGCTTGTTGCCAACAATAACGGCCTGGCGGTGATGAGTACACCCAATCAAGACAGCCCCATATCCCAGGGCATGATTCCGCTGTTGGGCCTGGACGTCTGGGAACATGCGTATTACCTGCACTACCAGAACCGGCGTGCAGAATACATTAAAGCCTGGTGGAATCTGGTCGACTGGGACTATGTCAGCCGGAATTATAAAGCTGCGCAAACCAACAATGGCTTTGTGAAGGCCGACGAGTGGGCCAAAGAAAAGTGGACCCAGCTAAAAGAAGCTTGGTATAAACCCATGCCCGTCTGATCTCTTCCTTTTGGAAGATACCTGCTAAACCTAAAAAGCGGCCCGAGAAATCGGGCCGCTTTTTTTGCCTTAAAGCTCGCCGGGGAAACGGCCGTTCTCTCGCACATAACGCACAATCCCGCCCGCCCGAATCACGTCGGCGGCAAAATCGGGCAGCGGCGGCAGCTGGTAGGTAGCAGACGGGGTGATGAGACGGCCGTTCACCACGTCCATTTCCACCGCTTCCCCATCGCCCACCAGTTCTGGTATCTCTGTTGATTCAAACAGGGGAATGCCCAGGTTGATGGCGTTGCGGAAAAAAATGCGCGCAAAACTGGGCGCAATAATCGCCCCAATCTGCCGCCGCCGCAGGGCATCCGGCGCATACTCCCGCGAGGAGCCGCAGCCAAAGTTCGCTCCGGCAACGATCACGTCGCCCGGCTGCGCGACACGCGCAAAATCGGGCCGCGCCTCGATGAAGGCATAATCCTTCACGTCCTGGCCTTCCTTTAACATATAGGGCGCATACCGCCCCGGCACAATCTGATCTGTATCTACGTCTGTACCAAATTTCCAAATTCTCGCCATCATCATTTCCTTGTTAAATAAATCTCCCGGAGGTTGTTATCTCGACTTTGCCTTGCCCTGAAAACCTCTGGGAGGTTGGATTTTCTGCATGCCGGATGGACCATTGTTCCGTCCAGGTGGACCATTCGTTTTAAGAGCAGTCTGAACCGCCGGCTGGATGTTTTTCTTTCTCTAAAGCGCGCGGGTCGGTGATGACGCCGGTAACGGCCGTCGCCGCGGCTACCGCCGGACTTGCCAGATAAATTTGCGACGTTGGGTCGCCCATTCGACCTTTAAAATTGCGATTGCCCGTCGAGAGGCACACTTCGTCTGCGCCTAATGTGCCCTGGTGCCGCCCCATGCACGCCCCGCAGCCCGGCGTCGTCAGGGTAACGCCGGAGGCCAGGAGCGTGGTCAGGGTATCGTCGGCGATGGCTTTTTGCAGTTCCTGGCGGCTGGCCGGCGTGACCAGCATCCGCAGACCCGGAGCCAACGGCCGTCCCTGCAGCACATCGGCGGCGGCGCGCATGTCCTCGTAACGGCCGTTTGTGCACGTCCCCAAAAACACCACGTCCACCTTCTGCCCGGCCACGGCGCTCACGTCCACCACGTTGTCCACAGCATGCGGCAAGGCCACCTGCGGTTCCAACTCGTCCAGGTTGATGGTGAACGTGCGGGCATAAGCCGCCTCTGGGTCCACAAACAACCAGTCGGGCACGGCAAAGCGCGCCGCCGTTTCGCCATCCGGCGGGAAGATGCCTGCCTTGGCTCCCAGCTCCACGGCCATGCTGGCGATGGTCTGACGGCCGTCCAGCGGCAGCCACGCCAGTCCGTGATATTCCACGGCCATATATGTCGCCCCGGCGATGGTCAGTTCGCGGCCCAGTTTAAGCGCGAAATCTTTAGCCGTAACGCCGGGACGGAAACGGCCGTGGGCGATAACCCGCAGCGTTTCCGGCACGCGCAGCCACGTTTTGCCCGTTGCCCACACCAGCGCGATGTCCGTCGATCCCATGCCAGAGCCAAACGCGCTCACCGCGCCATAGCTCGTCGAGTGCGAATCCGACCCCACCACGACCATGCCCGGTCGGGCCACCTGTTCCTCCACCAGCACCTGATGGCAGATGCCGCGCCCTACTTCAAACAGGCGGATGCCCTGTTCGGCGGCAAAGCGGCGCACGATGTTTTGATTGTTGGCCACGCCCACCGTCGAAGCGGGGGCGACGTGGTCCAGCACCAGCACAATTTGTGCCGGATCATGCACCCGCGCCGCGCCCATTTGCTCCTGTACAATGCGAATAATGCTCGGCGACAGCGAATCATGCCCCATAGCCACGTCCGGCTCCACAACCACCAGTTCACCCGGCCGCACCGTTCGCCCAACTTTTTGCCCTAATATTTGCTCTGCTAATGTCTGGCCCATTGTTAGTCCTTTCGTCTCGTAGTCTGGTAGTCTCGTAGTCATCCAGTCTCCAGTCTCCAATCTCTAATCTCCCACCACCGCCACCGGTTCCGCCGCCGAGAAAAGCAGGGTGTCCACATCGTCCAGGGTGAGACGGCCGTTATCAGCCATCACCTTGATCTGCCCCGTTAGATACTTGATTTGCGCATCGTCCAGGGCCAGGCCCAACTGCACGGCCCGGTTCTTCACCGCATTCCAACCCGTCAGCCGGTGCGCCACGTGGATGTAGCGCGTCAGGCCAAAATCTTCGGGGCGCAGTATCTCGTAGGTCGAGGGATTGTTGAGCACGGCCTTGGCATGAATGCCCGCCTTGTGGGCAAAGCTGGCAAAACCGGTGATGTAGTTGTTGAAGGGAATGTCCACCTGCACCAGCCGCGCCACCAGCCGGTCCAGGTTGCGAATCAGCGGCAGGTGGTATTTTGCCACAAGCTGCGGGTCGGTGGCGTACAGGCGGGCAACAAAGCCGCCCAACGGCGTGATGCCGTTCCGCTCGCCAATACCCAGCACCGACGTGTCGATGTGGGTAGCGCCGCCTTCCAACGCTGCATACGCATTGGCGATGGCGCAGCCGCAGTCATCATGCCCGTGGAACTCGATGTCGGCTTTGATACGGCCGTGCAGCGTCTTCACCAGCGTATAAATCTGCTGCGGCGTGCCCACACCCACCGTGTCGGCAATACCCACCCGATGGACGCCGAGCCTGTCCACCGCTTCATACACCTGCAAAATGTCGGCCACGTCGCTGCGCAGACTGTCCTCGGTGCTAAAGCGTGTCTCCACGCCCTGGCTCAGCAGGTAAGCCACCACTTCCTGGGCCACGTCAATAATCTGGGCGATATTCTTACCGTGGCTAAACTCCCGCAAATAGGACGACGTGCCGATCACCACGTCCACCCCATCCACGCCGGTATCCACCGCCCGTTTGGCGTCCTCGATTGTGCAGCGGGTGTGCGTCAGAATCTTGGCGCTCAGCCCTAGTTTAGCGATGGTCACGCAGTCGTTATAGCTCTCCGGCGAAGCCAGCGGGGAGGTTAGCTCCAGATATTCCACGCCAAACGCATCCAGCAGAGTCGCAATCTGAATCTTCTCGGCCGTGGAGAAGAAAGCGTTCACAAACTGCTCTCCCTCACGCAGCGTGGACTCAATAATGGCAAACTTTTCTAGACTCATATCATCCCTCGATAATCTTATTAGAATGCAGACTAAACAGTGTGGAGTGAGGTGGGTTGTGGAGTGAAGCGCCGTCAATCTCTAATCATCGCCTCTCAATCTTTCCGTGCCAATTACTTCCAACACATGTTGCAGAACATCAATTGCCTGCAAATATTCATCGACAACCACGTGCTCTTCGGGCGTATGGTCCAGGCTGCTGTCGCCAGGGCCATAGGCCACGATGGGGCACTGCCAGATGGGTCCTACCACGTTCATGTCCGACGTGCCGGTTTTGAGCTTGAATGTGGGCTTCGCGCCGGCCTGCCGGATGGCGCGGTTGAAGGCGCGGGCCAGTGGCGTCTGGCGGGTGGATTGGAAAGCGGCTTCGTGGCCGTAAAAGCGCAGGCTGGCGCGGCCGGCCATCTCGCGCACGGCCGTTCCCAATCCCGCCACGTCAAACTCCGGCGGCAGCCGTACCCCCAGCTTGATGTTGATGGTGTTCGTCAGGCCATCGCTGCCGGTGTGAATGTCGCGGATGGAGGGCAAAAGCTGGTCAAACAGGCGGGGCCGGGTCTGGTTGTAAGCAGCAATGTAGCTGGTGAACTGATTCAGCCAGGCGATGCCCGTTTCCGCTGCGCCGCTGGCCTGCCCGGCGGTGTGGCTCATCGGCTGAGAATAGGCGTAGTCGATGAGCACCCGCCCTTTGTAGCCCAGCGTCACCCCGTCCCAACCGCTCGGTTCACCGATAATGCACATATCAGGCCGATAGCGCGTGGCAGCGAAGCGCGCTCCCTTGCTGGTAGCGGCCTCCTCTTCTGTAGCGCCGATCACCACCAGACGCGTGCCGGGCGGCAGTTTGGCCCGCGCCGCCGCCAGCACAAAGGTGGCCAGCGGCCCTTTGGCGTCGACAGCGCCACGGCCGTATACCTTCCCATCTGCCACGCGCACCGGCACCCGGCCGGGCACGGTGTCCATGTGGCCCAGCAGGATGATTTCGCGGGTGATACGGCCGTTTTCTCCCCCTTCTTCACGCACACCCACGGCATTCCCCGCCCCGTCGATGTGGGCTGCCAGACCCAACTGGGCCATGTGGGCGGCGAGGAATTGGGCCACGGCCGTTTCCTCCCCCGACAAACTTTCGATTGCCACCAACTCACTTAAGAACTCAACAGGATTCGTTGACATGATTAATTTGATACCTATATACTTTGGCTATGGTCCGGTTCGACTGGGATAGACAAAAAGCCAGAAGCAACCTTGCTAAACACGGGGTTAGCTTCGACGAAGCAAAAACTGTCTTCGAAGATCCGTTCGCTATCACAATTCCCGATCCCGACCATTCTGACAAAGAAATGCGTTTTATTGACCTGGGTTATTCACGAAATAGCCGCCTGTTAATTGTGGTGTATACGGAACGGAATGACACGATCCGCATCATCAGCAGTCGTGAAGCTGACAAAAATGAGCGAAAACAGTACGAAACCTGATTCCATGCGATCCGAATATGACTTTTCAAACGGCGTACGCGGTAAGCATTATCTCCAACTCCGGGAAGGTTACACGGTAACCGTTCATAACGAAGATGGCACGACAACCACCGAAAAATATGAACCAACCGAAGGCGTCATTATCCTTGATCCTGATGTGCGCCAATTCTTTCCCGACTCCGAAACCGTGAACCGTACCCTGCGTTCCCTCATCGAGTTGATTCCTCAGAAGAGTTAGCGCCGCCCTCAGATTGGTCCAATCTTGGAGATTGGATCAATCTCTAACTCTTTAGCTCTAGCTCCAACGCCTCCACCACCTGATCCAACTCCTCTTGGGAGATGACCAGCGGCGGCAGCAGGCGGATGACCGTCGGGCCGGCCGTTAGCGCCAGCACGCCGCGGGCCATCAGGCCCAGCACAATGGGCATGGCGTGGGCTTTCAATTCCACGCCGACCATCAAGCCCAACCCGCGGACTTCGCGGATGAGCGGCGAATCGATCTGCTGCAGGCGCTGGCGCAGGTAGTCGCCCAGATCGGCCGCGCGGCTGACCAGATTTTCGTCTACGATGGCTTGCAGGGTGGCCAGGGCGGCAGCGCAGGCCAGCGGATTGCCGCCAAACGTGGAGCCGTGGACGTTGCTGGGCAGTGGGGCGACGCGCGGCCCCAGCGCCGTTGCGCCCATGGGCAGGCCGCCGGCAATGGCTTTGCCCAAGGCGATGATGTCGGGCACGATGCCGGCGTGCTCGCAAGCGAACCAGCGGCCGGTGCGACCAAAGCCGGTCTGCACTTCGTCGATGATAAGCAGCGCGCCGGTTTCGTCGCACAATTGGCGGACGGTTTGGAAGTATTCGGGCGGGCCGGAGCGCACGCCGCCTTCGCCCTGCACGATTTCCAGGATGACGGCCGCAGTTTGGGGGGTCACGGCCGTTTTCAACCGCGCCTCATTGCCAAACGGCACATGGCTAAACCCCGGCACCAGCGGCGCAAACGGCTCGCGGTACTCGCTTTTGTGCGTGGCGGAGAGGGAGCCATAGGTACGGCCGTGAAAGCCGCGCATCGCCGCCACAATGTCGGGACGGCCGGTGCTGAGGCGGGCAAATTTGATGGCCGCTTCGACCGCTTCGGTGCCGGAATTGCAGAGAAAGATGCGCTCCAGGCCATCTGGCAGCACGTCGGCCAGCCGCGACAGCAGTTCGGCGCGGCGGTCGTTGTAGAGGAATTCCGGGCAGGTGATGAGGGTTTGCGCCTGTTGGGCGATGGCGGCGGCCACGGCCGTATGCCCATGCCCCACATTCGCCACGCCAATGCCGGCGGCGCAGTCGATGTAGGCACGGCCGTTTTCATCCCACAGCCGCGCCCCCTGCCCCCGCACCATCACCACCGCCCGCTTGGCGTAGACGCCGGAGGTATGGGCTGTTTCGAGTTGGATTGTATTCATGTGATTTACCATGGAGGCGTGATGCGTGATGCGTGATGCGTGAGGAAGCGTTCTTCACGCATCACGCATCACGCATCACGCAATCGCTGTTCCCTGTCCATCAAGCGCGCGCCCAATCGGCCTTTCGCCGCGGGCATCGCCGATGATGACGCGGCGGACGCCGGCGTGCAGGGCTTCGCCGGCGGCGAGCAGTTTGATGCGCATACGGCCGTGTGCATAAGCCTCGGCCACCGTTTCTAAATCATTTAAGCGGATGGCCGGAATGAGCGATGCCTCATCGGGGAAGGTTTGCAGCACGCCGGGCACGTTGGAGAGGATGATGAGGGTGTCGGCGTGCAGCGCGGCAGCGGTGGCGGCGGCCGCCCGGTCGCCATCGACGTTGATGGCTTCGCCGGCGGTGCTGAGGGCCGGCGGGGTGAGCACGGGGGTGTAGCCGCCGGCCAGCAGACTGGTAATGAGGCCAGTGTTGACCGTTTCGACGATGCCGGTGTAGTTGTCGCGCAGGATGCGGGTACGGCCGTTCTCCACCACTTTGATGGCTGGCTTGCGCGGCCCTTGCCAGAGACGGCCGTCCATGCCCGACAGCCCGATCGCGTTTACGCCGCGCTGCTGCAAACGCTCCACGATGCCTTTATTCATCTGGCCGCAGTAGACCATCTGGAAAATCTCCAGGGTGCGGCGGTCGGTGAGGCGGCTGGTGTAGCCGGAGGGCGAGGTGACGAACTGGGGCGGGTGGCCGAGCGCTTCGGCGACCGCGTTGGTTTGCGCGGAGCCGCCGTGGACGAGGATGAGCTGCTGCCCGGCGTTGACGAGCTGCGCCGCGTCGTCGCAAACGGCGTCGTAATCGATGCCCAGGCTGCCGCCTACTTTTACAATTAACATGGTTTCTCCTTCGAAAATGGGAGCGCGGACGTCCCGTCCGCCCTGGCAGGCGGGACGCCTGCGCTCCCAGGGTTTTTTATTCATGGTGATCGGTGCAGCCGGTGAAGTTTCTCCTGAAATGGCAACGAATTAACTCAATTATTACGAATTTGCGCCTCTTAGAGACAATCGCTGCCGTTTTTTATCGCTTTTGGTGAGCTTTGCTCATCGAAACTTCTATTATTTGCTATTTTTTGCTTCAAATTATCTGCCCGAGGCCTTCGGGATGATGCCCGAGGCCTTCGGGAAGGTGCCCGAGAGCTTCGGGAAGGTGCCCGAGAGCTTCGGGAAGGTGCCCGAGAGCTTCGGGAAGGTGCCCGAGGTCTTCGGGAAGGTGCCCGAGGCCTTCGGGAAGGTGCCCGGAGCCTTCGGGTAGATGACCGGAGCCTTCGGGTAGATGACCGGAGCCTTCGGGTAGATGACCGGAGGCTTCGGCATGATGACCGGAAGCTTCGGCGTGGTGACCGGAGGCTCCGGCGTGGTGACCGGAGGCTCCGGCGTGGTGACCGGAGGCTTCGGCGTGATGACCGGAGGCTTCGGCGTGGTTACCGGAGGCTTCGGCGTGATGACCGGAGGCTTCGGCGT
>JACKBU010000010.1 GCA_020634395.1 Ardenticatenaceae bacterium | reverse complement strand
GCAAGGGTTATAGTCGTCGCCAATCACGACGCGATAATCATATTCGTAATCCGGATCTACGGCGAGTTTAATATCGTCACGCTTTACGTTAAAAATCCAGCTGATCAACCAATCATAGGATTCTTTGAAGTTGGGTTTGTAGTAATCGAGGTGAGTGGCGGTGTCGGGCTGGGGCGCGGCCTCACCCACAACTGGTACAAAGCCATACCAGGCCAGATTGTCGGCGGCTAACAGGGCCATATCGGGGTTGTCGGTCGCGTTAATGATTTCCACGTAGATGGGCTGGCGGCTGGCGCGGTTGAGATCGGGGGGACGGAAAAGGCGCGCCAGGGTATCGTGCATCATGCCGGAGCCTTCCCAGATGGGCAGCTGCACGGCCGCACCGCCGGGCGTTACCCAGGGTTGGGTTTTGCCGGCCAGGTAGAGGTTTTGGATGCCGTTTTCGCGCACGGCCGGCGCAATGGTTGCCAGTTGGAGCAGGCGGCCCAGGTCCAGATCTGTTTCCACCGTGTCTTTGTAGGTGTTCCACAACGTCGGAAGTTCGGAAATGAGGTTAAGTTCCATCCCCTGGTTGAACATGGCGCGCAGCAGCTGCTGCTGCCGACGGCCGCGTCCCCAATCGGATAAGGGGTCCATGAGGCGAGAACGCGCATACCACAGGGCCAGATCGCCATCCATGTGGTGGACGCCGGGCGGCAGGGTGAAGACTTCCCAGTTATCCTCGTCTTGTGGATCAAGCTCGGGAGATTTGAGCCGCCAATCGGTGCGTTCGCAGCTGACGGCCAGATCGACGCCGCCCATGGCATCGACGATATCCTGGAAGCCCTGAAAATCGACTTCGGCATAGTAGTGGATGGGGATGCCGAAATTGTAGAGGATGGCCTGTTTGAGCAGGCCGATGCCGCCGCCGGGATAGTCGATGGTGTCGCCGCGGGCCAGAGCGGTGTTGAGCCGGTTCATGGTGTAGCCGGGGATGTAGACGTAGAGGTCGCGAGGTAGGGAAAGCATGGAAGCTGTGGGGCCGTCGGGGTTGATGGTGACGATGAGCATGGTGTCGGTTCGGCCGCTGCCTTCATCGCCAATGGGATCGTCGGAGCCGAGGAGGAGGATGTTGGTTGTGCCTTTGGGGACTTCGAAGACGGGCACGGCCGTTGGAATGGGTGTTCCGGGTGTGGGTTCACCTTCGCGCAGGAAACCCACGGCGACGGTAACATCCAGGGTCGGATCAAGCTGGGGCCGGCTGGTGGGCGAGGCGGTTGGCTGGGGGGTGGCCGTCGGTGTTTGGGTGGGGGTAACGGCCGTTGCCGTGCTCTCGTCATCCGGTCGGGCCGTGTCCGTGGGGGGCGGCGTCTCTGTGTCCGTGGGAGCAGGCGAGGCGGTGGGGGTGGCGGACGGCCGTTTGACCACAGCCAGCGAAGCGGAGGTTGGCGTAGGCTCTGGCAGGCGGCTGCCCGCGCAGCCGGCCGCCAGCCCACCCAACAAGAAAATGGCCACCAGAGCAGGCAGCCAGTGGAAGGTTCGTAATTGTTTCACGGTAGCGTTTCAGTCAGTTAGATTTTTTCGCCGAATAGATATTCAAAGCGATTGAAGATGTAGTAACCAAAGATGAAGATGATAACGGCCGTTATCAACGTGCGCAACAGAAAGCTCGTATCCATGCTCACCGGCCCGTTGCTGCCCATCGTGCCCCACAATACGGTGCGATACCCGTCGATGATTGAGGCCATCGGGTTCAACCAGCGCATGACCACGGCCGGATTAAACGTAACACCCAGGATGGTAGCCGACGTTCCCAGGGTCTCAAAAGGATAAAAGACCGGCGTCAGGAAAAACCAGGCCAGCAGCAACACGTTTAATATCTGAATAACGTCCCGGTAAAAAACCTGCACGGTTCCCAGAATGAGAATGATGCCCAGCATAAAAATCATCTGGATGAGCAAAATAACCGGCACCCACAACGCGTGAATGGTCAGGCCCAGACCAAACACATACAGCAGTATAATCATCACCAGGAAGGCCAGGACAAAATTTACCAGGTTAGACAGCAGCACCGAAGACGGCAGCATGATGCGTGGAAAGTATACTTTTCGCAGGAGCGCCGCATTGTCCGTCACACAAACCGTGCCGCCAATGAGGGTGTTGGTTAAAAACTGCCAGGGGATGAGGCCGACCAGGATAAAGATGGGGAAAACTCGGATAGAATTGTTGGGTATGAGTTTGGTAAACAGGACCGTGTAGACGATCATCATTAACAGTGGATTAAGAAGGCTCCAGAATATGCCCAATACCGAATTTTTGTAGCGTACCTTGATTTCCCGGTTGACCAGGTTTTTTAGCAGGTAGCGGTAACGCACTGCCTCCACCAGCCGGGAGCGCCAGTTTTCCCAATCGGCCGTATCAAACAATTCCGCATCATGGGATGGGGCCGGATATTCTGGAACTGTGTCAAACTTGGATGCCATACACCTTTTCACTTTACTCAGCGTCAGTTTCTCGGCATTATAGCGCAGTTGGTTTGATTGGCGAATGGCACGGCCGTTGCCGACAAGGAGGCGTAGGGCAAGCGACGGCCGTTCGCCGCCCACGTTTTGCAGGAGATAAGTGACAGGCTTATGAACGATCAGGGACCCAATTTCTACGATCAGGTGTATGCCGTGGTGCGGCGCATCCCGCGCGGCAAGGTGACGAGTTACGGCCGTATCGCCAGCATGCTCGGCCACCCCAACGCCGCCCGCGCCGTCGGCTACGCCCTCAACGCCCTCAAAGACAAACCCGACGACCCCACCTTTGCGCCCGTGCCCTGGCAGCGTGTGGTTAACAGCCAGGGCCGCATCAGCATCGTCAACCGCGAGCATGGCGCCAACGTCCAGGCCAAAATCCTGCGCTCCGAAGGCGTCGTCGTCAGCGAGGATCTGCGGATTGATTTGAAGGTGTATTTGTGGGAAGGGCTGAATCTGGCAGAAATTGAAGAGATAGTCAAGTAGTCGAGTAGTCGAGTAGTCGAGTTGTCGAGTTGTCGAGTTGTCGACCAAAAGACTACAAGACTACAAAACTACAAAACTACAAGACCAACCTGAGCGCCTCGATAATCTTCCGGTCTGTCACGGCGAAGGCGTAGCGGTCCAGGTCGGCCAGGGTGACCCAGGCGTGGTCGGCGACGCCGAGGTGCTGGGGCTGGCCGCCGAGGTAGGCGGCGTGGAAGGCGTGTAGGGTGATGCGGAAGTGGGTATAGGCGTGCTTCACGCTGGTCAGATGGTCGCCGACGCGGATTTGCAGGGCCAGTTCTTCTTCGATTTCGCGCTCCAGGGCGGCGGGCAGCGATTCGCCCGCTTCTTGTTTGCCGCCGGGGAATTCCCATAGACCACCGAGCAGGCCGTCTAACGGCCGTTGCGCAATCAAAAACTGCTTATCCTTCCCCAACCCATCCTGCCAGATGATCCCGGCCACCACGTCGTAGTGGGGCGTGCGCTGGCGGGGCGGTTTCACCGGCCGCTCCAACTGCGTGCCGCGCTGCCGCGCCAGGCACAATCCGGCCAATGGGCAGAGCAGGCACAGCGGTTTCTGCGGCAGGCAGATTGTCTGGCCCAGTTCCATCAGCGCCTGGTTATAGTCGCCGGGGCGCTCTGGGGGCACGAGGCCGGCGGCGAGCTGCCAGAGGTGGTTTTTGACGGCCGTTTGTGTCACGTCGTCGGGCAGGTCGGTGAGGCGGCTGAGGACGCGGATGACGTTGCCGTCTAGCACGGGGACCGGCTCGTCGAAGGCGATGGAGGCGATGGCCCCGGCGGTGTAGCGGCCAATGCCGGGCAGTGTTTGCAGGTGGGCGGCGGTGGTGGGGAAACGGCCGTGCCAATCCGCCACCACCCGCTGCGCCGCCGCATGCATGTGGCGCGCCCGGCTGTAATAACCCAGTCCTTCCCACAACTTCAGCACGTCGTCCAACGACGCGGCGGCTAAATCTTGCACCGTGGGGAACCGCGCCAGCCAGCGTTCATAATAGGGAATCACGGTGGCGATTTGTGTCTGCTGCAGCATAATCTCCGAAACCCAGATGCGGTACGGGTCGCGCGTGCCGCGCCAGGGCCAGGCGGCGTGGCCGGCGTCCCACCAATCGAGGAGGGGTTGGGCGATGGGTAAGGAGTGGGTGGTGGTGGAATGTGTCATAGAGGTGTTCGCCTGTGGCCGGGGCATTCATGCCCCGGCAGGAAAACGACGCCGGGTAAACCCGGCTTGAGCTTCTCTTTTAGCCCCGTTTACGGGGCGTTGTCCTGCTGCCGGGGGCTTCAGCCCTCGGCTAACTAGAGGTGTTCGCCTGTGGCCGGGGCATGAATGCCCCGGCAGGAAAACGACGCCGGGTAAACCCGGCTTGAGCTTCTCTTTTAGCCCCGTTTACGGGGCGCTGGCCTGCTGCCGGGGGCTTCAGCCCTCGGCCAGCTAGGCCCGCACGTACTGCACCACCGGGTGGCGCTGCCCGGCGATTTCGTCCAGGTTGGCGGCGATGAGTTCGCCGCGCTGGTAGAGGTATTCGACGTGGGCGCCGGTTTCTTCCAGGGCCAGCAGGACGTGGTAGCTTTCTACCGGGCCGAACAGTTCGCGGCTGATGGCGGCGATGGATTTGGGGGCGCAGCAGATGTCTAGCACTTTTTGCAGGCGGTCGTCGTGGGATTGGCGGATGGCAGCGATACGGCCGTATACATCCTCAATTGGGTCTTGATGGCCGCCTAAACCGAGGCGGATGTTGTCTACCCGCTCGATTTTCTTGAGCGAGGCCAGGTAATGGCCCAGGCCCATGTTGTGGGTGATGGATTCGGGGGCTTGATGGGGCGTGATGCGCGCCAGGACATGATCGGCGGTCAGCATGATGTCATCGACGTGCAGGCAAACCATGCCGGGGCAGTGGCCGGGTACGTGGTAAACGCGGATGCCGCTCACGGTCGGCTCGTCCTCATCCAGCAAAAACTGGATGGGGGTGGAGCGGTAGAAATTTTTGCCGAAGTGGTAGGCGGCCATTAGCCCGGCGCGGTGCTTGTCGGCCACGCCGGCACGCTCTAGAAAAATATCCAGGCGGCTGGCGGCAAAGACGATGCGCTCCTCGAAATTGGACAATACGCGCCGGTCTAGAATGTGGATGCCGATGGGGGCGTTGGTGAACTGGCGCACGAAGGGCAGCCCGCCGTAGTGGTCGATGTGGCCGTGGGTGATGAGGATGGTGGAGACGGCCGTCAGGCTGATGGTGTGGTCGTGCTGTTCGGCGACGGCCGTAACGCCGGCCAGCAGGTCGTCGTTGGCTTTGTCGTAGCCGGAGCCGCAGTCTACCAGGATGAGCTGGTCGCCGTCGCTGATGAGGTAGACGTTGTTGACGAGGCCGGGGAAGGCGCGCACGGGAAAGGAATAGATAATCCGCCCGCCGCTGGTGGTGAATTTTTGGATGGATGTCATGGGGGGATTATAGAAGTGTCACTGGCTAATAGCCAATTGACGATTGACGATTGACGATTGACGATTGACGATTGGCGATTGACGATTGACGATTAGGTGACGGCCGTTCCCGTGGGGATGAGGGCAAAATGGCTGGTGCATGGGGCAAAATGGCTGGTGCACGGGGCAAAATGGCTGGTGCACGGGCAAAATGGCTGGTGCGCAGGGCAAAATGGCTGGTGCGCAGGGCAAAATGGCTGGTGCGCAGGGCAAAATGGCTGGTGCGCGGGGCAAAATGGCTGGTGCACGGGGCAAAATGGCTGGTGCATGGGGCAAAATGGCTGGTGCGCGGGGCAAAATGGCTGGTGCACGGGGCAAAATGGCTGGTGCACGGGGCAAAATGGCTGGTGCACGGCACGAACGGCCGTTTTGCAGTTAATTTGCAGTCGTTTTGCAGGGTTCAGGCGTTAAACATGGGTATACTGGGGGCGTTCTAATAGTTTGGCAAGCTGTGGAGGGGAGATGAGGGGAACGGCCGTGTGGCTGGCGGGTTGGGGAGTGGCAAGCGGGGTGTGGCGCGGCGAGGACGCCGGCCACAGCGACCAGCCGAAGACCGCGCCGCAGCGGGGGGCTGGCGGGTTGGGGAATGGCAAGCGGGGTGTGGCTCGGTCTGGAAGACCGGCCACAGCGATAAGCCGGTGATGTAATTGGCAAGCTTAATCCAGAGAGTGTTCCTGATCCACTCATGCAAAGAGATGCAAATGGGAAAGGTCTGGCACATCTCCATCTCAGTCTAAAAATTCCACCGGGGAGAGGCAATGAAGTTGATCCTTCAGGTTTAATATTGCCTGGCACCAGAGGGCTTCCTTTTGAAGGGGGATGGTGAGGTTAGAAATGAACAAGAGAATAACCCTGATGGTTGGACTGATATTTCTGCTGTCGCTGCTAAGTGTTTTATTTGTTTCCTGTACAAATCAGTCAAAGCAGCCCACCTCTTTACTCCTCTTTAACCAACGAACAGAAGAATCATCCGAAATATATAGTATGTATCCAGATGGTTCACACATTACACAGATAACAGAATTACCTGCTTATAGTCCATATTGGCTATCGCCAGATGGAACAAAACTTGCTTACTTAACAGGAAAGAAACTCGCAATTATTGACACATTGACGGGTAAAGCTGTTGCTGAAATAGAAGATGTGGGAAGCACTGTGTCTGAGCATTTTGTGGATGGTGTTGCCTGGTCTCCTGAGGGGGACAAATTAGTATTTGTGAGCGACTCTGCAGGAAAACAGGGAACAGATATATGGCTATATGATCTATCCACAGGGTTAAGATCCCCTCTTACAGATGATGAAGCTATTGATCTCGAACCTGCCTGGTCAAGTGACACACAAAATATTGCCTTCGTGACCCACAAGGCTTGTGATGGAAGTGTCTGGAATTGTCCACCGGAACAGGAGTATTGGGATATTGCGAAGGTTAATTTGGCTACTTCTACCAGACAAACAATTACTGATTTTAGAAGTAGTGGTCTTTTGCCATCAGGCAACAGGTGGTATGCCTTACTTTGTAATTTATCCTGGTCATCAGATGACAAATATATCTCTTTTGAAAATGCCTGTAGTCAACCTGATTTACAGTGGTGGAAACAGGTGTTTGTTGCACCTACAGATGGTTCTAACTTGTTTCAATTGACCCATTTTTCAGAGTACGACCCTGCCGCTACACAGTTTCCTATATCTATCTTCCTTTACTCAACTCAATGGGTACCTCCTGGCAATACGCTATTAATAAGCTACACAGAGGCAGAGTTGACAGAAAACGGAAAGAGAACCGACGGTTTTTTTCTGGTTTCTGAGAATGAATTTCCCATTCCGGGAATTCAGAGTGAGTTGAACATACTGGGAAGTACCACTGAGTGGTCACCTAACGGGGAATATGTTATCGGAAATACCACAAGTGTCCTTGGTTTTCCACTGGAAAGACCTTTCATAGGTCAGTTAAATAACAATAAAGTAACCCTCTTATCGCCACCGCAAAGTCTGCCCTACGGCTCGTGTCGTGATAATACAACTTATTGGTCTCCAGATTCTCAATATGTTGCTTATGCAGCTAACAAGCAAGGAAATATATGTACACATGCACCTCTGGAAGATCAAAATATTGCTGTAATAGCTGTATCTGACACAGATGTAATCGGCAATGTGATAACTTTAGGTGGAGATAACCGGCCTATTGGTTGGTTGACTTCACCATAGGGCAGATGTTTTGCTTCCATTGTCCTACCTCGGCTATAGTTTGGCCTTCGGTAGCTACGGCCGCCGCCGCCACCTACAACCCCGAAAACGACCAGTACCTTGTCGTATGGCACTCGCTCAACAAAGAAGCAGAGACGGAAGATGTAATCGGCGCCGTCGTGTCACCGGCAGCGGCACCTCTTGCTGTGGCGCGGTCTTCCATTTGTCCCTGTGGCCTTGCTGTGGCGCGGTCTTCATTTGGCTGCTGTGGCAGGTCTCCAGACCTAGCCACGCCCCGCTGGCCATTCTCCAGCCCTTGTTGATGCTTTCTGGCGTTAGCCGCAGCGAGACGTGATTCACAGCGTCTATTCTCGCTGTGACCTGTTGTTTCCAGTAGAATTCCGGCATGGAATCGTACCCGCCACACCCCGCTTGCCAGTCACCAACCCGCCAGCCACAAGCTGCTGCGCCGCTTTGCCAACCGTTGACCATTGGCAATTGACCATTAACCATTGGCAATTACGTTACGGCCGTCATCTCCCCGCTATATTTTTCATACAACTTCTCTGCAACGACGGTGCGCAGGCGGGCAACGGCCGTGTCAATCTCGCCAAACGTCGTGTACAGCGGCGTCAGCCCCAGGCGGATGTTGTCCGGGCGGCGGAAATCGGGCAGCACGTGCATCTCTTGAATGTACGCCTGAGCGATGCGCCAGCCGTCCGGGTGGCCCAGCGAGATGTGCGAGCCGCGTTGGGCGGCCGCGCGCGGCGAGTTGAGCGTGAAGCCCAGCGATTCCAACCGCGTGGCCCACAGGTCGATAAGGTATTCGCTTTGCCGCACCGATTTGGCGCGCAGGCGGTCGAGGCCCGCTTCCAGCAGCAGGTCGACGCCGCATTCAACGGCCGTCAGCCCTAACACCGACGGCGTGCCGCTGAGAAAACGGGCCAGTCCGGGAGCCGGTTCATAGTCCAGGCCAAAATCAAACGCCCGCCGCTGCCCCATCCAACCGGCGATGGGGTTGGGCAGCGTTTCCTGCCAGTCGCGGCGCACGTAGAGGAAGGCGGGCGCGCCGGGGCCGCCGTTGAGATATTTGTACGTGCAGCCCACCGCCAGGTCGGCCCCGGCGGCGTTCAGGTCGATGGGCAGCGCGCCGGCCGAGTGGCTGAGGTCCCAGAGCACGAGCGCGCCGTGCTGATGGGCCAGATGGGTAACGGCCGTCAGGTCATAGGTGTAGCTGCTCTTGAAGGTGGTGTGCGAGAGCGTTACCAGCGCCGTGTCATCGTCGATAGCCTGCGCCAGCCCTGCCAGGGGGCCATGAATGCCGTCCGGCGACGCCACCACCTGCACCCGGTAATTCGGCCCCAACTGGCGGCAAATGCCCTGCAAAATGTACAGGTCGGAGGGGAAATTCAGGTCGTCGGTGATGATTGTGTGACGGCCGTGCTGCGCTTGCAGCGCGGCCAGCGCCAGCTTGTAGAGGTTGACCGATGTGGAATCGGCCACCAGCACTTCATCCGGCTGTGCACCAATCAGCCCGGCAATTTTGCCGCCGACGCGGGCGG
This sequence comes from Ardenticatenaceae bacterium, assembly GCA_020634395.1. Taxonomy (GTDB): domain Bacteria; phylum Chloroflexota; class Anaerolineae; order Promineifilales; family Promineifilaceae; genus Leptovillus. Next base: position 124,337 of record JACKBU010000010.1, on the reverse strand, counting down.
GCAGGTCCATCCAGCCCTCGTTCCAGCCGCGAATCAGCCGCTCGCCCCATTCCTGGGTCACGGCTTCAGCCAATCGCGCCTGCGCCGCCAGCGGCAGCCGCCCCAGCGAGTTGCCATCCAGGTAAATTAAATCGGGATCGGCGATGACAAAGCGGCCACGGAACGCGGCCAACTCATCCTGGGCGTCCAGGTGTTGGGCATCTTTAAGGTTAGGAGACATGTCACTACCAGATGACGGTGAGGTTGGGAACGGCCGTAATTTTATGATCCCGGCTCAACAAGGGGGCGTTGGCGGCCACGGCCGTGGCCGCAATGAGGCGATCCGGCATTTCTGGCACCACAGCGGCGCTTACCTGAACAATTGCGCGTATGACCGACAAATCTAATGGAAAAAGTCTGTAGTTGATGGTTGGCGGGAGTAACAGCGAATAAACTTGCGCCAGTAACTCTTGGGGAAAGCGACTGCGTTCCACCAGGTATTGCACTTCTATCAGCACGATAGCCGGAATCCATACGGTGTGTTCGCCGGTATCGGTTTTTTGGAAGATTTCCAGGCACGCGGCCGACAATCGTTTATCTTTTGTCAGATACCAAATGAGCGGGTGGGTATCGGTGACAAACTCACTCATTGGCGTCCTCGCCTAAGCTCGACCACATTTCCTGGCGGGCGGCGGCGATTTCCTCTGCCGAAAAAGCATACCCTTGCCATAGGCCGCCCATTTGCACCACACGGCCGGTCTGGGCAACGGCCGTTTCAGAGCGGGAACGCAAAAAGTCAGCAAACTCGCGCAAAAGCTCTAAATTCTCTGGGGATAGTTCCTCCAAAGCTAAGGCGATGTTCCTTTTCAATACCTGTTTTTCGGCCGTCGGATTCATGCGATTCTCCCTGGACTTCGTAACCACCTAAACATGTCGTACAGATTGGACCAATCTCGGAGATTGGTCCAATCTACGCCCATGATAGAAATCAACTGAGCGCCTGTCAATCTTTTTGATAAGGTTGCAGCGCCGCCCGCACCGGGCTGCCGTCGCCGCCGCCGATTTTGAGGGGTAGGGCGACCAGTTCGTAAAGGCCATCGGGAGCGTTGTTCAGGTCCAGCCCTTCCAGGATGGCGACCCGGTTGCGCAGCAGGGCGTGGTGGCCGGGTAAATCCTGGCTGTCGACGGCATCCATCGAAGGGGCGTCGGTGCCATAAAGGATAACGCCCTGCGCGTTGAGGAAGTCGGCCAGCGCCGGGCTGGGATGGGGGATAGCGGGCGGGAACTGGCTGTGCGGCAGGTCGCCGATGGGCGTGCGCACGAGCAGGCGCGGCGCGCGGGTCAGGTCGTAGGCGGCAAAGTCGGCGGGGAAGAGCGGGCCGGCCGGTTTGTGGATGGTGACGACCTGGGCCAGACCCCAGAACGGCCGTAAATCCACATCCTCCATCGTCACCCCATCATCGTCAAAATGGTAGGGCGCGTCGGCGTGGGTGCCCGTGTGCGCGCCGATGATCAGGCGCGTGACGTTGACCGATGCGCCATCCCGCTTGCGCAGGGTGGTCTCTAATACAAACGGATCGCTGCCCGGCCAGACGGACAGGTCGTGGGTTAAGGTGCGGCTGATGTCGATAATTGTCATGGCATGGCAGTATAGTCGTGGGGGGAACGGCCGTCAACCGTCGTTTCCGCTTGCGGCCAAGTTGTGGCACAATTGGCCTTCGGATTCTTGATTTTAGATGGCAGAATACGGCGCATGAAGAGAGAAACAACGCTTTTAATGCTGGTGGCCGGCATGGTGATCATTGGCGGATGGCTGTTGGGCCGGGTATTCGCCCAGACTGGCGAAACGTTTACCTTTTTGCCCCTGGTCACCCGATCAGTCCCGGAACCCACCCCGATGGTCGAAATGCGCGGCCTCTGGGTTACCCGCTTCGATTGGACGCTCGACCCGGGTGGTGTTACTCCGGCCAAGCTGGATGAGATTGTGAACAATGCCGCCTCGGCCGGTTTTAACGCCCTCTTCTTCCAGGTGCGGGGCGAGGCCGATGCCTTTTACGCCTCCAACTACGAACCCTGGTCAAAGCTGCTGACGGGCACCCTGGGGCAAAATCCCGGTTGGGATCCACTGGAGTACATTATCCAGAAAGCCCACGCACGGGGATTGCAGGTCCATGCCTACATCAACGTGTATCCGGTCTGGCTGGGCTGCACGCCGCCACCCGACAATACCACGCCGCGCCACTTTTACTATCAGCTTCGGGATGAGTATGGCACAACGGACGGTAAACCAAACGGCCTGCAGTGGGACACCGACGGCAATGTGATCTGCGATTCCTACCTGCGGGCCAGCCCTGCTTCCCTGATGGTGGACGACCACCTGCTGGACGTGGCTGCAGACCTGGTGACGCGCTACGATCTGGATGGCCTGCACCTGGACCATGCGCGGTATGCGCTGCGCGACAGTTCCTGCGATCCGGTGAGCGAGGCAGCTTATGGAGCAGACTGTTTTAGCAACAACGGATCCACGGCGTACGACGATTGGCAGCGCCAACAGGTGAACGCCACCATCGCCAAGTTCTACGAGCAGATTGTGCCTCTGAAGCCCGGCATGTGGCTGACGGCGGCGGTGTGGCCGATTTATATTGATTATTGGGGTTGGGGGGGCACACAGGGCTATTACGATTTTTACCAGGATTCCAAGGCGTGGCTGGCCGAGGGCGACATGGATGCCCTTATGCCGATGATTTACGGCGGCAGCTTTTGGACGCAGGCGCGATTTGAGACGCTGACGGCCGATTTTCAGGCGAGCCGCAACGGCCGTTACATCATCCCCGGCATCGGCGCAGATTTCGACGATTTCAGTGAAATCGAGGCGCGCATCAACATGGCCCGGGCCGCCGGGACAGCCGGACACGCCATCTTCTCGTACAGTGCGCTGCTGGCGCACGGCTACTTTGATGATTTGGCGGCCGGGCCTTATGCGGAAACGGCCGTGGTCCCCGACCTTCCCTGGCGGGCGTCGGGCGGTGAATAGCAAACTATGGGAAACGTCCTGTTGCCGCCTTGGGCCGCTCTGCTGCTGTTGGTGTTAGCCTGCGGCAGCCTGGGATGGCTGTTGTTGGGAATCTTCGGTCCTGCCAGACTGCCCCAAAAGGGGGATGATCGCCGATTTATCATCACCCTGGAACTGGCGTTTGCTGCGCTGGCTTTGGGTGTGACCCTTTTGGGCTGGATTGCTTTTGTACTGGGCGAGTTAGGCGTTTATTCACTGCTCACCCTGGCTGTCATCTGGCTGGTGCTGCTCCTTTTGCTGCTCTTTTTCCGCTTTCGCCGGCCCGCGGCTGCGCCGGTTGAACCGGGCGCTGCTCCCTCCTCTTCGCGCCTCATTTTGTCTCCGCGCTGGGAACCGTTCTTTTTGCTGCTGTGGTTTGTGGCGGCGCTGTGGCTGTTTTTCCGGCCCCACGAATTTATTATCGGCGGGGCGGATGCGGGTGTTTACGTTAATTTAGCGGCGGAGATTGCCCAGAACGGCCGTGTCCTCATTGACGATTCGACCTTCAACCAGCTTGATCCGGCCCTGTATCCGGCCCTGCTGCGCGCCAATCCCGTCAATCCCATCGCCGATTATTACCTTTTCCCGGCCTTCTACGTTGCCAGCCAGGAGGGCCCCACCATCATGCCCCAGTTCTACCACCTGCATCCGGTCTGGCAGGCGGCCGCCTATGGGCTGGGCGGCGTATGGGCGGCGCTGCTGCTGACCGGCTTGTGGACGCTGCTGGGCAGTCTCGCCGTTTACCTCACTGTGCGCCAGTTTGCGGGATGGGAAGCCGCGGCCCTGGCTCTGGCCGGGCTGTCGCTGAATGGGGTGCAGCAGTGGTTTGCCCGGTATCCTACTACCGAACCGCTGACCCAATATTTGCTGTGGACCGGCCTGTGGAGCCTGGCTCTGTGGCTCAGCGGGCGTGGCCCGCGTCCGCTGTGGGCGCTGCTGGCCGGGCTGACGCTGGGTGAATTGTTCCTGGTGCGCATCGATTTTTACTTTATCTGGTTGATTGTGGGGCTGCTGTTTTTATGGCAGTTGGGCAGCGGTGAACTGCGCCGCGACGCGGCCTGGTTTTACACGCCCCTCGCTCTGCTGACGGCCCACTCCTTCCTGCACGGCCTGACGCAGAGCCGGCCGTACTTTTACGAGATTTTTGGCTATGGGCTGCGGCTGTTGGCGCGCTACTGGCTGCTGCCGGTAACGGCCGTGCTGGTTGCTCTGGTCATCCTCTTCATTTTTGTTCGCTATCGGGGCCGGCTGGCCCAGTTAGGCCGGTATCGCCGCCACGTTTTGCTGGTGGGCGTGGTGCTCGTGCTGCTGTTGGGCGTGTACGGCTGGTTCATTCGCCCCGGAACTGGTGCGGCGTCTGCCTGGAACGATTGGTATTCTACCGGCCAGATCCCCCGGCCCGACCACGAGAACTTGCTGCGCCTGGGCTGGTATCTATCGCCGTTGGGCGTGTGGCTGGGTATTTTGGGTACATGCCTGCTCATCTGGCGCGCCGATCGGCGCAACGCGGTAATGATCGGCGTGGGCTTGCTGTTCTCGCTGCTGTACCTGTGGCGCATCCAGACCAATCCGCACCACATTTACACCATGCGCCGCTACGTGCCAGTGACGCTGCCCTTCTTCATCGTGGCTGCAGCGGCGCTGATTGTCTGGCTGGCCGTCTGGCGCAAACCGCTTAGCCTGGTCTTGGGCGGGCTGCTGGCGTTAGCTTGGCTGGGCGGCCTGGGCTGGCTGGCGCGCGGCTTTGTCACGCAGGTGGATTATGCCGGGTTAATCGATCAGGTGGCGGCGCTAAGCGAGCAGATCGGGCCAGATGCGGTGCTTATCTTCAACGACCCCGCGCCGGTAGGGCAGGGAGATTTTATCGGCACGCCGCTGGAATATCTGTATGGTGAGCATGTGTTTACCGTGCGTGATCCGGCGGCGCTGGACACGGCCGTTTTGGCGGCGCAGATTGACCGCTGGCAGGCGGCCGGGCATGACGTGTACTGGCTGGCCGTGCCGGATGGCTATGAGTGGCCGCTGCCGCAACGGCCGTTGCAAGCCCCCGCCGCCTACGCCATCCACACCGCCGCACTGGAAGGTCGTTATGATCGCCGGCCTACGGAAATCATTCCGACCACCTGGCAGGGAACCATCTGGCGCGTTGCGCCATAACCTGGAGAAGAGCCTTATGAGCCAACAAGACGAATGGCCCCCCATCGATCCATTAGAAGCGCAGTGGCAGGTGCACGAACGGCCGTTCACCTCCGACGTGCCGCTGGTTGGCCCGCTGATTGCCCGCCTGCGCCAGATGTGGAATGACGTGGCCACAACCTGGTATGTACGGCCGTTGCTGCAGCAGCAAAACGACCTCAATCGCCTGCTCGTCGCCCGGCTGCAAGACCACGAAGCGCGGCTCATCGCCCAGGACCACGAACAAACCGATCGGGCCCATGATCTGGCCGAAATGACGGCCCAGTTGGCACAGATGAACCGCCGCCTGCATGCCATCGAGGAACATCTGGCGCGGCTGGAACCGGAGCAAAGCAAAGAGAGGAAAGATTAGAGACTGGAGATTGGATACTATCGTTAGTCTCCAGTCTCTTCCTGACATGCCGACATGACGCGCTTTCCCCTACACGTCGCCTACTTCAGCCCGCTGCCCCCGGCGCGCAGCGGCATCGCCGATTACAGCGGCGACTTGCTGCCTTTTCTGGCGCAGGAAGTAGACCTGACCCTCTACACCGCAGAGCCGGAGCAGGTGGATGCCACGCTGCGGCGGCAGTTTGCTGTGCGCCCGCTGGCGGCCTTTCCACAGGAGCGCTGGCAGTTTGATTTGCCCCTCTACCAGATGGGCAACAGCGTCCATCACACCAGCCTCTACGCCACGATGCGCCGCTATCCCGGTGTGGTCGTGCTGCACGATTATTTTTTGCATCATTTCGTCGCCCATACCACGGTCGGGCAGGGGCGATATGATGAGTACACGCGCGAACTGGGTTACGACCACGGGCAGACGGGAACCGCTCTGGCCTGGGCCATTCGGGCCGGGCAGGCCCAGCATCCGCTGGACAGCTGGCCATTAAACCGGCGCGTCCTGGATTTGAACCTGGGCGTGCTGGTACACAGCCAAACGGTGGCCGATTGGGTGCGCGAGGTGGTAGGTAACGGCCGTCCCGTGCAAACTATTGCCCAACCCCTCACTCCCGTGTCCGGAGAATCGCGGCGCAACGAGTTGGGGTGGCCGCCGGAAGCCATCATCTTTGCCGCCGCCGGCGAAGTGACGCCGCCCAAGCAGGTTGATCGTGCCCTGCGTGCTTTTAGCCGCCTGCGCCAGGAAGGCGAGAATGTTTACTTTCTCATCGTTGGCGGCGAATCTGCCGAGGCCGACCTGGACAGCCTGATCGCTGACCTGGATATTGGCTCCGTCGTGCATCGCACCGGCTTTGTGCCCGACCTGGCTGGCTTTGTGGACTGGCTGGCGACGGCCGATGTGGTGGTTAACTTGCGCGCCCCGACGCTGGGCGAGACGTCGGCGGTGGCGCTGCGGGCGCTGGCTGCGGCACGGCCGTTGCTGGTGTACGATCATGGCTGGTACGGGGAGCTGCCGGAAACGGCCGTTACCCGCGTCCCGCCGCTGGACGACGAAGCGCTGCTGGCGGCCATGCGCCGGCTGGCCCAATCACCGGCTGCCCGCCAGGAGATGGGCCAATCCGCCCGCCACTATGTTGCCGGGCGGTGCCAGCCGGCGCAGGTAGCGCAGGATTATCGCGTCTTTTTGGAGGAGGTGCTGCGTGCCCTGCCGTTTTGACCATTTGCCGGGCATCATGTACCATTTTTGCCGGGAAACGGCCGTAACGCCCCGGCAAAGTGCTAAGGAACAAAAGCGAGAATAACTTATGAGTCTGGAAGAAACCATCCCGGACGGTGAAGACCAACAGGTCAACATTGAGGCCATCATGCAGGAAATCCGGCAAAAAATCTTAACCGACCAGACCGTGCGCATGCCGGATGGCCAACCGCTGGTAGCCATAGGCGGAAAAAGGCTGCCGCCGGAGTTTTACGAGCATCTCTACTACGCTGGGCTGGCTTATAATCGTGTCGGCGTTAAAATGAATGTGACGCGGGTAAACGTGCCCATCATTGGATCCATGATTGAAATGCTGCGCCGCAAACTTCATGAGCTGGTGCTGTATTATGTTAATCAGATTGCCACCCAACAGGTGGAAGTAAATTACCACCTTCTACGTGCTGTGAGCATTCTTAGTCAGGAACTCGAAGAAGAAAAAGAAAACTAATGGCAAACTTGTTAAGCGCGATTCGACGCCGACTTTCGATCCATCCACAGCCCAGGGATTTCCAACGGGCGACCGAAGAGGACGTGTACTACTGCTACCGCCTGCTGCTGAACCGCGAACCGGATCAAGACGGGTTGGCTTATTACACTAATCTGGTACAGACCCATCACGTTTCTTTACCCACGCTGGTGGATGGGTTTCTCAATTCCTATGAATTCAAGAATCTGGTGGCCGAGCGCAATCGGCTGCAGCTCGTGGAACTGGATGATTTCAGCATCTATGTGCGCTTAAACGATCATTTTGTGGGCGCGACCATCGCCAGAGAGAAGGCTTATGAGCCGTACGTTACTGAGGAGTTTCGCCGCATTCTGCGGCCTGGCATGACCTTTGTGGACGTGGGCGCCAACATTGGTTATTTCACACTGCTGGCGGCCCGACTGGTGGGTGAAAATGGGCACGTGTATGCCTTTGAGCCGACGCCGGCCAACTGCCAGTCGCTGTATCAAAGCCTGGCGGAGAACGGCTTCGGCAATGTCACGCTGTTCCAAAATGCGGTGGCGGAGAAGGCGCAGACATTAATTTTTTCGGGCGGGGGCGCAGATAGTAACGGCCGTATCATCAACGAATCCGAACCGCTGGCCCAGGAATTTGTCTTGCCCCGCGTCGAAGCTGTAACGCTGGACGATACCCTGGCTAACGTGGCCCAAATCGACCTGATCAAAATGGACATCGAGGGCGCAGAGCCGCGCGCCTGGGCAGGCATGCAGCAGATTATTGCCAAACACAGGCCCATTTTGGCGATGGAATTTGCGCCCGATTTAATCCGCACCACCAGCGGGGCCGATCCGGCCGCCTTCATGGACGCCATCCAGCAAACATACGACGTGTACATTCTGGAGCGCACCGGACAAAAAAGCGCCGCGCCCCAAAACACGGCCGCCATTATGGCCGCGCAGGCCGCCTCCGGCATTGGTCACGTGGATGTGGTGGCTTACGCCAGGTAATGAACCACGTTACATTTGTCACGCCCTGGTTTGGACCAGATATTCCCGGCGGTATGGAAGCGGAAACGCGGCGCACCATCGCCCATTTGCAGGCTGCCGGATTTAACGTTGAAGTGCTGACCACCTGCATCCGCGATTTTCATACTGATTGGGGCAAAAATCATCATCGCCCGGGCGTAGAAGTGGTGGATGGCGTTACGGTGCGCCGTTTTCCGGTGCTGCCGCGCGACAAAACGGCCTTTGATGCCGTGAACTGGCGCTTGATGAAGGGTTTGCCCATTACCCCGGAAGAGGAGCAAATATACATCTACGAGATGTTCAAATGCCCGGCTCTGTTCGACCACATTCGCCAGACCTGCCAGGATACGATTTACTTTTTTATTCCCTACATGTTTGCCACCACTTATTTTGGCGCGCAGATTTGTCCGCAGCGCACGGCCGTTATCCCCTGCCTGCACGATGAAAGCTACGCCTACCTCTCGCTCTACCGCAGCGTGCTGCCCCAGGTGCACACCCTGGTTTTGCATGTCGAGTCGGAACGGGCGTTGGCCGACCGGCTGTTTGGTCCGGCCGGATCGCAGGTGCGGGCGGTGATCGGTGAGGGCGTGGATACGGATTGGCATGGCGACGCAGCCCGTTTTCGCGCCCGCTTTGGGCTGGAGGCGCCCTTTGTGATGTACGTGGGGCGACGCGACGCGGGTAAAAATGTGCCGCTGCTGGTGGATTACTGGCAGCAGTACGTGCAGGCCGCGCCCACAGATATGAAGCTGGTGTTGATTGGGCCGGGTGACGTAGACCTTCCCCCGGCGGCGGCCGGCCACGTGGTGGACCTGGGTTTTGTCTCGCGCCAGGAGAAGTATGATGCCTACGCAGCCGCGGCGGTGCTGTGCCAGCCCTCCATCAACGAAAGTTTCTCGCTGGTGGTGATGGAGAGCTGGCTGGCGGAGACGCCGGTGCTGGTGCACGGCCGTTGCGCAGTTACCCGCGAACACTGCCAAAAGTCGAACGGTGGGCTGTATTTCAGCAGCTATCCGGAATTTGCCGCCACGCTGGATTACCTGCGCGAACATCCCCCTGCCGCCAGGCAAATGGGGCGTAACGGCCGTAAGTACGTTCTGGCCCACTACCAGTGGCCGCAAATCATTGAACAGTACAAACAAATCATTGCCGCCATGCAGATGGAGGAAACGCCTTATGCCGCCAGCCACGCCTGAGCCGCAAGGCCAGCCCTGGATTGAGATCCACGACGAAGAAGTGACGGCCTCTGCTTTGCAAGAGGCCATCGAGACTCGGCTGCAGGCACGGCCGTCACAATGGAGCAGCGGACACCTGACATTTCCCACGTTTGGTTATGCAGCGCCCCTGCCAGAACTGCCGCCGGGCGTGCACCAGTTCACCACCCTGCACCACCACCTGCGCCAGCTTAACCAGATGCCACCGCCGGACACCACACCGCTGTTGGTAGAATCGCCAGCGCTGCGGGTGCCCATATTGGGGCGGTTGTGGCGGCAGATTCGGGGGCAGGCCCACCAGCTAGTCTTGTTTTATGTTAACCGTTTGGCGGCGCGGGAAACGGCCGTTACCAACCACACCATCAGCGCCCTAAACGAATTAACCCGCCTGGCACAGCAGCAGCAGGCCGAAATCGATCAACTGCGCGCCGAGCTGCGCCGCTGGCAGCCGCCGACCGACGATGAATCGTAAACCTTCGCCCCGTGCGCTGCACCAGTTTTTGACCGGCGCGACGGCCGGTGACGCGATTACCGACCAGGCGCTGCTGCTGCGCAGCTGGCTGCGCGAACTGGGATTTGATTCACACCTCTATGCGCAGCACATCCACGACAGCATGGCAGCCGAGGTGCGTTCTCTGGCAGCCTATCGCCCGGCGCGTGACGGCCGTCTGGCCATCTACCACCACAGTATCGGCTCAGACGTAGCGAATTTTTTACAGCAGAACCAGCTGGAACTGCTATTGATCCATCACAACGTGACACCGCCGGAGTTTTTTGAGCGTGTCAACCCGGCCTGGGTGCAGTTGGCGCAGTTGGGACAGGCGCAGCTGCGTGCGCTGCAACCGCAGACCGTACTGGCGCTGGCCGATTCGGCGTATAACGAGCTGGAGTTACACGCGGCGGGTTACGAGCATACGGCCGTGCTGCCCATTGCCCTGGCCGAGGCCCAGCTTGATCTGCCGGATAACGAGCCATTGGCGGCGGAACTGCAAGGGAAACGGCCGTTGCTGCTCTTTGTCGGCCGGCTGGCGCCGAATAAGAGGCAAGAAGACCTCGTCAAGCTGCTTTATTACTTGCGGCGGATTCAGCCAGAAGCGCAGCTTGTGCTGTTGGGAGACCGCTGGGACTTGAAATATGACGTGTGGGTGGAAGACCTGGCCGCCGATCTGGGTTTGGAAACGGCCGTGACCCTCACCGGCAAAGTCTCGCAGCAAGACATGGTCACTTATTACCGCGCGGCCGACCTGTACGTATCGATGAGCGAACACGAGGGCTTCGGCAAACCGTTCATCGAGAGTATGTACCTGGGGCTGCCCATTTTGGCATACCAAAGCACTAGCGTGCCTTATACCCTGGCCGACGCCGGCGTGCAGTTCCGAAAGAAAGATTATGCCCGGCTGGCGGAGCTGGCCGATATTCTGGTGACCAACCAATCCCTGCGGCAAAGAATCATCGCCCGCCAGCGGCAGAGATGCCAGGGATTTTTAGAAGCGCAAGTGCGCCAGGTTTGGGAAGAAAAGATTTGCCAGTTAACCAGGTAGAAGCCGGTTTTAAAGCTATGAAGCGTTACCACTCCTTGTTATTTCTCCACATCCCCAAAACAGCCGGAACGACCTTAAATTACATCATCCGCCAGAACTATCATGCTTCAGAGATTTTTGCTTTGGGAGAAAATACCCAGGCATCGATCCGTGAATTTGTTGCTCTCGATGAGGCCAATCGACACAAAATTCGCTTGCTGCAAGGCCACATGGCGTATGGACTTCATTCTTACATGGCTCCGCCAACAACCTATTTCACGATTTTGCGTGATCCGGTGGAGCGAATTATTTCTTATTACTACTTCGTCCGCCGTATTTCCCATCACTATTTGCACGATTTTGTGGTGGACAACGACTTGAGCCTGCTGGAATATCTCGACAGCAGGCAGTCCATTATGATGGACAATTTTCAGACCAGATTAGTTTCCGGTGTATGGGACCGTTTTCCATTTGGCGAATGCCCGGATGACATCCTTGAGCAGGCTAAAGATAATTTGCGAAAGCATTTTGCGGTGGTTGGCCTGACCGAAAAGTTTGATGAGACGCTGCTGCTGCTGAAAACTGCCTTCGGCTGGAGAAACATTTATTACACCAGCCAGAACGTCACCTCCAATCGCCCCGCAAAAGATAATTTACCAGAAGAGGCGTTGGCTGCTGTTTTACGGGCTAATCAACTGGATGTGGCGCTGTATGCTTATGCTCAACAACTGTTTGCGGAGCAAATAGAATCTCTCGGGCCAGGGTTTGCTGCTTCGCTGGCACAGTTTCAGGCTGCGAATCGGTATGTTAGCCCGCTTATGCGGCTTTACTGGCAAATGCGCCGGGTTTCGATTCGCGCTTATGGGCGACAGTTGACGGCCTCATTAAACAGGCGGAGCATTGAATGACGACACAAAAACGGGTAGCTATCGTGGTGCAGCGCTACGGCGAGGAGGTGAGCGGCGGGGCAGAACTGCACGCTCGCTGGCTGGCAGAGCGCCTGCTGCCTCTGGCGGAGATTCACGTTCTTACCACCTGCGCTATAGATTATGTCACCTGGGCCAATGAGTATCCGGCCAATACGACGTCGCTAAACGGTGTGATTGTGCACCGGTTTCCGGTGGATAAGCCGCGTGACTGGGCCGCCGCCCAGAAGCAGACGCAGGCGCTGCTGCTGCAGGATCACACCCTGTTTGATGAGATTGCCTGGGTAAAAGAGCAGGGTCCGTACTCTACGGAATTGTTAACGGCCGTCCGCCACTCCCACGCCAATTTCGACGCCTACATCTTTTTTACCTACCTCTATGCCACGACTTACTTTGGCCTGCCGCTGGTCTCCGAAAAAGCGATTCTGGTTCCCACGGCCCACGATGAACCATTCCTCTACCTGCCGGTTTTCCGGCCTTTGTTTCACTTGCCGGGGGCCATTGTGTATAACACGCTGACTGAAAAAGCGCTGGTGAACCGGGTGACGGAGAACAACGGCCGTTCCCAAGACATCGTCGCCGGGGTAGGGGTCAACGTGCCGGACAACGTCTCCGCTGCCCGCTTCCGCCAGAAATACCAGATCGACACCCCCTTTCTTCTTTACGTGGGGCGTATCGCCCACGGCAAAAACGTACCCGAACTGTTGGAAGATTTTCAACGTTTCCGCCAGCACAGCAAAGAACCGCTGAAACTGGTTCTCATCGGCAGGGCCAATTTTGCCTTGCCCGAGCATCCTGATATCGTGCCGCTGGGCTTTTTATCGGAGCAGGAGAAGTTCGACGCGCTGGCGGCGGCAACGGCCGTGGTCATGCCCTCACTCTACGAAAGCCTGTCGATGATCGTGCTGGAAGCGTGGTTGATGGGCCAACCGGTGCTGGTAAACGGCCGTTGCGCCGTCCTCAAAAATCAGTGCCGCCGCAGCAACGGCGGTCTTTACTACACTTCATACGAAGAATTTGCCCTGGCCTTACAGCAGCTGCTGTCGGACCCGGATTTGCGAAAAAGACTCGGGCGGCAGGGACAGCGCTTTGCTGAGGCCGAGTATCACTGGGATACAATCCTCGACCGTTACCGCCAGCTTCTAGATCAGTTTTAAACGCCTTTTCGCGTTTCTCCCTCGCCAAACGAAGCAGATCACCGCCAAAATGACCTGCGACAATTTTCCCATTGTTGTCCTTGCTCAAGAGCAATAGACTAGGTTTAGATAGTAGCCATTGCCGCCAACTTCGTTGCAAAAATCGTCCGAGCTGCCTCTGGAAGCCAGGTCTTCCAGAGAAGAAGAAAGTTAGTTTTTTAGAAGTAGCGCAGAAACCAAAGTATTCTGTAGACTTTTTTCTTTAGTGAAGTATCTTCTAAGCTCAAACAATATTGGATCACTGTAGCGTAGTTTTATCGTTGTAACTGTAATGGAAACCAGACTATGAATATAAAACTGAAAGTAGAGCTATGTAAGAAAAGTTCCTGGTTGTTTGTTTTGTTTTTTGTTATAGGAACGGCCGTTTTCCTAAACTTCTTAATTGTAGATCACGCCGCTGCCGACCCAGACGGCGGTGTGACACCCCCCAAATGGTCCCCCGTATCACTGCCGAGCGATTCATGTCCTTCAGGAGATACCAACTGCCACTACAGTTCGCCGGTGCTGGCCGATCTCAATGATGATAACTTTCTGGATATTATTGTTGCTACCAACAAGGGCCATGTTTTGGCAATCGATCACAACGGTCATGTTTTGTGGGATAGAGACACCGCTCCTAGCTTCGGCATGGCCGCTGGCACGCAGGAAATCCATTCCTCACCGGCCATCGCTGATATAGACAACGACGGCCGTCCGGAAATTGTCGTCGGCGCCGGCACAATCTATGGTACGGTTTGCACGCAAGGTGGCGTAATTGTGCTCGAGCACGATGGCCAGGTAAAGGCTGGTTGGCCTCAACTGGCTGTCGATGAAGAAACGCCTCCAGCAGGTTGTCGTGATACCGTTTTCGCCAGCCCGGCGCTGGGCGATTTGGACAAAGATGGCGATCTGGAGATCGTGGCGGCCGGGTTTGACAAACGCGTATACGCCTGGCACCATAACGGCACCCTGGTTGCCGGATTCCCACCGGCCAGCGCCCTGCACCACCGTTTCCCCACCTGGCCAGGCCTGGATCACAAACTGGGCGATAATACCTGGGGTTCTCCGGCCCTGGCCGATCTGGACAACGATGGTAACCTGGATATAGTACTGGGTACCGGTGAAGGTAACTTTGATGACAGTTATGGCAATGGAACGGGCTGGGTTTGTCCTTATGCGCTGCCGGCGGGTTGGGCGCCAGGTTATTGCGGTGGTTCTATCTACGCCTTCAGCCATACAGGAGCCATTAAGTCCGGTTTTCCTCGCTACGTTTTGGAAGAGGTTGGATCTACCCCGGCCGTCATTGACGTGAATGGTGACGGCAAGCTTGAATTTTTTATGGGCATGGGGCATTTTTATAACTTGCGCAGCCCAGATCATCCCCAGTATGGCTTTAAGGTTCTGGGGTTGGATAGTCAAGGTAATAATTTGCCTGGATGGCCGCAGGCTACAGGCGGCAACGTGGTGATGTCCCCGTCCTTGGGAGATATTGCCGGTGACGATCAACCTGAAGTGGTGGTGATTGCCGATGATCGCAAGCTGTATGCCTGGCATCTCAACGGCACGGCCGTTCCCGGTTTCCCCATGACACCCAAAGATCAAGCCGGCAACCCCAGTTCAGCCTTCAATACCCATATGGGTCTCGTCATGGCCGACTATGATGGCGATGGGAAAATGGAGATATTCTTCAATCAAAGCGGTGTGGTCAACGTGGTGGATGGCAACGGACAGCAGCTTACCGGCACCAACTTCCCCAATAACACCAAACCTATTTACTATGCTTATGGCGTATTGATCAATACCCCTGCTGTTGGTGACATTGACAACGATGGTAAACTGGAATTGGTTGCCAGTAACAGCAGCCTGTATGTCTGGGACCTGAATCAATCTACCAACCGCGCAGACTGGCCAATGTTCAAGAAAAATCCGGCACGCACGGCTACAGAGGAAGAACCAAGTATGATGGTTTCCCCAGGTTCTTTTGCTGTGATGGTGCCCAGTGGTTCGTCAAACACAATCAAGGTGAACTTGAGAGTGGCCAATACAGGCCCTGGTTCCTTTGATTGGCAGGCGAACGCCACACCGTCGAATGGCGTTTCAATGCTGCCTACGTCTGGCACTGTGAGCGACGAAAAAACGGTGCAGGTAAGCATTAACCCCAGTGGCCTTGGCGTAGGCGTGCACGATTATGTTATCCATTTTGAAGGCAGTGTAAGCAATAAGATCGTGGCCGGCAGTCCTATCAACGTGACGATCCGGGTAGTGGTGGCCAACCACGTCCATAAAAGCTTCTTGCCTATGATTACTAAATAGCCTTCGATTAGCTCGATTAGATGCACGTTGTTTTTGTCACGCCCGCATATCCTCCTTTCCCTGGTGGTGGGGAGCGCTATGTGCGGGCGTTGGCCTTTAATCTGGCACAGCGTGGGCACCAGGTTACGGCCGTTACCAGTACCGCCCAATTAGAAAAAGATTTCTGGCAGGGGAGGGAGCCCCATTCCTGGCAGTTAGAACAAGACGGTCCCATAACCGTCATTCGCTGTCCCCTGGCGGCAATGCCTGGCGGGCGGGCTGGCTTGCTCCTCTGGCGCAAGCTGATGATTGTGCTCTCTGCCCTGCCTGGTGATCAGACGGCCGTCTTGCAAAAAATGGCCCGCTATATTCCCCCCATCCAACAACTGGATGCCGCTCTGGCGGCGCTACCCGACGACGTGCAAATCGTCCATGGCTTTAATCTCTCCTGGGAAAATGCCCTGATGAGTGGCTGGTTCCTGGCTCGCCGCCGCCATATTCCGTTTGTTCTGACGCCTTTCGCTCATTTTGGTACAGACAGCCGCGACCGGCTGGCTCGCAACGCCACGATGGATCACCAACGCCGGCTGCTTGCCAGTGCCGACGCTGTGCTGGCCCTCACCTCGGTAGAAATTGATGGATTACGAGAGTGGCAGATACAGCCGCGCCGCACGGCCGTAATCGGCGGCGGTTTGGATCCCCTGCCAGAGATGCGGGAGCCAACGGCCGTGCTCGAACATTATGGGCTGCAAACAGGCCCCTTTGCCCTCTTCATAGGACGTGTGAGCCGAGACAAGGGTGCGCTAGACGCCGTCCGGGCGACGCTGGCCCTCAACGGCGCGGAAACGGACCTGACGCTGGTGCTCGTCGGCCAATCGTCGGCGGAGTTTGAGCGGGACTATGCCAGCCTGACTGCCGCAGAACAGAAGCGGATACGGCCGTTAGGTATTCTTGACGAGCAGGAAAAACACGCCCTGCTCGCTACCTGCACCATGCTTTTGCTGCCTTCGCACACCGATTCGTTTGGCATTGTTTTTTTGGAAGCCTGGGCGCACGGCCGTCCGGTGATCGGCGCACGGGCCGGCGGCATCCCCGGCGTGGTAGACGACGGCGAAAATGGCCTGCTGGTACCCTATGGAGATGTTGAGGCGCTGGCAGCGGCCATGCGCCGCCTGTTGACAGAACCCGAATTAGGCCAGACAATGGGACAGCGCGGGCGGCAAAAAGTGCAGGAAGTCTTCAACTGGGACCATGTGGGCGCGCGTGTGCTCCAAATCTATGAGCAGGTCCTGGCTCCGCCCCAGCCATAAATTCTTTTGCGTATCTTACACCTGGTTCACCAATACTTGCCCGCCCATGTGGGGGGGACCGAACTGTACACGAAAGCCCTGGCGGCGAACCAGTTGGCACAGGGACATCGTGTAGCCATCTTCGTTCCCTCGACCGATTACGCCGCGCCCGATTCGATCAGGCCGTCTTGGGAAGAGGGTCTGGCTGTTTACCGGGTTCCCATAGGGCCGCAGTCGCGTTCGCAGGTTTTCTGGCACACGTTTCGCCAGCCGCAGTTGGCGGAAGCCTTTACGGCCGTTCTCGCCCAGGAGCAGCCGGACCTGATCCACATCCAACACCTGATGGGGCTGCCGGCCAGCATCGTGGACCAGATCATTCGCGCCGAGATTCCCTACGCCGTGACACTGCACGATTATTGGTATTTATGCGCCAACGCCCAACTGCTAACCAACTATGATCAAACCGTCTGCCAGGGGCCAGACTGGTGGGCGAACTGCGCCTGGTGTGTGCTGGCGCGCGCCGGACACCCCCACGCCCTTGCCGCCGTGCCGGCACTGGTTCCTTTGCTGGGCGCACGTCACCACAAACTGCAGCGGGTTTTACGCCAGGCGCAGGCTCTCATTGCTCCCAGCGCTTTTGTGGCACGCCTGTATGATGAACTGGGAGATCTCTCGCAGAAAATCCATGTTATTCCCCACGGCCTGGAACTCCCCATCCAGCTTCCAGCGCCAACTCCCGATGCCACGGCCTTCGACATAGCTTACATTGGCGGGTTTTCCTGGCAAAAAGGGGTACACGTTCTCGTGGAGGCGTTTAGCCATCTGCCGCCGCCGGCCAGACTGTGGCTGGCGGGCGATCCAGACGCCGATCCAGCGTATACGGCCGTTCTGCGGGCACAGGCGACAACGGCCGTTACGTTCCTCGGCAAGCTGGACCGGGAAGCCATCTGGGAGCTTCTGGCGCGAGTGGATGTGGTTGTGGTGCCTTCCCTGTGGTATGAATCCTTCGTTTTCGTCATCTCCGAGGCGTTTGCGATGGGTGTGCCGGTTGTCGCTTCGGACCTGGGTGTGCTGGCCGACAGAGTGCGCCATGAGGAAGATGGATTGCTCGTCCCGCCGGGCGATGTGGAAGCACTGCAGCGAGCGCTGGCCCGTTTGCAGGCGGACCCGGAACTACGCCAGAAGTTGAAGCAAGGCATCCCGCCCGTCCGCTCGTTTGCCGATCATGCAGCCGAAGTGGAATCCTTGTACCAGACGGCCGTGGTTTCTCGCGCTGTTGACGTTTAGTTTTTAAGGTTCGGCGAGTTTAGTTTTCCTTTCGCTTGCGGGCTAATGGGGATATGATAAGCTTCCTCTATCCGCATTGCCTGAGCAAACTAATTCTAGGAGTGTTCCCCATGAAAATCGGACTGCAAATTCCCAAATTCACCTGGCCTGGCGGTCCTTCCGCCCTGGCTCCCAAACTGACAGAAATTGCCCAAACCGCCGAAGACGCCGGCTTCTACAGCATCTGGGTGATGGATCACTTTTTCCAACTGCCTGGTCTGGGCCAGCCTGAGGAGCCGATGCTGGAAGGCTACAGTGCCCTGACCTACCTGGCAGCTAAAACCAGCCGCGTGAAGTTGGGCACACTGGTTACAGGAGTTATATACCGCCAGCCGGGTTTTTTGATTAAGCAGGTTACCAACCTGGACGTATTATCTGGCGGACGCGCTTACTTTGGCGTGGGCGCAGCCTGGTTTGAACAGGAGGCCAACGGCCTGGGATTCCCGTTTCCACCGACCAAAGTGCGCTTTGAGTGGCTGGAAGAGACCCTGCTGCTGGCGCATCAGATGTGGTCAGACGATACACGGCCGTTTAATGGCCAACACTTCCAACTGGCTGAACCCATTTGCCGGCCGCAGCCTGTTTCGCAGCCCCATCCGCCCATCATGATCGGTGGCATGGGCGAGACTAAGACTTTGCGGTTTGTGGCCAAGTATGCCGATGCCTGCAATCTGTTTGCCCGCGTAGGCAACGACGTCCTGAAGCACAAACTCGAGGTGCTGGAAGGGCATTGCGAGGCTGTGGGACGGCCGTATAGTGACATCGAAAAAACCGCCCTCACCTCAGCCTTTCTGGGCGTAGAGAAAGCTGAGTACAATCGCACGGCGGCAGAAATCGTGGAGACCTGTCGCAGTCTGGCAGAATTGGGCATCGATCAGGTGATCTTCAACATGCCGTTTAACGTGCACGAAATCACGCCATTGGAGACGTTTGGCCGGGAAATCGTGCCCATCGTGGCCGATTTTTAGCCTGAAAATAAGGGGTATAGGGCCAGGAAACGGCCGTTTCTAAATTATTAAGAAAAGTTTGATAAAAATTGACACTGGTCCGCTTTCTTGCTAAAATTTTCAAGACTTACTCGCATACTATAAGGATGAGTGAAGAATGGACGTATTAGAACAAACAAGCACAATTAATGTCACGGATGCCGCTTTAGTCGTTGTCCGCAAACTGTTGGAAGAAAAGAACGTGCCCGATTACGGGTTGCGTGTTTTTGTGGCTGGCGGCGGCTGCTCGGGCTTGCAGTATGGCATGGCCCTGGAAGCAGAAGCGCGCCCGTATGACAACGTCATCGAAAGAGATGGCGTTAAGGTGTTTGTGGATCCCACCAGCATGATGTATCTGGCGAATGCCACGATTGATTACGAAGACAGCATCATGGGCGGCGGGTTCAAAATTGACAACCCCAATGCAGTTTCTACCTGCGGTTGTGGCACATCCTTCAAAACTTCCGGCAGCGCCGGTGCGGCGTCTGGTGGTTGCAGCAGCTGCGGTTAATAAACTTCTTTGCAGCAGAAATTTCTAAGCGGGGCGCAAAGTCGCCCCGTTTTGTTATCTATGAGATAGACGTCTGGAGAGCGACCATGGGCACGAAATATTTTACGGTGGACGAAGCCAATGCTTTGCTGCCGCAGATTGAGCCGATTATGGCGCGGTTGTTGGAAAAACGGGCGCGTGCTGTCGAGATGTACCAGCAGATCGAACCGCTGCTGGCGGATTTGCACCTGGATATCGGCGGACCAACTCCGACCCAAATGGCGCTGGATTTTGTGGAAATTGGGCAGCTGATTCAGCAGTTGCAGGCGATGGGCTGTGTGGTAAAAGACATCAACGTGGGTTTGCTAGATTTTTTGTGCGACCGCGACGGCCGTGACGTTTATCTTTGCTGGCGTTATGGGGAGCCGGAAATCTCGTTTTATCACGATTTGCACACCGGGTTTAACGGCCGTCAGTCCGTTTAGTAAACATAAATTTTTACTTTTAGATAAAAAAACGGCCGTTCTGGAGAGGAACGGCCGTTTTACTTTCCCTCAAATTCTCAAAAATCTAGCGCTTGGCCATCGGCACATAATCACGTTCGCCTTCACCCAGGTAAATCTGGCGCGGACGGGCGATCTTCTGTTCGTCGTCACGCAGCATTTCTTCCCACTGTGCCAGCCAGCCCACCGTACGCGGAATGGCAAACAATACCGGGAACATCGAGATCGGGAAGCGCATCGCCTGGTAAATAATACCGGAATAGAAGTCGACGTTCGGGTACAAATTCCGCGACACAAAGAAATCATCTTCCAGCGCAATCCGCTCCAGTTCCAACGCGATATCCAACAAGGGATTCTTGCCGGTGACTTCAAACACTTCGTCGGAAATCTTCTTGATGATCTTGGCCCGCGGATCATAATTTTTGTAAACACGATGGCCAAAACCCATCAGCAGGCGTTCACGCTTTTTCACCCCGTCGATAAATTCCGGCACGTTTTTCACATCGCCGATTTCCAGCAGCATCCGCAAGACGGCTTCATTCGCGCCGCCGTGCAGCGGACCGTACAGCGCCGCTGCCGCCCCGGCCATGGCCGTGTAGGGGTCTGTATGGCTGGAACCAATGACGCGCATGGCCGCCGTGCCGCAGTTTTGTTCGTGGTCGGCGTGCAGAATAAAAAGCACATCCAGCGCCCGTTCCAGCACCGGATTAGGCTCGTATTTCACTTGTGTCATCTTGTCCAACATGTTCAAGAAGTTGCCGGTGTAGCTGAGGTCATTGTCCGGGTAAACGTAGGGCAGACCGCGCATATGGCGGTAAGTAAAGGCTGCTACCGTCGGCACTTTGGCGATGAGGCGCATGGTCTGAATCAGACGATTGTGCGGATCCTCAATGTTGCGCCCTTCGGGATAGAAGGTAGACATCGCTGCCACTGTGGCAATGAACATGCCCATGGGATGAGCATCGTAACGGAAGTGCTGCATCAGGCGCTTGATGTTTTCGTGCACAAACGTATGATGCAAAATTTCGTACTGCCACTCATCGTATTCCGCTTTGGTGGGCAGTTCACCGTTCAAAATCAAATAAGCTACTTCCAAATAATTTGATTTTTCGGCCAATTGTTCGATGGGATACCCGCGATAGCGCAGAATACCTTTTGCGCCATCGATATAGGTGATGGTGCTTTTGGTGGAAGCGGTATTCTTAAACGCGGGATCATAACTCATCATGCCAAAATCATCCGGGTTTACCTTGATCTGGCGTAAATCCATCGCGTTGATGGTATCGTAGGTCACAGGTATTTCGTAGGATTTGCCGGTGCGATTATCGGTAATGGTTAAACTATCTTTTGTCATATTCATTGCCTCCAGTGACTGCTCCCAAGGGTGCTATGGGTTCATGGTTGGACCACCCTTCTTGTAGAGTGACATAAAAATGGGAAAGAGATATGTACCATTATATCTTTTTTTACGTCTAGCGCACTGACAATCATGCTAACTTTAATGATTTGGGCCTGGCGCAAAGCAAGAGGGGAAGGCGCGGTTGCTGTGGCAGTAATTTTGCGCACGCTTCCGGCAGCACGGCCGTTTCCCGGTGATATAATGGCTGACTGCTATTTGAAAAACGGAGCAAACTATGAACTTTGAAGAACTGGAAACGGCCGTGCATACCCTTCTAGGCGCCATAGGCGAAGACCCGCAGCGGCGCGGGCTGCGCCGTACCCCCTCCCGTGTAGCCGCTATGTTTGGCGAGATCCTGGACGGCTACCAGATAGATCCGGCCGAGTTCGTCGCGGAAGCTGTGTCCGAAGTGGTATACGACGAAATGATCATGGTTAAGGACATTGAGTTTTTCAGCATGTGCGAACACCATCTGCTGCCCTTTTTTGGCCGCGCCCACGTGGCCTACGTACCGGACGCGAAAATTATCGGTCTGTCAAAAATCCCGCGTACAGTCGACATATTTGCCCATCGCCTGCAGGTGCAGGAGCGCATGACGCAGCAAATCGCCGATACGTTGAACGAGATTTTAGCCCCGCAGGGTGTGGGCGTTATCGTCGAAGGCACACACTTTTGTGCCATGATGCGCGGCGTCAAAAAACAGCAGGCGCGCCTGGTAACCAGTGCGATGGTGGGTTCATTTAAGAGCAACCCGGCTACCCGGCAAGAATTCCTGGCCCTGCTAGAGATGAATAAAGGATAGCCGGCAGCCGGCAGCCAACAGCTAATTCTTGCTCCGCTGGGCCAGAAGCAGCGCATCTTCGCGGTTGTGGATTTCCCCGGCAGCCTGCGCTTCCTGTATCAGGCGCAGCAGCCGGCCGATTTCCGGCCCGGGCTGGATTTGCAGCAGGCGAATGAGATCGTGTCCGTCCACCAGCGGCTCGGGCGCGACGGTGTCGGTGTGATGATCAAAGTAGTGGGCTAACAGGCGCGTTACCACGGCCACTAGCTGCTGCCACTCTGCTTCCGGGCCGGGTCCGCCATATGTTCCCAGGTGGTCGGCCAGACTGAGCAGGCAAATATCTAACCCGGCCGTCTGGGTAGCCTGGAAGTAGCGGTAAATGGCGCGGCGCGAAGGCGCGCTGCCGGTCGCAGCCAGGAGCATCGGCCGCATATGCCCGGCCACGATGGTTTCCACGTGTTTGATGGCCTGATTGCTGAACGTTAACTGGCGCAAACGGCCGTTTGCCAGCTCGGCCCCCGCTCCGTCATGGCCCAAAAAGCGGATACGGCCGTCTTCGGTCACGGTCTGAGTCGTTTTCTTGCCCACATCGTGAAACAGTCCTCCCAGACGCAGCAAGACACGGCCGTCTAATCCCCCATCCACGGCCCTTTCCAGGTGCTGCGCCAGGGCCGCGGCGTAAGGTGCCAGCGCCTCTTGCGCGGTTTGCAGGCTGGCATGGGCCGTCGGCTGTTGGGCAACGACGGCCGTTTCCACTACCGCCAGCCAGCGCAGTACCTCCAGGGTATGGGCCAGCACCGGCTGCGTGTGCGGGGCGGATTGGGCTACGTCAGCCAGGGCCGCAATCTCCGGCAGCACCTCGGCCAGCAGGCCCAGCGAGTACATTTCCGCCACAGCCCGGTCGGGCACGGCCGTGTTAAGCAGTTTAACCAGCTCGTCACGCACGCGCTCCACAGAGGCGCCAGACAGCAGCGGCGCGGCCACCCTCACGGCCGTGCGTGTTTCCGGCGTCAGGTCAAAGTCTAGCGCCAGCGATTGGCGGATGGCGCGCAGCGTACGCACCGGGTCTCGTTCCAACGCCTGCGGCTGCACCAGGCGCAGGCGGCGACCCGCCAGGTCGGCCAGCCCGCCGTGCGGGTCGATGACGCTGTGCGCGGTAACGGCCGTGGCTGGCAGCGCCAGCGCGTTGATGGTGAAGTCGCGGTCTCGCAGGTCCGCAGCCAGATCTGGGCCGCGAAAACGGGAAAAATCGAGGGTGGTGTTTTCTTCGCGCAGCACCACCCGCCCGGCGTCGCGTTCCTGGTCCAGCACGTAGGCTGGTTTGTTGAGATAATCGGCCATTTTGAAGGTGAGGCGGATGGCTTGTTCGGGCACGACAAAATCGAGGTCGTGGCCGGGGCGGCCCATCAGGGCGTCGCGCACTGCCCCGCCTACCAGGTACACGGGGATGTCGAGCGCGGCGAGAAACGGCCGTATCTCGTCCAGCAGCGGCGGCAGATGCAGCGGCTCACCGCCCGGTGCCTCGACAAATTGCAGCGACGGCCGTTCCTTGGGGCGGTTGTGCTGCGCCAGGCGTTTCGCCGCCTCCGGCGTTTCGCCGACACCGGCTACCCGGCCTTGCACAATTGCCACCCATCGGCCGGCGTATGGCGAGAGATCTGCGGGAATAGATGGATTCATGGGAACGGTGAACGATAAACGATCTGGGTAAATCAGGCTTGCAGATGGGCGAACACTTCCGGCTTCAGCACGGCAATGTAGGGCAGATTGCGATAGATTTCGTCAAAGTCCAGGCCATAACCCACCACAAACTCGTCAGGAATGTTGAAACCGATGTATTCGACGTGCACGTCAATCTCCCGGCGCGAAGGCTTGTTTAGCAGCGTACAGATGCGCAGTGAAGCCGGTGAACGGGCCAGCAGATTGCGGCGCATGTAATCCAGCGTGCGCCCACTGTCGATGATATCTTCGACGATGAGCACGTGCCGCCCCACGATCGGCTCCTTCAGGTCCATGATGATCTGCACTGCGCCGCTGCTGCGTGTGCCCGACCCGTAGCTGGAAATGCCCATGAAGTCGATGGCGTGCGGCCGCTCAATGGCGCGGCTCAGATCAGAGAGAAAAATGTAGCCGCCTTTTAAGACACAAATCAGCAGTAAATCTTCGATGCCTTCGTAATCGGCCGTGATCTCGGCGGCCATTTCCTGGATGCGCATCTCTAGGGCCGTTTCATCGATCAGCACATGGTCGATGTCGCTGTTTAAATCGCGGACAGGATTTTTATTCATGGTTTTTCACTCCGTTACGGGGAGGTAGCACCTGGTGGCACTGGCGGCAGCGCGCCTCGTAGGCTTCGGCTGCGCCTACCAGGACAATGGGATCATCGTAGGCGGCGGGCTGGCCTTCTACCAGGCGTTGGGTGCGGCTGGCTTCTTCGCCGCAAACGACGCAAATAGCGTGCAGCTTGGTGACTTGCTCCGCACGGGACAAAAGGGCGGGGATGGGGCCGAATGGCTCACCGCGGAAATCCATGTCTAGCCCGGCGCAAATCACCCGTTTGCCGTCGTGGGCCAGCGCCTCGCAGGTTTCCACGATTTCTGGCTCAAAAAACTGGACTTCGTCGATGGCCACGACGGTTGTCTCGGGCAGCAGTTGGCTGAGGATGTCTTGGGCGCAGTTAACGGGATGGGCTTCGAAGGCGTTGCCTACGTGGGAGGTGACTTTTTGGGCATGGAAGCGGTCGTCGATGGCGGGTTTGAAGACCTGGACTTGCTGTTGGGCGATGACGGCGCGCCGCAGCAGGCGAAGGAGTTCTTCGGTTTTGCCACTGAACATGCTGCCGCAGATGACTTCGATTTTTCCTCTCGTGTGTTTTCCCATGATTGTTTTTGTCGTTTGATGTTTTTCGTGTATGCAAATAAACAAAGAAGGGCAGATACGTTACCGCATCTGCCCTTTGTTGGTTTTCCGAGTGCAACGGCCGTGCGTTACTCGATCAGGCCCTCGGCGCGCAGGAAGCGCTTGATGTCGATGAGCGCTTTCTGGCCAATGCCTGGCAGAGCCAACAGGGCGTCGTCGCCTTCTTGCAGCAGGGCCAGCACGTCACCGACGGTGGTAACGTTTGCTTCTTCCAGGGCTTTTTCGGCCCGGGAGCCCAGCGACATGGCGCTGACTTCCAGGTTGGTCGGCACGGTTTTTTCTTCTTTGCTATCTTGTTCGGCCAGGATAGCTTCGCGGCGCTGCAAACGGCGCATAAAGCGATCAACCTGCCCTTCGGTATCCAGCAGGCGCTGCGTGCCGGTGTAGAAGGGATGAGAGCCGGACCAGATTTCCACGCGGATTTCCGGACGGGTGGAGCCAACGGTCATCACGACTTCCCCATCAACGATGACTTTGGCATCGGGATACCATTGCGGATGGATATCTTCTTTCATGATGACTAAGCCTCTTGTTCACTCGCCGGATAAACACTGACGTATTTACGGCCGTGTTTGGTCTCGAATGTTACCTGCCCCTCGATGAGGGAGTAAATGGTGTAGTCTTTGCCCAGGCCGACGTAGTTGCCGGGGCGAACTTTGGTGCCGCGCTGGCGAATGATGATGTTGCCGGGAATGACGTGCTCGCCGCCATACCGTTTGACACCCAGGCGTTTTGCGTTGCTGTCACGGCCGTTTCGTGTTGAACCGCCACCTTTCTTATGTGCCATGATACTTTCTCCTTAACCGGCGACGATCTCGTCAATGCGCAAACGGGTATAGCTTTGCCGATGCCCTTTCCGCCGACGATACCGATTCTTCGCCTTATACTTCCAAACAAAAATCTTCTTGCCGCGATATTGTTCAACGACCGTTGCTTTTACCGAAACGCCTGCCAGTGTTGGTTGACCAATTTTTACTCCATCGCCATTGGCCAGGAGCAAAACATTATTCAGCTCAATTTGGTCACCGACTTCGTAGGGCAGCTTTTCTACTGAAAAGCTATGACCCTCTTCGGCGCGGTACTGCCGGCCGCCACTTTCTACGATTGCGTACACAACATACCTCCAAAAAGAACCGGCATACAAGATGCCGGCTGCGTCTGATTATAAATTTGTATGGGCAGTGGACGGACGACCCACACAGACGAAGGGAGATTATAGCCAGACCCTCCTGTGTTGTCAAAGGAAATGCGCGCCTTTACTCACGGATCCGCCTTATCTGCCGGGGAAACTGTCACCGCCTGGAGCGTCAGATCCGGCGGCGCGCCAGCAGGCGTGGTAAAGGTGAACAGATCATAGGAGTCTGGATGGAACGGCCGTCCCGCCAGGGGAATATGCCATTCCTGATACGCCGGCTGGGGCTGAATCGTGTCTATCACATCGCCGTTAAACTCTATGACGATGGGCTGCTGCGCGGCTGAACGAGCGGTCAGATGGAGGGTGTAGGGGACATCCGGCTCCAGGGCGGTCAGGCGCAGGGCCAGAAAGGCGGGCTGGCACACGGCCGTCACACCCGCCGGCTGCGACAGATCCCAGCCAACTAATAAACCCAGCTGCTGCGCGCCGTTGGCCAGTACCGGCAGAAATATCTTGAAGCTGCCCAGTGGATTGGGGATGGTCACGGCTGCGCGTCGCCTGGCGGCGGGTAGATACCACTGCGGATCACGCTTGTAAGTGCCCTCCGGTGCTGCGTTTGCCCAGGGGAGTGCGAAGCCGGGCTGGTAAGGCGCCAGCACGGTTTCATGGTTGGCCAGCCGCTGCAGGTGGAAATCGGTGTCCCTGGCGCAGTTGGCGGTCTGGGTAGCGGCAAACTGGGGATGCCGCCAATCGAAAAGATACTGCGGTGCCTTATCGATGTCGGGCATGCTGTTCCATAGGCTGGTAGCCGGAACGTAGAGACCGGCATAAGCGTTGACATAAATACTGAAGACGGCCGTCACTATCCCCAACCCCAGCAGCCAGCGCCGAGCGGGCAGCCCCAGGCCGAGCGGCCAACGTTTGCGAAGAACGGCCGTTAAGATGATAAACGCCGGCACAATGTCGGTAAGCAGGCGCGGCCCAAAGCTGGCGCCGCCCCACCAATGTTCAAATCGCAGCAAGGTCCATGTGTGCAGCCCCATCCAGGCCAGCGCGAACCAAAATAAAGGCTCGTGGCGCAGGTGGCGCCACCGCCACAAGGCCACGATGAGCAGCAGCAGAAACATCGGGCTGAACACGAACAATCCACGCCCCGGGCTGAAGAATAAGCCGTAAAAGACGATGGGTAACGGCACGTTGGCTCCGGCCAGCCGCTGCGGTAAATAGTAGGGTGGCAGCCAGACCCCCATCTCAGCCCGGGAATAGAGGACAAACAGGAACAGCCAGGCGAGAGCGGTAACGGCCGTTACCCATACTTCCCGCTTGTCTTGCCATATAAGGTAGACGAACACGAGGAGGATGAAGACGGCCGTTGTGGGGCGCGCCAGATATGCTGCAAACAAAAAACTCCCTAACCAGAGGGGGTGAACGGTGGTTGAGTGGGCGCTGTCCCGGCGCACAAGTAGCCAAATACTCAACATAACAAACAACGTGGCGAAGTTGAGTGTCCACAAGCCGGTGCCCAGCGTGCTGGAAAAGGAACTGCCCAACATGGCCACTGTCGCCGCCAGCGTGCTCCACCACAGACCGCCGTAACATCTGAAAACGGCAAAAGTAACCAGAAAGATCAACGCCGACAAGATGGCGGCAATGAGGTTTTGCAGCCGGTCTTCGTGCTGCGTTGAATCGACCAGGTAGCCGGCCTGATTGGCGGCCCACACAAACGGCAGCGAAAAGAGTGAAGAACCGAGGGGAAAGTAATAGTAGAGATGTTCACCAATTTCTTCTATGCGGTAATCTTGCCGGATGTCCGGCCCAAATGCTTCCAGGCGTGAATCTAACTGGATGCTGCCCGTGGACAAAAGGGCCTGTGTGACGTACAGACTAAACCGGGCATCGCTGCCGGTGGTGAGAATGGGCGAGCGGTAGTGTAAATTGAAGATCCCGATGGCCAACAGACCAAGCAGAAAGGCAGCAAGTAGCTCTTGGCGACGAGAGAAGCGCATGGCGTTTTGTTTGAGAAATCCAGGCAAGCCAGTGTTGCAAACTGGCTTGCCTGAGAAAAAACGCCCATGAACAAGTCTGGGCCTCAAACCTGTTCATGGGCGTTTAAGAACGTTGTTTACCGCAGAATGCCGGGCAAAAAGACCTGGGCGGCAGGATCGACAATCACGGTGCCGTAGCCCACATTATCCGATTCATTGGTTTCTGGTATGCTGGCACTGCTGTCTATTTTCACCCAGAAGGGATGCGCGCCGGGGGCCAGGTTTGTCCATTGAACGTCTAACGATTCGTAGGCAACCATGGCACATCCTTCCACTTTGGGAGTGAAGGAGGCCGTGCCGATGACGTTGGTCATGGCCGCGTTGCTGTAGAAGGTAACGTTGAATGGTGTGGTAACGGCCGTGTTCCCACTATTCCGGAAAAAGACCGACAACGTTGCCGTCGTCGTGGGGTTGCCGTTGGTAAAGGCAACGCTGCTGCGCACCTGCGTGACAAACAAGTTGCGGTTCACCCCTTGGGCCGTGACATAGTTGCGGTAGGTTGTCCCCATCTGCGTCAGGGCCGTATATTCTTTGTTCAGCAAGTTGCTGGCCGAGCCAGGATAAGCCGGTATGGCTTCCGGTTCCGAAGGGACGTATAAGGAAAACCACATCCACTGCTGCACCAGGCGGTTGTCGTCCAAAGAGTAGCCCAAATTGGGATCTTTAGCGTTTTCCAGATAGTTAAAGCTGTTCACCATGAATGTGGATACGCGGTTGGGATCAAAACACTTTCCACGTTCGTCTTGCAAGAAGCACCCACCCGGATCGATGACATATGGCCAAAGCAGGGAATACTCAGACAAAATGAGCGGTTTGTTTTGCTGGCCGTGCGCTTTCATCCAGGTGCGCATGTCGTGGATTTGCTGGGCAAAGATGGTCATATCATCATGCTCGGCGTAGCAGTAGATATCGTTGTCGGCGCACTCCTGGCTGGCGTTTGGTCCTAAGCTGCTCAGCCGCTTGAGGTGAATCGAAGGATTGCTGGCCGGATCAAATCCGATCGGAATGTGCGCGGCGCCCGGTGTTCCATCAAACATCACTTCGTTGATGATGTAAAGGTGCATGTTCCACACGTCAACCGGCATGATCGTGCCGTACAAGGATTTGTAGGAGTTCCAGACTTGATCGAGGTACCATAGGCGGGCAGGTGTCACCTCCACCAGACCAGAAATAGCTACCTGGGCTGTGGGATCCGCTTCCTTTATCCAGCCATAAATATTGTGATAGGCCTGAGCGTAGACGCCGGGAGTCATTTCATCCTGAGTCAGGCGATCCACTTCGTTGCCCACGATCCAGAGCGCGCCTGGTTGAGAGGCTACCAGGTTTTGCACGTAGGTCTTGGCGGCCGTTCCCGTCTGCCCGCCAACAGTCCACACGCCGGTGAATGTATCACCAACCATTTCCTCATTAACGCGCAAGACAGGCACAAAGCGTGCGTCGTTGCTAGGTGTAAGACCGGGCTTGTTAGGACCGAACGTCAGGAACCAGCCGGCGCCAATGGTGGACAGCCAGGGGATAGTGTCATTTGCATCGTTCACTGGGGTAGCGCCATACCGGCAGTTTGCCATTCCGGCGTCTGGCGACTGTACTTCCGCAGGCGGTACAGTCTGGCTGACTGGCGCAGCTGCACTGGATGACACCGCTTCATTGGGATATGCAACCTGACTGGGTGGCAAAGTGGCCGCCAGTGTAGGCACGGCCGTTTCTCCCGTGGTTATTACCGCTACAATTACTACCAGGACCGCCGTCAAAAAGACGAGGGCCACACTCACTTTCTTCATCTGTTTCATGGTTAAAAAACCTCTATTTACGGGTTCACATGGGAACCGGCGCCTCGGGTTGAAACTCCCAGGTCGCCGGCAGCTGAACCAGACCATACAGCTCATGGGTCGATTCAGACGGAACAATACGAAAAGTGTATGCCTGATCATGATGATCGTAGGCGGATTGGTGACGGCCGTTATAAATTGCCGCCGTTACCCTGTACTTTGCCGGCAGCAGTGGCAGCCGGTCAATGTGATAACAAACTTTACCGGACCCCATAACCGTGCCGACGTTAAGCCCGGATAAAACACTGTTGGGCCGGCTGACGTGCGCGCCATCCTGGCGCAAAATATCAAACCCAAACTCCGGCGACTTAATCGGTTGGTGGGCGGTGTAAGCGAGTTCGATGGTCATGGCCTCGTCGGTGGTGAAGGTGTTTGTTTCTTTGCCCTCGCTGTTCAAAAAGCGCACGGCCGTAATCTCCACTTCGCCGCTGCCCCAACGCTTAAAAGCCCCACTCTCTGCCGTTGATTCGGCCTGCCGTGCCTCTTGTTCATAGGCGTAAGCCATATACTGCGCGGCCACCTCTTCCGTAGGCCCCCACATCCGCAGCGCACCGTGGTCAATCCACAACAGATGCGAGCACAGACTGCGCAAAATATTTAAATTGTGGCTCACCATCACAATTGTTGTGCCCTTGTCGCGCATATCATAGATGCGGTCGATGCACTTGGCCTGGAAAGCCTGGTCGCCCACGGCCAAGATCTCATCAACGATTAAGATGTCTGGTTTGATGTGGATGGCTACGCTAAACCCCAGGCGCATGTACATGCCGGAGGAATAATGCTTGACCGGCATTTCGATGAAGTCCCCCAATTCGGAAAACTCGACAATTTGGGCAAAACACTCGTCGATGTCGGCCTGAGAAAGGCCCAGCAGCGAGGCGTTGAGATAGATGTTTTCTCGCCCGGTCAGGTCGGGATGGAAGCCGGCGCCCAGTTCTAGCAGCGCGCCCACCCGGCCGCGAATCCAGACACGGCCGTTTGTCGGGCGGAGGATACGCGCCGCCAGCTTGAGGGCCGTGCTTTTACCACTGCCATTCCGGCCCACAATTCCCACACACTGCCCCGGCAAAATATCAAAGCTGACGTCGCGCAGCGCCCACAGGTCGCGGTCCTGCGCCGCCGCCGACTTGCGCCGGAACGCCGACAGCAGAATCTCCAGAATGCTCTGTGATTTCTCTCGCGTGAACGTGAAGCGCTTGCTTACACCCTCAAACCGGATGACAGGAGACTCGCCTGTCTCAATCATTTCTTCGCTACCCACGAGGCAAATTTTAACGGAAAAGCACACCGCTACCAAACCGTCAGGGCCTTATAGGCTGGTACTTTAGGGGCAGTGAAGCAAAATTGGTCGGTAACGGCCGTCTGTTCCCCTACTTAATTTCAGATATACTAACGCCAACATGGATAGCAAGAGTTTAATCACCCTGGAATTTGATAAGGTGCGCCAGATATTGGCTGGCTACACCAGCTTTAGCGGCGGCGAAGAACTCGCCCTGGCCCTCCAGCCCACCACCGATGTGCTGGAAGCGCGCCAGTGGCAGACCGAAACGGCCGAAGCTGCACGCCTGTTGGACAGCCACAGCAATGTCACCATCGGTGGGGCGCGCGATGTGCGCCGCCCGGTAGACAACGCCGAGCGCGGTTTCACCCTGCCGGCTGAAGAACTGCTAGACATCCGCAGCACGCTGGTGGCCGCCCGCAATTTGCGCCGCAATTTGCTCAAGGCCGAAGAAACCTTCCCCCACCTGGCGGAAATCGCCGAACTGATTGAGGAATGCCCCGGCCTGGTATCGGCCATCAGCCAGACGCTCGATGAACGCGGCGAGGTGCTGGACAGCGCCAGCCCCAAGCTGGCCCGGCTGCGCCAGGAACTACGGGTGGTACACGGCCGTATCCAGGAAAAGCTCCAGCGCATCCTGCAAAGCAGCCAAAACCAATACCTGCAAGAGCCGCTCGTTTCCATGCGCAGCGGCCGTTACGTCGTGCCGCTGCGCGCCGACGCCAAAGGCCGCATCAAAGGCATCGTCCACGACCAGAGCGGCAGCGGCGCTACCCTGTGGATCGAGCCGCTGGCCACTGTAGACCTGAACAACGAGTACCGCGGCCTGCAAATCGCTGAGCAAGAAGAAATCCAGCGTATCCTGGCCGAACTTTCACAGCAGGTGGCCGAGCAAGGCGACAGCATCAAGCGTGTCGTGGAACGCATGGCCGAACTGGATCTGATTTTTGCCCGCGCCCGCTATGCTTCCGTTATCCACGGCGTGGAGCCGGATTTTGTGGATTGGCGCGTCTTTGCCGCCCCACGCCCGCCCAAACACGCCAACGAGCGCGAAAAATGGACCCCGCCGCCGCCTAATCCGCACCCTGGCTCCACCATCTGGATCAAGGGGGCGCGCCATCCGCTGCTGGATCCGGCCACCGTCGTGCCCACAGACCTGACGCTGGATGAAGACATTTTCATCGTGTTGATCACTGGCCCGAATACTGGCGGTAAAACGGTCAGCCTCAAAACTACCGGCCTGATGGTTCTGATGGCCCAATCTGGTCTGCACCTGCCGGCTAAAGAGGCGCGCCTGACCTTATTCGACAACGTGTTTGCCGACATCGGCGACGAGCAGTCCATCGAACAAAGTCTGTCTACTTTCTCGGCCCACATCACCAACATCACCCGCATCCTGCAGCAGGTGGATGAGCGCTCCCTGGTGCTGTTTGACGAGTTAGGCTCTGGCACAGATCCGGCCGAAGGCGCGGCGCTCGCCCAGTCCATCGTCAGTTTCCTGCGCGACAAAGGAGCGACGACGTTCATTGCCACCCATTACCCGGAGCTAAAACTCTACGCCAGCCAGACGGATGGGGCGACCAATGCCTCGCTGCTGTTCGACGTGGACACGCTTTCGCCCACCTACGAGATGACGATTGGGCTGCCCGGCCGTTCTAACGCCATTGCCATTGCCCGCCGGTTGGGGTTGGATGAGACCATTCTGGAAGATGCCATGCACCTGATTGGCGCAGGCAGCCATAAAGCGGAAAGCCTGCTGGACACGATCTACGATTTGCGCGACAAGATGGAGTCGGAGGAAGCTGGGACGCGCCTGGCGCTGCGCGAGGCGGAGAGCCAGCGCAGCGAACTGGCGGATCGCCTGGCGCAAATCGAAGAAGAACGCCGCGAAATCCTGGCCGAAGCGCAGGCGCAGGCCCGGGCGGAAATTGAGGCGGTGCAGGCGGAACTGGCCCGCGCCCGCCGCCAGATTCGCGACGCGGTGTCGTTGAACCAGCTAAAAAAGGTGAGCCAGGAAGTGGCCACCGTCGAGGAGACAGAGCTGAAGCCGATTACGGCCGTTACCTCCCCGCCCAAACCGTCTACCAAACAAATTCGCCGTAAACTCCAAGTCGGCGATACCGTCCTGGTGAAATCGCTGGACCGTAAAGGCGAAGTAGTGTCGCTGGGCAACAACGAGGCCGTTGTCGCCATGGGCCGTCTGCAAATGCGCGCTCGCTTTGAAGACCTGGAATTTAAAGGCCGGCCGGTGGAGGAAGAAGAAGAGATTGAGAGCAGCGGCTACAGCGCCTCCGTCTCATCGGCCAGCGGGTTTGAACTGGATTTGCGCGGCAAGCGCGTGGAAGAAGGCCTGGCCGAACTAGAGCGCTTTCTGGATACGGCTTTCCTGTCGCGCATGCCCTGGGTACGCATCATCCACGGCAAAGGCACCGGGCGCATGCGTGAAGGTGTGCGCACAGCCCTCAAAAGCAACAGCCACGTTTCCTCCTGGGAAGAAGGCAAAGATGGTGAAGGCGGCGCCGGCGTGACGGTGGCCAAACTGGTAGAACATAATTAGGAACGATGAACAGAGAACGATGAACGGGGAACGGTGTTCATCGTTCTCTGTTTATCGTTCGTCTTTTTGGAGCAAAATGTGAGCATAGAGGCAGTTGTTTTTGACCTGGGGGGGACGCTGATTGAGTATACCGGCCCTTACGATGCCTGGCCGGCGCTGGAAACGCCGGGTTTGCAGGCGGCTTATGATTACTTGCGTGCACAAGGCGGCCAGCTGCCAGAATTTACGGTTTTCCGGGATACGGGCTTTTCTATTTTGCCGGGGAAGTGGGAAACGGCCGTATCCGGCCACCAAAACCTGCGCCTCATAGACTTTCTCGATGACATTCTGCACACCTGCGCGGGGGCCAACGGCATCCAGCCAGACTGGCTGGCAGAAGCCGCCGAACTATACCAGACTGCCTTATGCTCCCAGGCCCATCCCCTGCCCGGCGCACAAGAAATCCTCACTTACCTGAAGTCTGCCGGGTACAAATTGGGTCTTTTGTCCAACACGATGTTTACCGGCGCCGCCCACATCAACGACCTGCAGCGTTTTGGCCTGGATGGTTATTTTGATGCCATGCTTTTTTCTGCGGATGCGGCCAAGTGGAAACCACAGCCCACGCCCTATCTGCACGTTTTGGAGGATTTGGGCGTGCAACCGGCCCGGGCCATCTTCATCGGCGATTCCCCGGAACACGACATTGTGGGCGCGCACGCCGCCGGAATGCGTGCCGTACTGCTGCGCGCCAACCAGCGTTTTCACCTGCCGGACTGGCTCACCCCGGACGCGACGATCGAAAATTTGCTGGAACTAACGGCCGTTCTCGACGACTGGTCTGAATAAAAAATGGCAGGCGCTGTCCGCCTGCCATTCAACTCTCTTTCTCTAGCTTTTTTTCATCATGGGGATATGGACACCGCGCTCGCGGGCCACATCGATGGCTCGCTGGTAGCCGGCGTCCACGTGGCGGGCCACGCCCATGCCCGGATCAGACGTCAGCACCCGCTTCAGGCGGGCGGCCGCTTCCGGCGTGCCGTCGGCCACAATTACCTGGCCGGCATGCAGGCTGTAGCCAATGCCCACGCCGCCGCCATGGTGAAAGCTGACCCAGGTCGCCCCGTTTACGGCGTTAATCAGCGCATTCAAAATCGGCCAGTCGCCGATGGCGTCGGAGCCGTCCTTCATGCTCTCCGTCTCCCGGTTGGGGCTGGCTACCGACCCGGCATCCAAATGGTCACGGCCGATGACGATGGGTGCTTTCACTTCGCCGCTGGCCACCATTTCATTGAACTTCAGGCCGGCTTTGTCCCGTTCGCCGTAGCCCAGCCAGCAAATGCGCGCCGGCAAACCCTGGAAATGGACCTGTTCCTGGGCCATCGAAATCCAGCGGTGCAGTGATTCATCTTCCGGGAATAGTTCTAAAATGGCGCGGTCGGTGGCGTAAATATCTTCAGGGTCGCCGCTGAGGGCTACCCAGCGGAAGGGGCCTTTGCCTTCGCAGAAAAGTGGGCGGATATAAGCCGGCACAAATCCGGGATAGTTAAACGCCTCTTCTACCCCGGCGTCGAAGGCGCGCTGGCGCAAATTGTTGCCGTAATCGAAGACGATCGCGCCGCGTTTCTGGAACTCGACCATGGCGGCGCACTGCCGGGCCATCGATTCGCCGGACAGGCGCATAAATTCGGCGGGATCGGTTTCACGAAGGGAACGGCCGTCGGCAAAACTCAGGTGATGGGGGAAATATGCCAGATAATCGTGCGCCGAGGTCTGGTCGGTCACGATGTCCGGGATTAAGCCGCGT
Source organism: Ardenticatenaceae bacterium (assembly GCA_020634395.1). GTDB lineage: Bacteria > Chloroflexota > Anaerolineae > Promineifilales > Promineifilaceae > Leptovillus. The sequence continues at coordinate 88,553 of JACKBU010000010.1, read as the reverse complement.
TCCAGCAGTTCCGGAAACACCGCGGCCGCGTTGTCGATGAGGCCAATCGAACGCGGCTCACCGGCGTCCAGATAATGCTGCACGCGTTCCAGCGCCTCATCCAGCGTTTCCGCCACCTCGTCAATATACTCGTGGTCTAACCGCCGCCGGGCACGCCACTCATCCACCTCCACGATGAGGCCCACACCGCCGTTCATCGTCACGGCCAGGGGCTGCGCGCCGCCCATCTCGCCCAAACCGGCCGTGAGCACCCACTTGCCTTTCAGCGAGGGCCAGCCTGCTTGTTTAGCCGCCGCCGCAAATGTCTCAAACGTGCCCTGCAAAATACCCTGCGTGCCAATGTAAATCCAACTGCCGGCCGTCATCTGCCCGTACATGATCAGACCTTCTGCTTCCCACTTATCGAAATTTTCCTGGGTGGCCCAATGCGGCACGATGTTGGAATTGGCGATCAGCACGCGCGGCGCGTCTGGATGCGAGCGGAAGACAGCGACCGGTTTGCCACTTTGCACGAGCAGGGTTTCGTCATTTTCCAACTCGCGCAGGCTGGCAAGAATGGCGTCGAACGCCTCCCAATTGCGGGCTGCCTTGCCCCGCCCGCCGTAGACGATCAAATTATCCGGGTCACCGGCAACTTCCGGGTCTAGGTTATTCTGCAGCATCCGGTAAGCTGCTTCTTGCAGCCACCCTTTGCAGTGCAGTTCTGGTCCAGTAGGGGAGTGGATTATGCGTTTCATAAAGTGGATTATAGGCTCCGCACCGGGCGTGTCAAGAAGCGGCGGGCTATGTTATAATCATTCGTGGCGAACCCCCAATGCGTATCAGGAAGTGCATAAGCTTTGGGCAAAATATTGTGGTAGTTGTGGCGATGTGTAGGGGGGATGCTGGCTTTCTTCGTAAATAGCATTTCATGCATCGCTTCTGAGAAAACGTATGAGTGGTGAACAGATTTTAATTATTGACGATAGCCGCGAGATAGTGAAGCATCTTACGGAACACGTGCTACCCACTTTTGGTTATAAAACGTTATATGCTTATGATGGGCAGTCGGGTTTGGCCTGTATTCGTGAAAAGAAACCTGACCTGGTGATGCTTGACTTTAATTTGCCGGAAATGACGGGCCTGGACGTATTGCAGCAAATGGCACAGGAGTCGATCAGTACGCCGGTTATTTTAATGACAGGATATGGATCGGAGTTGAGTGCGATTGAGGCTTTTCGCCTGGGAGCGAAGGATTACCTGATCAAGCCTTTTACGGTTGATGAAGTGGTGGAGACGATTGACCGGTCGCTGGTGGAAACACGTTTGCTGCACGACAAAACGGAGCTTGCCGAGCAGCTGCGCCGCGTCAAGGTGGAGTTAAGCCGCCAGACGCATGAAATGAACACTTTGTTTAAGATCGGCAAGGCGATTACGTCGCTGTTGAGTGTAGACCAGGTGTTGGAGCGTGTTTTGGAAGCGGCCACTTACCTGACCGATGCTGAGGGGAGCCGCATCTGGCTTGTGGACGATTCGGGTGCGCGTCTGAAAGCTTACGGCAAGGTAGATCAGTCTGGCGACCAGGATGGGGAGACTGCACTAATCAATGAGGAATCGTATCTGGGTGAGGTGGTGCGTCAGGGACGGCCGTTTCGCCAGTCACGTTTCACCGGCGAAGGCATTATGCTCAAAGCCGGGCACTATGCCCGATCGATTCTCTGCGTGCCGCTCAAACTGCGGGGCGTGGTCATGGGCGCTCTGGCCGTTAGCAACCAGGTTGCCATGCGTTCCTTCAGCAAACGAGATGAATTTCTCCTTTCCTTCCTGGCCGATTATGCCGCCATTGCCCTAGAAAACGCTCGTGTCTTGCAAGCCGCCGACCACGCCCTGGCACGTAAATTGGATGAACTGCGTACCCTCATTGACATCACCCGTACGATCACCTCCACGCTCGATCTGGATGAAGTGCTGCATCTGGCCATCAAACAAATCCACGAAAGCTGGGATGTGGAAGTGGCCTCTTTGTGGTGGCTGGATTCCATACGCGGCACGTTAAGTGTGCTGGCCAATGTGGGCACGACGACAGAGGTCTTGTCGCAGCTGGCTGTGCCGATCGGCGAAGGATTTGTGGGTCACGTAGCCCAAACAGGAACAGGCATTTATTCTAACGATGTTGCCAGCCACCCCTTACACTATCGCAGTGTCGATGACCGCACTGGGTTCAGGACGCAGTCGATTTTGTGCGTCCCCTTAATCTTCCGCGGCCAGGTGGTTGGCGCTTTACAGCTTATTAACAAACAGGATGGCGATTTCGATGACCAGGACATAGAGCGCGCCCTGTCCATTGCCGCGGCCGTAGCCATCGCTACCACCAACGCCATGTCGTTCGACGAAATCGATATCCGTAAAGAGACTTAAGCTATATTGCCAGTAAAAGAGAGGGCCATGAAGATTGCCAACTGATAACCTGACTTTCTTCCTCATCGGGGGGGGAATTGGTCTGGCCAGCGCAATCGTTGGTGCGGTTTTAGACTATTTTGTAAACCAGCGGCGCGATAATCCCGCGGAGAATGGTCCGCCCGGCTGCATGTTTATTGCCTCCGGCAGTCTGGGGGTGGCTGGATTGTGCGCTATCGTAGTCTCTCTTGTGTTGACAGGAAAAATCGGAGCGGCTCTGGTCGTGGGGTTGGGTGTGCTGAGCGGTTTTTTTGTCGGGTTTGCGACTCTGTTCATCGTAGCAGTGCTGTTGTTTAGCAAGGATAAGTAAGGCTGATCAAGGAGTCGGTTATGTTGGCGAAGGTGATGAGTTGTGCCATTGTTGGCCTGGAAGCAGATATTGTCGATGTAGAGGTAGACATCATTCGCGGCGCGCCGGCCTTTAACCTGGTAGGTTTGCCAGATGCGGCTGTGCGGGAAAGCCGCGACCGGGTGCACTCGGCCATTAAGAACAGCGGTCTGGATTTTCCGGCCAACAAGCGGATCACCGTTAACCTGGCCCCGGCCGATCTGCGCAAAGAGGGGCCGGCCTATGATTTGCCTATCGCTGTAGGCGTCCTGGCAGCTTCGCAGCAAATCTGGCCGGATAAGTTGGACGGCGCATTATTCATCGGAGAGTTGTCGCTGGATGGCACCACGCGCCATACCAAAGGTATTTTGCCGATGACGGCTCTGGCGCGGGCACAGGGGTTTGAGCGTGTGTTTGTGCCAGCCGTGGACGCGCCCGAAGCGGGCCTGCTGCCGGATGTGGAAGTGATGCCCGTTGCCAGCCTGACGGATCTGGTAGGGCATTTAACGGGGTTACGGCCGTTATCTCCCCTCGCTGTTGACCTGGACAAAGTGTTCGCCGGCGAGGTCACCTATGCGGCGGATTTTGCCGACATCATGGGGCAGGAGCACGTCAAGCGGGCTATGGAAATTGCCGCCGCCGGCGGCCACAACGTCCTCATGTCCGGTCCGCCGGGAGCCGGCAAAACCCTCATTGCCCGTTCGCTGCCGGGCATTATGCCGCGTATGACCATCGACGAGGCGCTGGAAGTGACCAAGATTTACAGCGTCGCCGGTCTGCTGCCGGCCGATACACCGTTGATTCGGGAACGGCCGTTTCGCGCGCCCCACCATACCATCAGCTATGCCGGGCTGGTAGGCGGCGGCGCCTGGCCGCGCCCCGGCGAAATCTCCCTGGCCCATCGCGGCGTTTTATTTCTGGACGAGCTGCCCGAGTTTGGCCAAAATCTCATCGAAGTGCTGCGCCAGCCGCTGGAAGGGCTGCCGCGCGAAGTCTCTATTTCCCGCGCCAGCGGCACGGTTACCTACCCGGCCAATTTCATGCTGGTGGCGGCACAAAACCCCTGCCCCTGCGGCTACTTTGGCGATCCCGTACACGCCTGCACCTGTTCCAATGCCATGATCACCCGTTACCAAAAGCGCATTTCCGGCCCCTTGATGGACCGCATCGATCTGCATGTGGACGTGCCGCGGGTGGATTTTGAAAAGCTAACGGCCGTGCGCCGTGGCGAATCTTCGGAGCAGGTGCGGCAGCGCGTAGAAGCCGCGCGTCTCTGCCAGGCGGAACGTTTCCGCGAAAATGGCCTCTTTGGCAACGCCGACATGGGACCGAGCGAAGTGCGGGCCATTTGCGTGCTCGATGAGACGGGTAAGCGGTTGATGAAAAGCGCCATGTCCCAGATGGGTCTCAGCGCCCGCGCTTTCCACCGCGTGCTCAAAGTCGCGCGTACCATCGCCGACCTGGCTGCGGCTGACCAGATCCAGCCTGCCCACCTGGCTGAAGCCCTCCAGTACCGACCGCGCAACGTGTAGACTAGCAACCGAGCGGATAATTAGTCCTATTGTCCACTTGATCAGAAGCCCGCTCTGGTATATTTTTAACAATACGTTTTGCCGAATTATGTTACCTTGGAGTATGCAGTGGCCCATAATCGTCCGCGGTATGAAGAAGCCCTGAAACGCGGGGCAATGTACAGTTCTAAAGCGCTGTGGTCCGAGGCTTTTAATGCCTATCGTGCGGCCGCCAGCGAGTTTCCCAAGGAACCGGCGCCTTACGCTGGCCTGGGAGAAGCGTGCCTGGGGCTTAAACAGCTCGATCGGGCGTTGGAATGTTATAAGCTGGCAGCCAAATATTCCAATGGGGACGTCAACTACCTGAAAAAAGTCGCCGATATCCAGGAACGGCAGGGACAATTAACCGAAGCAGCCAAAACCTATACGGCCGTGGGCGAATTACTCCTGCGCCAGCGTAAATTAGAAGAGGCGATTGGTCATTGGGAGCGGGCCATCCGCCTGGATTCCAGTCTGCTTGGCCCCCACCGGCGTCTGGCCATGATTTTCCAGCGCCAAAATAAGAAGCGCGAAGCCGTGCGCGAATATCTGGCGATTGCCCGCATTTTGCAGGCCCAAAACGATAACGTGAAAGCCTACCAGATGTGCCAGGCCGCCTTGCGCCTGGACCCCGGCAACCAGGATGTCCTGACGGCTATCGATCTTATTCGCCATGGCGAAGCCGGTTTTAGCGAGCCGGAACCGGAAGAAATCGAAGTGCCCGGCCTCTCGGCTGAAGAGCAGGCCGAAGCCGATGCGTTGACCGAAACCGTGCGGCAGATGGCGGCCATTTTTGAAGCTGAGGCGCGCCAGAAAAAGGCGGAGGCACCCGCCGCCCGGCCCAGTACCGACCCGGTTGACGTGGCTGTCCGGCTGGCCAGTGAGCAGTTGGCGGAAGAAATTTTCCGCGAGGAAAATGGCTCCGACATGGCTGTCACGCGCAAAACAGGAATCAGCAAGCTGGAGCGCGATGCGCTGATCGGCCAGGCGATGGATTTTGAGAGCCGCGATCAGGCTGATGAAGCGATTGCCTGTTACGAAAGGGCTGTGCGGGGGGGCCTGCGCATGACGGCCGTGTATTTCATCCTCGGGCGACTCTACTTGCTAAAGGGCGATTTCGAGAAAGCACGGCGCATTTTGGGGATGGCGGTTAAAGATCCGGCTTACACCGATGCCGTCAAACTGGCTTACGGCCGGGCGCTAAAAATGCAGTCATAAGCTCCTAAATTCCGGTTGCTGTAACGCCGTGAACGAACCCGAGCCCACATCTTCCCCGGCTAAGAGCGAAGCCGTACATAAGCCTGACCAGGTTCAGGCACTCTTTGTTGGCGTCTGGCGGCTGCTTTCGTCGGAGTTTGAACAGAGTGACGGGCGCTCCGTGTTTCCGTTGGGTGACGAGCCGCAGGGGCAGATTTACTACGATGCGCACGGTTACATGGCGGCGCAGCTTATGCGCCCGGACCGGCCGCGTTTGCACGCTGGCGCTATGTCGGACACGGCCGTTGCCCATCTAAAAGCCGCCTTCGATGGTTACACAGCGTACTTTGGCACCTACACCATCGACGCCGAGGCGCGCCAGATCACACACCGTGTGCAGGGCAGCCTGCTGCCGAATTGGGTGGGGAAGGAGCTGATCCGTTTTTATGAATTTTCCTCCGACGGCCGTTTGTTGATACTGACCACGCCGCCCATGGGACCGGCGGATGCTCCGGTTGTGGGAAAACTGGTCTGGGAGCGGCTCGATGGTTGAGCTGTCTGGTCTGACGGGCACACTGCTTTTTACGCTGCGCGCCCGGGCCGAGGAAGACGGCCGTGCCGACCACCTGTTCGCCGACCCATTGGCCGCCCAGTGGTATGAACAGATTCCGCAGCCGGAAGCGGCGCGCCAGGCGCTGGAGGCGCTGTATTCGCCGGTTTTCCAGTTGGGCACGGCCGTGCGCGCCCGGTTTTTCGACGACGTGACACAGCGTTTCCTGGCTGCCCGCCAGCGGCCAATCGTGGTGGAATTGGGCGCAGGGTTGTCTACCCGCTTTGCTCGCCTGGGAGTTGAGCGAGCCTTGTGGTGGGAGCTGGATTTGCCGGAGGCCATTGCCGTCCGGCGGCTGGTAGACGTGGAAACCGCGCAGCATCGCTTCTTGCCGTTTTCCATGTTGGATGAGGCCTGGACGGGGGAGATGACGGCCGTTCCGGCTGCCGACATCTTGTTCATTGCCGAAGGCGTGCTGTTTTTTCTAGCTCCAGCGGAAGTTGCGGCCCTGTTCCAAATGCTGTCGCGCCATTTTCCGGGAGCGACCTTTGCCCTGGATGTATTGACTGAAGAATTTAGCACATCGGCGCGCCAGCGATTTGCCGCTCATGGCGCGCCGCTGCAGTGGTTCTTGGCGGATGAGGCGGCCGTCTATGATTTGGGTCTGGCGGTGGCGCAAACGGCCGTAGCTGCTCATCAATCGCCTGCCCGCTGGCGTGGTCTGGGATTTGACCCACATCACTTGCAAAGCACACAGGTTAATATTTTACTGGAGACCAGAATTATTTGATGTCTATGGATCCGGTGGAGCCGGGAAGAAATTGTATTCAAAGCCAGTATGAGGAGTTTCCGAGGGATGCCAGAAGAAAATCAAAAAAAAGTCCAGTGTTTGTATTGCCATCGTTCTGACTATGAAGTTCCGTTAGTGTCGTTAAACTTTCGCGGACGCCAGGTATGGATTTGTGCGCAGTGTCTGCCCATTTTAATCCACAATCCCAGCCGGCTGGCGGCAAAAATTCCTTACGGAAAGGATGTAACGACCGGTCCTCTGGCCTAGATCAGGCGAGGGGGGCGAATTGGATCAGTCCCCAACGGCCGTTAATCAACCAGTCCGGATCACGCTGTGGCATGGCGGCAATCAGGTCTGGCGCTAAGCCCACCACGACTTCCGATTTGAGCGTGCGCAGCGCCAGCAGGGAAGCGGGGAAATAAGCCACGACGTCGGCAAACGGCGTGTCGAAAGCCCAATGCCGGTCGCCCAGCAGGCGCCGGTAGTTGGCATCTCCCTTGCTGATAACCAGGTGAGCGGCTTGCAAGTCGGCTGCCAGGCTGGCAGGCATTTCCCACATCGCCAGCGGCGAAGTCCAGAAGAGATGGTCGCGCAGTTGGAGACGGCCGTCATCCAGGGCTGCTTGCAGGCGTCCGCCCACCGTCTTCATCTCCGGGTCATCGGCCTGAGCCAGGTAGGTGATGGTCTGCCGCACGTCGGTGGGCGTGGCGTCGGAGACGAAAGTGGGATGAGATTTCAGGTGCAGGGTAACGGACTCTGCCGTATCGCTGTGCAAGGCATAATCCAGCAGGCACAAATCGCCTACCAGTTCGAACCCGGCATTGTCGGCAATCAAATCCAGGCGTATAGGGCGGTCGGGGGCGAGCAAATGGTCAATAACGGCCGTGGACTCATCCAGCAGCAGGTGTTCCCGGCGCTCCTCTTCCCCATGTGAGGGATTGTCATCGCTGTCGGCCGGCCACATGCTTAAATCGGCCTGGTTGCCCCACAAAGCCACCGACAGAAGGTGATGCAGCGCATCCCGGCGAGCGGCCGGATGGCCCAGCCAGCGGTTCACTGCCGCACACAAGTCGCGCGTAACCGCCCGCGAGCTGAGCAGGCCTTGTTTTTTCTGCCGGGCAAAGGGATCGTAAACGGCCGTGGCCGCCCCCTGCTCAAAATACTGTGTCGCTTCCAGCACCCGCCGGTAAAAATACGTTTCCACAAAAAACCAGGGCGCTTGCAGCCAGGACTGCCCCAGATAAGGCAGGCAGTATTGCCGCCAGTCGCCTGCATCTGGGGCATCGTGGTCAAACAACGGGCGAATAGCGCCGTTGGGGATTTCCTCGATCAGAGCCTGGATGTCAGCCGCGATGTGCGAACGAAAGTTGTTCTCGGCCACAATGCGCCGCCCAATGTCCGGCAGGCGCACGGCAATCGAATAATGGGTAAACGACCCCGTTTCCGAACCGCGCAGCGGCGCCGGAAGGGGTAAAGCGGGCAAGCGCTGATCTGGCATCGTTTAATCCCTCGTCAGCTTGCGGTAGCTGATGCGGTGTGGGCGGTCGGCGGTGGCGCCCAGGCGCGCGCGGCGGTCTTCTTCGTAGGCGTCGTAATTGCCGATGAACCAGCGTACTTCGCTGTCGCCTTCAAAGGCCAGAATGTGGGTGGCGATGCGGTTCAGGAACCAGCGATCATGGGAGATGATGACGGCCGAACCGGCGAAGCTGTCCAAAGCGTCTTCCAGGGCGCGTAGGGTGTTCACGTCCAGGTCGTTGGTCGGTTCGTCCAGCAGCAGGACGTTGGCCCCGGATTTGAGCATCTTGGCCAGATGAACGCGGTTGCGCTCGCCGCCGGACAGGTCGCCCACTTTTTTCTGCTGGTCGCTGCCGGGGAAGTTGAAGCGGGCGACAAAGGCACGCGAGTTGACGCGCCGGTGGCCCAGGTTGAGGGATTCCTCGCCATCCGAAATTTCTTGCCAGACGGTTTTGTTGGGGTCCAGGGTGTCGCGGCTCTGGTCTACGTAGGCCAACTGCACGGTGTCGCCGACGCGCAGCGTGCCGTCATCGGGCTGCTCCTGGCCGACGATGAGGCGGAAGAGGGTGGTTTTGCCGGCCCCGTTGGGCCCAATCACGCCGACGATGGCTCCCGGCGGGATGTCGAAGCTGAGGTCTTCGTAGAGGAGAGTGTTGCCGTAGCCTTTTTTGAGGTCATCGGCCTGAATCACAATGTTGCCCAGGCGCGGGCCGGGCGGGATGAAGATTTCGCGCTCTTCGTTGGCGCGTTCCACGTCCTGGTTGAGCAGCTCGTTATAGCGGGAGATGCGCGCTTTGGATTTGGCGCGCTGTCCTTTGGCCGACATATTGACCCAGTCCAGCTCGCGCTGCAAGGTTTTTATGCGGGCCGATTCTTTCTTTTCTTCGCGCAGCAGGCGGTCTTGTTTTTGCTGCAGCCAGGAGGAGTAGTTGCCTTTCCAGGGGATGCCATAGCCGCGATCCAGCTCCAAAATCCATCCGGCGACGTTGTCCAGAAAGTAGCGGTCGTGGGTGACGGCGATGACGGTGCCGGGGTACTGCTGCAAGTGGCGCTCTAGCCAGGCGACGGATTCGGCGTCGAGGTGGTTGGTGGGTTCGTCCAGCAGGAGGATGTCGGGCTGCTGCAACAGGAGGCGGCAGAGGGCCACGCGCCGCCGCTCGCCGCCGGAGAGGACGGAGACCGGGGTGTCGCCGGGCGGCGTGCGCAGGGCGTCCATCGCCAGTTCCAGGCGGTTGTCCAGGTTCCAGGCGTCCATATGGTCGAGTTGGTCTTGCAGGCGGCCCTGTTCCTCAATGAGATCATTCATCTCGTCGTCGGTGAGAGGTTCGCCGAATTTCAGGTTGATTTCGTCGAACTGGCGCAGGGCATCCACGACTTCTTGCGCGCCCTCTTCGACGACTTCACGCACGGTGCGGGCTTCGTCGAGCAGGGGTTCTTGCTCTAAGTAGCCGATGGTGTAGCCGGGGGAAACGGCCGTTTCCCCCACAAAGTCCTTATCCACCCCTGCCATAATCCGCAGCAGGGTGGATTTACCCGCGCCGTTCAGGCCCAGCACGCCAATCTTCGCGCCGTAAAAGTAAGAGAGCGAGATGTCTTTGAGGATTTGTTTATTGGGCGGGACAATTTTGCCCACGCCCAGCATAGAGTAGATGATTTTTTTATCGTCGGTGGTCATAGAATCTGCCAGTCCTTCGTATGATATGAAGCATGGTTAACGGCCGTTTTGCGCCGCGCCTCCATTATAGCTGCATTGACGATCGCCGCATCTGCCTGATGCCCATACCCATCATAATAAGGACAACGGCAAACAGAAGGAACAAAACAGGCATATCCGAGCTGGCCACGTCGGTAACGACAAAGAAAATGGCAAAGACGGCCATGTTAGTCAGCATCCAGGTAAAGGCCCTGTTGATCCGGCGGCGCAGGACGAGCCACTGGAAGAAGCTTGCCACCAGGCCGAAAATCGCGCCGTTTACCAGATTGGAGGAACTCCATCCCCCATAAAGGGGAAACAGAGCCACAAAGCCCAATACGAAACCGGCCACTGTGGCAAAGATCCAGCGTATCCAGGGCGTGGCCGGGCGTTTGGCTGGCAGTTCTGCAGCGGCGGGAGACGACGGCCGTTTTTCACGCTTGGGCCGGCTGTATGCATGCTCCAGAGAGGCGGAAACGACGTGCGGGCCTTGGGGAGTGTGGGGGGAAACGGCCGTTTCCCGCTCCGGGCGCGGCCGTTTGGTGGCTTCCAATCGGACGGTGGGGGACTGCGTGCGCGTCAGATACTGCGTCAGCGCAGCCGCCATTTCCCCGGCCGAATCATAACGGTCGGCCGGATCTTTAGCCATTGCCCGGCGAATCACCACTGCGCAGCCATCCGGCAGTTCTTTGTTCCACTCACGCACGTCGGGAACTGGATCATGGGCGTGTTTGTACATCAGGGCGGCCGTGTCATTGGCCACAAACGGCTTTTGCCCGGCCAGCATCTCAAACAGCAGGATGCCAAGCTGGTAGATATCGCTGCGACAATCGATGTCCAGGCCGCGGATCTGTTCCGGCGTCATGTAGTCGGGCGTGCCGATCATCGTGACGGTGTGGGTCGATTCGGCCAGACGCACAATGCCAAAGTCGGCCAGGTAGGCGTAATCCTCTTCGTCGAAGAGAACGTTGCCGGGTTTCAGGTCGCGGTGGATGAATTTTAGTTTGTGGGCCTTATCCAGGGCCGCCCCCATGCGCTGCGTGACGTTGGTGGCTTTTTCCAGCGAAAGCGGCCCGCTTTTGAGGCGATCGGCCAGGGAACCGCCCGCCATGTAGCGCATCACCAAATAAGGCCAATCCCCTTCCTCGCCATAATCATAAACGGGGACCACGGCATTGTGTTCCAGTTGCGCCAGGGTATGGGCTTCCTGATTGAAGCGCTCATGAAATGTCGGATCGTGGCTGAATTGGGGCGGCAGCAGCTTGATAGCCACATCGCGCTGAAACGAGAGGTCGTGCCCGAGGTAGACGGTGGCCATGCCGCCACGCCCGATCTCGCGGATTATTTCGTATCGGCCGATTTGTTTGAAGCTCATGTTTTCTCCAGGTGTTTCCAGCTGTACCCCTACATGCAGACGTCAAAATACTGGTACCTCTATTCAGTATAAACGATACAGGCACGTTCTTTTCCGCAAAGACACAGCCGGTGAGCTTCTCAGCCGGGGGGGTGTTACTTAGTAAGCCACGCTTTGGCGGCAGCCATGTCCGTGAAGAAGTTGATTTCCTGGCCTTTGTTGCATTCGGCGACCAGTTCCTGGAAGCGTTGGCTGGGGATGGCGGCGAGATCGGCGACCACGGCCGTTTTCACCCGGTAATTGTTTAGCTTCAAAAATATCTCCCCGGCCAGCCCGCTGCTCAAATCAAAAAAGGCCGGCGAGAGGTGGGCCTGGTCCAGCAGCAGCTTTTGCGAATCATAATGCGCGCTGTTTCCCATCAAATCCAGCACGTCGTTGCCGCTGGCAATGATGTGCTCCTGTTCGGCAGACGAAATGTAAAAGAGATTGTTTTCTTCCATGATGTAGGCCACTCCTCAGCCTTGATTATCTGTGAAACTGTGTCACATTATACCGTAGGCAGAAAGGGAGGCGAAGGCAGCACGCGGGGGCAGCTTAACAGTTTGTAATTAGGACGGCCGTTTCATTGCTATATTTCCCGCCCTCCCATACAATAGGTTCCAATCGCCCGATCAAGACGCTGATCGGGCCTTTTTGCGTCAATTTTCAATGTAGACGGCCGTAAAAAACAAATCGGTTCACGGAAAAGCCGGGTTTACCCGGCGTCGTTCTATTGCCCAGACGTTCACGTCCGGGCAACCAACGGCCGTCTGCCAAGGTAAATACTATGTTACAACCCAGAAACGACATTCGGAATATCGCCATCATCGCCCACGTGGATCATGGCAAAACCACGCTGGTCGATGGCATGCTGCGGCAGGCCAACGTCTTCCGCCAGAACCAGCAAGTCGCCGAGCGCGTGCTCGATTCCAACGATTTAGAGCGCGAGCGCGGCATTACCATCCTGGCTAAGAACACCGGCATCGTCTACAACGGCTACACCATCAACATTGTCGACACCCCCGGCCACGCCGACTTCGGCGGCGAGGTGGAGCGCGTGGTGAATATGGTCGACGGCGTGCTGCTGCTGGTGGATGCGGTGGAAGGGCCGATGCCCCAGACCCGTTTTGTGCTGCGCCAGGCTTTGCAGCGGGGCCTCAAGGTCATTCTCGTGGTCAATAAAATCGACCGCCCGATGTCCCGGCCTGATTATGCGGTCAATGCCACGTTTGATCTGTTCATCGACCTGGAAGCCAGTGAAGACCAGGCCGATTTTCCGGTGGTTTATACCAAAGCATTGGAAGGCAAAGCCGGTTTTGCGCCGGATGATCTGGCCGACGACCTCTCGCCGCTGTTCCAGACGATTATCGACCACCTGCCGCCGCCGGTTGTGGATGAGGATGGGCCGACCCAACTGCTGGTAACGACGCTGGAATACAGTACCTACGTTGGCAAAATCGCTATCGGCCGTCTGACGAGTGGAACCATTCGCACCGGACAGACGGTGGCCCACATCACAGCCGAGGGCGAGCTGCGCCAGGGCAAAGTGACGAACGTTTATCTCTTCCGCGACCTGCAGCGGGTGCCGCAAGAGGTGGTGCACGCGGGTAACATTGTGGCCGTGGCCGGTATCCCGGACGTGGGCATTGGCGACACGATTGCCGATTATGATGATCCACGGCCGTTACCCCCCATCACGGTCGAAGAACCCACCGTCCGCATGACTTTCCGCATCAACGACAGCCCCTTTGCCGGCCGCGAGGGACAGTATGTCACCAGCCGCCAGATCCGCGAGCGTCTTATGCGTGAATTGGAAAGCAACGTGGCCCTGCGCGTGCAAGAAACGGACAAAGCCAACGAATTTGTGGTCTCCGGGCGCGGCGAACTGCATCTGGCCATCTTTATCGAGACGATGCGCCGCGAAGGGTACGAATTTGCCGTCAGCCGCCCGGAAGTTATCTTCAAAGATAGCCCCGATGGCCTGCTAGAACCCATCGAACACATCTTTTTAGAGGTCCACAACGACTATTATGGGGCCGTTAGCGAGATGTTGGGGCGGCGCAAAGGGCAAGTCATTGCCATTCGTTACGGCGATGATGGCACCGTCTACGCCGAATACCTGGTGCCGACGCGCGGCACGCTGGGCTTTCGCCAACCGTTCCTCACTGCGACACGCGGCACGGGCATTTTCCACACCCTCTTCCACGGTTACGAAGAATATCGGGGCGACCTGAACACCCAGCCGCTTGGTTCGATGGTCGCCCTGGAAACCGGCACGGTAACGGCGTATGCCCTGACCAATTTGCAGCAGCGCGGCGCGTTTTTTGTGGTGCCCGGTGATGAAGTCTATGCCGGACAAATCGTCGGCGAGCATATCCGCGAGGACGAACTGGTGATTAACGTCTGCAAGACGAAGCATCTCACCAACCACCGGGCCACCCCCACCGGCATCACGGAAGGGCTAACGCCGCCGCGCCTGCTTTCCCTCGATGACGCCATCGAATATCTAGGCGATGACGATTTGTTGGAAGTAACGCCCCATTCTTTGCGCCTGCGCAAGCGCGATTTGCGCCACGACATGCGCGCCCGCATGGCTAAACGGGCGAAATATGCGGTGGGGGAGTAGCCGCAAGCTAATAGCTATTAGCTGTTAGCTGTTAGCTATTAGCCCGGAGCCTTCGGCGAGGTGACCGAAGGCTTCGGCGAGGTGACCGGAGGCTTCGGCATGGTGACCGGAGGCTTCGGCGTGGTGACCGGAGGCTTCGGCATGGTGGCCGAAGGCTTCGGCGTGATGACCGGAGGCTTCGGCGTGGTGACCGGAGGCTTCGGCATGGTGGCCGAAGGCTTCGGCGTGATGACCGGAGGCTTCGGCGTGATGACCGGAGGCTTCGGCGTGATGACCGGAGGCTTCGGCGTGATGACCGGAGGCTTCGGCGTGATGACCGGAGGCTTCGGCGTGATGACCGGCGCTTCAGCGCCGGTCTACAAAACAACGCCGGGTAAACCCGGCTTTGAGGGGATACAGGTCATTCTGAGCGCAGCGAAGAATCCCCCCTCTTTTGAGATGCTTTATTGCATTCAGCCCGTCGCCCTTAAAGCCTTCTTGTAATCCCAAGGATCCAAAATGGACAAATCCCCAGAATTTCAGCCCTTAACACAATATCAAGCGTATCCACCAGAGGAAATGGCGCAGCGGGCGGCCGATTTTTATGCGGAAATGGCCCGGCGACGCACCGTGCGCCACTTCTCCGACCGGCCCGTGGCGCGGGAAATCATCGAAAACTGCCTGCGCACGGCCGGAACCGCGCCCAATGGGGCCAATAAACAGCCCTGGCACTTCGCCGTCGTCAGCAATCCGGCGCTGAAGCGGCAAATCCGGCAGGCAGCGGAGGCGGAGGAGCGCGCTTTTTACGAAAGCCGCGCGCCCCAGGAGTGGTTAGAGGCGTTGGCGCCCCTGGGCACGGATTGGCAGAAGCCTTTTTTAGAGAGCGCGCCTTATCTGATTGTGGTGTTTGCGCAAAGTTATGGGGTGGATGGGAACGGCCGTAAAATCAAACACTACTATGTGCAAGAATCGGTGGGGATTGCGGTGGGGCTGCTGGTAACGGCCGTCCACCACGCCGGTTTGGTCTCGCTGACGCACACCCCTAGCCCAATGGGTTTCCTGAATGAGCTGTGTGGGCGGCCGGAGGGGGAACGGCCGTATCTCATCCTTGTCGTGGGCCACCCCGCCCCGGACGCCGAAGTGCCGGTCATCAGCAAAAAGCCCCTGGAGGAGATAGCGACGTTTCTTTGAATGATGAACGCGGAGCGATGAACGATGAGCAAAAGAGGGTATTTACTGCTCCTCGCGTTCCTGCTCCATGATCTCGATGACTTTTTGACGTAACAGGGGGACTTCATGCTGGACAGTATGCCAAATGATGGCCAGCTTGATGGAAAAGTAAGCGTGTACCAGTATGTTGCGAAAAGCAACCACATCACGCCACTCGATCTGCGGATACCGATCCTTGAAATCTTGGGGTAATCGGGCGGCCGCTTCGCCTATCACAATAAGTTTTTGGATCACGGCGCTTTGCGTTTTGGCGTCCCGGTTGAAGTCGGATTCGTTCAGGCCTTGAACAAACTCAGCCATTGCCTCCGCCGCTTCAATGATGTCGGCCAGGTAAAGCGTTTCACGCCGCATAAATAACCTTCGCGCTGTCCAAAACAGATCGTTTGATTAAAGGCTTTAAGCCGTCGGGAGTTACCAAATCAATGGGGCGCTGTAACAGCTCTGAAAGCTCACGCTGCATACGGGCAAAAGCCATTAAACCGACTTGCGCTTGCGGTTTAAATTCAACCAATACATCCACATCACTGGCGGGGCCAAAGTCATCACGCAGCACGGAGCCAAATAAAGCCAACCGGCGAATTTGATACTGTTCGCAAAATCTGGCTATCTCGGCCGACGTGAAGGAAATATTTTTCATGTCATGTTGGTCAGATAATTGAGCCATGTCTGCATTATAACCGATAAGTTCACCCCACGTAGAATTATTTGCCCGCCAGCCTGACAGGTTTCTTTGAACGATGAACGATAAACGTTCCGCGTTCATCGTTCATCGCTCATCGTTCCCCGTTCATCATTCCGCGTTCATCATTCATCGCTCATCGTTCCCAAACACGGCCGTCCCCGCAAATACTGCTGGCACTCCGCCGGCGTCAGGCCGCGCGTGGCGCGGGCCAGGCCCCGCTCAAACAACGTCGCCAGGTCATCGACGGCCTGAATGATGGCCGTGCTGTCGGCGCTGGCCGTCGCCAGCCGCCCGCCGTCCGGGCTGTACGCCACACTAAACACCGTCGAGGTGTGTCCCACCAGCGTGCGCACCGCCTGCCCGGTCGCCGCCAGCCAGATTTTGCTCGTGCGGTCGGCGCTGGCCGTGGCCAGATGCACCTCATCGGCGCTAAACGACACGCCGAGCACCGGCCCGGAATGGCCGGTAAAGGTGCGCACCATCTCCCCGCTCTCTAAATCCCACAGGCGCGCCGTGTTGTCGTCGCCGGCCGTTACCAGGAAACGGCCGTCCTGGCTAAACGCCACGTCATTCACTGCCCCAGTATGCCCGGCCAGTGTCAGCAGCAAATCCCCCTCCGCCGACCAGACACGCGCCAGCCCGCCGCCGCCGGCCGTCGCCAGCCGCGTGCCATCGGCACTGAAGACGGCGCGGTTCACCACCTGCCCCTCATTGTCAAAGCGCACCTGAAGGCTGTGGTCCGTTACGTCCCACAGGCGGGCAAAGCCATCGTCGCTGGCCGTGAGCAGAAGACGGCCGTTCGGGCTAAACACCACACTGTTCACCGGCCCATTATGGAACAGCAGCGGCAGCTGCACCTCACCCGTGTTCAGGTCCCACAGGCGGGCGTTAAAATCGTCGCTGGCTGTGGCCAGCAGGCTGTTGTCGGCGTTTAAGGCGGCATCGTTAACGACCTGATTGTGGTCGCTGAAGACAAACAGGCTGGCGCCGGTGGCCGCATCCCACACGCGGGCCGTGTGGTCGCTGCCGCCTGTCGTCGCCAGTGTGCCATCCGGGCTAAAGTTGACGCTGCGCACCGGGCCGGTATGGTCGCTAAAGATAAGCAGGTCAAATTCTGGCTCGGCATTCCAGACACGCGCCGCGCCATCCTGCCCGCCCGTGGCCAACTGTGCCCCATCCGGACTGTAGGCTACCGCCTGCAGCCCTCCGGCGCCGCCCGGCAGCGAGTCGATGGCCTGCCCGCTGTCGATGCGCCATACTTTGGCCGTGCCATCGCTGCTGGCAGTGGTAACGGTTTGCCCATCCGGGTTGAAGGCGATGTCGTTGACCGGGCTGGCGTGTCCGGCGAAGGTGTCGCGCCAACTTGCGGCAGCCATGTCCCACAGGCGCGCCGTGCCGTTGCCATTAGCCGTCGCCAGCAGGTGGTCGTCTGGACTGAAGGCGATGGCGTTCACGATCAGCGGCGCATCCTGGAAGATGGCCGGTTCGATGGCGCTGACGGACAGTCCGTTGTCGGCGTTCCAGAAGATGATGCGGCCGTCGCGCCCGGATGTGGCCAGCAAACGGCCGTCATAGGTATACGCCACGTCGGTTAGAGCATCATCGTGGCCGAAAGAAAGAAAAAGTGAGGTCCAGCCGGCCGTTTCCCAAATGCGCAGGGTGGCGTCGTCGTTGGCGGCGGCCAGTTGGCTGCCGTCTGGGCTGAAGGCGATGGCCCGGATAGCGCCGTTTTCGCCGTTGCGGGCCAGGATGCGCGCTCCGGTTTCCGCGTTCCAGACGACAATACGGCCGTCTTCGCCCGCCGAGACCAGCCGCGTGCCATCCGGACTAAAGGCCACGTCGGTCACCGGGCGGTCGTGGTCTTCCAGCATGTAGAGTGTCTGGCCGGTGGCGGCGTCCCACAGGCGCACGCTGGTATCACTGCTGGACGTGGCGATGAAACGGCCGTCCGGGCTAAAGGCAACGGCCGTGACCGCGCCATCATGCCCGGCCAACGTCATCTGCAACTGCGAGGCTTGCAGAGCGCGGTACAGAGCATCTTCGGCCTCGGCCGAAGCGGTCTGGTCCTGGGCATAGGTGATGTTGACCGCTTCCAGGGCCAGCGACAGGGCCAACTGCGGGTCGCTGCTCAGGTTGTCGGTGCTGGCGCCGGCCAGTTCACGCGAGGTTGCCAGGCGGAATTGGCGGTCGGCTTCGTCGGCGTTGCGAATGGCCTCCGCTTCGCGGGCAGCGGCCAGGGCGGCGCTGTCCAGCGCCACGGCTTCACTGGTGGCGGCAGCACTGGCGCTGTCTACGGCCAGGGCTTCGCTGGTGGCCGCCAGACTGGCACTGCTGATCGCTTCGGCTTCACGGGTGGCGGCCAGGGCGGCATTGGCCACGGCCTGGGCCTCGTTGGTAGCCGCCAGACTGGCATTGGCGACGGCGGCGGCTTCGCTGGTGGCGGCCTTTGCCGCATTGCTGCGCGCGCGCTGCCCGTTCAAAGCCGCCCACCCCCCGGCCAGCATGGCGATGATGGCCACCACTGCCAGCAGCCAGGTAATGCGCTGCAGGCGCTGGGCGTTGGCGGCGCTCTCTGTGGCGAAGGCTTCCTGGTCTTCGGCGCGTTTTTCTTGTTCTTCGGCGCGCAGGCGTTCGGCTTTGGCCAGGGCGCGGGCTTGCTCTAACTGCAGCAGGTAGGCGGCGGCTTTTTCTTCCTGCTCTTTTTGCTCGGCTTCCAGGCTGGCGGTGACGAAGGCGTTTTCCAGCCCATTTTTGTCCGGATAGCTGTCGGCTTCTTGCAGCAGCAGGCCGCGCCAGAGGGTGCTGGGGTCGCGGTTGAGCAGTTCCCACTGCTCGGCGGCTTCGGTCAGGCGCAGGCGGCGGCGTTTGGCGACGCGCTCTTCTTCCACCCACCCGATGAGGCGCGGCCAGTTGCGGATGAGGGCTTCGTGGGCCAGGTCGATCTGGTCATCTTCGGGGTTTTCGCCGGGCAGCAGCACAATCAGGCGGGCGCTGCTGAGGGCCTGCAAGACGCGGTCCACCTGTTCGGCGGGATCGGGGAGCTGGTAGAGGGCGGTGCGGCGCACGCGCTGCCGGCTGACTTCCAGGCCGGGGCCGGGGCGCACGGCCGTCAACAAAATGCGCTGCGCCGTTTCCCGGTCTTCTGGACTGAGCTGGTTGTAAAAGGCGTCGGCCGTTTTGGCCAGCGCCTGCCGCCCGCCGCCCAATTTCTGATAGGCTTCCCAGGTTACGCGGTTGCGGTCGCGGCTTTCCCACAACTGGCGCAGGGTAAACTGCAGCAGGGGCAGGGCGTTGGGTTCCCCCAGCACGTCGCGGATCAATTCCGCGACCAGGCCATCGGCGAAGCGCAGGCCCACTTTGTCGGCCGGTTTTTTGATGGCTTCGTGCAGTTGGGCGGCGTTCATGGGCGTGACGCGAATCTGGGCCTGCTCGTAGGGTCTTTGGAAAGCGGTGACACGCATGAGCTGGCTTTCGAAGTCTGTGCGCATGGTGATGATGAGGGTGTGACGGGCTGTCTCATCGGCGATGAGGTTGAGTAGATTGTCGATGAAGACCTGCCGGGTTTCTTCGCTGGCGCAGAGGGTGAAGATTTCCTCGAACTGGTCGATGACAAAAACGGCGGGCCGATCGTTAGCCCGGTTGACCAGGTTGGCCAGTTGGTGGGTGTTTTTCCGGAAGGCATCGCCGGTTTCCTGCTCCCATTCGGCGTGGCTGTTGAAGTCGGCGCGCAACGTTTGGGCCAGGTATTGCAGCGGATTGGAGCCGGGAACCAGGCGCGGGTAGTAGCGCCAGCTGGCGCTGCCGGGCAAGGCGCCAATCTGGAGGCGGGGCAGCAGCCCGGCCAGCACGGCCGACGATTTGCCGCTGCCGGAGGGACCGATGATGGCCAGGAAACGGCCGTTTTCCAGTTTCTCCAGCATCCGGCCGACCAGCCGTTCACGGCCGAAAAAGTAGCCGCTGTGGCTGGCCTGGAAAGCGTCCAGTCCGACGTAAGGGCAGAGGTCGCTATCCAGTTCAGGCGCCTGCTCGGGGTCGTAATCGGCCAGAGTGGCCTCCGGTGCAGGGCGGTGGGCGTGGTACAGTTCGTTGCTCCAGAAGTCGAGCAAAGACTGGGCCTCGTCGCGTTCCTCGTCGGCGTCCAGCAAGACGCCGGTAGCCTGCCCCTGACAGACGAAGTCCGTGACGGCCTGCAGAAAAGCCTCGGTGGGGGTGCTGCCCGGATCACGTCGCTGGGCCAGGAGCTGTAAATGTGCTTCGCGTAGTTCGCTGAGGTTGGGGAATCTGCTGGATTGGTTCATGGTTGCACGTCGCGGGCGCAGCGGAAGCCGACGCCCCAGTATTGAAGTGAGGTATCTATTCTGTTGATGTTGAAGGTAGGCGGCAGGCCCAGCCGCCGCGAGGTACGCAAGTCGCCGCCGGAGCTGGGCCAGCCGCCGCCGCGTGCGACTTTGAGGCCGGTTTCTTGCTCGTAGGCACGGCCGTTGTCGGGCGTTTGCAGGTAATCGGGCGCGTACCAGTCCTGAACCCATTCCCACATGCTGCCGCCCATGTTGTAAGAGCCGAAGAGGCTGACGCCATCCGGGTAGGCATTAACCGGCTGCAGCGCCTGGAAAAACTCGGTGGTGTTGGGATTAACGCCGAAGAGGGCCAGCCTGCGGTTGGGGGTGGCGCTGCCCCACGGGAAGAGGCGTTCGTCGATACTGCGGGCGGCGTATTCCCATTCCGCCTCGGTGGGCAGGCGGGCGTTGGCCCACTGGCAGTAATCGTGGGCGCCGTACCAGGTGACCCAGTTGATGGGATAGTTGGCGTAGCCGGCTTTGGCTTCGTAGAAGCCGACGTTGTTGAGCAGCATGGTGAAGCTGGTTTCGAAACCGGTGGCGGCGCAGTCGTAACGGCCGTCGCCACAATTGCTTTTGTAGCCGCCAATGGCATTTAAGAACGCCGCAAACTGCTGCACACTGACTTCGTAGGCGTCCAGGTAAAAATCGTTGACGGTGACTTTGTGCAGCGGCAGTTCATTATCCCGTTTTTCCGGGTCTTCCGGCAAGCCGCCCATCAGGAAGGTGTGGCCGGTGATGTACAGCATCAGCATGTTGTCCTGGTCGCGGTAGAAAGCGCCGAGCTGGGCATTTTCGGAGAAGATATTGGATAACTGCTCGCGATCTGGCGTGGGTGTGGGCGTGGCGCGCGGCGAGGAACTGCTGCTGGTGGCGGTGGCCTGGGCGACGGCCGTGGCTGTGCTCTGAGCCTCAGCCTGCACTGTGGAAGTTCCCCAGATGGATTCGCTGGTGGCGCGAGCATCTTCTGTCAGGCGAAACTCGTTTTGCATCTGGCTGGTGGCAATGGTATCGGCCTGGGACGTGGCCGTGCCGCTGGTAACCGTGCTGGTGGCCGCGGCCCCGGCCGATTCGCGGGTGCCTTCACGGGCCAGGGCTTCGCTGGTCAGTTGCGAAGCCAGGGATTCGATCTGGGCGGCGTCGGCGGTGGCCTGAGCGGCTCCGGCAGTGCGGCCGGCCCGAAACAGGAAAAGTACGCCCACGATGGCGATGATGGCGAATACGCCCAGGGCTATGCTGAAACGGCGTTCGCGCTGCCGCTGCCTTTCTTTTTCCAGTTCGACCCGTTGTTTTTCGGCCAGGCTGGCGTCGATAAACTCTTGTTCCAGGGGATTGAAATCGGTGAACTGCTGGGCCTCGGCCAAAGCCGGACCGCGCAGCAGCAGGTCGGCGTTTTTGTCGTTTTCGGCCCAGTTTTCGGCCTGAGTGGTGAGGCGGAGGCGCTGGCGCAGGTGAACGCGCTCTTCGTCTAGCCAGTCAACCAGACGCGGCCAGTTGCGTACGAGGGCTTCATGAGCTACCTCGAACTGGTCGTCTTCGAGGGTGACGCCAGCCGATAGGTGGACTAACCGGGCCTGGACCAGCTTATCTAGCACCCGGTCGACTCGATCTTGGGCTTCGCCAGCGCTGTAGAGCATGCGGCGGCGAACGCGGCTACGGGTGACTTCCAGACCCTGGCCGGGCTGTACCAGGCGCAGCATGAGGCGGCGGGTGGTGATCTGGTCTTCAGGGATCATGCTGTCGAAGAGGGCTTCGGCGGTGTTTTCCAGGGCGGCCATCACGCCGCCAATGCGGCGGTAGGCTTCCCAGGTGATGCGGCTGCGTTCGCGGTTTTCCCAAAGCTGGAGCAGGGCAAACTGCAGCAGGGGGAGGGCGGCCGGTTCGCCCAAAATTTCGCGGATGAGGGCATCGACCAGTCCATCTTCAAACTTCAGGCCGATAGAGTTGGCCGGGTTTTCGATGGCGCTGCGCAGTTCGCCGGCGTTCATGGCCGTGACGCGAATTTGTCCGGCTTCGACGGCCGTCTGGAAGTCCGTGTATTTGCTGAGCTGGCTCTCGTAGTCGGTGCGCATGGTAAGGATGACGACGTGGCGGCGCGTAGGCGTCTGGGCCAACTGGCGTAGATTAGCCAGGAATGCCTGGCGTTCACTTTCGTCCTGGCAGAGGGTAAAGGTTTCTTCAAACTGGTCGATGACGAGAACGGCCGTGCCGCCGGTGCTGGCGTTGATGAGGTGGGTCAGTTGGTGGTCATCCTGGCGGAATTTTTCCAGGGTCTCCACCAGCCACTCCGTCGGATCGGCATCTGGCGCTTGGAGCAGCAGGGCCAGCTGCGTCAGCGGCGCGGAACCCGGTTTAAGCACCGGGAAAATGTGCCACTGGCTGCTGCCGGCCACAGCGCCCTGCGCCAATCGCGGCAGCAGGCCGGCCAGGACGATGGATGATTTGCCGCTGCCCGAAGAACCGAGCACGGTAACCAGCCGATGCACCTGCACGGCTTCCAGCAAATCGGCGATGAGATCTTCGCGGCCGAAAAAGCGGGGGCCATCGGCGGGCTGGAACGCGCCCAGGCCGACGTAAGGGCAGAGGTCGTCGGGGAGCTGCGGCTCGGAGTGGGGATCAAACTCGGCCAGCAGCGTTTCCCCAGGCGGGGTGCGGCCGGCGTGGAAGAGCTGGTTTTCCCAGTAGTCGATGAGGTTTTGTACAGCCCAACGGTCGCTGTCGTTGTCCAGGTAGATGCCGCTGGCCTGGGCGCGCCGCATGAAATCGGTAACGGCCGTGTAAAACGCTTCATCTTCTTCCTGGCGGCGGCGCTGCAGCAGCTCGCGGTGAGTGTGGCGTACCGAGGTGAGCGATAGAAAGGCGTCGGGCTGGCTTTGTGTGTGTGGCGTTTCAGAAGCACTCATTTGACCGTCCTCAACAATAAATCCAGTGATTCACCAACTTTTTGTAGATCGTGGCACAGGCTCAACAGTTCCAGGTCTACCTGGCGAAAGCGACGGCCGCTCTGGCTGCGAAAACGGCGGAACAGGCGGCGCGTGGTGACGACGACGGCTTCGTTGATGGCCTGGCCTAATTCGGTCAGAACGGTTTGCAGGTCGGTGGCCCAGGCATCTGTTTGGGTCTGGAGCAGGGCAAGGGTCATGGGTTCCAGGTCCAGCCAGGCTTCGTCCAATTCTTCCAGGCCGCTGTCCAGGGAAGTTTCGACGCGGCGCAGTTCATCGTCGATGGCCTGCCAGGCATCGTGTTCGGCCGTGAGGTTTTGCAGGCGAGTGTCGATGCCGCCCAGGGCGCCGCTGCCCTGTTTGATCTGGTTGACCAGTTCCAGTTCGGCGATGTCGGAAGCGTCGATGACGTCGCAGATGGTGGTGACGGCCGTTTGCAGGTTTTTCAGGCGGAGGGCTTTGGCGATGGTGATCAACTGGGCGTTCAGGCGGGAAGGCTGGCGGTTGATGATGCGGTAGAGGCGCCGGCAGGCCGCGCTGAGTTGTTCGAGGTCGGTACCATCAACGGCCGTGCGCATGGCCTCCCGCACCGTCGCTAGCTGCTGCGACCAGCGCTGCGCTTCTTCGGCAAAAGCCGACTGCACGGCCAGCGTCAGTAAGTCGTCGATCTTGGCTTCCAGCTCCGGCTCGTTCAGAGCCAGGCTGTCCCAGGCCAGGTCGTCATCAGGCAGCCGCTTGCGGTCATTTTCGATGAGAAAATAACGATTTTCCAGTTCCTGAAACAGATCATGCGCCAGTTTTAGGTCGTTTAAAAGGTCGATGCGTGTGGAGGCGGCCTGAAAGTCATTTTGGAAGCGCACGATGGCTTCGTGGGTTTCCGGGCTGCGCAGCAGGCTGAGCAGCGCGGTGAAGCCCTGGCTGGCAAGAATGGTGTCCGGCGTGCCATCATCCGCCTGGGCGACCCGCGGCGCCACGGTGAGCGGCAGCGGCTCGGGATCATTTTCGTCGGTGAGGATTTGCTCCCAGGTGAGGTTGGGCCGGTTCTCTTGCAGCACAGTCAACAGGATGCGCAGGCGCTGGCGGCGGTTGACGTACAGGATCAGGGCATCTACGCGGGCTGTAAGGCCAGTGTCTGGCCCACCCAGATCGTCGAAATTGACGCCTAAATCATGACAAAATAAACGGAATTCACCGGCATCGAACAGGTCGACAATTGCCTGGCGGAGTTTGCGGTGGCTTACCTGGCTAGCTTCGGGAATTATCCCGGCGCTTTCAGGCGGTAGTGTGTTGGACTGTGTTGCATCGCTCATAAGATTGTGCTCTGGACAAAATTATAGGCTCTGGAGAGGAAAATGTAAATTTTCTGGGCAGGAGACAGGGGGTGAATCGCGGCATGGTATGTGGAGGTGGAGGGCGGCGCGGTGAACATTTGTCTTTCGTGTCTTTGGGATTTGGTTATAATTCCGCGCATGCTTAATTTGCTGTTTGCTCTGATTGGCTTGTTGACGGGCGGCGTGGTGAATGCGCTGGCCGACGATTTACCGCAGCGAAAACGGCCGTCTCGCCCTCACTGTCCTGATGCCGACTGCCTGTATGTTTATGGGCCGGCCGGCTGGCTGGCTGTTGGGCGCTTGTTGGCCTACAACGGCCGTTGCCCACACTGTGGCCGACCTGTGCGCCGCCGCGGTTGGCTGGTGGAAATTGGCACCGCTCTGCTGTTCGCCTGCCTGCCCTGGCTCCTGGATGATCCGCTGACTCTGGTCGTTTATGCCTTTTATATCGGCCTGCTGATTCTGATCATCGTGATTGATCTGGAAAACCGGCTGATTTTGGATGTGGTGACGCTGCCAGGAACGGCCGTGGCCCTGTTGTGCAGCCTCTTCCTGCCCGGCATCAACCTCATATCCGCCTTATTAGGAGCGGTCTTAGGGTTGGTGCTCTTCCTGGGGATCTACTGGCTGGCGAAAGTTACCTTTGGCCCTGGGGCGATTGGCCAGGGCGACGTGAAACTGGCTCTGCTGATGGGCGCCATGCTTGGGGTGCCCAACATCCTCATTGCCCTCATGCTGGGCATTGTGCTGGGCGGGGTGATCAGCGCCTTTTTACTGGTGACCCGCCTGGTTAAGCGCAACACCTATCTGCCTTATGGCCAATATTTGGCTGTTGCTGCGATCCTCATGCTTCTTTGGGGCAAGCCCATCGCCAACTGGTTACTGGCCTAAAACTTTGTAAAGCATGCAGCCTATGCTGCCTTTTTACCTTCTCGGCTCCTCTTCGTCCCTGCCTGCAAAATTCCTGGTGAAAGCAGGCTCTTGCTTCTCTAGAATTTGACTGAAATGCCAAATTTCTCTTGCCTCTGCGGCAAAAGATGAGAGAATTATGAGCACCCCTATTTCAGTTCAATTTTCACGCGCAGTCTACAGCGAGGCAATTCACACACATCTCCGTAGTGGTTCGAGAGATGATTTGTAAGTGACAACCTTATCCTCTTAGTGTAACGGCACAGTGAACGGCCGTTGACTGGATATGGGGTTTTCGCAGGGAGCCAAACAGAATTTGTTGTCATCATATTTAACTGCATTGGGACGGGGGTCCTTACTCTTTCAGGCGTTTCTATAAGGAGGTGAGGCGATTCTTTTAACGCACGAATATCTTGGTAATTTGGCGTCTTTATTAGTGAACTGACAGTCTTTAACAAGGAGTGAAAATGAACAGTACAAGGAAGCTGGTGTCAGTTATTGTTTTGCTGCTGCTGGCGGCTGTGGCCACGGCCAAGCTGCCAACGATGGCTTCGCCCATCAGCGAGTCTACAGCTGGAGGAAATGCTCAGGACACAACGGCCGTTGTCACCGTTGAACCCGAACTGCAGGCTCGTTTTGCCGCCGGCGAAAAGCCCGGCTACCTCATTTATTTCCGCAACCAGGCAGATTTGTCTGCCGCTTATCGTATGGACTGGGAAGAGCGCGGCCAGTACGTCGTGGAAACGTTACAGGCTGCGGCCAAAGAGTCCCAGGCCAATGTCCGCAAATACCTGGATGAGCAGGGCGTGGATTACCAGAGCTTCTGGATTGAAAACGTCATAGTTGTAGACAGCTCAACCAAGGCGACTTTCCAGGCGCTGCTCTCCTTCAACGAGGTTGAATCCATTCGCGCCCGCCGCACCATGCAGGTAATAGACCCCGAGCAAGAAAGTGTATCGGCGCCAGAAGCGGCCACGGCCGTAGAACCCAACATCGCCCACGTCCTGGCCCCGGATGCCTGGGCTGCTGGCTATCGCGGCGAAGGCATGGTTGTCGCCAACGTCGATACCGGCGTACGTGGTACTCACCAGGCTCTGGTGCGCCAATATCGCGGTACGACCACCGGCAGCAATGACTACAACTGGTTGGGAGCCGCCGGTGGCAGCCCCACACCGGTAGACGATCACGGTCATGGCACTCATACGATGGGCACCATCGTGGGCGAGGATGCCACCCTGACCAACCAGATCGGCATCGCTCCCGGCGCCCAATGGATCGCCTGCGACGCCTGTGAGGGCACTGGCTGCCCCGATGCTGCTCTGCTCACCTGCGCCCAATGGATCGCTGCCCCGTACCCCGTCGGCAATCCGGCCGCCCCGGATCCCAACATGCGCCCCAACGTCGTCAACAACTCCTGGGGTGACTGTGGGCAAACCTACGACAACTGGTTCGAAAGCTCCATCAGCGCCTGGCAGGCGGCCGGCATTTATCCTGTTTTTTCCAACGGCAATGCCAGCAACTGCGGTTATTCTGCCCCGCCCGGATTGAACACGGTGGGCAATCCCGCTCGTTCCGGTAATGTCACCGGGGTCGGTTCTTCTGGCGAGAGCAACGGGCTGTATGCCACACATTCCAACTGGGGCCCGACCGACAACCTGGACACCGTCAATCCCCATCCCGGTTGGGCAGATCTGAAACCTCAGGTCATTGCCCCCGGTGTGAGCATTCGCTCCAGCACGCCCGGCAGCGACACCGAGTATCAGGATGGTTGGAGCGGCACCTCCATGTCTGCCCCGCACGTCACCGGCCTGGTAGCCTTGATGATGCAGGCTGGTTCTTGCCTGGTGGGTGATTACGCGGCCGTCGAAACCATTATCGAGGAAACGGCTACTCCTATCTATTATGACGACATGGGTACCGGCGCACGCTGGCCCAACTACGCCTCTGGCTGGGGCGAAATCAATGTCGCTGCGGCCGTGGAAGCGGCCTCTCAGGCCTGCGGTCCTTCCGGCACTCTGACCGGGACCGTGACCGACAGCAGCACCACAAATCCCGTTCAAGGCGCTGACGTTACCCTGACGCAAAGCCCCACGATGACCTACCAACTGACGACAGATGCCGCCGGTTTGTATGAACGGGTTGTGCCCACCGGCGTGTACACAGTGGAAGTGGCTGCTTTCGGCTATTTGCCGGCTTCCATCAATAACGCCAATGTGTACTCTGGCACCACCACCACGGTGGATGTGGCTCTGGACCCGGCGCCTACTTACACCGTTTCCGGTGTGGTCGCCGATGCGAACACCGGGTGGCCGCTGTATGCTAGTGTCGATATTGCGGGTTATCCTGGTGGGACAATTTGGACCGATCCCGTTACGGGGTATTACAGTGTCGAGCTGCCGGCCGGCGCTTCCTACGACTTCACTGTTGAGTCTTTCATTGATGGTTATCTGGCCGAAACACGGACGGTTGGTCCAATAACCGGCGACGTTACCGAGAACTTTGCTCTCGGTGTAGATGAGCTGGCTTGTAATGCGCCCGGATACTCGATTAGCGGTGGACTGGTCGAAACGTTTGACAGTGTTACGGCCCCGGCGCTGCCTGCCGGCTGGGCGGTCGTGGACGTGACCGGCACCACCGGGGATTGGAAGACCAACGCGGGAACCCGGTATCCCAGCGGCAATGCTGCTCATTCCGCGCCGAACGTTGCTTACTTCAATGCATTCTCGGTTTCCTCTGGCTCGACCCGCCTGTACCGCCAGAGCGGGGTAGACATGACCAGTCTGAGTTCATCCTCGTTGTCGTTCTGGATGTTCCGCGACGATGGTTATTCTGGCGCGAACGATACCATCCAGGTGCAGGTTTCTCTTGACAATGGGGCTTCCTGGATTAACGTGGGTTCGCCGTTCTCGCGGTACTCTTCTACGGGGGATTACTGGGAAGAAAAGACGGTTGATCTGAGCGCCTACAGCACGGAAACGAACCTGAGGCTGGGCTTTTTAGCCGTCAGCGCTTATGGAAACGATATCCATATAGACGATATGATTTTAGGTGGCGTTCCGAGCTGTAATGCTCCAGCTGGCGCTCTGGTGGTAGGTAGTGTCTATGACAAAAATACCAACGCGCCGCTGAACGGGGCAGAGGTGAGCAATGATGCGGCGGAAAGTGTGGTGACTGTGGCCACGCCGTTGGACACGGCCGTTGACGATGCTTTCTACGCCATCTACTCGCCCTCCGGTTCGCACGTCTTTACGGCCACCATGGCCAGCAACTACGGCGCGGCGACGACCACCCTCAACGTGGTTGACAGCGTCAACCAGGCTTACGATTTCTATGTGCCGGCGGGCTGGCTTTCGGCGGCACCCGATGCTTTAAGCGTGAGTGTGGAGTTGGGCAGCACCACCTCCAGCCAGTTCTCCCTGGACAACATGGGTGATGTGGATGCCAACTTCACGCTGCGGGAACGCAACGTGGGCGCGGCGGACATTTTGCTCGTGGCTTATGATTCCTTGTCGGCTAATGCGCTGCAAACGGCCGTAACCACCCTCGGCTACACCGTGAACAGGGTAACGGCTTCTGCCTTCCAGGCCTACACCGTCGATGAACTGTTGGCTTACGGCGTTGTGATGTATGTCGGATCGTCCTACGCGAACCCTGACAACCTCACCTTGCTTACAGCGTACCTGGATGCAGGCGGCTCGTTGTACGTCACGGACAACGACTTTGGTTACTACCAGAAGAACACAGACTTTTACCAGACCTATCTTCAGGCTACCTATGTGGCGGACGATGGCGGAGCCCTGCTGACCGGTGAAGAAATCATGGCGGGCTTGAACCTGGACATCACCAGCGATCCCTTCCCGGATTCCTTCACTGTGAACGCTGAAGGTACTCGGATCTTTGCCTTCCCCTCCAACGCTGGGGGTGTACGCGTGGAGCGTAACGGCTACAAAGCCATTTACACCTCCTTTGACTACCAGCACATTGCCTCATCTGCCAACGCCCTGGATTTGGCCGATCGCATTCTCACCTATCTGGCGCCGCCTGACCTGATTCCGTGGTTAAGTGCCGCCCCGCTTTCGGGCACTGTGGCTCCTGCCGGCTATCAAGTAGTTTCTGTAGACTTCGATGCCAGCGGTCCGTCAGTTCCGCAGCCGGGCGTTTACCAGGCCGAATTCCTCGTCACGGATGACACGCCATACGGAGAATGGACAGTTCCGGTAACGATGACGGTGACGCCCCCAGCCAGCTATGGCTTGCTGGAGGGTACGGTGACCGGCCTGGGTTACTGCGATGCCAATCCTGTACCGGCCGTTGGCGCCACTGTGGATGTGGAAGCGACGGGCGGTATGACCTGGACGTTGACGACCGATGACGCCGGTTACTACAGCCTTTACCTGGATGAAACGTACAGCCCTATCACTGTGACTGTGTCGGCGGCGGGGCATGAGGGTGGTCTGGCGTACGGGGTAGACATCTCCGGCCAGGTTACCACCACGCAGAACTTTGACCTGCGGCTGCTGCAGCCTTGCGTCACCGTAGATCCGGCGGCCTTCAACGTGGAGGTGCTGGCGGGTGATGTAACGACCCGATCATTGACCATCAGTAACGGCGGGGCAGCGGCGTCGGATTGGGAGTTGAACGAGGTGCCTTTGGCCGCTCTGGCGGGCACGCCGGTAAGGATGAGTGTAGACAGCAGCAGCGCGAAACGGCCGTTAACCCGTGGCAGCCAGTTCACCGCCTATGCTACACAGCCCAATTCCGGCTACGCACCCCAGGATCTCATCAACGACGGCAGCTTTGAAGCCGATCCGGCCGTGGGTCCCTGGACTGAATTCGACTCTACCGCCT
This sequence comes from Ardenticatenaceae bacterium, assembly GCA_020634395.1. Taxonomy (GTDB): domain Bacteria; phylum Chloroflexota; class Anaerolineae; order Promineifilales; family Promineifilaceae; genus Leptovillus. The sequence continues at coordinate 58,217 of JACKBU010000010.1, read as the reverse complement.
GTACACCTTGGATTGGCGATTGGTCCTCCATTGTCGGCGTAACTGCCTACGATGGTCTCCAATACTTCTGGGCTGGCGGTTACTGCGGCGCGCCTAACAACAACAGCGCCTCGCAAACCATCACAATTCCGGCGAACCAGCCGCGGCTCTCTTTCTGGTACTATGCCGTTCGTTCCGACCCCGATGATCCCTCCGACAACGGTACAGCCTCAGTCAAGGTTGATGGAACGGCCGTCTGGACCCTGGAAATGAGCCAGGCCAACAACACCAGCGGCTGGGTCAACGCCATTGTGGATCTCAGCGCCTATGCCGGGCAGTCGGTGAACCTTACCTTTGGCGCCGTACAAGGGGCCAGCGGTGTAGGCAACGTCTTCTTCGATCAGATTGAAACGCTCTTGCCGAGCAGTTCCGATGTGCCGTGGCTGTCTGAAGATCCGATTACGGGTACATTGGGTGCCGACACAGCCCAGCAGGTAACGCTGACCTTCGATTCCACCGGACTAAGTGCGGGCCAATACGAGGCTGTTCTCACGCTGAACTCGGCTGATCCGATGCATCCGTCCATCGAGATTCCGGTGACGATGACAGTGATGGTTCCGGCGATTACTCTGGACGTAACGGTCAGCACCAGCAATGAGTGCGGCACAGCTACGAACCTGGAGGTGGCGCCTGGCACCGTTGTCTACTACTGCTACACCATCCACAATACCGGCAACCTCATGCTGCCCACCCATACGATCACCGACTCGGTGCTCGGGCCGATTGACAGCTTTAGCTACGATCTGTATCCCAGCACCTCCGAATCGGTCATCTACTCCCACACGATGACTGCCGATGCAGTTTCGACCGTGACCTGGATGGCGGAAAACTCCGTGATGGGGGCGCAGGTGATGGCTACGGATACGGTGAGTGTGACGATGACGGAGTACTACATCTATCTCCCGATCGTCTTGAAGCCGTAACGGCCGTTCTCCTCTCTCTGACGTTTTGTTTAACCTGACAAACGTCGGCTGAAACAGTAAAAAAGCCCCGTCACCCCAAGTGGCGGGGCTTTTTTGTGCCCAAAACTTGTGAAGCGCCCGCGACAGTGGCACAATTCCCGTTATGATAGACATTCGCCCCATCACCACCCTGGCCGATATGCGCGCCGCCGAAGCGCTGCAAACCGCCACCTGGCAAATGCCGCCCGACGAACTTATGTCGGCCCACAGCCTGCACGCCCTGGCTCACAACGGCGCAGCCCTGATCGGCGCTTACGACGGTGACCGGCTGGTGGGTATGGTGCTGGGCGTGTTGGCGACCGTTCCAAACCCGCAGCGTCCCGATCAACCGGCCGCGGAGCGCCTCAAAATGTATTCGGTGATGGCCGGTGTGCTGCCGGCCTACCAGGGGCAGGGCATTGGCCGGCGGCTCAAGCTGGCCCAGCGCGAGTTTGCCTTGCAGCTAGGTGTGCCGCTCATCACCTGGACGTTTGATCCGCTGGAGAGCCGCAACGGCCGTCTCAACATCGCCGTTCTGGGTGTTACCTGCTGCACCTACCACCGCCACTTCCACGGCGACATGGGCGGCCTGAACGCCGGCCTGCCCACCGACCGTTTCGACGTCGATTGGTGGCTTAGCAGCGAACGGGTGGTCAGCCGGGTACGCGGCGAAGCGCGCTCCTTTGCCCTCACGACCCTGATCCAGCGCGGTGTCGGCATTCTCAATACGGCCGTTTTCGATGGGCGCGATCTGCCGGTGCCGCCGGACCGCACCTTGGTGCTGCCGCGCAGCGACCAGCCATACGGCCTGGTCGAGATCCCGGCCAACTTTCAGGCCATCAAAACGGCCGATTTTGCCCTGGCCCGTGCCTGGCGGCTGCACACCCGCGAGCTCTTCGAAACCCTGTTCGCCGCCGGATTCATCGTCACCGAGTTTTTCCACAAGAAGGGAGGAGACGGCCGTTCCCGCAGCTACTACCTCTTGCAAACGACGAGCGATGCGCCGTAAACCTGTCTGCTCAACTATCCGACTACTCACTACAGGACTAAACCCATGAAACTTGAACACATCGACCTCTACCAGATCCGCATGCCGCTGGTCAGCCCCTTTGGCACCAGTTTTGGCATGACCACCGACCGCGACGCCATCATCGTCAAAATCGCCGCCGAGGGGCTGACCGGCTGGGGCGAATGCGTGGCCTCCTGGGAGCCGGGCTACAGCTACGAAACCACCCAGACCGCCTGGCACATCCTGCGCGATTTTTTGGTCCCGGCCGTGCTGGGCCAGGATTTGCAGGAACCGGGCGACGTACAGATGTGGATGCGCGGCGTGCGCGGTCACCCGCTGGCTAAGGCCGCCATTGATCAGGCGGCCTGGGATTTAACGGCGCAGCGCGACGGCCGTTCGCTGGCCCAATCGCTGGCGCTACCCTATCCTGAAGGGCCAAAAGAACGGGTAAAAGTGGGCATCAGCATTGGCACGCAGCTCACCGTGGCGGCTACTCTGGACGTGATCGCCGCCAATCTGGCCAAGGGCTACGGCCGTATCAAACTCAAAATCAAACCCGGTCACGACCTGGAACTGGCCCGCGCCGCCCGCGCCGCCTTCCCCGATACGCTGATGATGCTGGATGCCAATTCGGCCTACCGCCTGGAGGATGCGCCGCTCTTCCAGGCGATGGACGACCTGAATCTGCTGATGATCGAGCAGCCCTTGGGCCACGACGACATCTACGACCACAGCCGGCTGCGGCCGCTCATTCAGTCGCCGCTGTGTCTCGACGAGTCCATCACCTCCGCCGATCATGCGCGTTACGCCATCGCCTTACAGGCCTGCGACATCATCAACGTCAAACCCTCACGCGTGTCCGGCTGGACGGAAGCGTGCCAGATCCACGACCTGGCGCGGACAGCCGGGCTGGGACTATGGGTAGGCGGCATGTTGGAAACAGGCATTGGCCGGGCGGCGCAGCTGGCGTTGGCCGCGCTGCCCGGTTTTAACCTGCCCAGCGACATCTCGGCCACGGAGCGGTATTATCATCAGGACATTGCTACGCGCTTCACGCTGAATGCGGCGGACAGCACGATCACCGTGCCGACCGGGCCGGGATTGGGGATTGAGGTGGATGAAGACGCGTTAACGGCCGTTACCCTCCAGCATTGGGCGAAAGGAATGGCTTAATGGCTGCATTGTTCAACTGTTGAATGGCGAATCGCGTTCGCGAGTAACAATTAATCATTCACCAATTCAACAATTAACCAATTTAAAAGGATCCCTTATGTTTCAAGACAAAAAAATCGCCTTCATCGGCAGCGGGACCATGGCCGAGGCTATGATTCGCGGGCTGCTGGATCAAGACATCATCTCGGCCGACCACATCATCGCTGCCGATCCCTGGCAGGCGCGGCTAAAATATTTGCACGAGCGCCACGGCGTGCGCACCACCGAAGACAACGCCGCCGCCGCCGAAGAGGGGCAGGTCGTCGTCTTTTCCATCAAGCCCCAAAACCTGGACGAGGTGCTGCCCACCATTCGCGGCCACCTGCGGCGGCAGGATTTGGTCCTCTCCATTATCGCCGGGGTGCCAATCCGCAAACTGGCCGATGGCGTGGCCCACGCCTCTGTGGTGCGCGCCATGCCCAACACGCCGGCGCAAATCGGTCAGGGCATCACCGTGTGGACGGCCACACCGGAGGTAAACGATCTGCACAAGCAGCAAGCACAGGCCATTCTCGGCTCCTTCGGCCAGGAGATTTTTGTCGATGATGAGCGTTACCTGGATATGGCGACGGCGCTCAGCGGCTCTGGTCCGGGGTACGTCTTCATGATGATGGAGGCGATGATCGACGCTGGCGTCCACATGGGCTTTTCGCGCCGCATCGCCACCGACCTGGTGACGCAGACGATGCTGGGTTCGGTGGAATTTGCCCGCCGCTCCAACAAGCACGTGGCCGAGCTGCGCAATCAGGTAACTTCTCCCGGCGGCACGACGGCCGAAGCGCTGTATCACATGGAAAAAGGCGGCCTGCGCACCGTCATTTCGCGCGGCATCTGGGCTGCCTATGAGCGTTCCATCGCCCTGGGCCGCGGCGAAGAATCCAAAGGGCCGCAGTAGAAGTGCAGAGTGCGGAGCGCGGAATCTCTTGTCCCCACGCCGCACTCCCTACTCTCCACTCCGCATTCAAATGTTCCCATGGTAATTGTGCAAGATGGTGCGCGCTGGCTGGTGTTTCGGGAGCCGGTGCAGGTGATTACGGCCGTTAATCCCACCGAGGTCAACGCGGCGCTGGCCGAAGTGGAAACGGCCGTTTCTACCCGGCGTCTCTACGCCGCCGGATTCCTCAGCTACGAAGCCGCCGCTGCTTTTGGCCTGGCCGTCCACCCGCCGCACCCCGACGACCCGCCGCTGCTCTGGTTTGGCCTCTACACGGCGCCGGACACCGTGACCACGCTCGACGAGTTCCCCCCGGCTGCTTACGAGATGGGCACCTGGCAGCCGGAGCTGGACGAAGCGAGGTATGTAACGGCCGTGGCCCGCATCAAGCAGCACATCGCCGCCGGATATACCTACCAGGTCAATTTAACTTTTCCCCTTTGCGCCTCTTTTCGCGGCGCCCCCTGGGGACTGTTTCGGGATCTGGCGCAGGCGCAGCAGGCCCAATACACGGCCTACGTCGATACCGGGCGGCACGTCGTCTGTTCCGTCTCGCCGGAACTGTTCTTCCGGCTGGATGGGAGCGTTTTGACCTCGAAGCCGATGAAGGGCACGGCCGTGCGCGGGCGCACCACCGCCGAAGACGCGGCCAACGCTGCCTGGCTGCGCCAATCCGAAAAAAACCGGGCGGAAAACGTGATGATTGTCGATATGATCCGCAACGACATGGGGCGGGTAGCCGCTACGGGCAGCGTCGCCGTGCCGGAATTATTCGCCGTGGAGCAGTATCCCACCGTGCTGCAGATGACTTCTACGGTTACGGCGCGCACAGCTGCCGGCCTGGGCGACGTGTTACGCGCCATGTATCCCTGTGCCTCTATCACCGGCGCGCCAAAAGTGCGCACCATGCAGATCATCCGTGAATTGGAAGGGGGACCGCGCGGCGTGTACACCGGCGCGATTGGTTTTGTTGCTCCGGGGCGGCGGGCGCAGTTTAACGTGGCGATTCGCACGGTGGTTGTGGACCGGACGCGGGAAACGGCCGTGTATGGTGTGGGCAGCGGCGTTGTCTGGGATTCCGACCCGGCCGCTGAATACGCCGAGTGTTTGCTCAAAGCGCAGGTGCTGCGAACACGGCGACCGCAGTTTGACCTGTTGGAATCGCTGCTGTGGGAACCGGATGGCGGCTACTTCCTGTTGGAGCGGCACGTGGCCCGGCTGCTGGACAGCGCGACTTATTTTGACTTTGCCGTGGCGGAAACGGCCGTGCGCGCGGCTCTCTCTGAACTGGCGGCCGAATTGACCGAAGCGTGCAAGGTGCGGCTGACGCTGGGGCGCAACGGCCGTATCCAACTGGCGACCGAGCCGCTGGCTGCCGGCCAGCTGCCGGAACCGGTGCGCCTTGGCCTGGCGCAGCAGCCGGTCGCCTCTGACAATGTGTTTTTGTGCCACAAGACAACCCACCGCCAGGTATATGCGGCCGCCAGAGAGTCGCGTCCGGACTGCGACGAGGTGATTTTGTGGAATGAGCGCGGCGAATTGACCGAAGCCGGCAGCTCTAACCTGGTGCTGGAGTTGGATGGTGGCTTATGGACGCCGCCGGCCGCATGTGGCCTGCTGCCGGGCACGCTGCGCGCGGAGATGCTGGCAAACGGCCGTGTGCGCGAAAAAGTGCTGTACCTGGAAGATTTGGCGCGAGCCTCGCAAATTTATCTACTCAACTCCGTGCGCGGCTGGCGGCCAGCAGAAATGATCGGAAGGGGGAAATGATTCACGGGAGCAAAAAGTGGCGGTTTCAGTTCTTGATAGTCGTCTGTTGTTTTGCGGCGCTGATTGGGTGGCGCATTTACACGATGGCAATTGCGCCGGATGGCGCTCCGCATTGGGATGAAGCTGCTCATACGCTCAGGGGTATTCTGATCTCTGAAGACATCCAACAAAGAGATTGGCCCGGTTTTTTTTATGACAGCTATCGCCAGGTATATTGGCCACCATTACAGTCGTGGTTTGTGGGCGCGGCATTTTTGATAGGCCCAGTGTCGATGGTTGCTGCTCGCGTGGTTAGTTTGGTGGTGTTTTTGCTGGCTGCCATACTGTTATACATAACCGGCATTAACATGACCCGGCAGTATCGAGAAGTCGCCGCTGCCATAGCGGCGATCCTGTTTCTCACAAACACAGAAATGGCCGCTCACGCTGCAGAGGTGATGTTAGAGATTTACGGCATTTTGTTTCTAATCGTCACTTTTCTCCTTTACTTTATCACTACCAAATATCCTCATGAAAGCAAGGTTTACTTTTTGCTCGGGCTTTCTGTTGCGGCGGCATATTTTGCTAAAGCCAACTATGGCATTCTGTTATTCATGGTAATCTTGATAGGGGCCGTGATGGATGTGCGTTTTCGTGTGCGCAAACTTTTGACTCGTGAGATGTTCTTCTTTTTGCTGCCTATCACTGTCATTTTTGCCATATGGTTTGTTTATCCACCTAAAATTACCAGTACGTGGCAGGCATTGGTAAATGTCCCTTTTGGAGTCCAAGAACCGTATACGGCTGCAGGTTTATTGTTTTATCCCCGCGCGTTAGTCAGTATGGCTGGCGCTGGCTGGATGTTTGCCGTATGGCTGGCGGCTTTTGTTGCCGCGTTTTGGTATTGGCGGGATAGGAACGTACGTTTTTTGCTCATACTCATTACGTTGCAGTTTTTGTTAGGGCAAATTCATCATACGAAAGTGGTTCGCCATCTTCTTCCTATTTTGCCGGCCATTTTTTTGTTAATTGGGTATGTGCTGGCGCAGTGGTGGGCATCAGGTAAGCGCGGCGTTAAGTTTTGGCTGCCCAGAGCAGCGAGCGTCGGCCTACTGGTGGCGGCGACCCTGGCTTTTGCCCAAACTTATGAGGCAGACGCCAGGCAAACAGATCACGCCTTAATTGCCTACCTTAGTGAAGTGGCGCGTACTCAAGACTCACTGCTGCTTATCGGTTCGATGGATTTAGTGCAGCCTTCGCCGCCTGTACTGGACTGGAACTTAACTGCGAAAGAAAAAGTACTGGATATTTCACACTCTGGAGTAACGATGCACTATGAGCAAGATCGGGCGGCGCAGGATTTGTTTAAGAAGATACCTGTCCTGGCGCTGCAGAACACAATTTTGCCAGTTTTGCAGCGAGCAGATTCTACTTTGGGCTTGCGCACACTGTACCTGGGTTTGCCGGCAGGCACCCGGTACTCAACTGGCCCGGCGGGGTTGGAATCGTTTTTACGAGAGCAGTGGGGTGTGGAAGGCGTGAAATCGGTTGTTGTGTTGTCGCGTAAGGATGACGCAGGTCGTTTCCCTGAGTCGGCTATAAAACCGGCGCTTGAAAACCTGGGGCTTCAACAGGTAGAGAGCCAAAGTTTTTCACAAACAAAGGTAACAGTTTATCAAACAGGAGAATGAGGATGAGAATTCTTGTGACGGGTGGGGCCGGTTTTATTGGCAGTCATGCCGTGTTGGAGCTGCTGCAGGCCGGGCATGAGGTGGTGGTGGTGGATAATCTGGCCAACAGCAAGGAGGAGTCGCTGCGGCGGGTGGCAGAGATTACAGGTAAAACGGCCGTGTTTTACCAGGTGGATTTGCGTGACAGGGTGGGGCTAACGGCCGTTTTCAACCAACATCCCATCGAGGCGGTGATGCACTTTGCCGGGCTAAAAGCGGTGGGTGAATCGGTGTCTATGCCGTTGGCCTATTACGACAACAACGTCGGCGGCACGGTGACGTTGTGCCAGGTGATGGCCGAGCACGGCGTGAAGAATCTGGTATTCAGCTCTTCGGCCACGGTTTATGGCGAACCGGAGACCGTGCCGGTAACGGAGGATACGCCCCTGCGCGAAGCCACCAATCCATACGGCCGTTCCAAAGCCATCATCGAAAAAATCTTGCAAGACCTGTACGTTGCCGACAGTGCCTGGAACATCGTCTTGCTGCGTTACTTCAACCCGGTCGGCGCGCACAGCAGCGGCCGTATCGGCGAAGATCCCAACGGCATTCCCAACAACCTGCTGCCTTACATCACCCAGGTTGCTGTGGGCAAGCTGCCCTACCTGCGCGTGTTTGGCGGCGATTATGACACGCCGGACGGCACCGGCGTGCGCGATTACATCCACGTCGTCGATCTGGTGCTTGGCCATCTGCGGGCTCTGGAAAAACTGGCCGACAATCCTGGTGTGGTGGTGTATAACCTGGGTACAGGCACGGGCTATTCGGTGCTGGATGTGGTGAAGGCTTTTGCCAAAGTTTCTGGACGAGAAATTCCCTACCGCATTGTCGACCGGCGGCCGGGTGACGTGGCCAGTTCCTATGCCGATCCGTCGCGGGCGGCGCAAGAACTGGGCTGGCGCGCCCAGCGCGACCTGGAGACAATGTGCGCCGATGCCTGGCGCTGGCAGGCGCAAAACCCTCATGGGTATGCATGAAGCGCTAGGGGCGGGGCTAACGGCCGTTACCCACTTTCTGCTGGGCGGCGTTTCTTCTGCAAAATCAGGATCAGGGCCAGCAGCACGGCAGCGAGGGCTGCCAGCGTAAGCGCGGCGCTGACGGGCTGGCCGGGCAGGGGAGGTGGCAGGCGGCCAGGCGCTTTCTTTGGCACAGTGGGAGCTGTCCATGTACCGCTGGCAATGCTGGCGGCCGTGCCGTTTTGCAGCAAGCCTTCCAGGCGCTCCAGGCTCTGGCGCACGATGGCCCGGCCGCTGGTTTCCAGAAGGGGCGTGGCGTACTGGGCCAGAGCGCCGCTGACGGTGGTATGGGCCTCGTAGCTGAGGAGGGTGCAGCTGTCTTGCGGCTGCAGGTGGAGACGGCCGTAGCCCTGGAGACGGCCGTTTGGGCTTTCTGCCATATAGTCAAAAGCCAGGCCAATATGCGGCTCCACTTCGTTCAGGCTGAGCCGGGCTTCATATTCACCCGCCAGTGGGCCAACCCGGACGGAGAGTTTGCCGGCGTATTCATTTTCGTCACGGCGTGTAACTGTCTGGCCGCCCGGCATAATGGCGGCGAGGATGTTGGGCTCTAAAAGCAGCGGCCAGAGGGATTCTGGAGGGGTGCTTAACAGAAAACTTCCGCGCGTTTCCATGGGGGGTTAGGCTGTTTCCTGGTCTGAATGTTCGGCCTGTTCTTGTTCGGTCAGGTCTTCGATTTTACCGGCCAGGTCGTCGAGTTGGGTGATGAGTTTTTGTACTTCGTCACGAGTGGGGATGCCGCGGGAGCGCACGATTTTTTCGATTTCGCTGGCGGTGGCGTTGAATTTGTCTTCGGCAATGCGGGCCGGATCGCTGAGGAGCTTTTCGCGCAGGCGTGAGGCTTCTTCTTTGGCCAGATCGCCGCGTTCTGTGAGGCGTTGCAGGCGTTTATCGATTTCCTGGTCTACGTGGACCAGGAGTTCGAGCGGGGAAGTCAGGCTGCGGCGCAGGGTGTTGACCGTCTGGCCGCCGGCCTGTACCAGTCCGGTCAGGACAGAAGTGGGTAGGAAGCCGCTGCTCTTTTTTTCTTGTTCGAAGATGATTTGGGTGAGGGTAACGGCCGTTAAATCCTCGTCGGTGGTGTGGTCTACGACCTTTACTTCTTCGCCGTTACGGATGAGCTCCGCGATGCCATCGAGCGTGATATATTTTTTGGCTTCGGTATCGTAAAGTTTACGATTCGGATAGCGCTTGATAACCGGCATAAGCTTGCTCCTCTAGATAAAGGCGTTATTTTTCTCGATTATAAGCCTGATCCAGCCGTATGCAAAAGGACAGGGGGAGAAAACATTATGTTTTCTCCCCCTGAGCTCTCTACCCCAGAGTCCAATTGGATTGCCCGTTGCCGGCGCCTAAAAGCACAGCGCCGGGGCATTGTTGTTGCGTAGATGGCTGCCCGATGGCTAAAAAAGCCGGGCTAGGCCATGGTCTTTTTCAAACTTTCGACTTTGTCGGTCAACTCCGTGACTTTTGCATTGAGGGCATCGATGTCGCTTTTGGTTGGGATATTGAGGCGATCCAGAATGCCTTCCAGGCGTTTGTCAACTTCGTCTTGGGCGTTTTGCGTGGTATCTTGGGCTTTCTTTTTGCGTTTTTCGACGACTTCGTTGATGAGTTTACGGCCGTCTTTTTCGGCAATTTCACCGCGCTCAATCAGCTTGTTGACAAACTCTTCCACTTCCTCTTGCGCCAGAACAACAGCCCCAATGCCGGCCATCAATACACGCCGAACGGCGTCTAGCAAGGCATTTGGTTCTTCGTTAACTTCTTCTTCAATGATTTCAATATCAGCCATGGTTTAATCCTCTCTTCGGTTTATGACTCTTTGGCCAATGAAAGTGCTGTTGATTGACTGTATCAGGCTACCGTTTCCTGGTTCAGTTCGTCAATTTTCTTGGAGAGCTTGGTGATTTTGTTGTTGAGCGAACGAATTTCGGCGCGGGTGGGCATGTTCAGGCGATGGAGAACGGTTTCCATGCGCTTGTTGAATTCTTTCTCGGCCCGTTTGTTGGCCTTTTCTGTTTCCTTCTTGCGCTCTTCGATTCTCTCGTTGACAGTGTCGCGGACTTTCTTTTCGGTTTCTTCGCCGTGTTCCACAAACTTGTCTACCAGATTGACCAGTTCGTCCTGGGCCATTGCTGCAGCGCCGAGGCCAACCAGGAAAACTTTGTGGACGTTCTCTACAACCATGCCGGGCAGGCCGGCATTTTTCTCTTCTACTACTTCGATTGTTACTTCATTTGTCATGATTAAACCTCCCAGGTTTCCTTTTCTCTATATGCATGTACCTTTTGTCGGTACTTTAAATATTATGAAGATGTTGTGCCTGTGCCGTCGATGGTTTATGACGCACTGCATCATAAGGGAATATAACACACTGCGTCATGCCTGTCAATACCTAAACGACCCTGCCGGTCGCCCTCCGGGACGGCGACCAGTTGGTTCGGAAAAAACCGGGAGGACGGTATAATACGTGTTTAACTTTTCGGGAGGTATATGAGCAATGAGTGAAAACGTGGTGCGTTGTGCCGCGATAACAAAAGCGGGGACACAGTGCAAAAATTATGCCCGGCCGGGATCGGCCTACTGCCATCTGCATCATGATCAGGCAACGGCCGTCGCCCAAAATACGGCTTCCGTCGCCCGCTTGCAGGATCTGGTAACCGAGCTGGACGGGCTGGTCGCCGATCTAAAAACAACCCTGACCAAAGAAGCGCCCAAAGACCCGGCCATGTCCGATTATCCCCTGCGGCTGGTGGGCGTGGTACGCGAAAATCTAAGCCGTTTTTCGCCCGACGTGCAGTTGGGCATTTTAGAAGGGTTTGAAGGGATGACGGTGGAAGATCTGACGGACCTGGATACGTGGAAAGGCATGGCCTATATGTTTGCGTATTCGGCCCGTTTCCAGGCAGGGCAGGTGCGGGAGCGGGTCAATCAACGCCTGCCGGAAGCGCTGCAGCCGGAGGCGATGCTGCGTTTTGTGCGCAGCCACGTCGATCGTTTTGCGCCGGAAGTGGCCAAGGATTTGATGAACAGCCTGGAGGGAGCCAGCAAGGAGGATTTGTTGGATCCCGATACCTGGAAAGGTATGTTTTACATGCTCAACTACTCTGTGCAGTTCCAGGCGGAGCAGTTGAAGCAGCGCCTGGTGGGCGAAGGTGATGCCGCCGGCGAAGAGGAATAATCCCCGATAATATGGCAGTCTATGCTACGGAAGAGCAGCTTTATGAAACGCTGCAGTTGTTGTTTGCCCGGATGGCCGCGCAGCACGCGGATGCCGATGCGGCTTTGTTAAAGTCGCGGCTGCGGATCCGGCTGCGCTGCACCGAGCCAACGGCCGTTATCACCTTCAATGCGCGAGAACGGCCGTTGCAAATTCTGTATGGCCGCGAGGCGGGCCAGACGGCCGTGGACCTGGACGTGGCCATCCTCACTGATGCCCTGCACGAGATTTTGTTGGGTAATCTGCGCCTGAGCAAAGCGCTGGGCAGCGGCCAGCTGAAGCCTGAAGGGCCGGTGTGGAAGGTGACGGCCCTGGCCGATTTGTTTCGTGCTGCCCAGGCGATTTACCCGGCGGTAGTTGCGGAGCGGGGGCTGGTTTAAAGGTTTTACGTTCCAGTATAGGTATGAGGGGCGGAACGGCCGTTTGTTCTGCCGCTTTGCTTTGGGTATCATTCGCCCCATTATGAGATGTGGAGGAAGAGTTGGAAGACGAGATTGATTTACGGCCGTACGTGGAAGCCCTTATTAAGAATTGGAAGTGGATTGTCGGCGCCGGGGTGTTGGCCGCTGTTATTGCCTTCATCGCCGCTTCGCTGTTGCCGCCAACCTACGAAGCCACGACGCTGGTTGCCGTGACGCAGCCTGGGCAGTTGGTCCAGTTTGACCCTCGTTTTGAAGCCGTCGCCGAAACCCAGCCTCTGAAAGCGTACCCTGAACTGGCCACCAGTGACGAGATCTTGCAAGAGCTTCTGAACGAAGTATCTTCTTTTGCTCCCGAAATTAACTCCCTGGAAAAACTGCGCCGGATAACTGAAGCTGGCGCCGGCGCCGATCCCAGCATCCTGCGCCTGACCGTCACTTATCGTGACCCCCAAATCACGGCCGATGTCGCCAACCAGTGGGCGGAACTGTTTGTGGTGCGGGCCAATGAGGTGTTTGGCAACCTGGGCGGTGATCAGCTGGCCTATTTTGAAAGCCAGCAGGCCAGCGCGGCGCAGGAACTGAGCCAGGCCGAACAGGCTTTGATTGAGTTCCAGGCGCGAAACCTGGGCAGCACCGTCAATAACCAGCTGACTGCCCTGCAAAACATTCAGGCCGATTATCTGACCAATAAGCAGAAGTTGAACTTTTTGGCGGGCGACGTGCAGGCGCTGCGGGACCAGTTAGGGCAGAATTCGGACGTGGATACCATTACGCTGGCCGATCAACTGACGGCGCTGCTGCTGCAGCTGAAAGCCTTTGGAGTCGATGAGACAACACCTTTACAGTTGCAGGTGGATACGGCCGTTTCTCTGCCTTCCGCTGACCGCGCGGAACAAATTGCTTTTCTGGATGGGTTGGTAGAGACGTTAACGGCGCGGATTGAGACAATCGACGCCGAACTGGCGCTGCTGGAGCCGCAAATCCTGGCCTTGCAGCAGCAAAAACAAGAGACAGACACCGAAAGCAATCAGCTCAACCGCAAGTACACGGTGGCTGAGGAAACGTACACGGCCCTGGCGCGCAAAGTGGAAGAAGAACGGATTACCTCGCAAGATACGAGCAGCGGTGTACGGTTGGCCAGCAAAACGGCCGTGCCGCAAGAGCCTACACGCCTTAGCCGCATCTTGATCACTATTGCGGCTGCTATAGTTGGGAGCGTTATAGCGATATTTGTAGTAATAGCCGTATGCTGGTGGCAAGCGCCAAAAGGTGTTATTTCCCCGCCCGATAGAGAATAGCCTTGATAAAGAAGAGACTTTTGTGTTAAAAAATGGCTTTTACAATGCCCTTGGGGGCATTGTGCGGATGCTGATTTCGATTCTTGTAATCCCGTTCCTCATTCGCATTATAGGCTTACAAGAATATGGTGTCTGGGTTTTGGCTTCTGCAGTGCTGGGGTTTGTTCAGCTTGTAGAAGCTGGCCTGTCTATATCCACAACCGTCTTTGTTTCCCAGAATCTCAGAGAAAACAACTCTATTGCGCTATCCCAAACACTCACTGTAGTTGTTGGTGGAATGTTTGTGTTAGCTACGTTTGCTGCTACCGTTTTATACTTTGGCTCCCCTATCATTGCTAACCTTTTACCAAGATTGGAACCAGCTGAAAGGTATGCCATCCTACTTGCTCTTCAAGTTGGGAGCTTGGTGATTTGGTTTCAGCTGATGCAAAGAGTATTCGTAGGTGTTGAACAGGCGCATCAACGCTATGGCATTATTAACTTACTGGTTGGACTAGAAGCAATTCTCACTAATGTCGGCTTGCTGATAGTAGCTTGGATAGGGGGGCGCACTGTAGCATTTATGAAATGGTATGCTGTTGCCGGACTGATCATGTTGCTGCTACATACTATATTTGTCTGGTGGTTGCTACGCTACCAAAAAGTCCGGCCTCATTGGAATTACAGAAGGGCTCGCGATGTGGCAAGATACAGCGGTTTAACGTGGATTTCCACCTTAAGTGGAGCACTTTTCACACAGTTTGATCGAGTAATTGTAGGTGCTATTCTGGGACCAACAATTCTAGGGGTTTATGCCGTTATCACTACTGTAGCCAAAAAAATCAATTTCGTTTCAGTCTTGCCTATTCAACCGCTCTTGCCAACGCTAAGCAAGATGTATTCCGATGAGACCCCCGACCGGCAGCCAATGATTGTCTTGGTCAAGAAAGCACTACAGCTAAATGTGGTTGTTTCTTTGGGTGCCGGAATCTCAGTCTTTATGTTCGCTAACATTATCATGCAAATTATGATCTCTGATGTCATTCCCGAAGGAGCCGTTTGGGGTCTGCGCATAGCCGCCATCATATATGCGCTATACACGTTGAATGCCGTCGGTTATTTCACACTAATGAGTACAAAAGCAGCCCATATATGTGCAGCAATCCAGATAAGCGGCGCTCTTTTGTCTCTCTTATTAATTGCCATAGGGAGCCGCTATTATGGTTTGATGGGAGCAGTGATAGGTAATGTGGGTAACCTCGTCACATGGTTAATGGTTGTATGGGGTATGAAACGAGTAGGTATTGTGAACCAATCTTGGATTAGATGGATAATATTTCCACTGGTCTGGTTTAGCACTGTCATATTTGTTGGAATTTTGACAGTAGACAGAGTGATCATTCAGGCAGTTGTGGCATTAGTTGGAGATTTCATCCTACTTGGCTGGCTAATAAACACGCAACAGATCAATTTACTGGCGTATATATCAAAACTCTCCCAAGGGCTGAAAAATATATTTTTGCCTAAGCCTACGCACGTGAATTGAGTGTAGATCGAAAAAATTGAATGGATATACCGTACCTGATGGGGTTTTTGAAAATATTGTATCGTGCCAATCGAAAACCAAATTGCAAGCATAATGTATTTGTGTTGATAGGATTACTACAATGTGGATATTCTGCTGTGGGATGATGCGATCTGGGTCTACTTTGCAGTACCAGATTACGAAAGATATTGTAGAAACCAGTGGCACCGGCTATGCACTGGGCTGGATCGAAACTGAAGATTTTCCGATGCTCCATAAGAGATATGAACAGGAAAGCCGTAACATTGTTGCCAAGACTCACGCTTACATTGATGGAATTGGCGAAATGATCATAGGTGGCGAAGCCAAAGCGATTTATGTTCATAGGGATATTCGTGATGTCACTGTCTCGCTGATGAATAAAAGGAATAAATCGTTCTGGTATATTCTGCTCACCACACCATTTATTGAGTTAGTGCTGGAAAACCACAGGAACTGGACCGCTCAAACCGGCATACTGATTTCTAGGTATGAAGAAATGGTTGCTAACTTGAAACAAGAAGTTCTCCGGATCGCCAGTTATTTGAATGTTCCATTGGGTGAAGTGGAAGCCGCACATATTGCGAGCAAATATGCCCTTGAGCGACAAATTGCTAAAGTCAAACAGCTAGAAACCCAGGACGAAGATTCAGTCAATATGATGGATTCGGAGTTGCTGTTTCATCGTAATCACATTCATTCCGGGGATGTGGGACAGTGGGCAAATACCCTTACGAAGTTTCAAGTAGGTGTGGTTGAGGCACTAGTCAAGGATAAACTGCGGACTTCTGAGAATTATGAGTATGGAGTTTCTGTTAGTCCTGCGATTATTTATATGATTAAAGCTTTAAATAAAGTCGTCGTCCCCATAAAAGGAAAAGGGTTGTCCCTTCGGGAAAGGTTTAGACGTTGATTTGGTAAGCGCATGACAGATATGGTTTCAAGAAGATCTAAGACATTGCCCGAAGTAGTACCAGTTACAGGTCGCGGCGGTTACGTAGATGCGTTGTCCTTGTTTTTGCCGGTTGCATTAGTGATTACCAGTTTGATTTTTGCTGGTCTATCAGCTTCCACTTTGCTGCCGTGGAGGAAATTTGCAGGTAGCGGTTCAGTTCTGCGTTTTCTATCGTTTTTGCCCATGTTACTGGCGGCCGTTGTTTTTTCTATTACCCTGAGGCCGAATCACTTGGTCCGTAATTTTCATCTGACGCTTAAGGCAAACTGGTATTTGACTGTTTTGACTCTGCTAAGTATACCGGGTGCCGTTTATGCACGATTTGTTTTAGCGCTCCCGTCTTCTTATTTTACGCAATCGTTTATGCTACTGGCTTTTTTCGCGGTTTATTTTGTACTGTTGAGGGTGCCTGATGTCTACTGGCGCCAGGTTCAGAGTTGGCTGGTTTCCACTTTTGTCTTTGTGACAATGTTGGCGACGATTGATGTTTTCCGAAATGTGGTCCTTATTGGATCTAAGTCGCAACCGAATACGATCTTAATATTGCTGATGGGGTTTGTTCTGTTTTTTTATGTGACTTCTAAATGGCCCCGGTTTTTGTTGTTAACCTTTTTAGGGATGTTAATATTTTTTACGTTTAAGAATACGGCCGTGATCGCCTTCATAACCATCGTCGTCGGGTTCTATCTTTTTCCCAAAAAATCGCTAAGAAAAGTCTCTATCTATAACATTATAGGGTTTACGTTTGCGGCTGGCGTTGTTGCTACAGGAGCACTTATCGGTTATTGGCTTTTACAAACACAGTTTGCGGGGTTTTCGACTGGTAATACGACCTTTAGGATGATTATCTACCAGTATCGTTTTGAGCAGTTTCTTGCTTCTCCCTTTTATGGACAGTTATTTACGGGCGAAACTGTCTATACATTTAAGAGCTTGTTTAACAGCGCGACGGTGCCCACACATAGCGACTGGCTGGATATATTGGCTCAAGGTGGGCTTTTGGGAATGTTCCTCTTTGTTGGTGTGTTTTTACGCACCAGTTTCCTCATGATTAAAACCCGGCATATTACTATTCCCAATGACATTAGGTCTGCTGCAATTGCGTCGTGGGTATTGGTTTCTCTGTCCGCATTTATCATTATGTCGCTTTTTAATTCGATCTTAAATACTCCCGAAATTGCGCTTATCTTCTGGTTTATGCTCGCTTTCGGACATCGTGTGGCGCGCTTCAGCGCAGCCAATAGATTAAGGCATCAAGTAATTGTTTCAAGCCCTGTAGGATGAGGACAGTTTAGAGGCAATATGTCTAGAATTTTCAAAGGTTCTTTGAGGCTTTGGTACTATTCAGTTGGATTTTTGTTTTTGAAAATTGTTGGTTATGTGCCCTCTTACAACCTGCGGCGGTGGGTTTACAGATTATTTGGAGTGCGCATTGGCAATAAATCTCATATCTATATGGGTACAGAAATTCGCAGTCCTTCCAATATACAGATCGGGACGGGCACAAGTATTGGTCATGGAGCCATACTTGACGGCCGTGGTGGCCTGCTAATTGGTAACAACGTCAACTTTAGCACCGGAGTATGGATATGGACGGCCGAACATGTGGTTAATTCTGGAGACTTTGTCGTGCGGCGGGAGCCGGTTTACATTCAGGATCACGTGTGGTGCAGTGCCCGCGTGACGATACTGCCTGGCGTGACGATAGGAGAGGGAGCTGTGGTAGCCGCCGGTGCAGTGGTAACGAAAGATGTTGAGCCTTATACGATCGTGGGCGGTGTACCGGCTAAAAAAATCGGGGAACGTTCTAAGAATCTACAATACACAATAGCACAGCACCTACCCATGATTTAGGCCAAGTAGATGGGATGATAAAAACGGATAACGGCAAAGTGGAAGAAGTAGACTTTTCCATTACTACACCTAGTTTCAATATGCTGTCATACCTGAAGCGCTGTTGTGCTTCGGTTCAAGATCAGCAGGGGGCATCATTTGAGCATATTGTCGTTGACTGCGAATCTTCAGACGGCACGGCCGCTTGGCTAAACAGCAAATCCGAGATTGTCAAGATTATCGAGCCAGACGAAGGAATGTACGATGCGGTGAATAAGGGATGGAGAGCGGCTGGAGCGCGCTTCGTTTCTTATTTGAACTGTGACGAACAATATTTGCCGGGAACGCTGGCTTATGTGAAAGCGTATTTCGATGCGCACCCAAACGTAGATGTGATTTTTGGTGATGCTCTGTTGATTCGGCCTGATGGCTCTTTTATCGGGTATCGAAAGGGTTACACGCCGAGACGTCCGTTTATCGCCACGTCACACCTCTATGTTCTCAGCTGTACCATGTTCCTGCGTCGGAGAGTTATTGCAGCCGGGTATCTATTCGACCCCCAATACAAAATTATTGGTGATTTTGACTTTGTGCTGAGACTGCTCCAAGCCGGGTTCAAGGCCGTTCACCTGAAAAAGTACCTGAGCGCCTTTACCTTTACAGGTCACAATCTTTCTAACGATCAAAATGCTGCCCACGAAAAGATGCGATTGGTTCACTCGCTTCCCATTACCTTCCGAACACTCAAGTATCCGCTCAACGTTCTGCGGCTGATAGAAAAGTATTTTAGTGGCGCCTATCGACAGGAATTGCCCTTAAACTATGCTATCTACACCGCAGAACCGTTTCTATCTCGCACGGAATTCACCGTGACAAAGGCTGAACATGCTTGGCGCTGGCCCGTATCCTAAAGCTAAATGGGTAGTAATGGTTACGGCCGTTTTGCTATTGCTCGTAACCCGCAGCACGCTTTGGCTAGGGCACCTATGCCTTAGTTTAGATGTTTTGCACGCCGATGGCGGGCTACGGGCACAGTGTGGTTATCCTCTGGAGAAGTTCTCATCCCCAAACTCCCACTCCCACAAAGTTCTTGTTTGGCTAAAGGGCAAAAGTATGTGGATGGTCGGAAAGCCGGATCAAGCCGCGTCCGAGTGGCAGCAAGCGCCCGAGTATGCGGCCGCAATGTTGTTAAACTGGATAAAGGTAAACCCCATGCCAGATAGAGAAGCAGAGAACAGGATTTTGGCTCAGGCGCTTGCCCTGGATCCGTATACGCTGGGAGTTTCGGAGGTAGCAAGTTTTCGCCTGTTCGACGCTGAAGCGTGGGACACGGCCCGTGAAGCTTTTACGGCCGTTTATAGCGCCAATCCTGCCAACGAAGTGGCCAAAGCCGCCCTCGCTCTGGCAATCTGGCATTCGGGAGGCTCACATGAAGAAGCACTGCAGCTTTATGACGAATCTGTGGCCCAGGCACCGGACAATCTTTATGTTCTAAGATACGGGTTTCGCCTAATGCAACTGGATCCCGACTTCGGTGAGGCAAGGACAGCACAACTGGCTCGTTTGGCTGCCGCTCAACTTCCTCAAGACTTTGAGTTAACATTTGGTGTTGCTAATGCCTTTCGTGCGTTAGGAGAATTGGAAACTGCCATGCGCTACAACTTGATGGCCCTGAGTGTGAATCCTGTCCATCCGTGGGCGAACTTGCAGCAAGCAGAACTGGAGCAGCAGCTCCGCCAGAGCCGGACTCTACATGTTTGGCTTCAGCAGGCAATAGACAACCGGGTTAAAGACCGGCCTGATTACTATCGTCGGCTGTTGTCGGTGTTGGTGCAAGCAGGTGCGTATGAAGCAGCACAAGAAGTGTACTGTGACGGCCGTGCGCAAGGATTTACCAATAACGCCCTCCTGCGGTTCTTGGATGAGGAACACCGTGCGCGACTCGAAAGTGCAACCTGTCAGCCACCGTCCGGCCAAGTCATACGTGGCTTTGCCTTTGCCATATGGAACGAATGATGTCCAAAATCAAGAAATATTGGTGGGATTTAGAGCGTTTCGGGCTAACGCCCCAAAAAATGCTATACCGTCTTACCAGCCAGGATGCCCCCAAAATACTATGCATATCCGTGCCCAAAGCCGGAACCCACTTGCTGGAACGAGTTTTATGTCTACACCCACACCTGTATCGGCCGTTTGTTCGCACTTTAAACCCTGACAATATCTCCCAGTACGGTGGCTTAACAGCCCTTTTCCAGCGGCAGCGTGCCGGGCAGATACTAGTTTCCCACCTCTACTTCTCAGAAGAAAGCCGCAATCTTATTGCCCGTAACGGCGTCAAGTGCTTGTTTTTGATTCGTGACCCTCGGGATATTCTCGTTTCCAACGTTTTTTACATTGAAAAAATCCACAACCACCATTTGCATGGACCGTTATCAAAGCAACCCACATTCAAAGAAAAATTACGCTTTCTTATCGAGGGCGATTCTGCCTGTGGTGTACCGCCTTTCTGTGAAATTCTAGAATACTTCACAGGGTGGCTTAACACAGATTGCATGACGGTTCGCTTTGAAGACTTAGTGCAGGCGTTTTCTGAAACTCAAAAACAAACCCAGCTCACAACCTTGAAGGGCATATACCACTACCTGGGCATTAACACCAGTGAGAATTGGTTTAGCGAGTTAAGCCAAAGAATGATCTCCAAAGCCAGCCCTACCTACCGCAAAGGGAAAACACAGGAATGGAAGCAGTATCTTGACGACGATTTGAAAGAACTGTTCAAGGTAAATGGTGGTGAAATCGTTATCAAGTATGGCTTTGAAAAGGATTCAGACTGGTAAATGCGGCTACTCTACACCCTCACTGCTTATCCACCTTCGACTGGCGGAGCGCAGTTGCATGCGCACAGGTTGGCGCAAGTTTTGCAGCAACAGCATCACGTTCAGGTGATAAGCATGTGGAACCGCAATCGTACCGATTGGCTTTTGGGGACAACTCTTCGCATCCCTGCAGAAGAGTTGCACTACACTATAGACGGAATTGACGTCCTACGCCTAGGACTTCCTTTATCACAAAGGTTGTATTTGTTACCGTATGTTGTCGGATATTATCCGTTTATGAAGCAAGCGGTACCGCCCATCGCTAGTTGCTTAAGAGAAAGTTTTGAGACTTATGTGCAGAAAGTAGATTTAGTACACAACTTCCGAATTGGGCGGGAGCCACTCAGTTATGCCTCGCTAGAACTGGCCCAAAAGAAAGATGTGCCCTTTGTGTTTACGCCTTTCCATCATCCCCGTTGGGTCGGCTGGCGTTATAAGGTGTATATTGAACTCTATAAAAAGGCAGATCTTGTTTTTTGCCTTACCCGGCCAGAAAAAGAAACTCTGGTGAGATTGGGTGTACGGGAAGAGCGTATTGCTGTCACCGGCACAGGGCCTGTGCTGGCAGAACGTGTGGAACCGCAGGCTTTTTTGGAGAAAAACGGTATTGACGGTCCCTGTATCCTGTTCCTGGGACAGCACTATGCCTATAAGGGATATTCGCAGCTTCTACAGGCGGCTGATGCCGTTTGGCGGCGAGTACCTGAGGCGCACTTTGTTTTTATAGGCCCGCCCGTGGGGCAGTCGGAACGGGAGTTTGCTGCCAAACCGGACAGGCGAATTCACCGCCTGGGAAGGGTAGACTTGCAGGAAAAAAGCAATGCGTTGGCAGCCTGTACGCTGCTATGTGTGCCAAGCACGCAGGAAAGTTTTGGCGGTGTCTATACGGAGGCCTGGCAATTCGGCAAGCCGGTAATAGGAGGGAATATAACGGCCGTATCCGATGTGATTGACAATGGCTACAATGGCTACCTTGTAAACCAGACCAGCAGTGACATCGCCGACAAGATCATTGATTTGCTTTGTAATCCAGAACACGCAAAAGTAATGGGTGAGAGGGGCAAGAAAAAGTTGGAAGATAGATATACCTGGGAAAGACTCGCACAGCTAACCCTGTCCGCATACCAAAAAGTGCTTTAATTTTCTAGTTGCCCACCATAACAGAAAGAGACAGTTTATGAAAAACCTTTCTTGTACAAATATCTTGGGTGTAAACATCAATACCATGACAATGAACGACGCACTTGCACAAATATGTCACTGGATCCAGACCGGCCAGCGTCGTTATGTCTCGGTTTGCACGGTACACACGGTCATGGAATGCTACGTTGAGCCACAAATGCGAGCCGCCGTTAACGGAGCCGGAATGGCAACGCCCGACGGTATGCCTCTGGTGTTTTTGGGAAAATTCAGAGGCAAAACTGCGGTAGAGCGGGTTTATGGTCCAGATCTCATGTTATCCTTGTGCCAATTGTCTGTCGAAGAGGGATATCGCCATTTCTTTTATGGCGGAGCAGAGGGTGTTCCAGAGCGGTTGGCTCAACGCCTGGAGCAACTTTATCCCGGCTTGCAGATAGCCGGCGGGTATTCTCCGCCGTTTCGGCCTTTGAATAGCGATGAAGAATCTGCCATCCTTAATCAGATTAATGAAAGTGGAGCAGACATTGTATGGGTCGGCTTGGGCACTCCCAAACAAGATCTCTGGATGGCGCGTTATAGGGAGCAGCTAAAGGCACCGGTTTTAATCGGTGTAGGAGCAGCATTTGATTTTCATACGGGCCAGGTGCGACAAGCGCCTCGGTGGATGCAGCGTCTCAGTCTGGAGTGGTTCTTTCGTCTATTGATGGAGCCGCGCCGGTTATGGCGGCGTTATCTAATTTATAATCCCTGGTTTTTATGGCTCGTATGTCTACAGCTGACCGGTCTAAGAAAGTTTCCGACGCCTGTGCTGGATAGTCCTTCCTGTTGACGGCCGTGTGAGGCTTATAAGTTAAGCAAAGAATATGAAGCGTTGGAGTAAATGGCCTTCTACAAATCTCCAGGTCGTTGCAGGAGGGACGCTGGTGGTTATTGCCGTTTTTCTGCTTTTTCCAGCGACGATACCATCCTTAACGGCCGTTTCCCTCCTCCTCCTTCTCCTCTTCTTCTTCATCCGACCCCTAAAGCCCACTCCCTTCAACGTCCTCTGGTTGGGCTGGTGGAGCATGGTCCTTATCGCCGTCATCGTCTCCGCCGACCCCGACCTCACGCTGCCCAAGCTCACCGGCCTGCTGCTGGGGTATGCCTGGTGGCTTTACCTGTCCACGGCCGTTCGCAGCCGCCCCCAACTGTGGGCCGGCTTCCTGGTTTGGGGAATACTCGGCGCGGGCTTCCTCCTCATCGGCATTCTTAGCGCGGCCTGGATCTACAAAGTTCCCCTGCTGGCGTCGATCTTGCAGCGGCTGCCCGGCCAGCTCCTCCAACTGCCCGGCAGCGCCGCCGGCGTCCAGCCCAACCAGCTGGCCGGAACTTTGCTGCTTTACCTGCCGCTGCTGCTCTCTTTGCTCCTGGGCTGGCGGCCTGCCGCCCGGCCCCGGCTGGCCCTGACGGCCGTTCTCCTTCTCACCCTCCTCACCGCCGTCACCCTCCTCCTCACCCAGTCGCGCAGCGGCTGGCTGGGCGCGGCCGGCGGCCTGCTCGTCCTGCTCATCTTGTGGGCTGCCGCGCTGCCTGCTTCCCCCAGACGCCGCTGGTTTTGGCGTGCCGCCGCCGCCCTGCTTCTCCTGGGGCTGGCCGCCATCGTCTGGATTGGCCCGGAGCGTTTGCAAACTGCCTGGGATGATCCCTCCCAGCTCAGCCAGACGGCCGTTGGCTCTCTCGGGTCTATCGGCTTCCGCCAGGAAGTGTGGCGCTGGGCCCTGACGGCCGTCGGCGATTTTCCCTTCACCGGCACCGGCCTGGGCACGTTTCGCCAGGTCGTGCGCCGCCTCTATCCCCTGAACGTCAGCCCCACTTACGACATCGCCCACGCCCACGACATCTTCCTGCAAACGGCGCTGGACGTCGGCCTGCCCGGCCTGATTGTCTATCTGGCTCTTTTATTGATTGCTTTCTGGCTGGGTTGGCAGGCGGCGCGGCGCGACGCAACCTTACGGCCGTTTGCCCTGGGTCTCCTGGCCGGACTGGCCGCCCTCCACATCTACGGCCTCACCGACGCCCTGGCCCTGGGTTCTAAAACAGGGCTGAGCTTCTGGCTGGCTTTGGGTTTGTTAACGGCCATGCACCGGCTGGTCTGGCAGGCGGCCGTTATCCCGCCTGTTCCCCCCACAATTCCAGCGCCAGATCCAGATCGGCCAGGGTCTGATCCAGCCGCCGGGTAACCGGTTCTTCTGGCCGGGCGGCCTGGCCGGTGGACGACGGCCGTTTCTCCAAGACTTCCCGCACCACCTCCAGGTCATAGCCCGATTCGCGGATTGTTGCCAGCTCCTCAATCACAAAGCGGCGGCTCAGCTCAATGCCGTGCCGCGCCAGGATCTCCTTGTACTCCTGGTAATCCTCCGCCAGCCCCAGCGTCACCGATTCGTACCCATGCCGGGCAATGGTTAGCCGCGCCGAAAAACGCATGATGTTATAAAACTGCATTTTGTAATCGTCGCGGCGCGGCTCAATCAGGATGATGTCGACGTCTGGGTGCGCCCGCCGCAGCTGTTTGATGTGGTAATGCAGGCCCGCGTGGGAAAACGTGCGGAACACCTGGTTGGCTACCGCCTGCAAGCCCTTGTCGCTTACGTGCTGCCGCTGTTCGCTTGCTCCCTTATCTGGCCCCAAAAAGGGGATGAAGGCGTCCTGGCTGTTGTCGTAGGGCACCAGCGGATTGATGCATAACACCAGTTTGGCCCCCTGCTCAATCGCCACGTCCAGGCTGGCATTGCCTCGCAGCCCGCCGTCTACGTATTCCGCGCCGTCCAGCCGCACCGGCTTATACATCATCGGCAGCGCCGACGAGGCGGCCACCGCCTGCGAAATTGGCACGTGGCTCTGCGCATAGCGGCTGAAGACTGCCCGCTCCCCATTCTCCAGGTTGGTAGCCACCAGAAACAGGTCTTTTTCTAACTGCCGGAAGTCGTCGGTGCCTCCCAATTCTTGCAGCAGGTGGGCGACGTACTGCGCCAATGCCTGGCTGTCGTAAAAGGAGGAGGGCAGCCCTTCCAGCATAAACCACAAAATGTCGAACAGGGTCATATCTTTGGCGTGGCGCAGGTAGTGGAGCCAGCCGCGCAGCAGCAGCTGCGGCAGACCGAGGCCGCGCCGCACAATTTCGCCGGTGTTAAAGCGCATGATGTCGCGCCGCATCACCGGGGTAATGGCCGGGATAGAACCGGCCAGGGCCTGCATCATCGTTTCCGGGTGCAGCCCGTTGGCCAGCCCGGCGGCCACCAGCGCCCCGGCGCTGGTCCCCACGTAAACGTCCAGGTCGTTGACGCTTTGGTTGACGAGCAGGTCGTCGATGGCTCGCAGCGCGCCAATTTCATACACCAGACCGGTTAGCCCGCCGCCGGCCAGCACGACGGCCGTTTTGCTGCGGGCTGCCGGTGTAGCTTTGTTTTTCGCATGGATCGCATTCATGGTTTGCCCCTTTCAGAATAAGCGTGCGCCAGGAGCGCCGCACTCCCTACCATATCCGATTATAGCCGAGAATCCTGTCCGCGTGCTTTGACCTTTGCGATCCGGTAGGGCAGTGGCCTGCTCGCCGCCCATAAGCTGTTGCCTGGTTTCGCCTAAACCCCCCGGCTGGCTGACAACGCCGGTAAAGACCGGCTAAAAGGGGGAAAAAGCCCCGTTTACGGGGCGTTGTTGGGCAGCCCGCCGACTTCAGCGCCGGGCGATACGGGCCTTATGCGTACCGGTTTTACACCCGGAGTTGAACGAACGGCACGCCTACGGTTCATCCTTTCTTCACTCATCCTTCGATCATCCTTCGATCATCTTTCGATCATCCCTTTTACCCTGCATATTTCGCGCGCCGGGTGGCGCCCAATCGGTTTGCCACAAACCGCAATCATGGTGACAAAACCGGGACCCTGTGTTATCTTTGAATGAGGGAGAATAGCTACCAGATCATGCCAACAAGTCGAGTGAACCGGGACAGATCAGGAAGGTGCAAAAACCTTGTTTTTGGGCGTGGTTTGCCGTCCCTTATCAAGCAAAATAATAGAACCAACAGCCGGAGGTAAACAATGGGCGTACCATTTGCAACAGAAGCGTGGATTAAACAACTGCAGCACGAACTGAACAGCAGTGAAGGCTACCGGGAAGCCGCCAAAACCTGGGAAGGCGATTTTTATTTCGTTGTCACCGCAGGCGGGCCGGTGCCGCAAGATGTCTACATGTACATGGACCTCTGGCATGGTGAATGCCGCGAAGCCATGGAAGTAACAGACCCCGCGGCCAAAGACCCGGCCTTCGTAATGAGCGCCCCGGTGGATGTCTGGCGCAAAGTGGTCGAGAAAAAGGTAGATCCTATCAAAGGCCTCATGACCCGCCAGCTAAAGCTCAAAGGCAACATGATGAAAATCATGAAGGCCCCCAAAGCCGCCATCGAACTGGTAGAATGCACCACCCGCATCGATACCGACTGGCCCGCTTAATAACAACCGTCAACTAACAACTATCAACCATCAACTAACCAACCATGTGGTTCTTTCGCAGTCCTGAAATTTGTTTTGGTGAAGATGCCCTGAGCCAGTTGGCCATCATCCAGGGCCGACGCGCCTTTATTGTTACCGATCCGGTTATACAGCAGTTGGGATTTGTCACGGCCGTGCAAAACCAGCTGCAAGCCGCCGGGCTGGAAAGCCAGGTTTTCGCCGAAGTCGAGCCGGACCCCTCGCTGCAAACCGTGCGGCGCGGCGCCGCCCAAATGCTGGCCTATGAACCGGACTGGATTATCGGGTTGGGCGGCGGCTCCAGCATGGACGCCGCCAAAGCCATGTGGATCCACTACGAGCGTCCAGACATCGACCCGGAGGCCATCAATCCCTTTGAGCCGTTGGGTTTGCGCCAGAAAGCGCGCCTCATCTGCATCCCCACCACTGCCGGAACCGGCTCCGAGGCCGGCTATGGCATTGTCCTCACGGACACGGACAGCAGCCGCAAACTGACCCTGGGCGCGCCGGAAGCCACGCCGGACATGGCTATCGTCGATCCCTATTTCACCAGCCAACTGCCGCGCCAGGTGACGGCCGATACCGGCATCGACGTGTTAACCCACGCCATCGAAGCCTATATTTGCAGCTGGGCCAACGACTTCACCGATGGCCTGTGCTTGCAGGCCATGCGCCTGGTGTTCAACTATTTGCCGCGCGCCGTCGCCCACGGCCCAGCTGATACGGAAGCGCGCGAGAAAATGGCCAACGCCGCCACGATTGCGGGCATGGTTCTGGGCAACAGCTCTGTGGCTCTGGCCCACGCCCTGGGGCACAGCGCCGGGGCTTTGTTCCACCAGGTGCCGCACGGCCGTATCACCGCTATCTTCCTGCCTTACACCTTGCAGTTTGTCGCCAACGGCGGCGCGGGGCGCTTCTGTGACATCGCCAACGCCTTGCTCCTGCCGGCCGCAGATGAACAAGAAGCGGTGGACAGTGTGGTGACGGCCGTTTTCCGGCTGTTAGACGAGGTTGATTTGCCCGGCAGCCTGCAAGCCGCCGGCATCCCAGAAGACCAGTTCGTGGAGATGCTGCCCATGATGGTGGAGCACGTCGAAATCGACGCCAACCTCCTCATGTCGCCGCGCATCCCCAACACAGCCGAAGTAGTAAGACTTCTACAGTACGCCTACGACGGCCGTAAGGTTGATTTTTAGTCGAGTAGTCGCCGCACCGATCACCCGACTATCAGACCCCGACCATGAGCAGTCACCCATTCAAAATCGGTCTGGCGCTTGGCGGAGGCGCCGCTCGCGGCTCTGTCCACGTCGGCGTCCTGTCTGTCCTCACCGCGGCCGGTATCCCCATCGATTTTGTCGCCGGCACCAGCGTCGGCTCCTTTGTCGGCGCCGCCTACTGTGCCGGTATGTCCGTAGAGCGTATGCGCGCCCTGGCTCTAACGACCGGCTGGAAGCAGCTCTCCCGCCCTGTCGTCTCGCGTGACGGCCTGTTAAGTTTTGATCCGCTGGAAGCCTGGGTGGAATCTCAGCTAGGCGACGTGGAACTGTGTGATCTGGCCACGCCCCTGGCCATCGTGACCACCGATCTGGCCCATGGCGAGAAGGTTGTTTTTCGGGAAGGGCCGCTGGCGCGCCTGGTGCATGCCAGTTGTGCTGTGCCCGGTGTGGCGAAACCGGTGGCGGTTAACGGCCGTCTCCTCTGCGATGGCGGCGTGGTCGATAACCTGCCCGTCGATGTCGTCCGTGCCATGGGCGCCGATTACGTCATCGGCGTCGACATCTTCATGCCCTCCAACTACCATCGCCTGGGCGCGTTGGGAACCGGTCTCATGTCCATCGAAACCATGATCCGCAACTCCGGCGGCCCGGTCAGCGAAGCCGACTGCCTCATTGCCCCGGAAATCGCCGGGCACTCTTATCATCGTTTTTCCAAAAGCCTGGAATATATCGAACGCGGCGCGGAAGCCGCCCGCCAGATGCTCCCCACCATCCGCGCCGCTCTGGCAGACAATCAACGGCTAACAGTTCCCTGTTAACCGTTGATTGTGGACTGTTAACCCTTACCCCTCGCCGTCATTACCTTCTTCTAACTGCGCCGGCTGTTGTTCAATGGAACCAATGCCCAGCGGCTGCCACTTTTGTTTGATTTCGCCGCTGCGCAGGCGGTGTTCGGCGCCGCCGCGGGCCCGCGTCTCCTCGAACCCTTCCGGCTCAATGAACATGCGCTGCCCTTCCAGCAGTTCCAGAATGCCTTCCTGGCCCGGTTCCGGCCGGTGGGCAATCAGCGCTTCCTGGGGTTTGATGGCGTCCGGATCGTAATCCAACGGTTCCGTGTAAGTGGTGATGAAGCCTTCAAAGTTGCGCAGCACCACTTTGCCCGGCGCCTGCGCCAGCACGTAGTTGGGCGTAACGGGGATTTTGCCGCCGCCGCCCGGCGCATCGACGACGTAGGTCGGTACGGCGTAGCCGGAGGTGTGGCCGCGCAGCCCTTCCATAATCTCGATGCCTTTGGCGACGGTGGTGCGCATGTGGCCGGAGCCGGCCACGAGGTCGCACTGGTAGAGGTAATACGGCCGTACCCGGATCTTCACCAAATCGTGTACCAGCTTACGCTGAATGTGCACCGAATCGTTAACGCCGGCCAGCAGCACGCTCTGGTTGCCCAGCGGCACGCCCGCCCGCGTCAACCGGTCCGCCGCCGCGGCCAGTTCCGGCGTAATTTCCTTGGGGTGGTTTACGTGGATGTTGATCCACAGCGGATGATACTTCTGGATCATGTCGCAAAACTCTTCGGTTACGCGCATGGGCAGAAAGACCGGCACCCGCGACCCGATGCGGATAATTTCCAGGTGGGGAATGGCCCGCAGGCGGCCCAAAATCATGTCCAGCAGTTTGGGCGCCAGCACCATCGGGTCGCCGCCGGACAGCAGCACGTCGCGGATTTGCGGCGTGCGCTCGATGTAGTCGATCTGCGCGTCAAACTCTGCCCGGCTAAACGTCTGCGTCGGGTCGCCGACGATGCGGCTGCGTGTGCAGTAGCGGCAGTAGCTGGCGCACTGGGTGGTAATCAGCATCAGCACCCGATCCGGGTAGCGGTGAACCAGTCCCGGCACCGGCGAATGTTTGTCCTCGGCCAGCGAATCTTCCATCATCGACTCAAACGGTACCATTTCTCGCGCCGTGGGGATGATTTGCTTGCGCACCGGGCAGTTGGGGTCGTCGGGGTCGATCAGGCTGGCGAAATAGGGCGTAATGTCAACGCGGAACAGCCCTTTGGCGCTCAGCGCTTCGCGTTCAGAATCGGTCAGGTTGATCACTTTCTCCAACTCGCTGACCGAGTTCAGGCGGTGGCTCATTTGCCAGCGCCAATCCATCCACTGCTCGTCGGGCACATCTTGCCAGTAAGGCGCGCGGGTGTAGACCGTTTCGGTGATGGGGGTTGCTGTTTGCGGTTTACTCATGGGAATTCTCCTTCTTAATATCGCTTGTGCGTGGGATGTCGCTGTTAGTTTGATTTGGTTATGGAGATTGTACGGGTATCCCTACCTTTAGACAATGGGCGCCGGCAAAGGTTAACCCGGCGCAAACGTTCGCCGCGGGCGGTGGGGAGCGTCCCCTGCCGGCAATCCGCCAGCTTACTGTCAAAATTCGAGATGAGAGATACAATGGAAAGCCTTAATGTAAGCGGTTACATATAGGAGTTGTGGCCATGAATCATCCCGTTCGTCTGGTTTTTGCCCTCTTGCTCATCTTGCTAGCTTTGTTTGTCGCGGCTTGCGGCGAACCGGTGGCGGAAGCGGTGACGCCCACGGCCGTTGCCCTGCCCACGGCCGTGCCCACAGCCACGGTTGTGCCGACGCCCGCTCCAGGGACATTGGTGGTGGATACGGCCGTTGCCGCCGGCACCATCAGCCCTTACCTCTTAGGCTCAAACTACGGTCCCTGGGTGGCCGTGCCGGTAGACATGCTGCCCGCAGCTTTTGCTTCCGGCGTTAAAATAGTGCGCTTCCCCGGTGGCGCCTGGGGCGACCGCAACGACCTCAAGCCCTACCAGATCGATTACTTTATGGATTTTTTGCGCCAGATGGATGCCGCAGCGACCATTTCCGTGCGGCTGCGTGAGGGAACCCCCGAACAGGCGGCCGAACTGGTACGGTATGTAAACGTGGAAAAGAAATATGGCGTCGAATATTGGAGCATCGGTAATGAACCCACCTTATTTGCCGCCGAGCTGCAAACACTGGGCAAGGCCGATGATTATGATACGGCCCAGTTTAACCAGGAGTGGCGCGCCTTCGCCACGGCCATGAAAGCGGTGGACCCCACCATCAAGCTGCTGGGGCCAGAAGTCCACCAGTTTAGCTACAACGAGGCCGCCAATCCCAAAGATTCTTCCGGGCGCGACTGGATGATTGAGTTCTTAAAGGCCAATGGCGATATGGTGGATGTGGTCACCTTCCACCGGTATCCCTTCCCTGCCGGCCAGGACAGCGTTACCGTCGCCGATTTGCGCCAGCAAACCCGCGAGTGGGCGCAAACCATGAGCTACCTGCGCGGCCTGATCCAGGATCTGACCGGGCGCGACATCCCCATCGCCATTACCGAAGTGAACACACATTGGAACCAGGCCGTGGGCGGCGAAGCGACGCCCGATTCTCACTACAACGCCATCTGGCTGGCGGAAACGTTAGGCCAACTGCTGCGAGAGGATGTTTTCATGGTGAATCACTGGATGCTGACCTCGCAGGGCGGGCAGGGTGGTTGGGGCCTTATTGGGCGCGGCGAACTGCGCCCCAGCTACTATGTGTACCAGCTTTACAGTAAATTTGGCACGGAGCGGGTCTATGCCGAATCGGGAACGGAAGATGTGTCTGTTTACGCCGCCCGGCGCGCGGACGGGGCGTTGACGGTGATGATTGTTAATCTGGCGGACAGCGAACAGCAGACGGCGCTGCAGTTGGCGCCGGAGATGCCTGCCCAGGCCGAATTGTGGCGCCTGGATCAGGAGCATCTGCCGGATGCCGCTTCTGACTTTGTTTTGCCTGCCGACGGGCAGTTGACGCTGCCGCCGCAGTCGGTGTCGCTGCTGATTTTTGCGCCGGCTGAGTAGTGGGTACGGGTGGGTCTTTCGACTCGCTGCCTGGCATTTGCTGCCTGGCATCTGAGCCACGGCCGTTTCCGCAACCTTGCACGATTTCGTTGACACCATTTTGCATATGTGCCATAATGTAACCGGTTACGTAAACGGTTACATTCTTATGACCAAACGATCTTCTTCCATTACAATTCGCGATGTAGCCCGCAAGGCAGGCGTTTCAGTGGCGACCGTCAGCCGCTATCTGAACCAGAATGCACCCGTTTCCGAAAAGCTCTCTGAACGTATCCAACAGGTGATGGACGAGTTGGATTACGTGCCGCAGGCCACTGCCCGCCACCTGGCGCTGCGCAAAAAGAATGCCATCGGGTTGTTACTTACCAATATACACAACCAGTTTTTTGCTCCTTTACTCGCCGGAATAGAGTCCGTGGTGCGTGATCAAGGGTACAACCTGCTGGTAGCTACCTGCCATCCTGATTTTAGAAACGAGTATCAGTTTCCACTAGGAGATCACAATGCGGATGGTTTGCTTGTCTTTGCCGACAGCCTGAATGATGAGCAAATCAACCAGTTTTACGAACGTGGATTCCCGATGGTCCTCATTCACAAGACGCCGCCGGACGGCATTGACGTGCCCTTTGTGACTGTAGAGAACAAGGCTGCTACCCGGAAACTGGTAGACCATCTGATTACGGCACACGGCCGTCGCCGCATTCTGCTCATGCGCGGCCCGGTCAAACAAGAAGACTCTTACTGGCGTGAGGTTGGTTATCGGGCCGCCCTGGCCGACCATGGCATCGAATTTGACGAAACGCTTGTTCTGCGCGGTTCCTTCGAGCGAGAAATTGCCTACGATGCCCTCCAGACCTACCTCCAAAATCCAGATCATCCCCCATTTGATGCTGTTTTTGCCGGCGACGATGACGCGGCCGTTGGCGTCTACGAAGCGCTGACGGAAGCCGGTTTACATATCCCACAAGACGTCGCCGTCGTGGGATTCGACGATTCGCGCATGGCGCCTTTTTTGTCGCCGCCCCTTACCACCGTGCGCGCCCCCACGGAAGAAGTAGGGCGTTCTGCGGCCCGGCAGTTGTTTCGATTACTCGAAAATAAGGCCCCGGAGCCGGAAACACTCCACTCCACAGAAATTGTTCTTCGGGTTTCCTGTGGTTGCAGTATGTTGAGTGCAGCCGGGAAATAAAACACTGTTGCTCTAAGTTATAGGATCTCAATTCACGAATTAAGGAGGTGATGCGTCGAGGAGAATGCTAAACTGCTATTACCAGAAACTAAGAGGCCGGATGTCAACCTTGCTTATATCTGCTAATTCCGAGCAAACAGAATCTGGTGATACACATAACTTGTAATCACACGTTGAATGTCAACAAAGTTCTGTAAAAGTCCCAATACACACCTTTTAAGGAGAGAAGAAAATGCGTAAATCGCGATTCCTGATTTTGGTTTTGGCCCTGGCGTTGGGCCTGCTTCTTGTAGCCTGTGGCGGCGGAACCACCACGACAACCGAAGAACCGGCCGCTGTTGAACAACCATCGACGGCCGAAGAAGCCGCTCCCGCCGAAGAAGCCGCCCCCGCGGAAGAAACTGCTCCCACCGAAGAGGCTGCCCCTGCAGAAGAAGCGGCGCCTACGGAAGAAACGGCCGCTCCTGCTGAAGAAGCAATGGGTGACAAGGTTCAGATTCGCTGGTTTGTCGGCCTGGGCACGGGCACCGATCCGCAGCAGGTTGCTACCCAGGAAGAGGTTGTGGCCGATTTTAATGCCTCCCAGGATGCCATCGAACTGGTTTTGGAGATTGTCCCCTACGACAGCGCGCGTGATACACTGGCGACCCAGATTGCTTCCGGCAACGGCCCCGACATTATTGGTCCGGTCGGTTGGGGTGGCTCCAACGCTTTTTATGGCCAATGGCTGGACATTGGGCCTTATATCGAATCCACTGGTTTCGACACTTCTGTCTTTGATCCGGCCCTGGTAGATTCTTACCAGACGGAAGAAGGCCAGGTGGGTTTGCCGTTCGCGGTGTTCCCGTCGGCTGTGTATTATGTCCCCGCTTATTTCGACGAAGTAGGCCTGGCCTATCCGCCCGCGCAGTACGGCGAAATGTATGAGTTAGATGGTGAGATGGTGGAATGGAACTGGGACACCTTTACAGAAGTTGCCCGTCGTTTGACCATCGACGCCAACGGCGCCAATGCGGTTGAAGACGGTTTTGATCCCACCCAAATCGTGCAGGTTGGTTACAGTCCGCAGTGGCAGACGCATGTGAACTATGTGGGTTCTTACGTAGCCGGCGCAGCCAAAATTGTAGAAGGCGATGCACCCGGAAATTATTCTGTGAATATGCCTGACAGCTGGAAGGAAGCTGTGAACTGGCTGTATGATGGCATGTGGGGCGACCAACCATTTACGGCGACTGGCCCGTTGTCTGGCGCGCCGGAGTTTGGCAATGGTAACCTGTTCAACAGCGGCAAGGCCGCCATGGCGATTACGCCCCTGTGGTACACCTGCTGCCTGGGTGAGTTCCGTGATGCCGGCTTAGAGTTCCAGGCCGGGGCGATGCCGGTCGGTGCTGATGGTCAGGTACACGGCCGTGTCGATGCCGACACCTTCCGTATTTGGAAAGGCACCCAGCATCCCGAAGAAGCCTTCACGGTCCTCAGCTACCTCATTACCACCGGCGGCGACAAACTGCTGCCCCAGTACGGTGCTCTCCCGGCTATCGCCGAAAAACAAGATGCCTTCTTCGAAGTAAAATCTCAGGACTACCCCTTCGTTACCCCCGAAACCTGGGAAGTCTTCAAAGCGGGTCTCGCCTACCCAGACGCCCCCAGCGCCGAACAATTCCAGCCCAACTGGAACGAAGCCTGGGCGCGTGAACAAACCTTCTTTGATTTGATCCAGAACACGCCTCCGTCTGATCTTGACTTCGACGCCGAATGGCAAAAGATGATCGACGACGTCAACGCTATCTACAACAAAGATTAAGTTGATCGCTTAGTTTGAATGGGCGGGTTGGTTTCAAGGGATCAACCTGCCCATTTTCACGACTTGAACCGGAATTAATCCTGGCGATTGCATATTCGGTTCACGGAGGAGAAGAGAGACCATGTTTGAAGAACTAAACCGTGGTTTTCAACTACCAACGCTCAAAACTTTTCGCAACATGTCGCCTCTCAAACGGCGTGAAATGCGGGACGGGCTGCTGTTTATCTCCCCCTGGCTTTTTGGTTTTCTGGTTTTCACCCTATTACCTATTATTGCCAGCCTGATCTTCAGCTTCATGGATTTGAAAATCACCGATGGAATTTTAAGCACGCCAGATTTTGTCGGCCTGAAGAACTATCAGCAAATGCTCAACGATCCGCAAATTTGGACGGGTGGTGAAAGCGGCACAGCTGGGTCGCTGTGGATTACCATCAAATTCGGCCTGATTTCCTTGCCTGTAGGCATCTTTGTCCCCCTGATCCTGGCCCTGCTCATGAACAGCCCGAATTTGAAAGGTTCCATGTTTTTCCGCAGTGCATTTTATATGCCGTATATTATTCCGTTTGTAGCGGCCGTTTTTCTATGGGGCGGCATGCTCAACCCGGAAACCGGCTGGATCAACCGGGCCTTGATGGCGATGGGCGTGCCCCGTGCCATGGTTCCCAACTGGGCCAACGACGTTAACTGGGTTTATCCCACCTACGTTATCATGGGTATTTGGGGCGTCGGCAACGCCATGCTCATTATGCTGGCCGGCTTGCAAGGCGTGCCCACCTCCCTCTATGACGCCGCCAAAGTAGATGGAGCC
This sequence comes from Ardenticatenaceae bacterium, assembly GCA_020634395.1. Classification (GTDB taxonomy): domain Bacteria; phylum Chloroflexota; class Anaerolineae; order Promineifilales; family Promineifilaceae; genus Leptovillus. The sequence continues at coordinate 22,882 of JACKBU010000010.1, read as the reverse complement.
AATGCCTGGCAGTCATTCCGCAACGTCACTTTTCCCATGATCTCTCCGGTCATCTTCTACAACCTGGTTTTGAGTGTCGTTTTTCTCTTCCAGTACTTCCTCGTCCCGCTGGTGGTTAACAATGGCACCGGCCGGCCAGGCGGGGCCACCATGTTTTATAACCTGTACCTCTACAAGACATTTTTCACCTTCCAGAACATGTCGTATGGGTCAGCTCTAGCCTGGCTTCTCTTTGTGCTCATCCTCATTGTGACTGTGTTCATGTTTGGCACGGCGCGTTATTGGGTCTACTATGCCGGCGAAGGCCGCGCATAACGGAGGGAGACTAAAATGAACACTGTAAAATTACGCACCACATGGGCAATAGTTACCATCACCGGCCTGACCATCATTCTTCTGGTCATGTTTCTGTCGCCATTTGCCTTCATGGTTTTTACATCGCTCAAGACGCCGGAACAAATCACCATTCTAGGTGCGCCTATCTGGCCTGCCAAACCAGCCACCTATGAGTACAACGGCAAGGAAATAGAAGCCTTTACCGTACCCATGAATACCTGCGCGGGAAGCGAAAGTGACACCTCCAATAAATCTTTGATCCTCATCAAAAAGGGCCTAAAGGAAAGCACATTCGCGGACCCTAGTGATCCCGACCGTGGCGAGTTTGTCTGCACAGTTGCCTGGCGTTCCCTGGATCGGCCCTGGCAGTTCGCGCCTACCTGGGCAAACTACAAAGAGGTGTGGAACACCATTAACTATCCCCGTCTCTTATGGAACACGACTTTTTACGCTATCGCGACAACCATCGGCGTACTCATATCCTGCACCCTTGTAGCCTATGGTTTCTCTCGCTTCGACTTCCCAGGGCGTGATTTCTTGTTTATTGTTCTGATTTCTACAATCTTTTTACCGGCGTTTGTTACGGTCATTCCTACTTACACCTTTTTCCAGAAAATTGGATGGGTGGGAACCTGGCTGCCGCTAATCGTGCCCACGTTTTTTGCGAATGCCTTTGATACGTTCTTGCTGCGGCAGTATTTCATGACTATTCCGCGGGATATGGACGAAGCCGCCATGATCGATGGCGCCAGCCGTTTTCGGGTGCTGTGGTCGGTGCTGCTGCCTCAATCGTATCCGGCGCTGCTGGCTATTGTGGTGTTCCACATTGTCTATGCCTGGAATGACTTTTTCGGACCCCTGATTTATCTTTCGACGAACCGGGACGCCTGGCCGATTTCGGTAGCACTGCAAACCTTCAACGGGATCTATGGTCAGAAACCTCAGCTTATACAAGCCGGGGCACTTATGGCCCTGATCGCTCCGTTGATATTGTTTGTGCTGGCGCAGCGTTTCTTCGTGCGCGGCATTGTGATCACAGGTGTAGAAAAATAAAAATTACCGGCTAGTGCCACGGAAGCGTAGATGCTTCCGTGGTCAGCTCGTTTTAAGGAATTAAACTGTGAAAGTAACAGTGGTGGGCGGGGGATCAACCTATACGCCCGAATTGGTAAACGGTTTTTTGGCTCGTATTGAGCAATTTCCCTTGAGTGAACTCTGGCTGCTGGATATTGACGAAGAGCGGCTGCGGGTGGTGGGTGGTTTTGCCCAGCGCATGGTAGCTGCGAAAGGCGCGCCTTTCAAAGTGGTCCTCTCCACCGATCAACGTGAAGCGATAAAGGATGCGGCTTGTGTTACGACGCAGCTGCGCGTGGGACAGATGGAGGCTCGCCGCGAGGACGAGTATCTGGGCAAACGGCATGGTCTGATTGGTCAGGAAACGACGGGAGTGGGGGGGATGGCTAAAGCGCTGCGCACCATTCCCGTAATTTTGAGCATAGCCCAGGACATGCAGGAATTGGCGAAGCCCGGCGCCACGCTGGTTAACTTCACGAATCCGGCTGGGCTGGTGACGCAGGCTTTGAGCCAGTATGCGCCCGAAACCCCGTCTGTAGGTGTATGCAATGTGCCGATTACTACGAAGATGAGCATTCTGGATCGTTTGGAAACAGCCGTTGGCAAAAAAATAAATCCCGACACGGCTCATCTAGATACATTGGGTCTGAATCACTTGACTTGGCATCGGGGCTTTACAATTGATGAGGAGGATGTGTGGCCGCAGGTGATGCAGGGTTTCCTGGCCGATTTGCGGGCGCAGGAAAAACCGGAATGGGATTTGCGGACGATAGAGGTGCTGCAAATGATCCCGAATTATTACCTGCAGTACTTTTACTATACAGATAAAAAGCTGCAGGCGCAGCAGGATTGGCCGCCCTCGCGGGCTGAAGTCGTGATGGAAGTAGAAAAAGGGCTGCTGGCGCAGTATGCCGATCCGGACCTGCAAGAGCCGCCGGCCGATTTGATGAAGCGGGGTGGCGCGTGGTATTCCACGGTGGCCACGCAGCTGCTGAATGCCCATTACAACGATCTCGGGGAAACGCACGTGGTTAATATTAAAAACGGCCGTGCCATACCAGAATGGCCGGCCGATTGGGTGCTGGAGATGCCCGCTTTGGTACAAAAAAGCGGGATTACGCCGCTGCCCGCACGGCCGTTACCCCCCGCTCAGTTCGGGCTTGTGGCGCAGATCAAATCGTATGAACTCCTGACCGTCGAAGCGGCCGTCCACGGGGATCGGGATGCTGCCTATGAGGCCTTGCTGACCCACCCATTAGGGCCAACAGCCGATAAAGTGCAAGCCGTCCTGGATGATATGCTGGCCATCCACCGGCCGTACCTGCCGCAGTTCTGGGACTAAAACCGTCACGCACACAACGAGGAACAGCTATGCGTTATTTTTTGGGGGCTGACCTGGGCAGCACCAAAACCCACATGGTGATTGCCGACGAAAACGGCCGTATCCTGGCCTTCAGCCGGTCAGGAGCAGGTAACTACCAGAGCGTAGGCTACGATGGCATGTCCCGCGCCATCGAAGAAGGACTGGCGCAAGTCATCGCCCAGAGCCAGCTGCCGATCAGCGCCCTGGCCGGGGCCGGCTTCGGCATCGCCGGTTACGATTGGCCGTCCGACGAGCCGCAAATGACCGGCATCATTGCCCGCCTCGGCCTGACCTGTCCTATTGGCATGGTCAACGACGCCATGGCGGGCCTGTTTGCCGGAGCCGGAGCCAGCCGCGGTGTGGCCCTGGTCTCTGGTACCGGCTGCAACTGCCGCGGCTGGGATCCCGAGACGCATCGCGAAGGCCGAGTGACCGGCTACGGCTACCATATGGGCGAATTTGCCGGCGCGGCCGAACTGGTCTGGCGCGCCATGCAGTTGGTGACTTTCGAGTGGACCAGACGCGGCCCACACACCCAGCTTTCCACGGTCTTTATCGACGCAGTTGGAGCTAAAGATCTGGGTGATCTGATTGAAGGGTATACCAAAGGTTATTACAACGTGGGCGCTTACCTGGCCCCTCGCATTTTTGAAGTGGCCCGGCAGGGCGACCAAGTTGCGCGCGACCTCATTCGTTGGGCCGGCGTTGAACTGGCCGAAATGGCTAAGGCGGTCATTCGGCAGTTAGATTTTGCCGATTGTGACTTTGACGTTGTGCTGGCGGGCAGCATGTTTGATGGCGGCCCCTTGTTGATCGAGCCGATGTGGGAAACCATCCAGGCGTTTGCGCCGCGGGCGCGGCTGGTGCATCTGGATGCGCCGCCCGTCGTCGGCGCAGTTGTGCTGGCGATGACCCAGGTGGATCTGACAGCCACGCCGGAAATTCGGCGCGAGCTGGCGGCCACACTGAAACAGGCTCTGGCCGTTTAGCGCTGCGGAATGATCCGATGAAACGTTATCCGCAGCTTTTCCTGTTTTTTTTACTGGCTGGTTGGCTGGTGGCCTGTGGCACTGCTGCAGACGAACAGGCAACGCCGACCGAAGAGCCCTCGGTTACGGCCGTTTCCATGCCCGCCACAGCACTTCCTCCTACGGAAACACCTATGACCCAATCACACTCCGATTTTCGTGTGCTCGCCTACGTCACCGGCGGCATTGTGCCCGAAGTGATTCCCTACGAGCGCCTGACCCACATCAACTACGCTTTTCTCATCCCCAACGCCGATGGCACCTTTGCCCCGCTGACCAATGGCTGGAAGCTAAAGAAAATCGTCGCCGACGCCCATGCCGCCGGCGTACAGGTGCTCATTTCCGTGGGCGGCTGGGGCTGGGACGAGCAGTTCGAGACCATGGCCGCCGACGCGGCCAGCCGTGCCGCCTTCGTGCAAAATCTGGCCGATTTTGTGGCCGAATACAACCTGGATGGGGCGGACATCGACTGGGAATATCCTGATCCCGGCCCTTCGGCCCAGAATTTTGTGGCCCTGATTGGCGAACTGCGGGATGCGATGCCGGATAAGTTGCTGACAACGGCCGTTGTCACCTACGGCCCCACCGCAGAAGGCGTGCTGTCGGAAACGTTCCCCCACTTCGATTTTATCAACGTCATGGCCTACGATGGTCCGGAACACGGCACCATGCAGCAGTTCAACGACGCCCTGGACTATTGGCTGGGGCGCGGCCTGCCGCCGGAAAAGATCGTCATGGGCCTGCCCTTTTACTCGCGTCCGGGCGAAGCGCCCTACCGCAAAATCGTGGAGGCCGACCCGCAGGCTGCCTACCAGGACACCATCGAGTGGAACGGAGCCACCAACACCTACAACGGCATCCACACCATCCAGACCAAAACCAAAATCGCCCAGGAACGCGCTGGCGGCGTCATGTTCTGGACGCTGGACCATGATGCCCTGGGCGACCTCTCGCTGCTAAAGGCGATACACGAACAAACAATGAACAATCAACAGTAAACAATCAACGGCTAACAGTTACCCGTTCACTGTTAACCGTTAATTGTTAGAAAGGATTCCCATGCAGTACGGTTACTTCGATGACAACGCCAAAGAATACGTTATTACCCGGCCGGATACGCCCCAATCGTGGAGCAATTACCTGGGTTCCACTGAGTACGGCGCGGTGATTACCAACAACGCCGGGGGGTATGGGTTTTACAAATCGGGGGCGCGCGGCCGTTTTCTGCGTCTGCGCTTCAACAGCGTGCCGATGGATCAGCCTGGCCGCTACTTTTACCTGCGCGACAACGACAGCGGCGACTACTGGTCGGCTTCCTGGCAGCCGGTGGGCAAGCCGCTGGAGCAGTACGAATCGACCTGCCGCCACGGCACGGCCTACACCACCATCAGCGCCCGTTACGCCGGCATCCACAGCGAGGCCACCTACTTCGTGCCGCTCGGCCAGACGTTTGAATACTGGCGGCTCAAAGTGACCAACGAAAGCGACCGGCCGCGCCACCTATCTGCCTTCACCTACTGCGAATTCACCAACCAGTGGAACACGCAGCAGGATCAGGTCAATTTGCAGTACTCGCTGTTCATCGTCAAGGGGGAAATGGCCGATGGGCTGCTGCGCATCGCCATCCACGATAACCTGACGCCGGAGCCGGGCAGCGCCCAGGCCGACGACGACGTGATGCAAAGCTGGCTGGCCCTGGTTGGTGCGCCGTTGGCGGGCTACGACACCAGCCGGGAAGCCTTTTTGGGATTGTATGGAGGGTATCACAACCCGCTGGTGGTCGAACAAGGCCAATGCACCAACAGCCACGCCTACGGCGACAACGCTTGCGGCGCACTGCAAAGCGATCTCACCTTGCAGCCGGGCGAAAGCCGTGAGCTGCTGGTCATGCTGGGCATTGGCGATGCGCGCCGCGCCGGACAGCGGGCCGTGGCCGAATTTGGCTCGCTGGAGCGGGCTGCGGCCGAGTTAGATAAGCTGAAAGACAACTGGCATGCCAAACTGGGCAGCCTGACCGTGCAAACGCCCGATGAGGCGCTCAACCACACCATCAACGTCTGGGGCCTCTACAACTGCCTCATCACGTTCGCCTGGTCGCGGGCGGCCAGCCTGGTCTACAACGGCGAGCGCGACGGCCTGGGCTTCCGCGACTCGGTACAGGATATTTTGGGTGTGGCCGCGGCCATCCCCGACGAGGCGCGGGCGCGCCTGGAACTGCTGCTGACCGGCCAACTGGCGAACGGCGGGGCGATTCCGGTTATCAAACCCTTCGAGCATCGCCCCGGCCACGAATCCCCTCCGCCCGACGAGGAGTACCGCTCCGACGACTGCCTCTGGTTTTTCAACGCCGTGCCCGCCTTTGTGGCCGAAACGGGCGACTTTGACTTCTATAACAAGGTGCTGCCCTACGCCGACACCGGCGAGGCCACGGTGTTCGGCCATTTGCGGCGGGCGCTGGAGTTTAATTTAGAGCGGAACGGCCGTAACAACCTCCCCTGCGGCCTCTCCGCCGACTGGAATGATTGCCTGCGCCTGGGCTACTATGGCGAAAGCCTCTTCGTCGCCTTCCAACTGCGCCTGGGCCTCACTGTCTACGCCGAAATCGCCGAGCGGCTGGGGCAGCCGGAAGAAGCGGCCTGGGCGCTGGCTCACCGCGAGCGTCTCGACGCCGACATCCAGGCCAACACCTGGGATGGCGACTGGTTCATCTGGGCCATCACCGAAGATGGCACGGTCTACGGCACGAAGGAGTACGAAGAAGGGCAGGTCTACCTGAACACGCAGGTCTGGGCCGTCATCAGCGGCGCGGCCACGCCGGAGCAGGCCGAAAAGTGCATGCAGACCGTTAACGAGAAGCTGGCAACGCCTTTTGGTCTGATGTTGTGCGCCCCGCCGCTGGTCAAAACCTCTATCGAGGTGATGCGCGCCGTGGTTTTTAATCCGGGCATTAAGGAGAATGCGGGCATCTTCAACCACACGCAGGGCTGGGGGGTGATGGCCGAGTGTATGCTGGGTCATGGCGATCTGGCTTATGAATATTACCGCGCTGCCATGCCGGCCGCCTACAACGACTGCGCCGAGATTCGGGAAATGGAGCCGTATGTACAGGGTCAGACGACTTACTCGATCTATTCGCCGCGCCCCGGCAATACGCGCACTGCCTGGCTGACTGGCGCAGCCGCCTGGGCCTATTACAGCGCCACCCAATACATCCTGGGGCTGCGGCCGGAGGTGGATGGGCTGCGTATTGATCCATGTATCCCCCACGATTGGCCGGGCTTCAGCGCCACGCGCCGCTTCCGCGGCCGGACGATCGAGGTTGAGGTAAAGAACCCGTACGGCGTTTGCCGCGGCGTGCAGTCGCTGACGCTGAATGGGGAGCGGCTGGACGGCAATCTGGTGCCGGCGGAACGTCTTCAGGGCCACAACCGGGTGGAAGTGGTGCTGGGTTAAGTTTTCACGCGGGGCACGGTTTGGGGAGACGGCCGTTTACTTGCCCTAGACATAGTTTGTACTTAGAAAGGAGAAATGACATGCCAAGTGATTTATCAAACCAGGCTGTACGAGGCTCAGGCGGTTCATCGCCCGGCGCCAGCATCAATCAGGAAAAGGCCAGCCAGTTGATTGTGGTGACGTTTGCCGACCCCTCGCAGGCACAGGGCATGTACGAGGCCCTGGTGGAGTTGGATAAAAAGAAGCTGGTCGACTTAAAGGACGCTGTCTTTGTCACCAAGGATGCCGACGGCCAGTATGTGGTCGATGAAAAATTCCACAATGAGAAGTCAACAGCGATGGGCAAAGGAGCGGTTTTCGGCGCTCTGGTCGGACTGGCGGTTGGCGGGCCGATTCTAGGACTGGCCGGCGGCGCCGTTGTGGGGCGGTTCATTGGCAAGCGCATGGATCTGGGCATCGACTCAGGCACAATTCAATCCATTGCCAACGATCTGGAACAGGGCCACACGGCGTTGTTTATCCTGGGTTATGCCAAACAAGCCGGCGTGGTGCGGGACGTTTTCGGCAAATTCCAGGGGCACATCATCGAAACGACGCTGGATACAGACGTGCGCGACCGCCTGCAGCGTGCGCTAGATAGTTAGGTTTTGTTTTGTAGTAGTCTACCAGACTAACCTACACATACGACCACCTGGCAATTCAGCCATCATCGGAGACCAACTTGCAAACGACTAAAAAGCGCCCGCAGCGATCACAGCGGCGCTATCAGAAAACTGTGGGCCTGCTGCTCATTTCGCCATGGCTGATCGGTTTTGTGCTGTTTAAGCTGCTGCCCATTTTGGCGTCGCTGGGCCTATCCTTCACCGATTTCTACATGCTCGATCCGGGAAAAACGAGTTTTATCGGCCTGGAAAACTACGCCCGGCTGCTGCAAGATGATGCGATGGGGTATCTGGTTGTCGCCACCATCAACCGGGCCATCCGCACCGTGCCCCTTCAGCTTATGGCTTCTATTTTGCTGGCGGCGCTGCTGGCCAGCCCGCGCCTGAAAGCGCCCACGCCGGTACGCACCCTCTTTTTCCTGCCCAGCATCATACCCGGCGTGGCGATTGCTTTTATGTGGTATGGCTTTATGGACCCGGCCACCGGCTGGCTGAATCGTTTTATTTTGCCCGCTCTCGGCCTCTCGGGCTTCAATGACGTTTATTCTGATGCGGCTATGTCGTTTTTATTTGGCATCAGTTCGTTGTGGGCCATTGGGCCGGGGATGTTGATCATGTTGGGCGCGATGCAAAGCATCTCCTCCGAAATCCATGAGGCGGCGCGGGTGGATGGGGCCGGGCCGCTGGTGAAGTTTTTCCGCATTACCCTGCCGGTGATTACTCCGGCCATCTTTTTCTCGCTCATCATCAATCTGATTGCCGTCTTTGGCGGAGTGATTTTGCTGGATCGGGGTAATTCGTTCCGGGGCGGCGGTGCACCGTTCGACGATTACATCACCTATTGGATGTTTGATCAGTGGGATTTGGGGTATGCGGCCAGCGTGGCCTGGTTTTTCTTTGTACTGGTGATGGTGGTGGTCGTGGCCTTGTTTACCTGGTCACGGCGCTGGGTGTATTATCCGGACCGGGAGTTTTGACCAGCCATGAGCCGTCTGAATCCGACTGTTCCGCGTAGTTACATGAGTTTGAGGTTGTGGGAAGTGGTGGGCACGGCCGTTTTCAACCTCTTTGTCTTCACCCTCCTCCTCGTCTACCTCTTCCCCATGGTCTACATGACCGCCACCGCCTTCATGGAAAGCATCCAACTGCGCGACCGCAACGCGCCGCCCTACCCCTCGCAGCAGCTTCAGTTCGTCTACGAAGGCAAAGAATACAAAATCTACAACGTCCCCTTTGGCGACGAAACCCGGCAGTTGGCCCTCATCACGCCCGGCCGCACGTCCAGCGAGTTCATCGATCCGCAAAACCCGGCTGCCGGCCCCATCCAATGGGAAGGCAACTGGCGGCAGCTCATCGGCGTCTATAAATTCCACGCCACCTGGGAGAACTTTTCCCTGCTTTTCCGCTCGCTGCGCCTGCCCGAAATGCTGCGCAACACCCTGGTCATCGCCATCATCACCGAAATTGGCGTGTTGGTTTCTTCCATCGTGGTGGCTTACGGCTTTGCCCGCTTCCCCCTGCCCGGCGGTAATTTCCTCTTCTACCTGATGATCGCCACCATCCTCATCCCGGAGAAAGTGACGCTTATCCCCACCTATTTTATTTTTGTGCGGGTATTGGGCTGGAATGGCTCCTGGCTGCCGATTGTGCTGCCTTTCTTTTTCGGCAACGCCGTCTATATTTTCCTGCTGCGCCAGAACTTCAAGAGCATTCCGAAGGATTTGGATGAAGCGGCCGTTCTCGACGGCGCGGGACCGCTGCGCACGCTTTTTTCCGTCATTTTGCCCCAATCCTGGCCGGTGGTGATTACCGTGTCGCTGCTGCACTTTTTCTACATCTGGAACGAGACGCGCCAGGCTTCGCTGTACCTCAGCACCCGCCGCGACCTGATTCCCGTCTCTTTTGGCATTCAAAATTTCCAATCCCTCACGCCGGTGCAAAACCAACTGCAAGCCAGCGCCCTGGTCATCATGGTTGTCCCGCTCCTGGTGTTGATCTTCTCGCAGCGCTACTTTATGCGTAATCTTGTCATTACTGGCGCAGAAGGATAACCAATCACCCATGCCCTCACTCTCTGTTCCTTCCAAGCGCACCATTTTGGCCATCTGGGTTGGCTGGGTGATCATCATGGTGGGGTATTTTGTGCTGGTTCCGGCCCGCTTTAAAGTCGTCCGGCCGGACTATGCTCTGTCGTGGACGGCCGATTCCACCCGTGCCGGCGGCGCGCAAGACGCCAAATATTACCTGCAAGACCCTACCCTCGCCCGCCACGTCGCCTGGGATTCCGAATATTATCTGGCTATCGCCCTCGGCGGCTACGAAGACCCGCACCCGGACCGTGTGGGCGCATCGTTTGGCCCGGTACGGACCGGCGGCGGCTTCTGGCCCTTCGTCATCCCGGAGATGTCTGGCAGCGCCCGGCCCGGCCTCTCCCTGAGCTATGCGTTTTTCCCCCTCTACCCTTTCCTGATGCGCGTTCTGGCCTTGCCACTTTCCGTGCTGGGCCTCAGCCCCATCGGCACAGCCACGCTGGCCGGTGTGGTGATCTCGACGCTGGGGGCGCTGGCGGGCGCGCTGGCTATTTTTGAACTGGGCCGCGACGAGTTAGGGCCGGATGGCGGCTTACGCGCCGCTTTTTACCTGCTCATCTTTCCCAGCAGCTTTTTTCTGGCGGTGGTGTACACCGAAGGGTTGTTTGTGGGGCTGGCTTTTTCCAGCTTGCTGCTGCTGCGCCGGGGACACCGCGGTTGGGCGGCCGTAGTGGCCGTGCTGGCGACGTTTACGCGGGCGGTGGGCGTGGCGCTGGTCGTGCCGCTGCTGATTTCCTGGATTCAGGAAGGGGAGTGGCTGGAACTGGATTTGGAGTGGCGGCAGCTTTATTTCAAGGGCCTACCCTGGAAGGCGCTGGGTCATGCGCTGCTGGTGCTGCTGCCGCTGCTGGCTTTTGTTGTCTGGCGTTTTTCCTATTACGGCATGGCCTTCAGCCGGGTGGAAGAGGTGTTTTTTGGCCGGGGGTTTCTCTCCCTGAGCTACACGTATTCCGCCTGGCGGGACGCTTTTTACAGTTTGTTTGGCGAGAATTTGCAAACGGCCGTTTACTACGCCGTCGAATTTACAGCCATCATCCTGGGCTTCACGGCCTGCATTGCCGGGCTGCGCCAATACCCCGACCTGGCCTGGTTTGGCCTGCTGGTTGTGGTGCTCTCCTTCACCAGCGGCCCGGCCCAGGGAATGTACCGTTACGTGCTGGCCGCGCCGCCCATCTACCTGTTCTTAAGCAATCTGGGGCGCAAACCGGCCTTCGACCGCCTCTGGACCACCGGCAGCATCCTGGTGATGGGCGTCATGGCGACCATGTTTATGTTTGATATGTGGGCTGGATAGCCGGTTACTTGCTGTCCGCTACCTCTGCGAACGTTACCAATTCAATCTGCCGCGCGGCGATGGCCTGCCGGATGTCTGGGTCGGTGAGGATGGCCAGCTCGCGGTCGCGCTGGCTGGCATAGACGGTGCTGGCCAGCAAAGCGGCATCCGAGTAGCCGGGATGGCACATGATTTCATACGTGCCAGTCTCCGGCAGGCTGCCGATGATGCGCAAAAGTTCCTCTTTGGTAGCCCAGTCGTCATAGAATGTGGTGTAGAAGCCATCGGTGGTAGGGGGAGCATACTCGCCCATCAGCGCGGGCGCGAACTGACGCACGGATGCTTGCACCGCCCACGGCAGCCCATTCAAACTATCGCCGTTTTCCTGGCAGAAAATCTGGCGAATGGCACAATCATACTCCAGGGCCAGATCGAGCATATTTTGGAACAGGTCAGCCGTAAAATACGACGAATGGTGATGCGAGTCCAGATGGGTGGGCTTGCGTCCGGCAGCTTGAATGAACTTTTCAATTTGCGCCCGCCACTCCGCTTTGACCTCTGATGGGTCGAGCGTATCCAGGCGGGCAACTAACTGGTCAAGTTTGAAGAAGCCGCCGGTTGGATTGACGAGTGTGGGAACTTGATCGGCAGGCAGCAACGGCCGTCCCGCCGTCAACACCAGATGCACACCCAAACCCAGCTCTGGCGTCTCCGCCAGGGCCAGGGCCAGGTCGTCGACCACGTTCGGGAAATTCATCATACAGGTAGTAGAGCTGACGACGCCGCGCAAATGGGCCTCGCGGATGCCGCGAGAAACTTCAGAGCTACGGCCGTAGTCGTCGGAATTAATGATTAAACGAAGGTTCATGGATGTTCTCCCTGAAAAGTTTGATGAAAGATGGGTCCAATCTTGAAGATTGGACCAACCTACATGGTTCAGGGAGAGTATCTCAAGTTAAAAAAACGGCAAAGAATTTAACCATTCATAAGGAGACAATGTGACAACGCAAGCATTACCCAACATTCCCTGGGAGGAACGGCCGTCCGGCGGCACAGATGTGGTCTGGCGTTACAGCGCCAACCCGATTATTCCTCGCGACCTCATCCCCCCGGCCAACAGCATCTTCAACAGCGCCGCTGTACCCTTCAACGGCAAATTTGCCGGCGTCTTCCGCTGCGACAACAAAAAGCGCGAGATGAACCTCAATCGCGGCTTCAGCGACGACGGCATCACCTGGCGGCTGGACAACGAACCCATCCACTGGCTGTGCGACGATGCAGAAATCGGCCGTTACCAGTACCGCTACGATCCCCGCGTCGTCTGGATCGAAGACCGCTACTGGGTAACCTGGTGCAACGGCTACCACGGCCCCACCATCGGCGTAGGCTACACCTACGACTTTGAAGATTTCCACTTTCTGGAAAATGCGCTGCTGCCCTTCAACCGCAACGGCGTGCTCTTCCCGCGCCGCATCAACGGCAAATACGTCATGCTCAATCGGCCGTCCGACAACGGCCACACCCCGTTCGGCGACATCTACCTCAGCCAGAGCAAAGACATGGTCTACTGGGGCGAGCATCGCTTTGTAATGGGCACGAAGGGCGGCTGGCAGAGCACCAAAATCGGCGCCGGTCCCATCCCCATCGAAACGCCGGAAGGCTGGCTGTTGTTTTATCACGGCGTGCTGACCTCCTGTAACGGCTTTGTCTACGCCTTTGGCGCGGCCCTGCTGGATTTAGACCAGCCGTGGAAAGTCATCTATCGCGGCGCGCCCTACCTGCTGGCCCCGCAAACGCTCTACGAATGCGTGGGCGACGTGCCCAATGTGGCCTTTCCCTGCGCCGCCCTCTACGACGAGCCGACCGGCCGCATCGCCATCTACTACGGCGGGGCGGACACGGTCACGGCGCTGGCCTTTTGCAAAATGGACGAACTATTGGATTGGCTGAAAGCCAACTCCGAGCTATAGGAATGGGACGCGGATGAACGCGGATTGCTCAAGATTGATCCGCGAAAATCCGCCGCATCCGTGTTAATCCGCGTCCTATTACCCGATACACGATGAAAAAAGCCTTTTACCTGACTTTAATTTTGTTTCTGGCAGGCTGCGGCTCATCGGTGAACGGCCGTGACCGCCGCACCGGCAACACCAGCGAACCGACGCCCATCCCCACGGCCGTTGTCGCCGCCCGCCCCACCTACGAAGTCGCCCGTGGCGAAGTGATCTACGACACCCAGTTCCCCGGCCGGGTCGCCCCCACCGTCGAGCAGGCGCTGGCCTTTACCCAGGATGGCGTAATCAAGGATGTGACCGTGCGCGCCGGGCAGCAGGTCCAGGCCGGCGACCTGCTGGCCGAACTGGACACGGCCGACTGGGAAGCACAGTTGGTGCTGGCCCAGGCCGCCCTGGACATCGCCCAGGCCCAGTTGGACGCGTCGCAGCGCGAGATTGCCCAGACGCGGCAGGAGGCGGAATTACGCCGCGACCTGGCCCAGCTTGACCTGGATTACGCCGTTGCCCAGGCCGGCGATACGCCCTCCGCCGCCGACCAGTACCAGATCAACCGGCTAACGCTGCTGCTGCAGCTGGCCCAAATCGACGTGGACCGGCTGGCGGAAACTGTGGACCCTGAACTGGCCGCCGCCGTGGACGTGGCTGCTTTGCAGGTGGCCGAACTGGAAAACACCATCGCCCAGGCCCAGTTGTTAGCTCCGTTTGACGGCGAAATCTCGGCGCTGAACATGGCTGCCGGGCGGGCGGTGACGGACGGGCAGCCGGTGGGCGCGCTGGCCGACCCGGCGGAAATTGAGGTGACGGCCAACCTGCGCGAGACGCAGATGCAGGAATTAGCCGAGGGCCTGCCGGTGCAAATCGCGCCGTCAGGCAGCCCCGGTGCGGCGCTGGTCGGCCAGATCGCCCGGCTGCCCTATCCGTTTGGCAGCGGCGGCGACACGGCCGTATCCGACGCCGACCCCACCACTACCATCCAGTTCGACGACATGGCCGCCGCCCTGGCCGCCTACGAACCCGGCGACCGGGTGACCGTACGCCTGGTCATCACCCAACGCGACGACGTGCTGTGGCTGCCGCCGGCGGCGATTCGGGACTTTAACGGCCGTAAATTCGTCGTTGTCCAGACCGATGGCGCTGAACAGCGCGTGGACGTCACCCTTGGCATCGAGGGCAACGGCCGTGTGGAAATCCTGGACGGCTTGGCCGAAGGGCAAATTGTGGTGGGGCAGTAGATAGAGTATAGAGTGTAGAGATAGAGTAACGTCCACTCTACACTCTACACTCTACACTCTACACTAATTTCTATGTCATTCTTCTACCGCCTTCGCGCCATTTTCACCATCACCTTCAAGCGGCTGTGGGCGCAGCGCAGCCTGACGCTGGTGACGCTGTTAGGGCTGGTAACGGCCGTGGCCCTCATCATGACTGTGCCCCTCTACGCCGACGCCGTCTACTTCCGCATCTTGCAGGAAGAGCTGAGCCTCAACGCCGAAAAAGCCCACAAACCGCCCTTCGCCTACATGTACGATTACGTCGGCTCGTGGGCCGGGCCGGTGCAGTGGGCCGACGTTCAGGCCGCTGACGACTACTTTGCCAGCCGCGCCGCGCGCGATCTGGGCCTGCCGCAGCAGCTGCTGACGCGCCACCTGGAAACCGACCGCTTCAAACTGTTCCCCACCGACGCCACCAGCTACACCGACAACGACCAATCGCTGGGTGTCTTTTCGTTTGCCACCACCAGCGGCATCGCCGACCACATCACCCTCGTCGAGGGGCAGTGGCCTGACCCGGCCGATCCCGCCCCGGACAGCCAGATCGAGGTGTTGATCACGGAGGCGTTGGCGACCACATCCGGATTGCAGGTGGGCGATACGCTTATCGCCTATGATTACGCCCAGGACACCAGCAATCCGCGGGAAACGGCCGTGTCCATCGCCGGCATCTGGCAGCCCACCGATCCCACCGAGGATTTCTGGTTCTTTGCCCCGTCGGTTTTCGACGATTTGCTCCTGGTGGACGAGGCGACTTACCGCGACCGGCTCAGCCCAGTGCTGAACAACGAGATTACTCGCGCGGTCTGGTACCTGGTGCTGGACGGCCGTTCCGTCAACACCACCAACGCCGACGCCCTGGCCGCCCGCGCCGCCCGGGTCGAGCGTCACGTGGATACCCTGCTGCCCAATCTCAAAAACAACATCTCCCCCGCCGACGGCTTGAGCCGCTACCGCGCCTCCGCGCAGCAGCTCACGGTGCTGCTTACCGCCTTCAACGTGCCGGTCATCGGCCTGATCCTGGCCTTTATCGGCCTGATTGTTGGGCTGGCGGTCAACCAGCGGCGCAATGAAATCGCCGTTATGCGCAGCCGGGGCGGCACGCCCTGGCAGGTGATGGGTCTGGCCCTGCTGGAAGGGCTGCTGGTGGGTGCGCTGGCGATAGGGCTGGGCACGGCCGTAGCCCTCGTGCTCACCCAGTTGATGGGCAAATCGCGCAGCTTCCTCGATTTCTCCGCTCCCGCCGATTTGCGCGTTGCCCTGTCCGCCGGGGCGTGGCAGGCGGCGCTGGCGGCAATTCTGCTGGCAGTGGCGGCGCAGGTGCTGCCCACCATCGCCGCCGCTCAGGACACCATCATCACCTACAAGCAGGAGCAGGCGCGGGCTTTGAAACGGCCGTGGTGGCAGCGCGCCTGGCTCGACGTCCTGCTGCTCATCCCGGCGCTGTACGGCTACTACCAGTTACGAACCCAGGGCAGCATCCTCGGCCTCGGGCAAATGCCCTCCGGCGATGCGCCGCTGCAAAACCCGCTGCTCTTCTTGCTGCCCACGCTGACCGTGTTTGCCGTGACCCTGCTGTTCGTGCGGCTGCTGCCGCTGTTCATGGCCTTTTTAAGCTGGCTGCTGGTGCGCACCAACAGCATCGGCACGCTGCTGGCGGCGCGGCAGTTGGCGCGCACGCCGCGCGTCTACGCCATGCCACTGATTTTGCTCATCCTGACGGCCAGTCTGGCCGTGTTCACCGCTTCGCTGGCGCAAACGCTGGACTTCCAACTGTACGACGAGTCGCGCTACGCCATCGGCGCGGACGTGAATCTGCGCGGCGCAGGCATGGAATTTGGCGTTACGTCCATCTTCCCCAACGCGGCGGCGCAGGACGACCGGCAGCAGGCCATCTTCCTGCCGCTGAGCGAGTACACGCAGTTCCCCGGCGTGACGGCCGCCACGCGGGTGGGGCACTACAATGGCGAGGCGCAGATCGGCAACCAGCGCCTCACCGGGACGTACCTGGGCATCGACCGGGCCAGCTTTGGGCAGGTGGCCTACTGGCGCTGGGATTTTGCCCCGTACCGGCTGGGATCGCTGCTCAATGCCCTGGCCACGTCGCCGGACGCCATCTTGGTCTCCGACCAGTTTGCCCGCGAGCGCGGCCTGCGTCCCGGCGATTTTTTCCGGTTGACGGTGGCGCTGCCCGACGGCCGTGTCGAACTCAACAGCCAGATCGCCGGTACCTTTAGCTACTTCCCCACCTGGTATCCGCAGGAAGACGGCCCGTTGTTTGTGGGCAACCTGGAAAACCTGTTCGCTCAGGTCGGCGGCGATTTGCCCTACGAGGTGTGGCTGGACACCGGCGGTCCGCCGGACGCCGCCGGTCTGGATCAGGCTCTAAGCGAGCGGAAGTTGTTTGGCTGGACGTGGCAGGAACCATATTCGCGCATCGTCAGCGAGCAGCGCCAGCCCGACCGGCAGGGCGTGTTTGGCCTGTTGTCGGTGGGCTTCATCGCTGCGGCGCTGCTGACGGTGCTGGGCTTTTTTATGTATGCGCTCTTTTCGCTGCGGCAGCGCTTCATCGCCCTGGGCATTTTGCGCGCCGTGGGCCTGACGCAAAAACACATGACGGTGTTCATCGCCTTTGAACTGGCCTTCCTCATCGTCAGCGGGCTGACGCTGGGCACGGGGTTGGGCGTCGTGGTCAGCCAGCAGTTTATCCCCTACCTGCAAATTGGCGCGCGGGCCATCGACCTGACGCCGCCGTATCTGGTGGAGATTGCCTGGACGGCCGTTCTCGAAATCTACGTCCTGTTTGCTCTGATGTTCGTCGTGGCCCTGGTCGTGCTGGCCTCCATCCTGCGCCGCATGCGCATTTTCCAGGCCATTAAATTGGGAGAGACGGTGTGATATGGCCGAACCGATGATCGACTGCGAAAACCTGGTCAAAATTTACAAAATCGCCGACCTGGAAGTGCTGGCTTTGCAGGGGCTGGACCTGACGGTGCAGCGCGGCGAGTTGATGGGCATTGTGGGGGCCAGCGGCAGCGGCAAGACGACGTTGATGAACGTGCTGGGCGGATTGGTACGGCCGTCGGCGGGGCGCGTGGCGGTAAACGGCCGTGAACTGCTCAAATTGTCCAACGCTGCCCTGGACCGGTACCGGCGCACCCAGGTCGGGTTTGTCTGGCAGCAGGGGGCGCGCAATCTGGTGCCCTACCTGAACGCCCGCGAAAACATCGAACTGCCCATGATGCTGGCCGGGCTGAGCGCCCGCCAGATGCGCCAGCGCGCCATCGACCTGCTGGACATGGTGCAGTTGGCCGACCGGCAAAACCATTACCTGCCCGAACTGTCCGGCGGCGAGCAGCAACGGGTGGCTATCGCCGTGGCCCTGGCCAACAATCCGCAGCTCCTGCTGGCCGACGAGCCAACCGGCGAACTGGACTCGGCCACGGCCCAATCCATCTATGAAGCCTTCCGCACGCTCAACGCCCAATTGGGCCTGACCATCCTCATCGTCAGTCACGATCCGCAGATTGCGCGGCAGGTGCAGCGCGTCATGGCTATCCGCGACGGCAAGGCGGCCAGCGAAACGGTGCGCAAAAAGCGAAATGGCGCGCCGGAGGAAGCCCACCACGCCGACGATGACCACTTCGAGGAACTGGTGGTGCTGGATTCCGCCGGACGGCTGCAAGTGCCCAAACCTATCCGCGAAGCCCTGAACTTGGGCCTGCGCGCCCGCCTGGAAGTGACGGATGAGGGGTTGTTGATAAGGCCGGTGGAGGAAGAGGAAGAGTAGAGACTGGAGATTGGAGATTCACTCACTCCAATCTCTAATCTCCAATCTCAACAAAGCTTATGACCACAGCAATTCATGTACAAAACCTGGAACGGGTCTATCGCTCCGCTGCCGAGCCGGTGGTGGCTTTGCGCGGGGTGAATCTGGAAATTGCGGCGGGGCAGTTTGTAGCCCTGAAGGGGCGCTCCGGCAGCGGCAAGACGACGCTGCTGAACTGCCTGGGCGGGCTGGATCAGCCGACGACCGGCACGATTGAGGTGTACGGCCGTGCCCTGCACACCCTCGACGATCAGGCTCTGACCCGCTGGCGGCAGCAGGAAGTAGGCTTCATCTTCCAATCATTTGGCCTGCTGCCGACCCTGTCAGCGTATGAGAATGTGGAATTGATGCTGCGTATTGCCGGGGTAGCAAAGGGGGAGCGCAACGGCCGTGCCCGCGAATGCCTGGACATGGTGGGCCTGAGCAAGTGGGCCGACCACCGCCCCTACGAGATGTCCGGCGGGCAGCAACAGCGGGTGGCTATCGCTCGCGCCATCGCCAACCGCCCGCGCCTCATCCTGGCCGACGAGGCCACGGGCGAACTGGACAGCGAAACCGCCCGCGAAATTTTGGCCTTGTTCCAGGCCATCGCCCGCAGCCGCGACCTGACCATTCTGCTGGCTTCGCATGACAGCTTGGTGGATGAATACGTGGATGAGGTGCTTCATCTGGAGGATGGGCAGATCGCACCTCAAGCAGCTTGATAGACACACGGATTTAATGGATGGGACGGATTTGCACAGGTTTTTTACCTCCATCAAAATCCGTCTAATCCGTGTTATCCGTGCAACTATTTTCAGGTGCGGTGAAACGGCCGTTGTGTCTTGATAACCCGCCTATTTATTTGTACAATTGTACGCATGAATGTTGTTGCCGACACCAATATCTTTTTGGCTGTTGCTCTGGACGAGCCCGAGAAGGATCGTATTGTTGACCTGACAGCCGGCGTCGATGCAATCGCCCCGGAGATATTGCCTTATGAAGTGGCAAACGCATTATCGGCAATGGTCAAGCGGAATATACTTGCGTCGGACGAGGCTTTTTTAGCACTAGCAGTTATCACCGCAATTCCAGTACGTTTGATTGGCATCGATATTGAACAAGCCTTAAAAATAGCTGTGGACTTCAACCTATATGCCTACGACGCCTACTTCCTGCAGTGTGCCCAATTTCTGTCATGCCCGATCATCACCCTGGATAAACGCATGAAACAAGTGGCCCTGGAATTAGGCATTGAGGTTTTAGAGTGAATAAATGAAAGTCTTTACGTATTCCGAAGCTCGCCAAAATCTGGCTAAATTGCTGCGGCTAGCTCAAGAAGAAGCCGTTGAAATCCGCCGCAGAGACGGGGCCGTTTTTACGCTGCAAGCAAAAAAGCCGGATGACTCCTCCCCGTTTGATGTGCCCGGCATCAAAACACGGGCCACGACAGAAGACATCCTGGCGGCCATTGGCGAGTCCAGAGCGGATTCACCATAGACGGATCGGCGCATCCCTGGCCTGCGCCTCCATAGAAATCCGTCTAATCCTTGTTATCCGTGCAACTATTTTTCAGGTGACGGTGAAACGGCCGTTCACCAACCCATCCCCCACCGAACGCCCACCCACCATTACCGCAAACTCACCCGGCTCCACCACCAGGCGCATTGCCTCATCCAGCAGCGCCAGGTCGGTTGGCGTGAGGGTAAACGCTACCCGGCGGCTTTCGCCCGGCTGCAGCGTCAGCCGTTGGAAGCCTTTTAACTCCCGCACCGGCCGCGTCACCGAGCTGAGGCAGTCGCGCAGGTAAAGCTGGACCACCTCATCCCCGGCGCGTTGGCCGGTGTTGGTCACCGTCACACTGATTGTTACCGCGCCGTCCGGCGGGATGGCCGGCGGTATAATTTCCAAATCGCTGTAGGCAAACGTCGTGTAGCTGAGGCCGTGCCCGAAGGGGAACAGCGGCGTGTTGTCGTGGAAAAGGTAGCCGCGCCGGGCGGAAGGTTTGTGGTTGTAGAAGGCGGGAATCTGTCCCACGGAGCGCGGGAAGGTGATGGGCAGCTTGCCGCCGGGATTGTTGGCCCCGAAGATCGTTTCGGCCACGGCCGTTCCGCCCGCTTCACCCACGTACCAGCATTCCAGGATGGCCGGGATATGGTCGGCCGCCCACTGGATGGAGAGGGGACGGCCGTTGATCAGCACCAGCACCACCGGCACGCCCGTCGCCGCCACCGCTTGCAGCAGCGCCTCCTGCGCGCCCGGCAAGTCCAGGCTGGAGCGGTCGCCCAGATGGTCGCGGCTCCAGCCTTCGCGGCAGACTCCTTCGTTTTCGCCCAGCACCAGGATGGCCACATCGGCGGATTGGGCTACGGCCGTGGCTTCTTGAATCCGCGCCGCATCTTCCGCCGGGTCGGACGGGACCACGGCGTCGCGCCACCAGGCGGGCCAGCCGCCGCCGTCCTGCGTGATGCGGCAGCCCTCGGCGTAGACCACCTCGGCCTGCCCGTCCAGGTAGTGGCGAATACTGTCCAGCACGCTCACGCCATCTTCGGCCTGCACGCTGTAGCCGCCCTGATGCACCCGCGCCGCGTTGGGGCCGATGACAGCTACACGTTTTAACGCCGCCGTATCCAGCGGCAGAAGCGGTTGGCCGCCGGGCAGCGGCTCGTTTTGCAGCAGGGTGATGGTTTTGCGCGCTGCTTCCAGGGCCAGGGCGCGATGGGCCGGGCTGTGGACCGTCGCGGCAGCCTGTTCTGGCTCGACCAACGAGTTCTCAAACAGCCCCAGAGCAAATTTCAGGCCCAGGATGCGGGCCACGGCCGTGTCAATTAACGCCTCATCGACCAATCCGGCGGCGACCTGCTCTTTCAGCAGGGCAAAGCAGTCGTCGAGTTCGTATTCGATGCCCGATTCCAGCGCCTGCCGCGCAGCGTCGGCGCGGTCGGCGGCCACGTGGTGCAGCCGTTCCAGGTCGCGGATGCCGCCGCCATCGGAGATGATGAGGCCGTCGAAGCCCCATTCGCCGCGCAGCACGTCTTGCAGCAGCCACTTGTTTTTGTGCACGGGGATGCCGTTGATTTCGTTGTAGGAGGCCATGATGGTAGCGGCGCGGGCGATTTGCACGGCCGTTTGGAACGGCCGTAAGAATACCTCCCGAATCTCGCGCTCGGCGTAGTTGGCCGGGGCGCAGTTCGTGCCGCCCTCTGGCTGGCCGTGCACGGCGAAATGTTTGGCCGTGGCCAGCACCCGGTCGGCGGGATGATCGGGGGCGCGCCCTTGCAGGCCGAAAATGGCCGCCGCGCCCATTTGGGCGGCCAGGTGCGGGTCTTCGCCGTAGGTTTCTTCGGTGCGCCCCCAGCGGGGGTCGCGGGCCAGATCCAGCACGGGCGTCAGCGCCCAATGGCTGCCGCGCGCGCGCATTTCGGCGGCGGCGGCGGTGAAGGCCTGCTCCACCAGCGCCGGGTCCCAGGTGGCGGCCAGGCCGATGGCCTGCGGAAAACTGGTAGCGTGCCAGCCCATCAAGCCGTGCAGCGCCTCGTCGATGATGAGGATGGGGATACCCAGCCGGGTTTCGTGCATGGCGTAGTGTTGGATGGTGTTGGCGGCCACGGCCGTTTCCCGGCTGCCGCGATAGAGGCCCACCCGGCCAATGCCGCCCACGCCGTGCGGCCAATTCTGGCGCAGCAGGTCTACATCCAGCGGACCTTCCACTTCCAGGCGCGGCTGTTCGCCGGGAAAGCCGAAAATGGTCATCTGGGCCAGTTTTTCGTCGAGGGTCATGCGTGCCAGCAGGTCGGTCACACGGTCGGCGATGGGTAAGGCGGGGTCTTGATAGGGATGTGGTTGATCGGTCATGGTTAGTTTCTTCCTTGATTGCTGAATGGGTGGCTGCGGTGAGGCCCGGCAACCAACTATAGTTGCCCTGTTAACCAGGGGTGTTGCTGATATGGGAAGGTGGGTGAACGGCCGTTACCGCGGGGTTCTGTTTCCCGCCGGCGGCTACTGGCATGGTTTAGCACAGCCCTTTTGTTGGCAGGAAGTTGCCGGGTCAGCGGCCGACGGTGTGCGGGGTGACCTGTAAAGGGTAAGAAAAGGTTCCATACCGGGGAAGGGGATGGGCATATGTCATCTCCTGGGTGCTAAATTTAGTGGAGGAATTATAGCACACGCAAAAACGCAGAAGCACGGCATGATTCCCGGCGCGCCTCTGTGCTTTGCAGGAGACTCACTTTTCGTTGATGATGACGGTAAAATCTTGCCCTTCCCAGCGCTCGCTCTCCGGCCAGTAAAAAGTGAACTGGATACGTTGGCCGGCAGCGTCACCACTGGTTGGCAGGTTGGCAATATACAGTCCCAGGCCGGTGTCTACGGTGTTGATGTCGTGGGTGGTGGCCCAGTCGTCGTTGCTCCAATGGATAACGGCCGTGGCCAGGACCTCTACGCGCAGCGTTTGCCCTGGCGGAATCGAACGGGATTTATCGTTAAAGCGCCAGATGGTGTATTCGGATT
>JACKBU010000001.1 GCA_020634395.1 Ardenticatenaceae bacterium | reverse complement strand
TTGCCCGACGCGCCCGGGCCAAACACCATGCGCTTTTTGAATCCCGATGGCAGCGAGGCGGAAAAGAGCGGCAACGGGCTGCGGATTTTTGCCCGCTATCTTTGGGATCAGGAGTATGTACACGGCCGTTCCTGCACCATCACCATCCACGGCCAGACCATCCGGGCCGAGGCGCTGGATGACCACGCGCACACCATTGCCCTGGCGATGGGCCGGTTGACCTTTGGACGGTTGGAGGAAGATGTGGCCGTGGCCGGCGAATGGTTGAGAATAACGGCCGTTTCCATCGGCAACCCCCACTGCGTCCTCTTCACCCACGAACTGGACGCCATCCAGGTCATCGGGCCGAAGCTGGAAACAGCGCCTCTGTTTCCCAATCGCACCAACGTGCAGCTTGTGCGTGTGGTAGATGATCACACCATCGAGATCGCTATTTGGGAGCGCGGAGCCGGCTATACGCTGGCTTCCGGCACCTCGGCCAGTGCGGCGGCGGGCACGGCCGTGCGCACCGGCCGCTGCCAGAGCCCGGTCACCGTGCGCATGGCCGGCGGCGATGCTGTTGTGGCGGTAGATGCCGACTGGCAGGTGACTTTGACGGGAACGGTAACGGCCGTAGCCCAGGGAACCATTGCGCCAGATTTACTGCACGAATTGGAAGAACTGTAGCCGTTGGTTGGTCAGGCTGGTTAGTTTGTTAGCCGGCCATCAACCAACAAACCAACAAAGCAACAAACTAATCAACTAACCAACCATCAAACCTACCCTTATGACCCAACGAATCATTCTTTACGGCACAAAACTCTGTCCCTCTGTGCGGCCGGTGCGGGGGATGCTGGACCGGGCGGGCGTGGCTTACGAGTATGTAGACGCCGGGCAGAATCAGGCGGCCAAAATCCGCTTGCAAGAAATCAACGACGGTTACGAGAGCGTCCCCACGCTGGTTTTCCCCGACGGCCGTACGTTGACCGAACCATCACTGGTGCAGCTGCGCGCCCGCCTGGAGGCCGAAGGCTATCAGGTGCCACATACACCTCCCTGGCAGGCCTGGCGCGAAGCGCCCATCCAAAGCCTGCTGGGTGTGGCGATGATCGCTTTTGGCCTGTGGGATGCCAGTTGGCTGTTTGTGCTGATTGGTGTGCTGCTGCTGGTTTTTATTCCCACCCGCGCCTATTTTGAGCGATAGAGGAGACCATGGATATGAGACAAGACGGCCGTTCCCCCAATCAACTCCGGCCCATCCACTTCATCCCCAACTATACCAAGTGGGCCGAAGGCTCCGTGCTGGCCCAGTTTGGCGACACCCACGTGCTGTGCAACGTCTCTATCGAGGACACGCTGCCCGGCTGGCTGCGCGGCCGCGAAAATCCGCATGGCTGGCTGACGGCCGAATACGCCATGTTGCCGCGCAGCACAACCACGCGCACCGCCCGCGAGCAGCGCTGGCCCAAAGGCCGCACACAAGAAATCTCGCGGCTGATTGGTCGCAGCCTGCGTATGGCGGTTGATCTGTCGCTCTTAGGGGAGCGCACGCTGACGGTGGACTGCGACGTGCTGCAAGCCGATGGCGGCACGCGCACGGCCGCCATTTGCGGCGGCTGGGTGGCGGTGAATCTGGCCTTACGGCCGTTCATCGCCAGCGGGGATTTGCCGGAAAGCGTGCTGCAGCGGCAGGTGGCGGCCGTCAGCGTGGGCATTGTGGATGGCGTGGCGCTGCTCGATTTGCCCTATCACGAAGATTCCACCGCCGAGGTGGACCTGAACGTGGTGATGACGGCCGTTGGCGATCTCATCGAAGTGCAGGGCACGGCCGAACGTGCGCCCTTCCCCCGCGCCCAACTGGACACGCTGCTCGACCTGGCGGCCAGCGGCATCCAGACGCTGGCCGCCAAACAGCGAGAGGCGTTGACGCCCGTCTAACCTTCCTCGGTCAAAACTGCGGCAGATAATCGGCAAACGTTTTGAGATAGTCGTCCAGAATGGCCCGCGCCTGCCCAATGTCGTTGACCATAGGGTCGAGCAGCAGGGTTTGCAGGGCCAGCTGGCGGTCGCCGGAAACGGCCGTGTCCACCACCATCTCCACCAGTTCCGCTTCCCGGCGCAGCAGGGCCGTCACCCCCGGCGGCAGCTCGCCCACCTGGATGGGGCTGATGCCCAGTCCGCTGACCAGCGCCGGAACCTCCACAATCGTTTCAGCGGGCAGCCCGACGATAGCCCCCCGGTTCGGGACATTAACCGTTTCGTCGTAGTAGTTTTCGTTCAGGGCGACAGCGGCAATCAGTTCGACGGCGCCTTCGCTGGCCGCTTCGCGCATGCCGTCTACGGCCATACGGCCGTGAGCCATCTCGGCCATCATGTGGTTCAGAAAATCGCGCGTGGCCTCGTTGCCGTCCCAGTCGTACAGATGCAGACGATAGGTTTCCCACGGTTTGGTGGCCGCGTTATAGCCATAGGGCAGATATTCCACCAGATGCGTGTCGCCGGGCAGGGGCAGCCGGCCAAACACGCGGAATAAATCCAGCGAGAGGGGTTCCAGCGTGGGCGGCGCATCGGCCAGGGCGGCGCGCAGGGCCGGGTATAAATCCTCGCCGGTTGCCTTATCGCGCACGTCCACCAGCCAGATGAAGTGATTGAGCCCGGCGGATTTAATGTCCAGGAACTGCCGTCCGGCGGCAGCCATCTGGTGGATGAGCTGGCTGTTGCCGGGGTCAGATTGCAGCGAGATGTTGGCCGGAATCTGGATGTTGTAGCGGTGGCGGAGGAGAACGGCCGTTAATCCATACCCTACCTCAATTTGATGGCACTTACCCACCACTTTGATGGTGCTGTACTTCGTCACCGCCCGCGTGATGCGCGGCAGCGGATTGCTAAAATTGATCAGCCAGGCATCCGGGCACAGTTCTTCCATGTCGCGCACGATGTCTAGAAAGTGGGGGATCTGGCGGCAGGCGTGCATCAACCCGCCGGGGCCGCCGTTTTCGGCATACGGTTGGCGCAGCCCGTGTCTCATGGTGACTTCCCAGTCCAGCCGCCACAGTTTTTCGCGCGGCGGCGTTTCAATCGACACGATTACAAAATTGGCGTTCGCCAGCACATCGCGCCGCTCGGTACTGCCGCTGATGCGCATCCCGGCATCCCAGGCCTCGCTCATACGCTCGGCGACGCCGGTCACGGTTTCCAGAGCCGCTTCATTCAGGTCGACCAGAGCCAGTTCGCTGCCGCGCAGCCGTGCATCGCGCACAATGGTGGCCAGGGTGGTGGGACCAAAACTGGCGCTGCCGGCGCCAATAATCACAATTTTAGGTTTGTCAGACATTTGCTGCTCCTTGGTGTGGCGTGTCCGCAGGAGAAACCAGATAGCTTTGGCCTGCGTCACTTTAGTATTGGCTAAAGGGTTTTACACTTTAGCAATTTCCCAATATACTTAAAAATGCCCAATACCTCAAAGGGTTTCGTTCCCGAAATCTTCACTGGGGCATCACCCGAATACCAATGAATTAAATCTATATTTTAGGAGGACGACGCAATGGCAGACGATAAGAAGATGGTTGGCGAAGTCTATTTTCCCGCACCGGAGGTGGTAGCCCACGCCCACATCCAGGATTATGAAAAAGTCCATGCGGAAGCTTCGGCAGATCTGGCAAAGTTTTGGGGCAAGATTGCGGCGGAAAACTATGAATGGTATCAGCCGTGGGAAAAGACGCTGGAAGACCACAATGCGCCATTTTACAAATGGTTTAAGGGCGCCAAGGTCAACATTATTCACAATGCGCTGGACCGGCATATGCGCACGGCCGTGCGCAACAAAGCCGCGCTCATCTTCGAGGGAGAACCGGGTGATACGCGTGTCTATACCTATCAACAGCTCGATTATGAAGTAAGCAAATTCGCCAGTGTGCTGCGGGCGATGGGCGTGCAAAAAGGCGACCGCGTCACCATCTACATGGGCCGCATTCCCGAACTGATGATTGCCATGCTGGCCTGTGCCAAAATTGGCGCCATGCACTCCGTAGTATACGGCGGCTTTTCCACTGAAGCCCTGCACGAGCGCATCGACGACAGCCAATCCAAGGTGCTGATCACCAGTGATGGCGCCTGGCTGCGCGGCAGCATCATCGAACTTAAACGAATTGCCAACGAAGCGGTGGATCGCTCCGGAACGATCCAGTCCGTGATTTGTGTCAAACGAACGGGTGTAGACGTGGAAATGGTGCAGGGCCGCGACTACTGGTACCATGACCTGATGGCTCTGCCAATTGCCGATCCCAACGCGGCCACAGAAGTCATGGATGCTGAAGATCCGCTTTTCATTTTGTATACCTCCGGCACGACGGGCAAGCCGAAAGCGATTTTGCATACGCACGGTGGCTACATGGTCTGGACCTCCACGACGCTGAAGTGGGTGTTCGACATCAAGCCTGAGGATGTCTGGTGGTGCGCTGCTGATCCGGGCTGGATCACCGGCCACAGCTATATTGTGTACGCGCCGTTGATTTTGGGGGCCACCAGCCTGATGTATGAAGGCGCGCCAACCTATCCATACCCGGATCGTTGGTGGTCGCTGATTGCCAAATATGGCGTGACGATTCTGTACACGGCGCCGACGGCCATTCGCGGGCTGATGCGTTTTGGCGAAAGCTGGCCCAACAAGCATGATTTGTCCTCGCTGCGCCTGTTGGGTTCTGTCGGGGAGCCGATCAACCCGGAGGCCTGGCGCTGGTATTACCGTGTCATCGGCAAAGAGACGTGTCCGATTATGGACACATGGTGGCAGACGGAAACGGGCGGTTTTATGATTACGCCGCTGCCCAGTGTGCCTCTCAAGCCCGGTTCGGCGACGCGCGCTTTTCCCGGTGTGGAAGTGGACGTGGTGGATGAGGAAGGCGAGTCGGTGGGGGCCAATGAAGAGGGCTATCTGGTGATCAAGTCGCCGTGGCCCGGGATGCTGCGGACGATTTTTGGCGATCCGGACCGCTATGTGCAGCAGTATTGGAGCCGTTTTGCCGACCAGGGCTGGTATTTACCGGGTGACAGCGCCAAGAAGGATGAGGATGGTTACATCTGGGTAATCGGCCGTATTGACGATGTGATTAAGGTGTCGGGCTACCGACTGGGTACGGCGGAGATTGAGAGTGCGCTGGTGAGCCACACGGCCGTGGCCGAAGCGGCCGTAATCGGTGTGCCAGATGAACTGCGTGGCAACATCATCAAAGCCTACTGTATTCTGCGGCAGGGTTGGGAAGGCAGCGAAAAGCTGGAACACATGCTCAAAGACCACGTCGCCCACGAGATGGGGCCGATTGCCAAGCCATCGACCATCGATTTTGTGGACAGCCTGCCCAAAACACGCTCCGGCAAGATCATGCGGCGGGTTTTGAAGGCGCGCGTGCTGGGCCAGGACGTCGGCGACCTCTCTACGCTGGCGGACTAGCCTGCTGGCGACAAGGGATAAAAAAAGAGGGTGGAAAGGTTTGCTTCCCACCCTCTTTTTTGTTGCTTATTGGTTGGCCGAACGCCACCAGCGCGAATAGTTTCGGCGCAGTTCGTCGCGGGTGGGGAGGGGGAAATAGGCGAGTTCGTCGACGTTGCCCAGGTAGACGCCGTTGTTGATCATGCGGTAGGGATATTCGACGGTATGGGTGCGGTCGATCATCTTGGTGTGGATGGTTTTGGTTTGCAGCTCGACCAGGCCTTCACGCAGTTGGTGGATGTAGTCGTAGGGCAGATCGCCGACGGAGCCGTATTCCGGGTCGCGGGCCAGTTCACCCAGGCGGAGATCCACAAAACAGACGGCTGGCAGGTGGATCATGCTTTCGGGGTCTTGCGTCAGGAACTGGTAAAGGGCCAGCGGGTCCAGCGTACTGACGACAAGCGGGGAGACGGGGGCTATTTCTTGATACATGTAAAAACCGCTGTTGTCTTTGGGATAAGCGCTGCTGCGGGTTAGCGGCAGTGTTTCGCCGTAGCGGGTGACAAGGTAGAGGGTGTTGATGTTGGTGAGCGGGACATGTTCCAGCACGCGGTAGGTGGAGATGTAGACGGATTTTTTGGGACGGCCGTCTTCGTGCGGCACACAGCGAGCAATTCCCTCATCAATACGGAAGAAGTCGTGGCGAAAATCGGGGTCTAACTCCACAAACATAGCCTGTCCGCGCTGCTTCTTGCTGTAGCCGACAGTGTAGTAGACGCCAAATTCCTCTGGCGCGTACATGGAGGCAATCAGGGCTTCAGGTATCAAAGAAAGGTACAGGTGTACAGTCATGGAATTTCCGCTCCTTCTACTCTTAGGGATTGGTGTGGGCTAAACACTAGGCCCGATTATAGCCGCTAATTGGGAGCGTATCAAAAATGCTGCTGCGGCCGCTGTGCTGATTTTTTGGCAAAGGAGGGGGAGGGAGAAACGGCCGTGTCTTCCCACCCCGCCGCGCAGCCCCAAACCAGTGTAATTTGTCACTCTTCTGCCAGACGCCTGTCACGACCTTGTTTGACATGGTTTGTGCAATTCGTTACAATCACCGCGCCCTAAAAACCCCGCTGCGGGAACCAAATTGATGACAATACAAACACAAGCTTCCCCCTTAACTGTGATAATAAGAAGCGACTGACATAAATCAATCAAAAATCTGAGTACAGCCGCAGTTGAAACTGACAAAGTGGCCGTTGCACCTCGGGTTAAGGTCAGAACATCCAAAACGACAGAATCTTGCAGGAGATCTAAAAGACGCTTATGGAACAAACACTGTTATTGGCGCAAGAAACAGTTGCGAATCGGGCAAGTTTACCCTGGCTGTGGTGGTTGGGCCCCATTGGCGCCATTATTGCCCTGGGATACGCCTTCTACTTTTACCGCCAGGTAATGGCGCATAGTGAAGGAACTCCGCGCATGATCGAAATAGCCCAGGCTGTACGGGAAGGCGCGATGGCTTATCTTACCCGCCAGTACCGGGTGGTGGGCATTGTTTTTGGCGCTTTGTTCGTGTTGTTCCTGATCATGTCTTTCTTAAAACTGCAAAATCCGGTGGTCCCGTTTGCCTTCATCACCGGGGGGCTGTTTTCGGCGCTCTGCGGCTTTTTTGGTATGCGCACAGCCACCAATGCCTC
This sequence comes from Ardenticatenaceae bacterium, assembly GCA_020634395.1. Taxonomy (GTDB): domain Bacteria; phylum Chloroflexota; class Anaerolineae; order Promineifilales; family Promineifilaceae; genus Leptovillus. Next base: position 340,910 of record JACKBU010000001.1, on the reverse strand, counting down.
GGCACGGACGGCCCATGCCGCCAGTCAAAGCCTCAACAACGGCCTGCAGGTGTCCTTACGCGCCGGGGCGGTGATGGGTCTGGTGGTTGTCGGTTTTGCCTTGTTGGACATCACCCTCTGGTTTCTCATTTTGTACTTTCTCTTCCCGGCTTTGCTGCCCAACAGCTTTATCAGCACGGCCGCCAACCCCTTGCCCATTATTACGGCCACGATGTTGAGTTTTGGTATGGGCGCTTCGACGCAAGCGCTGTTTGCCCGCGTTGGTGGGGGCATCTTTACTAAGGCGGCGGACGTGGGCGCGGATCTGGTGGGCAAGGTTGAAGCCGGTATTCCCGAGGATGATCCCCGCAACCCGGCGACCATCGCCGACAACGTAGGCGATAACGTGGGCGACGTGGCCGGCATGGGCGCTGACTTGTATGAGTCTTATGCCGGATCGATTCTGGCGACTTCGGCGCTGGGCGTGGCGGCCGTGGCTACGGCCGGGGCGGCGTTGGGTAGTTATTCGATGATGGAGATGCAGCTTCGGTATCTTGCAGCTCCCATTTCTCTGGCGGCCGTGGGGGTTGTGTTGTCCATCATGGCCATTTACCTGGTGCAGGCCGATGAAGGGGCTTCCCAGGCCCAGTTAATCGGGGCCCTGAGCCGGGGTTTGTATGGCAGTTCTATCGGGATTGCGGTGTTGGCGCTGCCGATCATGTATATTTTGGGGCTGCCGAACTGGTGGCAAGTGTGGACGGCCGTTATCACCGGTCTTATTGTCGGCATTATCGTCGGCAAGTCTACCGAGTTCTACACCTCGCACGCCTTCAAACCCACCCGCGGGATCGCCCAGCAAGCCGAAACCAGCTCCGCCACGGCCCTCATCGAAGGTGTGGCCGTAGGTATGGAGTCCAATGGTATCCCTGTGGTTGCCATTATCTTTGGCATTGCCGTCAGCTTCTACATTGTGGGCGGCGCCAGCAATATTTTGATGGGTCTATACGGAGTGGGCATTGCGGCCGTAGGGATGCTGTCTACTCTGGGATTTACCCTGGCAACAGACGCCTACGGACCCATCGCCGATAACGCCGGCGGCAACGCCGAAATGGCCGACCTGGACCCCAAAGTCCGCGACCGAACCGATCAGCTTGATGCTGTGGGCAACACCACGGCCGCGATCGGCAAAGGGTTTGCCATCGGCTCAGCGGCGCTGACATCGCTGGCCCTGCTGGCAGCCTACCTGGAGGAAATCCGCCTGGTGCTGACTGAACTGCGCGGCATCGAGACTGTGCAAATTGCCGGGAAAACAGTGGAAGTGGCGACCATGTCTATGCAGGATTTTATGGTCTATTACAACGTCACGCTGCTTAACCCTTCGGTGCTCATCGGTTTATTTGCCGGCGCCGCGACCGCTTTCTATTTCTCGGCGCTGACCATGCGCGCCGTGGGGCGGGCTGCTGGCGGTATGGTGGAAGAAGTGCGCCGCCAGTTCCGCAGCGATCCGGGCATTCTGGCCGGTATATCTAAGCCCGATTATGCCCGCTGTGTAGACATCAGCACTGCTTCGGCCCAGCGGGAGATGGTGATGCCTTCGTTGATCGCTATTGCTGTGCCGGTAATTGTGGGGGTGTTGTTTGGCGTGGCCGGTGTGTTGGGGCTGCTTGCCGGCGGCCTGTCGGCCGGTTTTGCTCTGGCTATCATGATGGCCAATGCCGGCGGCTCCTGGGATAATGCCAAAAAGTATATTGAAGAAGGTCATCACGGCGGTAAAGGCTCGCAGGCTCATAAAGCGGCCGTTGTGGGCGATACCGTGGGCGATCCGTTCAAAGATACATCGGGTCCCTCTCTCAACATTCTGATCAAGTTGATGTCGATGGTTTCGGTGGTTTTTGCCGGGTTGGTGGCTGCTTTTGCCGGGGGGCAGGGGTTGTTGTACATGCTGGTGAACGGCGGATAATTATCGGAAACGGCCGTTATCAGGCCGGCTGCCTGTGAAATTGAAAGGGGTGCAGCATCCTTGTTGCTGCACCCTTTTTTCTTAAGGCGTATAATGGGGAGTGGGTTCAATGCACCGTCGACGAGATTTACCCTGTGTAAAAGGATGAATGTATGAGTAGCTTGCTTGTGTATGTTCCGGCACCGGCCCACACCAAACCTTATCACCCAGAAAGCCATCACCGGCTGGAATCGGTGATGACGTTTTTAGAGGGGTATGGCGTGCTGCCAGATTTGCTCCAGGTGGAGCCGATGGTGGCGACGATGGAACAGTTGATGCGGGTACATACGGCCGTCTACGTTGAACGCCTGCAACAAATATCCTGGCGTGGGGGCGGTCTGCTGGACCACGGTGATACCTACGCCACGGCCGAGAGTTTCCGCCTGGCGCGTCTGGCGGCTGGCGGCTGCTGCGAGGCCGTGGACTACATTATGAGTGGAAAAGCGGGGAACGGGATCGCCCTGGTGCGCCCGCCGGGGCACCATGCCAGCACGAATCAGGCCAGCGGTTTTTGCCTGTTAAACAATACGGCCGTTGCCGCCCGGCAGGCTCAGGCAGCGCACGGAGCCAAACGCGTCGCTGTTATCGATTTTGACGTCCATCACGGCAACGGAACCCAGGAGATTTTTTACCTGGACGATTCCGTCTTGTTTGTTTCGGCCCATTTGTTTGCCCCCTTTTTCTATCCGGGCATCGGGCGTTCCCACGAAATTGGGGCCGGCCATGGGCTGGGCTATACGCTGAATGTGCCGCTGCCGCCCTTTGTGGGCGACGAAGGGTACTGCCGCATTATGCGTGAACTGGTGCTGCCGAAGGTGGCTGCTTTTCAACCCGATTTGCTGTTGGTTTCGGCCGGCTTCGATGCCCACTGGCAAGATCCGCTGGCCGAGGGCGGCCTCAGTTTGAAAGGTTATGCCAACATTTGTCGTTACCTGGTGCAAATGGCCGGCGATTTGTGTAACGGCCGTATTCTCTTTATCCTGGAAGGGGGTTACGAGCTCCAGGTACTCAACAGCGGGATTCTTAACACCGTTTATACGCTTCTAGGCCGCGACGAAGTCAAAGATGACATCGGCCCTATGCCGCAAGCGGAACAGGATGTGACTGATCTACTACAGCAACTTAAGGATCGCCACTTGCTTAATTAATTGAAACTTTGCATAATATCGCCACAAGTTAACCATAATAAATGCGTAGAACGTAAAACCGACATTCCGTCGAAGGTAAGTATCTGGTTCGTTTTACGTTTTGCAGGCAGAGGGGTTACCCCGTGACAACCATTACCCTGCAACAATATCACGAACAAATCAACCAGCTTCTGGAAGACAGCCAATATGATCTGGCGGTAGAACATTGCCGCCACATTTTGCAGCAGCAGCCGCAGCATGTGGCGACGTATCGTCTGCTGGCTAAAACATTGCTTGAAAGAGGGGATTATGATGGCGCCAGGGAGCTGTTTCAGCGTGTGCTCAGCGCTGATCCCAATGACCACATCGCCCACGCCGGTCTGGCTATTATTTTTAAGGAAGAAGAAGTGCCGGCGCAGGCTATCTGGCACCTGGAACGGGCGTATGAGATTGAACCCTACAACACCGCTATCCAGCAAGAACTCCGGGCGCTGTACACCAACCAGATCGAAAACCGGCGGCGCGGGCAAAAAAATGGTGACACGGCCGTTATCCCCACCACGCTTCTCCTGACCAAAGGGGCTTTGGCGCGGCTGTATTTGCGCGGTGAGCTGTATGATCAGGCCACGGCCGTTTTGCGCACTGCCTTGTCCGCCGATGAAGAACGGATCGATTTGCGTGTGCTGCTGATGGAAGCGCTGTGGCGAGACGGCCGTCGCATCGAAGCCGTGAACGTCGCCCTCCAAGTCCTTGATCAGTTACCCAACTGCATCATGGCCAATGCCGTTTTAGCCGAAATCTGGCTGCGCACCGGCCGGGTAGACGAAGCCCAAGGTTACCTCCAGCGTCTTCAAGATATGCTGCTGCTCGACGCCGATCACTTCGATCCGGAAGCGCCCGAAGGCAGCGCCTTCCGCGCCGAAGGAGCGATTCCCCTGCCCAAAGTAGTGGAACTAGATTATCTGGGTGCCGAAGGAGCAATGGCCGAATTTGAAGGACCGTCCACCTGGACGCCAGGGCCGGCATCAGAAGCCGAGGAACCGGAAGCAGAAGCCGAAGACGACATGTATCAGTGGCTGACGGGTCTAACCGGGGAACTACCTCCTTTGGAAGAAGCGGAAGCCAGCGATCAAGCGGAACAGACGGTCACGTATGAGAGCGGCTTAATTTCCGCCACCGAACCGACCTCCGACTGGCTGGACGATCTGCTTGCTGAGGATGAAGAATCCGATCTAGAGATGGCCGCTGGCAGCGTCCAAAACCAAAAAGAACCACAAAACAAACGTGTCACTCTGTTTCCGTCTGCGGCCGATGAAACCATTCCAGAATGGTTGGCCGAAGACGAGGAAGACGAAACAGAAGCAGAAGCTTCGCCACCGGCAGCCGCATTCCCACCGGCTGTTGAGGCAGACGAGTTTGCTCCGGATTGGCTGGCCGATCTGGCCGGCGATGATCTGGAGCCAATGGAAGTTGATGCCCAAACGGCCGCGGCCTGGCTGCGTGAAAATGAGCAGATCGACGAGGAGCGTGAGGAAGCTGACAGCGATGCATTTGACTGGTTAGATACTCCCCTCGCTGACTCTCAAGATGTGATGGTTGACTCTGAATCGGGTGTTCTAGACCTCAGTCAATTTGCTGGATTCCAGATGGACCTGGATGAAGTGGAGGAAGAAGAGGACGATTTCGAGTGGCGTTTGACCGACGAACTAAACGCCTTGAGCACCGGTTCGCAAGAAGAGGCCGCTCACCTGCCGGAGGATGTAGAGGAACAGGACGAGTTGGGCCTGGAGGCGCCGGCCGACATCCCGGACGACCTGCCAGACTGGCTAATGACCGGCAGCGTTACCGGTGACCTGTACGAAGAGAAACAGTCAGCGAGTGACGAACTTGCTGAAGAACTGGCTGATTGGGTGGCCGCTAACAGCCCAGAACTACCGGCAGAGGAAGATCTGGCCGATTGGCAGCCGGAAGATGAACTGGATGAAGATGAGATTACGCTGTGGGATGAACAGGAGGTTGAGCCAGCGGAGGCCGAGATCACTCTTGCCGACGATTCTTCCTCTCTGCCCGACAGCGGCGACTTGCCGGCCTGGCTTAGCAGTGAAGCCGTGCCAGATACCGTGGATTCGCGCCTGCTGGGGACAAGCCAGTTTTCTGACGACATGCCCGATGACGAGGACGAGGACGATGAGTTTTTGCAAAGCCAGGTAGGTGATGAGCTGCCTGGATGGCTGCAAGACGACTCCACGGCCGTTGCCGACGAACAAGAGCGAATCTCCACAGGCGACCTGCCGGCATGGCTGCGTGGAGCCGGGCTGGAAGCTGTCGAATCATCGCCGCTAGAAGAACCCGTTGTGGCCGAAGCCGATGACGCGGCCCTGGCAGGCGATGCCCAGGCGGACACATTCCCTGGCGAAACGCCAGAAACCCCACAATTTTCAACAGAAAGCGACCTGCTGCGTGCCGCAGCCGAACTCGATCTCTCCACCCAGGAGGAGTTGGCGGCGGCAGATGATCTTCCTGGCTGGCTTTTCGCCGAGGAAGAACTGGTAGAATCCGAGAGGGCCGAAAGCCCGGACGTGGATGTGGAGGCAGTGATGGGTGACGAAAACGAAGAAAAATACACCGGGCCAGAAGACGAGCAAGCCACTCAACCGGAACAGCCACGGCCGTCCGACGAGGAAATGGATTGGTTGGATGACCTGGCGGCTATGTCCGGTGCAGAAAGCTCGGCTTTGGATGTTTTGAACGACACGGGCGAACTGCCGGAATGGATGGTGATGGACGAGGACGAGTTGGCCAGTGCTCGAGCTGCGGAAGAGGAAGAACCGGAAGAACCGGAAACGGCCGTTTCTGCCGAAGAGGAAGAACCCGCCGCCTTTACGGCCGTGCCGTTGGAAGAAGAGCCAGACCTTAACTGGCTGGATGCTCTTGCCGCGGATGAAGCGCAGCCGGAAGCCGTGGAAGAACTGCCCACCTGGCAGTGGCCAGAGGATGAACCAGTCTCTGCAGATCTCACCGAAGAGGCACTGGAAACAATGTTCAGCGGCGATGAGCCACGGGAAGAACAGGAATCGGAAGCGGTTTCCGAACCGGAAGCCGCCGATTTTCCCGACGATCTGGACGATGTGATGTCCTGGCTGGAAGATCTGGCCGGTGAACCCGACGCGCCGGTGGAAGAGCTGCCGACAGTCGCTGAAGACCTCGACTTTGACGACCTGTTTGCCCTGGCCGGTGAAGCCGAACCTTTGGCTGAAGCGCCTGCGGAAGAAGACCTGGAACTGCCGCCCGACGACCCGGAAGCGGCCATGGCCTGGTTGGAACAGCTTGCGGCCCGCCAGGGTGCGCCTCTGGATGAACTGCCCTCCGTTAAAACAGAAGAAGCCGCATCTGAGGATGAAGCGGGCGAGGTGTCCGAATTATTTGACCTGGATGAGTTGGGTGAGGCTGAAGTCACGCTAATTGCCGCCGAAGTGAGAGAGGAAACGGCCGTCGATGAAGATTTTAGCCTGGATGTGCCCGACGATCCCGACGAAGCGATGGCCTGGCTGGAAAGGCTGGCCGCCCGCCAGGGCGCGCCTCTGGATGAACTGCCTTCGATCACGGAGGAAACGGACCTGGACGATTTCTTTGGTGAGGATGTGCTGGCCGAACTGGGCGATCTAGAAGGCGAAGATCAGGTTTCTGCCGCTGCAGAAATCACAGCCGAAGCCGCTGACGAAGCCGACGAGGAGCTGGATGATGCGATGGCCTGGTTGGAACAACTGGCCGCCGACCAGGAGACGACAACAGACGCACGGCCGTTTGCTCCGGAAGAAATGGATAGTGAGGTAGAGGAAGTGGATTTGTTTGTCGTCGAAACCACGGCGGTTTCCCAGGCTGGCGATGATTTGTCCGAAGCGATGGATTGGCTGGATGATCTGGCCCAAACAGAGGAAGCGGAAGAGGAAGAAACGGCCGTTCCCGATTGGTTGACAGTCGACGAGGCCGAATCTGAGCCGGCGGCTCCCGAACAACCGGCCGTTACCTCGGCCTTGCTGGCTGAACTGGCCTGGCTAGAAAGCGAAGTCGACATGGAACCGGCTGAAGACATGGCCGACTTTGACCTGGACGAAGTCGAGGTCTCCGACGAAGATCTGGAAGCTGCCCTCAATCAACTCGATATGCTGGCGCTCACGCCGTCCATTCCAGAAGAAGAGCCGGTAACAGAGCCGGAAGAGCTTTCCGAAGAATCCGATGACCTGGAAACTTTTCTGGAGGAGGCCCTGGAGCTGCCGCAGGAACCCGAAGCGGATACGGCCGTTGTTGCCACCATCGTCGAGGAGACACTCATTATTGAAGAAACAGCGGATGAGGGCGACCTGCCCGCGCTGGAAGATACGGCAGACCTTGATCTGGAAGCCATTCCCGACGATCCCGACGAAGCGATGGCCTGGTTGGAACGCCTGGCGGCTCGCCAGGGGGCTTCTCTGGATGAACTGCCGTCGCTCCACGACGCCGATGAGGAAACGCTGGCTGCCCTGACGGCCGTTCCTCCAACCGAAACGGCCGCGGTGGATGAGGAAGTGGAAGAAACGGCCGTAGCCGACCTTGACGTGCCGGAAAATATCGACGACGCCATGGCCTGGCTGGAACAGTTAGCGGCTCGCCAGGGCGCTTCGTTGGACGAACTGCCTACCGTCACCGAGACGGACGATGAGGTGAAAACGCCTGACTGGATCGCGGCCCAAGCCGCTGCTGAAGAAGAAGCGACTCAGTCTGCCGATGGGCTTACACCGGCTGATGAACTCGCTGCAGAACTGGAGACGCTGCTGGACGAAACTGCCCCACTCAGTGAGCCAGAAGTAGAACTGGGTGTGCCAGATGATATCGACGACGCCATGGCCTGGCTGGAACAGTTGGCGGCTCGCCAGGGTACCTCTTTGGATGAACTGCCAAGCGTGACGCCGGAAACGGCCGTGGATGAAGACCTGGATGCTCCAGCCTGGATCGCCGCGGCCCAGGCTGCCGCGGCGGCCGACGAAGAGGAAGAAGAAGCGGACGACGCAGCGTTGGCGGACGAAGCAACCGCCGATCTGTTTGCTGCCGACGAAACCTCTGCTGAGCTGGATGAAGTGGCGGATTCGCTGCCCGACTGGCTGACCACCGAAGGTGAGGATGAGTATCTGCGTGTGGGCGGGCATACCGATTGGCTGGGTTCGCTGCCAGAACCAGACCTGGATGGCTGGCTGGCCGCCGAAGAGGAAGCAACCATCAGCGGCACGGGCGATCTGCACGCGGAGCTGCCACCGGTTCCGACTTCCGGCAAAACTGGCCCTTTGTTGCCTAAATCAGAGACTGGCCCATTAAGTGGAAGTTCTCTGCCGGATACGGCCGATCTGGATGAGGATCTGTTGATACCGGATATGGATTTGGGGTTATCAGCACTGGACGTAGACGAAGAGCAGCTGAATGGAGCCCGAGAAGCGCTGGCCAGCGGCGAGGTTGAGACTGCCCTGAAAGACTACGCTGCACTGGTAGAAAAGGGAGAAGGCCTCAACACGCTCATTGCCGATCTGGAAGCTGCTTCCAGCCAACATACGGATCGTCCGCTGGTGCGCCGCATGTTGGGCGACGCCTACATGCGCAATGGGCAGTTGCAAAAAGCGCTGGATACTTACCGGCAGGCGCTTGACCAGATGTAAAAATCAGGTACAAATCTAGCGTCAGCTTAAAAGTTTAACCCGGAAGGACGAAGAACAAAGGTCAATAGCTAGAGTTCTTCGTCCTTCCTTGCTGCCTGTGAAGGTGTTCAGGTGTTGCATGATGGCTACACCTGAATAGCTGTTCACCGGAACACAAATTTGTCAGTAATCATATTTTTTGGGAGTAAATTTTGATGGAACGTACATTGATTTTGGTAAAACCGGACGGCGTGCAGCGCGGTCTGATAGGGGAAATTGTGGGGCGTTTTGAGCGCCGTGGCCTGAAGCTGGTGGGCATGAAGTTCATGCAGATGTCGCGTGAACTGGCTGAACAGCATTACGCGGTGCATCGGGAACGGCCGTTTTACAACAACCTCGTCGACTACATCACCTCTGGTCCGGTGGTCGCTATGGCCTGGGAAGGCAAGGACGCCATCGCGGCCGCTCGTTCGACCATGGGCGCTACCAATCCGGTAGCTGCCGCCCCCGGCACCATCCGCGGTGATTTTGGCATGGAAATCGGCCGTAACCTGGTCCACGGCTCAGACAGCCCGGACAACGCCGTTAAAGAGGTCAACCTCTTCTTTAGCGCCGATGAGTTAGTCGATTGGGCGCGCGTCACCGACAGCTGGATTCGCGAGTAAAATCTGTTTGGCCAACGCCTAAAGAAATAAAAAGAGCGCTCCAGCAGCGCTCTTTTCGTTTTTAGTCGGTGAAGATGTAAGGCACTACTGCAAGCGCAAGACTACGTGCGCATCGGTCCACAAATCTTCTAGACTGTAATAGTCGCGTTTATCCGGGGAAAAAACATGTACAACCAGATCGCCAAAATCGATCAGGATCCAGCCGGCTTCGGGGATGCCTTCCACGCCGTTGGCCACAACGCCGGCTTCCTGCTTGGCTTCCATGCGCACACTTTCCGCCAGGGCCCGGATCTGGCGGTCATTTTCTCCGTTGCAGATAAGAAAGTAGTCGGCGAAAATACTTTGTTCTCGTAAATCAAGCAGCACAATGTCGCTGCCTTTTTTATCCAGGATTGAATCAACCAATACGTGGGCAAATTCTAAACTTTCCAGACGTCACCTCCAGGTAGCATAATAAAAAAATTTTAACATGATCTTCGGCGGTTGGACAACTGCGTTTGCCGCCAGGGGAAAAGCCTCATAAAATCAGAGCGTATGTTCTAACGGCAGTTGGTTTGTTGGTTGGTCAGGTTGGCTGCCAGACGAGCGATCAACCAAACAGGCAGTGAGGTTTTCATGACAGTACCTGATGAAGAAAGAATTCCGCCCCGGGCTGTGCCGGAGGATGATGCGGGTTACCTGGAAAAGATTACCCAGGCAGTATTTCAGGCCGGGTTTAGCTGGCAGGTGATTCGGCAGAAGTGGCCGAATTTTCAGGCGGCGTTTGCCGGATTCGACGTGGATAAGGTGGCGGCTTTTACGGAAGAAGATGTGGAGCGGCTGCTGGAAGATAAAGGGATTGTGCGTAACGGCCGTAAAATAGAGGCCTCCATCCACAACGCCCGCGTCTGCCAGGATCTAATTCGCCAGCATGGTTCCTTTTACAACTATTTGCGTTCCCTGGATGGGCAGGCGTACAACGAGCGCGTCAAAAAATTCAGCCGGCAGTTTAAGTTTATGGGACCGATGGGCGCTTACTTTTTCTTCTGGTCGGTGGGCGAGGACGTGCCAGAATATCATACCTGGCGCGCCGAGCAGGAACAGTCTGGCCGATAACCAGCCACAGAAGAGGAGTGCGCGATGGGTCTTTTTGTCAGCGAAGCAAATCAATTTAGCCAGTCGACCTGGAGTGTCAGCGAACTGACAGCCTACATTCGGGAAATGTTCGCCATCGACTACCGTCTGCAAGATGTCACCGTAGGCGGCGAGATTTCCAATTTTACCCGGGCGCGCTCCGGCCACTTGTACTTCACCCTAAAAGATGCTGGGGCGCAAATTAAGTGCGTGATGTGGCGGTCGGCGGCGGAGCGGCTCTTTTTTGAGCCGGGTGAAGGGGATGCGGTGCTGGCAAACGGCCGTATCTCCGTCTACGAGGCTGGCGGTGTGTATCAGCTTTACGCGGAACGCCTGCAGCCGGCCGGCCGGGGTAACCTGGCCGTTGCCTTCGAGCAGCTTAAACAGCGCCTGGCCGACGAGGGTCTGTTTGATCCCGAACATAAAAAGCCTATCCCCCTTACGCCGCACAAAATTGGTATTGTCACCTCGGCCGATGCCGCCGCTTTGCGCGACATTCTCAACGTCCTGAACCGTCGCTATCCGCTGGTAGAAGTGTTGATCGCTCCGACGCTGGTGCAGGGCGCGGAGGCGCCGCCGCAAATTGTGCGGGCCTTGCAGTGGCTAGACGGCCGTACCGACATCGACACGATCATCGTGGCGCGCGGCGGCGGCTCTATCGAAGATTTGTGGGCGTTTAACGATGAGCGCGTGGCGCGGGCCATATTTGCTGCCCAACATCCGGTCATCACCGGGGTGGGGCACGAAACAGATTTTACGATTGCCGATTTTGTGGCTGACCGGCGCGCACCCACGCCCTCGGCGGCGGCGGAACTGGCGACGCCGGATATTGAAGAGATACGGCCGTTGCTGGCCGGCTATCAGGCCATGCTGCAGAGCGAAATGCAGGATCTGATCCGGCAGAAGCAGTGGCAAGTGCAGACGTTGGTCCGCGCTTTGTCGCATCTCAGCCCGCAGGGGCGGTTGGACAACAACCGCCAGCGGCTGGATGTGACTCTGGCGCGGCTGGATCGGGCGATGAATCATCGGCTGGCCCAGGAGCAGGGGCGGTTGGCTGTGGCTGTGGCCGGGCTAACGGCCGTTAGCCCGCTGGCTACGCTTTCACGCGGCTATGCGATTGTGAGGCTGAGGGAAAACGGCCGTGTGGTTCGCTCTATCAGCCATGTTGCCTCCGGCGACTCTCTCACTGTTCAAGTGTCGGATGGTCAGTTTGACGTGCGTGTGGGTGATTGACGTCCTCAACCGGCAGTGACAAAAAGGCAATATAACTTGCATCTAAGAGCGCGAATCCTTTATTTTCTGGGTAGAGTTTACTGGCGCATATTTAGACCTTTAGGCTGGGGAGTGCGGCTTGTTCTGATCCAGAACGGTTCTGTGCTGCTGGTGTGGCACACATACCAACCGGGCTGGTTTTTTCCCGGTGGCGGCCTCAAACGCGGCGAAACCTTCGATGCCGCCGCCCGGCGCGAGGCGCGTGAAGAGGTAGGTGCAGAGATGGCCGGCCTGCACTTTTGGGGTCTCTATTCCAACCTCAAAAGTTACAAGAGCGATCATGTTGTGTACTTTTTGTGTGAGGATTTCCACCTGGACGGGCAGAAGGATTTCGAGATAGAGGAGTACCGCTTCTTTCCCTTAACTGACCTGCCGCCGCAGATGAGCCAGGGAACCAGGAAGATTCTGAACGAATATTTGCAGGGCGACCATCAGCCGACAGTTGGAACGTTATGATCTCCAGGCAAAAACGCCGCTTGCCGGCCCCTAAAAGGAGTTGAAGCAGATGGAAACGGAAAAAGATTTGCAAAGTTTATCATTTGAGGAAGCGCTGCAAGAATTAGAACTCATTGTGGCACGCCTGGAGGACGGCGAATTAACGTTGGATGAATCGCTGGCTTTGTTTGAGCGCGGGCAAAAACTGGCCGAACGCTGCAATAAACAGCTTAGCCAGGCCACCTTACGCATCGAACAACTGACGGCCGATGGAGAAATCGTCGAATTGCCTTCGCCTTGAACGTTGTTATACTTTCCCTTCGGGTTATTTTCGTCAATGAGTTCTGGGGCTAACCCCCAGAGATAGGTTTGTGAAAGCCTGCCTTCCGGCGCAACTGTTTGTCTACGGGCCTACGAAGGCAGGTTTTTGATGAGTTAAGAGGGTTATCTTGTTTAAGAGCATTCGTGAATCGTTAAGCCGTACCCGCCAATCTGTCTTTGGGCAGATCGTGAATGTGCTGGGCATGGGTGAAATTACCGAGGAGACCTGGGAAGATCTGGAAGCCTTGCTCATCCAGGCCGACGTGGGCGTGCCCACAACAATTGAGTTGGTCTCTGGCATGCGTGATCGTGTGGACGCGGAAGGGCTTTTCCGCACAGACCAGCTCGTGGCGGCACTGCAAAAAGAGATGCGGGCAATTTTAGTAGATCCGCCCGTTTTTGAATTGGAGCAGACACGGCAGTTGACAGTAGTGATGGTGGTAGGTGTCAACGGTTCGGGCAAGACGACAACCATCGGCAAGCTGGCTCACCGCTACAAAAATAAAGGCAAGAATGTGCTGCTGGCTGCCGGCGATACATTTCGGGCGGCGGCCATTGACCAGCTGAAAGTTTGGGGTGAGCGTGCCGGCGTGCCGGTGATTGCCGGTCAGCCGGGCGGCGACCCGGCTGCCGTGGCTTATGACGCAATCCGGGCAACCCGGGCGCGGGGATACGACCTGCTTTTTATAGATACGGCCGGGCGTTTGCACACCAAGTTCAATCTGATGAAAGAATTGGAAAAGGTCTATGGCGTGTGCCGGAAGAGCGTGCATGCTGCGCCTCATGAGGTTTTTCTCGTTTTGGATGCCCCGACGGGACAGAATGCACTGGTTCAGGCGGCCAAGTTCAAGGAATCTGTTAAGGCGACCGGCGTGATTTTGACCAAACTGGACAGCACCGCCAAAGGCGGCATGGTGTTTGCTATTTACCGAGAATTGGGACTGCCGGTGCGTTTTATTGGTACTGGAGAGCGGATCGAAGATCTAGCGCCGTTTGACGCCGATCAATTTGTGAGTGGTTTGTTTGCCAATTAGCCTTAAAAAATAGGAGCTTTACGATGGAAGATTTAGTTGCTCAACTGACTGAATTACAGGAAAACGTCAATCATTTGCGGAGGCGTCTTTGACGTAGCCGCCAAGGTTGATAAAGTCCAACAGCTAGAGCAGATTGCTGGGCAGCCTGATTTTTGGGACGATCCTGAAAAGGCGCAGGCAGTGATGCGCGATCTGACCCGTTTGAAGGATCAGGTGACAGTCTGGGAGATTTTGAGTAAGCGTCTTAATGATGCTTTGGAGCTGGCCCAACTCGGTGACGATGATCTTTACGGGGAGATGGAGCGTGAGGTTGAAGTACTGACGAATCAGGTGGCGAACCTGGAGTTTCGTGCGTTGTTTTCCGGCGAGTATGATGATGAGAACGCGATTCTGGCTATCCATGCCGGAGCGGGCGGTACCGAAGCACAGGATTGGGCGCAAATGCTGCAGCGGATGTTTATCCGCTGGGCTGAATCCCATAATTTTACAGTGACGATCCTGGATGAGAGCAGCGGGGATGAAGCTGGTATTAAGAGTTGTTTGATGTCCATTGAAGGAGATTATGTGTATGGCCGTCTCCAATCCGAGCGGGGCGTGCATCGATTGGTCCGTATTTCGCCCTTTGATGCTTCCAAACGCCGCCATACGTCCTTCGCCAAGGTAGAAGTGTGGCCGGACGTGGCCGAAGATATCGAGATTGAGATAGAAGAAAAAGATTTGCGCATCGACCGCTTCCGGGCCAGCGGGGCCGGTGGCCAGCATGTGCAAAAGAACGAAACGGCCGTGCGCATTGTCCATCTGCCTACGGGCATCGTCGTTTCTTGTCAGAACCAGCGCTCCCTGACGCAAAACATGCAGGTAGCCATGAACATCCTTAAATCGCAGCTGTTTGACCTGGAACGGCGCAAGCAAGAAGCGGAGATGGCCGAGCTAAAAGGTGAAGACGTAGACGCCGGTTGGGGCAGCCAGATACGCTCCTACGTGCTCCATCCTTACAAAATGGTCAAAGACCACCGTACCAACTATGAGACGGGCAATACGCAGGCGGTGTTAGACGGCCGTTTAGATGATTTTATGGAGGCTTACCTGAAACACACACTCGGCGAACCGGCTGCTTAATGTCAATCAAAACAGATTTTTAAGCGAATTCTAATGAAGCGCTATTGACATATCGCTGCCAACTAATTAAAATTATTAGGTTATGTTATAAAGTGTCCTGTGTCACTTCAAGAGCGTAGGCTGTAAAAGCCATACGCTCTTTTATGTGTTTATGCACTTTTTGTCCCCACCGGCGCACAGCGTCAATTGATAAACGTACAAAGAGGTTGGAGCTTCAAATTTTTGGGAGGTCACCTAGTGGATACAACAGAATTCCGCTCGCTTAGAATCAGCCTAGCATCCCCCGAACAAATTCGGTCTTGGTCATACGGCGAAGTCACCAAGCCAGAAACAATCAATTACCGTCGTCTCAGACCGGAGAAAGATGGTCTATTTTGTGAAGCCATTTTTGGTCCCACACGAGATTGGCAATGCTACTGCGGGAAGTACAAAAATATTCGCTATAAAGGCATCGTTTGCGACAAATGCGGTGTCGAAATCACCCGCTCTTCCGTGCGGCGCGAACGGCTTGGCCACATTGAACTGGCCGCTCCGGTAGCCCACGTCTGGTATACACGGCGCGTACCCAGCTACATGGGTTTGCTGCTCAACGTTTCCCGGCGTAATCTGGATCGTGTTCTCTACTTCGCACAATACGTTATTACCAGCGTCGATGATGAAGCGCGTCAGCGTGCCATCAAACGTCTGGATGATGAACTGGAAGAAGCCGAACTACGCCTGGAAATGGAAATGCAGGGCGAAGTGGCCGATGCGACTTCGGATGTTACCACCCGCTTGTCGGACTTAGAAAGCGAATTGGCCGAGCTAAACGCTTCCTTCGACGATCGCCTGGCAGAAACAACCGACGAAGTAGTGCGCGAAGCCAAGATGATGGAGCAGCGGCTGGAAAACATGAAGAAAACGGCCGCCCCGGAAGACATCACGTTGGACGGCGAAATGATTGCTCAAAAAGGCGAGACCATCGGGCCTGAGCATCAAGTTTTGGTACAAGAAATTACCACCGACCGCCTTACCCGCGTTGAACAAGAGCATGAAGAAGACCATCAGTCTCGCGTGGCCGCTCTGCAAAAAGAAATCGAAGAACTGCGCTCGGAAACCCAGGCCGTTGGCCAGGAGAAACGAGACGTCATTGGGTTAAAGCTTTCCCGGCTGCGCCAGCAATACCAGGCGAATAAGGAACAGTTGGAAGGCCTCGTCCAAATGCAGTTCCTGAATGAAACGGAATACCGCGAATTAAAGAGCAAGTTTGGCAACGTCTTTAAAGCCGACATGGGTGCAGAAGCCCTGTATGAGATTTTGCGCCGAATGGACCTGGAGAAGCTGTCCCGTGACCTGTGGCGGGAAGTGCGGACCACGCGTTCCAAGCAGGCCGCCAAACGCGCCACGCGCCGCTTGCAAGTCGTCGAAGCACTGCGCCAGAGCGGTAATCGTCCGGAATGGATGATCTTGACCGTTTTGCCCGTTATCCCACCCGATTTGCGGCCCATGGTCCAGCTGGACGGCGGTCGTTTTGCCACGTCTGACCTGAACGATCTGTATCGTCGCGTCATTAACCGTAACAACCGCCTCAAGCGATTGTTAGAATTGGGCGCGCCAGATGTGATCGTGCGCAATGAAAAGCGCATGCTGCAAGAAGCGGTAGACAGCCTGATCGACAACAGCCAGCGTGGCAAGGCTCTCAGCCGCCGCGGCCGTCGTGAATTGAAATCGCTATCTGATATGTTGAAGGGTAAGAAGGGCCGCTTCCGCCGCAACCTGCTGGGTAAGCGTGTCGACTACTCTGGCCGTTCGGTGATTGTGGTTGGTCCTAAGTTGAAGCTGGGGCAGTGTGGTTTGCCCAAAACGATGGCTTTGGAGCTGTTCCGCCCGTTTGTTATCAGCAAGCTGGTAAAGTATGGGCACGCCAGTAACGTCAAAGGGGCGCGTCGTTTCATTGAACGGCAGCAGCCTGAAGTATGGCAGGTTCTGGAAGAAGTCATCGTGGGACGGCCGATTATGCTGAACCGTGCTCCTACGCTGCACCGGCTGGGTATTCAGGCCTTTATGCCGATGCTCGTTGAGGGCAAGGCTATCAAGCTGCATCCTTTGGTTTGCGCCGCTTTTAACGCTGACTTTGACGGCGACCAGATGGCTGTGCACGTTCCGCTGTCTGACCGGGCCGTGGAAGAAGCCAAGTCGTTGATGATGGCCACGCGCAACCTGTTGAAGCCGGCGAACGGCGAACCTATCGTTGGTCCGTCCAAGGATATGGTGCTGGGCGTGTACTATCTGACGCTGGTGCAAGACGGCCGTCTCGGTGAGGGCCGTGTCTTCAGCTCCATGGAAGAGGTCCAGACTGCCTACGACCTGGGCTACGTGGACATTCACGCCCGTATTCGTCTGGAAACTGAAACTTATTACAAAGACAACCACGAACGGTACGCCGACGGCAAGCCCCATCACCGCATCATTGAAACGTCGCCTGGACGTGTGCTCTTTAACATGGCGCTGCCCGAACCGGCGCGTTTCGTAAACCGCGTATTGGATAAGGGCGGCGTCAATAACCTGATTAACCGCGTCTATCGTTTGCTGGGCGATGAGGCCACGATTGAGCTGGTGGACAGCATCAAAAACATCGGCTTCAAATACGCCACAATCTCCGGCACGACGATTGCCGTGGCCGACCTGACAATTCCCGAAGAGCGGGATGAGATCCTGGTGAATGCCCGCAAGAAGGTCGATGAAATCGACCGGCAGTACCGTCGCGGTCTGCTGACCGAGGACGAGCAGTACCAGCGCACCGTCGAGCAGTGGAACAACGCCAAAGACCAGGTAGAAAAAGCGGTCCGTAACGCCATGGACCCCGGCAGCCCAATTGCCATTATGGCGCTCTCTGGCGCCGGCAAGGGCGGTTTTGGGCCCATCACGCAGTTGGCCGGCATGCGCGGTCTGATGGCCGACCCCAGCGGTCGCATCATCGTCGTGCCCATTCAGTCCAACTTCCGCCAGGGCTTGAACACGTTGGAGTACTTCATCTCCACGCATGGCGCGCGCAAGGGTCTGGCTGATACGGCGCTGCGTACGGCTGACGCCGGTTATCTGACACGCCGTCTGGTGGACATTGCGCAAGACATCATCATCATGGCCGACGACTGCGGCACGCACAAGGGTATTTACGTGCGCCGCTCCGACAATTTTGGCAAACAAACGCTGGCCGAACGGTTGTACGGCCGTTCCGCTGCCCAAAACGTTGTCAATCCGGAAACCGGTGAAATCATCGTCCACGAAAATGAGTTGTTTACCGATGAGCTGGCACAAGAAGTAGATGAGCTGGGGATTGATGAAGTTTATGTCTACTCTCCTATGACCTGCGAACTGCGCCGGGGTGTCTGCAAGAAATGTTACGGCATCGATCTGGCGCGTGGTAAGTTGGTTGATTTGGGAACGGCCGTAGGCATCGTCGCCGCCCAATCCATTGGCGAGCCGGGGACGCAGCTTACTCTGCGAACCTTCCACACCGGTGGTACTGCTTCGGCGGCCGGCGACATCACCCAGGGTTTGCCCCGCGTGGAAGAGCTGTTTGAAGCCCGCCAGCGTCCGAAGGGCGAGGCCGTCATGACCGAAATCGGCGGTATTGCCGAGATTCGTGTAGTAGACGGCGTGCGCCACGTCTTCGTCACCGAAAGCAAGCTGGTGGAAGACGTCTACGAGATTCCCGAAGATTGGGAAGTCAAATTCTCAGGCGAAGAGGACATTGAATCCGGCGCGATTATTGCCGAGAAGGATGACGAGATCATCACCGCCCGGCATGGTGGCCGTCTGGTGCAAGATGCCAAGGGTCTGCGTGTGATCTGGGAAAGCCGCGATGAGCGCGACTACGAGATCCCGGCCGGTATGCGCATGCTCATCTCCGATGGGCAAACTGTTAGCGCTGGCGACCAGTTAACCGAGGGTTCCAAGAATCCGCACCGTATCCTGGAAATTCTGGGCCGCGATGCCGTCACACAGTACTTGCTGCGCGAAATGCAGATCGTGTATCGTCCGCAAGGCCAGAACATTCATGACAAGCACTTTGAGGTGATCATCCGTAAAATGCTGAGCAAAGTCATGGTAACGGCTTCTGGCGATACGGAAATGCTGCCTGGCGAACTGGTTGATCTGGCACTCTTCCAGGCCAACAACGAAGAAATCGTCGAAGAGGGTGGTATCCCGGCGCAGGCCGAGCCGGTCCTGTTGGGGATTACCAAAGCAGCGTTGAACACCGATAGTTTCCTGTCGGCCAGTTCCTTTCAGCATACCATCAAGGTACTGGCTGGAGCGGCCATTGGCGGCCGTGAGGATGCGCTGTATGGTCTGAAGGAAAACGTCATCATCGGTAAGCTGATTCCTGCCGGGACCGGCTTCAAGAAGCACCAGGAACAACTGGAAGCTCGCGAAGAAGCGGAAGAACTCTCGGCCGGCGAGGAAATCGACCTGAGCAAGACGTTGATTGGCGACGATACCGATGAAGACATTCTGGCAGCCATCGCCGCAGCCGCTGCTATCGATGCAGCTGACGCTCAGCGTCTCTCCGGTAGGTTGGATGTAGACGTGGATGAGGATATGGAGTAATCAACGCAATAAAAAAGCTGGCGTTATCAGGCGCCAGCTTTTTCTGCGAAACAAAAAGGGCGATCGGCAAGATCGCCCTTTTTTGATCAAGAGTTGCGCTGCAGCAGCATGTTGGTCAGTTCGTGCAAGGCCAACGCAGCAGCGCCGTGGGGTTGGGCGGCCTGCAAATGATCAAAGGATCCTTCTGAGTAAGCACTGGCTTTGCTTTCAGTGAAGGCGCGGGCGCCACAGGTGTCCAGGTGCTGGATAGCCTGCGAGACAAAATTCTCATCGGTGGAGTTTTGTGTATAAAGCTGCCGCAGTTCGGCGCTGTGTTCCAGGCCGTAAAGGACGGGCAGGGTTTTCTTTTTGGTGGTGATGTCGGTGGCTGCTGATTTGCCGGTGAGTGCTTCATCGCCCCAAATGCCGAGAATGTCGTCTTTCACCTGGAAAGCCAGCCCCAGTTCCAGGCCAAACTGGGCGTAATGGGCCACGGCCGTTTCCTCTGCCCCGGCAATGCGCGCTCCCAATTCCGCCGCCAGGGAAACGAGCACGGCCGTCTTTCCCTCTATCATCGCCATGTACTCGGCCACAGTTACTCCGTCCCGCTTTTCAAAATCCATGTCTGCATGCTGGCCCTGTGTCAGGCGCACGCACGTTTCGTCAAAACGGCGCAGCGCCTGCACCACAATCGGTGCCGGAACGCCGCAGTCGAGGAGCCGGCTCATCGCCAGGTGGGCCAGGGCAAACATGGCGTCACCGGTGTTGATAGCCTGCTCGATGCCCCAGATTTGCCACATGGTCTGGCGGCCGCGGCGGGTAGGGCTGGCATCTTCAATGTCGTCGTGGACCAGCGAGAAGTTGTGTAAGATTTCAATGGCCGCCGCAGCGGGCAAGGCCTGCTGCCAATCGCCGCCGGCTGCCTGGCAGGTAAGGAGGCAAAGTAACGGCCGTATCTGCTTACCAGGATATACCTGGACCGGCTGCAACTGTTCGTTGACCCAACCCATATGGTAATGGATCATGCCGTAAAAAGAATCTGGCTGTTCCTCGCCGGACTGCAAAACGGAGCGCATTTCCTCATTCAGGGCGGCCAGCATGGTTTGCGAAAGTGTTTTTAGTTCAGAAGACATCAGGTTTTTCCGATTTAGTAAACGGGTTTGGGTATGGGTGGATTAGAATTCGCGCAGCAGCGGCGTCTGGCTCAGAGCAAGCAGGTCGCCGGACCCGCTGCAGAACATGCTCACTCGCAGTTCGTCCGTGATCATCGCGGCCATTTCGATGACACCAGCGACACCACCCTTGTCGGCGGCACGCAGGAAATCGCCGGCGAAGCCGACGAGGTTGGCCCCCAGGGCAATGCACTTAGCCACGTCAATGCCATTGCGGATGCCGCCGCTGGCGAAAATGGGCAGATTGGGGGCGGCGGCGCGACAGTATTGCAGGGAAACGGCCGTGGGGATGCCCCAATCAATAAACGCCCCCGCCACTCGCGCATGGCGGGCTGTCGGGGCGCGGTACATTTCCACCTGGCTCCAAGACGTGCCGCCAGCGCCGGCCACGTCGATGGCCGCCACGCCGGCCTCTACCAACTGGCGGGCTGTTTCCCCGGCAAAGCCCCAACCCACTTCCTTAGCGATGACCGGCACAGGCAAAGCACGGCAAACCGCCTCCACTTTAGCCAGCAGGCCGGCGAAATTGCCATCACCCTCCGGCTGGACGGCCTCCTGCAAGGCGTTGAAATGTAAAATCAGCGCGTCGGCTTCGATCATATCCACGGCACGGCGGCAGTGTTCCAGGCCATAGCCATAATTCAGCTGCACTGCGCCCAGGTTGGCGAACAGCAGAATGTCTGGGGCTACATTACGCACCTGGTACGTAGCAGCCAGTGATCTGTCCTCGATGGCCGCGCGCTGCGAGCCGAGTCCCATGGCAATTCCCACTTCCTGGGCGGCGGCCGCCAGCGTCTGGTTGATTTGCCGCGCTTCGGCCGTGCCGCCTGTCATCGAGGAGATGAGCAGCGGCGTGCTTAACTTCTTGCCGAAAACAGACGTGGTGGTGTCAATCTTGTCCAGGTCCAGTTCCGGCAGGGCCTGATGCAGGAAAAAGTACTGCTCCAGACCTGTCGTCAGCTTATTAAAGGCGACGTCTTTTTCTAAATTGATGCGAATATGATCAGCTTTGCGGCTTTCGTGTGTTTCGTCAGACAAGTTGTTAGCGGTAGGTGATTTAATCCGGGATGGCTGAGCATCGTTGGTTTTTTGCATGCAAGACTCCATAACGTGAAGTTGCGCCAGAGTATACAACGAGCTTTGCTTACTGGCGAGTTCACCGATTGTCATACGATTGCCAGTTGTAATTCGCCCCTGAATATTTCTGCGTTAAAATAGCTTGCTTGACGTTTGACGTCGGCACAAGAATAGGAGGTCATATGCGTGTTTTAGTTACGGGCGCGGCCGGGTTCTTAGGCTCACATTTATGTGATCGCTTCATCAAGGAAGGGCATACCGTGGTGGGTATGGACAACTTGATCACCGGCAATATGGATAACATCGCCCACCTGTTTGGCAACGAACGCTTCTCTTTCATCAAACATGATGTGAGCAATCACATTTATGTGCCTGGTGCACTGGATGCGGTGCTGCACTTTGCTTCTCCGGCCAGTCCTAACGACTACCTGGCGCATCCTATTCCCACGTTGAAAGTGGGTTCTTTGGGCACGCACAATACACTGGGCCTGGCGAAGGTGAAGGATGCCCGCTACCTGCTGGCCTCGACATCAGAGGTGTACGGCGATCCGCAGGTCAATCCACAGCCGGAGACGTATTGGGGGCATGTGAACCCGATTGGGCCGCGCGGCGTTTACGACGAGGCCAAGCGTTTTGCCGAAGCGATGACATTGGCTTATCAGCGTTACCACGGCCTGGAAACGCGCATCGTGCGCATTTTTAACACGTATGGACCACGGATGCGCCTGAATGACGGCCGTGTGGTGCCCAATTTCATCTATCAGGCGCTAACCAATAAGCCGCTGACCGTGTATGGCGATGGCAGCCAGACTCGTTCCTTCCAGTATTACACCGACCTGGTAGAAGGTATCTACCGGCTGCTGTTTTCAGCGGAGTCGCTGCCTGTGAACATTGGTAATCCTTCGGAAATGTCTATCCTGGAGTTTGCCAAAGCCGTTATCGAGGTGTCGGATAGTAAATCCGACATTATGCACGTGAACCCTAAGGACGACCGTTTTACCGACGATCCCAAACTGCGGCAGCCAGACATCAGCAAAGCAAAGCGGGTGCTCGACTGGGAACCGAAAGTAGGTTTGCAGGAAGGTTTGAAGGAAACGGTGGCTTATTTTCGTCCGCGCGTTTAGGTGATTGTGTGATTTACGGCCGTTGGTTTTGCCAGACCAACGGCCGTTTTCGGCCTTTTTCCCCATGCATGCCCTGACCCTGAAAAACCGGTATTCCGCAACCTGGCCAGCGGTGATTTATTTGTTGATCGCTGTGGCGGTTGGCCTGCTGCTGGCGCGCCTGCCGGTGGTTTGGGGTGTGGCGCTGGTGGGGGGCACGGCCGTTTTCTTGCTAACCCTCATTCAACCGCTGGTGGGCCTGGGGTTGGTTTTGCTGCTGGGGCCGTTTGGCGCCCTGGAGAGCGTATTGTTCGGTTGGGGGCTGGACAGCGGACAGCTGCTGCTGCTGTTCACCCTGGCTGCCTGGCTGGCGCGCGGTCTGGCGCGCCGGCGTATTGTCGTGCCGCGTACCTTCCTGAATGTGCCGTTGGGCCTGTTCTTGCTGCTGATGGCTCTGACGGTGCCAGGAGCGCTTTCGGTGACGGTGGGGCTGCGAGAGCTGGCGAAGTGGTTGGAGATAGGCCTGCTGGTGCTGCTGGTGACGGATCTGGCGCAGGAGTTAGGTGGCGGGCGATACGGCCGTTACGTTCCCTGGCTGCTGGCGGGCATGCTGCTGCTGTCTGGAGTGGTCCAGGCGGTGATCGGCATCTGGCAGTTTGGTTTGCGCGGCGATGGCCCAGAGCATTTCCTGGTTTTGGGCCGCTTTTACCGGGCGGCGGGCACATTTGAGCAGCCGAACCCTTACGGCGGGTTTATGAATTTATCGGTGCTGCTGGCCGGAGGTATCTTTTTGGGTGGGCTGGCGGCGGTCTGGCAAAAGCGGCGCGAGGCCGGATTTTCGCTGCGGGCGCCACGCGTATGGGGACCGCTGTTGTTGATTGGCGCTGTAGCCGTGATAACGGGATTGGGGCTGGTATTTTCCTGGAGCCGGGGTGCGTGGCTGGGATTTGCCGCGGGAACGGCCGTGCTGCTGTTTTTCTGGCCGCGCCGCCGCCGCTGGGGAACGGCCGTGCTGCTTGGCGGCGGGCTGCTCTTCCTGCTTGGATTGCAGTTGAACCTGATTCCGCCCAGCGTGACTGATCGCCTGGTGGGCTTTGGGCAGGATTTACAGTTCGGAGATGTGCGCGGTGTCGATATCAACGACGCCAACTACGCGGTGCTGGAACGGCTGGCACACTGGCAGGCGGCGCTGGACATGGCGCGAGAGCACTTGTGGTGGGGTGTTGGCTTTGGCAACTACGAACCAGCTTACGCGTCTTACGCCCTCGTTAACTGGCCGGACGCCCTGGGCCACGCGCACAATTATTACATCAACTTGCTGGCGGAAGTGGGAGTGATTGGCTTGCTGGCGTACCTGGGATTCTGGTTGGTTGTTGTGTGGCAGACCTGGCGGCTGTTGGACGTTTTAGAGGGTGCGGAGCGGGGATTGGCCTTGGGGCTGCTGGCTGTTTGGGTGGCGCTGGCGGTGCATCATCTCGTTGACAAACTTTATGTTAATAATATCTACGTTCACCTGGGCGTAATGTTTGGGTTGCTGGCTGTGCTGCGTTGGCAGGCAGACGGCCGTGCAAAAGTTCAAAATTCTGTTGTAGAGGCATAGCAATTTCATGATCGCATTGTTTGTGCGGGTCGCCAGTAACTTCGGCATCAAGCCCAAAGAGGCGGAACGCTTTTTCAAGTTCATGGTCGTGGGGACCATCGGTTTTGTGGTCGATTTTGGCACGCTGACCCTTCTCAAAGAGACAACGGGCCTGGCAACTGTGGTCGCCAATACCATTTCGTTCACCTTAGCCGTCATTAGCAATTTTACGTTGAACCGCTTTTGGACCTATCCAGATTCGCGTTCTAAAAACATCATGTCGCAGCTGGGCCAGTTTGCAGTCGTCAGCATCATCGGTTTGGTCATCAATAACACCATTCTGGTGCTGTTAGAGCCGGTATTTGATTCGCTGCTGGGCGGCTTTAATACACTGGCGATTCCTGGCTACATCCCGGCCAAAATGATTGCCACGATTGTGGTGTTGTTCTGGAACTTCTTTGTCAATCGGTTCTGGACGTATGGCGACGTGGATTGATGCGCATTGGAATTGATGTCACCGCGGCGCTAACGCAGGGTGGGGGGATTGGCCGCTATACGCGGGAGCTGGTACGGGCCGTGACGGCGCTGGACGGCCGTTCCACCTATCACTTGTTTGCCGCTCGGCAAACAGCACCCCCTGCCGTGCCTGATCCACTGCCAAGCGGCAGCCATATCCATTTTCAGACCGCGCCATTAGACGAGCGCTGGCTGTACCGCCTGTGGTATCGGCTGCGTGTTCCCGCGCCGGTGCAGTGGATAACAGGGCAGCTAGATTTGTTCCATTCGCCTGATTTTGTGCTGCCGCCGGTGGCGGGTGGCATTCCCACACTGCTTACCGTGCATGATCTCTCTTTTGTCCATTACCCGGAGGTGTATCCCGCGGTGCTGGTGAAGTATCTGAACCGGGTCGTGCCCTGGTCTGTCCGGCGCGCGAGCCACGTGCTGGCCGATTCAGCAGCGACGAAGGAGGACCTGACCGCCATTTGGGGGATACCGGCAGACAAGATCACCGTGCTGTACAGTGGGGTGAATGAGCAGTTTCAGCCGGTGACGGAGAAAGAGGGGCTGACGGCCGTTTCTAACCGCTACCAGCTTGGCGACGCTCCCTATCTGCTGACTGTGGGCACTGTGCAGCCGCGTAAGAACTACCAGATGCTTATCCGTGCCTTCGCCCCGGTTGCCGCGAGCTGGCCCCATAACCTGTACATTGCCGGCGGTAAGGGCTGGTTGTACGATGACATGATGGCGGAAGTAGAGCGACAGGGGTTAAACGGCCGTGTGCGCTTCTTAGGTTTCGTCGCTGATGAAGATTTGCCGGCGCTGTACAGTGGCGCAACCCTCTTTCTCTTTCCAAGTCTGTACGAAGGGTTTGGGCTGCCTCTGTTGGAAGCGATGCAGTGCGGCACGCCGGTTATTTCGTCTAATGCCTCTTCTCTGCCGGAAGTGGTGGGGGAAACGGCCGTGCAGCTTTCCCCGCATGATCAGACAGCCTGGACCCATGCCATGCAAGAGCTGCTAGCCGATCCTGCCCGCCGCATGCAGCTTGTCGCTGCCGGATATCGCCAGGCGCGCCAGTTTACCTGGCAAAAAGCAGCCGCTCACCTTTTGCAACTCTATCAGGCGCTGATCTGAATCGCTTTGGCGAATTTTTGCCCATTTTAGTTTTATTTCCCAGCTTCTTTTTCCGAGATTCGGTCGCAAAAGTGACTAAAGTACGGTATCCAGCTTGCTGGTTCTCATGTACTATTGCAAGACAACCAATTTGTGTCAGCTGCTTATTTGAAGTTTGATCAAATAATTTTGTACAAATTTGGCCAGGTACGAATGTTCGAGGTTCAATCTACAAACTTGGTAACACCGGTGACGAGCAATCTGACTTCTCTTGAACAAAGCGTGGAGCGAAGCGCCCTGGCGCTCATTGCTGCA
The DNA here is from genome assembly GCA_020634395.1 of Ardenticatenaceae bacterium. Classification (GTDB taxonomy): domain Bacteria; phylum Chloroflexota; class Anaerolineae; order Promineifilales; family Promineifilaceae; genus Leptovillus. Next base: position 314,757 of record JACKBU010000001.1, on the reverse strand, counting down.
GGCCCGAAAACAGATCGGAAATATCTTCTGCAATGGAATGTACGGTGGGGAGCCTTTAATCTCATCGGCGGCAAAGTCGACAATACACGGGGTGATGACAACTCATTCATCCGGGCGATATGCCGCGAAATTGAGGAAGAGATGGGCTTAAAGAGTCCTCATGACTGTTACATCGTGGAGGAGTTAAAGCACATCTATTTGCGCCAATATTCGCACCGTGACAAATTCCTGAAGAACTATCATTTTTGCGTGTTTGCCGTCGATATATTCCCTGGGCTTCCCCTTAATCGCAGCCGGCAGTATACGTTTGCCCGCTGGCTTTCCACGGGACGAGAAAACATTTATGTTTCCGCGCAAGAAATTTGCCAGCTAAAGACGCGAGACAATCGTCCCATCTCGCTTACCACTCGCCATATTTTGCATGCCTTAAACGAGATTTCTTATGGTCCGGAGAGTGGGTAGTAGGCGGGAAATAGCCTTTCGCTGCCTAAGCGTTTCTCCTCAGTCGGTCTGCTTATCCGGCTAAAAAAGCGCCAAAACAACATATTTGCCCCCCACTTTGTGCAAAATGGTACAAAATTCCTATACCAGTATGTTTTGTAATTTCGCATACGTGTGCATAATGTGTGGATACGTTATGTTATCATTGACGCCAACTATTATTTAACCGTAGTGCTAAAAAACCAAATAGCCAGAATTAGTCAGGAAGAAGCGCTTATGCCGACAAATCCGACAACCAATCTACTGCATGGTGTCATGAAGCTCAAAACGCTGTGCGTGGGGGGACATTTCAACCAGCTATCATCCCATCCCCAGGTCGACCAATTTCCCGGTACAGTCCTAAGCCACACGGAAGAGTTCCGCTTTTTTGTGGCGGGCTCCTTTGAAAAAGCCCTACGCGTAATTCACCAAGATCAGGACATTGACCTGGTTTTTGTGGATGCTGATTTTGACCTTCTGCCAGAAATTACCATGTTCATTACCCAGGTGCGGGAAATACGGCCCAAACTGCCGGTAGTGGTGTTTACCAGCAGCATCGATGACCGTATGCGGTATCTGATGCGTGAGGGGGCCGCCTGGCATTTTACCAAGCAGTCGCCCAAGCTGGAACGCCTGAATGAACACATCCAGAAACATGTTTTTTCTCCCGTCGTTTGGCCGGACATTTTTGATCGGTATGCGAGCGATGCGGTTAAACCGCGTATTGAACCGGGTCTAAGTTACTCGGATCTGGTAGCGCTAAACGAGAATCCTGAAGAGCGGTATATCATTAAACGTTTGTTCGCCAGCAGCGATGTTGTACAAATCTTTCGCATGGATGAGGGTTTTAGCGGCTCGCGAATTTACCGGGTAAAACCGGCGAATGAACTGCGGCGCATCTTAAAGATTGATGTGGGTGATCGTCTGGAATTGATTCAGGAGAAACAAGATGCGCTGATCCAGCCGCGTCTTAATCAACGGGTGGGGCAGATCCAGGGGAAGATGGTGCGCGGGCAGCATCTGGCGGGGGCTTGTTATGCTCTGGCGGGTTCCCGGCGTGATGCCATCACGCTCACCCAATTCTTGCAGGATCAGAATCGCTTGCGAAAAGAGTTGATCGACGCACTTTTGGAACAATTGCAGACCAGCCTGGAGCAGTTATATGTGGGCAGCAGTGACATTGAACTGCGCTACTGGGCGCCGCTCTATTCGCGGGTGCTGCCGCCGCACCTCACACTGGCCGATGCCCGGTTAGTTGAATATGACGACCAGGAAAGCACGGAGATGGTTATCATTGCCGGTGAGTTAACAACCCTCTCGTCTGTGCCGGGTAACGCAAAGATCCAGGCTATCAACGAGGCGCTGCGTAAGGGTGAGGAGCCGATGGTGACTCTCTGCGGATTTGAGGTGGCAGAATTAGATACGGCGCATGGTGTAGTGTATGTCCATGACGATTTGTTAGCCATGTATCCGGCTTCACCGCTTCTAAAGAGCAAAGATCATCCAATTTTGCGCTTTAAGGTGGCTTTTTCGGAGTCGGAGTGGGACGTGTTGACACATCCACTGATTCGCCGGGGGAAGCGGATTTGTGTGCGCGGCCGGGTGGTGGAGTCTCAGGAGACTATTCTGGCGCGTAATATTGCGGCGATCACGGAACGGCCGTATGATTTTCAGTCTCACAGTTTTAACCTGGGGTCCGGTCATTTTATTTCCCCGGTAACCAACGTGCGCTACCTGCTGTGGGAGATCGGCCGTGAAGATATGATCGTACCGATCCCGCAAATCTCACCCGTGGTGCATGGCGATCTGAATACAACCAACGTTTTAGTGGAGGCCGGCGACACGGACGTTTCCGTCTGGCTGATTGACTTTTCTGATGCCCGGCCAGGGCACATTTATTTCGATCTGGCCAAATTGGAAGTGGAATTTCGCACCCACGTCCTGTTCCGTCTGTACAAGTCCATGGTTGACGAAGGGTTGTGGGATGCCGAAACAGGCTTTAAATTTGCCCTGCTGGTGGAAGACGTTCTCTGGCAGGCGATGGATAAAGACTTTGCCGATTTTATTGGCGATCTGCGTGATTATCGGCCCGTATGGTATGACACTCTCTATTCGCAGTTTCCGCTGTATGCGGAGAATTTATTCTACTTTTTGTTTTCGCTGCGCCAGATGGCCAAGACCTACAGCCCTGAACGGTTCCGGTATCACTATCCGGTTGCTGTCTTTTTCCAGAGCATGGCGGCCTTGAAGTTTGAGGAGTTGGAGAATGCGCCCTGGTATCCCTGGGCGAAACGGCTGGCCTTGTGCTCGGGTCTGGTTGCCGGAAAGCAGGCGATAAGGGGAATAGAACGGCCGTTAGAAGTCAGCCGAGTTCTCAATACACTGCGCGCGCGCAGTGCTTTTGCCTTTATCACCGTGGGCAGCGGCGAAGAACGCAAGTACCTGCTCCAGTGGAACGCCAACTGGGATATGTTTAATCTGGTCGGCGGCCGTATGGATAACAGCCAGGGCGATCGGGATTCGTTTGCCCGCACCATCCAGCGTAAACTCCAGGAAGAATTAGGCCTGCAAAGCCCGCGCGACTACCGCATTGTGTGGGAATATAAGCCGCTCTACCAGCGCCAATTTTCGCAGCGTGATTTTGTTTTCAAAGATTATGAGTTCCACGTCTTCAAAATCGAGTTTTTGCCCCGTCATCCTGTGACCCGCGAAGAGTACGACTGGCTGGCCCAACGCCTGTCATCCGATCGGGAAAACGTGTTGGTTTCCAGAGCCGAAATCGAGCGCCTGCGTACCGTCTCCAATCGCCAGATTTCGGCTACCACGCGCATGATCTTGCACGAACTGGGCGAGATAACGGCCGAAGAGCGAGACGTGCCCACGGTCTTAGAGTTCAAACTGGACAACAACCACATTGTCGTGAGTCGAGGACGGGCGCAGCTCGTAGGCCAACTGGTCAATCCCCGGTTCACCGACATCGTAGAAAACGTGACCATTGACGTGCTGCCATCGCCTTCTTACGAAGCCGAAAAAGATTCGGCCGTCATTCAGGTAGGCGCCATCAACTCCGGGCAGGTCGTGCCTCTTACCATCTGGCTGCGTCCCCGCGAAAAGGAAGCCCGCATCCTGCTGCGCGCCACCTTTTACGATGTGCGCGGTCACGAATACCGCCAGATTTTAGAGGCAGAAGTGTACTTCGACTCGCAGGTGCGCTCGGCCTTCCACATTGACAATCCGTACGTCGTAGGCAAACCCCTCACGGCCGCGTCGGAAGCGCTTTACATGGGCCGTGAAGACGTTTTTCAGTGGATCGAAGAGAACCTGATTGGTAAAACCCAACCGCATACGCTCATCCTCTACGGCCAGCGTCGCATGGGCAAAACTTCTACCCTATACCAGCTCGTCGGCGGCCATCGCGGCAAAAACATTCGTGAATACCCCAATTATCCCATTTTCCCGGTTTACATTGATTTGCAGCGCCTGGCTGGCTGTGAGACGACCGAGTTTTTTGATCGCCTGAGCCGCGAGATTGTTCGTAATTTAAGCCGCCGGCAGATAAATATTGCGCTGCCGCAGTCCTGGTCCGGTAATGGTTCCATCTACCGGGATTTTGACGACTTTCTGGACGGGGTTGAGGCGAGTCTGCCAGAAAATGGCCTGCTCGTGCTGATCATGGATGAGTTGGAACAACTTCAGGTAAGTATCGAGCGTGGTTTGCTAAATCAGGATATTTTGCCTTATTTGCGCTCGCTGATGCAGCATCGTACGCGCATGACGTTTATCCTGGTAGGGACCAACCAGTTGGTGGAAGATTATTGGAGCATTGTGTTTCACGTGGGCATAAGCCGGGAAATTGTGTCATTGACTCGTGAAGAAACGGAGCGGCTGATTCGTGATCCTGTCGCCCCGATGATTCAGTATGATGATCTGGCGATTGATCGGATCTGGCTGGCCGCCCGGGGACATCCGTATTTTAGCCAGCTCATTTGCCATCGTCTGATCAGCGCCACGAATTTGACCGGAAACCGGAGTAAGCTGATTTCTATTGCCGACGTGCGGGAAACGTTCGATCACATCATTGAAGAGGATGACAGTCATTTGCTGCACCTTTGGAACGAATGCTCGCGTGAAGAACAGTTGGTGCTGGCAGCATTGGCCGGCCGCTTGGACCAGGGAGAAGAAGCGATTTCTCGACCAGAAATTGCCGCGCGGCTGCGCGATGTGGATTTTGCCGATGAGGCGTTGAACCAGGTCTTGAAGAAGTTAGAGCAGCGCCGGTTGATCAACCGGCAGCCCGTGGAGCGGGAATTGCAGACGCGTCTTCCCCGGCCGGGCGGCTGGCAGCCGACGCTGATCAGCAAAGATTATACCTACTCGGTTTCGTTTGACTTGCTGCGGGGCTGGATTGTAAGTAAACGGCCGTTAGGCTCATTATTGGATTAAGGGGAGTAGATAATACATGTTGACCTATATTGTCGGCCATCCTATCAAGCGACCAGAAGACTTTTACGGCCGTTCCCATCAGGTAGCCCGATTCTTTGAAATCGTCGCCGGGACCCAGGCCCAATCGCTAAGCGTTTTGGGCGTTCGTCGCGCCGGAAAAACTTCCTTTCTGCAATACGTGTCCAACCACGAAGTAATGTCGCGTTACGTTCCCAATCCGCGCGACTATGTCATGATCTACATCGACATGTCCTTCTGCAAAACGCCGGCCGATTTTTACAATCGCCTCCTGAAAAAGCTCAACCAATCCCTTAGCGGTACCAGGCCCCTCAACCTTTGGCAAACGCTGCCCGACGAAACAAGTCTGTATGACGTGGAGACTATTTTGTGCCAGCATCCGCATCGCCGCATCATCTTGCTGCTGGACGAATTTGACCATATTCGCACCGGTTCGTTTTCAGAGGATTTTCTGACAGAACTGCGGGCGATGACCAGTGTGTTGGATTATGAGTTGGCCTGTGTCACCGCTTCCTACTGGGATTTGTACCAGTTGGGCGAGCACATCGGCCTGCCGCCTACGTCTCCTTTCTACAACATTTTCTACCCTACCCCCATCTATTTGCCGGGCCTGGATTTGCCGGAAGTGGATTTGTTGATTCGCCAGCCTGCTTCGCAGTCCGGGCTGATGTATTCGGACAATGAAGTGGCGGATATCCACGCCCTGGCCGGGTCGTTGCCGTTTTTTATCCAGGCTACGGCCGCCAAATGGTACGAAACAAAACTGTATGGCATGCCGCCCACTTTTAATGCCATTTTGCCGCAAATGGTGGCTTCGCTGACGCCGTATTTTGATCAGTGGTGGCGCAGTCTGAACCAGTGCGAACGTTTGCTGCTGCATAGTCTGGGTATGCGCACGGCCGTTGACCCCGCCAACTGCCACAGTACAGAACTCAACGCTGCCCGGCGGCGGCTGCGCTCGTTGGGGCTGATCGTGCCCGGCTTGAATGGGTGGTCCGTAAACGGCGCTATCTTTGCGGAATGGATACGCCAGTTTGGTGATGTGGCGGAAGAAGCGGAGAACGAAAACACGGCCGTTTCCCCCCTCATCCGTCCCAGCGAACTGCGCCGCCTGCTCAACGATTACTTCGACTTTGAAGAACTGCGCACACTCTGCTTTGAACTCGGCTTTGACTACAATTTCTTGCCAGGCGAAGGCAAAGGCGCCAAAGTGCGCGAAATCGTCAGCTATATGCAGCGCCGCGATCAGGGTTTAGAGCGGCTAATCGAGGCTATTCGGCTGGAGCGCGGACATATCATTTAGTTTGCCGCCGCAACCATTGTCACCTCCTTGCGTAATACTTACTGAATGACAATGAAGCAGCTTTAGAGCTGCAACTGGAGGTAATAATGAGTTCAATGAAATCGACCCACAAGCTGAGACGGCAAAATGGCATCGTGGCAGGCGTGTGCGGAGGCCTCGGTGAGTTTTATGGAATCAGCCCTTTCTGGTTCCGTTTACTCTTCTTGATTTTGCTTCTGCCCGGCGGTTTGCCCGGCTTTCTGCCCTACATTTTGCTCTGGCTTGTCATCCCCCGCGCCTGACCCACCAACCAACGAACCTAAAAAAGAGCCTGGCCCCTCGCCAGGCTCTTTGCTTTCCAATTCCCGTAGCCGCGATTTTACAATCGGGCCAGACGGGCTGCACAGAGCGCAAAAAAGACTTCGCGGCTACTGAGAACCCTCGGCACGCGCCTGCTTGTAAAAGGCGTCCAGTCGGGCGAAAAAGGCTTCCTCTTCTTTGTTATCGGGGTTGTCCAACAATTCGGCTACGACATCACGGCCGCGCTGCCGGGCAGGCCAATCACCTGAAGCGGCGGCATTGGCCATGCGCCAGGCCAGGCGCGCCGCCAGCACGGCCGCTTCTCGCAGACTGGTCATATCGGTCTTATCCAGTGTGTCATAGCGGGTGTGGGCGTAGCCACGGCCGCTGCGCGCCGGTCCGCCTACAGTGCCAATCCCGCCGGTGGGTACACCGGCCATCAAGAACGGATAGTGGTCTGAATGGGCGTTGATCGACTGCTCTACGCCAAAGGGCAGGGCCATTTCGGCGCTCCAGCCGGCCAAAATTGGCTCCAGTTCCGGCCACTTGTTCAGCACAATGCCCTTGTTGGGCAGGCTGCCGGCCATGTCCATGTTCAGGTAAAAGCGCAAGTTTGCCAGCTCGTCGGCGTGCTGCGCTACGTACTGCGTGGAGCCAATCAAGCCAATCTCCTCGATACCCCACAGGGCAAACCGCACCGTGATGGGCAGTTTGTCGGCGGCATAGGTGGCCAGCACACGCGCCGCTTCCATCAGAGCCACCGTACCGGAGGCCGGATCAGTCGCGCCCTGGGAGATGTCGTGGCCGTCGTAGTGGCAGCCCAGCATGATGAACTGCTCTGGGTGCTGCTGCCCCGGCAGCTCGCCGATGACATTCCAGGAAACCATCGGCGCGATTTCGTCTGTGCTGGTGAGACGGATTTTGACCTCGCCATGCTGCTTGATAAGGCGCTGCAAATAGGCGCCATCTTCCAGGGCCACGGAAATGCCCGGAATGAGCGACGCGCCGTTGTGGCCGATGCCGCCGGTGGCCGGGCCGTAGCCTGGGTAGTGGTTGATGAAAATGAAGCCGGTTGCGCCGGCAACGAGGGCACGGCCGTGTTTTTCCATGCGATGTACCCAACGGCTGCTGCCTTTCGGTTTTACTTCGCTGGTGGTCAGGACGATTTTGCCTTTGATGTCGGCGGCGCGGGCTTCAAAGTCCTCCGGCGCGCCATCGCCCATATCGATCAGCGTGCCTTCTAGCTGGCAGGCCGGCGAGTGGGGCAGTGTGATGCACGGTATCTCTTTATGAATGGGGCTGATGACCTGCAGCTTCACCTCGCCGCGCCGCCAGCCGATATAGTCGACTGGTTCTAGATGGACGTTTTGCAGGCCATATTCGGTGAGCTTGGCCAGCATGAAGTCGGCGGCCTGTTTTTCGCCGGGTGTGCCGCCAAAACGAGAGCCGAACTCGTCGCAGAGGATGGTCAGGTTGTCCATCACTTCGCTGCTGGTGTACACGTCGCCGACCATCTGCCGGTCTAGCTGTAAAAATGGGTTGGGGGATGTCATGGTTTCTCCTCGTGGTGGAATTTAAGATTTGAGATTTGAGATTGGAGACTGGAGATTTGAGATTGAACAAGTCTCCCGTCTCCAATCTCTAATCTCCCTAACTCTTCAGGGCAAAGTGCGGGATGCCGGGCAGGGTGAAGATAAACTGACTGCCGCCGCCGGGCGCATCTTCGGCCCAGATACGGCCGTTTTGCGCTTCAATCGCCAGTTTACAAAACGTCAGGCCCAGGCCGGTCCCGCGTACCGGCGCGCCGTCCTGGTTCGTCCGCGTGAAGCGGTCGAAGACGCGCTCGTGAAAGCCCGGCGGAATACCGGGGCCGGTGTCGCTGATCAGGCAGCGCACGCCCGGCTCGGCGGCGTTGGCCGGGTCGATTTCGGTTTGCAAACGGCCGTTTACCTGCCCGCCCGCCGGCGTAAACTTCAAGGCATTGTCCAGCAGGTTGATGAGCACCCGCCGTACCAGTTCCTCATCGGCCCAGATGGCCGGCAAATCGGGCGGGGGCGGGTCAAACGACAATGATATGCCCCGCTGCTGCGCCAGCGGCGCCACCCGCTGCACCACCCGGTCCACCAGCGGCGGCAGGCGCATCGCCTCCACCTCCACCACCGACTGGCCCGCCTCCATGCGGTTGATGTCCATCAGCGAATCCACCATGTCCAGCATATCCAGGCAGCCGTGGCGGGCGGTGTCCAGCAGGCTGCCGCGCTCGTTTTCCGGCTGGGTTTCCAACAGGCTGATGGTGCTCACCAGCGTCGTGAGCGGATTGCGCAGGTCGTGGACGATCATGCGCGTCAGGTCGGTGCGCCGTTCGGCCAGCTTTTGCTCCTCGGTCACGTCGCGGAAGAGCATCAGCCAGCCCAGCGCCTGGCCGTCGGCGGCCAGCACCGGCGCCTCCAGGCGAACAAAGACGCGCTGATCGGCGGCGTTGAAGGTGGTCTGGCGGGCCGGCGGCAGGTCGCCGGACTCGATTTGCTGCAGCAGGCTGTTTAGCTCGGCGACGGTGAAGCCAAGCGGGGCGGCGGCGTGGGGTACAGCCAATGGTTGGCGGTAGAGCGCCGTGGCCGGCTGCCCCAGCAAGGCTGCGGCGATGGGATTGAGCAGGCCGACCGCGCCGAATTTGTCGAGCATCAACACGCCTTCCTGGATGGAATCGAGCAGGGCTTGCAGCTGCTTGACGCGCTGGGCCAGGGCTTCGTCGGTGAGGTTGTAGAGGCGCAGGGTTTCGCTGTAGAGGCGGGCGTTTTGGATGGCGGCGCTGGCCTGCCCGGCGATGGTGAGCAGCAGTTCGCGGTGCCACTGGTTGAAGGGCGGGTTGGGCGGCTGGCGCTGCAAGATCATCACGCCGTTCGTCTGGCTGGCGGAGGTGAGGGGGATGCCCAGCCAGGCGGCAGGCGCGGGCTGCGGCGGCACAAGCTGGTGACGGGTGGCGAAGTGCATGTTGCGCTGGTCGAGGTCGAGGACACGGCCGTTTTCCGCTACCCACCGCGTGAAATCATCTGGTTCGTAGCTGGCCGGTGCGGGGGATGGCTCGGTGGTGAACGGCCGCTGCCAGCCGCCGGTCTCATCGCGCAGGGCAATGGTAAACCGATCCACCGGCACCAGTTCGGCGACGAGGGCGTGAGTGCGGTCCAGCACGGTGGGCAGATCCAGCGTCTCGCGCAGCGACGCGCCGGTCTGGTTGAGGGCGGCAAACTGAACCAGCCGCCGCTCCATGATGTAGCGCCGCTGCCAGGAAAGCCAGACAACCACGCTAAAAACGCAAACGCCCAGGGCGAAGATCACAAAGGTGGGCAGGCCGTCGCGCACGAAGGTGATGCTGCCCAGCCAGGCAAACGGCTGGGCCAGAAAGCCAAAGGTGATAACCGGCAGAGCGTTGTCGCGCAGGAAGCGGCGGAACGGCCGTTGCCACAACAGCCAGAACAGCCCCATCAACACAAAATAGACCGAGCCATACACCAGAGCCAGCAGCGTCAGCAGATTCAGGTTCAGGGTCTCCACAAACTCGACGGTCAGCGGGGCTGCGCCGCCCATTTGTTGGAAGGCCAGTCCGGCGGCGATGAGGCTGAGCAGGTGCACCAGGCCCATGCCCCAGCGCTGCGGCCAGGACGGCCGGGCCACGTCCACGTATTCCCACAGCGGGTTCCACAGGGGGCGGGCGATCTCGGCCAGGACAATGCTGATGAGGAGGAGGATAACGGCCGTTTCCAACCCCATCATCAACAGACTGCTCATCACCACCACCGGGGCCAGCCCCGCCGCGCCGCGCTCCGGCGGCAGGCTGAAGTTGAGCGTGATGACCATCAGCAGGCTGAGGAGGATGAGCTGCGGGGCCTCCTGGCTTTGCGTCGCGGCCCAGATTGCGCCCAGCAGGGCCAGGAACAGCACGATCCACTCGCCCAGGCGCAGCAGCCGGAGAAAGCGCTTATGAAAGCGAGGGCGCTCGTAAAAGCGCGAGGGTAGACGCAGCTTCATGATGTGCCAGAGTGTATTACGTCCGGCGCTGCCAGACAAGGCAGCCAGGGCAATCACAAAACCCAGCTTGATCTTTTGCAAAACCCAGCTTGATCTTTCGTAAAACCCAGCTTGATCTTTCGCAAAACCCAGCTTGATCTTTCGTAAAACCCAGCTTGATCTTTCGCAAAACCCAGCTTGATCTTTCGCAAAACCCAGCTTGATCTTTCGTAAAACCCAGCTTGATCTTTCGCAAAACCCAGCTTGATCTTTCGTAAAACCCAGCTTGATCTTTCGCAAAACCCAGCTTGATCTTCCTCACAGATCAACCTGATCTCTCACACAACCCCGGTTGATCTCCCTCACAGATCAACCTGATCTCTCACACAACCCCGGTTGATCTTCCTCACAGATCAACCTGATCTCTCGCAAAACCCAGGTTGATCTTCCTCAGAGATCAGCCTGATCTTTTGCAGAACCCGGGCCAGATATGAAGGTGGGGCGATTCCGAGGTTTTCGCGCTCTGTCTAAAATTCGTTATACTCACCCGGCGTCTATGAACAGAAAAATGATGGGCTGTCTCATTGCTGTCCTGGTTTTCCTGGCGCAGTGCCAGGCGGGACCGCCGGCGGAGGAGACGGCCGTTTCCTCCCCCACAGCTACAGCCATTCCCCCCATCGGCGTGGCCCTGGTCACCCAGGCGCCGCCAACGGCCGTGGTGCAGCAAACGACACCCACGCCGCGGCCGTCGCCCACCGCCACGCCCTCGCCCACGCCCATCGTCTACCAGGTGGCCGAGGGCGACACCCTGCTGGGCATCGCCATCGCGCGTGATACCACCGTGGAGGAAATCGAGGCGCTCAATCCCGGCGTGCAGCCACAGCTGCTGCAAATTGGGCAGGCGTTGATTTTGCCGCCGCCGGCCCAGGTAGACTATTCTGGGCTGATCGGCACGGCCGTGCCCATCCAGGTGCGCGTCAGCCAGGTGCAGACCTACCGCACGCCGGTAGGCGCGGTGTGGCTGCTGGGCGAAGTGGTGAATGAGGGCAGCGCCCCGGTGGACAACGTGACCGTGGCGCTGGAACTACCCGACGCGGCCGGCGGTCCCCCGGCCACGGCCGCCGCCTGGGCCGGCGCGGCCGTTATCCCGCCGGGCGGGCGCGCGCCGTTTGGCGTGCTGCTGGCCGATGCCCCGGCCGAGATAGGCGCGCCGTCGGTGACGGTGGCCGGGGGCGACACGGTCGTCGATTTAGGCTCGCGCTACCTGGATCTGGCCGTGAGCGAAACGGCCGTAACCACCGAGGGCGACCGGGCGCTGATCAGCGGGCAGGTGCAAAACGTAGGCGACGCGGCGGCCGCCGTCATCCTGGTCGCCAGCCTTTACGACGCGCAGGGCAATCTGGCCGGCTTCCAAAAGCTGACGCTGCCGGAGCCGCTGCCGCCGGGGGAGACACGGCCGTTTACAGTGGCAGCGGCGCCGCCGGGCGGAACGGCCGTCACCGTACAAGTCATCGCTTTCGGACAGAAGTAGAGCTGTAAGCGGTTGGCTCTTAGCTTATAGCTCACAGCTTACAGCTTCTAGGAGATTTATGCTTTTTCGTTATCGCCTTATTCGCCTGGCCATGCACGTGGTGCGGACTATTTTGCTGGCACGCATCAAAGTAATCGGGCGCGAACATATCCCGGCCGAACGGCCGTACATCGTCGTGCTCAATCACACCAGCGTCGTCGATACGCCGGTGCTGCTCATCACCTTTCCGCTGCAGCAGTGGCGCTTCTTTGCCGTGGAAAAGTGGCGCTATCACCCCGTTTTTGGGCCGATTATGGCCTGGTTGGGGGCCATCTACATCAGCCGCGGCGAGGCCGACCGGCAGTCGCTGCGCGAGGCGATGGCCGCCATTGCCGACGGCACGGTGTTTGGCCTGGCCCCGGAGGGCACACGCAGCTACTCCGGCGAGTTGATGGCCGCCAAGGACGGCGCGGCCTTTCTGGCCCATCGGGCCAACGTGCCCATTGTGCCGGTGGGGCTGGTCCACTGCGATAAGCTGTTCCACAATTTCAAACATCTGCGGCCGACAACGCTGGAGGTGCACATTGGACGGCCGTTTACCCTGCCCGCCGCCGACGAACGGGTGCGCGCCAAGGATTTACCGGCTTATACCCACTACATCATGGTCCACATCGCCGCGCTGCTGCCGGCATCCTATCACGGCTACTACGCCGACAGCCCGGCGCTGGCGGCCCTGCTGGCCGGCGAAGATCCCTGGCCTGTTTGTGAGGAGCTGTAAGGGGTGAGCTGTAAGGGGTGAGCTGTAAGCTATAAGCTATAAGCTGTAAGCTAACAGCTAACAGCTTACAGCTTTCTCACTGCTCTGTAAGACGTCTGTAAGGTATTGGGGCTATAAGGAGTTGTAGATGGACTTTACGAACAACGTTACAGATTTGGGCGATATTTTGGTGGTGGATGATGAGGCTTCCGTGGTGGAAGTGGTGAGCCTGTATTTAAAGCGGGAGGGGTTTCGCGTTCGGGTAGCGCGTGACGGCCGTCAGGCGTTGACGGCCGTGCGCGAGCAGCTGCCGGCGCTGGTGGTGTTGGATTTGATGCTGCCGGAGGTGGATGGCCTTTCGATTTTGCGGGCGCTGCGCGGGGACACGGCCGTTCCCAACGTCCCGGTCATCATGCTCACGGCCCGCCAGCAGGAAACCGACCGCATCTACGGCCTGGAACTGGGCGCCGACGATTACGTCACCAAGCCCTTCTCCCCGGCAGAACTGGTATCGCGGGTGAAGGCCGTGCTGCGCCGGTCGGCGGGGGTGATGGGCAGTGGGGGCGGGAGCGGGCAACGGCCGTTGAACTTCAGCGACCTGACCATCGACCCCAATACCCGGCTGGTCACCGTACGGGGCCAAAACGTTGACCTGACAGCCACCGAATTTAACCTGCTCTGGTTCATGGCCTCCAATCCACGCCAGGTCTTCAAGCGCGACCAACTGTTGGAAAAAGTGTGGGGCTTCTCCGAATACGTCGATCCCAGCACCGTCACCGTCCACATCCGCCGCCTGCGCGAAAAAATAGAAGCCGACCCGAGCAATCCCGCCTGGCTGCTGACAGTCTGGGGTGTGGGTTATAAGTTTGACCCCGGATAAAACAACTATGCTAAACACCATCGGACAAAACAAACCCGTTACCTGGTTCTCGCGAGCCTCCTGGCGCATCTTGCTGCTGGGCGCGGCCCTGGCCCTGCTGGTTGCCGTCCTGCTGATGCAGGTGCTCATGCAGGCCCCCCTGGCCGACCTGGCCGAACTGGTCATGACCCTGACGATCACGTCGCTGGTTTCGTTGGGCGTGGGCTACGTCTTGTTTCGTTATGCCGCCCGCCGCTCTCCATCCTTTAGCCTGACGCTGGTTTTGACGTATGGCTGGGCGGGCGTGGTGACGTTATTCAACGTCTGGATCATGTCTGAGCGCATGTTTGCCAGCCAGCACGACCTGATTTTGAGCGGCGTGCTGCTGCTGTTTGCGGCCATTGTGGCGACTTCGTTTGGCGTTTTTGTGGCAGCCAATCTTAATACCGGCCTGCGGGAACTGGCCGATTCGGCGCAGCAGCTCGCTGCGGGTTATCTGGATACGCGCGCTGTGGTGCACGGCCACGATGAGGTGGCCCAGGTGGCAGCCACTTTCAACGAGATGGCCGCGCAGCTGCAGCAGGCTGCCCGCGAACGCGAGGAGCTGGAAAAGCTGCGCCGCGACCTCATCGCCTGGACCTCCCACGATTTGCGCACGCCGCTTACCAGCATCCGGGCGATGATTGAAGCGCTGCACGACGGCGTGGTGGAGGATACGGAGACGGTGCAGCGCTATTACCGCACCATCCGGGCCGACATCATCGCCCTGAATGGGCTGATTGATGATTTGTTTGAGCTGGCGCAGTTAGAGGCGGGTGGTTTGGAGATGGAACTGGCTTCGTACTCGCTGCGCGACCTGATCTCCGATACGTTGGAAGTGTTTCAACCGATCGCCGCGCAGCGGCAGGTGCGCCTGGCCGGCCAGGTAGCCGACGACGTGGACCCCGTGCGCTTAAACGCGGCCAAGATCAACCGGGTTCTGGCGAATTTGTTGAGCAATGCGCTGCGTTACACGCCGGATGGGGGCGAGATACGGGTAACGGCCGTGCGTACGACTGAAGGCGCGGTCGTAACCGTGCAGGACAGCGGTCCTGGCTTTAGTGAGGCGGATTTGCCGCGCATTTTTGAGCAGTTTTACCGGGGAGAGCAGGCGCGCACGCGGGCGGCGGGCGGCGCCGGCCTGGGACTGGCGATTGCTCAGGGGATTGTGGCGGCGCATAACGGCCGTATCTGGGCTGAAAACATTCCGGGCGGCGGCGCCTTGGTGGGCTTTGCGCTGCCCGGCTACACTGGTGCTTAGGCGTTCAAGTGTTCAGGTATTCAGGGCCGCCTGAAAACCTGAACACTTAAACATCACCGCACCTGATTACATTTCTTCGCGATACGTAAATCCATGCTTCTTGCGCGCGTTCAGCACGGCGCGGCGTAAAATCTCATAGACGCCTTCGGGATCCTTCACGTTCTTAAGCACGACGCGGGGGTCGCTGCGGTCGTGACTGAGCACGGAAATATCGCCGATGTTGATCATGCGTTCGGTCATGGTTTGTTTGTAGTCGAGGTCTTGAATGCGTACCAGCTCGATGTTTTCACGGGCTTTGCCTAAAACACCGGAAGTGATGCGGATGCGCTCGTCGGTAATGGTGTACTGTAGAGAGAGGGAGAGAAACGGGCGCCCTTCCCACAGGATGTCTTCTTTGTTATCGTCGAGGATGTCTTGCGAAACGGCCGTGCCCACCACCTTCTTTTCGTCGTCTAATTCATTGCCCATCTCGTCATCGATCGCTACCAAGGCCGCTTCAGAGGCCAGATCTACCAGCGCGGATAAAGAGTCTTTACTCATGCCGCTGACGTCGATGTCTGACTTTTCAATCGCTTGCCAAATCTGAGACTGAATTTTCCCAAGTGTTTCCTGAACGCTCATGTGTCGCCTTCCTTTTGGCTGAACTTAGCTTAACGAATGCCCAAAAACGGGCGTTTGTTTATCTAAAACTTACAAAACATTGATAGCATAATGCAGCGATGTCGGGTTGTCAAAACATAGGCTGCCCGTTACAATAAATTTTCGTTTGAGTGAATCTAATTCAACTGTTTAGGTTGTCCAATGCCAATATATACGTATCGTTGCAAAGAATGTGACCATGAGTTTGAGGTGCGCCAGCGCATGACGGATGATCCGCTCACGGAATGCCCTGTTTGCCAGGGCGAAGTGCGACGAGTTGTCAATTCGGTCGGCGTGGTTTTTAAGGGAAAAGGTTTTTACGTCACCGATAACCGCTCCGGTCAGAGCGCCACCTTGCCATCTGGCAAGTCGGAGAAAAGCGAAAAGGGCGGCGAAGCGGAGAGCAGCGCCACGGCTACAGATAATAAGACCAGCGAAACTACCAGCAAGACAGAAAAGAAATCGGAGAAGGCCACGAGCACGGCCGTATAACCTCTCCCTCCTCCATAACCAAAAAAGCCTGCCGCATCATGTCATGGGCAGGCTTTTTCATTCCAAAGCATCCGGGCCAGATTAAATCTGAAATCCCCGAGTACCCGAAATAATCTTCAAGTCAAAGTCTGTAACGTAGGTTTGCAGCTTCTCCCGCAGCTTGTCCCAAGATGAACTGCGCAGCGCGGCATTCATCTTATCCATGGATGGCGTGACACCGCTGGCCAGCTTTTGCTCGCAGTCACCATAGGTCGTATACCATACCTGAATATCCGTAATGCCCAGTTTGTTCATACCTGGCATAAATTCATGAACCAGAAACTCATAATATTCCGATTCTGTCTCTGGGCGAATGTTCCAGCGCATTAAAAGTTTGGTAGCCATAATCATCCTGTGAGCCGCGCAGGACCCGCTATAGTTTTGGCGTTAACAAAACAATTTCTGTTTCTTCTGGCAGACTGGTCCCTGAAAGTTTTAGTGTACTTTCTTCTTTTGGTTCGGTAACACCCATCTCTTTCAAGAAGCGTTCCACTGCATCCAACTCCAGCTTCAGATGAGGCATCTGGTAATGCATGGGGATCACAATATTCGGTTCCAACATAGAAACCAGTTCTGAAGCCTGAGCTGCGTTCAGGCTGTTTCCGCCGCCTACCGGCAGCAGCAGCACGCCCACTTCCTCCAGCGCTTCAATCTGGGTTTGTGTGGGCACTTTTTGCATATCGCCCAGATGGGCGACCGTCAGGCCATCGTAATCAAACAGGTAGACGACATTTTGTGTTGTTTTGGCCTCGCCCGGGGTGGCAATGCCGGTGATGAACACGTTGCCAATTTCATATTCACCGGGACCGTTCAGGATATGCTGGTAGCCTGTAACACCATCCGGCTGATTATGCCCTTTAGCATCGTGGCTGACTGTGATAACATCAGCTTTTAGCTTGAGCGGCGGCAGACCCAGACTTGAGTCATAGGGATCGGTGACCACGTTGGCGTGTTTTCTTTCGGTAATGCGAAAGCAGCTTAGTCCGTACCACGTAATTTCCATAAAAAATGCTCTCCTTCGTGGGCACAATTATACTCAATTCTGAGAGAATAGACAGATGAAGGCGTATGAACCGGGCTGATTTTCAACTGCTTGAACTGAATGGGGGGCTGGTAACATTTGGGACGACGACCACTTGCTGGCTGCCACCCGTCTCGGCCGGTTATGCCGACGCGCAGTTTGATGATTATGCCGGGGATGGTTCTGGCCTTTGGGGTTGGGGACACGGCCGTTTCCGTTGGCATCCTGGTCTCACCCTGTCCCTGCGCGCCCGTTTTTCCCACGAAGCAGACCGGTTGGTGGGCACGGCCGGTTTTGGTTTTTGGAATTCCCCTTTTGGTGACCCATCCGTGCCCAGACCAGCGCTGCCCCAGGCCACATGGTTCTTCTTTGCCTCTGAACCTTCCAACTTGCCTTTGCCCCTGGAAGGGCCAGGGCGGGGATGGTTTGCCGCGACGGTTGACGCTGGCCAACGCACGGCCGTTTCCCTCATTCCCTTGGCGCCCTTTGTCCTCCTGCTTAACCGGCTGCCGGCCGCGCGCCGCCGCATCTGGCCGATTGTGCGCCGCCGCCTCGGCATCAGCTTCGCGCCTATTCCCGCCGCCATAACAGCCTGGCACACTTACACCTTAACCTGGCTGCCTGACGGCTGCGTCTTCAAGGTAGACGGCCGTACCATCTTACAAACCAGCCACAGTCCACGCGGCCCATTGGGTTTTGTCTGCTGGATGGACAACCAGTACATGGCGGTAACCGTAGACGGCCGTTTCGGCTGGGGAGCCTTATCCGTGCCCGCCGTCCAGTGGTTAGAGGTGGCTGATCTGGCAATCTACCAGGCTTAGGATTTTTGACATGGCAAAACGGCCGTGCTATACTTTCCACCCTTGTAAGGACCTCTCTGAGGGATGGAGGGATGGCCGAGTGGACGAAGGCAACGGTCTTGAAAACCGTAGTGGGCTTATGCTCACCGGGGGTTCGAATCCCTCTCCCTCCGCTGACAGGTTTACAAGCGCTCGTTGCTCAACTTGTTGATGAACACGGCCGTTAACAGTTAAATCCAAAACCTCTCCGAAGGTAATCAAACTGGGGAGATGCCAGAGTGGTCGATTGGGGCCGCCTGCTAAGCGGTTAACGGTGTTAAAAAGCCGTTCCAGGGTTCGAATCCCTGTCTCCCCGCCTTTTGCTTTCCTGGCCGGGTTTCGGGAAATTTCCCAAACAACTTGGTTGTTCAACGAAGCAAATTGTGATAATGTTTTAACAGAGGTCTAACATGCGCCCTTAGCTCAGTGGATTAGAGCGACTGGCTACGAACCAGTAGGTCGGGAGTTCGAGTCTCTCAGGGCGTACTAAACAAGCGACACCAACCGGGGTCGCTTTTTTTTTGGAAAATCGACCATGAGAACACCCGCTGGCAAGGAATGTCACTTTTATTATCAGGACTTCCATCGCGGCAATTCCACCCAGGAATGCCGCCTGATAGCCCAAAATCAACTCTCGCCTGCCTGGAAACCGGAAGATTGTTTTTCGTGCCCGGTGCCTGGTATTTTACTGGCCAACAGCAGCCCTTACCTGGTTTTAGAAGCGACCGTTAAAAAAGGCTTCCTGGGACTTAATCGTCACATTGAAGTGCAGGCGTCATGCAGCCGCCACCTGATCGACGTGCCGGAACCACACATTGGGTGTCCTAAGTGTGCTTTAGAAAAGCCAGGTTTACGTGATTTGTTTGGCGAGGCTTAGTTAATGGGGCTCCGGGATGTTCATGGCCAGGTGAACTTGATGTAAGGGGGATGACCATGTTGCAGGCAGTTTTATTTGATCTGGATGATACCTTGTTGGGGAATGACCTGGACACGTTTCTTCCTCGTTATTTTGCCTTGTTAGGCCGCTATGCCGAGCGCTACATGCCGCGCGAGCAGTTTTTGCAGGAATTGATGATTTCCACCCAGGCGGTGATAGCCAATACGGACACGGCCGTTTCCAATCGCGACGTCTTCTGGAATGCCTTCCAGCAGCGCACCGGCCTGAATCCGGCCGAAATGGAACCCTTTTTTGACGTTTTTTATGCCGAGCAGTTTTCTCAACTGGCGGCCGTAACTACCCGGCAGCCCTGCGTGCCGGAACTGCTGCAGCTGTGTTTTAAGCGTGCTCTCAAAGTAGTCATCGCCACGAACCCCTTGTTTCCCCGGCAAGCTATCGAGCAGCGGTTAGCCTGGGCGGGCGCACCGGTCACCGACTACCCCTACGCCCTGGTAACAAGCTACGAGAACATGCACGCCACCAAGCCGCATC
This sequence comes from Ardenticatenaceae bacterium, assembly GCA_020634395.1. Classification (GTDB taxonomy): domain Bacteria; phylum Chloroflexota; class Anaerolineae; order Promineifilales; family Promineifilaceae; genus Leptovillus. The sequence continues at coordinate 295,344 of JACKBU010000001.1, read as the reverse complement.
TAGCCTACTACCATGAAATCTTGCAGCGAATCGAAGTGGAGCCAGCGGCCGCTTTGATGGTGGGCGATGACTGGGAAAACGACATTGCGCCGGCGTCTGCGGCAGGCTGTGCCACGTACTGGGTGCCTGTGGCGGATGATCCGCCGCCGGATGGGGCGCTAATAACCGGCTCAGGAACCCTATCCCACCTGTATGATTTGCTGACCGCTGGCTGGCCCGACAGCGCTGTCCCGCCGAGTGAAACCTGATGCTGCAAGAACCGCCACCCGTCGCCGAACTGCTGGCCGACCTGAAAGGTTTTGCCACGGCCGTTTCTGAGGCCACGGCCGTGGCGGACATTGACTGGCACTGGCGGCCTGCGCCCGCGGAATGGAATCTGACGGAGCTGTCCTGCCATTTACGGGACGTAGAACGCGAGGTGCACCAGGTCCGCTTTCGCAGTATGCTGGCGTTGGACAATGCCTTCATACCGGGGGCGACGTCCGATGATTGGGTGCTGGAACGGGGCTATGCGCGGCAAAACGGCCGTCTCGCCCTCCAGTCATTTTTAGCCGCCCGCCAGGAAACCATCGCCATGCTGCCCCCGGCCAATGATCTCTTTTGGCAGCGCCAGGGTCGTCACTCCTACTTCGGTCCCACTACCTCGCACGAACTCCTCAATCTGGCGGTCAAGCACGATCAGGCCCACTGGGAACAGCTGCAAAAACTCCTGCAAAAGTGATGAATGGCCTAAACCTGGCCTTGCGCCTGAATTTCGGCGCGCAGAGAATCAATCAGTTCGCGGCTGCGCTCATCCTGGAACCGTTTATAGTGGTGTTTTTTATAAGCCAGCTCGCTCAAACGGTGGTGGCTGCGGACCGTGCGCCAGTAAGCCGCCGGACCGTGGCCCAGCAGCACACCCCACTGATAGCGAACGCGCTGGCGTCCAGAACAGACGATAACATACTGGCTGCTGGTGAGATAGCCCAGGCTGACTTCTTCGGCCAGATAATGGCGCAGCCACTGGCGCTCTTGCAGCAAGGCCCAGACGATGATCAATAGAGTCAAGAGCAGTCCGGCCCAGTCGCTAAACAAAGCTACCAGGCACAGCAAATTGCCAAATGAGACGCTGAGGTTGTGCAAGAAATGGAGGAACATGGCCGTTGCCCAGCCCCCCATCACTGCCGCTACTTTTGCCAACGGCTGGGTGAACGAGCGAGCCAGGGCAATACCCAACCCAATCATGCTGGTAAACAAGGCATGGTTCAGGCCGAAAACAATGCTGCGTATAAAAACGTTAATGCCCCAGGCATCAATACCGCCTTCTTGATACACGTTGATGAAGTAATAAACGTTTTCTACCAGAGCAAAGCCCAGGCCCACCATTGCCCCGTAGATGATGCCATCCAGCGGACTGTCGATCTCGTCGCGCCACAGCAGCAGGATGCCTACGACGGCCAGGCCTTTAATCGTCTCTTCCACAATTGGGGCAACAAACGTGGCGCTCAGGCTTTCACCCAGGGCATCGCCGGCCACCAGGTAGAGGGGCAGGCTAAAAATGCTGTTGAAAATATAGGCGAAGAGGATGCTGGGAACGGCCCCCCAGAAAAAAGTGGCCAGCAGCAGCCACCACGGCTCTTTTTCATACCGGTCTGCCCAGTAGATGAGGCCAATGTAAAGGGTAACAGGCAGCGCTGCGGCAAGTATGGAGAGTAGGAGAAGGCTTGATGAGGACATAACGGCCGTTACCCCTTCTGCCAGCCCGTTTACGGCCCAGCAGGATCGGTTGATGATGCAACTAAATTATACCGATTCCCCGGTTCGCGGCTACACTGCAACTTTTGGTTCCCTGCTGCGTATCGTTAGACAGCCTGCGGCAGGAAACACGCCTGATGGCTTGTCGCGGCACAGGAAGGGATCTATCACTCAGGGCGCGTAAAGGAACTTTCCTGCGCCGAAACCTTATTTGCAAATATGCAAGGAGATGTTAAATGAACGAAGAAAAAGAAAACTTTGTGAACGAGGAAGAAATTCCGGTCATGGAAGACGAAGAAACCACTGAAGAGGGCAAGAGCTGGTCGGAAGAGTTTGTTGTGGCCGGTGGAGAGTTGGTGGGCATGGTCAAGAAACTCGTGAAAGAGGCCACTGTGCGCCGCCTCGTCATCAAAAATGAGAAAATGAACCTGCACCTGGAAGTGCCGTTGGTCATGGGTGTGGCGGGTATTGCCATGCTGCCCGTGTATTCGGCCGTAGCCCTTATTGCGGCGTTGGTCACGGACTGCACGATTCTGGTAGAACGGCGCGAGCCGGTGCAAGAAAAAGAACCGGAGATGGCTGCCGAGGCTTAAACTCTCTAACACGCTGCTGCTGGTTAACTGGCAAATCAACAGCGGATGTTTAGACCTGGCGCGTAGACGATGTCTGCGCGTCAGGTCTTTTTTCTTGCCGTTGGTTGATTACGAGCAGCCGCTCCCTGGCTGCCTGCCGTGGGACGCCGAGCGCGTACAGTGCCCCATACCCCTCCAGAGCAAAGGAGGCGGATACCAGTCCCATTTTGGCCGCAGTGAGCGCGTTGTTGGATTGGGCCAGGCCCACCATAAATCCACCGCAAAAAGCGTCGCCGGCGCCGGTTACGTCTACGACTTCGCCGCTGCCTGGTTGATAGTAGGGTGGGAGGTGAAAGGCACGGCCGTTTTGCTCTTGCACAAACACCCCTTCTGGTCCCAACTTAATCACCGCAATTCTGGCTCCCCATTCACACAAAATACTGGCTGCCTTTTCCACGGCAATCTGGCTGCCAAACAACGACCGGATTTCCTGGTCGCTGGGCAAAAAGGCGTCGACGGCCGGCAAAAAAGAACGCAAATAGACGCTGAGCGCCGGTGTCATATAACGCTCGCCGGGGTCCAGGGTAACGGTTTTAACGCCGCTCTGGCGCAATTTGCCGGGAATGAAAAGGTGGCTGCGCAAAGCGTTGGGCGAAAGGTGCACGGCCTTTACCCCTTTGTAAGCAGGCGGCCAATCATCCGGCTGGATAGCCAATGGCTCGTAGGTGTTGGGGTTGTCCTGATTGGGCGTGGAGTGGACGTAGCCCTGCAGGGCCAGCGGCAGAGGCTGCTGAATGCGGCGAAAGTGCTCCTCAGGATGGGTATCGTCGCGACGGCCGTCTGGCAAATAGGCAAAAAACGTGCGGTGATCCTGATCGCTGGGCAGGCGCACCAATCCGGCCGTGTCCAGGCCGCGCTGTGCCAGGTGCTCCAGCCACCCCGGAGGATAGTTGGCTCCAATGCGTGCCCATAACCCCACCTGATCGGTCCAAAGCGCCGCGCCGACGGCCGCATAAAGGGCGTTGCCGCCGGGCAGGCCCACATGGGCCTCTCCCTCCGGGGTGATAAGGTAATCAACACGCAAACCGCCGCTGGTAACAACCTTCATCTTGTTTAACCCATCACTTTTGCTTTTGTCAGGCGTTTTCCCAAATCCTTCATGCTGAGTATACTCTTCTCATCACCTGCCATGCGTAGAGACACCGTGAAAATTATGAGGAAGCCGTGATACGTCGCGATCGTTTGAAATGGGACGGCCGTTACGCCGCCGAAGGCCAACATTGGCAAAAAAGCCCGCCGCGCAAACTGCTTTTAGCCTACCTGGATCGGCTGCCGATTACCGGGCTGGCTTTGGACGCCGCCGCCGGAGTGGGCGTGAATGGGCTGGTGCTGGCGCGGCGTGGGCTGCATGTGGTGGCGTTGGATATTTCGGAAGTGGGTCTGCGCCTGGCGCAGCAGCGGGCGCTGGCGGAAGATCTGACGTTGGAAACGGCCGTCTACGATCTCGCCCATCCCTGGTTTCCACCCCACTGCTTCGACGTCGTCCTGAACTTTCGTTTTCTAGAGCGGAGCACATTCCCGATGTACCGGCGCGCTCTCAAACCGGGTGGCTGGCTCATTTTTGAGACTTTCATCCGCACCCCAGAAACCGCAGCCGATGTCGATTTTTACCTGCTGCCCGGCGAACTGCACGCTGCTTTTGCCGACTGGGATGTGGTGTATAGTGAAGAAAACACGGCCGTTGGCGGCCGTTCGCGCCAGCTAAAACCCGTCGCCGGGCTGGTAGCCCGCAAGCCAAAAGACGGAGATTAAAAGTTGTCCATCTTCTTCAAATTTTTCTTCTATGGCATAGGAAAAGCCCGGCTGCGGTCATAAATTTGCTGCAAAATGACGGCGCCTTCATCCGGCGTGGCCAGGCGCGGCTGGCCGCCAAACTGGATAATCGCCGGGATAAATTCTAACTGGCGCACGCCATCGGCGTCCAGCCAGACGTTGAGCAGCACGGTGTTCGGTTCGCCATCAATGTTAAAGGCAAAATTCCCCAGTCCATACACAATCACCCCATCTTTGTAAAACTCCACGCCCTGCAAGATGTGGGCGTGATGGCCGATGACGATGTCGGCTCCGGCGTCGATGGCCGCGTGGGCGGCGTCTAGCTGTTCCTGGCTGGGCGGAATGACGTATTCGTAGCCGCTGTGCAGGATGACCACAACTAGATCAACCTGGGGCCGCACGGCCGTTACGTCTTCTGTGATCTGCGCCGGTACGGCCCAGGCCAGGCCAGGCGCATCGGCGGTGGCCGTCCACGATGCGGTATCGAAATGGCTGGTCACTTCCACCGGCACCTGCACGTAGCCCAAAAATGCTACCTTCAGGCCGCCGGCTTCGGTAATGAAGGGGGCACGGGCGGCGGCATCATTGGCGCCGGCACCAATGACGGCCACGCCTTGCTCGTTCAGCAGGCCAATGCCTTGCAGCAGCGATTCCGGTCCGTAATCCATGGCGTGATTGTTGGCCATCGACACCACGTCGAAGCCGGCGCGGCCCAGCGTTTGGGCAGCGGCCGGCGGCGATTGGAACGTGTAATTTTTGGGCTGCGGTTCCCCCACATCGCCCAAAGAGGTTTCCAGGTTGCCCACGGCCAGATCGGCAGCTTGCAGGTAAGGGGCGAAGTTGAGGAAGGGGTAGTCGATGTGGCCTTCGTTGATGGCGTTGCCCAAGGAGCGGTCCAGGTTCACATCGCCCACGGCCGCCAGTTTGATGACCGGCTGCGGGGCCAGGGCCGGCTGCAGGATGGCGGCCAGGTCGGCCACGGCCGTTTCATATCCCGGCTGCCCCACCAACGACCACTGATCCCACAAGGGATACTCGGGATCATCAGGCTGGTAGCCATCGATGAGCAGCGGGCGCTGCGTAGGCAGCATGGCCGACCAAGGCATGGCCTTTGCCAGCGGGTGGCCATTGGCGACGATGGCCTGCGCTTCGGCCAGATTGGCATAATTCCAACTGTGGTTGAAGGGCACGGCCAGCACCAGGGGTTCCTGGGCTACCAGCACACCGTCCGCGTTATTCACCAGAGCGATGGTGGCGTTGGGCGTGTCTGCGGGCACAATTTGCCATTCCCAGGCCGCCTCGGACTGGACCAGCGCCTGGGAGACACGTTCCAGCCACTGCGCCGGAACACTGAGAGAAACGGCCGTTTTGGGCGTGGGCAGCGGCGTGGCGGTGGCAGTCGGCGCTGTTGTGGGTTGAGGGGTGTCGGTGGGGAGAACGGCCGTCAACGTGGCCGTGGGCGCTGGGGTGGGCGGCAGGGGTTTGGAAAGGGCGGCGGGATCGCCAACGGCCGTGGGCAAGGGAGCCGGTGTGTTGGCCGGTAAATCAACGGCCGAACTGCAGCCGACCAGTACCAGCCAGCCCAACAAAGTCAAGCGTGTCCAAATCAATCTCATGGCTGCTCCGGAATGCACGGTTCAGGTTGGTTAGCGAGTTGATACTGGGTAAGTGTCTGGCCCAGTTCCTTGAGGTGGGTAGCCATCTCCACACCAACATAACGATAATGCCACGGCTCGTAATAAAGACCGGTCAGTTCAAACGTTTCGCGCGTGTAACTGAGGGTAAAGCCGTAGCGATGGGCGTTTTCCAGCAGCCAGGCACCTTCGCTGGTCTTAAAAAAGTAGGTGTGAAACTCAATGTCCGGCTCGCCGACGACGTCCGCCAGTTCTGGGGAGCCAAAGTCAACGGCCGTGCCCAACTGGTGTTCGCTGTGGCCCGGCGGCGCGCTGACGATGGTGGCGCTGTCCGGATTTTGCTCCAGCCACTTGCCGAAAGCCACACTTTGCGCGTAGTAACTGCGGTAGCCAGAAATGATTTGCGGCTGCAGGCCTGCTTCTTGCATGGCCGTGACCATGTCGACCAGCGGCCCAATGGCGACCTCGCGGATCTCGGTGGGATAGCCCAGGGTTACGTCCACCGGGAAATAATCGCTCAGCGGGACCAGGTCTTGCGGGGCGTAATCGCGGCTGAGGCCGTAAGTCAGCGTGACCAGGGTGAGCAGGTCATCCTGAGCCATGCGCTGAGTGCAGGCCGGAATGGGGGTAGCGGTAGGCGTTGTCGTCGGGGTGGCGGTGGCCGCGGGTGTGGCCGTGGAGGTTGAGGTGGGGATGAGGGTGGGCGTAGCCGGTGCTGCCTGGGCGATGGCATTGACGGCCGTGGCTGCGGTGGCGCTGGGCCGGAGGGTGGGTACGGCCGTTGCTGGCCCGGTTGTGGGTAATACGCGCGCGGCTGTCGGCGAAACGGCCGTGCCCGCCGCAGCTTCAGCCGGGCGGCAGCCGGCTAAAACCAGGCCCACCAGTATCCATATCAAAACAATTCCGGTTTGTCTCATGGCGGCGGAATTGTAGCGCAGTTTGGCGGTGGGCAGCAATGACGGCCGTATGCTGGGCAAAATACTTTGTTGGCGTTAAGGGAGTGGGGAATGGGAGACTGGGGACTAGAGATTGGAGACTGCTCAGTCTGCTAACCTCCAATCTCCAATCTCTTCTTTAGCGGCGGCGCTGTTGGGCAGCCCGGCTGCTGGAGGTCATAAACATGGAGGCGGGCAGGTTAAAGCCGTAGATCTTCAGCCGGTGCTCCACCATCGGCCGACCGCCGCCGGGCACAAATTCGCCAATTACCTTGCCATCTCGTTCACCCAGTTCAGAAAACTTGAAGATGTCTTGCATCACCGGCGTTTCACCTTCCAGGCCGGTCAGCTCGGTGATGGCGGTGAGTTTGCGGCTGCCGTCACGCAGGCGTTCCTGCTGCACGATCAAGTCAATGGCCGACACAATTTGTTTCCGAACCACCGTCAGCGGCAGGTCCATGCCGGCCATCAGCACCAGAGTTTCCAGGCGGGAGATAGTGTCACGCGGGCTGTTGGCGTGCACGGTGGTCAGGCTGCCGTCGTGGCCCGTGTTCATCGCTTGCAGCATGTCCAGTGCCTCACCGCCGCGGCACTCGCCGACGACGATGCGCTCTGGCCGCATACGCAGCGAGTTGATGACCAGATCGCGGATGGAGACTTCGGTGTCGCCGCGGCGGGTCGGTTTTTTCGTTTCCAGGCGCACCACATGCCGCTGCGACAGGTTTAGTTCGGCAGCATCTTCGATAGTGACGATGCGATCCTGGTCGGGGATGAAGCTGGAGAGCACGTTGAGCAGGGTAGTTTTGCCGGAGCCGGTGCCGCCAGAGACGACGACATTCAGCTTGGAAACGACACAGGCGCGCAAAAACTCGGCCATGTCCTCGCTGAGGCTGCCAAAATTGATGAGGTCTTGAATGCCAAAAGGCGTCTTAGAAAATTTGCGAATGGTGATGTTGGGTCCGTCGATAGCACAAGGGGCGACGACAGCGTTGACGCGGGAGCCATCTGGGAGGCGGGCGTCTACCAGTGGGTTTTCGTGGTTAGCGACACGGCCGAGGGGCTTGATGATTTTGTTGATGACACGTTCAATGTGCCCATCGTTGACAAATTGCACGTCGGTTTCGATCATTTTGCCCTGGCGCTCGATGTACACGAGGTCTGAGCGGTTGACCATGACTTCGGTGATGGTTTCATCGCCCAGGAGCGGTTCCAGTGGGCCGAAGCCCACGATTTCATCCACCAGACCGTTAAAGAAAGCGGCTTCCTGGTTGGGTGGGATGTTGATGCGGGCGTGTTTGCGCGCCATCTCATAGCGCTCGCGGATGAGCTGAATGGTTTGGGGGTCGCGGGTTACGGCCGTTTTCTCGGCCAGCGAGGCTTCTATTTTCTCGGCCAGCCACAATTGCGCTTTAGCCAGTTCATGTTTGCTGTCTGGATTCACCGACATGGTTTTCCCTCAATGCTAAATTGGTTTACTGCCGGGTCTGGACCAGGCTACCTCCCCAAATTATAGGCGTAGTATTGAGGATAAAGAATAGGTGATGTTACCTATTCGGCCGTATCTGGCGCGCCCCAGCCGCCGCCGCCGGGCGTCTCCAGGCGCAGTTTGTCGCCTGCTTGCAGGCGCAGGGTGAATTTGCCCGGCAGCAGCCTTTCCTGGCCTTGATGAATGAGCATGTTGCGACCGGTGTACCCCGGCTGGCCGCCTTGCAGCCCATAGGGTGTTCGCTCTCGCCGCTCGCTAAGCACGCTGACGGTAACCGGCGTTAGAAATTCGATGGTACGGATCAGGCCGTCGCCGCCCCGATGACGGCCGTTGCCCCCCGATCCCGCGCGCAGCGCATACGCCTCCACGCGCAGCGGAAAGGCATATTCCAGCGCCTCCACGGGCGTGTTGCGGGTATTGCTCATATGCACATGTACCCCCGACGCGCCGTCGCCCTGCGGCCCGGCGCCCGCGCCGCCGCCGATGGTTTCGTAATAAGCGAACGTTGAAGGGGTGATCGGGTGAGCGGGTGATGGGGTGACTGTCACCTTGTCACCTGGCCACCTTGTCACCTGGTCACTCAAGGACCCGCCAAAGGTGAGATTGTTCATCGTGCCCTGGCTGGCGGCGGGGATGAGATTGGGCAGCGCCTGGGCCAGCGCGCCGAAGACCACATCCACAAGCCGCTGGGAGGTTTCCACGTTGCCGGCGGCGACGGCGTGCGGCGGGTGGGGGTCCAGCAGGCTGCCGGGCGGGATGTGCAGGGTGAGGGGGGCAAACGCTCCTTCGTTCATGGGCAAATCGGTTTGCAGGAGGGCCAGGGCCACGCAGCGCAGGCAGTAGGCCACGGCCGACTGCACGATGGCCGGTACGGCATTGAGGTTGCCGGAAACGGCCGTGCCCGTCCCGCTAAAATCCACGTCCATCTGCTCCCCGGCGATGGTGATGGCGGCGCAAATAGGCACGGCCGTTTGCCCATCGTCGTCCAGGTAGTCGGTGAAGGTGAAACGGCCGTTGGGTATCTGGGCCACCGCAGCGCGGGTCATGCGGGCGGCGTAGGCGATCAGTGCGTCGGCGTGAGCCAGGGTATCGGGCAGGCCGTAGCGGGCCACAATCTCTTGCAGCCGCCGGGCGCCGATGGCGTGCGCGGCCGTTTGCGCCGCCAGGTCGCCGTCCCGCTCGGCAGGCGTGCGCACGTTGCGCAGAATGAGCTGCCAGACTGCTTCGTTGCGCTGGCCTGCTTCCACCAGTTTGATGGGCGGGATGATGATGCCTTCCTGGAAAATCTCGCTGGACAGGGGCATGGAGCCGGGCGACATGCCGCCCACGTCGGCGTGGTGGGCGCGGCTGGCGACGAAGAAGTGGGGAGTCAGGGGATTAGAGACTGGAGACTGGAGACTGGAGATTGGAGTGGCGATGAAGATGGGGGAGACGAGGGTGATGTCGGGGAGGTGGTTGCCACCCTGGTAGGGATCGTTGAGGATGACGACGTCGCCGGGGTGGAAGGGGGCGCATTGGGCGATGGCGGCCTGGACGGAGGCGGGCATGGCTCCCAGATGAACGGGAATGTGGGCGGCCTGGGCGAGGAGACGGCCGTCGCCCAAAAACACCGCGCAGCTAAAATCCAATCGCTCTTTGATGTTGGGGCTGTAAGCCGCCCGCCCCAGCGTTACCCCCATCTCTTCCGCCACCGACGAAAAAAGATGGCGAAAAATCGAAAGAGAGGCGGGGGAGGGAATGTTCATGGGATTGGGTGTTTAGGTGTTTAGGTGTTCAGGTGTTTAGGTGCTTAGGTAATTAGGGGGTTTGGATGCGTTTGAGTACTGCGTGGCGGAGGCCCCCGATGAGTTTTTGCACGCTTTGGGCTTGTTTTATGTGAGTCTGAAATGTTTCTTGTGTGACGTAACCTGCATCGAGGGCTACGTATAGCAGCGATTGCACTTCGACTGCTGAGCGGCGGGCGATTTCTAAGAATCGCGCAAACTCTTTAGGTGATTCGCAGTCATAGCCTTCAGCAATGTTTGTCATGGCAGACACCGCCGCGCGCCTGATTTGATCACGCAGGCCAAAGTCATGACGAAACTTCCCGGAATCACTCAAAACATACATTTGCCGGGTCAAAGCTCTCGCTTCCTGCCATGCCCGTATTTCTTCAAATCGCGTAAATAACCCCACTGCCCCTCCTTCCTCACACACCTGACCACTTAAACACCTGAACACCCCAACACTATTTCACTCCGTGAAAACGGGCAGGTTGCCGAGGGCGACGATATGCGACCAGTCCGTATCGCCTTCGGTGAAGACGGCCGCGACGCGGCTGACGGTGGCGTTGGCCTGCTGGCAGAGCATCTCCATGCCTTCCAGGGTGCTGCCGGTGCTGACGACATCATCGACCAGAATGACTTGCTTGTTCGTTACCAAGGCTTGATCTTTCTCGTCCATGTAGAGGTGCTGCGGCTTGCCGGTGGTGATGGAGATGGTCTCCGCTTCCAGGGCGTTGCCCATGTAGGATTTATATGATTTGCGCAGGACGACGTAGGGCAGGCCCATCAGGGCGCTCATTTCATAGATCAGGGGGATGCTTTTGGCTTCGGCCGTTACCAGGACCTGCGCTTCGGTGTTCTTGAGGCGTTCGGCCAGGGCGGCGGCGGCGGCTTTGACGACGTTGGTGTCGCCGAGCATGTTGAAGATGGCAATGCGCACGCCAGGCGCGACTTCAAACAGCGGCAAATGGCGCACGATGCCCGCGATCTGAACCATGTATGTTTCACGTTGCGACATGGGTGAATGTCTCCTTTTAGTTGGGTAGAATACAGTTGTTGTATTCCTTGTGATGATGACCCGATTAGTGTACCCAATGGTTGGCGGAATGGCACGTGAGTGCCATTTTTTGCAGAGGATGTGATGAAATGAAAGCAATTGTGGTTGAAGGGACAAAAGGGGAGCCGGAACTGGTCTGGCGAGAGGTGGCGGATGTGGCATATGGGCCGGATGAGGTGCTGGTGGCGGTGCGGGCCACGGCCGTTAATCGCGCTGATCTGTCGCAGGCCAGAGGCAATTACCCGCCCCCGCCAGGAGCCAGTGAGATTTTAGGGCTGGAGATGGCCGGGGTGGTTACGGCCGTTGGCCCAAACGTGCGCGGCTGGCAGCCCGGCGACCGGGTGTGCGCGCTGCTGCTGGGCGGCGGCTATGCCGAACAGGCGGCCGTGCCGGCCGGAATGCTGATGCGGCTGCCGGATGAGTGGACGTTTGTGATGGGCACGGCCGTTCCCGAGGTGTGGTTCACCGCGTTTATCAATCTCTTTTGGGAAGGCGGGCTGCAAGAGGGGGAAGCGGTGCTGATTCACGCCGGGGCGAGCGGGGTGGGCACGGCGGCCATCCAACTGGCGCGGGCGGCGGGGGCGCGCGTGCTGGTGACGGCCTCGGCGGAGAAGCTGGCCAGCTGCCGGGCGTTGGGGGCGGAGGTGGCGATTGATTACAAGGCGGAGGATTTTGTAACGGCCGTTTCCACCGCCACCCACGGCGAAGGGGTGGACGTGATTCTGGACCCGGTGGGCGGGTCTTACCTGGAGCGCAATGTGCGCAGCCTGCGCCGCTTTGGACGGCTGGTGAATATTGGCACGCTGGGCGGGGTGCAGGGGGAGATGAATACGGGCCTGCTGCTGGGTAAGCGGTTGAAGATTGTGGGGTCGACGTTGCGGACACGGCCGTTGGCGGAAAAAATCGCCATTACGCAGCAGTTTACGGAGCGGTTTTGGCCGGGGCTGCGGGCCGGGGCGCTGCGGCCGATCATTGACCGGACGTTTGCGATTGCGCAGGCGCAGCAGGCGCATGAATATGTGGCGCAGAATAAGAATGTGGGCAAGGTGGTTTTGGTAGTGGGGGAGTGAGGGAGAAGAATTTTTAACTGCGGCGCGGCCGGAGGTTTGTTCGGGGTGTTGGCAGCGCAATAAGTAGAGCACTATGTTGGCCTTTTAAGAAATGGGACGCGGATTTTCACGGATGCGGCGGATATACACGGATAGGGTTCGTTTTTATCCGCGAAAATCGGCCGCATCCGCGTTTATCCGCGTCCTATCCATCAACCTGCAAACATAGCGAATAGGGTTGTGGAGGATTAAACGGAGACTGTGGAGCGTTAAACGGAGACTGTGGAGCGTTAAACGGAGGCTGTGGAGGATTAAACGGAGACTGTGGAGCGTTAAACGGAGGCTGTGGGACGTTAAACGGAGGTTGTGGAATGTTAAACGGGGACTGTGGAGCGTTAAATGAAGGTTGTGGAGGGTTAAACGGAGACTGTGGAGCATTAAACGGAGGTTGTGGCTCGTAAAACGTTCCTCGTTCCCCGTTCCTCGGTCTCTGTTCCCCGTTACGTGTTCTTCAGTTCCAGCAGATCCCACAGATTGCCGTACAAATCTGCAAAGACGGCCACCGTGCCGTAGGGCGCTTCTTTCGGTTCGCGCACGAAGTGGATGCCGGCGGCGACCATGTCGTGATAGTCGCGCCAGAAATCGTCGGTATTGAGGAAGAGGAAGACGCGCCCGCCGGTTTGTTGGCCGATGACGGCCGTTTGCTCCGGCGTCGTCGCCCGGGCCAGCAGCAGGGTCGTGCCGCTGGAACCGGGCGGGGCCACCACCACCCAGCGCTTGTCCTGCTCCGGCTGGTAGGTGTCTTCTACCAGTGAAAAGTGCAGCTTTTCTGTGTAAAAGGCGATGGCCTCGTCATAGTCGGCCACCACCAGGGCGACGTGGACAATGGACTGTTTCATGATTCTTCCTCTGGCGGCAACACGCTGTCCCCCAGGGCGGCGTCCGGCGGTGGTTCGGCGTCGGGCGGCAGCATCTCTTCGGTGAAGGGCGGCAGATCAAACATTTTGCGCCAGACATAGGTGCCGATCAGCTTGATGGAGGCCAGCAGCGGGGCGGCCAGGATAGCGCCCAAAATACCCGCCAGCGAGGCGCCCATCAACACGCCCAGCAGCACCAGCAGCGGATGCAGGTTCAGGGCATTGCCCACGATGCGCGGCACCAGCAAGTTGTTTTCTAACTGTTGGATGACAATCATGATGCCCAGCGTAGCCAGAGCCAACTGCACGCTGGAAAGCCCCCAATAGTTGCTGGACTGCAGCAGGGCGACGATGATGGCGACAACGGCCGTGATAATCGGCCCCAGATTCGGCACAAACTCCAACAAACCGGCCATCACCCCAATGGCCAGCGAATACTGCAGCCCCAATATCGCCAGACTGATGCCCGTCACAAAACCGATCACCAATCCCAAAATGACCTGCCCGCGCAGATAAGAACTCCAGATGAGGCTGCTGTAGTGCATCAGCAGTTCGGCGTCGCGCTGGTAACCGGGCCGCTGTGCCAGGCGGGCCACATAGCCGCCCAAATTGGGAATTTCGGCTGCCAGATAGATGGAAATAATAAAAATAAAAAACATCTGCCCCAGCGCACTCACTGTGGTGGTGGCAAAAGTGGTCAGAATACTGCCGCTGCGGCTGACGGTCGGCTCCACGTAGCCCAGCAACTGGTTGATGACGGCATCCCAATTCACCGAGGCCGGAGCCATAGAGAACGGCCCCAGGGTAATCGGCTCTGTGCGCTGGCTTAACCCGCGCAGCAAATCCACAAAATCGGCAATGAGCGACGGGATCTGATTGATGAAGCTGACCACCTGATCATAAACAGAAACGCCCAGCACCACGCTGCCGCCGACGATAAGCACAACCAGGCTCAGGTAAACGAGGGCAATGGCTACACCGCGATTCAGGCGGGTTCGCTTATCAATGTGAGCCACGATAGGATTTAGAAGATAGGCCAGGATAGCGGCAATGGTGAGCAGGCGAATAATGGATGTGAAACGCAGGGCCAGGGCAATGAGCAAAATCAGTGTGGCGACGGCCACGATGATTTTCGTGTTGGAACTCCACCGGGGTGACTGGTAAGGGGTCTTTTGATTGTTTGGGGCAGTGGATGGCGCATCCGCTGTCATAAATTCCTCCTGAAGGGTTAGAGCTAGAGCTAGAGCTAGAGTAGTTTTCTGTTTTCTTCCTCTCGCTCTAGCTCTCGCTCTCGCTCCCTAATTCTACCTCATAGACGTAAAAAAGTGGGTCGGCGTGATGGCCGGGGAAGGAAAAGAAACGGCCGTTGCCCGCCATCTCCTCCACTGCCCCCAACTCATCGATCCGTTCCGGCAAAAAAATAAAGGCCAGACTGCCGCTGGCTGGTTGGGGCAGCGTAAACTCACCGGCCGCGTCGGCGGGCGGCACGTCGAAAAGGTTCTGGTTTTCGTGGAACCCGGTCGCCAGGAAGGGGATGGTGGGAAAACTGACGTACATGCCGGGCGGCCCGTAAAAATAAGCTGTCGCGTTCGCGCCGTCCAGCGTGTTCAAATAATCGGCTATGCCTTGCGCCACTTCTGTGTTGCGGTCGCCAAAGCTGTAAGAGAGGCGGTAACGGCCGTAATAAAAAAACATCTCATTCAACGACAGCAGCATTGCTACAATCAGCAGCGCCGGGATAAACCATTCGGGACGGCCGTCATCATCATTTCCGCCAGGACGCAGCGCCAGTGCCCAGCGCCCCAACGCCACCAACCCCAGCGCCGCCAGCAAACTCAGCAGCGGGGCCAGCAGCACCAGCCGGTGGCTGCTCGGCGTTTCCAACAGCAGCGCCCCGCCAAACAGCAGCGTGATACCCAGCGCCGCCAGCAGCAGGGCATAGCGCGCCTGCCGCCAATGCAGCAGCGCCACCATCACCCCCAGCGCCAACAAAATGGCCGGGATGGTACTCAGCAGCGGCACGCCGGGCCGGTAGGCCGGGCTGACATCGCCGGCGGCGTTAAAGGCCAGCAGCGCCCGCTGCATCTGCTCGCCGAACAGGGCCAACTGGCTGCGGCCGGTGGTGATAGCCTCCTGGGCCAGCCAGCCGGTCTGCCCAGACAAAATGCCGTAGCTCTGGAAGCGGTCCATAAACACGCCCGGATTGGCCGCGTAAAACAATATCTGCGGCAGAGCCACCAGCAGGGCCAGCAGCGCCGCCGCCAAAATATGCCCGGCCTGCTGCCGCAGCGCCGCGCGATCAACTAGCAGGGCCACCAGCAGCAAGGCCAGCAGCATGAGGGGCAGCAAATGGGAGGCGGTGTAGACGTAGGCGTTCAGGCCGATGAGCAGGCCGGTTAATAACCAGGCGAGGCGGGTGGGACGGCCGTTTTTCCCCTCCGTCCAGGCTACGCCCAGCAGCCCCAGCGCCAGCAGCAGGAACAGGCCATCCCAAATATTGGTCAGGCCCAGGCGGCTGTAGTGCAGGTGAAAATGAGAGCCAGCCAGCAGCACGGCGGCCACCAGCCCCACCTCCAGGCTCCAGAGGCGCGTGCCCACCCAAAACAAGGCCACCACCGTCAGCGCGCCAATCAGCGGCGACAACAGGCGGATAGACAGCACAGAAGGGCCGAGCAGTTTCACGGGCACGGCCATCAGAAAATAGGGCAGCGTGGGGTTGGTCAGCCAGCCAGTGGCGAAGGGGTTGCGCGCCAGCCCGTCGGCGACGGCGCTAACGTCCAGGCCAATGCCGGCCTCCAGCCCGTTGAGGATGAACGGGTGGCTGGTTAGCCCGGCGGCGCGGATGAGGAGGGCGGTAAAAAAAAGGACGAGGCTCCCAATCAATAAAAAGCGGCGGTTAGCGAGGGGCGGGCCGCGCCCTTCGCTGGCTTCCGGGGGGCGGGCTGAGGGTGAATAGAGGGCGTAAAAGCCCACGGCCACGCCGACCAGCCATAAACCCAGCGTCAGCAGGGGCGGCCAGGGGGGATTGCCACCGGCCGCCTGCCGGTTGGCAAATACGACCAGGAGCAGCCCGGCCAGGTACCACCAGCGCCGCCGGGGGATGGTGAGGGCGCGCAGGTTGAGAGACGGCCGTTTCCCCCCTCCTTCTCTTCTCCCGCTCCCCACGCGCCACACAAACAGCAGCAGGGCGACGAAGCTGTAGACAAACCAGCGCAGCCCGCCGGGCGGACTGGTCGTCGCGCCGGCGGCGGTGCTTTGGCCGATGAAGGCCAGCGCCACGGCCAGCAGCAGCAGCCCGGCGGCCAAAATGTCAAAAGGGCGCGGGTTTTCCTCTTCTTGGTCCTCTGGGAGCGCAGGCGTCTCGCTCGCCACTACTGCGGGCGGGACGCCCGCGCTCCAGTCGGAGGGCTGAGGGAGGGGTTGGCGGCGCTGCACGGCCGTTTCTAGTTCGGCAATGGTAAAGGGGCGGGCGGGCGGCAGATGGGCCTCGATGGGGCCGTCGGCCACCTTGCGGGCTACAAAGAGGACATAAGCGCCGCGTTCCTGGGCTTCTTCGTTGTAGAACGGCCGTAACCAGCGCTCCGTCATCCCCAGGCTGCTCTCCCACGGGGCCACAATCCAATGCCCGGTGAGGAAGTGCATGGCCGCCGCCGGCAGGCCCTGCGCGTGGCCCAGTTCCAGGGCGTGCAGCGCCTGCGGCGAAAAATAATATTGCCAGCGTTCCACGGCCAGCCCCGCCTGCGCCAATCGCGCCGCCCACACTTCCGGCGCGTCGGTGTGGACGTGGCGGGAGATGAAGTTGAAGCCGTTCCGGTAGCGGTCGGCCAAACCGGGGAGATTAAGCTTCTCGAAAAATTGCGCGCCGCCCAGCCATTCGGTGAAGTATTGGCTGGGCATGGTGATGAGGAAACGGCCGTTCATTTGCAGCACGCGGCTGGTGTCGTTCAGCACCGCCTGCACGTCGGGGATGTGCTCCAGCACGGAGTTGGAGAAAGCGCTGGCGAAGGTGTGGTCGGGGAAGGGCAGGCGGTCGCCCATGCCTTGCAGCACCTGGTCGTACTGGTCGGAGCGGTACGCTTTGTTTAGCGGCCCCCACCAGGGGTCGATGCCCACGTCGATGCGCCGGTCGAAGGTCATCTGGGCGAAGTGGCCGTCGCCGCAGCCTACGTCCAGGATGGGGCCGGGCAGGTCCACGGCGTAATAAAAGCGCGATTCCACCGCCCGCAAAATGGCGCGGAAGGCGGGGATGGTCTTAAGTTGCCGCCAGAGCAGGTCGTCGGCGGCGAAGGGGGAAGATGTTTGATGGTTTGTTGGTTTGTTGGTTTGTTGGTTGGTGGTCACGTTTGTTGGGTCCGTTTGGGGGTGGGTACACGGATGACACGGATTGGACGGATTTTCACAGATTCTTTTTGATTAATCCGTGAAAATCCGTGTTATCCGTCAAATCCGTGTATCCATCCTATTTCTTCACCTCGTCGCGCATGGCGCGGAGGCGTTCGTAGGCAGGCGGTTCGGCGGTGGCGCTGACGGCCGTGCCGTTTTGCAACGCTTTGAAGAGGCGCAGGTACTCCACGGCCGTTTGCCTCGGGCTGAAACTGTCGGCGATGAGGTCGGGCGGGCGCAGGTAGGCTTCCTTCTGATCCAGAATGCTGATGACGGCGGCGGCCAGGGCGTCGGGGTCGCCCACGGCCGTGACCTCGCCCATGCCCGTCATCGTCACCGGCTGGCGCACGCCGGGCAGGGCGCAGGCGGCCACCGGCACATTGTTGGTCATGGCCTCAATCTGCACCAGACCAAAACTTTCCGTGCTGTTCAGGCTGGTCACGCACAGCACATCCAGGTTTTTGTAGAAGGCGGTCAGTTCCGCGCCGTGCAGCGTGCCCAGGCGGATATAGCGATCTTTGTACTTTTCGAAGAGCGGGGCCAGGCGGGCGGCGTAGGCTTCTTCGCCCAGAATGTTTTCGTAGGGTCCGGCGTGCAGGACGATAGCCTGTGGGTACTTCTCGAAGATGTGCGGCAGCGCGTTGAGCAGCACTTCGACACCCTTTTCGGCTGCCAGCCGGGCGGAGATGCCGATGACCTGACGGCCGTCCAGCCCATGTTTCTCCCGGAACTGCGCCGCGTCCGCATCCGTGCAGGGGGCCAGCTCTACCGGCGGCGGGATGATGTGCAGCTTGCGGCCGAGGTACTGCGAGAGAAAGGGCGAATGCGTGCCATAGTCACGGGTATAGGTGACGACGGCGTTAGCCAGTTCCCCGGCGAAGCGGTTTTGCGTCTGCACCACTTTGTCCACCAGCCGGTTAAAGCCGCCCTGCGGGAGCTGCAAATCGCAGTGATAAGTGAGCACGACCGGCTTGTGCAGCAAACGGCCGCGCGTGGCCACGCCGGGCGCATCGAACTGCGGCAGGTGCAGGTGGATGACGTCGGTGCGGTGGGCCAGCTTCCAGGCCATCGGCCCAAATTCCGGCATGATGACGCCTTTGCTGATGCGCAGCAGCACTGGAATGCGCACGATTTTGACGCCGTCCAGCACTTCGTAACGCGGCAGGTCGGGATCATACTGCGAAGTAAGGACGGTCACATCGTGGCCCAGTTCCACCAGGGCGCGGCTGAGCCGTTCTACATAAATTGTCAGGCCGCTTACCCACGGCCGGTAATAGGTTAAGACTTCTAGAATTTTCATGGTGTTAATTTTGGTTGTCTGGGTTTGGCCCGGCGCTAAAGCGCCGGTCTCAGAAACGACGCCGGGTAAACCCGGCTGAAATTGTATTTAGCCCCGTTCACGGGGCGTTGTTTTGCTGCCGGGGGCTTTAGCTCCCGGCTTGTGGCTTATAGCTTACAGCTTTATACACCCCCGTCTCACGAAAGCCCCTCTGTTTTTTCCTCGCGGCGGTTGGCGAACTGGCGGGTGGTGTCGATGACGTGGCGGAAGGTGGCGCCGGTGGCGAACAGGCCAATCACGCCAAACAGGGTGGTGGTGGTCAGATTGATGGCGTGGTAGAGGAAGGCGAAGCTGGCGGCGGGGCCTTCCGGCTGGCCGAGAATGGTGGTGAGGGCAAAGATGACCCCGGCGTGAAAGACGCCAATCTGGCCGGGCGAGGAGGGGGCGGCGACGCTGAGGGCGGCGGCGCAGACGACGAATCCGGCCATAGCCAGGGTAGGGGTGAGATTTACGGCCGTCAGCCCAAAATAGTAGGCGGCGATGATGGGCAGCCAGGTCAGCACGGTAGTAACAAGCAGGATGAGGCCGCTTTTGAGGCTGGTGAGGCTGCTCAGGCCAGCGAGCAAATCGTCAATGCGCTGGACCCAGGCGGCGGTGTTCAGGCGGCCAATGCGGGCGAAAACGGCCGTGGCTATTCGGCGGGCTAACGGCCGTTGGTTAGCAGCAATCACCAAAATCACCACGGCCACGCTCGTCAGAATGCCCACAAACAGGGCCGTCTCCTGCACCTGCACCGGCACCACATCCACTGCCGCCAGGGTAAAGGGCAGCAAAATGACCATAAACAGCATGTCCAAAATGCGCGTGACCACCACGGTGGACAGCCCGCGCGAAATCGTCACGGGCGGCACGGAGCCAATCAACACCGCCTGGGCCACGTCGCCCAGGCGCAGCGGCAGGAAATTGTTCACCAGGTAGCCGATGTTCTGGATGTGGAAGGTGGGAGCCAGACCGATGTCGTTGTTGAGCATGAAGCGCCAGCGGATGGCGCGAATGAGGAGGAAGAGGATGATGCCCACGGCCGTTAACCCCAAATACCCCCAGCGTGCCGTCTCCAGCGCTGCCACAATCTCCGCTGGTTCAATAAAAAAGAAGATGGCTGCCAGGCAGATCAGGCTGACCGCCATGCCCAGCCAGAACTGCCCTCGTTGCTTCCGGTTCGTATCCATAACCGGGCGATTATAACAAGAAGGCCTGGGCCAGGCACTTCGGCGGGGCTTTCCGCCGCAGTTCAAAATAAGGTAGGACTACGACGGCGCGGTGAGTTTTCGCGGTGACAAGACCGCTTGTTACCGCACTCCCTTTGCAGCGGGCTTTCCGCCGCCGGAAGTGGGGTTGTCTGGTTCCGCAATGGGCCTTCCGAGCGTTTTTTTGGGTTGCTACAGAGGGAAGGCTGGGGCTATAATGCGTTTGTTAATCCAAAGGCAGCATAGTCGCCGGCAGTCGACAGCAATCGAAGGAATACCAGACCATGACAAGAGATAACATCATTCACGTGGAGAAGTGGCCATACACCCACACGCCAACCGAGGCAGAACTGCACAAGCTGATGGAGGATGAAGGCCTCCAGCCATATCGCTGGTCCAACAATCCGGGTGATTATTACGATGCCCACGTTCACGATTATCACAAAGTTGTCTACGTGGTGTCAGGTTCCATTACCTTTGGCTTTCCCATTGACGGCGAGCCGACGACGCTGCGCCCTGGTGACCGCCTTGACCTGCCGGCAGGCGTGCGCCACAATGCGGCCGTGGGGTCGGAGGGTGTGGTGTGTTTGGAAGCGAGAAGATAGAGAGTGCGGATTGGAGAGTGGTTAGTCTCCAGTCTCCGCCATCAACACAAGACGGTGATGCACCGCTGCTATCCGAAATTTAAGATGTCACAGGAGTAAAACAATGGAATATATCCGATTAGGGCAGACCGGGCTGAAGGTATCACGCCTGTGCCTGGGCATGATGACGTATGGCACGCCGGAGTGGCGGGATTGGGTGCTGGATGAGGCGGCGGCACGGCCGTTTATCCAGCGCGCCCTGGAAGCCGGTATCAACTTCTTCGACACGGCCGATATGTACTCACTGGGCGTCAGCGAAGAGGTAACCGGCCGTCTGCTGAAGGAAATGGTCAACCGCGAAGAGGTTGTGGTGGCGACAAAAGTCTACTTTCCCATCGGCAAAGGGCCAAACGGCGGCGGGCTGTCGCGCAAGCACATTATGGAAGCCATCGACAATTCGCTGCGCCGCCTAGGCATGGAGTACGTAGATCTGTACCAGATTCACCGCTGGGACTACGACACGCCCATCGAAGAAACGATGGAAGCTTTGCACGACGTGGTGAAGGCGGGCAAGGCGCGCTACATTGGCGCGTCCAGCATGTTTGTCTGGCAGTTCGCCAAAGCCCAGTACATGGCCGATTTACACGGCTGGACGCGCTTCGTTTCCATGCAAAACCATTACAACCTGGTTTACCGCGAGGAAGAACGCGAGATGATCCCCTTCTGCCGGGATCAGGGAGTGGGGTTAATTCCCTGGAGTCCGTTAGCGCGGGGTTTCCTGGCAGGCAACCGTCAGAAGAAGGGCGAAGGACCGACCACACGGTCACAAAGCGACCAGTATGCGCATGGCATGTACTATGAGGAGGGCGACTTTGCCGTGCTGGATCGGGTCATTGAACTGGCCGAGGCGCAGGGCGTTAAGCCGGCACAAATTGCCCTGGCCTGGATGCTCCATAAGCCAGGCATAACCGCGCCGATCATTGGGGCGAGCAAGATGTACCAGCTAGAAGAAGCCATCGCGGCGACGGATATTCATCTTTCTGACGAGGAAATTTCTCGTTTGGAGGAACCCTATCAGCCGCACCCTATTTTGGGACACGGCTAGAAACGGCTCAGTTATTACCTGGATGCGGCGGTCTATACGTCCGCCGGCTTTTGGTTTTCTGGGGAGCCGCGGGAAACCGTTACTTGGCAAAACCCACGGCGCGCGTTTCGCGGATCACCGTCACCTGAATCTGCCCCGGATACTGCATAGAATCTTCGATGGTGCGGGCAATATCTTTGGATAGGCGCATCGCGCCCAGATCGTCAATGGCTCCCGGCTTGACCAGGATGCGAATTTCGCGCCCGGCTTGCAGAGCGTAGGCGCTTTCTACGCCATCATAGGAGGTGGCGATGTCTTCCAGGGTGCGTACGCGCTTGATGTAGTTCTCCAGGCTTTCGCGGCGAGCGCCAGGACGAGCGCCGGAGATGGCATCGGCCGTTTCTACGATGATAGCTTCCACTGATTCCTGCTCTACCTCGTGGTGGTGGGAGGCGATGGCGTTGACGACGATGGGCGGCACGCGGAAGCGCTTGGCAAATTCCGCCCCGAGCATGGCGTGCGTGCCTTCCTGCTCATGGTCCATCGCTTTGCCCAGGTCGTGGAGCAGCGCGCCCATTTTGGCCATTTCCACGTTCGCGCCCAATTCGGAGGCGAGGACGGAGGCGATTTTGGCGGCTTCTATGGAGTGGTGGAGCTGATTCTGGCCGTAGGAGGTGCGGTACTTCAGGCGGCCCAACATGCGCAGGATTTGCGGGTTCAGGCCGTGGACGTTGGCTTCGTAGGCGGCCTGTTCGCCGGCTTCTTTGATGACCTGTTCGACTTCCTTGCCCGCGTCTTTGATGAGTTTTTCGATGCGGGCGGGGTGGATACGGCCGTCTGTAATCAGTTTCTCCAGTGCCCGCCGGGCAATCTCGCGGCGCACGGGGTCGAAGCTGGAGATGGTGACGGCTTCCGGGGTGTCGTCGACGACGATGTCTACGCCGGCGGCCTGTTCAAAAGCGCGAATGTTACGGCCGTTGCGCCCGATGATGCGTCCTTTCATTTCCTCATTGGGCAGCGGCACGACAGAAACCGTAATTTCCGCCACCTGATCGCTGGCGATGCGCTGCATCGCCATGGCAATCAATTCGCGGGCTTTGGTATCGGCCGTTTCACGCGCCTCGTCTTCGATCTCACGCATCACCCGGGCCATATCTTGCCGGGCTTCCTTTTCCACTTCGGCCAGCAAAACTTCGCGGGCTTCTTCCACCGTCATACTGGCGATTTCTTGCAGTTTTTCTTGTTGTTCTTCTTGCTTTTGGGTCAGCTCGTTAAAACTTTTATCCAGACGGCTTTGCCGCTTGTTTAACTTCTGCTCCCTTTGTTCCAGCTTGGCAGCCTGTCGATCCTGAGCGGCGCTGCGATTGTCCACGCGTTCCTCTGCTTTGGCCAGGTCTTCGTAGCGCTTTTCGATCACCTTTTCGGCTTCCAGGCGAACTTGTTTGGCTTCGTTGGTGGCAGTGTTCAGAATTTGTTCTGCTTCTTTTTCAGACGCTTCACGGCGTCGTTCTAATTCTTGGTTAAACTGTTGCAGTGCTTCTTCCGTTCGGGGTTTCAACACGTACCAGGTTACCAGTGCGGCAACCGTAGCACCAATGATTATCCCGACGAAGATGCCTATCCATAGTGCTCCAGGCATGTCCGTTCTCCTTGAAAAGTAATACAGGCCGGCTCATCCTCTGGGAATGAGCCTGATCCTGTCAGATGTTTTAATCAAAATCTTCATGCGCTGGTGGAGCGGCCGGCAGACCGGTTTTGGTCCACCACTCGTCCACGGCAGCGCGGATAATATCGTATGGAAAGCCGCGACGCTGTAAATACTGGCCTAGTTTGCGTTTGAAGTCGGCTTCGGCCAGGCCGGTTAGCTGACCGGCTTTTTTTTCGGCTACTTGCTCAGCCGCGGCAGTTTCGTCCAGTTCGGACAAGACGCGATCAATAATTTTGGAATCAATCCCTTTTTGTTGCAACTCTTGCCGCAGGGCCAACTGGCCACGAGGTTTGAAGGTTTCGCGCTGTTCTACCCAGTAGCGGGCGAAGGTTTCGTCGTTGAGGAGATCAACGGCCGTCAACCGTTCAATCACGGCGGCGATAGTCGTTTCGGTATATCCT
This sequence comes from Ardenticatenaceae bacterium, assembly GCA_020634395.1. Classification (GTDB taxonomy): domain Bacteria; phylum Chloroflexota; class Anaerolineae; order Promineifilales; family Promineifilaceae; genus Leptovillus. The sequence continues at coordinate 271,678 of JACKBU010000001.1, read as the reverse complement.
TTTTTTTGTAAATGGCGTTGGATTTCGACCTGGCTGCGAGGGCGATAGCCAAGATAGCGCAGAGCACTCTCTTTGGCTTTTTCTACCGCATCAACTTCCTGCAAAGCGGCAATGTCGGCCGCTGTAAGCGTCTGGCCTACGCGCAGACGCGCCGCCGCCATAGCCGCCAAACCAAAGGCGAACTCCCCATCGAGATAGACGTTCACCCGATCCTGGCTGCGTTTTTGTGCGCTTAGTGCGGTGATAATACCCATTTTTAATGAAAAAACGGCCGTGGTCCTCGTTCGCCACGGCCGTTTCTGATAACGTAGTCTTTATAGCTGTACAGCTACACTAGAGTGTCTGTTATCGACGAATATGAGCTTGTTAGCTGGAATTCCGTTTAAGCCCTACCACAAAGTGGACAAACGGCTAAAAATCACATAGACCCACACTACAAAAATGCTAGCTTGCTCAATTGTCTGGTGTTTCTCAAACCCGGGCCAAACTCATCCTCGGGTGCTTGATTTGTTTCTAACAGAACAAAAAATTACGTTCAGTTATTGCCAATGGCCATGTCAATCCAACGAATGACAGCAGTGAAATGTCAGTAAGTTTACTTTTACTAATCAATCAGCGCCTCAGCTTCTGCCGAGCGCTTTAAAGCTGGTAATCCGGCTGCTTCGCGCACCAGATTTTCTAGCGTATCTAAAATCTCCGGATTCTCGGCCAGAAAGACTTTTGCATTTTCGCGTCCCTGACCGAGCAATGTTTCGCCATAGCGGAAATAGGCGCCGCGTTTGTTGACGATGTCATAACTGACCGCCAGATCCAACACGTCGCCCGTTTTGGAGATGCCTTCATTATACATGATATCAAATTCGCACTCGGTAAATGGTGGGGCTACTTTATTTTTCTTAACCTTTACCTTGGTGCGATTGCCCACCACGTCGTTACCGGCTTTGATGGCTTGAATGCGGCGGATATCAATGCGCACAGAAGCATAAAACTTGAGCGCATTGCCGCCGCTGGTCGTTTCCGGGTTACCAAACATCACCCCAATCTTGGAGCGGAGCTGATTGGTAAAGATGACGATAGTGTTTGTCTGTTTGATAGCACCAGATAGTTTGCGTAAAGCCTGGGACATCAGGCGGGCCTGCAAGCCAACGTGGGCGTCGCCCATTTCGCCTTCAATTTCGGCCCGGGGAACCAGGGCGGCTACAGAATCAACCACGACTACGTCCATGGTTCCGGAACGGATGAGGGCGTCGGCAATTTCCAGAGCCTGTTCACCCGTGTCGGGCTGCGAGACGTACAGATTTTGCACGTCTACGCCGCATCGTTCGGCATAGTGAGGATCAAGTGCGTGTTCCATGTCGATGAAGGCGCAAATGCCGCCTCGTTTTTGCGCTTCTGCTACGATGTGCTGGCACAATGTCGTCTTACCAGAAGACTCTGGGCCATAAATTTCGATGACGCGACCACGAGGTACACCACCTACTCCCAGGGCAATATCCAAAGACAAAGAACCGGTGGGAATAGCGTCTACCTGAAGATGGTACGCCTCCCCCAGCCGCATAATGACACCTTCGCCAAAACGTTTGTTCAAGGTTGCCAAAGTATTTTCTAATGTGCGGTCACGATCCTGTTTGTTCATGTTTTATCAATTGCTTGGTTATGTCGAATTTTGACCATGTAGTGTACAATAGCGTTATGGAATTCGCAAACCATTGGCGTCCCCAAGAATCTTCAATTGAACAGCCTGGGGGAGACGTGCGTACTGCCGGCGAAAGTGAGGCCACGGCCGTTTCGCGGCTGCTGCGTACCGCTGAAGGCAGCCATATCCATGTGGACTGGCGGCTGCCGGTTGACTGGCTTGGTTCACCTGGTTTTGTGGTCATGCCGGCTGCACAGCCAGAGTCTGGGCGCCTGTTGTCTAAGTTTTTTACACCGCAGGAGCGATTGGCGGCCTGTCTGGCAGCGACGGCCGATCCGCCGCCGGCGGCCTGGGTGCGCGTCGCGGCCGTGGCCCGGGCAGTTGATACGCAGGCGATGCTGGGCCAGATGTTGGCCGTGGTGGAGGCGCACTTGCGGGAAACGGCCGTTACCCAACTCGGCTGGCTGGTGGCCCAGGGGTGGCCCAGTGAGTGGCTGCCGGCTCTGGGTTTTGCACGTTCCAATGAAATTGAAACGTTCGGCAAGGATGATTTCGACGTGCCCTCGTTTAGCGTTCCGCCCGATTTGCATCTGCGGCCGGCCCAAAGCGCGGATTTTGTAGAATTGGCAGCGATGGAAACGGCCGTGTTCGAGCCGTTGTGGCGTTTGAGTGCGGAAACGCTGGCGATGGCGCAGCGCGATGCGTTGTGTTTCGATGTGGCCGAGTGGAACGGCCGTTTGGTGGGCTACCAGCTCAGCTCCAGTGGTCCGTACAGCGCCCACCTGGTGCGCCTCACCATTGCCAAAGAGGCCCAGGGCCACGGTGTCGGCAGCGCGCTCTTAGCCAAAGCCATCGGAACCTACCGGCAGTTGGGTCTGCGGCGGGCCACGCTCAATACACAGGTCGACAACCTCACCTCGCAGCGCCTATATCGCAAATTTGGTTTTTATGCCACCGGCGAACGCCTGCCGGTGTGGTCCAAAGCGATTTAAAAAGAAAGAGGACGGATCATGGCTGAACTTCACAAAGTCAATTTGCCGGAAGACGCACCCTACGTCAACGCCATGCTGCTGCAACTGCTCAAGGGTATCGAAGAAGTGATGGGGACACATGGGCTAAACGCCGTGCTGCGCCTCAGCGGCCTGGAGCGTTACGTGGATAATCCGCCACCCAACAATCTGGAGTTTGGCGTGCTGGCACGCGAATATGCTGCCCTGAATGAGGCTATTGAGCAGTTTACAGGGCGAGCTGGCAAGGGCATGCTGCAGCGCATCGGCCGTTCCTCTTTTCGCTGGGGCGTAAAGGAACAATCCGCCGTGATGGGCCTGGCCGGAATAGCCCTGAAAGTGCTGCCGGTGCAGCTGCGGAAACGGGCAGTCCTCTTGGGTGTACGCAAAGGCATTATGGATACGGTCAACTACGCCTCGATTGATGTGCAGGAAGAGAATGGCGTGCTCGTTTTCACCGACTATGCCTGCGTGAGCTGCCACACGCGGCACAGCGAGCAGCCCGTTTGCCATCTTTATGTGGGGTCGCTCCAAGAAGCGATGACTTATGCTACGGGCAAGGATTTTAAAGCCTTTGATGTGCTAGAGACCCACTGTTTGGCGCGCGGAGATGATTTCTGCCGCTTTGAAATTCGGGATCATTGACAGTTGGCCCCCGGTGCTGGTGGGCTCACTTTGTTCCTTTCGCTGTAGTAGTTCCTTGTACCCGGCACGTTGGATTGCACGCCCCGTTGGTTAGCGGTTGGTGAGCAACTGTGGCTGGCGGTAGCAACGGCCGTTTCCCCGCCCACAAAATAATCGATGGCGAAAGTGATATTGGGGGCCAATGATCATCCCAGATGATTTCTTCTGGATGAAAAGGAGTTGAAAATGGCGAGACATAAACTGAACGACGAAGAACTGCAGCAGGCCCTTAACGGCTTGTCGGGTTGGTCGGTTCAAGATGGCAAACTGCATAAAGAATTCAAGTTTGCTTCCTTTGCGCAGGCGATGGGGTGGATGGTTACCGTAGCCCTGGCAGCCGATAAACTAGACCATCATCCCGAGTGGTGCAACGTGTATAACCGGGTGACTGTCGATCTGGCGACGCATGATCTGGGCAATGCGATCAGTAATCTTGACGTGACGTTGGCTCAGAAAATGGAGGAAGCGATATAAAAAAAGCACTCCGTATGGAGTGCTTTTTTGAGTAGCGGGGACAGGATTCGAACCTGCGACCTCCGGGTTATGAGCCCGACGAGCTGCCTCTGCTCTACCCCGCATCGACGAGTGGGGATTATAACAAGCCCATGTTTTTTGTCAAGAGGATTTGACATAAAAACGGCCGTTACGACGGCCGTTTTAGCACAATAGTCATCTGTTACTTTCCTTCGCAAAAACCACAAACAAAAAGGAACAACATGCCACGATTGACCAAAATCTACACGCGAAAAGGCGATACCGGCCAGACATCGTTAGCCGGAGGCCAACAGGTACCCAAGGAATCGCTGCGCATAGAAGCTTACGGCACGGTAGACGAGTTGAACTCGCAAATTGGCGCGGCCCTTGCCGGCGGTCTGAGCGATCGGCTAGGCGACGAACTGACAGCCATCCAAAATGAGCTGTTTCATCTGGGTTCGGACCTGGCGTTTTTAGAGGAAGATAAGGCCAAGTATGGCGTGCCACAGATTGAAGAGCGCCACATTCAGAAATTAGAAGGGTTGATCGACGAGCTAACGGCCGTGGTCGGTCCGCTGGAAAACTTCATTTTGCCGGGTGGCAGCGCGGCGGCGGCCAGCCTGCACGTGGCGCGCACAGTGTGCCGCCGGGCCGAACGCCACGTCATTGCCCTGTCGCGCCAGGAAGCCGTTGGCGCCATGGTAATACCTTACCTGAACCGCCTGTCGGACGCTTTATTCGTGATGGCCCGGTATGAAAACTATAATCGTGGCGTGGAAGAACCGCTGTGGGATTCCAGGGCGTAGGTTTGATGCCTGATCGGAACTTTTTAGGTACACTTTTTTCATCTTTACCTATGTCTGGAGCGAACTATGTTCACAAATCTACTCATCATCACAATTTTGGTCATTGTTTTTTGGTTGGGCGCTACCGCATTTTACCTGTACACCTCGCGCCAGCAGGAAAGCCTGGAAAAAGATATCACCTCCTTGCAAAATATGCTGGATAAAACCAAACAGGACGGCCGGTAAACGGCCGTTACACAGCCCAGGCCGCCAAGTGTGCCGGTCTTTTTTTCTGCTTAACAACCCGGGGAGCGTGGGCAACGGCCGTGCTCCCGTTTTCATTCTGGAGGATCAATGCGGAGAACGGTGGTTGGTTTCATCTTAACGATAGTGGGGGTTACCTTGTTGGCAGCCTGTAACATTGGTGGGGGTGGCGTCGACGAATGCAATGCAGGCGGCGCTCTATTCGCCGATGACTTTAGTGGGGAACAAAACTGTGGTTGGGCGCTTTACAATCGCGGCGGCGCGGTGACGGAAATCGCGGACGATGTTTTGCGCATCAGCACCAGCCAGCCCGGCCAGGTGCGCTGGACCAATCCGAGTCGCAGCTTTGATGACGTGATCATCACCACGCAGGCCCGGCAGGTGAGCGGGCCAAACAACAATGCCTACGGCGTCATCTGCCGCTACCAGAACGAAGAAAATTTCTACATTTTTCTGATTGGCGGCGACGGCTATTATGCCATCGGCAAATACACCAGCGATTCGCCAACAGTGACATACCTGACCGAAAACGGCGAGTACCAGTTTTCCGAAGCCATCAATCAGGGACTGGCGACCAATCAAATACGCACCAGCTGCGTGGGCAACGAACTGAGCCTGGAAGTAAACGGTATCCCGCTGGTCACGGTAACCGATCCCACCTTTGTGATCGGCGACGTCGGGCTGGCGACAAGCACCCTGGAACCGGGAACGGCCGTTGTCGAGTTTGACAATTTTCGTGTTGTTGCGCCTTAAGTTAGGATAGCAAACTGTGAAATCGAAACGTCTGATTGTGGGGATGATCCTGTGGTTCGCCTCGTTCGCGCTGGTGGCCTGCGGCGGTGCGCAGAGCGCAGGCATTACCGGCTCTGCGCCTGAAGACGCGCTGTTTTGGGACTCTTTTACGCCGGGTGAGACCGGGGACTGGTTTGTGGAAGGGGACGATGCGGGCAGCACGGCCGTTATCAACCAGGAACTGGTCATCGCCATCAGCCAGCCAAATATCCTCCAGTTTTCTACCCTGCAAGAGCAAACCTTTACCGACTTTGCGCTGGAAGTGGAGGCGCGGCAGATTGCCGGCAGCCCGGAAAGCAGCTTTGGCGTCCTGACGCGCATGCAGGACAACAACCAATTCTATCGCTTCGACATCACCGGCAACGGCCTTTTTATGGTCGAGCGCCGCAACGCCGATGGCACCTGGACGCAGTTCCTGGATGATTGGACTCCCTCGGAAGCCATCAACCAGGGTTTTAACGTGCCCAACAGCCTTAAAGTCACCGCGCAAGGCTCTAGAATGTCATTTTATGTCAATGATGTGCTTGTGCACCAGATTGACGATGTGATCTTTCCCTCGGGCAGCATAGCCCTGGATGGCGGGACGTTCGGCCAGTCAGGCCTGCAAGTGGCCTTTGATAACGTTGTCGTGCGGGCGGCTGAATGAACCGGGAACGCATTGAGGCGGCACTGGGCCTGGCGGTCACAGACGTGTCGCCGTTGAGCGGCGGCTGCATCGGGCAGGTTTATCGGCTGCGCCTGGCGGACGGGCGGCAAATCGTCGCCAAGGTCGACGAGCGGCCGGAGTCCTGGCTGGGCCGCGAAGGCAAAATGCTAACCTATCTGGCGGCGCACAGCGACCTGCCGGTTCCGGCGGTTTTACACCAGGAACAAGGCCTGCTGCTGATGGAATATTTACCGGGTGAGAGCCATTTTACAGCGCGAGCGCAGGAACACGCGGCAGAATTGTTGGCGGCACTGCATCAGGTAACGGCCGCAGCCTATGGATTGGAGATGCCCACGCTGATTGGCGGGCTGCATCAGCCAAATCCGTGGACAGATTCCTGGCTGACCTTCTTTCGGGAGCAGCGCCTGTTGTTTATGGGTCAGGAAGGTGTGCGCAGCGGGCGGCTGCCAACGGCCGTTTTCCGCCGCCTGGCCGATTTGTGTGAGCATCTGGACAACTGGCTGGAAGAGCCGGAACGGCCGTCGCTCATTCACGGCGACGTCTGGACGACCAACGTCCTGGCCGTGGGCGACCGCATCACCGGCTTTGTCGATCCGGCCATTTACTACGCCGACCCGGAGATCGAACTGGCCTTTACGACGCTGTTTGGCACCTTCGGACGGCCGTTTTTTGCCCGATATGGAGAGATTCGTCCCCTGAAACCCGGTTTCTTTGAAGAGCGGCGCGATCTTTACAACTTGTACCCGCTGCTGGTTCATGTGCGCCTGTTTGGCGGCAGTTACGTCCATTCCGTGGATCTGACGCTGCAGCAGTTTGGGTTTTAATGCCGCCGTTTTTGTGGCACAATCATCTGATGAGCGAGAGGCTTGTTGAGTTGTACGAAGTAGGAGAGTGGGTGCAAATTTCCTTTGGCGACAAGGCGTGGCAGCGGGCGCAGGTCCGCCAGCTGCAACATCCCGGCTTATGGGTGCAAACGGCCGACGGCCGTCTTTGGTTTGTCACCAATACCCGGCACATTCGTAAACCTGAAAAGCTATGATGATCACCATGCACGAAAACACCGTTCGCAAACTGCTGTCTCTGAACCAGAACTTTTACAACGACCTTGCCGGACCCTTTGCCGACAGCCGGGTGCGCCCGCAGCCGGGCTTTCATCGACTGCTGGAAGAACTGCCCCAACCCTGTGATTATTTACTGGACGTGGGCTGCGGCGACGGCCGTTTGGGGCGATTCCTCCAGGCGAGGCGGGCTATCCGGTGGTACACAGGCGTAGACTTCAGCGCCGAGCTGCTGGCCCGCGCCGAAGCCATCACCATGGGAGATTTTCACCAGCGTGACATCAGCCGCCCCGGTTCGTTATACGGCCTGGGCCAATACCAGGCCATCACCTGCCTGGCTACGTTGCAGCACATACCAGGCACTGCCAACCGCCAAAATCTGGTGGATGAAATGGCCCACGCGCTGATGCCCGGCGGCCGCATTTTCATTTCGACCTGGCAGTTTTTGGGCAGCGAACGCCAGCAGCGCAAAATTACCGACTGGTCTATCGTTGGCTTGAGCGAGCAGGACGTAGAGCCGAATGATTATCTGCTCACCTGGCAGCGGGAGGAATTTGGCCTGCGTTACGTACGCTTGATAGACGAAAACGAGATCGCCCGGCTGGCCGCTGCTTCCGGTTTGCGCGTTGCTGACCAATTTCGCGCCGACGGCCGTGAGGGCAACCTGAGTCTGTATACCATTTTGGAGTTCGCCGAGACGGCCGTATCCAGCTAAAAAGCCCGCCAGCCGGTAATGCGCCCGGTTTGCGGCATCCACATACCCTCGCTCCCCCACTTGCAACCGTGCATTTGCCAGTGTTACAATCAATTTTCGGAGGAACGCACATGGCATTAAAAGAACAATTGCGATCAGACATGGCCACAGCCATGAAACAAGGTGACACTGCCACACGGGATGTTTTGCGAATGTTGTTGGCCGCCGTAAAACAGGCAGAAGTTGACGACCAGACGACGCTGGATGAGGCGGGCGTTGTGAACGTGCTGACCAAACAGGCCAAGCAGCGGCGTGAAAGCATTGCCGATTACGAAAAAGCCGGGCGCAGCGATCTGGTGGAACAGGAACAGGCCGAACTGGCCATTATCGAAACGTATTTACCCCAGCAAATGAGCCGGGAAGAAATAAAGGCTTTGGCCGTGCAGGTCATCGCCGATTTGGGCGTCACCGACATCAAAGGGATGGGACAGGTGATGGGCAAACTCATGCCACAGTTAAAGGGCCAGGCAGACGGCCGTATGGTCAATGAAGTTGTGCGCGAACTGCTCACAGCCTGACTGGCAAGGATTTCTTACCCAAGCCCATGCAATTAGATATGGATCTTTGGCAGCGAGGGCGACAGGCTTTTCGCTGGTCTATCCTCTGGGTGTACACCCTCGTCGTAGCCCTGGGGTTAACGCTGATCCTCGCTTTCACCCTCTTTCGCACCACCGACGTTTCGGTAACAGTTGGCGAACCGGCAACGGCCGATATTGTTGCACCCTTCACCCATACCTACACCAGCAACATCCTCACCGAGCAGGCCCGACAAGACGCCGCCAAGGCCGTCCCCGACCAATACACCTCCCTCGACTTAAACATCGGCCGCACCCAGCTCAACCTGGCCATGCAGACCTTCAACTACATCGACACCGTTCGCGCCGATAACCAGGCCAACCAGGCACGCAAAATCCAGTATCTTCAGGCCATTCAAACTGTCAACATCGACGAACAGGTCGCGGCGGATTTGCTTTCCATGAATGACGCCGAATATGCTGTCGCCGAGCAGGAAGTGCTGGACATCATCGATACTGTGATGCGCCAGGACATTAAAGAGAGCCAGCTACGCGACGCGCAGCGGGCCGCCAGGCTCCAGGCCAGCCTGAACCTGACTCGCGCCCAGGAAGATGTGGTGACGGGCCTGGCTCCCCAGTTTATCGTTCCCAATGTTTTCCTGGATGAGGCAGCGACGCAGATCCGTCGTGAAGAGGCAGCTGCGGCCGTCGAACCCATTGTCAAGACGGTTTACAAGGGGCAGGTTATTTTGCAGGCCGGGGAACTTGTCGATGCGGCTGATGTAGAACTGTTGACCGAACTGGGCCTGATGCAGGTGAAAACCAACTGGCGTTCCATCATCAGTGTCTTCCTCTCGTCGCTGCTGGCAATGGTGATGATTTCGCTGTACTGGCAGCAGTTCGAGCCAATTATCCGGCAAAATCTGCGTTATCTGGCGGCTTTGGGCAGCCTGCTGTGGTTGTTTGCCCTGATTGCCAAACTGCTGCCCGCCGGGCAGTCGTATATTTTGTATTGGTATCCACTGGCAGCGCTGGCCATGTTGCTGACGGTGATTTATGACGTGTATTTGTCGGTGTTGGTAACGGCCGTCATGGCCGGGCTCCTGGGCTTCACTGTGGCTAACTCGCTGGAACTGACCATTTATTACGCAGCCGGCGGCCTGCTGGCGGCCCTGACCCTGCGGGACGCGCAGCGGATTAATGCCTTTTTCCGGGCCGGCGTGGTTGCGGCCGTTGGTTATGTCACGGTCATCGTGGCCTTTCGATTGACGCAGGATCTGGGCACGTTGGAACTGCTGCAGCTTCTGCTGTATGGGCTGGCCAACGGCGTGCTGTCTGCGGCGCTGACATTGGTGGGCTTTTTTGTGATGGGCAGCGTGTTCAAGATGACCACCACCTTGCAGCTGCAAGAGTTGTCGCGGCTGGACCATCCTCTCTTGCAGGAACTGCTGCGCCGGGCGCCGGGCACGTACCATCACAGCATCATGGTCGCTAATCTGGCCGAGCAAGCCGCCGACCGCATCAAAGCCCAAAGTACGCTGGTGCGCGTGGGCGCGTTCTATCACGACATCGGCAAGATGAATAATCCGTCTTACTTTACGGAAAATCAGGAAGGGCACAATCCCCATGACATGATTGATCCGTATCGCAGCGCAGAGATCATCATCAGCCATGTGGCGGATGGGTTGGAGTTGGCGCGCCGCTATAAGTTGCCCGATCGCATCCGCGATTTTATTGCCGAGCATCACGGCCGTCGCCTGGTGAAAGGGTTTTATCTGAAGGCTGTGGAGCAAACCGGTGGTGACGCCGAGCAGGTGGAAGAGGCCCGCTTCCGCTACACGGGTCCGCGGCCGCAGTCCCGCGAGGCCGGGATCGTGATGCTGGCCGACGCCATCGAAGCCACATCCACGGCATTGCGTCCCAACACGGAAAAAGCCATCGAAAAGCTGGTGACGACCATCATCCAGGACGATTTGCGCGAGGGCCAGTTGAATAATTCCGGGCTGACTTTAGGCGACATCCAGATGATGCGCGAATCGTTTATCGAGACCTTGAAGGGGCGCTTCCATGTGCGAGTACGCTATCCGGGCGACGAGGAGATGGAGGAGGGCGAGACGTTGGCGCAGTTGCCCGAATCGTCAGCGTCCCGCTCGCTGCCGCTGCCGCCGGAGAGTGTAAGTGATGCAGTGCTGACAAAAAGCCGTGAGTGAGAGGTAGGAAATGGCCGACTTTGTGATCGACGTGGTGGTGGAAGCGGCTTTGGAGAGTGTCCCAGAGGGGCCGCAAGAGGTGGAAGCGCTGTTGGAAACGGCCGTTCGCGCCACCCTGGCCCACGAAAAGCAGTCGCCGCCGCTGGAATTGTCCATTTTGCTTACCGACGATGAGCAGATTCAGCAGATGAACCGTGATTTTCGTGGTTTCGATAAGCCGACGGATGTTCTTAGCTTTCCGGCGGGCGAAGCGCTGCCGGGCATGGAAGAGGCCGATCCGTATCTGGGTGACATTGCTATTTCCGTGCCTTACGCTGCACGCCAGGCGGCGCAGGCCGGGCACGACCTGGCCGGTGAGCTGCAACTTCTGACCATCCACGGTGTACTGCACCTGTTGGGTTACGACCACGACGAACCGGCCGAAAAGGAAGCGATGTGGCAGGCGCAAACGGCCGTGCTCACCACGCTCAATCTGCAACACGTTACACCCACCGAAGCCTGATATGTCCCGACCACGCCGCAGCGAACTTTACAGCCGGGTAAAAAGTTTCCATTACGCCTTTGCCGGCTGGTGGTATGTCCTCAGAACGCAGCACAATGCCTGGATTCACGCTCTGGTGAGTATTGCGGTGTTTGCGCTTGCTTTCTGGCTGCGAATTTCCCGGCAGGAGTGGGCGATTATCGTTTTAACGGTAACGGCCGTGTGGATGGCCGAATTCATGAATACCGCCCTGGAAGCACTGGTGGATGTGGCCGCGCCAGATTACCATCCCCTGGCCAAAATTGCCAAAGACGTGGCTGCAGCGGCCGTGCTGGTGGGCGCTTGTGGCGCTGTATTGGTGGGGCTGCTCATCCTCGGGCCACCCTTGTGGCAAAAACTGGCCCTTCTACTGTCTGGTTAACCGCCCCGCCGCTTGCGACTGATTCCCTAAACCATTACTTTTCTTCAGTTGGTGCGTGTTAACGGTCCTGTGCCAGTGTTAAGGCGGGTCGTCCACTTTTCTGCTTTGTCCACCAAACGATTCCAGGCCACGGTAAAAATCGGCTTGCGCTTGTCGGCTTCGATGTAAACGCCGGCCTTTTTGTCGGCAATCGCTTGTCGATAAACTTCGATCATCTTTTTGGTAACGTGAATGGTCTCGAAGGTCTGGGCTTTTTCTTTGGCGCCGTCGCGCAGGCGCTGCGCCAGCGCTTCATCCCGCAGGATGCGTTCAAGCCCGTCGGCCAGATCCTGGCTGGTGTTCGCCGTCAGCAGGCCATCTTTTTCGTGTTCTACGATGTCCGACGTGCCGCTGGCATCCACGGCCACGACCGCCAAATCAGCAGCCATAGCCTCCATGGTAACCAAACCCTGTGTCTCTGTAACGGAGGCAAAGCTAAAAAAGTCGGCCGCCTTCAGGTGGGCGGGTACTTCGTCAAAGGGAATGAGGCCGATAAAATCAACCTTATCGGCAATGTTCAGTTTGCGGGCTAACTTCTCTAAAGAAGATTTATCCGGCCCATCGCCAATAAGGGCCAGGCGCACGTTCTTGTGCTTTTGCATAACGATGGCCATTGCTTCAATGAGGGTGGTGAAGTTTTTCTCCGGCGCCAGACGGCCGATAGAGATGACGACTTTTTGGTCAGATCCCCAACCGTATTTTTGGCGCACGGGACGGCCGTCTGCCTTCTGGTAGGGCGTCAGGTCAATGCCCGTAGGAATCACGGTGACCCGTTCGCGGATGCCGTACGTTTCTTCGATCATTTGCTTGATGCTGGAGCTGGGGGCGATGATGTGCTGGCACTTTTCCATATAATCCGCCAACTGGCGCTCGATGAGCTCCCGCACCATGTCCTCCGGCAGGCCCATCGAGTTGGCGTATTCCTGGTAGCGCGTGTGATGGGTGAACACCAGAGGAACACCCAGTTTTTCTGCTTTATCGCTGGCTGCCGTGCCCATCGGCGAGGGATGGTGAGCGTGGATAACGTCCAGTTTTAGAATGGGCAGCACCCAATCAATGTGAGCCGAAACGGGGATAGTCGCCGGGTAATTGCGGATAGGAATGTTAAGCGAGGGATAACGAAAGACAAACGGCTCCGAGTCTTCGTGGTTTGGCGCATCCTGCCCAAAGACAAAAACCGTGTGGCCCAGTTTCTCCTGCGCATCTCTAAAGGTGCTGATCGAGCGGACGACGCCGCTCATCACCGGAAAATAGGTGTTGGTAAAATGCGCAATATGCAGTTTCTTATTAGCCATTATGATATCTCCCTGCGGATATTTTCCACTTCATTGTAGGCAAAGACAAGCATCCCGGCGTTCCAGGTAAGAGGTGCTTCGGATGTATACCAGAAGGTGGAGAGGTAATGGCCTTCACGGCCGTATACTTCGTGCACGACACCATCCCGAACGATAAGGCGGGCGATACGGAGAATAAGTGTTTCCGCCTCCTCCATTCGCCCCATACGGGCCAGAGCGACCACGTGCCAGGCCCCCAGCCATAACCAGGCGGCGTGCGTATGGTATTCCGGAATACCGGCAAAGCGGTTCTCAAAAGCAATCAGTTTTTCCGGATACTCCTGATGGGTGACTTTGGTTGGTACCGGGTCCGCCATGCCAAACTCGTGCATCTTGTCCAAAATGCTGTGAGACTGTTCTGTCGTCGCCAGATCCCAGACAATGGACAACAGGTTGCCGCTGCTGCTGAGCATATCGTACTGCTCGCTGGTGACAAAATACCCCAGATCCGGCCGCCAGAACTGATTTAGGATAGACTGCCGCACTCTCTCGGCGCGATCGGTGCAGCATCTCATATCCGCAGGCAGGTTGTTTTGCTCGGCAAACGACGACATTTCTTGCAGGGCTTTCCAGTAGAGCACGTTGGTATACAACACCCGGCCAGTGCGCCCTACGCTGTCGGCCCAATCGGTGAAGGCAGCCTGCTGTAAAAGGCCGTCTTCTGCATTGACGTGATCGTCTAGCCAATCCAACGCTTTGCGCAGGGAAGTCCAGTGCGAGCGGACAAAGTCATCGTCCCCGGTCTGGCGGGCGTAGCGCAGCACGGCAATAACCAGCAAGCAGTTGCCGTCCAGGGAGATGGTGTTGTGGGCGGTAACATACTTGGGGCGTAAGGGTTTGTAAATGGGTTGCTCCCGCCGAAAGAGCGAGTGGATATATCGGTCGGCGACGGAAGTGGAGTGGATCTTCACCGGGAACTGGCCGGAGATTTGCTGAAAGTGTAGGAAGAGTTCCAGGCACTCGCGCACGACCTGGTATTCTTCGATAGCCAGCAGGCCGTAGCTGGCAAATCCAAAATCGCGCGCCCACGGCTCGCGGAAGTTGCGCCGACCGGCGCAGAGCACCAGTTTTTCCGTACCGTCGGAGAGGTGGCGTGTTTCGATGCCGCCTCGCAGGTTGTTGACCGCGATCTCGTAGCCATGTGCTCGTATGGCCTCCTCGGTGGTGACGTTGATCAAAATGTAGTTGTCGATGAAGGGGGGTTGGCGAAAGAGGCGGCGCGTATAACGCTGAATGCGCCAGAACGCATAGACCAACAGGCTGGTCAGGCCGACCAGCAAAGCGCCCAGTAAACTATCTTGTGGCCGAAAGCGAGGTCTGAAAGAAGGTTTGTTTTTTTCTGGCATACGGAATGAGTGGTTAAAGGGACTAACGGCCGTTTCACCGCGGCCGGTTCTCGGGCGGAATGTCCCTGAACCGGGCGTTGTTGGCGTCGCGGCGCGAGAGGATAGGGTTGGTGATGCCCCAGTCCAGACCCAGGTCAGGATCATCCCAGGCGACGCCGTTTTCATCACGGCCGTTGTCGTAATAGTTATCGACAACGTAGGTCAGCGTTGCATCGCTGAGGGCGACAAAGCCGTGCGCAACGCCAATCGGGATGAACAGGCCCAGTTCGTTCAATTCGCCCATTTCGATGGTCTGGGTGTGCAGGTAGGTGGGCGAAGACGGCCGTAAATCTACCATACCGGCGCGAATCATGCCCCTGGCTACAACCCAGTAGTCGACCTGATGGTGATGATAGTGCAGGCCGCGCAGTACACCAGTTCGTGAATCGGAACGGTTCATTTGCAGAATATCCCAGTTGCGCTGGGGAAACCAATCCTTTCGAAATGTTTCCATGAAACGGCCGCGTTCGTCGGCAAAGGGGTGCAGGTGCACAGTAAATACACCCCGGATTTCTGTTGATTCTTCAATGTGATCCATGGGTAGTCCTTTGTGGTGGGTGATGGAAGTCTCAGTCAGTTTCGTAAGAGGTTGCTGACAAAAAACCATAAGTTTGCCGGACGTTCCGCCAGCCGTCGCATGAAGTAGGGGTACCAGGCTGTGCCATAAGGCACGTAAACCCGTACCTGGTAGCCATCGGCGACCAATTTTTCTTGCAAATCACGGCGGATGCCGTAGAGCATTTGGAATTCAAACGCCTGGGGGTCGATGTTGTGGGATTTTACATAATCCAACGTCGCCTGGATCATTTTGTCGTCGTGGGTGGCAACGCCCAGGAAAACGCCGCGTCGGCGCGCTTCCTCGCTCAGCATCATCTGCGTTAATTTGACATAATTGCCGTCTGTTCCGGCTTTTTCAGAGAATGCGACTTCAGCCGGTTCCGCGTAAGCGCCTTTGCACAGGCGGACCCAGGCGCCGGCGTTGATCAGTTTTTCTACGTCGGCTTCGCTGCGATAGAGATAGGCCTGGATGACAATGCCCACCCGATGGCCAAAGCCGAACTCGTCGCGTAAACGGCCGTATACCTCCAGCGTTGCATCCGTTAGCTCGCTTTCTTCCATGTCGATGCGCACTCGATTGTCATACGACGCGGCCCGCTCCAGCAGGCAGCGCACATTCTCCAGCGCCAGTTCCTTGTCGATACGCAGGCCCAACTGGGTCAGCTTCACGGAAACGTTGCCTTCAATGCCGTTGGCCTGGATGGCATCCAGCATGGCTAAAATTTCATCCCGGGCAGCGCGGGCCTCGTCCGGACTGTTGACACTCTCGCCCAGAAAATCGATGGTCGCCTTCATCCCTTTGGCGTTTAGCGCCCGGGCGGCAGCAATTGCCTCCGAAATGTTCTCTCCGGCGACAAATCGCAGGGCCACGCTGCGTGCCAGTCCCATGTTGGTGATGATCTGCCGCGTCCAGGCAGCCTTGGAGAGATACAGCAGCAGCAGGTGCAGCCAGCGCTCGCCAAAGCGATAAAGAATTAAGAGCAGGATGACAAGGAGAAGAAAAAAGGGAAGAAAGGGGGAACGGTTTTTTGATGTAGCCATTTCGTAATTTTACCTGAATTTTAGCGAACAAGTAGGGAGTAGCCGCCATCCATGACGATTGTCTGGCCGCGAATCATGCTGGCGGCCGGGCTGCACAGGAAAGCCACCACATCTGCCACGTCGGCCGGCGAACACAACCGCCCGGCCGGCGTGTTGGTTTCCATGGTCTGCACCAGATTGGCGCTGTCGTCCTGGAACACGGCAAAATAGTCGAGAGCCTCGGTTCGCACAACGCCGGGCGAGACGGCATTGACCACAATGTTTTGCGCGGCCAGTTCCACAGCCAGATAACGTACCAGCGTTTCGATAGCCGCCTTGGAGGCGCCTACGACGGCATAATCGGGCAAGACGCGCACAGAACCGAGGCTGGAGATGGCGACGATAGCGCCGCCGCCGCGCCGGGCCATCAGCGGGGCGGCGTGCTGCGCGCCAAACAGTAGAGAACGGGCATTGATGTTCACGGTCCAATCCCAACCGCGTGGTTTCTGGGACATGACCGGCCGGTTGTAGCCGGAAGCAGCGTTGTGGATCAGGATGTCCAGCCCGCCGAAGGTGTTTTCGATGTCAGCGTAGAGGCGAGCCATATCGTCCAGATCCCCCACGTTGGCCTTGACGACCAGCGCCTGACGGCCGAGCGCGCGGATGGCTACGGCCGTTTCCTCGGCCGGTTCGCGGTTGCGGAAAAAGTTGACGACGACATGCGCTCCCTCGCGGGCCAGCTTGAGGGCGATTTCGCGCCCAATGCCCCGGCCGGAACCGGTGACCAGGGCGACTTTGTCGGAGAATTGAGACATCGTGACCTTCCTTTGCTAGAGGCTTGATTGTAGCCTGGAGTGGCGGGCCGGGGCAAAGTAAACGGCCGTTGGAGTTGGCATTTGCCAGTCGTTCGCTTATGATCCATATCACTCTATTGGGCAGTCAGGACTGTCAATGGTCTGGAACGATGATGAATCGACAACAAGATATTTTGCTCGCAATTGCCTCCACCAGCCAGTATCTCTCCGATGTTCGCCATCTGGAGGACAATCTGCCCATTGTGCTGGCCAGGCTGGGGCAGGCTGCCCGCGTACGCCGGGCATACATTTACGAGAACAAAGTGCTGCCAGACGGCCGTTTGCTGGGCAGCCACCGTCTGGGCTGGTCGGTGTACCGGCAGTTCATGCTGCGCGATAACGCCCGGCTGCAAAATCTGGACTACCGGGCGATCGGCTTTGCCCGCTGGGTGAATGCTTTACAAAGCGGCCAGCCAATTTATGGCGACGTCTCCGAATTTCCCATCGCGGAAACCAAGTTTTTATTCACCGAAAGAATCGTCTCTATCGCTGTGATTCCGATCATTAGCGGGGAGCGGTGTTGGGGCATAGTCGGGTTTGACGATTACACTCGGGAACGGCCGTGGTCGGCGGAGGAAATTGAGGCATTGGCCTATGTGGGCCGGGCGATTGGCACGGCCTTCGAGACGGCCCGCCTGTTCAGAGCCGAAGCGCAGCGCCGCCGCGAGGCCGAAATTCTAAACGAAGTTAGCGGCTATTTAACTCAATCACTGGACCTGGACGAAGCCATCAGCCGCGCCCTGGAGGTTTTGCTGCGCCACCTCAGCGGCAGTCTGACTATTTCCCTGACAGTGTTGGATGCGGAGCGCCAGAACTTGACCGTTCTGGCCCAAAAGCCGGCGCATCGCATGTACCCCATGCGCAGTATCGGGCAGCAGATCAGTCTGGCGGAACTGCCGGTGTCACAGCAGGTGTTGGCCACGAAACGGCCGTACGTCGCCGCGAATGTGGCCCTGGACAGCACCGTCAAAGCCGGCGACCAGCGCGCCGTTCGGGGTGGTTTACGCTCTGTGCTCTATCTGCCGCTCCTGGTTCGTTCTGAATCGGTGGGCGTGCTGCACATCGATGTCCATGACGAAACCCATCACTTTTCTGACGAAGAAATCGTGTTGTGCCAGGGTGTGGCGAATTTGTTGGCGGCGGCCATCGAGCGTAACCAGCTCCTGGCTACCGAACGACAGCAGTTGCACCTGGCCCAAACGCTGCAGCAAGTGGGGGCACTGCTGACAACCCAACTCAGCCTGGAAGAAGTCTATCGGAAAATTTTCTCTCTGCTGGCCCAGGTGATCGACTACGACAGCGTGTCGATCCAGCTGTTTGACGAGGAAAAGGATCAACTTCAACTGGTAGCCAGCCGCGGATTTCCGGATGAAACGGCCGTTAAAAGATTCATTCTCTCTATTGCCCAGCACTGCCTGCGGAAATTCCCAGAGGACGAATTCGTTTCTGTTATTCCCGATACCCACACCGATCCGCGCTGGATTCCAAACCCGGAGACACGCTACATTCGCTCCTGGGCCGGAGCCTTGCTGCGCGTTAAAGGGCGAAATATCGGCATTCTGAACGTCGACAGCCAGCGGTTGGATGCTTTCGACGCCCAGGCGTTGGCCACAATAGCCGCTTTTGCCAACCAGGCCGCCATCGCCATAGAAAATGCCCACCTCTACGAAAATGCTCGCCAGCAGACGAACGAACTGGTCATTCTGAATGAAGTAGCTCTGACTACAGCCGCGACACTCGACATCGATGAACTACTTCATCAGACCACACAGTTGATTGTCGACCGGATATATCATGAAAGTTTTGGCTTTGTTCTGGTAGATGAAACCGGCGATTATGCCCGGCCCCATCGTTCCTATCACGGCGTGGCGGATGAGGTATTAAACGTGCCCATTCCCCTGGCAGCCAGCGTAACCGGAATGGTCGTCCAAACGGGAAAACCGGTTATTTTGGATGATGTGCGCCTGGAACCTCTCTATTGGTCTTATAAAGATAAATATCTCTCGTCGGTGACTGTGCCCTTGAAAGTTGAAGATCACGTGGTAGGCGTCATCAGCGCCGAAGCGACGGAGTTTAATGCCTATTCCCAGGACGACGTGCGCTTTTTGACCACACTCAGCGGGTTGATCGGCGTGGCTATGGTGCGTACCAGGTTATACCGGAAGCTGCAAGAGCAATCCGTCCAGTTGGCCGCTGAGGTGAAAGCGCGCACCATCGAGCTGCAGTCGGAAAAAGATCGCACGCTGACCATTTTGGAAAGCGCCGGGGAGAGCATCATTCTAACCGATAGGGATGCCAGGATATTGTATATCAACCGGGCGGCGGAAATGCAGAGCGGTTACGCGCGCAGTGAACTGCTGGGGCAGACGCCGCGCTTGTTGGAAAGCGGACTCACACCAGAAGCGACCTACATCGAGATGTGGGACACCATTCTGCAGGGCCGCCAATGGTCGGGTGAGCTGGTGAATCGGCGCAAGGATGGCTCGCTTTACGATGTTTCGATGACCATCTCGCCTATTCTGGATGCCCGGCGTGAGATTATCAACTTCGTCAGCGTCCAGGCAGACATTACCCGGCTGAAGGAAGTTGACCGCCTAAAGACGAAGTTTGTAACCAACGTCTCCCACGAGTTAAGAACGCCTCTGACCAACATCAAAACGTATGTTACCCTGTTGGAAATGAAGCGCAGCGAAAACTGGGAACGTTATCTAAAGGTAATTCACCATGAAACCGACCGGTTGACGCAGCTTATTCAAGATCTACTGGATTTGTCGCGCCTGGAAACGGAAGCGCCGCGCCATAATTTTACGGCCGTTCACCTGGATCGTGTTATAGAGGAATACGCCAACATCTTCGCCGCCAAGGCCGAAATTCGCCAGATAACCCTGCACACCGACGTGCCGTCCGGGCTGCCGCCGGTAAAAGTAGAAGAGCGCCACCTGGGGCAGCTTCTAACCAATTTGCTGGGCAATGCCATCACCTACACACCGCCCGGCGGCCACGTGTGGGTAAAAGCCGGTCTGGGCGATGCGGCAGCGCCGGCTTTGCTCTGGCTGCAAATCACAGACACGGGTGTAGGCATTCCGGAAAAGGATATTCCGTTTCTGTTCGATCGTTTCTTCCGCAGCGAACAGGTTCAAAACCTGGGAATTCCGGGTACTGGTCTAGGGCTGGCTATCTGCCACGAGATTGTCCGGCGGTATAACGGCCGTTTCGACGTCTCCAGCCAGCTAGACCAGGGCACGTCCATCACCGTCTGGTTACCGACCGCTTTGTTAGAAGAAAAATTAAAGGTTTTACCCACATGGCACAACGATTAGATCAGCTTTTTTACAGCCGCACGGCCCGTGAAGTAGCCCAGGATCTGCTGGGTAAGCAGCTGGTGCGCCTGCTAGACGGCCGTCGCCTCAGCGGCTGCATCGTCGAGACCGAAGCGTATTGCGATACCGAGGAAAAGGATCTGGCCTGTCATGGCGACCGCGCCAACAACGGCCGTCCTACCTCGCGCACGGCCGTTATGTTTGGCCTGGCCGGTCATGCTTATGTCTACTTTACCTATGGCGTACACTGGATGTTCAACATTGTTACGGGCCAGGAAGGTCAGGCCAACGCCGTATTGATCCGCGCCCTGGAGCCGCTGGAAGGGCTGGAGATCATGGCGCAAAATCGACACGGCCGTTCCCAGGCCCAGTTAACCAGCGGTCCGGCCCGGTTGACACAGGCGTTGGCTATCGATAAATCTTTGAACGCCGCGAACCTTTGTGACCCACAAGGGGTTATCTGGATAGAAGACGCGCCGCCCATTGCCGCCGCCCAGATCTCGGCCGGTCCGCGCATTGGCCTGGGCAAAACGCCCGAACCCTGGTTGTCGATGCCCTGGCGCTACTGGATAACGGACAACCCCTTCGTCTCCCGCTAAAACAGCCGGGTTGTCCACCTCAAATCACCATTGGAGAGAAAACTGCATGAAATTACTCGAAGGCAAAAAAGCGCTCATCTTTGGTATTGCCAACCAGCGGTCCATCGCCTGGGGCATTGCCAAAACCTTCCACGAACATGGGGCCGAAATTGGCTTTAGTTACGGCATTCCGCAGTTGGAGAAACGCGTGCGCCCTCTGGCCGACGAATTGGGCGTCACCTTTGTCGAGATGTGTGATGTGTCGTCGGACGAGGAGATTACGGCCGTTTTCGCCAAAGCCGCCGAGCACTTCGGTCAGATAGACATCCTCATTCACGCCATTGGCTACGCCCAAAAAGAGGATTTGGAAGGGCGATTCGTCACCACGTCACGCGAGGGTTTTCGTATAGCAATGGATATAAGTGCGTACAGCCTGGTGGCGCTGGCCCGCGCAGCCCTGCCGCTAATGCCCGAAGGCGGCGTGATACTCTCCATGACCTATTACGGAGCCGAAAAAGTCATACCCCACTACAATGTCATGGGCGTGGCCAAAGCGGCCCTGGAAGCCAGTACCCGCTATCTGGCCGCCGATTTAGGTCCGCAGGGGATCCGCGTCAATGCCATTTCGGCTGGTCCCATCAAAACGCTGGCTGCCGCGGGCATTGCCGGGTTCCGTAAAATGCTGGGTTACGTCAGCGAGCGTGCCCCCCTGCGCCGCAATATCGACCAGGATGAAGTGGGCAAAACGGCCCTCTGGTTGTGCAGTGATTTGGGTAGCGGTGTGACCGGGGAGGTGGTGTACGTGGATGCTGGCTATCACATTTTGGGCATGCCGGAGCCGCCGGAGAGTTGGGAGTAGGGCACAGTCCTGGTCAGCTCCGTAATCAACTTTGTAAGAGGGCTGCCTTAATCTGACGGTCAGCAGGTGGCTTTCAAGCGATTTTTGTTTGACAATCTAGGCTGATTCGTTATACTCAAAAGTCACTTAAAAACTACATAGTTAACACTCTTATCAGGAGCAGTGGAGGGAACGGCCCGTAGAAACTGCAGCAACCCCCATACTAGGGAAGGTGCTAATTCCGACAGCGTTGGCTGGCAGATAAGAGGTGAGCCTGAAATAAAGCAAGCCTCTTAACGCCGGTTAAGAGGCTTTTTATTTGCCCATGCCACCCTCCTACACAAGAGTGAAGCATTTAAGTCGAGAGATGAACAGATCATTCACAAATTTTGGAGGTATTTTTAAAATGACAACAACATTCATGACAGCACCTAGCCTGCTTTTCACATCGGAGTCCGTTACAGAAGGGCATCCCGACAAGATGTGCGATCAGATCAGTGACGCCGTATTGGATGCGATTATGGAGCAGGATCCGAATGCGCGTGTGGCGTGTGAAACGGCCGTCAAAACCGGCTTCGTCCTGTTGCTTGGCGAAATTACCACAACCGCTTTCGTCAACTTCGATGATTTAGTCCGCAAAGTAGTCGTCGAGATTGGTTTCGATGACAGCAGCAAAGGGTTCGATGGCCATACCTGCGGCGTGCAGGCAGCTATTGCCAGTCAAAGCCCCGACATTGCCCAGGGCGTCGATCGTGCCCTGGAGTACCGCAACAACGGCGACCACGAAGCCGCGCTAAACGCGATTGGCGCCGGCGACCAGGGTATGATGTTTGGTTTCGCCTGTAATGAAACTGAAGAACTGATGCCCCTGCCTATTCATCTGGCTCACGCCCTGACTCGCCGCCTGGCCCAGGTACGCCGCGACGGCACGCTGCCCTGGGTCCGCCCGGACGGCAAGGCGCAGGTGACGATTGAGTACAGTTACGGCCGTCCCAAACGCGTCCACACTGTTCTCGTCAGCACCCAGCATGCCCCGGAAATTTCCGCCGAAGATATTCGCGCCCAAATCATCGAACACGTCATTATGCCGGTTCTGCCAGCTGATTTAGTAGATGAAGACCTGCGTATTTTTGTCAACCCGACCGGTCGTTTTGTGGTTGGCGGCCCCATGGGCGACGCCGGTGTAACCGGCCGTAAAATCATCGTTGATACATACGGTGGCATGGGCCGGCATGGCGGTGGCGCTTTCAGTGGCAAAGACTGCACCAAGGTGGATCGCAGCGCGGCGTATGCTGCCCGCTGGGTTGCCAAAAATATCGTCGCCGCCGGTCTGGCCGACCGCTGTGAAGTGCAGGTAGCCTATGCTATTGGCGTGGCCGAACCGTTGAGCGTCAATGTTGAAACCTTTGGCACGGGCAAATTAACCTCGGACCAACTCGTTCAGCTCATCAATGACCATTTTGATCTGCGCCCCGGCGCGATTATTCGTGATCTGAACTTGCGCCGGCCGATTTACCGGGCCACGGCCGCTTACGGACACTTCGGCCGTACGGATATCGATCTGCCGTGGGAAAACACCGACAAGGCCGAAGTGCTGCGCCAGGCCGCCCTGGCTTTTGAACCGGCCCTGGCTTAATGCATTATCGGACCTGGCTAAAAACCTGACAATTCAGGCGTCATTTGACGCAGTATCGCGGCTGCGTTAGAATTGCCTGTCTTGTGAGCTTAATTAAGGAATAAAGTCTCCCGCAGGTGGGCGTCGGGCTGAGAGATTAGCCGACAGCCCGCTTGCGGGAGCATAATTGTCAGGTAGTCTTGTGTTTGAATCCTTAGGATCTCGCCTACAATCTGTATTTGATAATCTACAGCGCCGGGGCAAGTTAACGGAAGAAGACGTTGACGCGGCCATGCGTGAAGTGCGTCTGGCTCTATTAGAGGCTGATGTTAACTTTAAGGTTGTCAAAAGCTTTGTGGCACGGGTTCGCGAACGGGCTGTGGGGCAAGAAGTCATGCGCAGCCTGACGCCCGGCCAGCAGGTCGTTAAGATTGTCCACGACGAGCTAATTACCACATTAGGCGAGCCGGGACGATTGAACCTGGGCATGCAGTCGCCGGCAGTGATCATGCTGGTGGGGCTGCAGGGCGCCGGTAAGACAACGATGGCGGCCAAGCTGGCTTTGCACCTGCGTAAACAGGGGCGACGGCCGTTGCTTGTGGCGTGCGACGTTTATCGTCCGGCGGCTATCGACCAGCTGCAAACGCTGGGAAA
The DNA here is from genome assembly GCA_020634395.1 of Ardenticatenaceae bacterium. Classification (GTDB taxonomy): domain Bacteria; phylum Chloroflexota; class Anaerolineae; order Promineifilales; family Promineifilaceae; genus Leptovillus. Next base: position 247,735 of record JACKBU010000001.1, on the reverse strand, counting down.
GCAGCTAGACATTCCAGTTTACGCCGAAGGCATCCAGGCCAACCCGGTAAACATTGCCCGCAATGGCGTCAAAGAAGGCGCAGACAGCGGGGCTACCGTGGTTATTCTGGATACGGCCGGGCGCTTAAACATTGACGAGATGATGATGGATGAGATTAAGGGCATCAAGACGGCCGTTAATCCCATCGAAACCCTCCTGGTCGCTGACGCAATGACCGGCCAGGAAGCCGTACGTGTTGCTACAGACTTTAACAATGCCGTAAACCTGTCCGGTCTTATCATGACCAAAATTGACGGCGACGCGCGCGGCGGCGCGGCCATTTCCATGCGTGAAGTGACCAGTGTGCCAATTAAGTTCCTGGGCACCGGCGAAAAAGTTGGCGCTATCGAAGTCTTCTATCCCGATCGTCTGGCCAACCGCATTTTGGGTATGGGCGACGTGATGACGCTCATCGAAAAAGCCCAATCGGAAATGGACCAGGAAGAAGCGCAGAAAGCCGGCGAGCGCATGATGGAAGGCAAGTTTGATCTGGATGATTTTCTCAACCAGATGCAGCAAATTAAGCGCCTTGGCCCAATCGGACAGTTGATGGAGATGATCCCGGGGATGGGCAAAATGGCCCAAGACGTGGATATGTCTCAGGCCGAGCAGGATTTGAAGCGTATTGAAGCAATTATTCGCTCTATGACGTTACAAGAGCGGCGCAATCCAAAGATTATAAAAGCCAACCGCAAGCGGCGTATTGCTGCCGGTTCTGGCACGACAGTTCAAGACGTAAACATTCTCTTGAAGCAGTTTCGGGAGATGCAGAACATGATGAAGCAGTTACGCACGGGCCGCGGGCGTAGAGGCTTAATGAATTTGTTAGGCGGCCGTTTTTAGGATAGTCAGCTAGTCGAATAGCCAGGCAGTCAGATAGTTGGGTCACCGTCCTGCCGGCTAAAAGACCAACAGGCTAAGCGATTACGAGACTAACCAACCTAAAAATTAATAAATGGAGATTAATAAGGACAAATGCTGCGAATTCGCTTAAGCCGAACTGGCAAAAAAGGGCAACCGAGCTATCGTGTGGTCGTTGCTGATATTACTTCGAAGCGTGACGGCCGTGTGGTCGAACGCATCGGTCATTACAATCCCCTGGTAGAACCCGAGGAGTTCAAAATTCAGGAAGCGCGTGCTTTGCACTGGCTGAGCGTGGGCGCCCAACCTTCGGACGCTGTGCGCCGGCTGCTGGAAAAACAAGGCACCTACGGCCGTCTGCAGCGCCTGAACGCTGGTGAATCCCTGGATAGATTGGTCGCCGAGTATGAAGGCGTATCTGTCGAGGAAGAAGCGGTGGATGTGGCCGCTGTCGCGGCAGTAGCAGAAGCGGTTGGCGTAATTGCCGACGCTGTCGCTGCGGAAGAAGAGTAAGATTTATTGTTGTACGGCCGTCTAAGGATGAGGTCCGGCTATGAAAGAACTGGTCGAATATATTGTTAAGTCACTGGTGGATGATCCGGACGCCGTACACGTCTCCGAGTACGCCGATCGGTCGGCCACTACTCTGGAATTGTCCGTAGCGGCGCCGGATATGGGGCGCGTCATCGGCAAAAACGGCCGTGTGATCAACTCCATCCGCTCGCTGCTGCAAGTGTTAGCCGACAAGGAAGGCAAACAAGTCTCCCTGGAAGTATTGGAAGCCAATACCCGCTAACAGGTTAAATGGAGCCTCTTTGACCAAGAAAGCAGCTTCGCGTCAGGAGAAAAACGAACGACGAGGCTTGGTAGAATCATCTGCCGAGCCTCGTTTTTTGGTAGTTGGCGAAATTTTAAAACCGCACGGCGTGCGCGGTGAGGTGCGCGTGTTGCCCCACACCGATGTGCGCGAACGTTTCACCTGGCTGGAAACCGTTTATTTGGGCGCGGAAGATCCACAGCCGGTGGGCGTGGAGATGGCGCGCCTCCATCAAAACATCGTCTTACTAAAATTGGCAGGCTACGATGACCGCGACGCCGCCGAGAGTTTGCGCGGCGAACTGCTGCAAGTGCCGGAAGCGGAAGCGATTCCCCTGGAAGAAGGTGAGTACTTCCTCTATCAACTGGAAGGCTTGGCCGTTTACAGTGACGAGGGCAACCATTTGGGTGAACTAACCCAGGTGTTGGAAACAGGCGCCAATAACGTATTTGTGGTTTCTGGGGCCGATGGGGAAATTTTACTGCCGGATATTGAGGATGTTATTCTCGATATTGATTTTGAAAACGGCCGTATCACCGTTCACCTGCTGCCGGGTTTATTGTTGTAAACGACTGCGCGCGTGCCGGTAATTCGCTGAAATTGCGCCAGCCAATCCAGCATGGTATGTTAGTCACATGTCCGATAAAAAATACTGGCTGGGCTTTAACCTGGTAAAAGGTATTGGCCCCGCCAAAATGCAGGCACTTCTGGACGCCTTCGACAGCCCGGAGGCGGCCTGGCGAGCCTCCGAGCCACAGCTGAAAAAACTAGGGTTAGACCAGCGCGCCATCAATAGTTTGATTGAAGCGCGTGCGGCCCTGGACCTGGACGCTGCCTGGCGGCAGGTGGAAAAGGCGGGCATCCAGCTTCTCACCTGGGATGATCCTACCTATCCCTCTTATCTGCGGGAAATTCCCACGCCGCCGCCTGTTTTGTATTTGTTGGGCGAACTGCAGGAAGTGGATCGTTTGGCCGTGGCGGTGGTGGGCACGCGCCGGCTGACAGGTTACGGCCGTCAGGTCACGCGTGATCTGGTGACGGGACTGGTGCACAATGGGGTTACCATCGTCAGCGGGCTGGCCCGTGGGATTGACGCCGTTGCCCACAAAACAGCCGTGGACCTGAACGGCCGGACCCTGGCAGTTCTGGGTTCCGGTCTAGACTGTATCTATCCCAGTGAACATCGAGCGCTTGCCAGGCAAATCGCGGCCGGGCATGGCGCCATAATTAGTGAGTATGGCCTGGGCGTACAGCCGGAAGCAAAAAATTTCCCGCCGCGCAATCGTGTCATCAGCGGTTTGTCGTTGGGTGTGGTCGTGGTAGAAGCCGGCGAGCAGAGCGGCGCACTGATCACCACCAAATTTGCTGTCGAGCAGGATCGTGAGGTGTTTGCCGTGCCGGGCAACGTTACCAGCCCGGCCAGTCTGGGCCCCAATCGCCTTATCCAGCAGGGTGCCAAGCTGGTGACCTGTGTGGAAGATATTTTAGAAGAGCTAAATTTGCAGTTGGTGGTCGAACAAACGGCCGTGCAGCTGGCTTTACCTGAGTCAGCCGAGGAAGTTGCCCTTTATACCCACCTCACGGCCCAGCCTGTGCACGTGGACGAACTCAGCCGCACCACTGGCCTGCCCAGCAGCGTTGTCAGCAGCACCCTCACCCTCATGGAGTTAAAGGGGATGGTGCGCCAGGTAGGCGGCATGAACTATGTCCTGAGCCGGGAACCAGATCCCGTTTACGAAGTTCAACCAGTCAAACCGGACCAGGAAAAAAGCGAGTAATTATGAAAGTTGTCATTTTTGCCGGCGGCTCTGGCCGGCGTTTGTGGCCGTTGAGCCGCCAAAAGTCGCCCAAGCAGTTTGAGCCGATTATGGCCAACCGTTCCACTTTGCAGTTAGGCGTGGATCGTGTCGTGGGTGTTTACGGGGCGGAAAACATTTTCATTTCCACCAATGAGCGCTATGTGGAGATGGTGCGCGAGCAGCTGCCGGAGCTGCCGCCGGAAAACATCATTGGGGAACCGGCGCGGCGTGACCTGGCTGCGGCTGTTGGCCTGGCGTTGATGCACCTGAGCCGCAAAATGGAATCACCCGATGAAGCAGTCGCCATTTTGTGGGGCGACAATTACATGAGCGAGGTTGATACATTCCGCGCTGTGCTGGCGGCCGCCGAAACACTGCTGCAGCAGCAAGAAGCGGCCATTTTGTTCATCGGTGAAACGCCGCGATTTGCCAACAACAACCTCGGCTGGATTGGTTTGGGTGAAAAGCTGGGCGAGGTGGAAGGACGGCCGTATTATCGTTTTGATTCTCTGGCATACCGCCCGCCTCTGGACGTCTGCCGGCGAATGTTTGCGGAAAAAACGCATGTGTGGAATACTGGCTACTTTGTAACAACCATCGGCTTTGTCCAGCAGCAGTACCAACAACAGCAGCCGCAAATCTGGCAAAAATTGTCGGAGATTGGTCAGACCATTGGTCAGCCAGAGTATCTGGAAACGCTGCACCGCGTGTACCCGCAGATCAAGTCGTTGAGTTTTGACGACGCCATTTTGCAGCACATTGCCCCGGAAAAAGCGGCCGTGCTGCACGGTAAGATGGGCTGGAGCGATCCGGGTACCCTGTACGCCCTCAAAGAAGCCATCAACCCGGACCCCACCGCCAACGTAACCGAAGGTCTGGTCATTGCCGAAGAGGCCAGTGACTGCCTGATTTACAATTATGAAGCCAATAAGCTGGTGGCCGTCGTGGGCGTAGAAGGCATGATCGTCGTCAACATGGACGATGCTCTGCTGGTCGTTCACAAAGACCAGATTCCACTGGTCAAGCAGTTGGTGAATGGCATGGACGGCACCGAACTAGAAAAGTATAGCTAATATCGTATGAGTGAAGAACTAAAGTTGGAAGGCTACTGCCTGAAATGTAAAGACAAACGAATTATTCAGGATCCGCAGCCGGAGTGGGCCAGCAACGGTTCACCGGCAACGCGGGGAACCTGTCCTGTCTGTGGCGGGACTATTTATCGCCGTGGGCATACTGCGGCGCACGATGCGCTGCCAAAACCGGAGATTCAGCCCAAGCCTAAAAAGAAAAGCGGCAAAAAGAAGTCGGCCCGAAAATCGGCTAAATCCTCCAAAAGCAAAAAAACCACAGTCAAGGCGGCTGCAGAAAAGCCGGCTTCTCTTTCTGGAAAACTGGTGGTGGTAGAATCGCCGGCCAAGGCCAAGACCATTGGGCGTTACCTGGGGCGCGGCTACACGGTTAAATCGAGCGTGGGCCACGTGCGTGATTTGTTGAAATCCCGGCTAAGCGTGGATGTGGAGCACGATTTTGAGCCAGAATACCGCGTGCCCAACGACAAACGCAAGGTGGTCAAGGAGTTGGCCGAAGCGGCCACCAAGGCGAAAGAAATCTTTCTGGCTACCGACCCGGATCGGGAAGGGGAAGCGATTGCCTGGCACGTTTTAGAGTCGGCAGAGATGGACCCGAAGCGTACGCGGCGTGTGGTATTCCAGGAGATTACCAAGCCGGCCGTGCAAGCAGCTTTTGAGCATCCTCGTGAGATCGATATGGATCGGGTGGATGCGCAGCAAGCGCGGCGTATTTTGGATCGGCTGGTAGGGTATAAACTCAGCCCGCTGTTGTGGCGCAAGGTGCGCGGCCGTTTGTCGGCCGGGCGTGTGCAGTCGGTGGCGGTGCGGCTGGTGGTAGAACGCGAACGCGAAATTGACCAGTTTGTGCCGGAGGAATACTGGACGCTGGCGGCCGAGTTGAGCCAGGATAAATACCGCAAGGAGGGGGAGGAACGGCCGTTCTTTCTTGCCAAACTCTTCAAGTACAAAAACGAAGACCCGGTCTTGCAAAGCGAAGCCGACGTGCTGCCCCACCTGGATGTGCTGGAAAAAGCCCACTGGCAGGTGGGCGAAGTGCGCCTCGGCACGCGTACGCGCCGTCCCGCTGCCCCTTTTACCACCAGCACCATGCAGCAGGAAGCCTCGCGCAAATTGGGTTTTGGCACCACCAAAACCATGCGCGTGGCCCAGCAGTTGTATGAAGGCGTCGACCTCGATGACGCAGAAGGTTCGGTGGGTCTCATCACCTACATGCGTACGGACAGCGTGACGGTTTCCGTGGAAGCGCAGAAGGAAGCGCAGGCTTACATTTTGCAGCACTATGGCCCCGACTACACACCGGACAGTCCGCCCATCTACAAAACACGTTCCAAAACGGCGCAGGAAGCGCACGAAGCTGTCCGTCCGACGTCGGTGCTGCGCACACCCAAAGCGATGAAATCTTATCTGTCCCGCGACCAGTACCGGTTGTACCAGTTGGTGTGGGACCGGTTTGTCGCCAGCCAGATGTCGCCGGCCGTTTATGACACGGTGTCGGCGGACGTGTGGGTGGGCGAGGCGAAAGTGGCGGTGGAGCAACGGCCGTATCTCTTCCGCGCCACCGGCTCTGTGCTGCGTTTCCCCGGCTTCCTGGCCTTGTACGAAGAAACCGAGCCGCAAGATCGCCCCAGCGAAAACGGCGAAGCCCGCGTGCCCGCCGATTTGAACGAAGGTGAATTGATCGATCTGCTGCGCCTGCTGCCTGAGCAGCACTTTACCCAGGCCCCGCCTCGTTTTTCCGAGGCCACCCTGGTGCGCGAATTGGAAGAAAACGGGATCGGCCGCCCCAGCACCTATGCCTCCATTATCTCCACCATCCAGCAGCGCGGTTACGTGGATGTGGTCGATAAACGGCTGCAGCCAACGGAAACCGGGCAAATTGTCAACGACATCCTGGTGGAGCATTTCCCCAACATTCTTTCGGTGGACTTTACCGCCCGCCTGGAGGATGAGCTGGACGAGATTGCCGAGGGCAAGCCGTGGGTGCCGGTGATTTCCGACTTTTACGGCCGTTTCGAGGAAAACCTGGAAAAAGCCGACAAAGCCATCCCCAAGATGGACCTGAAAAAAGAACAGGAGCCAGTCGGGCGGGAATGTCCCACGTGTGGCAGCCCGCTGGTGTATCGGGAAGGGCGCTACGGCCGTTTCATCGGCTGCAGCAATTTCCCCAGCTGCCGTTACACCGAGCAAATCCTGGTGAAGCTGGGCATCCCCTGCCCGCGCGATGGCGGCGACCTCATCGAAAAGCGCACAAGGCGCGGTCGGGTGTTTTATGGCTGCGCCAATTATCCGGAATGTGACTGGACGAGTTGGAAACGGCCGTTAAAGCAGCCGTGCCGCGTGTGCGGCGGTCTGCTGGTGCAGCTCAACAACGACACCGCCGAGTGTACGCAGTGCGCCACGCAGCAGCCGATTACGCAAAAAGAAACGGCTAGCGCTGATTAAAAGCATGTTGACCCATTGGGGTCATAAAGTTTATAATGTAGTCACAAAACCTTGTTCGACTGTGTACTGTCTGATTGGTCCAATCTTCAAGATTGGACTAATCTTTTTCAGGTGATGTGATGGCAATTGAAACAGGGATCCGAGAGCTAAAAGCCAACCTCAGCAGCTATTTGCGCCGGGTGAAGGCCGGCGAAACGCTGATCATTACTGAATACGGCAAGCCTATCGGCCGTATTACACCCATAACCGCCGATGCCGACGAGCGACTGGAACTGCTGCTGCAAGCGGGCCGGGCAAAGTGGAATCGCCAGACTTTCCCGGCTTATACACCCACCATTCAAACCAAAGGCGAAGCGACACTTTCTGATTTGCTAATCGAAGACCGGGAATGATTCTTTACCTGGATACCAGCGCCCTGGTCAAACGTTACGTGGTCGAAAGGGGCACAACGGCCGTCACAACGCTTATCGCACAAGCGGAGGTGGTGGGTACGGCCGTTATCACCCGCGCGGAAACCGTGGCCGCCTTTGCCAAAGCCGTACGCGTTGGCGCCTTGCTGCCCGACGAGGCGCATCAGGTGGTGCAAATCTTTCGGACAGATTGGCCGTTTCTCGTGCGGCTGCAAACGGGTGAATCGCTCATAGCTCGCGCCGATGCCCTGGCCTGGGAACTGGGCCTGCGCGGCTACGATGCTGTGCATCTGGCCGCCGCACTCATCTGGCAGGAAGAAATGGGCAAACCGGTTACGTTGGCTACGTTCGACCGTCAACTTTGGGAAGCTGCCCGGCAAAGCGGCTTGAATCCTTTCCCCACTCTGGCCTAAATCATTGGGTTTCCACTAACCACAAAACTTGATAGGGCCTCATCGTGAATGCAAAGGTTTTTTTTCGGCCGCTAAAAATTTCGCCCGTAATGAGGTCTTTTTGCGGGGCGGGCAGTCCGCCCAATTGGATGGTTTGCGGCTGGCGGCTGACGTTGTGCAGGCAGAGCAGGGGCGCACGGCCGTTTCCGCCCCCGCGCCGTATAGCCAGCACCGCTTCCTGCACCGGCACAATCTCCTGCGCTGCCATCGGGTGAAAAGCCGGGTGGCTTGTGCGCGCCGCCAGCAGGCGCCGATAGCCGGCAAACACCAGCCGCCGCAGCCCGCCCTCCGTTTCCAGTTCCCGGTTCAATCTGTCCAGGGTTAACTTCTCCCGGTTGATGGTGCGGTAGCGGCCGGTAGCGGCCACGCCTGCGCGCCAGTTGCGCGAGCCAAACAGACTGTGGAAGTAAATGCCCGGCACGCCGCGCAGGGCCAGCATGATGGCCTGCGCGCACAAAAAGCGCCGCGCGGCCAGCTCCGGCGGTTCGTCGGGATGGGCGGGGTCGCCCAGGGCGTCCAGGTAGTTGACGTTGAGTTCGTAGGCGCTTTGCGTGCCATCGCCGTTGCTGCGGTAAGAGACATAGCCGCCCAGAGCCTGCACGCGCGCGGCCATTTGGGTAACGGCCGTTTCGCTCAAAATCCCTCGCGCCGGCGTCAGCCCAATGCCATCGTGGGAGGCCAGGAAGTTGAAGAAGGTCGTCTGCGGCGACGGCGTGGACAGGGTGGCCGCCCAGCGGGCCAGCGTTTCCGCCTGGCCGGTGTGGAAGGCGTGCAGCGTCAGCGGCGGCAGCGAAAAGTTATACACCATCTGCGCCTCGTTGGTCCCATCGCCAAAGTAGGCGATGTTGTCCTGGTGGGGCACGTTGGTTTCGGTGATGAGGGCCACGCGCGGGGCGACGGCGTCCAGCACAATGCGCAGCAGTTGAATGAGGCGATGGGTCTGCGGGCGGTGCAGGCAGTTGGTGCCAATTTCTTTCCAGATGAAGGCGATGGCGTCCAGCCGGATGAAGTCGGCGCCCTGGGCCACGTAAAACAGCAGGGTGTCGATCACTGCCAGCAGCAAATCCGGGCTGGCGTAGTTGAGGTCGATCTGGTCGGCGCTGAAGGTGGTCCAGACGTGGCGGGGGCCAACGGCCGTGTCCACTTCATGCAGCAAAGGCAGGGCGCGCGGGCGAAAGACGGCCGTCAAATCCACGTCCGGCTGCACGACCGTAAAGAAATCACGGTAAGGCGCTTCGTGGTGCAAAAAGCCCTGGAACCAGTCGCTTTCGGCCGAGATGTGGTTGATGACGGCGTCGAACATCAGGCGGTAGTCGCTGCCCAGCCGGGCCACGTCGGCCCAACTGCCCAGCGCCGGGTCCACAGCGCGGTAGTCGATGACCGAAAAGCCATCGTCGGAGGAGTAGGGGTAGAAGGGCAGCAGGTGGACCGTGCTGATCAGCCCGCCGACGTGCCGGCGCAGGAAGTGGTGCAGGCTGTGCAGCGGCGCTTTGTCCGGTTCCCGCACCATGTCGCCGTAGGTGATGAGGATGGTGTCGCGCTCGCTGACGCGGGGCACGGCCGTTTCCCGGCTCAGTTCGGGGTGGGCGGCGCGGAAATCGGCCAGTTTTGCCAGCAGGGCGACGGCCGTTGGCCCGGCCGCCTCCGCGCCATAAACAAAAGTCAGGTGGTCAACAATTTGTGAGGTTAAGCGTTCATCCATGACTCGGTTGGCTAGAGCTAGAGCGAGAGCTAGAGGAAGAGAGGGCCTCTCGCTCTGGCTCTAGCTCTCGCTCCAGGTAGGCGCGCAGGGCGTTTAGCGAATAGTGCTGCTGGCCGAGGCGGTAGTTGTGGGAGACGGCCGTTTCCCGCTTTGCCGGATTGGTCAGCAGGTCGATGGCCTGGTCGGCGGCCTGGGCGATGAGGGTCGGATTGACTTGGGCCAACCCATTGGCGTCGTGGCCGGTGAGTTTGTCGCCCAGCGAAACGGCTTGCAGGCCGACCGGCTTGATGTCGGCGGTGTAGACGGGGTACTCGAATAGCATAAACGGCCGTCGCATGACCAGCGTTTCCAGCAGTTGGTTGCCCCAGCCTTCCCACAGGCTGGGATAGGTCACAAAATCGGCGTAAACGTAGCTGTCCCACAGCGAATAGATTTTCTGGCCGTTGGCAGAAATCGCCCGGCGGCTGCCGATTTTATCGTCGATGAACAGCAGGTCTACGCCTAATTGGTCGGCTTTGGCCTGGAGCTTGGGCACGTATTGGCCGGTCGTGTCGTCTTCGGCGTAACCAGCCAGCACCAGGACGATGCGGCTGTCTGGGGTGAAGAGACGGCCGTTGCCCAATCCCGCCGCCGCCAGCCGCGCCCGCCGCGCGGGCTGGTTTAGGGCGTGGACAAAGTCGATGGCTAACTCGATGCCCTTGCGCGGGACGATGCGCGTGGCCTGCAAAATAAACACGTCTGCGGCGCGCAGGCCGATGGCGGCGCGGAAATCGTGGTTGTAGTCGTCCTCGGCGGCGGGCGGCGCGGCAAAATCAAAGACGTTGGGGATAACCACAGCGTCGATGCCTTTGCGGGCGCGCAGTTCGCTTTGGGCCAGGCTGTTAATCACGCCGTGGCGGATGAGCGGGTCGCGCGGGGGGAGGAATTTGTCGGCCAGGGCAACGGCCGTGCCGCACGTCAGGGCCACGCCGGCCACCCGCTCCCAGTAAAAATCGTGGTTGTGGGCGAAGGTGGGGATGCGCTGCTCGCGGATGACCTGGGCCAGCGCCGGCGCGGCCGCCGGATTCACGCCCACGGAGAAGATGTTGTGGGGCATGAGCAGGTCGATGCCTTTTTCGGCCACAAACCGCCGCAGTTGGGCGGCGATGGTGTCGGCCAGGCCATAGAGTTCGGCGCGGTAGGCGGCTTCGTCATAATCTTGCAGGGCGGTGAAGGTGTTGGCGTTCAGGCGGCGGGCGTCGGGGCGCTGGTGGTACAGTTCGGGAATGAGGAAACCGTCGAGCGCTCCCAAATCCCCGCCGCAGAGGTGGACGGTGTGGCCCATCTCTTGCAGCACGCGCTGCCATTTGTCAATTTCTAGCGACACGCCATCCGTGCTGCCGACTTTGAAGTGGAGGAGTCCGATGGTGCTCATAGGAATTTGGAGACTAGAGACTGGAGACTGGTTAGTCTCTAGTCTCTAGTCTCTAGTTACTCAGGCGCAGCAGCAGCCCTTCGTTGCCCTGGATTTGCAGGTTATGCAGGGTGACGGGGCCGGTGCGGGTGAGGGTGGTGGAGAGGGCGATAACGGCCGTTTCCCCCGCCTCACGCATGTCAACCGTTCGCGCCTCGCCGCCGAAGTTGAGGACGACGAGGAAGCTGGCCGCGCCGGGGTAGGTGCGCTGGTAGGCGAAGATGTCGGGAACGGCCGTGTCCACCGTCGCATAGTCGCCCACAGCGAGAGCCGGTTCCTGCTGGCGCAGATGGGCCAGCGCCCGGTACAGGCTCAGCATAGAAGCCGGGTCTTGCTCCTGCTGGGCGACGTTGCGTGCCGGGTAGTTGGCGGCGACGGGCAGCCAGGGCTGCACCGCTGCCGGAGCGAAGCCGGCGTGGGGCGAAGCGTCCCACTGCATCGGCGTGCGCTCCGGGTCGCGGCCAACGATGTGGGCGATTTCCGGCTGGAGGACGGCCGGTGGGTCTTGCACAAATTCCGGCGGGATGTGGCCGTCTTCCATGCCGATTTCCTCGCCGTAGTAGGTGGTGGGCGTGCCGCGCAGGGTCAGCAGCAGCATGTTGGCCACGCGGGCCTGCGCCTGCCCCAGGCGCGTGGCCACGCGGTGCTGATCATGGTTGCCCAGCACCCAGTTGGGCCAGGCGTTTTCCGGCAAAGCGGCTTCGTACGCTTCCACGAGTTGGCGCACGACCGTGGCCTCCCACTGCTTGTTGGCGATGAGGTGGAAGTTAAAGGGCATGTGGCACTCGTCCAGCGCTTCGCCATAGTAGGGCATCAGCTCATCGTAGGGCAGATAGATTTCGCCGACCATCATACGGCCGTCGTACTCGTCCAGCACGGCGCGCATCTGGCGGATGAGGTCGTGGATGCCCTGCACACCCTGCGTGTAGATGTGGTTGAGGCTGCCAAATGGTTCGATGCCATTCCAATGCGGGTTGGGCGGCTCGTCGCGCAGCCGTTCATCCTTCATCATCAGCCAGATGACGTCCACGCGGAAGCCGTCGACGCCTTTGTCCAGCCAGAAGCGCATGTTGTCCAGCATCGCGGGCAGCACGTCGGGATGGCGGTAATTCAATTCCGGCTGCTGGGTGACAAATTGGTGCAGGTAATACTGGCCGGTGGTCTCGTCGAGGGTCCAGGCGGGGCCGCCGAAGAAGCTGAGCCAGTTGTTGGGCGGGCCGCCGTCCGGGGCGGGATCGCGCCAGATGTACCAATCGCGTTTGGGATTGTCGCGGCTGCGGCGGCTTTCCTGGAACCAGGCGTGGTCGCTGGAGGTGTGATTGGGCACCAGGTCGAGGATGAGCTTGAGGCCACGGCCGTGTAAATCGGCCAGCAGCGCGTCGAAGTCGGCCATTGTGCCGAACATGGGGTTGATGTCGACGTAGTCGGCCACGTCGTAGCCGAAGTCGTGCATGGGGGAGGGGTAGATGGGGGAGAGCCAGACGGCCGTTATGCCCAATTTCTCCAGGTAATCCACCCGCCGCCGAATCCCGGCCAGATCCCCAATGCCGTCGCCGTTGCTGTCCTGGTACGAACGCGGATAAATCTGGTAAATAATGCCCTTTTGCCACCACAAATGGTCTGTTGTCATGTTGTTCCTCTGGAATTTTGATAGTTTGTTGGTTGGTTAGTTTGCTGGTTTGTTGGTTGGTTAGTTTGATGGTTTGCTGGTTTGTTGGTGTCGGTTAACAAACCTGACCAACCTAACCAACCCAACCAACCATCCAACCATCCAACTCTCCCACTAACCAGCTTCCTAACCCCGCCTGATTTTAACCTTTAACGCCGCCAGCGGATAGCCCTTCGGCCAGGAAGCGTTCCATTCCCAGGAACAAAATCATGACCGGCAAGGTCATGACGGTGGAAGCGGCCATGACAACGTTGGGGCGCGGGCTGGGATCGTTGTAGAGGGTGTTGATGGCGATGGGCATGGTGAACATGTTGCTGTCGTTGAGGAAGACGAAGGCGTACAGGAATTCATTCCAGGCAATCATAAAGGTATAGATAGCTACCGAAATCAAGGCCGGCACGGCCAGCGGCAGAGTAATGCGCCAGATCACGCCCAGGCGGTCGCAGCCGTCAATCAGGCCGGCCTGTTCAATTTCGGAAGGAATGGTGCGAAAGTAGTTGGTGAGCATATAAAGGGCAACCGGCAGCGTTTGGGCCAGGTAGGTGAAAATGAGGATCGCCAGATTGTCTTGCACATCGAAGCCGAAAATGGTTCCCAGGCGGGCCAGCATGGCGAACAGGGGAATGATGAGCAGCACGCCGGGAAACAGGTAGATGAGCAAAATGCTGTTGAGCATGACGTTTTTGCCCTTGAAGTGTAGGCGGGCGATGGCGTATGCGCCCAGCGTGGAAAGAACGACGGCGATCAGCGCGGTAGGAATGGCGATGGTGGCGCTGTTGATGATGGTGCGCCCAAAATCCTGGAAGCTGGGGTGACTGGGATCAAAAAGTTCCTGGTAAGCGTCCAGGCGCAGGGCGGAGGGCACGTAGACGGGGGTGCGCCCGCCAATTTCGGCGCGGGTTTTGAACGATGAGCTGATCATCCAGTAGAACGGGAAGATGATCATAGAGAGGAAGGTGAGCATGACCATGAGGAAAATGAATTTTTTCCAGGTGAGCCAGCGGCCCAGGCGCTCCAGGATGCTTTGTTTTTGAGGAGAATGGGTGTAAGAGGGGGAAACGGCCGTTTTCAATTCACTCATCTCAATCATCCTCCACGTTCTTCATCACCACGCCGATATAAAGCGCCAGGAACAGCACCAGCAGCGCCAGCAAAATCATGGCGGTGGCTGCGCCCTGCCCAAAATTGCGCAGGCGGAAGCTAAATTCATAGGTCAATACCGGCAGCACTTTGGTGCCAAACCCGCCGCCGGTCAGCAAAAAGATGTCGTCAAACTTGTTAAAGGTCCACATCAGGCGCAGCAGGAAGATGGCCCCCAGCACGTAGCGCAGCTCCGGCAGGGTAACGTGGCGGAAGCGCTGCCAGGTGGAGGCCCCGTCCACTTCGGCCGCTTCGTATAATGACCTGTCTATGGCCTGCAAACGGGCCAGAATCATCAGCATGGCGAAGGGGAAGTAGCGCCAGCCCTCGAAGAAGATGACCAGCAGCAAGGCCAAACCTCGTGTGGCCAGATAGGCCATCGGCAGGTCGATAGCTCCCGCGCGTAAAAGGAGATCGTTGATGACGCCAGACGGCCGTGGGTCCAGCATCCAGCGCCACACAAAAGCCACACTGACGATGGGCGCAATGTACGGGAACAAAAACACGGCGCGCACCATGCCGCGCCCCTTAAACGGCTCGTTAAGCAGCAGCGCCGCCCCCAGGCCCATCGTCACCGTGACAATGGTCCCGGCGAAGGCGTAAACCACCGTAGTGATAGCCGCGCCCCAATTCCACTTGGTAAAGACCAGTCCAAACTTGCCCAGCAGATTGGCCTCGTCCCACCCGGCAGGCAGTGGTCCCGGCTTAAAGGCGAAGTCGTTGATGACATCTTTGAAGTTTTCCAGGCCGACAAACGGCGTGTGGAAGACGTTGTTCAGGTCTTGCAGCCCCACTTCGTGAAAGCTAATCCAGACGCTGAAGATAGCGGGGAAGATGACGAGGCCGAAGACGATAACGGCCGTGGGCAAAATCAACATCCAGGCCAGCCGCGCTTCCCTGGCCGACAACGAGTTCCAGCGACTGCGCTTGGGGGCCGTTGGCGTAGTGGAAGTCATAACACACCTGCAATCCAGAAGCGAGAGGAAGTGCCATGCTTCCTCTCGCTCTGGCTCTTAGAAACTTACTGCATCCGGTCGGCTAACAGACCTTCAACCTCGGTTTGCAGGAACTCAGCGGCCGTTTCCGGCGTCATCGTGCCTTCCAGGGCGATGTTGCTAATCACTTGCGGAATCAACAACCGACCTTCAATGTCGCCGATGACTGCCTGCTCGGTGGCATCGTAGCCGGGGCGGAACAGCCAACGCTGCATGGTGTCATAACCATTGGCAATTTGGTCCAACGTTTCATCGGAGTAGTTGGCGAAGTAATCGCTGGAATTCTTCCAATCGTCTACTGCGCTCTTCAGCACCGGAACTTTGCCAAAGGGAGCCAGACCCAGTACGTCGGCATATCCTTCTTGCAGGAAATATTCCACGACCTGCTGGGCCTCAGGGTCTGCGCCTTGCATAATGCCCAACGTGACCAACTGGCCGTAGGAGGCCGAGCCGTTGGGGCCGTCCATTTGCGGCGCAAAGCCGGTCTTGGCGGCCAGATCTTCCACGGCTATCTCCACGTTGCCGCCGCTTTCCATGCCAGAGCCTTCCACCAGGTCGTCCATGATGTAAGTGCTGTAGAAGAGCATCCCGGATTGATCCAGCTCGTACGCTTCTCGCGCACCGCGCCAGTACTGCGGGCCGGGCAGGGCACACCGCTGCAGGTTGGAGTAAAACTCCAGCGCGGCGATCATTTCCGGCGTGTTCATGGTCACGTTGCCTTCACTGTCGAACGGCCAGGCGTCATTGGAGATGGCGACCTGTTCAAAAATCTGGTGGCCGTAATTCTGGCCGGGGTCGGTGCCCAGGCCGACGGCGTAGAGCAGGTTTTCTGTGCCGGGCAGCGCGTCACAGGCGGCGTTGATGTCGTCCCAGCTGATGGGAGCCGCCAGGCCAGCCTGATCAAACACGTCCTGGCGATACCAGATGGCTTGCAGCCAGCCGTCGTAGGGCACGGCAGCGTGCTTGCCGGTTTCCGGGTTGGTAACCATTGCCAGTGGGCTTTCGCGGAAGTCGTCCTGCCCGATGCTGGCGATGACAGCCTCGGCGGCGTCTTCATCCAGAATGCCGTCGGCGGAAAAGGCAGCCACGCGTTCCACGCCCATGCGCACGATGTCGGGCAGGCGGTTGGCTGCCAGGGCTGTGGAGATGCGCTGCGTAACACCGGCTTCCTCGATGGGGACGATCCGCAGATCGACATTGGGGTGCTCTTGCATGAAGCGGGCGGCGACATCTTCGTAAACGTTTACACGCTCTTCTTCGTTGTCGGTGGTCCAAAATTCAACAACCACCTTGTCGGTCGGTTCGGACGGTACTTCGACGACACGAGTGACTTCGACCGCCTCACCTTCTACAGTTTCTACTACCGTTTCGGTCACGACACGGGTCACTTCCACTTCTTGTGTTTCGGTGACGACGCGGGTGACTTCGACGGTTTGCGTCTCCGTCTGCGGCTGGCACGCGCTGAGGGCGAACACAAAGGCGACTGCCAGAGCAATGAGCAGCCATACTTTTTTCATGGGTAAACCTCCTTTTCAGTTGAAAAAATAATTGTGATTACAAACGGGGTAAACGGTCTCTTCTCTCTGGTTGTGTCATAAACCTCCTCGTGGGTTAGTTGGTGGTGCGCGGTGGTCCGCTGGATTCGCGGACGACCAGTTCGGGCGTTAGTAAAATATGGGGATTGGCGGGGGGACGGCCGTTGATGATCTCGATCAGCATGGCGCAGGTGCGCCGGCCGATGTCGTAGATGGGTTGGTGGATGGTGGTAAGGGGCGGGGTGGTGTAGGCGGAGAGGGGGATGTCGTCGAAGCCGGCGACGGCGAGGTCCTGCCCGACCCGCAGGCCGCGCTGTTGGATGCGGTTGAGGGCGCCAATGGCCATGAGATCGTTGCCGGCGATAACGGCCGTGGGACGCTCGGCCAGATTCAACAGCCGCTCCACCACTTCGGCGCCGCCGCGCTGCGTCATGTCGCCTTCCACTACCAGGTCGGGCGGTGTTTCCAGGTTGTTGGCGGCCATTGTGCTGAGAAAGCTGCGCAGACGGTAGCGGCCAAACATCAGGCCCGGCGGCGGTGCTATAAAGCCGATGCGGCGGTGACCCAGGTCGATGAAATGCTGTACGATCAGGCGCATCCCAGCTGCGCCATCTTCGTCGACGTAGGGGAAATCGCAGTTGCAATCCGTGCGGCCAAAGGCCACAAACGGAAACTCGTGGGCGCACAACGTTTCGATGCGCTCGTCGTTTTCGCGGGTGCGTACCACAATCAGGCCGTCTACCCAGCCGCCGCGCACGGCGCGTGCGTAAGCCTCGCGCTCCCGGTCGCTGTCTGGGGCGTGGGTGGAAACCAACAGGTCGTAGCCATAGCCGGCGGCTTCATTGCCAATGCCTGCCAGAAATTCGCTGAAGAACGGGTCGGAAAAGCGCGGGCCGAACGTAGGCATGATGAAGCCCAGCGTATCGGTGCGCTGCTTTTGCAGGCGGCGAGCGGTGAGATTGGGGTGGTATCCCAGTTGATCGGCGACTTCTTGAATGCGTTCACGAGTTTCAGCGGCGACATCGTCATAGCCCGCCAAACCGCGTGAAACAGTGGTGACAGAAACGCCAACCTCGCGGGCTATGTCTTTTAAAGTGACGGCCATAACATTCCCCTCTTGTGTGCCTGATGGATGCTCCCTAGAATGATGCCGATTTTTTCCAAAACGTTTTGGAGGATGGTTTGAGTATAATCCGAAACGTTTTGGATGTCAAACATGGCAAAAAACGGCCGTCTTCTTTGGCTACTTTGTACAGGTCAGATTCGCCCCCGGCATGATGAGGAGCCGCGGACAAAAAGTGGCTCGGGGCTTGCATTTGCCACTTGTGGCAGTACAATGCTTTTAGTACCCGTTAACTGTTCTCCCCATCGCAGTCACCAGCAGAATAAGAGGTCGGAAAATGCAAAATAACCGGATCATCTATGGAATTATTCCTTCGTATATGTTGCAGAACATCGTTGAACGAGGGACGCCGACACAGAAAGCCACGGCCGTGCAAACCATGTTGGTTTCGGCCCAGTTTCGCGGGCAGCGGCAGGAACGGTCGAGCTATGAAGAATTGGTAGAGACGGCCGTGGCGGCTGGCCTGGATCGGGCCGTCTACGATGCCCACTTTGGCTCTTCCCTGCCGGGCGAACTGGTACGCGGCGAAGGTGATCCGCCCACGGGCGATGCAGCCGTAGATGAAGCCTATGACGGGGGAGGCACGACGTACGATCTCTACCAGACGGTATACGGCCGTAATTCCATCGACAATAACGGGCTGCGCCTACTCTCCACCGTCCATTATCAACAGGGGTACGACAACGCCTTTTGGAATGGCCAGCAAATGGTTTACGGTGACGGCGACGAAGATTTGCCGCCGGACCAGCGCCTCTTTAACCGTTTTACCATCGCTCTGGACGTGATTGGGCACGAGCTTACCCACGGAGTGACCCAGTTCGAGGCCAACCTCACCTACTATAACCAACCTGGCGCTCTCAATGAATCGTTCTCGGACGTCTTCGGTTCTCTGGTCAAGCAGTACCGGCTAAACCAGACCGCCAGTGAGGCTGATTGGTTGATTGGCGAGGGGCTTTTTACGGAAAATGTCAACGGCGTGGCTTTGCGTTCCATGTCTGCGCCGGGCACTGCCTACGACGATCCGATTTTGGGCAAAGATCCGCAGCCGGCCCACATGGACGATTATCAAAACGTTTCCTACGATAACGGCGGCGTCCACATCAATTCTGGCATCCCTAACCACGCCTTTTACCTGACGGCCGTAGAGATTGGCGGGTATGCCTGGGAAAAAGCCGGGCGCATCTGGTATGTCACTCTATGCGATAAACTTCAGGCCAATTCAGACTTTCAGGCGGCCGCCCGCGCGACGTTTGCGGCGGCCGGCGAGTTGTATGGCGTGGACAGCCCGGAACAGGTGGCCGTCCGGCATGGCTGGGAGGGCGTAGGGCTTAGCGTGGATGACGGCAGCACGCCTCCGCCTGTACCAGTGCCCCAGCCGCCGGGCTGCAGCGCGGCGCTGGCGACTATGGTGCGCTCTGTGTTTGGCACGAGGGATAATTCATGAAAATTGATTTTGAGCGCAGCGGCGGGTTTGGCGGGCTGCGCACGGCCGTAACCATCAACACCGCCGCGCTTTCCCCGGAAAAGGCCCAGCAGCTGCAGGACATGGTCGAGGCGGCTTCCTTTTTTGAGCTGCCGGCCAGCCTGAGCGAGGCTGCTTCAGGCGCGGATCAGTTTTACTATCGCCTGACCATTGCCAGCCAGGAACGGGAACATTCCGTGGAAATGAGCGATACGGCTGCGCCAGAGGCGATACGGCCGTTGCTGCGCGAACTTACCCTTTTGGCCCGCCAAAATAGACGTTGATGGGGACTGTTGGCGACCAGTTTTTCGTTGTGAGGGTGTCTTACGGCCGTTTGACCAATCACCGGCGCTGTTTTATAATCCCCAACGATCCCAAACGGGTAATTTGTTAATATCTGCTTTTGCAAGTTGATTGATGCTGATTTGTACGACGAACAGCAAAGAAACAATCGCTTAAACGCGACCATTACATGACGGAAGTGTCCGCCACCAACATTTTTTGTTCATATCGATTGGTTAGGGCTGCCAGGGAGTGCCAGCCTTGACGGAATCAAACTCCGAGCCGCCTGACCCTATCAGGCCATCCCATAGACTAAGACAATCCATTGCTGATAGTTTTGACTTTGGCTGCTGTCATTATTGCTGGCTGCCTGGGTCATGCTATCTGTTTTAAATGACTCGTGATAGACATTAATAAGCTATACCTCACGCTTCAAATTTCATTTTCAGGCTAAAAAAGGAACATGTGGACAGTCATTGTAATCATAGCTGCAGTTGCCCTGATGATTTTCGTGAACGGGCTCTATGTGGCTGCTGAATTTGCTACGGTCTCTTCCAGGCGCACCCGAATAAGCCAGATGGCCGGCAGCGGCAATAAAATGGCCGAAATGCTGCGCCCCATCATGGAAAACACGGCCGCTTTAGATGCCTACGTAGCCGCCTGCCAGATTGGCATCACCATTTCTTCGCTGGTGTTGGGCGCCTACGGCCAGAACGTTATTGCCGGTTATCTGGTAGCCCCTCTGAGCCACTTCACGAACAGTGCAGCGGCGGCCCAATCGTTGTCTTTCATCATCGTCCTGGTTTTTATCACGATGTTGCAAGTGATTTTGGGCGAACTGTTCCCCAAGTCGGTGGCTATCCAGTACCCGGAAAATCTGGCACTGGCGCTCGTCATTCCCATGCGCATTTCGCTCATTCTGTTTCGGCCGTTGATCTGGTTGTTCAATGGCAGCGGCAGCATCGTGCTGCGACTGTTGGGCCGCCAGCCCAGTGAAGGCGCCCAGTTCCATTCGCCAGAAGAAATCGAGCTGTTGGTCACGGAGAGCCATGAAAGCGGCCTTTTAGACGCCGAAGAACGGCAAATGCTGCGGAACGCCTTTCGCCTGCGCGATCTGCACGCGCGCCAGGTGATGGTGCACCGCACGCGCCTGGTGGCCGCGCCGATTGAGAGTCAGATAGAAGAACTCATCAACCTGGCGATTGCCGAAGGTTACTCGCGCATCCCTATTTACCATGAGTCGGTGGACGAGATTACCGGTTTTGTGCACATCAAAGATCTTTTCCGCCTCTACCTGAACGGCGAGAGCGACGTGAGTTCGGTTTTGCGTGATGTCATTTACGTGCCGGAGACGATGCCGGTTGCTGACCTGTGGCAGAAGTTGAACGTGGACCGCAAGTATCTGGCAATTGTGTTTGACGAGTATGGCGGCACGGCGGGCCTGATCACGTTCGAGGACTTGATCGAGGAGATTTTTGGCGAGCTGCAAGACGAGTTTGACGATGAGATGGCCCTGATAGCGCGGGATCAAAACGGCCGTGTCTACCTGCGCGGCGATCTCCTGGTTTCCGATGTGAACGAATACCTGGAACTGAACCTGCCCACCGAAGCCGATACCTTGAGCGGTCTCGTGTTCAGCGTATTGGGCCGGCCGCCCACGGAAGGCGAGGTCGTCGTTGTTGGCGAAACCCAAATCCGCGTTGAAGCTATGGCCGACCTGGGCGTCTCCGAAGTTTCCTTACAGCTGCCGCCGCTGCGCGAAGTCACCAGCTTCAGCGAATGGGAGGTAGCCGACCATGACTAAGCTTCTCCTGCTCTCGCTCTCTGTGCCCGGCATGAGCATGGCCGTGCTGGTTGCTGCGGCCGCCGCCGAAGGGGCCATCACGATGGGTTCCGTCATTTTAACGGCCGTGGTTATCCTGCTATTGGTCTTGTTGAATGGCTTTTTTGTAACGGCCGAGTTTAGCATCATCGGCGTGCGGCCCACCCAGCTAGAGGAGATGACCGACACCCGTACCAGCGGCCAGCGCAAAATGGTACTCAGCGTGTTGGATTCACGCGTTAAACAAGACCGTTACATTGCCACCGCCCAACTGGGCATTACAATTGCCTCGCTGGGACTGGCCATGTACGGCGAGCCGCAAATTTCGCACCTGATCGAGCCCCTGATCGCCGGGCTCTGGTTCGAACCCAGCGAGGCATTGGTACGTTCCCTGGGCTATGTCATCGCTCTGTCTTTGATGACTTATCTGCACGTGGTGTTAGGGGAAATGGTGCCTAAATCGATGGCTTTGCAGAACGCGCCGAGCCTCGTTTTGTGGATTGCCCGTCCCATGCAGGTGGCCCAGACCATCCTAGTCATCCCCGTACGTTTGCTAAATGCGGTGGGCAGTTGGCTGCTGCGCGTCTTCAAAGTGCCGCCAGCGGAGGGCCACGCCCGCGTTCTGTCGCCAGAAGAGATCGAGCTGCTGGTGACAGAAAGCGCGGAAGGTGGTTTGCTCAACGAAGACGAAGAAGAGATGATCCGCAACATCTTTGATTTTAGCGACCGGCTGGCCGGGCAGGTGATGTCGCCGCGTACTCGTGTGCAGGCCATTCCCGTAGACATTGCCAAAAACGAACTGCTACAAATTGTTACCGAGAGCCGCCACAGCCGTTTTCCAGTCTATGAAAACGACCTGGACCACATCACCGGCATTGTGCACCTGAAAGACCTGATCCGCCAGACCATGCGCCCCGACAGCCGCTTCGACATTCGGTTGATCATGCGCTCTGCTCCGGCTGTGCCGGAGGATTATCCGGTAGAAAAACTGCTGGCGGCGTTCAAGAGCCAGCGTTTGCACATGGCTATTGTCCTGGATGAATTTGGCGGCATGGCCGGGATTGTGACGCTGGAAGACCTGGTAGAAGAGATTGTCGGTGAAGTGCGCGATGAGTTTGACCTGGAAAGAGAGCCGTTCGTGGTTTTAGAACCGGGCGTCATCGAGGCCGCCGGGGATTACCTGGTGGATGATCTGGCGGAAATGGTTTACCTGGGCGAAAGAGAAGGTTTGCCCGACGTGGAAACGATTGGTGGATTGGTGGTCGCCAAATTGGGACGGCCGCCTGAAATCAACGACGAAGTGATTTACGATGAACAGGTGTCATTCCGGGTGCTGGATATTGACCGTCTGGCGGTCACGCGCGTGCGCATCGAATTCCCCGATCAAGCAGTTATTAAGCCGGAGCCTTCCAGCCCGGATCACGACAAAGCCTAGCACGTGGCGGGCAGCGAGTTGGGCGATTGTATCCCCTACTCGCTGCCCACCATCCGCTGCCCGCTCCCCCTACAAGGCATACAACTCGCTAAATTTGGCTGTGACGTAGCGCATAAAGGCGGCATGGTCAAGCGGTCGCCCGGTGACACGCTGGACAAGTTCGCCGGGTGTGAATTTACGGCCGTATTGGTGAATGTTCTCGCGCAGCCAGGCCAGCAGGCTGGTTGTCTGGCCCTGGTTCAACTCATCGAGAATGGCCGGATTTTGCGAAACGGCCGTTTCCCAAAATTGTGCCCCATATAAATTACCCAGCGCATACGTGGGAAAATAACCAAATCCAGGCCGCGTCCAATGCACGTCTTGCAGGCAGCCCTGGCTGTCTGTTGGCGGCACGACGCCCAGCAGTTCTTCCATCTTAGCATTCCACGCTTCGGGCAAATCTTTGGCTGCCAGCTCGCCGTTCAGCATGGCCTGTTCCAGTTCAAAACGCAAGATGATATGGAAATTGTAAGTCAGCTCATCGGCTTCCACGCGGATGAAAGAGGGCTGGACCTTGTTGATGGCCCGATAAAAATCCTCGACGGTGTACGAACCTAGCTGCTGCGGGAACAGGCTTTGCAGCCTGGGATAGTGCGCCTGCCAGAAGGCGCGGCTGCGGCCAACCAGATTCTCGAACATGCGCGACTGCGATTCGTGGATGCCCAGCGAGGTGCCACGCGCCAGCGGCGTGCGTGCCAGGTCGGGGTGCGTGCCTTGTTCGTACATGGCATGGCCGGATTCGTGCAGCGCGCCAAAAAGGGAAGGATTGAGAAAGTCGGGATACCAGCGGGTGGTAATGCGCGCGTCGTTGCGGCTGAAGCTGGTGGCGAAAGGATGGACAACGGTGCCCAGGTGGCCGCGATTAAAGTCGTATCCCACCGCGTCGGTGATGTAGCGGGCGAATTTCTTCTGGGTGTCGATGTCGAATGATTGGTGCACGACGCTGTCGTCGACGGCCGTTCCCCGCTCGGCAATCGCCTGCCGCAAAGGGACCAATTCCGCTTTTACAGCTTCAAAAATAGCCCGGACATCGGCCGTTTTCATGCCATATTCGTACTTATCCAGCAAGGCATCATACTTTTCGTCTTCGTAGCCGTACAGTTCGGCCTGTTCCTGGCACAACTCGATTACCTGCTCCAGCCAGGGCTGGTACGAGGCGAAGTCGTTTTCGGCGCGGGCCTGCGCCCACACGGCCCGTGCCTGGCCGCTTACCTCCGCCGATCGGGCGACAAATTCCGGGGGGAGCTTACGCGCATCCTCGTAGCTGCGGCGCAGGTAACGGATCAGGCTGGCTTCATTGCTGTCGTAGGGCGCGCCGTTCAGTTCGGCCGCGGCGTCTTCGATGAGGCCGCCATAGTCATCCGAAGTGCTGAGGAGATGGGTGAAGCGGCTGAGGGTGGTCATTTGCTGCACGCGGGCGTCCAGGCCGGCGGCGGGCATGTTGACTTCCTTGTCCCAACTCAGAACAGCCAGAGCTTTGTTCAGATCGTGAATTTCATAGACTTTATCTAGCAGAGCTTCGTATTTTGTGGTCATGGGTTCTCCAATAGTGTGAATTGACCGAGAGTGTACCGGAAAAACGGCCGTTTTTCCAACACCAGACGACGAGGCGCAGGTCCACAAAAAAGGCCGGGCAACTGTTACATTGCCCGGCCTCGGAGGTTAAGCGGTTAAGCCTAACGGCCCCATGTCGTTATGGCTTCATGATGATGGGCAGGTTGACCACGTACTGGATGTTGACCGTGACCGAAACGCTGGCCACCGGGCCTAACGGCAAGTGGCTGGGGCTGCGCAGTTCGGCAGTGATTACGTGGCTGCCGGGCAGCAAATCGACGGTCGTGGTGTAAGCCAGAACCGGGCCGATTTCAGCGCCATCGACCCAAACGTGCCAGTGACCGTCGGCTGGAATGTTGAAGTTGGTGGTGGCGACGGTGACGGGCACGGCCGTTGGCAAGCCGTTCGTGCTGGTGAACACCTCTCCTTCGGTCGGGCTGACGATGCTGATCGTCGGCAGGTCAATACCGACCAGCACCGGGTCGTGGTCCGAGGCGCGGTATTGGTCTGGGTTGAAGAAGAACGGCTGGTTAAAGTTGTTGTAATCTAACGCCCGCGGCTCGTCGGAGTTAATGTGCCATTCGGCCGTGTCGGTGACAAAGGGCGCCAGTCCAGGGCTGGCCAGGGCGTAATCCAGGTAACCAAACTCGCCGTTGAACGAGTAGCTGTAGGCGTCGATGCCCAGGAAGGCATCCAGCAGGTTGACGAACCCGGCATCTTTCAGGGCAGTAATCGGGTCTTCCATGGCATAGGAGTTGAGATCGCCCATGATCAGGAAGTTGGGATAACCGCTGCCGGTGGGATCGGTGGCCAGCCAGTCGGCCAGGATCTGGGCGGCGGCGGTGCGGGTGGCGTTCCAGCAGCCCTGCCCGTCCAGCTGATCCACGTCGCCGCCCGTTTCGCCGCCGCACCCCTTGGATTTGAGGTGGTTGACGGAGACGGTGACACGGCCGTTGGTGGTGGGATCGACAAAGGTTTGTGCCAGAGACGGTCGGTTCAGGTTGTCCTGGTAGGCTGGGTCGAAGCTGTCATCCAGGATGGCGTAGCTGCCAAACGGAGTTGCTTTGGCCGGTTTGTAGATCAGGGCGACCTTGATGGCATCGGTGCCAATGGTACCGGTGTCAATGTAGCTGTAGGTGCCGGCTCCGGCTTCGGCGTTGAGCGAGTCGACCAGATCAATCAGGGCATCGTCGTTGACGTTGTTTTCGATCTCGATCAGGCCGATTACGTCGGCGTCCAGGCCGGTAATCGCGCTGACCAGTTTGGCGCGCTGCCGGTTGAGTTCGTCCAGGGTATCGGCGCCGCGGCACTCCATGTCTTCGGATGGACCGCAGATGGCGGCGCCGGTGTCGATGGTGGTGAAGTAGTTCAGCACGTTCAGGCTGGCGAACTTCAACGAGCCGTTGACGGCCGTGTTTTCACGCGGGTTGCTTTGCGTGAAGGTCATGAGGCCGGTGGGCTGGATACGGTAGGCGCTGAAGCCATAGCCCATGACCCCTGTCATGTTGGTGATGGTTGACCCGGCGCGCAGGGTGCCGTCGGGATCCAGGTAGGGCATGGGCACGAGCGGGTTTTGGTCGGTACGGCCGTCATCGATCAGAATGCGATTGAGGGCCTGTTCGGCCTCGTAGGCGGCGTAACCGGCTACGTCCGGGGTGTAAAGGTGGGCGTACTGCATTTGACGGCCGTTGGACGACAGGTAAACCTCGCCGTAGCGGCCCATGTTGTAGTTGTCGGTGACGGTCAGTTTGTCCGGGAAAGTGACGGCCATGCCTTCCACCCATTCCAGGTTGGTCGAGTTGGTGAACGGCATGTCTATGGTGGCCGGGGTTACCGTCGCGCTGCTGCTGCAAATGTTGACGGCCGTAACGCTGGTGATCTGTGTTTGGCCGTTAAATTCACCAGCCGTGCCAGCCACATACACCACATCGCCTACCGACACATCGACAGTATTGGCTGGGTAGTAGACAAAAACGCCTTCCGAGGTGGCCGGGTTAGCGTCTACATTCTGGTCCATTTCCTGAATATAGAAGCCGTTGTAACCGCCAACCTGATAATCCCCAACGACGACTGCATTAACCGTGACGCTTGTGCCGTTAATGGGTGTGCTGCTTCCCGGTCCTTGAATGTCGTGGATGCGGTATGTTGGATTGATGTCACAAGCGGCAGCGGCTTCGGCGGTGATCACGCCGGTATTGGTCAGCTCAAATGGTTCGCCGGGATAGACACCGTCCAGGTCGCCATACGTCCAGACCGAGTTCGGGTTGCCGGTGCCCCAGTTGCCGTTGAAGCGATTGGTGTACGAATAGACACCGGGCGTGTAGGGGATAATACTCCCTTCAAAGAGGTCATTGTTGCCATTTTGGCCGGCGTAAACGGCGTCGAACCAGGTCCAGGCGCCGGGATCTGTGCTGTTGCCAAAGCCGACCTGCGCCTTCAGACCGCGCCCCTCACCATCAGGATTGGTCACGTTATTGATATAGAGTTCGCCGGTAATGGGTCCGGCGGCAAAGGTTTGGGTAATGGCGAGTGTGGCTGGCCCAGACAGGACGGCGTAGCTGGGAACCACGTTGCGGTAATCATCGACCGTGGCTGTGCCCAGGACATTGTAGGATCGGTCGTTGGTATTGAGCCAGTCCCACTGCTGGATGCCGTTGGCGACGGTGTCGGTGTAGACGATGTATTTGTAATTGTTGGTACCGGCGGTAACGGCCGTGACCGTTGTAGAGAACGTCTCGAACCCGGCATCAGCGGTCAAGGGGGTAGAAGTGGTGTCCCAGGCGTTGAAATCACCCGCTAGGTACACCGACTCACCGGGCTGCACAACGTCTTCCAGGTCGTGGTAGACGAAGGTCACGTCACCGGATAGGGATTCGACCGTAAACGCGGCTTCGGCGGTTCCGGCGGAAGTGGTGCCGCTGTATGCGGCGGTGTTGATTATCGTCTGGCCGTAGTCGCCGGTCTGGTCTGCGGTGAAGGTAAAGGTGATGGACTCACCGTTGGTGACGGTGCCCGTCCAGGTAATTTCGTCGTTGTTGACCGCTGCGCCTGCCGGTTGTTCAATCCAACTGTTGAACGTGGTGCTGATGGGCAGGGTATCGGTGAAGAGAACGGCCGTCTCCGAATAGATATAACTGTTGTGAAGGACGATAGTATACGTTACTGCGCTTTGGTAAGGTACACTGATATCCGGAGAAACGGTTTTGACGGCCGTTAGCTTTCCCGATAAAGCCCGCAAATCATTGATATAGGTGGAATTGTCTCCTCCATTTGGGGCACCCGGTGTCAGGCTGGTAGGATCGATGCTCGTTCCCCAATTACCGGCAGTTGTTGCCCCGGCCAAATCAGAATTGAGAACTACGCCCGTTACGTTTGCTGGAGCCGTAATTAAGACATCGGCGTTGGCTCCGAATGTTCCCGGTGTAGCATCCCAATTCACGGCAAAACCATCAGCTGAAATTGTGTCGCCTGAGTTGGCCGTATCCACATAAATAACATCTGTCCCTGCAATGTCCCCATTACTTCCCGCATTGGCATTGACCAGATAAGAACCACTGGTATTCAAGAAAATATTCCAATCACCATTTTCGGGATCATAACTGGCATCCTCGGTAAAGGCTGTGTCGCCACCGATGACAATGATGGTTCCTTTGGGGAACGTGCTGGCAATGGCGCTTACCCCTGTAAATTGATAAGCTGAATACTTGGCAGCGGTGGCACTGGTCGAGTCTCCAATGTAAAAGCCTTCTAATTCTGCCGCTGTCAAATCTTGTACCAGAACAACCTCGATCCATTCATTTGTGGTCGTTAAGTTTCCATCTCGATAGAACTCATTGACTAAAATTTGGGGATTGCTTCCATCAGGTGCGGCCAGAACGCTGGGGTTCAGGGCGGCAAAGAGGGCCAGGAAGATGAGAACGGCCGTTCCCATCGAAACTCCCAGCTGCAATGTTACCTTCTGCGTCTTTTTCATTTAAAAACATCTCCTTGTGAGCGGCCCAACGCACAGTGAGCCGCACAGTAAAATTGGGTAAAACTTTTACCAATAAAATAATGAGAGAAACGGCAAAACTGATACGCTGGTTCAGTTGGCGAAACGTGATGTGAGAATAGCATAAAACAATTCCATCAATCGCCGATTCATAATTCCAACCAGCCAAAATGGTAGCAGGTTGTGACTCGATGACAAATGACATTTGTTATGTTTTTGTTAATGAATCTCGTTGACAATGCCTGTTCCCTTCGTATACCCTTCTTGTACTTGTTTGCGGCTCAGAATCAGGAGGTTCCCACATGAAAGCCTTTAACAAAATTGGTTTCCACACTGCCAGCGGTGGCAATCCCACCGGCATCGGCGATTATTTACGGACACTGGATGCGGCCGGAATCCCCTTTGTCATCAAGGCTGCCGACGCGATGACCGGCTTGTTTGACGCCCAGGAGTTGATGCGCGCCGGCAATAACAAAGTGCCCCATGTGCTGGCTTTCCGGCGCTCCGTGCCGTCCCTTGGCGGACCACCCCCTTCCGGCAATCCCGACGTGCCCGACTATAACAAAGAACCGGCCCTGGCCGCCGAGGAGCATTGGAATTGGCACAAGAAAAATCTACCGCCGGAACTGGATAAAGAGTTGGTCTGGATTGAGACCATCAACGAACTGCGCAAAGAGGTGGAGTGGGCAGATTGGATCGGGAACTTCGCCTTCCACACGGGCCAACTGGCTCTGGCCGAAGGTTATAAATATGCCGCTTTTGGCTATTCTTCTGGGACGCCCGATGAGGGCGCCTGGGAAACCGACGGCATGCTGCGATATTTGGAATTGTGCCAGCAGCATCCTCGCCAGCTTTCTGTCGCTTTGCACGAATACAGTTTTAAGACGGCCGATATCTGGTTCCTGCGCGGTGACCATATCGGCCGTTTTGAAAAACTGTTTGCTGCCTGCGATAAACACCATCTCAGACGGCCG
The DNA here is from genome assembly GCA_020634395.1 of Ardenticatenaceae bacterium. Classification (GTDB taxonomy): domain Bacteria; phylum Chloroflexota; class Anaerolineae; order Promineifilales; family Promineifilaceae; genus Leptovillus. The sequence goes on along the minus strand of JACKBU010000001.1, from coordinate 218,647 downwards.
TATGTCCTCATCACCGAATGGGGCTGGACCCACGAACGCGTGCCGCCAGTGAGCAAAGCCATGCAGGACATCGCCGCCGTGGCCGAATATTACGCCCAATTCCCGGAAATCCTGGGCGCGGCCATCTGGTATCTGGGGCCGGGTTTTGCCGGCATTGCCAACCGGGCCCAGCGGCTCATCAAACCCATTACCGAATATTCGGTGACTACCACGTTCGAGATCGCTGACCCTACGGAACAGCCGCCCGAGGAGGCCCCGCCCATGTCGCCGGTTGGCGAAGAGGGCCGGCCAAACGGCCGTTTCATTCGCGACGTCACCATTTTGGACGACACCGTGCTGACAACCGGCGAAGCCTTCACCAAGACCTGGCTGGTAGAGAATAACGGCAACGTGGCCTGGACCGATGGCTACCAGGTGGTTCACGTGGCCGGGGAAGCGATGACGGCCGTTACCGCCCAGCCGCTCCCCGCTGCCCAACCCGGCGCCCAGGTAGAAATCTCCCTCGATCTGACCGTGCCGGACACACCGGGCACACACTTCAGCGACTGGCGCTTGCGTGATGACAAAGGTGAGCTTTTTGGTGATGTTATCTACACGCGCGTCATCGCCCAGGCGCCGGTCAGCGCCCCGGAAGGCACTTGCAACAGCCAGTTCATCGCCGATGTTACCATTCCCGACGATACGGTAATTACACCCGGCGAAGCTTTCACCAAAACGTGGCGCCTGAAAAACACCGGCACACGTGCCTGGGACGACGGCTTCAGCATACGTTACCTGGGTGGCGTTAAAATGGCTGCCCAGGACAGCTACCCTCTGCCTCCCGCCGCCCCCGGCGTAGAAGTAGACGTGTCCATCGACATGACCGCTCCCACGGCCCCCGGCACCCACTACGAAGATTGGCGCTTGTTCGACGATAAAGGCGAAATATTTGGCGAAATCGTCTACGTACGGGTCCAGGTGCCCTGGCTGCCCGGCAGTTCGGTAGTTGCCCCGGTTTCGCAGCGCGACGCGCGTTGGGCCGATAAGCGGTTGGGGCAGGTTGGTTCCAACCAGACGATTGGGAAGTGGGGCTGCCTGCTCACCTGCTTTGCCATGGTAGCCAATGCTTACGGCCATCAGGTCACGCCCGCCCAGTTGAATGATTCCATGGTGCGCCAGGGAGGTTTCATCGACGTCAACCTGACCAAGTGGAACGCTCTGACCGACGTATATACCGACATGATATACGGCGGCAAGGTGGCTTCCAGCCCGGAAGTGATCCGAAGCATCGACGCCAGCCTGTTGGAAGGCCGCCCGGTAGCGGTGCAGGTAGATTTCACCAGCGACACCCCGTACACAGACAACGACCAGCACTGGGTCTTGATTGTGGGCAAGGATGGCGACGACTACCGCATCAACGATCCCTGGCTGTTACCGGCGCAGGAGGCGTCTTTGAAGGAGCGGTATGGGCGGGCGGGACGGCCGTTATGGGAAGCCATCCTCTCTGCCATCTTTTACCGTTCCACCAGGGGCAATCCGGCGCCCATCGATATTCCCAAACCCGTCGATACGCCGGTCGTCCTCCAGACCGGCATCAATGTCAACCCGGACGCCCCACACAGCAACCCCTATGATTCCGACGATTTCAAAGGGTTGGACTGGGTGCGGTTCGTCTTCAAACTGGATGCGCGCACCGTCGTCGCTGAGCGCGGTGACTTGCGCAAAGCCTTCGCGCAGTACGATCCCATCATCCACGCCTACAATCGCCTGGGTGTCAAGTCGCTTATCATCTTGAACCAGGAGACGATCTGGGGCAAAGCGCCCTGGGCCGGCGGTAATGATTGGGCTGGTTATGCGCTGGATCTGGCCACTGCGGCCAAGGACATTGCCACCCATTATCGTCGCTACAAGGACGAGGTGGCCTATCAGATTTGGAACGAAGGTGACAAAGAGCATAATCCGGCTTCGGTATATCTCAAGCCAGAGCAAATGGGCCTCATTGTTACGGCGGTGGCAACGGCCGTGCGTTCTGTCGCTCCCGAAGCGCCGCTCATTTTCAATGGCATGGCCACCGGGCCAGAGGCCACTGCCGCCTACCTGAAGAAGGTCGAAACGGCCGTTGGCGGCAAAATTCCGGTGGATGCCATCGGCATCCACCCCTATACGCGTTGGGCTACCAAAGCCCCCTTCGATTGGGGACAGCACTACGGCACACTGGCCCAGGCGTTTGACGTTTACCGCCGCGAACTGCCCGGCTACACCTTCTGGATTACTGAAATAGGCGTGGCCGATGACAGCGAGATCGGCCCCCAATTTTACGGCGAGATTGGTGAGTACATGAAAGACGTATACAAACACGTGCAGGATCGCCACACGGATCTCGTCAAAAACCTTATCTGGTTTGGCTGGTCAGACTGGATGCGAAACGCAGGGGTTGTCAAAAAAGACGGTGCGCGAAAGGAACACGTGTACCCGGCCTTCCGCGCCGTGCGCAATCGGGAACTGTAGCCGGTCAAAAAGGACGAAAAAAGGAAGATTAAAGCGCTGAAACGCTTTAATCTTCCTTTTTGTTTTGTTGCTTCTTGCTTCTTACCCGGCTAAAAATTCTTCCAATGCCGTTTTGCTAATGCGATAGGCACGGCCGATTTTCTTTGCTTTCAGGTCCCCTTCTTCGATGGCCGCAATCACATCTTCTTCGGCGACTTGCAGGATTTGGGCCGCCTGCGCCGGGGTCATTACGTCTGGCATGGCCGCGCCGGTGTCGCCGGCCGCTGGCGCCTGCGGGGATTGGGTGGCCTGGGATTGCTGCTGCTGCAAAGCCTGCTGTTGTTGCAGGTTTTGCATGGCGGCCATACCCATCGCCCCAATGCCGATGTCGCCCATAGAGCCGCCGGCCGGGTTGCGCGCCGCTTCTACAAACGCGTCGGCCTGCTGCTTGGCCACGTAGCTGGTGCCGTAGCCCATGTTGGTGACCACTTCCAACGATTTGGGATGCAGAGCCAGGCGAATGTTGAAGTCCACCAGCACCATGCCGATGGCGTCGAACTCTTCTTGCAGCAGTCCTACCAACAAGTCGTTGATATCTTTGGAGAAGGATTGCAGCTGCGCCGGACCCAAATTCTTGGCGATAGCCAGTTCGCTCAGTTTGTCTTGCATCATAACGCCCAGCATAGGATCAAGACGGGTTTTGATCTCCTGCTGGCGTACACTTTCGCGGAAGGCGTCCAATGCGTTGAGGAAGCGCCACGGGTCTTTAACTTTGGTTACATAGGTGCCGTTGCCTACGATGGCGCTGGCTCCCGGCGAGCGCTGAGGGTGTTCAACGATGATGGGGTTGGCCGTGCCCCATTTCATCGTAATGTCGGTGGTTTTGACAAAATACACGTCGGCGGTGAATACATTTTTGCCGCCAAAAAGGCCGCGCTCAATCAAGTCGCTGAGCAGGGGGATATTTTCGGTGGTGAGGGTGTGACGGCCGGGGGTGAAGGTGCCCATCGGTTCGCCACCGCGCACAAAGACGCAGGTTTCGCCGGGGTTGACGATAAGCTGAGAACCTAGTTTGATGTCGCCCAGACCGCCGCGGGGGAACTTCTGCACAATTTCGTCGCGCAGCCAGGTTTCGATGGCAACTCGGTCAAATACTTGAGGCATGGGTTTTACTCCTTTGTTGCGTAATCGGATGTTCGTGGGTTGTGTAACAATCCGTTTTATTAGCCGGAAAATCTAGACTTATTTTTGTTCGCTGGACTCGATCTTACTCAATGCCCATGAGGACTTCGTTACGGTTGGCAAAGTCCTGGTTGGCGGCCTGCAAGACCGTGGTCAGGCGGCGAATGGTGCTGTTGATGTCACCGTCGTCGCGCACGGCTTTTTGCAGGGCGTCGATGCTGGCATTGACTTCGTCGACATGGTTGAGCATGCTTTCGTCGAAGGCGTAGAGGCGGGCCAGGTCTTCTTCTTTGACTTTGACGGCATCGAAGAAACCGGCGTAACCTTGTGGCGCGTCCTTAATCTTACCGATCAGGCCCATGAGCATGTTATCGGCGCGGCCCAGCGGTTCGGCGTAGTCCATGGCTTTGACGATGTCCCGGCTGAGTTCCTGATGGACGTTGCTGAGATTGAGGCGGGCGGTTTCTAGCTGGCTGGAGACAGTTTCGCGCAGAATCTGGTCGGCTTCGCGGCGGCGACTGCGTTCCATATAGCCGCTGAGGCCGGGCACTTTTTCCAGCAAGTTGCCCAGGCCGCTTGATTCGCCCTTGATTTTATCGTAGAGGTCAGACACGTATTCTTTCATAGTTTGACATTTCTCCTTGAGTAATGATTTAACGCTCAGCGCGCCAGCGCAGCGAATGGGGATGAAGCCGCGCACGGCCGTGCCGGTAAATATGTAAATTGGTAACGGTTACCTGGTTGGCAGGATGGTCACAGTATAGCATACGTTGCCGGGGGACGGCAGTTCTAAATGTCATCTTCGGCAGCGGACTGGCGGAGATCCTGCCAGATCAGGTAGATGCCCAGGGCGAACTGCGGCAAGACCAAAAGCAGCATGCCCAGGATGACGCCCAGCGTGGCAGTAACGGCCGTTACCCCGCCCCTCCGCGCATAGCTGCTCAGCAGCACAATCACCACCACGCCTACCAGCGCGCCGCCGGCAATAAGGGCAATGCCTAAGATTCTTTCCCTGCTGATGTTCATGGTTACTCTCCCAACCATTTGGCAATAATGGCGTCCAATTCGCCGGACGATTGCAGGCGGGCCAGGCTGTCGTTTAGATGGTCTAGCAGTTCACTGTCTTCTATACGGACGACCAGGGCGTAGGGTTCTACGGTGACAGGGTTGGCGGTATAGGTAAGGCCGGGGTTATCACGTAGGAAGAGACGGCCGTTAATTCCATCCACCAGCGCCGCATCAGCCTCGCCCTGCAAAACGGCCGTCAGCGCTTCTTCTGGTGTGGTGTACGGCTGCACAGTCAGCCCGGCCAGCTTGCGGCTCCATTCCAGGGCTTCGACGTGGCTTTGTGCGCCCAGTTCGACGGCCAGGGTGCGGTTGGCCAGATCGGTCATGCTGGTGACGGCCGTTTCTCCCTGCCGCACGATCAAGATCTGGCCGGCGTTGAAGTAAGGCTCGCTGTAGGCAAAATCCTCCCGCCGTGCCGGATCGATGACCAGGGCCGAAAGGAGCACATCTACCTGCTCCGTGGCCAGGGCGTCGTACAACCCATCGTAGCCAAAGTAGCTGAAGGCGACGTCCAGGCCCAGATCCGCGCCCATAGCCTGCGCCAGATCCACATCCAGGCCGCTGAGTTCGCCGCCCGTATCCACTTCAAACGGCGGGTAGGTGGGATCGAGACCCACCCGCAGCACGCCTTCTTGCTGTATGCGCGGCCAGGCAGACTCACGGCCGTTGCAGGCCGCCAGGCCCGTTAAAAGCAAAAGAAAGAGGAGACTGGACACTCTCCAGTCTGCAATCTTCAGTCTCCCAGTCTTCCTATTTTTCCTGAGCATATTCTTGCAGCGCCTCATAAATCGGCTTCTTCACAAACTCCGGGGTGACCAGTGTGTAATAATCCATGTAGCTTTTTTGCGGCGCAGGGAAGCGGAAGGCCCAAATCGCCACCATTTTGACAAAGGGCCAGTGGGTTTCGGCATATTGCAGGGCATCGAGGGTGTACTGGATGCGCTGCGCCGGGCGTACGGCCAGCGTCCAGCGCGGATGGTCGTTCCAGCCGGTTTCGGTGATGTAGATGTCTTTGTCGGCGTCGCTGTTGTCGACCATTACCTGGCGCACCAGTTCCACGCGGCGAAAGTTAAGGATGTCCGGCCCAGGTTCGGCCTCGGGCGGGAAAGTGAGGCCGTAGGCATGTACGGCCAGCCCGTCGAAATAGCCGGCTGCCCCGGCGTCGTACATGCCTTGCAGGTAGGCCAGATCGTTGAGACCCCAGGGTGAGCCTTCTGGCTCCAGGGTGGGAGCGAGCGCGCCAGCCAGCACTTGCATGTCGGGATTGGCGGCTTTAACGGCCGTATACACCTCCTTCAGCAGCGCCACATAATCGGCCGGGCTGGTGGGGCGGTAGCCCCATTCATAGCTCAAATTCGGTTCGTTGCCCACGATAACGGCCGACACCCGGCCGCGGTAACGGTCGGCAAAGGCGGCGGCGTAGGCGGCAAAATCATCATAGGCCGATTCGTCCAGGTAGGTAAGGGGGGTGTCCGGCGGCCTGGCCCACTCCGGTGTCAGGCCCAGGCGGGCCACCACTTGCAGGCCCTGCGCCGCGGCATGGGCTACCACCATGTCCGGGTGGCCCCAGGCGTAGCTGCCATCCTCGGCCGCGTAGTAGGCCCAGGGGAAAAATTCCACAATCCAGGGCGCGCCCATTTCGCGCACCAGTTCCAGCGAGCGCTTGATTTTCCACTCTTCTACTTCGTCGGTGAGGCGGGTGTGCGTGCCCAGGATGGGGTGCTGGGTGACCACAGTTTGCGGCGGGCCAGGCGTGACGAGCAGGGGAGCAGGCCGGAGGAAGGTTAGAATGAGCGCCAGGGTAAACAGTCGCAGCCCGGACTTGTAAGCCGGACGGGTCATGCTTCAGCCTGGAGCATCTGGTCGAGGTAAAAATCGGACCACCAGGCCAGGTTGCGAAAGATGGCGCTGACACGCTGGTACAGCGGCGCCGTGCGCTCTGGCAAAGAGGCAGGCGGGATGAAGGATGGGGTGTAACCAAAGCGGTGCAGCAGTTCGTGCTCCAGCCGGATGTTGAGGAGCCGGTTTTGGAAATCGTGGATGAGGTTGTGCAGGTGATCGTCGTCCTGGGTGAGATAGGCGGCGGGCAGTTGGATCATTTCGATACCGGAGGGTAAGGTAGCGGCCTGGCGCATGATCTGGCGACGGGAGGTGGTCAGATCGGCCACGGGGTTCATGCCCCAACTGTGCTGGTAGTTTTTCAGGACCAGCCCGATGGGGTTGTCGTAGACGAGGCTGAGGCAGAGCTGCACGGCCGTTGTCACGACCAGCCCTTCGCATTCTTGCGCCAGCCGCTCTTTGAGCTGTTCCCAGTTGGTGTCGCGGATGGCTTGTGGGCCAAGGTTTGCCAGCACCATGACGATGTTTGCTCCCTGCTGGTAAAGGGATTGCAGCCCGGGCAGAAAAGGCGCGGTGACGGCCGGAATGGTGGTGTTGTTCCAGGCGCGGGCGGCGGGCAGTTGGGCGATTTTGGGGCCGAGGATATGCTGCACGCGGGCGTAGGAACGCACGGCCGTTTCCTCCGGAATGGGTTTTTGCCACAACTGCCGGGCCAGGCGGCGTAGTTCGGCGCGGCGCTGCACGGCCGTCGCCTCCCCCAGCAGATCGGGCAGCAGGGCGCTGGAAGCGGACAGGGCCTGGGTTGCCAGATGGCCCAACGTTTCGTGCGGGTCGAGGGCGGGCAGGGGGCCAGGCTCAAAGGAAAGGTCGGTGTGCAGCAAACGGCCGTGCAAGGAAAGGTGATGGGCGAAGTGGGGATTCAGGCGGCGGAAGCGCGCCAGCGTGCCGGCACGGGCGGCCCAGGGACCGCGCCGCAGCCAGTGGCCGTGCTGCTGCCACAGCGGCAAAAATGCGTCCCGCAGGTCTTGCATGTCGGCGTCGTCGGCCAGCACAAACAGCAGGTTGACGTCGGATTCGCCGGGTTGGAAGTAGGGCTGCGTGTAACTGCCGAAGAGGTAGACGGCCGTTAACCGGCTGCCCATTTTCGCCACCAACTGAGCCACAAGAGAGTCGATCTGTGCGTCCATGCGGCTATTATACGAATTTTTTAGAGGGACGCGATGAACGAGAAGTGAACAATTCCGCCCCGGCCATAGTCCAGAAGCTGCCAGGAGCGACCCCTACGACGCTGTGCAGCCACTTCGCAGCGCGGGGACGCGATTCAGGCGCCGCCACACCGCCCGTCGCTGCCGGCGTGGACGCCCCTTCTTGATTCCACTACAATTGCCCCATGACAATTTACGACCAACTCTTCTTCCCTGTGTTTAAACAAATTGATGCCGAAACGGCCCACGACCGCACTGTGGCCGCCCTGGAAAGGGCGCAAAGCAATCTGGCCGGACAGGCTGTGCTGCGCCGCATTGCCGGTGAAATTCTGCCGCAGCCAGTGACGGTCTTTGGCCTGACGTTTCCCAACGTACTGGGTATTGCCGCCGGGTTTGATAAAGACGTCCGTGTAGCCGCCGGGTTGGGCATGTTGGGCTTTGGGCACGTGGAAGTGGGCACGCTGACGCCCTGGCCGCAGCCGGGCAATCCCCGGCCGCGCGTGTTTCGCCTGCCGGAGGATGAGGCCATTATCAACCGCATGGGCTTTCCTAACGGCGGGGTGGTGCGGGCGCTGCCCCGTTTGAAGGCTTTGGCAGAAGGGGAACGGCCGTTTATCCTGGGCGTCAGCCTGGGCAAACAAAAACAAACACCCCTGGCCGAAGCCGAAAAAGATTACCTGCTGGTCATGCACGCCGTCTATTCCTATGCTGATTATTTAGCCATCAACATCAGCTCGCCCAACACGCCCGGCCTGCGGGAACTGCAAGGCGGCGATTATCTGGGGCAGCTTTTGGGGGCGCTGACGGCCGAAAACGGCCGTCTCTCGCAAAAACACAGCGTACGGCCGCGCCCGCTGCTCGTCAAAATCGCCCCCGACCTGACCTGGGCGGATCTGGATGAGATTTTAACGGCCGTGCAGGCGGCAGGCATCGACGGCCTCATCGCCACCAATACCACCCTGAGCCGCGACGGGCTGGAGTCGGCCTTGCGGGCAGAGGCGGGCGGCTTGAGTGGACGGCCGTTGGCCGCGCGCAGTACCGAAATCATCGCCTACGTCGCCCGGCAGACCGGCGGGCGGCTGCCGATCATTGGCGTGGGCGGTGTGCGCACCGCCGCCGACGTGCAGGCCAGGCTGGACGCCGGGGCCGCGCTGGTGCAAACCTATACCGGCCTGGTGTACGAAGGACCGGGCATGGCCGGCCGCATTCTGCGCCAACTGGCCGGGCAGCAGGCAACGAATTCTGAATGATTGTTGATTGTTCGCCCTACGCGGTGGAGCCAGCGTGCCTGACCGCGGTATAATGACCACCGAGGGTACGAGTATGAACAAACGATTGGAGGCCGTGGTACACGGCCGTGTACAAGGGGTCAACTTCCGCTATTACACCCAACAAGAAGCGCGTCGTCTGCAAATAGCCGGCTGGGTAGCCAATCAGGCAGATGGAACTGTGCGTGTGGTGGCCGAAGGCACCGAATCGCAGCTAACGGAACTGCGGCAGTTTTTGCATCGCGGTTCTCCCGCCGCTTACGTCGACCGGGTGGACGAAGCGTGGAGCGAAGCGACCGGCGATTTGAAGGGATTCAGGGTCCGTTGGATATGAGCCACTATAGCGAAGCAGCTTACGTCGAACGGCAGCGACTCTCCTGGATTGTTTTATTAGCCAGCTTCAGCATCTGCATGATTTTTACCGTTGCCGTGCCGGTGGGGGTAAATGCCGCTTTGCAAAACATGAAGTTGAGTCTGAACACCGTTGCCCAGGCCAACCAGGGTACCGTGCGGGTGGATAACGCCCGCGGCGAGTCGCAGGTGATTATTGCCGGGGAGAATGGCCTGCCTGTGGCCGCCGGTGCGCGTGTGCTCACCGATGAAACCTCAACAGCTTCGCTGCTGGTGTATCCCCCGGACCTGACAGAAAACCCGCTGGCCCGTCTGCAAATTTACAGCCGCTCGCTGGTGAACTTAAATGAGGCCAGTGCGCCGCGTTTTGGCTTGAGCGATGAGGCGCAGAAGCTAGAACTGCATCTGGATAACGGCCGTATCCAACTCACGGTGCTGCAGGATGAGGAACGGCCGTTCGCCGTTTCCATCAACACCCCCCACGGCCTGGTTTTTGTCAGCCACCCAGGCCAATATGCCGTCGTCGTGGACAATGAAGAAACACAAATTTCCGTGCAGGAAGGCCAGGCAGACGTCCTGGCCAATTCGCAGGGCAAACGGCTCGGTTCCGGCCAGCGTGCCGAAATTCCCGCCAACGGCGATATGGTTGGTCCGCTAACCACCGACCGCAACCTGATCCGCAATGGCGATTTTTACGATAGTTGGGCCGACTGGTCCCTGTACGTCTGGAACGTGGAATTGAGCGATCAGCCCGAAGGCACGTCGGAAATTGTGGAAGTCAGCGGGGAGCCGGGGGTGGAATTCACCCGCGAAGGCACCGGCCACGCCGATGTGCGCATGCGCCAGGTGATCGGTCAGGATGTCACCGATTACGACGCGCTGCGCCTGCTGCTCACCTTCCAGATTACCAGCCACAGCCTGGGCGTGTGCGGCGTCCAGGGCAGCGAATGCCCGCTCTTTGTGCGGCTCAATTACACCGACGACCGCGGCGTGAAGCGCACCTGGCAGCACGGTTTTTACAGCACCGGCGACGTTTCACCCACCACGCCTGATGCCTGTGTCTCTTGTGCCGTGGTGCAAGACACCCATCAGCGTGTGCCTCTGGGGCAGGTTTCGTTTTACGAAGCCGACTTGCTGGAGGAACTGGCCCGCCAGGGAGCGCCGCTGCCGGCGTTTATCGAGGACGTGAGTCTGGTAGCTTCCGGCCACAGCTTCCAGGTGGAGATTTTGGACGTGGCATTGATGGTTGAGGAGTAGGGGGGAGCCGTGTTGGTTTGCCGGCTGACCGATTAAAACGATTACGTTTCATCCAGCCAGTCTTTTAACCAGGCTTCCAGATCATCGGGTTTGCTGGCGATAACGGCCGTAAATTTTACCCCCGGATAATGATGCTGAAACCAGGAGGCGGTTAACACTTCCGGCCAGTGGTGGGGATTGACGGCCAGCACCTGCTTGTCACCCAGATCACCCACCCCGGCATCGTCCGCCGAAAAGCCGATCGTGAAACGGCCGTCGAACCCGCCGCGCGCCGCTGCTGTAAACCAGTGTATATCGGCCGTGGGCGGCAGCAGCACGTAGACGCGCTTGTAGCTCAGGCGGGAGGCGTCGCTGGGCACAAGCTGCACGTCGCGGGCCACCTGCAGCAGGCGGAGCGCCAGCAAACGTGCGCCCTTATCACCCACAAAGCGCACTTCGTACAGGCCATCTTCTTTGGGCACGAATTCGTAACGCCAGAGGTGGCGCTCGCCATCCAGCGCATGGCCTTGCAGGGATACGGCCGTTAAAAGCTCCGCCGGATCTTTCACCAGCAAATCAATGGCCTTGTGTTCCCGCGTTGAGGAAATGGTTACCCGAACCGGCTCGCCGGGATGGGGATGTTCTGGCTCCAGCAGGATGTGGGTATCGCCCGTTCCCACGATGTTGATGCTGCGCCGGTGGCGGCCAATCGGCCGCAAGAAGGCGTTGCGCCAGAATACACTTTGCTGCCGCTTCGGCAGAGTGGGCGCGGACTTTAGATATACAGTGATGGTGGCGGTTTCTGCATCGGCCGTCAGGTGCAGCGTCTCCCAGCGGCTAAGAGGCTGAGCTACCGGACTCCATTCGATGAGTGGACTTTCCGGATCCAGGCCGCCGGTGGGGTCAATGCCCACCTGTAAGTTTACGTCGCCGGCCTCAACCCGGCTGCCCGGTGTCGTGTCATCGCTGGACCAGGCCTGCCCTTCAACTGTCAGCTCGTAGCGATTGCCCGGGGCGGCCGGTACTTGCTGCCACAAGCCGCCCACGTGAGTTCCCCACGGCGTTGCCAACTGCTGCACCGGCCGGTTGTCAATGGTGAAGTTGCTGAAAACGGGTTGGCGGTTTTTCCAGTTGGGGTCATCGGGTTGAGCGGGCAGCCACCAGGACATCCAGCCAACGGCCGTAATCCGCTGATTATCACCCTGCGCCGCATAAAACGGTTCCCCCAGGCTGCCGTTAATCAGAATTTCAGCTTTACTCATACGGTTCCTTAACTGTCAAAGCCCAGCCCTCGTTCTTTCAAAGAAACATACCGTTGGTGTCCTATCACGATGTGATCCAATACTTCCAGATCCAGCAGTTTGCCTGCGGCCACCAACTGCCGGGTTACGTTCACGTCTTCCGGTGAGGGCGAGGGATCCCCAGACGGATGGTTATGGGCCACGATAAAAGCGGCGGCATTGGCTTTGATCGCCGCCCGGAACAACTCGCCAATACGAATAACCGACGTGTTCAGGCTGCCGACGTAGATATTTGGCGTGCCAATTACTCGGTTCCTGGTGTCCAGCAAAACCAGCCGCAGGTGTTCCTGTTCCAAAAACATCATCTCCGACATCAACAAATTAGCTGCATCCGCCGGAGATGTAACGCGGGGTTTTTCTTCCGGTGCGCTGGCCATTAACCGCCGTCCAATTTCCAGCGCCGCTTTAATTTCCACGGCTTTGGCCTGGCCAATACCCTTCACACTCATCAACTCAGGAATTGTAGCCCGGGCCAAACCCGGTATCGAACCGAACCTTATTAGCAGCCGTTCAGCCAACCGCAGAACATTTTCTCCACCCACCCCTGTGCGCAAAATAATGGCCAGTAACTCTGCTGAAGACACTGCTCCCGGCCCTACTTGAACCAATCTTTCGCGCGGCCGGTCATGTTCGGCCATGTCCTTGATCATGGGCACATAGGCAACATTGTTTTCTACATCCATTCGTCCCTCCCGTTGAACAGACCGTAGCCAGAAGGCGGAATTCCCGCCGTTTAACCGCCTTCACTATGTATTTAAGCTGCGCTCTTGATGAGAACGATAAATTCTTCCCACTCTTCGGCTGCCAGGTGCAGCGTAATACCACCCATTTCTACGTGGTAAACAAAATCATCACCTTCCTGACTGCGCCAGACCGCGAAATTCTCCGTTTCGGCGATGATGTCAGCATCAAATTGAGATCCATTTTCACTTGCATTCATGTTTGTTCTCCTTTGCTAATAACGTTACAAATTTGTTGTTCGCGGATGGGTTTCTGGACCTTGTTCTGTAGGTTCGCGGCCCGAGTCTGTACTTTGCACATCAGGAAATGGCGGTTGATCCGTCAATTTTGCGTAGACGTAAGCAAAGACAATTCGTCCACTGGCTAGAATCGGTGCGGCCAACATGATGCCCAGTATGCCGGCAATGCTGGCGCCCGCTATAGCGCCCAGGACGACAACGATGGGATGAAGCTGCAGCCGGTGGCCGATGATCCGAGGCACCAGATAGTAATTCTCTGTCTGGTAGATGACCGTGTAAATGATCACGATCACGATGACGAACCAGAATGGCCCAATCAAATTGCCCAGCCAACTGCTCTCATTCTGAAAGTAGCCCAGGAATGCCGCCGGAATGGCGGCTAACACCGGGCCAACTGTGGGCAGAAACTCCATCAAACCCGCAATGAGCGCCAATAATAACGCATTCGGCAGTCCAATAAAAACAGCTACAAAAAAGACAATGGTACCGACCACAAAGCACAGAACCAGTTGGCCGCGCAAAAAAGCATTCCATAAATCACTAACCTGAGCACTGAGGTTAACCACATCTCCTTGATAGTTGCGAGGAACCAGTACCAGCATACTGTGAAACAACTGCTCGTGGTCCTTGACCATATAAAACGAGAGAAACAAAACCAGCACGACCCAACCAATAGTGCTCAACGAAGCGCCTAAGACGCTGCCAAAAATGCTGATAGTTTGTCCGCCGAACCCCTGGACGATGTTCAGGAGGTTGCTGCTTAATGATAAAAATGCCTGGTCCAGCGGCAGTTGGTTCAGCGGAATAACGATTTCTTCTGTGATATAGATGGGTTCTTGTAGTTCTGAGAGTAACTGGCTTAACTGGTGGAGGAAAGCGGGGATGTTGGTGATAAAGCCATTTACCTGAACCGCAATGGGAGGAATGGTACTGATTGGGATGGCTACCAGGGCGGCAATGATAACAAGATAAATGAGGACGATTGTCAGCGTGCGGGGAATTCGTGTATGTTCATTGGCCGCTTTTACCAGGGGCGCGACGAGATATGCCAGAATCACAGCCAGGATAAAAGGCGGCAGCAAGATCCGTACCCGGAATATAAGGAGGAGTGCAACAAGCGACAATATGATGAGGATCAGTCGTTTGCTTCCGGAACTCCAAACAGGTGATTTCGGGTATTCAGGCATGGACGTTATTTCAGGCGACTCCTCAAAGTTGTTCGTAGGTCGTAATTATACTGGATAAGCTGTTGAAAGTAAGAGAAAAGCCCTGACCATCTGGGCCAGGGCTTTCAAGTTCGGATTGGTGTTACTCAGAACAGAGAGGATTAGTGGCGTGAGCCGCGAGAACGGCCGTTGCCGTCCCGCCCGCCGCGGTTGCTGCTCCGTCCCCGGCTGCTGCCGCCGCTGCGCGGATTGTCGCTGGCCCGCGCTTCTTCCAATGTCCAGCCTTCCAGCACGGCCCGCCGAGACAGCCGCACTTTACCTTCCGGGCTGATGTCGGTGACCATCACCATCACCTCGTCGCCTACCTTGATGGCGTCCTCGACGTTGCGCAGGTGCTCGCTGGATATCTGCGAAATGTGGACCATGCCATCGGTGCCGGGAATAAATTCCACGAACGCACCGAAATCGGTGGTGCGCACAACTTTGCCGGTGTAGATCTGGCCCGGTTCGGGTGATTTGGTCATGGCGTCAATGGCGTCCACGGCCGCTTCGGCCTTCAGACCATCCACACCAGCCACAAAGATTGTGCCGTCTTCCTGGATGTCCACGGAGACCTCGTAGGTTTCCTCCAGGCTGCGTATCGTCGCGCCGCCCTTGCCGATGACCGCACCAATCTTGTCCGGATCAATCTTGATGGTGAGCATGCGCGGAGCGTAGGGGCTAAGCTCTTTACGCGGTTCGCTGATCGTCGCCAGCATGGTTTCCATAATTTGCATCCGGGCTGCGCGCGCCTGTTCAAGCGCCTGGGCCATCAATTCTTTGGTCAGGCCGCTGATTTTGATGTCCATCTGGATGGCAGTGATGCCTTCGCTGGTGCCGGCGACTTTAAAGTCCATGTCGCCCAGATGGTCTTCCATGCCCTGGATGTCGGTGAGAATGGCGTATTTATCGCCATCACTGACCAGGCCCATCGCCACACCGGCGACCGGTCGTTTGATCGGTACACCGCAGTCCATCAAAGCCAGAGTGGAGGCGCAGACGCTGGCCTGGCTGGTGGAACCGTTGGAGGACAGTACCTCGGAGACGACGCGGATGGTGTACGGGAACTCTTCTTCCGACGGAATCATGGGCAGCAGGGCGTTGCCGGCCAGTGCCCCGTGGCCAATTTCGCGGCGCTTGGGGCCGCGCATGGGCCAGGTTTCGCCGGTGGAGAAGGGCGGGAAGTTATAGTGGTGCATGTAACGCAGGGATTCCTCTGGCGAGAGGCCTTCCAACTTCTGCGCCTCACGCGGTGTGCCCAGGGCAACGATGGATAGCACCTGGGTTTGGCCGCGGCGGAACAAACCGGAGCCGTGAGCTCGCGGGCTGATGCCGACTTCGGCGGACAACGGCCGTATCGTCGTATAATCACGGCCGTCCGGGCGCACGCCTTCGTACAAAATCTGATGCCGCACCACTTTCTTCAATTCGTTGGCGATGATTTCGCGCACTTCGCGCGGGTCGATGGACTCATCTTCTTCCATGAAGCTGTTGACGACTTCCTCGCGCAGGGCATCCATCGCCTCGTTACGGCCGTCGCGGTCCGTAATGGTGGCGATGATGTCTTTGATGCGGTTGCCCAGGCGGGCTTTAACGGCCGTTTCCAGCTCGCTGTCCAGGCTGGCCAGCGTCACTTCGTATTTTTCTTTACCGATAGCTGCCCGCATTTCTTCCTGGACGTCAATCAGCGGCTGCAACGCCTTGTGCCCGAAGTCCAGCGCTTCCACAAACAGCTCTTCCGGCACTTCGTCAGCTCCGGCTTCCACCATGATGATGGCGTCGCGCGTGCCTGCCAGGCGCAGGTCCAGCGTGCTGGCTTCCATCTCCGGGATGGTCGGGTTGGCGACCAGTTGGCCGTTGATGTAGCCGACGCGCACCGCGCCAACCGGGCCGCCCCAGGGAATGTCGGAGATGGTGAGGGCGGCGCTGGCGGCGTTAACCGACATGATATCCAGATGGTGCAGGCTGTCGGAGGACAGAGTGGTGACGATGACCTGGACTTCATTGCGCATACCGTCGGGGAATAACGGCCGTAACGGCCGGTCTGTCAGGCGCGAAGTCAAAATGGCTTCCGTTGTGGGCTTGCCTTCCCGGCGATAAAAACCACCCGGGATACGGCCGGCGGCATACATTTTTTCTTCATAATCTACGCTCAGGGGGAAGAAATCCAGGCCTTCGCGGATATTCTTAGACATCGTGGCCGTCGCCAGCAACAGACAGTCGCCTACGCGGATCGTCACCGCGCCGCCGGCTTGCTCGGCCAGTTTACCGCTGGCAAAGGTAATGGTCTTACCGGCCACGGTCGTGGTAAAAGTATGATCAGGTAACATTGAAAATAAACCTCCAAAAACATCTTGGGCTGAATAGGAAAATTTCAGTTGGCACTGCACGAACTTCCCGCGAACGGGCTGAACTGTGGCGACTGATCATTCCGCAATGTGTGCGGCACCTGCAACTATTCAACCGATCGGATAAGATGTTGAGGCCGGGGGGTTAGGGACTGGGGATTGGCTCTTACTCTGGTAGGTTTTGGTAAGAAACAATACCCAATTCCTAAACCTATCTCCCAGGCTTCAACGAAATGGGGGCGAACCGAGTTCGCCCCCCGAATACCAATTTATTTTTTAACGACGCAGACCCAGACGTTTAATGATGGCGCGATATCGTTCGGGGTCTTTTTTGCGTAAGTAGGCCAGCATACGCCGCCGCTTACCAACGAGTTTCAGCAGCCCGCGCCGGGAGCTTTCGTCGTGCTTATGAACTTTGAGGTGTTCCTGCAACTGTTTGATGCGACGATCAAACATGGCAATCTGCACCTCGGGTGAACCTGTGTCGCCCTCATGGGAGCCAAACTCTTCAAAAATTTCGGCTTTTTCTGCCACTTCTAACGGCATGTAATAATCCTCCAATGATGTAATGTGCAGCCCGCCAGCCGTCGCGCCGAATTGCGTCGCACCGTCGAGCCGAATCAGGATTATATCCCAGGCAGAGTGGCTTGCCAAAATTGTTGTTGGATGGCGTCCTTATCTCATCGTTATCTCACGTGCCGGCGAGTATCGTCCGCGCATCCACCAGACGAAAACCAGTCCTAACAACAGGGCAAAAGCGAACTGCAACGGCCGTTGCCACTTTCCATCCGCGCCTTCTGCCGCTTTTGCCCATTCGTTCTGCGCCGCTTCCGCCAGCATCGCTCGCCAATCTGGGATGAGCGCCGCGTCCGGCACGCTGTAGCAGCCGCGCACCAACGCCAGATACGCCGCCTGCTCGCTTTGCCAACGGCCGTCATCCCACCCCAGCTCCTCCTGACAGATAGCCTGCACGCGCGGCAGCAGCGCCGCACCGCCCTCCGGCAGCAAAATCCCCAGGCGCACCCGCCGCAGCAGCAAATCATCCAGGTGCACAACTGCCTCCGCGCGGGCCGCCCAACGCAGTTCCGCCCAGATTGTTTGTGTGCCAGGGATGACTTCCAGTTCGCCTGACCGCGCTGCGGCTGTCAGCGCCGGAGCCAGGGTTCCGTAACGGCCCAGCAGGCGGCGGCGCACTTCGTCCGGCAAACTTTCGCTGGACAGGGCGACGTCCACCGGGTTCAACACGGGCAGGTTTTCGTCCAGTTCCGGTAAATCCGGCAGCAGGTGGCGCACCTCTTTTAAGGCGTCCAGGGCGATCAGTCGGAAGGTGGTCAGTTTGCCGCCGGTCACCGTCAGCAGGCCGTCTTCCACCCAGACGACGTGGTCGCGCGATTCCTCCGACGGGTCTTCCTTGCCGCTGCCGATCACCGGGCGCACCCCGGCGAAAGCCGCCACCACGTCGCTCAGCGTGATGCCCAACGAAGGGAATTGTGAATCCACCGCTGCCAGCAGGTAAGCGGTTTCCTCCGGCGAGATGCACGGCTCTTTGTCCAGCGCTTTGTGATGGTCGACGTCGGTAGTGCCCACCAGCGTCACACCCTCCCAGGGAAAAATCATGACCGGGCGCTGGTCGATGGGGTGCAAAAAACTGATGGCCTGGGCCACCGGCAGGCGCCAACTGCGGAATACCAGATGGCTGCCGCGCAACGGCCGTATCTTCGCCTCGCCGCCTACCTGTCCGCGTAATTCGTCGGCCCAGGCGCCGGTGGCGCTGACGACGACCCGCGCCGTCACGCGAGCTGTCTGGTTGGTGAGTTGATCGCGCACGAGGAGGCCGGTGACACGGCCGTTTTCCTCCCGCAGCACAGATTCAGCAGCAACATAGTTGATGGCCACGCCGCCCTCGGCCACCGCTTCCGCGATGACGCGCAGCACCAGCCGGGCGTCGTCGGTCTGCGCATCGCCGTAGCGGAAGCCGCCTTTTAGGCCCTCAGTGGTCAGGTGCGGGGCGAGCATTTGGAAATCGCGCGGGCTGTAATATTTGTGGCTCCATTGCAAAGCCAGCAAATCGTACACCGTCAGACCGGCGCGGAAGACCAGGCGGCCGGTTTTGTCGCTTTTGTAAGTCGCCAGCAAAAAGCCCAACGGGTCGATCAGCCCAGGCCCTTCTTCCAGGAGATGCTCCCGCTCCAGCACAGAGGCGCGCGTCAGGCCGATTTTCCCTTCTTTTAGATAGCGCAGCCCGCCATGCACCAGCTTGGACGAGCGGCTGGAGGTCCCCCAGGCGAAATCCTTTTGCTCCACCAGCAGCGCCCGTAAGCCTAGCCGCACCGCTTCGCGCAAAATCCCCGCGCCCGTAATGCCCCCGCCGACGATGACGATGTCATACGGCCGTTCTACTTCCTGCCACACATTTTCTCGCCAATCACCAGTCCACATATTTTCTCCGGAATGGAAATGGGACGCGGATTTACACGGGTGTGGCGGATAAACACGGATTTTATATCTGTAAAAATCCGTCTAATTCGCGAAAATCCGTGTCCCATTCTTACCCTATCAGTTTCCCAGGATTCATCACCCCATACGGATCAAAGCGGCGCAAGGCGTCTTGCAGGACGGCGATGCCCAGTTCGCCTTTTTCGGCGGGCAGGTAGGGTGCGTGATCGGTGCCCACGCCGTGCTGGTGGCTGATGGTGCCCTGGTTGGCGACAACGGCCGTTGACGCCGCCGCCTTCAATTTCTCCCACCGCGCCAATACCACGTCCGGGTCCGCATCCAGCCGAAACAGAAATGTAGTGTAAATGCTGGCCCCCGTGGGATAAACGTGCGACAGATGGGTAAAGACGTGGATCTTTTCGCCCTCGTTGGCAACGGCCGTGTGCAGCGCGGCTTCGATGTCGGCCAGGGTTTTGTCCACGTTGGACCAGGGCACGGCCGTTTCCAGCGTGTCCACCGCGTAACCCATCTCCCACAAGGTATTTCGCAAATAGGGCGTGTGGAAGCGCCCCTTCACCCACTGCTTGCCAAACGTTTGCCCGACGTGGATACCGCCAAACTCTTTGGCGGCGTCGATGGCCGCCTTACGGGCCATTTTCACCAGGGCGCTGCCGCCCGTCACGCCGATCAGCAGCATGGCCTTCTCCTCGTCCACACCGCGCAGCCCCAACAGCTTTTCCAGCCCGCCGATGAGCCGCTCGTGGCCGGCCAGGGCCAGGGTGGTGGTGGTTTCGGTGGCCGTGCTCAGCCGCAGCATGGAGATGGGCACACCCGCCTGAATGATCTGGCGCACGGCCGTTTGCCCCCTGGCAAAATCGGGGAAGAAAACGGCGTGGAATTCTTCGCTCTCCGACAGCGGGCGCGCGCGCACGGTGGCTTCCGTCAGGATGCCCAGCCGCCCTTCGGAGCCAAGCACAAGCTGGCGCAAATCTGGTCCGGCGGCGGAGGCGGGATGGGGCGGCAGTTGCCAACATCCGGCGGGCGATTCCAGCGTTCCCCCGGCGAACAGGTCTTCGATACGGCCGTAGCCCCGCGACTGCTGCCCGCTGGAGCGCGTCACCACCCAACCGCCCAGCGACGACAGCTCAAACGACTGGGGGTAATGACCCAGCGTGCAGCCCTGGGCGCGTAACTGCGCCTCCACGTCTGGCCCTGGCGTGCCCGCGCCAAAGGTCGCCAGCAGACTGTGGCGATCGAAGTGGCGCAGTTGGTTCAGCCGCCCCATGTCCACCGTCAGCACCGGCGCGTCGCCCGGCTGTGGGTTGATGTGGCCCACAACACTGGTCCCGCCGCCATAAGGGATGAGCTTTACATCGTTGGCGATGGCGTACTGGATCAACTCGCGCACGTCGGCATCCGTCGTGGGGAAGGCTACGCCGTCGGGGAAGGCGGGGAAACGGCCGTAACGCATCGCCACCCAGTCCGGCAGACTCTGGCCGCAGGCATGGCGCACCCGCGTTTCCGGTTCCTGGTTGATCAGTTTGTGCGCGGGCAGGCGGGATGGCGGCACGCAGGCGATCACATCGGCTAACTGGGCGTCTGGTACCGGCACGCCCGGCCCGACGCGCGCGGTGAGAAAGGGAACGGCCGTCTCCGGTAAAGGATAATCCGTGGTGGTATCACCCCACCCATTCCATCGTCTCATCCTGAAAACTCCTTTTTATTTGATCGGGCGCGGATTGGCGCGGATCGTTTGGATTCTGCGGCATAAAGTAACTACCAAGCCGTGGGTTGGTTTGCTGGTTGGTTAGTTGGCTGGAAACCAACTAGCAAACGAACCAACCAGCAAACTTTTCAGAGAGCCTTAGTGGCTACGGCATAAATCAAAAGATCCGCGTCCATCGATATCCCATTTCTTATTCTTGGGACTGCGCCCGCGCGGCTTGCCAGAGCTGAATGCTTTCGGCCATCGTGGCATGGGTGAGTGCTTCAGCCCGGTCAGCGTCGGCCTGTTGGGCCGCCTCTAAGAGGTCGGCGTAAAAGACACGCGAGCGGTCGCGGGCCTCGGCACTGGTGAAATACACCTGGGCTAACTGCTCGTAAAAGCCGGTAAAGCCGTTGAGGATGAGGGTGTAGATGGCGTTGCCGGACTGGATGGCGAGGTGGCGATGGAGCTGCCAGTCGTAGGCGGCAAAGACGGCCGTATCCTCTGCCAGCGTCGCATAATCGGCCAGATACGCGGCCACGGCCGTGGGAGCATGGTTGACGGCCGCCCGCGTATAAGCCGGAGCCAGGTTCAGGCGCACTTCCAGCAAGTTGGTAATAAAGCCGCGCGGCAGATACTGCGGGTAGGCAACCAGCGCCTCCAGCACGTTCAGGCCGCCATCCTGCCAATAATTGTTGACGACGGTAGATTTACCTTGTTGCACGGTCAGCCAGCCATCGCGGGACAGGCGCTGGATGGCTTCACGTAGTGTGGGGCGGGTAATGCCCAGCTGTTCGGCCAGGGTACGCTCGCCCGGCAGGGTGGAACCGGGTGGAAAGGTGCCGTCCAGGATGGCCTGTACCAGGGTTTGTTCGGCGTAGCCGTTGGGCTTTTGGGGTGCGGTCCAGTTGTTCATGATGATACTCCCGTGCTTGCGATGACTGGTAAGTGGTCTGACCAGTTAGTGAAAGTATGGCAGATTCGCGAGGTCGTGTCAAGAGGCGCCGGAGGGAAAGCGCGGCGAAAAATGGGAATAAAAAAACGGCCGTTTCTCCCTTTGCAGAGAAACGGCCGTCCACTTCCAGCTTCCAGCTTCCGGCTAACAGCTTCTAGCTCACAGCTTTTCTAATCCTGATAATCCCAGCCGAAATCCAGGTCCAGGCGCTCTTCGCCTTCATCGAGGGCCACGGTATAGCTGCCCACGCCCACGGCCGGCCAGGTCCAGTTGCCGGGAATCAGCAGGTCCACGTTGGCGGTGCTAAGGGCGTCCATAAAGATGCAATATGTACCGCCCGCCAGCCCGTCGAAGAGGAAACGGCCGTCTTCCCCCGTCTCCATCGTCTCAATCACCTGGCCGGCCGCAGGGACGGTGCCGTCGCTGGGACACACGCCGCCGGACAGGCTGATGGTGACGCCCGGCAGAGAAGGTTCGCTGCCAGTCTGCGAGCCATCGCCGATGAAGATGCCGCTGCCGTCTGGATATTCCCAGCAGCCTCGGCCCGGATTGCTGTTGACGCAGAAATCATCCCAGACGATGCCGCCCACGGCCGCCGAATTTGGCTCCGGCGTAGCCAGCGGCGGAGCATCCTGGGCAACGACAATTTGCAGCCAGAAGGCATCCTCGACGAAGCCGTCGATGCCAAAGGGATCGCCATTGGCGTCGGCGATTTGCCAGTTGCCCCGGTACGTGCCAGGGGTTTCCGGCGCAACCATCGGCACGGCGATCTCTACTGTCTGGTCTGGAACCACCGCTTTAGTCAGGGTGATAACTTCCTGCGCGCCCATCAGGTCGCCGCCAACGAAGACCACGCTGTAATCGGTGGTCCAGATGCAGGTGCCGTTGTTGCGCAGTTCCCAGCGCTTAACAAATTCTGCCCCCGGAGGAAAGGCTGTGTCGTCGGGGATATTGAGGTCCTGCACAAACTCGATGCTGGTGGTGCAGTCGGCGGCGTTGGTTTCTGGCAGGGGGAGGAACTGGAAGTCCCAGCCGAAGTTGACGTCGCTGATAACACTGCCGGCGGTCAGGTCTACTGTCGTTTCGCCTAGATCAACCTCTGGAAAAGTCCACTGGCCGGGAACCAAAATCTCCTGGTTTTGTTCATCCAGGGGATCGACTGAGACGCAGTAGGTGCCGGGGCTGAGTTCGGCGAAGGTGTAGTTGCCGGCGATGTCGGTCACGGCCGTTCCAATGCCATCCGCCGGGCACTCCCCCTCACCCAGGCTCACACGGACACCTTCGATGCCCGGTTCCCCGACCTCCAACTGGCCGTTGGCGGCCGTGGCGCCGTCTGTCAGGGTCACGCAGCCTTCGGCCGGAGCGGTGTCTGCGCCTTCGGCGCCGGCGGCGCACACATCATGCCAGACACGGCCGTTAATCGTGCCATTTTCGCCGCTGACGGCCGTGCCGCTGGCCGAAACCGTCGCTTCCGCTTCCGGGGCGGTGTTGTCTACGTCCAGCGTAAAGGAGCCGCTGATGCCGTTGACGTTGACCGTGTACGTGCCGGCCGGCAGATCCACAACATCCAGGGCAACGGTTTCCTCAAACGGGACGATGCTTTGCGTGCAGATCACGTCCGGGTCTTGCACGGTTGTTATCACCACAGTGAAGGCGTTGCCGTCACGCTCGCTCACAATGTCGTCGATGCTGGTGCATTCGTTGGGCAGCACACCGCGCACCAGGACGTTGATCTGCACTGGAAAGGATTCCAGTGTCAGGACCTGCACGCTTTCCACGGTGGCCAGGCCGAAGACCGGCTCGGTGAGGGGCGTGGCGGTGGGCGGCACGGCCGTTTCCGTGGCGGCGGCATCGACGATGGGGGTGGGCACGGCCGTTGGCTCCGGTTCCTGGCCGCCGCAAGCCGTCATGACGACGGCACAGAACACAAACAAGATAAGCAGCATACGAGAAGGGTTCATACTTTTCACTCCTTTTAGTGCGCAGTGGGGGCCAGGCAAATAAGGGGCAGTAGAAGGGCGTTTTCCCCCGGACAATATTTCCCCTGGCTGGATGATGCGGCGTTAGCTTAACAGGTAAGCGGCGATGAGCTGCGCCGTGTACTGAAGCGCATCCCGGTGGGTGCGCTCGTAATGGTGAGAGGCGTCCACGCCTGGCCCAATCAGCCCGACGCGCACGTTGCCGCCGGCTTGCCAGTACGCCTCTCCGTCCGAACCGTAAAACGGATAAACGTCTACTTTGTATGGGATCTGGTTGGCCTGGGCCAACGCCTCTAACTCTCGCCGGAAGCCTAAATGATACGGCCCGGCCGAATCTTTGGCGCAAATGGTCACAGAATGTTCATCTGACTGCTGAGCGGGGGCTACGACGGCCATGTCGACCGTCAGCAGGTCCACGAGGTCCGGCGGGAAGCCGGTGGCCGCGCCGTGGCCCACTTCTTCGTAGTTGCTGATGTGGATGGTGGTGGTTTGTTTGGGTTCCAATCCGGCATCGACCAGGGCCAGGAGCGCGGCGTAGATGGTGGCCACGCACGCTTTGTCGTCCAGGTGGCGGGAGCGAATGAAGCCGTTGTCGTTAAGCTCCACGCGCGGATCAAAGGCGACGATGTCGCCGACCTGGATGCCCAAAGCCTGTGTCTCCTCGCGGGAGGAGGTGATGGCGTCGATGCGCACCTCGGTGTTGGTGTCGGTGCGCGTGGCGCTGCGTTCTTCGCGGGTGTGGGCGTGGACGGAGGCCGTGGTGGGCAGGATGGCGCCGCGGTAGGTCTGGCCGCCGGCGGTGAAGATGGTAACGCCTTCGCCTTCCACGGAGGTCCATGACCAGCCGCCCAGTTGGGTCAGGCGGAGACGGCCGTTTTCCTTTACTTCCCGCACCATGGCCCCCAGCGTGTCGACGTGGGCGGTGAGGGCGCGCGGCGCGTCGTGGCTGCTGCCGGTCCACGTGCCGGTCAGAAAGCCCTTCGGCGAAACTTGCATGGCCAGCGGCAGCTCGGCAAACGCCTGCTGCACGTAAGCGATGGCCCGGTCGGTGTCGCCGGTGGGGCTGGGTGTGTTGAGCAGGCCGACTAGAAATTCAACCATCCGATCAACGTTAATAGGTGGAATCATGGTAGGCGCCTCCTGTTGCGAAAGTTGCGCAGACTGTGCAATTTCATACGTGAATTATAACACTCTCAGGCCGGGCGGACTAAATCCATCACCGACGAGAAGAGACGGCCGTTTGTCGCCAAACTCTCGTTGCCGTAAATGGTCGGTTTCCCCTGCCAGTCGGTGAAGGTGCCGCCCGCCTCTTCCAGGATCACCTGGAAGGGGCCGCAGTCCCACAGGGCCATGATGGGGTCCAGGTGGATTTCGGCGCGGCCGGTGGCCACCAGGGCGTAGCCGTAGGCGTCGCCCCAGGTGCGCTGGATGTAGGTGGCGGCGATCAGGCGCTGCCAGGCGGCCGTTTTTGCCCCAAAGCTATCCAGGTCGCTGCACAGCAGCACGGCGTCGGCTAAATTGTCAACGGTGGAGACGTGGGCGCGACGGCCGTTCCAATAACAGCCGCCGCCGCGCCGGGCATACACTGTCTCGTTCAGTGCCGGAAAGTGGGCCACGCCCAGTAGCGGCTCGTCGTCTTGGGTCAGGGCCAGCAGGGTGGCGTACAGCGGCACGCCGGAGACAAACGACTTGGTGCCGTCGATGGGATCGATCAGCCAGCGGTAGCCGGACGCGCCGGGCTGCTGGCCGAATTCTTCACCCAGCAGGCCATGATCGGGCCAGTAGCGGGTGATGAGGTCGCGCAGTTTTTGTTCGGCCTGGCGGTCGGCGAGAGTGACGGGGGTGTTGTCGGCTTTGCGTTCGGCCTGGAACCGGGTTTGGAAATGGCCCAGGGTGATGCGCCCGGCCTGCCAGGCAGCATCCAGAGCGAATTCAAGCAGGGTTTGGGGATCGGGGTTGGTGGTTGTCATTAGGTTAGGGGGGAGACTGGAGACTAATTCAGTCTTCAATCTCCAATCTCTAATCTCCAGTCTCTCTCTTTTTTCATTCCGCGACGGTGAGCCACTGCGACGGCCGTTTGTTCATATTCATGTAGCGCAGCAGCGTGTCGCCATCGGTAAAACCCAGCGGCAGGAACGCGCCAATCGTAAAGACCAGCAAATTGTCCAGGCACGTCAGCGTGGCGGCCATAAATGGGATGCCGCCCAGGGAGTGCGCCGCCAGGGCCAGCGCGCCCGTCACCAGGGCCAGGATGCCGCTGGCGATGGGGCCGCCCAGAGCCCGTCTGACGTGGATGTGCGGCGGCAGCGTCGGCTCGTCGGGTGGATAGAGGGAACTGCCCAGCGGCCCCACAAAGCAGACGCCGCTCATGGGGTAGCCGGTTTGTTTGGCGGCCTGGGCATGGCCCAGGTTGTGCCAAAACTCGTTAAACCAGTGGAGCAGCGTCGCCAACAAGCCGCCCAGGATGGCCTGCTCTGGCTTTAACTTGAATACTTTGCGTCCCAGCAGGCTGTAAAGCAGCCAGACCAAGAGGATGCTGGGCAAGACCGTGGGCTTGGCGAGAAGTTTGAGACCGGCGATGGAGCCCAGTTTGAATGTTTTGTTCATGAGATCGCGCCTCCCGTTTGTTGCAGGGATTGTACTTGCACTTTGGGGCGCGGCAAAATGAGGCCGGGCAAAAGCTTTAGCCGGTAGGAACGGTCCAGCAGCACGTAGGAACGGTTCAGGAGCCGGTAGGAACGGTTCAGGAGCCGGTAGGAACGACCCAGGAGCCGGTAGGAACGGTTCAGGAGCCGGTAGGAACGGTTCAGGAGCCGGTAGGAACGGTTCAGGAGCCGGTAGGAACGACCCAGGAGCAGGTAGCAACGGTCCAGGAGCACGTAGGAACGACCCAGAAGCAAGTAGCAACGACCCAGAAGCAGGTAGCAACGGTCCAGGAGCAGGTAGCAACGGTCCAGGAGCAGGTAGCAACGACCCAGAAGCAGGTAGCAACGGTCCAGCAGCAGGTAGGAACGGTTCAGGGCAGGGGATAAGTGAGGAAGAGATTCTCTATGACGAGGCGCGTATTGGCGTTACGCCGCAGTTGGCGGATGGCCTGGTTGGTTTGTTGGAGGCCGGTCAAAGCCTGGGCGGAAGTCCATTCCTGGGCGGCCTGGGTTATCTCGGCCTGCTGGTCGACGTTGGTGAGGGTGAGGGCACGGCCGTTTTCCCCCTGGCTCAGCAGCGTCACATCCCGCCACCAACTCAGCCAGGTCTGCAAAATCTCCGGCAGCAGTTCCGGCTTGCGTCCCAATTTATCGGCCAGCGCAAACCGTTCCACGCGGTCGCCGGCCAGCGCCTGCCGCAGGTAATCCAGGTTTTGCTGCCGTTCGGCCAGGATGGTATCGTCTTCCCAGGCCTGGATGGCCCAACCGAGACGGCCGTCGGCCAGATGGGCCAGCAGGCGGGCCTTGTCTGGGGGCACGCGCCAGCGGGTTTGCAGGCTCTCTTCGATGAGCGGGGTGGGTAACGGCCGTAATGCAATCGTGCGGCAGCGCGAGGTAATCGTCGCCAGCATCGTATCCGCATCGTTGGCCGTCAGCAGCAGGATCACGTTGCGCGGCGGCTCTTCCAGCGTTTTCAGAAAGGCGTTGGCCGCGCCCTCCGTGGCCGCATCGAACCGCTCCAGAATGGCGACTTTGTAGCGCGCCTCGTAAGCCGCCAGGCTGAGTTCTTGCTGCAAGGTGCGGATCTCGTCGATCTTCAGCGTCAGCTTGCCCCGCCCGCTCACCTCCGGGGAAACCAGACGCACGTCGGGATGGCGGTCGGCGGCGATGAGCTGGCAGGCGCGGCAGCGGCCGCACGGCCGTGCCGCCGGATCGGCCGCTTCGCAGTTCAACGCCTGGGCAAAGGTGCGCGCCAGCGTCGTCTTGCCAATCTGCTCCGGCCCGGTCAGCAAATAGGCGTGGCCGGTGCGCTGGTGGGTGATGGCCCCGGCCAGCAGCTCCGCCGCCCACTCATGTCCGATTACCTGGTCCCATTCCGTCGTCATGGTCGAGATTGTAGGCTGGATACAGCCGTGGGGCAAGGGCGGGGGTTTTCCAGGCCCGGCCGGTCTGCCAAATCTGTCAGGACTTGGGCAAACTGGCTATAATTGCGCCATGACTCCCTTAACTATTTCCGGCGATCAGTTACAGGTTGACGACGTGGTGGCGGTGGCCAACGGCCGTTCCGTCCGCCTGGATCCCGCCGTCTTACCCAAAATCCAACGTTCCCGCCAGGCCGTCGAAGACCTGGTGGCCCGCGGCGAAGTGGTGTATGGTATCACCACCGGCTTCGGCCGCTTCAAAGACAAGATCATTTCCCCTGCCGAAGTGCAGCAGCTGCAAATCAATCTGGTGCGCAGTCATGCCGTCGGCGTCGGCCCGGCTTTGCCGGAGCGCGTGGTGCGGGCCATGCTGCTGGTGCGCGCCAACACGCTGGCGCTGGGCTATTCCGGTGTGCGCCCAGACGTCATTCACCTGCTGCTAGACATGCTCAACGCCGGCGTCCACCCCCGCATCCCGGCGCAGGGTTCGCTGGGAGCCAGCGGCGATCTGGCCCCACTGGCCCATCTGGCCCTGGTGCTGATTGGCGAGGGGGAGGCGTGGCACCAGGGGGAATTGATGGACGGCCGTTCCGCCCTTCTGCGCGCCGGGCTGCACCCCCTCGAACTCCAGGCCAAAGAAGGGCTGGCCCTGCTCAACGGCACGGCCTTCATGGTGGGCATGGGGGCGCTGCAAGTGCGGCGGGCCATCAACCTGGCCCTCACCGCCGACATCACCGCCGCCCTCAGCCTGGAAGCTCTGCACGGCACCGACCGTGCCTTCGATGCGCGTGTGCATCTGGTGCGCCCCCATCCGCGCCAGATCGACTGCGCCGCCTTCCTGCGTCAAAATCTGGCAGGCAGTGATTTTTTGCGCGGCCGGGATTCGCTCAACGTGCAGGATCCGTACACCCTGCGCTGCGTGCCCCAGGTGCACGGTGCCGTGCGCGATGCCATCGCCTACGCCCAGTGGGTCATCGGCATCGAACTCAACGCCGTCAACGACAACCCCATCATCTTCGTCGATGAGGCCACCGGGCAGACCGACGTGATTTCCGCCGGCAATTTTCACGGCGAGCCGATTGCCATTGCCATGGACTACATGGCCCTGGCCCTGACGGAGCTGGGCAACATGAGCGAGCGGCGCGTGGCCCGGCTGGTGGACGCGGACAGCAACGGCGGCGTGCTGCCGATGTTCCTGACGCAGCATGGCGGCCTGGAGAGCGGCTTTATGATGGCCCAGTACACGGCCGCGGCCCTGGCTTCGGAGAACAAAGTGCTGGCCCATCCGGCCAGCGCCGACACTATTCCCAGCAGCGCCAACGTTGAAGACCACGTGAGCATGGGCGCAACGGCCGTGCGCCAGGTCGCCCAAATTCTCGATCACGTGGAAACAATCGTGGCCATCGAACTGCTGGCCGCGGCCCAAGGGGTGGATTTTCGCCGCCAGACAACCGGCGGCGAGCCGCGGCAAGGCGCCGGTACGCGTCTCGCCTACGACCTTATCCGCCAAAAAGTGCCCTTCCTGGATGCCGACACGGTGCTGGCTCCCCACATCGAGGCGGTGCGCCGCCTTGTCGCCACCGGGACCATCAAAGAAGTTGTCGAAGCACGGTTGACCCAACCTGGTAAGGAGACGGGGTGACGGGGTGAACGGGTGAGCAGGTGACAGTATAACCAACCTAACAAACCAACAAACCAACAAACAAACTTAACAACCAACCACCACAAAAGGACCACAAATTCCCATGAACGAAGTAGTGATTATCAATGCCTTACGTACTCCCATCGGCCGGCACGGTGGGGCGCTGGCCGACGTGCGCCCCGACGACATGGCCGCTCTGATCATCAAAGCTGTCGTCGAAGACGCCGGTCTTGATCCGAACCTGATCGAAGAGGTGTATTTTGGCTGCGCCAACCAGGCCGGCGAAGACAATCGCGATGTAGCCCGCATGGCCACGCTGCTGGCCGGCCTGCCGCAGCACGTCGCTGCCGTGACCTTCAATCGCCTGTGCGCCAGCGGTCTGAACGCCGTCAACCAGGCGGCGCGGGCCATTATGGTGGGCGAGGGGGACGTGTTTGTCGCCGGCGGTGTGGAGTCGATGAGCCGTGCGCCTTACTCCTTCCCGAAGAATTCTCGCGCCTGGGGGCCGCCCGGCAACATCACCGGCTACGATACCACCCTGGGCTGGCGCTATCCCAATCCCAAAATGGAAGCTATGTTCCCCCTGGAAGCGATGGGCGAGACGGCCGAAAATATCTACGAAATGAGCTGCGCCGGCGGCATCAGCGGCGGCCCCATCAGCCGGGAAGAGCAAGATGCTTTTGCCTACGAGAGCCAGCGGCGGGCGTGTGAAGCCATCAACAACGGCCGTTTCCAGGCCGAAATCGTGCCCGTGCCTATCCCCCAGCGCAGAGGCGATCCGCTGCTGGTGGACACCGATGAGCATCCGCGGATTCGCCGGGCAGGCGACCATTACGAGCTGGATACCAGCCCGGAAGTGTTGGCCAAGCTGCGTCCGGCGTTTCGGGCCGGCGGCACGGTGACAGCCGGCAATGCCAGCGGCCTGAACGACGGCGCGGCGGCCCTGCTGCTGATGTCCAAAGCCAAAGCCGACGAACTGGGCCTGAAGCCCCTGGCCCGCTGGGTGGCTTCCGGCGCAGCCGGCGTGGACCCGCGGGTGATGGGTCTGGGGCCGGTGGGGGCGACGCGCAAAGCCCTGCAGCGGGCGAATCTGGAGCTGGCGGATATTGACCTGATTGAACTCAATGAGGCGTTTGCCGTGCAGTCGCTGGCGGTGATTCGGGAACTGGGCCTGAACCCCGAGATCGTCAACGTCAACGGCGGGGCGATTGCCCTGGGCCATCCGCTGGGCTGCTCTGGGGCGCGCATTTTGACGACGCTGCTGCACGAAATGCAGCGCCGGGCGGCCAGCGGCGAAACGATGCGTTATGGTTTGGCGACGTTGTGCGTGGGCGTGGGGCAGGGCGAGGCGACGGTGGTGGAACTACTTTAAAAAGTAAGAACGGCCGTTAAGCCTGGCAATACTTAACGGCCGTTCTGTGGAACTCCTCACATCGCAAATAGGCGATGTTTGGATGCCTGCCCTCACAGGAGTGAAAGTTAAGTTAACGGTGCGGGGCCGTCGATTTGCTCCCGCAAATACGCAATGAATGCATCCCAATCGGCGAAACCAACGCGAACGGCCGTCTTCGTATTCTCCAAACTCAATCTGACGTTCGCCTGGCTGCCTTCCCCCTGGCCGCGCCAGATGCGCAGCATATGCACTTGATAATCGGTGTTGGATTGCATATGATTACCTCTCAAAGAAAAATTTCGGGTCTAGCTGATTCATTCATGCTTCAAACTTCAAAGATGAGCCTACCTTAGCACCCCATCGTTAAATCATCGCTAATTTTCTACCATGTTTTAAAGCTCCCACTGGAATTATCGAATTTGGTATGGCAACGGAACTACAAATTGTTTTGCTAGGTGACGTGCACGTCCGGCAAGCAGATGAACAGGACATTGTGCCAGAGCTTTCCACCAAGGCGCTGGCTTTGTTTTGTTATCTGGTAGAAACCGGCCATACCCACCAGCGCACCGGCCTTACCGGGCTGTTGTGGGGGGAAAAACCGGAAGAAGATGCGCGGCGCAGCCTGCGGGTAGAACTGACCAAAATGCGCCGGTTCTTGAACGATTATCTGGACACAACGCGCCAGACGGCACGCTTTTCCCGAGAAGCTCCCTACTGGCTGGATACAGAAGCGTTTGAACACTTTTTGCAGCTGGCGCAGACGGCCGTTGGCGCAGCGCAGCGGGCCTATTTACGCGAAGCCGTCACCCTGTACACGGGCGAGTTTATGGCCGGGTTTATGGTTTCCGACGCGCCCGACTTTGAAGAATGGATCCTGGTACAGCGCGAGCGATACCGGCAGGGCGCCATTCAGGCCCTGGATCAGTTAACTGCTATCTGCCTGGAACAAAAGGACCACCAGGCGGGCATCGAGTATGCCCAACAACTGCTGGCGATTGATCCCTGGCGAGAGGAAGCCCACCAGCAGTTGATGGAGTTGTATGCCCTGGCCGGACAGCGCAGCGCTGCCCTGCGGCAGTTTGAGATTTGCCGCGAGGTGTTGGCCGAAGAACTGGGCATAGAACCTTCTCCGCAGACCAAAGCGTTGATGCAGCAAATTCGGGATGGGGAGCGGGCCGAAACGCTGGCATACAAACGGCCGTTACCCGCGCCCACCGCCTCTACGCCTGCCGTACAGATCCCATTTCAGGCGCCTGCGTTGGTGCCCTACTTTCAGGGTCGCGACGACGAAATGGAACAGTTGGGCGCTATGCTGCTGCCGGCCGATGCCCCGCCGGTGATTAGCCTGGTGGGGATGGGCGGCATTGGCAAATCTTCGGTGGCTATTCAACTGGCGCACGATCTGCGCCGGCAGTTTGCCGATGGGGTTTTGTGGGCTGATGCGGCCCACAGCGAGCCGGCTAGCATCGCTGCCAATTGGGCCAGTGCCTACGGTTACGACTTTCACAGTTTGCCCACTATGGATCAGCGGCTGGCTGCTCTACGCCAGGTGTTGGCCGATAAGCAGGTGCTCATCGTGCTGGACGATGTGGCCGTTGCCGCCCGTGTCAAGCCGCTGCTGCCGCAAAACGGCCGTTTCGCCATCCTTATCACCACCCGCAACGCCGACATCGCCACGGCGCTGGGGGCTGAGATTGTGGCGCTGTCCGTGCTGACCCCGGGCAACGGCCGTTCCCTCCTGGCCAGCCTGATTGGCAGAGACCGGGTGCAGGCCGAAAGCCGTGCCGCCCAGCAGATTGGAGAGCGCCTGCACTATTTGCCTCTGGCGATGGCCATCGCCGGGCGTTATCTGGCGGCCCGGCCGCGCCGCAGCCTGGACAGTTTTGCGGGCCAGCTTTCGTTAGAAGCGGAACGCCTGGACCTGGCGGTGGGGGATACGGCCGTGCGCACGTCGTTCACCATCAGCTGGCAGGGGTTGGATGAGGAGCACAAGCGGGTGTTTGCCTTGTTGGCAGTGTTTAACGGCCGTCATTTTAGCCCGGAAGCCATCGCCCACATTGCCGAGATGGACTCCTACCTGGTCCAGGATCGCCTGGACCGCCTCGTCTCCCTCTCTCTGCTCAACGAACAGGCCGAACGTTATTATCGCCAGCATCCCCTCCTGGCCGATTTTTCCGGCGAAAAACTGGGCAGTGAGAAACAGCCTTTGCACCGTATGGTCGATTATTTTCTGCAGTTCGCCCAACAAAATCAGACTGCCTACGCGCTGCTCACCCCGGAATGGGAAAACCTGGATGCCGCGCTTATGACGGCCAACCGCCTGCAGCGCTGGCCGGATGTCATCGCTTTCAGCGGCACCTTGCACGCGATTTGGTTTGCCCGGGGGCGGTTTGATTGGGCACGGCGGGCACACGAAACGGCCGTAACGGCCGCTCAGACGATGCAAGATCCGGCTCTGGAAGCCAGGTCGCTCTTATGTTGGGGGCAGGCGGCGCTGGAACAGGGTGATTTGCGCCCGGCCGGTGAACTATTACGGCGCAGCCTGGGCCTGTACCGGCAGCTGGACGATCCGGCCGGAGTGGCTGACTGCCTGCACGAACTGGCGCGCATCGCCCAGGATCTCAACCAACAGTTCGCCGAAGCGGAACAGCTGCTGGCCGAGTGCCGCCAAATCCGCGAGCAGTTAGGCGATCCCGCCGATATCGCCGACGTGCTTTACCGTCAGGCCAAGCTGGCCACGGGCCAGAGCCAGTGGGAGAAATCACGCGAACTGAGCTTGCAAGCTCTGGCTCTCTACGAATCGTTGGGAAAGCAGCCGGAGATGGTGCGCACGCTGCGCAACCTGTTCTGGACCTACATTGGCCTGCTCGACATTGAGCAAGCCCAGGCCTGCGCCGACGATGCCCTGGCAATTGCCCAGGAGACAGACGACCTGGGCGAATTGGCTCTGGCTATTTATTGCCAGGGAGAGGCTTGCCGCCGTCAGAAAAAGCTGGACGAAGCACTGCGGCACACGGAAGAAAGCCTGGAACTCTTGCAGCGTATGGGCGATCGGCGTTCGATCAGCTCAGTGCTGTTCCTGCAATTTCTCATTCAGCGGGATGCCCGCCGATTTGCCGAGGCCAGGCGGTTAGCCGATTTGTGCCTGGATTTGTTTCAGGATCAGGAGGATCGCCAAAGGGTGATGTGGATCCTGGGCAATCTGGGAATCATCCATTTTTGGGAGCAGCGTCTGGGGGAGGCTGACCGTTGTTGGGAACAGTCGTTGGTGCTGGCCCAAGAGATTCCAGACCCGGTTTGGCAGCGTTTGCTGACGGCAAAAATCGAAGAGCTAAAATCGGATGTGTCCAGAAATGGATCGGGCTCATAGAGACTCCGGCGCCAACTCGTCGACGCCGGAGCCTTGACTTGAATTTACGGTAGGCCGCCGCCGCCGCCTGAATCTGGCCCTTTAATGGGCCAGCCGCCGACGGTGAAGATTTCGGTCCACACGGCCGTTGGCAGTGCATCATTCGGGTGGGCCCGGCTCTGCGCTTTAAACCAGTCGCGCCAGGTTTGTGTTTCGCCTAACCGCCGCCGGTTGTCGTCCTCGCCGCCGGCCACAAATGCTTCATCCCCCTGGATCTTCAACTGTTGTACCGGCGCTGCCGGATGGGTCTCCAGCCAGGTGGCAAAGGCCGCGTAGAGGCTTTCCGGGTCTGTTTGAGAAGAGGCCAGGTCTTCTGACCAGACGGCCGTGGCTTTCACCCCCCGCTGCCCGATCAGGTAATTCAGAATAGACACGGCCGTTTCTTCCACCGCCGTGCGCGCCGTATCCAGCGGTATTTCTCCGGACCCATCGTGGGCCGTAAGCGTTTGCGGATGGCCGCGTTCGGCCAGGGCTTTTTGCCAGCGCGATTGCAGGGCAGAAGCGGCGTGCGGGTAGCCTAACTGCTGGAGCAGGCGGGTGTAAATAAACGGCCGTACCGCGTCCGCCGGATGGTCGCCATCATCTTCCGTTAGGGAAGCCAGGGGATTGTCCAGCAGCAAATCCTGGAAATCCAGGCCGATGACGGGTCCGGCGACCAGCGCGCCGTATACGTCGGCGAAAATTTCTTCCAGCCAGCCGGCTGCCCAGACCGGCATGGATGGTCGCAGCCGCACCTCCAACGCAGCCGCCAGGCCAGGGGCATGGCGGTACACGTAGTGCCCAACTTCGTGGGGGATGGCCAGAAAATCGTGGGATGCGGTGATGCTGGTGAAGGGCAGACCAACCAGGGCTACCGGCGCGTAGGGAATGACACGCACGTTTGTGGCTTTGTTGAAATACGTGACGGCTACGGCGGCTTTGATGAGCCGGGCGTTGATGGCCAGAGCCAGGGCGTTTTGGGCCAGAGCGTCGGCTTTGTCCAGGGCCTTTCGCATGGCGGCGGACCCATCCTGCCGTTGATCGACGGCCAACTGCACGACCGTCAGGTCAAAGCTGATCTGGTCCAGCGTGGCCCGCAAAATGTTTTCGGCCGGATGCTGCGGGGAGGGCAGCAAACGGCCGTGATGGAATCCATCGAGAAAGAAATCAAACTGGTCTTTGGCAAAAGCCTGCAAGCAAGCTGAGAGGGCCCGGAACGTGGGTGAGGCCAGCTTGCCATAGTCGCTATCCATTTCTTCCAAAGTATCGGCAATGCCCCGCCAGCGTGTCTGCCACACGGCCGTGTTTAACATGGGAGTTCCTCCTGCACTGAATTTTATAAAGCGCTGATTGACACATCCTTAGTATCAACGATGAGCGGCAGTCAAATCAACCCTTGCAGGAGAAAATGTTCGCAAAATTCACGCCCTCAATGCTGTTCGTCTGGGTCGGGCAGGAGGGTGACGATACCCGCCGAGCCATCGACACGGATGCGCTGGCCGGACTGCAGGCGTGTGGTCGCCTGATCCACGCCTACTACGGCCGGGATGCCATACTCGCGGGCTACCACCGAGCCGTGGGTCATCAGGCCGCCCACTTCCATCACCAGGCCGCCGGCGGCCAGGAACAGCGGCGTCCAGGCGGGATCGGTGCCGGGGCAGACGAGGATTTCACCGGGGGCCAACTGTTCGGTGTGGGGATTGAACACGACGTGGACCACGCCTTCCACCACACCCGGCGAGACCGGGCTGCCGACGAGCGCGCCATCCGGGGCGATGGTTTGGGGAGTGGCGCGTACCCCTTCGTAGAAAGTACGGCCGTCGCTAAGCAGCAGCCGGGGGATTTGTTGGCGGCGCATTTCGCGGTGGTAGGCAGCCCGATTTTGGGCCGCCAGCGCCGCCCAATCGCGCTGTTCTCCGGCGGCCAGCGCCCGCAAATCCCGCAAGTGCAGGAAGAACAGGTCGTCGGCCTGGGTGAGCGTGCCGGCCGCGACCATCTCTTGCCCGATTTGCAGCAGGCCGGCGCGCACCATCCCGAAGAGCTGGACGATGAAGAACTTGGGACTTTCGCGCAGCCCGGCCAGGGCGCGCACGCGGTCGGCGGCTGCCCGCACCATCTGTGCTTTGAGGGGGCCGCCCGGCGTTTGGGCTACGGCCGTTACCAGCGGTTCAATCGCCGCTTCCGCTTCCGCGGCGCTGCGGGCAAAGACGGCGTCCGGCGCGCGGCTGGCATCGGTGATGCGCAGGTAGCTTTGCAGCGTTTGCATGATCGGTTCGGGTTTTTCGCGCCAGCGGGGGTGGCCCAGGTCAATTTCGCCCACGCCGCGCATGCCATAGCGGGCCATGAAGTGGGCAACGGCCGTTTGCGCCTGCTCCGGCAGCTGTCCGTCCAGGTAAGCCGCCGCCAGTTCGGCCGGGGTATGGGACTGGAAGTGGGTAACGGCCGTTTCACTCTGCCGAATCTGCTGCGCCGTCTGCCACAACACCAGGTCCATCTCTGTCGTGACGTTATGGGGCAGGCCGCGCGTCAGCACCAGGGGGTTGGGCGCGCCGGGCACATGCCGGGTCAGGTTGATGACCAGATTAAGCGAGGCCATGCCTACGCCGATCAGCGGCAAAAATTTTGGCAGACCGTTGGAAATTCCTTCCTGCACCAGATCATCATAAACGTCCAGGTATTCAGCCAGGCTGTCGGCAGCGGCAAAACGTGCTTCGTAGCGTTTCAGGAAGGCGTCGAGGAACGCCAGAAATTCTTCTCTTTTTTCGTCGGGGGCGAGCACGGTAAGCACGGCGTTTTCCAGTACCGGCTGAAAGCCCTGTTTCAGGTGTTCTGCGGTGCTGGTTTTGAACCAGCCGGCTTGTGGCTGGAAGGCCGGATCATCCAGCAGCGGCAGCAGGGCTGCGGCGGTTCCGGACTCCACCTGCTGCAAGGCGAGATAGGCGATGCGCCGCCCGATGGGATGGGTGATCAGATGGGTAAGATTGATGAAAAGCCGTTCGCCGGCGCTGCGGACGAGCGTCTGCTTTTCTGGGGTGGTGTGGATGCCAAACATGCGTCCGGCGCTGGAGAATATGGCCATGAGGGTACTCCGGCCCAGAGGCGTGATTGGGTCTAGCATGCCCTGGACCGCGCCAAACGAAAACCAGACTTCCAGCCGTTCCGGCTCGATTTGGGGCGGCAGGGGATAGAGCGAAGTGATGGGCCGGGATTGGAGGATGTAGAACTTGCCACCGGCCAGCGCCCACTCGATGTCTTGCGGACGGCCGTAATGCCGGGCAATGCGCTCGCCAATTTCGGCCAGGATGATGGCCTGGCCGTCATGCAGCACGCGGGCGGTGCGCGCCGGGCCGCTGAGGTCTTCGTGGATGGTGCCGCCGTCGGGCAACGGCCGTATCGCCATCTTTTTGTCCGCCACCACCACTTCGGTCACGCGGTAGTTGCGCCGGTCAACCTTGTACAGGTCGGCGGAGACCAGCCCGGCGACCAGCGCTTCGCCCAGGCCGTAGCTGGCGTCAATCGAGGCGACGTGGCGTGCCCCGGTCAGTGGATCGGCGGTGAAGAGGATGCCGGACACGTCTGGCAGCACCATGCGCTGCACCACCACGGAGAGGGTTACCTGCCGGTGGTCGAAGCCGTTTTGCAGGCGGTACAAGATCGCCCGGTCGGTGAAGAGCGAGACCCAGCAGTCGCGCACGGCCGTCAGCAGTGCCTCCTGGCCGCGAATGTTCAGGTAGGTGTCCTGCTGCCCGGCAAAGGAAGCGTCGGGCAGGTCTTCGGCGGTGGCGCTGGAGCGCACGGCGTAGGCATGCTGTTCGCCCGCGTCTTGCCAGGCGGTGATCACACGTTCGGCCACGTCGGGTGGCACGGGCAGTTGGCCCAACTGCTGGCGCACCTGCTGCCCGACTGCGCGCGCGCGTTCCAGGTCGCCGGGGGCAATGCTGTCCAGGGCGGCGAACACGTCTTCGGCGGCGGCCGTCAGGAAGCGCCGGTAGGCGGCGGTGGTCAGGCAGAAGCCGGGCGGCACGGGGAAACCGGCGCGGGTCATTTCGCCCAGGTTGGCCCCTTTGCCGCCGACGCGGGGCAGGTCGTCTTTGTTGATGGCGGAGAAGGGCAGGACATAGGGTAGCTGGATGGGTGGGGTCATAGGTTCCTTGGGAAGTTGGTTGGTTTGATGGTTTGTTGGTTTGATGGTTGGTTGGCTAACCAACTAACCAACTAACAAACTAACAAACCAACCAACACACTAACTAACTTCTACTCTTTCGTTGACGGCCGTTCGCCGCATGGGATCATTTCGGTTGAGCCACTGCCAGGGGATGAGCGGCAGCAGACTGCCAACACCCAGCAGCAGGGCAAGCTGGCGGGGGGTAACGGCCGTGTTGTCCAGCACCTGCCCGCTGATCCACACCGACAGCGACATGGCCAGGGTAAATAGAGCAAAATCCAGGGCAAATACGCGCCCCAGGAAGCGATCCGGCACGCGCAGCTGCAAAATCACGTTGCTGTAGGTCCAGTTGATGGAGCCGCCCATGTGGCGCACCAGCATGGCGGCAATGGCGATAGGCAGGCTGGGCGCCCAGCCAAAAATCAGCCAGCCGACGGCCACAATGACAAAACCGGCGCCGATGCTGTTTTGCAGGGCGCGCATAGCGCCGTGGTGCAGCCGGTTGGCCAGCAGCGGGCCGATGATGGCCCCCAGCCCGGCGGCGGCGTAGAGCAGGCCCAAGGCCAGCGCCCCATCTTTGCCGTAGGGGAAAATTTGGGCGGCGTAGACGGCGATCATAATGTCTGGGCTGCCGATCTGGGTGAGGCCCTTGACGGTGGTGGTGAGAGCGGTGCGCGGGTGGTGGCTGACGTAGCGGAAGCCGTCGATCAGGTCGCGGAAGCCGCTGGCCTCTGGTTCGGCGGGGACGGGGCGGCGCACACGCTGGATGCGCCAGATGAGGGCGGCGGAGGCGACGAAGGAAAGCGAGTCGATGATGATGGCTGTGGCGACGCCGAACAGGCCGGTGACGATGCCGCCCAGGGCCGCGCCCAGGGCCAGCATGGCCGACCAGGTGATGCCGGAGAGGGTGTTGGCGAGCAGCAGCTCATCGTGGCCTTTGACGAGGCTGGGCAGGATGGCGGCGCGGGCCGGTTCGAAGAAGGCGGAGATGACGAACTGGGTGATGGTGAGGGCGTAGATGAGCCAGGCGCGTTCGGTGCTGTTGACGAGCAGGAAGCCGAGCAGGACGACGGCGCGGGAGAGGTCGGTGACGATGAGTACGGTTTTGCGGTCGAAGCGGTCGGCGAAGACGCCGGCGATGGGGCCAAGCAGGAAGGGGGGCAGGGCGCGAGCGATGAAGAGCAGGCCCACGGCCGTTGTCGAATCCAGGTAGCGGTTGACGAGGATGACGGAGGCAATGGTGTTGAACCAGTCGCCGGCGAAGCTGACGACGGAGGCGAGCCAGAGATAGCGAAATTGGGGGCGCTGGCGGATGAGGGTGAGGTAGCTGTTCATGGGGGGTATTGTCGCAGAAACGGCCGTTTTGGGCGAAGGATGGCGCGGGGCTTTCCCTCCCCTCATTCCCCTCTCCCTCCCCTCAATCCCCTCCCAGAGGGAGGGGAAGTGTGGCTCCCTCTCCCTTTGGGAGAGGGTTGGGGAGAGGGGAAGATTACCCGAACACTTATTTAAACCACAATGAACC
Organism: Ardenticatenaceae bacterium; assembly: GCA_020634395.1. Classification (GTDB taxonomy): domain Bacteria; phylum Chloroflexota; class Anaerolineae; order Promineifilales; family Promineifilaceae; genus Leptovillus. Next base: position 178,947 of record JACKBU010000001.1, on the reverse strand, counting down.
GTGTCAGATTTGCGGTGTGGCCTGGGGCCGTGCGTCGTCGGTGAAGGTGGCGCCGTAGTTGCGCAGGATGCGGCGCTGGCTGGGCGCATCGTGGCGGCGCAGGGCAAAGCGCAGTTCGGTCATCATCTCGGCGATGAGCCGGTCGGCCTGGGCGCGCTGGGCGGCCAGGGCCTCCTGCGCCTGGTCGTAGGCGCGGTCGGCGGTGGTGACCCGGCTGACGGCCGTTTGCGCGGTTTCCAGAACGGCCGTTAGCTCGGCGGCGCTGGGATTGCTCATGGGCGGGTAGCCGGCCGCTACTGCCTGCGACTCGCCCTGCACCACGTGGGCGGCGATCAGCAGCCACTCTTCCGCGCGGCTGGGATTGGGAGTCGCCCCATCCAGGTGCAGGCCATAAAAGGTTAGCACGGCGTCTGGCTGCTCCAGGCGGCGCATGCGGCGGCGCGCCACTTCCCAAAAGTCGCGCACATAATAGGCCAGCTTTTGCAGCGCCTCGTTGCGCTGCTCCACTTCCCGGCTGCGCTGGCTAAGGCAGCTGTCGGCCGTTAGCTGGGCGGCGCTCAACGCCTGGGCCGCGGCATCGGCCTGATCGATCAGGCTCTGGCTTAAATAAGCGTCACCAGCGGCGGCATCGAGCTGGGCGGTGCGGGCGGCCTGCCGCAAAAAAGCGACACGGGCAAGATCATTGCGCGGTTTGTAATAAGCTGGCACGGGCTAATCCTCCTGATGCTATGGGCCGGCGGTTTTCTGCGCAGCAGACAGCCTCCGGCGACGATGAGATAAGGAAATTTTAGCCCGCAGCGGCGGCAAAGCCATACTCCTTCTGGGTGATTCCCGGTTGTGGGGGCCGACAACGGGGTTCTAGCCGGCTAGGAGGGCGTTGCTGAGGCCGACAATGGGGTTCTAGCCGGCTAGGAGGGCGTTGCTGACGCCGACAATGGGGTTCTAGCCGGCTAGGAGGGCATTGCTGACGCCGACAATGGGGTTCTAGCCGGCTAGGAAGGCGTTGCTGAGGTCGACAATGGGGTTCTAGCCGGCTAGGAAGGCGTTGCTGACGCCGACAATGGGGTTTTGGTGGGGAGTGGATAGGCAGGGGGAGAGGGGAAACGGCCGTTTCCCGACAGCCGCCGGCTCGCGCCCGGCCAGATCGGACCCATCTTTGGAGATGGGTCCAATCTGAAGACCGCCAACCTGTATTGACAGGGGTTTAAGACGAGGCCAGCGGCCGAAGTTCGCCCGGATTCAATTTAAATTCTTTGCGAAAAAACGCATCCAGCCGCGCTTCGGTCACATCCACCAGCCGCACCAGCAGCGAATCATCGAGCCGCGCCAAAATAGCCCGGGCCTGGGCAATCATCTCTTTGCTGCAAAGATAGGTTTCCTGCACGCGGATTTTATCCTCGCGCAGCAGGTGGGCAGTTTTCTTGGGGTTTTTGAGGTTGTGGAGGCTGTCGGACCCTAACGTGACGTAGGAATAGTGGCCGACGGCCAGATCGTTTTCCAGGTCTTCCCAATCGTCGATCATCTGGATGGCCGCGCCAAACAGCAGAAACACTTCCCAGTAATCATCGACCAGGGCGGCTTTGCCCAGCCGTTCCAGGCTGAGCATGTAGGGGGTTACGGCGTTGGCTCCTTTTGTGCCCAGGTCTTTGGGGTTATCCAGGCGGTAGGGGCTGGATTTGCCCCGGGTAGACTTTTCCTTGATTTCGGCGTTCAAGAACAGGGTGCGCATGCGCTGCATAATTTCCAGGTTGACGGCGGAAATACCAAAGATCTGCAGGGCGCGGGTTTCGTATTCGGCAATCAGCGCCTGCGCCGTCAAAATCTCGACCGGCGAGGGGGAGCTGCTGTCCACGTTGGCATCCAGAATGCCATAGCCGGCCACAGCGAAGACGCCCGCCCGCAGAATGTCGCCAAACCTTGCCACGAAGTCATCCAGCCCTTCTTCGTCCATCCAGACGGCCAGAAAGGCAAAGACGGGGTAGGCATCCTTAAAGTACTGCAGGCGGTTGCTTTTCCAACTGGTAATGTCAAAGCCCAGGGGGGCGCTAAATTCTTGTAAGAGCTGCCGGGCGTCGTCGTCCAGCCCTCTAAAGGCGGACAGCAGCCCCACGTCGACTTTGAGGTGCTGCAGCCAGGCGGTGAGGGAGATGTTGTTGGCCAGGAAGGGGGCCATCACCGCCGCCCAAAAGGCTTCTTTGTCGCGGTAATAGACTTGCAGAATTGCCGGTGCAAACTTCTCGAACGCTTTGCCTTTTTCCATTTGTTCATCCTCGCCGACTAGGGAGTGGACGTTGTTTATTCGTCTAAGTTTCACAGTATAGAAGACGCTGCCGGCGGCTGCTACATGATGAAGATCACCAAACTTTTATGACGAACGGCCGTCTCCTTCATCACGGTTTCTGGATGGCGGGGATGAAAATCTTCACCTCGTCTGCCGGGCAGGTGACGGAGCCGTAATTGGCCGACGCCAGCCCGGTCGTTTCGCGGGCGCGGATGGTGTAGGTGTGGGTGCTGCCCCAGTCCGGCAGGCCGCCGCTGCCGGGCGGGCCGCACGCCACTTTATAGCCGGGGGCGGTTAAACTGCCGGGAATGTACATGGAGGTCTGGAAGAAGCCGGAGTGAAAGGCGCGGTAACGGCCGTCGATGCTGACCGTCATGCTGATGATATAGGCGCTGCTGGAGGCGCTGACGGAGAGGTAGCTCCACTGAATATAGCAGGCGTTTGTGCCGGCCACGGGCAGGGTGCAGGTGGCGCTGGGGCTGTCGATGAAGGAGATGTTGGGCGCCTGGCCGCCGCCGTCGGCTTCGCGCTGGGGTGTTTGGGGGCCGGGGGGCGGCGCTGCCGCCAGCGGCCTGACGGGCGACCCGGCCAGCAGGCGCAGGATGATGAGGGCGAGAACGGCCGTTAACCCCAGAGCGCCCAGTACAACCGGCAGCCTATGGCGCAGAATGGTGTGCGGTTTCATGCGGCCCGCCTATGGTTGGTACGCCGGGCAGTACACAGTGCCGTAATTGGCAGAGGCCAGACCGGCACTGTCTCGGGCGCGGATGGTGTAAGCGTAGGCGTTGCCCAGCAGCGGATTACCGCCCGCGCCTAACGGTCCGCAGGCAACCTTAAAGCCATCGCCCAGCATGCTGTAGGGCACGTACATGGAGGTCTGGAAGAAGCCCTGGGTATGGGCCACCGGGCCGCGATCGTTGAGGGTAAGCGTCATGGTAATCATGTAGTTGGGGGAGGCGCCCACGGAGAGGTAATACCAGTTGATGTAACAGGCGTCGCGCCCGGCATCGGGCTGGTAGCAGGTGGCAGAGGGCGAGTCGATGAAGCCAATGTCGGGCTGCTGCGGTTCTTCGCCGGCGGCGCCCTGAATTTGGCGCTGGTTTTCGCCCTGTGTCTCGCTGGAAAGGATGGGATTTCCACCGGCGCTTCCCTGTCCACGGGCGACTTGAATCAGGCTAAAGGTGGCGGCCCCTAACAGAAAAGCCAGAAAAAGGGAAAGGGTAAATTTACGCATCTAAACCTCCAACTTTGGTGGGATGGATACTGCCTGATACTGCGGAAAACACGTTTGAGTTGAATCAGGTGGTGACGATGTAGAAGGTCGATGGAGTGGATAAAAATTTGAAGCTGTTGAGGATTCGAAAAGTATAAGAGTTTCCCGCGCGTGAATCAACAGGCAAAATTAAAAACGGCCGTTCCGGGGCGGGGAACGGCCGTTTTACAACCTGTTGCAGGCGGGTGGGGCGATTAGTCGTCGGGCAGATCGTAGCCGCGCCGGGTGAGGGCTTCGGCGCCGTACAGGCGCAGGAATTGGAACATGACGGTGGTTTCTACCTGGTCGATGCCGTCGTCGATAAACGGTTGGGAGAGGACTTCACCGGCATGGAGACGGCCGTCGCGCCGTTCCAGCTTGAGAATCGTGCGGTTCTGGCGCAGGTCCAGGGTTATTCCGGCAATCAGAACCACTTCGATGCTTTCCGGGTCATCTTCGGGCGGGAGGTCGGGATCGTTGGTTTTGGGGGTCATCCAGGCTTCCGTCACCAAAAAAACGGCCGCCAGCGGCGCATCCACCTCGGCCGCTATTTCAGCCATCCCCACAACGACGTCTTCAGTGAGAGCCGGGGCGGTCAGCGCCGTCCACTGGAAGCCTTCGGGATCGCCGTAGAAAATCAACATGTGCGGATCGATTGATTCTTGCTCTTCAATGTATTCCCTGGCCCAATCCAACGTCTCCAACAACAGATGGTTGAAGTCTGCGTCGTTGATCAGCTCCCGGCCCACTTGTCGTAAACTGTCCATTAGGTTGCCTCCTCGCATACTACGGTCTAAAAAACGTGGACTTCCATTATCGGTTTTCTGGCGCAGATTGCAACCACTCCGCTACGCGGCCGGCGTTTAATCGTGTGGAGCCTTTACTTTGCAGCGTGTTCGGTCAGTTCCACAACGCCTGGAATGACGGCAGGCTTTCATTACTGGCCGAAAACTCAACCGCCAGATGGACGTCTGAGGCCAGCACCACGTCCATTTGCCAGGCAGCATCGGCGGCCTGGGGCGGCGGGGTGAATGAGACCTCTTGTATTTGCCGGCGTGGAATGTAGGTGAACACCCCGCCGTACGAGGAATCGAAGTTGTTTCTGATGGCTTTTGCTTCTTGAATCAGGACCAATTCATGGTCGGTTAATACGGTGAGGTGGGCAGTTTTGTACTGGTGGTATACCACGCGATTGAAGAAGCGCAGACTGTGCAGCGTTTCGTCTGGCTGGTATATAAGGCCGAGAATTTTATCGGAGGAGTGGATGCTGGAACGGCCGTAATTCATAAACTTGTAGTTCACCGTCTCCAAAAAGTCGAAGCGGGAAAGGTCGGGCTTCATCTTTGCGCCCGGCACTTCTCCGTAAGCGCTCACCCCCATCCCCGCCCGCCGGAGCGTGTCGACCAGCGGATCAAACAGATATTCTACGGTGGTGTTAAAAGGCAGTTCAAACTCTTCTGCGGAAGTACGGATTTTCAGCCAGGAGTTTAACAAAACGAGTCCGCGCTGTATGTATAACACGTCAGCAAAGTCAGCGGCGCGAGTAACAATCTCGTCTCTTTGCCGTTCCAACAAGACGAAATGATCTGCAAAAAGGCAGACAAGTTGATCGTTTCGCAAGTGAGCCTTGGACAACCTGTCCTCAGGCAGATAAATGGTGGAGGGGAAAGGGTCGTGAGGGGAGTGGGGAGGAAAGGCCGCCTGGAATACCGGCGGAACCTCGGCAAACGTGTCGATGCGTCTGGCCCAGGTGCGCATGGTCTGGGTTGATGAGGTGTAGGCATACCACTTTGTATCTTCGCTGCTTTTAGACATTTTTTCTCTCTAGACAAACTCTGGGTGGTGACCGCCCTTAAGTATACAGCAGGGAAACGGCCGTTTTCATCTGATAAACGTCACGTGTTACACGGCCGTTAGCAAAAGCGGCGCTTACCATGCCATCCGGTAAGCGCCGCTCGTCACTTCTTCACAAGTTGGTAACGATCTCAATCGGCAGGCAGCAGGTAGGCTTCCTCGCCTGCCTCTGCCTCTTCCACCTCACCCGCATGTTCGAACTGGCTGTTGTACAGTTCGGCATAAAAACCGTCGCGGTCCAACAGTTCCTGATGTTTGCCCTGCTCCACAATGTCGCCGTCGCGCATCACCAGGATCAGGTCGGCGTTGCGAATGGTGGACAGGCGGTGGGCGATGATAAAGCTGGTGCGCCCCACCATCAGCCGGTCCATGGCCTGTTGAATCAGAATCTCCGTGCGCGTGTCGACCGAACTGGTGGCCTCATCCAGAATGAGGATTTTAGGATCGGCCAGCACGGCGCGGGCGATGGTCAGCAGCTGCATCTGGCCCTGGGAAATGTTGGTCGTCTCTTCGTTGATAACCATTTCGTAGCCATCCGGCAGGGTGTGGACAAAGTGATCCACGTGGGCGGCCCGGGCCGCAGCGAAGACTTCTTCATCGGTGGCAGTGGGACGGCCGTAACGGATATTCTCCATAATTGTGTCGTTGTACAGCCAGGTATCCTGCAGCACCATGCCAAACCAGCGGCGCAAATCCTGCCGCCTGAACTCGCGAATGTCATACCCATCCACCAGAATCGCGCCGTCGTTGACGTCATAAAAACGCATCAACAGCTTAACGATAGTGGTCTTGCCTGCGCCGGTGGGGCCAACAATCGCCACCTTTTGCCCCGGCTCGGCCACCGCCGAGAGGTTATGGATGACTGGCTTGTCGGCTTCATAGCCAAAGCGCACATTGCGGAACTCCACATGGCCTCGCAGCGCTTCCAGTTCGACCGGATTCTCGGTTTCTTTAACCTCTTCCGGCTCTTCCAGGAATTCAAAGACACGCTCAGCGGCAGCGGCCGTTTGCTGCAAGACATTGGAAATGTTCGCCAACTGCATCAACGGCTGATTAAACATGCGCACGTACTGGATGAAGGCCTGAATGTCGCCCACGGTAATCGCGTTGCGCACAGTCAGATAGCTGCCCATCACCACCACGGCCACGTAACCCAGGTTGCCGATAAAACCCATCACCGGCATCATCAACCCGGATAGGAACTGCGATTTCCAGGCCACCCCGTAGAGCGTGGTGTTATATTCTTCAAACTGAGCGATGCTGCGCTCTTCGCCGTTAAAGGCTTTCATCACGCGGTGGCCGCCGAACATCTCTTCCACGTGGCCGTTCACGTGACCCAGGTAATCTTGCTGCTCCTTAAAATAAATCTGCGAGCGGCTGACGATGACCGTCACCACCCCCAATGTCAGGGGGATAACAACCAGCGCTACCAGTGTCATCAGCCAGCTGATGGAGAGCATCATGACCAGCGCGCCTACTACGGTGATGAGCGAGGTGATGATCTGTGTCAGGCTCTGGCTGAGCGTCTGGTTGACCGTGTCCACGTCGTTGGTGATGCGCGAAAGCACTTCACCTTGCGTGGTTTTGTCGTAGTAGCTCAGCGGCAGGGTGTTGATCTTTCTGGCGATCTCCTGGCGGAAGCGGTAAGAGATGTCGGTGGACACGCCGGCCATAATCCAGCCCATCAGGTAGGCAAAGATGGACGAAATGACATACAAAACCAGCATGATGAGCAGGATGCGGCCGATATAGGTAAAGTCAATCGAACCAGTTCCGGCAATCTCGGCCATTACGCCGTTGAATAAGGCGGTGGTGGCATTGCCCAGCACCTTCGGCCCAATGATGTTGAAGACTGTCGAGGCAATGGCAAAGATGATGACAATGCTTATCTTTAGTTTGTACCCGCTCAGATATTGAGCGAGTTTGATCATGGTAACTTTGAAATTACGCGCCTGGTCGCCTTTGTGCATGGCTGCCATGGGCCCGCCATGCCCGGGACCCTGTCCGCGCCTTGGTTGCATCATCATGATGAGAGTTCCTCCATACTGAGCTGCGATAGGGCGATTTCCTGGTACGTTTCGCAGGTTTCCATCAGCTCGTCGTGAGTGCCTTTACCGACGACGCGGCCTTCATCGAGCACAATGATCTGCTCGGCGTTTTTAACGGTGGAAACGCGCTGCGTGACCACCAGAATGGTGCTGTCGTTGGTGGTTTGGTGCAGGGCGCGCCGCAGCGCCGCGTCTGTTTTGAAGTCCAGCGCGGAAAAGGTGTCGTCGAAGATGTAGATGGGAGCCCGCTTGACGAGAGCGCGGGCAATTGATAGGCGCTGCCGCTGCCCGCCGGAGACGTTGGAGCCGCCCTGGGAGATTTCGGCGGTCAGACCGTCCGGGTTGCTGAAGACGAACTCGGCAGCCTGGGCGGTGGTAACGGCCGTGGCCAACTCTTCCTCACTGGCACCGGCGTCGGCATACCGCAGATTACTCTCGATGGTGCCGGAGAACAAAATGCCTTTTTGCGGCACGTAGCCGATCTTGTCGCGCAAGTCGTGCTGCGTCACCTCACGGATGTCAACACCATCCATCAAAATAGCCCCATCAGTTACGTCATAAAAGCGCGGTATCAGGTTCACCACCGTTGATTTGCCGGAACCGGTCGAGCCGATAAAAGCAGTCGTTTCGCCTGGCCTGGCGACAAAACTGATGTTGTGCAGCACGTCGGCATCGGCGCCGGGGTAGCGGAAGGAGACGTTGCGGAATTCCACCTGGCCGTTGAACGAGCCGTTCAGAGCCACGGGGGCGACGGGGTCTTTGATAACCAGGTCGGTTTCCAGCACGTCGGCGATACGGTCGGCCGACACGGATGCGCGCGGCAGGATGATGAAAAGCATAGAGAGCATCAGGAAGGAAAAGACGATTTGCATGGCATATTGCAGGAAAGCCATCATGTCGCCAACCTGCATATTGGCCTCTGCCACCTGATGTGCGCCCACCCAGATGATGATCACCGACAGGACGTTGAGAATGAACATCATCATCGGCATCATGATGGCCATGATGCGGGCGATGAACAGCGTGTTGGCGGTCAGGTCCACATTGGCCTTGTCGAAGCGTTCTTCCTCAAAGCTCTGCATGTTGAAGGCGCGGATTACCATCATGCCGGACAGATTTTCACGCGCCACCAGATTGAGCCGGTCAATCAGCTTTTGCACGATGCGGAACTTGGGCATGGCAATGGACACGATGACGGCCACCATGCCAATCAGCACAATCACGGCCACGGCGATGGTCCACCACATGGACGAACCTTTGCTAACGGCGCGGATGATGCCGCCCACGCCCATGATCGGCGCGTAAAACACCAGCCGCACCATAAACATGGTCACCATCTGTAACTGGGTGATGTCGTTGGTGGAGCGGGTAATAAGTGACGCCGTGGGGAACTTGTCGAATTCCGCGCTGGAGAAGCTTTCGACTTTGCGGAAGATGTCGCTGCGCAGATCGCGGCCCACGCCAGAGGCGATTTTGGCTGAAAGATAGCTCACGCTGATAGAGGCGGCCGCCGACAGCAGGGTAATCAGGAGCATGATGGCGCCCACGCGCAGGATGTAGCTGTTTTGCAGGCGGGCCATGTTCACGCCGAGGGCTTCGTATTCGGCCTGAACCTGGACGATAGCCATCTGGTCCACCATCGATGGGCCAAGAGCGGCAAAACGTTCGTTCATTGCTGCGCCAATTTGCTGTCGCTGAGCCTCGGGCAGCATGCGGATTACGGCAAACAGGTCGGTTCCCGGGGGAATGCGCGAGAGATCGAAGGCGCTGTTGTCCATCTGCGCTGCCTGTTCCGGATTGGCCATCACCTGCTCTATGGCGGAGACGACTACCAGAGCCTGGGCAATCGGCGTGGTGATCTCATCCAATTGTTCCCGGCTGATATCGTTGAGGACGTAGATCGGCTCTTCGTTTAGAAGCGGGTAGGTGTCTACGTACTGTTGGGCTTCTGGGGAGTATGGTTGGACCAGGGTGTAGGAATCGCGCACGGCCGTTGCATCTTCCGGACTCATGAACAACGTGATCCTTTCCATGGTCTGCACGCGCATGGCGGAAGGCACAGGGTCTTGCACGCCGGCTTGCTGGATGCCCGTGTTGACTATCCGGGACAGATAGTCGGGCAGTGCCAGGTCAAAATTGGCCTGAGCAAACAACAAAATGACCGAAGCTACAAACAAGAGCATGTAGGGCTTCAGGTACCGTCTAATTCGAAGCATAGGACAGATTCTCCTTACAGAGTTTCAGCAATTTCCCAAACTCATCACAAACTTAGGCCAGTTTTTCGTGGTGTTCGGAAGTTCTTGATAACCATCATGTGCGGCAGAAGTTGGAAAACGGCCGTCAGGCCTGAACTGTGCAGCCATCCTGGTGCATGGCCTTGACATGGGCGCCCAACTTTTGCAGCAGGTGAGACAACATCTGTTGTTCGTCCACCGTGAGGATGCTGAAGCAGTGGTCAATCGTTTCCAGGTGATCGCGAGTGTATTGGCCGATTACCGCCCGGCCGTCGTCGGTGAGGCTGATGTTAAAACGCCGGCGATCGTTGGGATCCAGGCGGCGCTCTATGAGCCCTTCTTCTTCCAGATTGCGGATAAAGGCGCTCATGGTGTTGCGGCTCACGCCCTGCCGATCACTCATTTCCGACGGGTTCAGCTCGCTCCGGTCGCCCATCTGCTCGGCGAAAAAGAGGTGCATCAGTACCTGGTATTGGGCGAAAGATAGACCTGCTTCGTCTACGCTGCGTTCACGCATGTGGTAGATCGAGCGGAACACATAACCCAGTTCATCCATGAGGCGCAGTGTCTCAGGATCGATGTCGGGATGGAAGCTGCGCATAAATTCCATCCACTTTTTCCGTTTTTCCTCGTTCTGCATCCAGTTCTTTTGTTTCATAACCTATTCACAAAAAAATGACAGCCCACTGACCCGTGTTGCCACGGGGCATGTGCTGTCTGTTGATATTGCCACGTAGAATTGTACGCAACCGAACTATTCTGTCAAGTATTAGGGGGATTTTGTTTACGGCCGTTTACCAACTGTGCCAGAAACGGCCGTATCCAACGACCGAAGCCGTTGGATACGGGAAGAGGAAATATTCAGTTGTTTGTGCGGAGAAGGGCCGATTTACGGCCGTCTGGCCGTGTCAGGCCACTCTTGAGGATCCATCCACTCCTAGTAGAGAGCTTTGTAAAGAGCCTGGCTCTATGGAGATGCGAATGGCTGTGCGCTCGTCACCATCAATATCTACGGCCACAAATGACGGCACAAATACGATAGGTTTACCTTCTTCTGCCAGGTAACCCTTAGCAATAACGGCCGCTTTGATGGCCTGGTTCACAGCCCCGGCGCCAATCGCCTGAACCTCAGCGCAGTTGTTTTCGCGGTAGGTTCCGGCTATAGCTCCAGCGACTGCTGCGGTACGTGAGCGTGAAGAAACTTTGATAATATTCATAATATTCTATCCTGCCAGTGTGGGATTATTATTTTCGCCATCTGGAATATTGAGTAAATGGTCTTTCGCTTTATCAAGAAGGTAATACATAGAAAACGGTTTGCGCACCAGGCGAATAGTTTCAATCTTGTCTAATCGGTGACGTGTATCTTCATTGATGTGGTCGATCAAGATCAGCGTTTTATTCCTTTGCAGTGCAGACTCGTTGCGCCAGTTCTTTTCGACCTTTTCTACGGGCGAGTAGTCCAGGTTCACTAAAAGAAGATCAATCGCGTCGTTTTGCTGTAAGTGGGCCACCGCTTCATCTTCATTGGCAACTTCCCATACAGTGCAGCCGGCTGCATGAAAAATCTCGCCCAATATCTGTCGCAGTAACACATTTTCAGCTACAACAAGGACTGTTTTGTTTTTGAAAACGTCTTTGGACCGGTCTATCTCGCTCTTCACCTTTGCCCCGTACTCCATACTTACACTACAAATTCTAATAGACGGCCGTAAACATCGCCTGACTTACAGTGGCTAAATTGATTAGTAAGAAAGGACTATATCTCTTAGCATTGTGGTGCTATACTAAAGGCAGAATCATCGTTGTTTCGACAAAGTGCTGATAGTTTCTGGTATATCTGGCATCAAGTGGTTGGTTGAACGAGAAGGGTAGAGGAGAAATGCATTCACCAGAGCCGATTAAGATCCTGATAGCTGATGACCATGCCATCTTGCGGAAAACGCTATCAGGGTATCTTTCCCAAGAACCAAAAATTCAGATCGTGGGGGAGACGGGCAGTACCAGTGAGTTGATGGACATGATGCGCCTGTCGCAGCCCGACATTTTGTTGCTTGACGTGAGTATGCCTGGACCGGGTGCGTTTGACACCGTCAGTGAGCTGAACGAGCAGCATCCCGATGTGAAAATTGTGATTCTGACGGCTACTAAAAACGCAGATCAAATGCTAAACCTTCTGCGAGCCGGTGTTAACGGATATGTGTTAAAAGAGGATAACCCCCGCGACCTTTTACAGGCTATTGAAGCGGTGGCGAACGGAGAGGAGTGGTTTTCCTCGCGAATTTCTCCCGTCCTGGCCAGTGCAGTTCGCCGACAAGGGCAGTTTCAAAGAGAACAGGTTCATCTAACGGAACGGGAAATGGATGTGCTGCGCCTGATGGTGACGGGCATGGGCAACGATGATATTGGAGAAGAGCTGTTCATTGCCACAAACACGGTTAAAAACCATATCCGCAGCATTTTTCAGAAGTTAGAGGTCAGCACCCGGGTCGAGGCTGTGGTTTATGCCCTGGACCATAACCTGGTGGATAATACGTCAGGCGGCGAGACGAGAAGCAGGTGATAATGGCCAGTGGTTGCCGGTTTTCCACAGACGTTTTTGCCTGCTTGTGATTAGTTTCTGGCCGTGAGGCGGTGGAGGTGAGGGAAACGGCCGTGTTTCTCCCCTTCTGTCAGCCAACGCCAGTTCCCCGATCCTTTTCCCCTCAATCATTTCCCTGCTTTGTGGTTTTGGCGGCTGGTGTATGTTAACGTGAGTTTTGAAAGCGGTAGGCAAAAGTCAATCATGAACAGAACAGCCTTGAATCAGCGTCGTGTTGCGGCCTGGGCGGGGATCATTGGTCCGACACTCTTTGTACTCACTTTTACCCTTGAAGGTTGGCTGCGGCCCGGTTACAACCCTCGTTCCATGTACATCAGCGCGCTCTCGCTTGGCCCGCGGGGCTGGATCCAGATATTGAACTTCATTATTTTGGGTGTACTGCTGCTGGTGTTCGCGCGCGGTGTTGCGCTTGAGTTTCCCAGTGGCAAAGCGTCGCGGGGTGGTCCCTGGCTGCTGACGATTCTGGCTGTCTTGTTTATGATATCCGGTCCTTTTGTGATGGATCCCATGGGAACGCCAACCGCGCAAGCCACTGTACACGGCATCATTCACGGTATCGCCGGCGGCATTGTGTTCTTGCTGATGCCGATAACCTGTTTTGTGTTCCTGCGCCGGTTTCGGGTAGATCCAGACTGGCACTCCTTTCAAGCGTGGACGGCCGTATTGGGAACCATAGAAGCGGTGGCCGTCATCTTCTTCACCATTTCGTCAAAGTCGCCAGGGGCGCAAAGCGTTTTCGAGGAGTGGTTTGGCCTCATTCAGCGGACGGCGCTGATTCCCTTTATGTTTTGGCTGCTGCTTTTTGCCCTGAAGCTGCTAGAGCGGAGCAAATTTAGCCCGACGACGACTTCACCGGCCGTGCCCCAGAACGGCCGTGCCTGACCCCATTACGCTCTGCGCCGGGTCACAGGTATAATCCCCTAAATTCTTCTATTCCGACGGGGGTTTGTATGCAGATATTTGTAACCGGCGCCACTGGTTTTGCCGGTTCCCACCTAGTCGATCAACTGCTTGCCCAGGGACACTCTGTGGTTGCCTTGCTGCATCCAGCTACCAGTCACCAACAACTACCCGACCATCCGGCGTTATCTGGCATCGAAGGGGACTTGCTCAATCCGCAGTCCTTGAAAACGGCCGTCGCCGGCGTCCAGCCGGATGTTATCTATCATCTGGCCGGGCAGGCGTACCCGGCCCGCTCCTGGGACAACCCCGCGCTAACCATCGCCATCAACACGGGCGGTACGGCCAATTTATTGGAGGCAGCCGTAGCTGTTGGACGGCCGAAAGTGGTCGTGGTGACCAGCGCGGAGATTTATGGCTACGTCAGCCAGGAAGATTTGCCGCTGACAGAAGCATCTGTTCCTCAGCCGCGCCATCCATATGGGGTGAGCAAGTGGGCGGCAGCGATGTTGACGGCCGTTTACTGGCAGCGGTATGGACTGCCCGTGGTGGAGGCACGGCCGTTTAACCACATTGGCCCACGCCAGGCCCTCGGCTTTGTCGTGCCGGACTTTGCCAGCCAACTGGCGGCCATCAAGCTAGGCCAGAAACCACCGCGGCTTTCCGTTGGCAACCTGGACGCGCAGCGGGATTTCACCGACGTGCGCGACATTGCCCGCGCCTACATCGCCCTGGCCGAACGCGGCGCCCCCGGCGAAAGCTACCTCATCTGTTCCGGGCAGCCAGTCTCTATCCACTATTTGCTTAATGTGCTCATCGATACGGCCGGGGTGACTGTGGACATTGCCTATGATCCGGAGCGCATGCGGCCGTCGGACACACCTTGTCTGTACGGCAGCTATGCTAAAATTCGGGCCGCTACGGGCTGGGAGCCGCAGATCCACCTGCGCCAGGCATTGGCCGATGCCTTCAACGATTGGCTAAACCGCTTACAGAATGGTATGTAATGTTGGCGCGTTTTATGGTAAACTAGAACGCGTAAACATAATGTCAGCCTGTTTTGTGTCTTCGTGAGGAGTGATTGGCCATGCGAAAGATGCCATCGCCTGAAAATAGGAAACAAAGGAACTTGCTGCTGTGGCGGCCGGGGCTCCTGTTAGCTTTGACTTTGTTTGTGCTTGCGGGGTGCCAGACGGAGGCGGTAGTTATGCCCACGGCGGCGTCTGTGGCGGAAGTGCCGACGTTGACGCCGAGCTCCACTGCCCTGCCAGCGGCCAATGCCACGGCCACCTGGACGCCGCGAGCGACCAATACGCCCTATATCACGCCGACTTTTGTGAACACGGCCGTGCCCCCCGACATTGCTACCCGGCAGGCGGCCACCGGCGGGTTGATCTGGTCAGGTGGCGGCGGCATTTCCGGCCCGGTGCCAACGGTGACCCGGGCGGTGCCGCGCTCCACGCAGACGGCCGTGGCAGTGACAGCTACTGCAGCCGTGTCGGCCACGAAACAGGCGGCCACGGCGACACAAATCGCGGCGACAGCAACGGCCGTTGCCGCCTCGGCCACACCGTTCCCCAACAACTGGCGCGGTTCGTATTTCAATAACCAGTCCCTTTCCGGCACGCCCGTCCTTGTGCGTAATGATCCCAATATCAATTTTAACTGGGGCGGCGGTTCGCCTGATTCCAGCATACCTGTGGATCACTTCTCAGTACGGTGGGAACGAACCGTCGAGTTTGCTACGGCCAACTATCTCTTTTATGCCTACAGCGATGACGGCGTGCGGGTGTACCTGGATGACGTCGTTATCATCGATGAGTGGCGCGGTGCCAGCAACCGGGTCTTTTTTGCCGTCCGGGCGCTTGGCGCCGGTCAGCATCGCCTGCGCGTTGAATATTACGAAGACTTTGGCAATGCCTATATCGGCTTTTCCTGGCAGTTGTTCAACGAATCGGCCTGGGCGGGCGAGTATTATTCCAACAATAACTTAACGGGACCGCCGGCGTTTATCCGCCAGGACACAGATATAAACTTCAACTGGGGTTCTGGTTCGCCCAATGGGTTACCATCCGATAACTTCTCCATTCGCTGGACGCGGGCGATTGACTTTAGCGACAAGACGTACGAATTCCTGGTACGTTCCGATGATGGCATCCGGATCTTTGAAAACAACAACACCCTGATTAATCAGTGGGGACCAAATGATGGTACACAGTGGTTCCGGAAAGAAGCCACGCTGTCTGGCAGGCGGACGGTGCGTGTTGAGTATTATGAGGGCGAGGGCAATGCCCTGGTAGAAGTACGAATCAATGGCCTGCCCGGTACAAGCACACCTACCAGTACGCCTGTGCCTTCCGGCACACCGACCAATACGCCGACCATCACCAATACGCCTACAGTCACCGGTACGCCGACGCCGACGGGCACGCCCACACAAACGCCGACGGCTTCTACGACACCGACGCCGTCATCCACGCCCACGGAAACGCCGACGCCGTCACCGACTCCCTGATCGGTCTGGCAGTCTGATTGCATGGCGAAGAACAAAGAGCGCCTGGATAAATTGTTGGTGCAACGCGGGCTGGCAGACACGCGCTCGAAAGGGCAGGCGTTGATTTTGGCTGGCGAAGTGTTTGTGGATGGCGAGCGGGTGGATAAGGCTGGTACGGCCGTTTCCACCACCGCCAATATTGAGCTAAAAACCCCTATGCCCTACGTGGGGCGTGGGGGTTTTAAGTTGGCGGGGGCACTGGAAGAGTTTGGGCTGGCCGTAAACGGCCGTGTCTGTGCCGATGTGGGCGCCTGTACCGGCGGTTTTACCGACGTGCTGCTGCAGCAAGGCGCGGCACGCGTTTACGCCATCGACGTAGGGTATGGGCAGTTGGATTGGAAACTGCGCCAGGATGAGCGGGTCGTGGTAATGGAGCGGACCAATGCCCGTTATCTGGAGTCGCTGCCGGAACCGGCGGCTTTTGTGTGCATTGACGTTTCCTTTATTTCGCTGCGTCTCATTTTGCCGGCGGTGCAGAAGTGGCTGGATGCCGCTGGTGACGTGGTGGCGCTGATCAAACCGCAGTTTGAGGCGGGGCCGGAGCAGGTGGGTAAGGGAGGGATTGTGAAGGATACGGCCGTTCACCGGCAAGTCTTGCTGGATATGCTGGAGTGGAGCCGCCAGCATGGGTTTGTGCCCTGGGGTTTGATGCGGTCGCCGGTAACCGGCGCGGATGGCAACGTGGAATTTCTACTCTGGCTGCGGTTGGGAGAGGCAGGAGGGGTGGGGGAAATGGCCGTAGAACAGGCACTTATAGATGTGTCAGCCGTGTAGCGTGTCGTTATTGCGATTTAATTCATCTTCGACACGGTCCAACAACGTTTGAGCATTATAGGGTTTCTTCAGAATCGTGGCTGGCGGCTGGTCGCCTAGTTGACGAATAATATCCCGTTCATCGTAACCAGAAGAAATGATGACCTTGATATCCGGTTTTATCTCGCGTAGTGATTTTAGAACCTCAACACCATTCATCCCCGGCAAATGAAGATCGAGAATCACCAGGTCAATGTTCTGGTGATGTTTTTGAAAGATGGTCACGCCATCCTTGCCCGATCTGGCCCCAATTGACACAAGCCCGGCTGAGCCCAGGATGTCCTCCAACGCCTCCAATACAAATACTTCGTTTTCCACGACCATCACAGTGGCAGGCATGAAGTGTTTTAGTTAGTGAACAGATTGCTGAATAGTCGCTGGCTGGGGAACAGGTAAGTACACCGTAAAGATTGTGCCCTGGCCAACAACAGATTCAACTTGGATAGCACCATTGTGCTGCTTAACAATGTCTCGAATGGCCGATAAACCGAGACCACGACCTTGAGATTTGGTGGAATAGAAGGGTTCGAATATATGAGCCAGCGTGGCTTTGTCCATCCCCCTGCCTGAATCGGCGACACGGAAGACAACATATTCTCCCGGCAGAATGGGATAGCCTTCAACTGATGTGGGCGCTTTTCTTTTGCTGATCGGTTTGCGAGCTGTTTCAATGCTTATCTGGCCAGAGGAGTCGTAGATCGCCTCGGTGGCATTGATAATAAGATTCATAATAACTTGCTGAAGCTGTGCCGGGTTAGCTTCCAGCGGAGGCAGGTTGGGTGAAAGTTTTAGGCTTACGTCAATGTTGTGGAAGAGGACCGAGCCTAGCAGGTTAACTGTATCGCTAACAAGGTGATTCAGGTCGATACTCTCTTTTTCCGGGTATTCGTATTGAGAATAGGAGAGCAGCTGGGCAGTGAGGATGGCTGCGTACTCGGCCGTTTTGACGGCTTGTTCCACGTGCAGGCGCGCATCATCTTCTGGCGCAAGTTTGATAAGTGCGAGCGAGGCATGTCCCATAATGCTGGTAAGCAAATTGTTGAAATCGTGGGCGATACTGCTTGCCAGGTAACCTAACTGCTCCATTTTCTGACTTTGGTAAGTTGATGCAGACCTATAACCGTTGGATGGTGGCTTGATGGTATCAGAGAAAATGGTGTGGTTATTGGGATTGATTGTTGTCATATAAAGGCATACCCTTCAATACCTACAATAAGAAATGTCCACCTAAACACCTCAACTGTGAGCATAACATAGAAGTGGTCTAAGCAACTGTAATTCAACTACAAAACAGCTACAAATCACCTTTAAATTACTGCAAACGATTGGGTGGTTAGCAGGCAATAGAAGAGAAGATGAGGTTTCAGTGCGGCGTGGAGGGGGCGTTTGAATTGTATTTTTTCAACCGAACCGTCATGTTGGCTAATAGTTTTTGGCGGTGAGCGCTTTTTTGGGCTGTTTCCAACACACTAATTGCTCGTTCAACGATTTGCCGGGACACGGCCGTTTCCCCTTTTGCTTCAAACAACTCGGCCAGGTTATCCTGTGCATTTGCCCATAAATACACATCGCCTAAATCCTGATACGCTTTAGCCGACTCCTGCAGCATCGATTCGGCCGTTTCCCACTCGTGTAATTTTGTATACACCATTCCCAGGTTGTTATACAAGTTTGCCATTTCTGTGGGGTTTTGTACCTGCGTATTGAGCTGCAGGGCTTCCTGCCACAACGTTTCTGCCTTCGCGTAATCACCCTGATTGAATGCGGCGATACCCAGATTGTTCTTCAGTTGGCTTATGGATTTGATGTCGGCCGTTGTGTCTAATATGGACATTAACTGGGTGGAAACGGACTCCGCTTCCGCCCAATTGCCCGCCTGGGCCTGAATACTTACAATGTTGATCAGGGCTACGACGCCTGACTTGCTTTGGCCGAGTTTTGTAAAAATATCGTGGGCTTTTCGGGCTACTACCAGTCCCTCGTGCAGATTTTGCGACTTTAAATGAATGTGTGACAAATCCAGGTAGGCCAGGCCGATAGCAAAACTATCTTCAGAGGCCATAGCAATCTTAAGCGCCTCCTGACACAACTGTTCGCTCATCACCAGGTCGTCCTGCAACACGTAGACATTGGAAAGTTTTCCTAACGCTTTGCCATAGTTAACTTGATCGCCAATATCCTTGAACTTGGCTGCGCTTTTCTGGAAATAGATTTTGGCCTTATCTAAATCTCCTTGGTGTAAGAAGATTCGGGCGATCATCGTTAATAAATGGGCCTCCTCTTCTTCTCGCTGCAGCGATTCACAGGTACGCAGTGCCTGCTGCAAGTAATGGAGCCAGCGATCCCAATCGGCGAACCCAAAAACGACAGTATTAAGCCTTTGAATAAGCTGATATGCTAGTGTAAAAGAGTCAGGATTTTCTAGTGTTGTCTCCAAGGCGCGCAGTAAATTGTCGTAATCACTTAAAATAAATCCGCTGAGATCTTTTTTGTTTTCCATAATAGTCAGCCAGCGTTCAGCGTTGGCCAACTTTTGCCGCCGTAACACTTCTGTCCATTTACGTTGGTCGGAAATTACGATTGTCATCCTTCATCAAACATTTTGAGCAAAAAGACTTCCGTCAACCGGTGCAAACGGTACCGTCGCTCTAACAAGTTGCCGCCAATGTCCACCAGCGACAGAAGGATCAGTTTTTCTAGAGATTGATCAACTACGTTCTCCGGTAAACCGGAGACGTTAACCAAATGTTCAAAGGTAAACCCCGTGGCTCCAGCCTGGGTGAGCGCAAGTAGCGTCATTTTGCTTTCATCGTGCAGCGTTTCCCAGATTTCCCGGTAAATATATTCAAACAGTTCATCTCTATTTTGCTCGCCGCCACCCTGATCAAAGCGGCTGAGGACGCGCGGTAAGGAGCGAAACTTAAGCTGGCCGACGATAAGTTTTAGAGCGAGTGGATTGCCGCCCACCGCATCATAGATGGGTTTTAATTCGCCCTCATCAGCGTCGGCCAAGGAGGCAAAACCCGTTCGCCGGGCTTCCAGCCGGATGAGTTCATAAGCGCCCTCTAAAGTTAGTTCCTTTTGCGAGATTGAAAATACATCGGGTTCATCAAGCAAGCGAAAGCGCGAAGTGAGCAAAAACTTGCTGGGATTCTGCCACTTTCTCAGAGAAGGCAAAAGGCTGCGATAGTCAGCTACGGTTTCCAGATTGTCGATGACCACTAGACACGGCCGTTCCTGTAAGTATTGTTTGGTGATTTTTTGCCGTTGCAATTGTGAATTGAAGGAATTCATGGGAATTTCAAACTGATCGGCCAGTTTGTCGATTAAAAGGGGGAAGGTGAGCGACGGCCGTCCGCTTTCAACCTTCAAACGGCCTAGCGTAGAAAGGTGTGTTTGCTTCGCGGTTGTCCAGGCTATTTCATCAAACTGCATAGCATCAATCATATCGCGCGTAACCTGATCGGCCAGCGCGGTTTTACCCATGCCCCCCAGACCGTCAATCGAAATGATAAAGTGACTGCTGTTCCGGGAAAGTGCCTCCAACAGAGTCTGGCGCGCTTCTTCAACTCCCACCAACTTCGAGTAAGAAGGCAAGTCCAGGCGGTTAATCATCCGTTCGCGCCAGTTGTTCCCGCTGCTTTCCTCCAAATTATTCAAGATATCGGTTAGTTGATTGATTGCCTGGCGCTGTCGATAATAAATGCTCGACTCCGACACATTCAGCCTATTCGCCACGGCCAGCACATCTCGCCGGTGCTCAAAACGTTCACGCAGCAACTCTTCTGCTTCTGGAGAAACCGAACGCAGCAGAGCTAAGCCCCAACTGAGCACGGCGCGATTTTGTGCCGCAGGACCGCCCTCAGCCAGGCTGCTAAAAGCCTCTTCATTGCGCGTGGCTTCCAGGCCAATGCGCATGTGAGCCAACGGCCAGTTTTGCGTCTCGTTGCCATGCCAAACCCGCAGTGCTTCAATGACATCGTCTGCAGTGATCAATCTTCGCATTGTCATAACGCGTCTCCCACGAAGTGTTTTCCAAAGGGGATCATAGATCATTTAAGCGGTTTGGCGCAAGGAATGCACAATTGCAGCTACTTTGCAGATAGTTTGTAGTTAATTTGAAGAACAAAATCGTCAAAATCGGGTATGGTTCAACTACCTTCGTTTGAAGG
The DNA here is from genome assembly GCA_020634395.1 of Ardenticatenaceae bacterium. Classification (GTDB taxonomy): domain Bacteria; phylum Chloroflexota; class Anaerolineae; order Promineifilales; family Promineifilaceae; genus Leptovillus. The sequence continues at coordinate 158,237 of JACKBU010000001.1, read as the reverse complement.
CGTGGAGAAAATAAAAATTGGGAAAATGCAGAAGAAAGGAGAAATACGATGTCAAAAAATATGAAACTGTTCCTGATGGTAGTCGTTTTGTTAGTTCTGGTTGCTGCGGTTGTTATGATTTCCACCCATCCGGCGTTAGCTGCACCGCAAGCTTCAAATTTCCTGAATGGTTTCTGCGTAGGCAGCAGCTCAGGTTCTTGCGGAGTCTAATCATATAGTATGCTGGCCGAACACAGATTATTCTGGTGAGTAGTTAGCAACACGAGGAAAATTATGTCGTTACCATATCGCAACAAAAAAAGGAAGAGGGTGCCGGCGTATATCCTGATCGGGGATGGGTTTGATGAACTTGAAGTGATTTACTTCTTGCATCAGTTTCGTCAGGCGGGTCTACCGATAAAAAGCGTAAGTTTATTTGATGGCCTGGTGTTTAGCCGACAAGGCGTCGCTTTAAAAGCAGATTATTCATTAGCCGATAAACCAATTGACCCTGAACAAGATTGCTGGCTAATCTTGCCCTCTGGTGGGAGGAACGGAGATGCTTTGCGGCACGATGCCCGAGTGAAAACGATGCTAAAAACCCTCAACACCGGAAACGGTATGGTAGTTGTCACGGACAGTGGAAGTGATTTAGCTGATGATGTAACTCAGGTTGTCACGAAACGGCCGTCTCTCTTGCGTCACACAGGCCAAAACCTCGAAGACTTCGTCCAGGGCCTCACAAATCGTATGGTTGTCGCTTGATGCACCGATAACCCTGAAAAGAATACAAGGGCGTAGGGGTGGATATTACTATCCACCCTTGTCCGTTTTACCCATTGCTGCCCCAATTTGTTATACTTGGCAGCATGAATCAGAGTCATATCCGCAATTTTTGCATTATCGCCCACATCGACCACGGTAAATCTACATTGGCCGATCGCATGCTCCAGGCGACCGGCACTTTGTCCGATCGCGAAATGCAAGAACAGGTCCTCGACGACATGGACCTGGAACGCGAAAAGGGCGTCACCATCAAGGCCTCGGCCGTGCGCATGAATTACACGGCCAAAAACGGTCAGGAATACGAAATGAACCTGATCGATACGCCCGGACATGTGGACTTCGGTTATGAAGTCAGCCGCGCCCTGTTGGGCTGTGAAGGAGCTATCCTGGTTGTAGACGCTACACAAGGTATCGAAGCCCAAACCCTGGCCAACCTCTATCTGGCGATTGAAGCCGACCTCGAAATTATCCCCGTCGTAAACAAAATCGATTTACCGGCGGCACTGCCCGACGAAGTTGCTGAAGAAGTGGAAAGCCTGACCGGCATCCCGGCTGAAGAAGTGATTCCTATCAGCGCCAAAATGGGCACCAACGTAGAAGACGTGCTAGAAGCCATTGTACGCCGCGTACCGCCGCCTTCTGGTGCCGAAGCCGAGCCGCTCCAGGCCCTTGTCTTCGATTCCCACTACGATTCTTATAAAGGTGTCATCGCCTACGTGCGTGTTTTCCAGGGCACCCTAAAAGATCGCCAATGGATCAAGATGATGTCCACTGGCGTCACGACGGAACCCATTGAAATTGGCATCTTTAGCCCGGCCATGAAACCGGTGAAAGAATTGGCCGCCGGTGAAGTAGGCTATATCGCCACCGGGCTGAAAACGGTACGCGAGTGCCGGGTTGGCGACACTATCACCCTGAGGGACAAGCCGGCCAATAAACCTTTGCCCGGCTATGAATCGGTTAAGCCCATGGTCTTTGCTGGCTTCTATCCGACCGAGGGTGAAGATTACGCCTTGCTCAAGGAAGCCCTGGAACGGCTGCAGCTAAACGATGCCTCCCTGGTGTTTGAGCCGGAGGCCTCGGAAGCGTTAAATTTCGGTTTCCGCTGCGGCTTTTTGGGAATGTTCCATATGGAAATTATCCAGGAACGGCTGGAACGGGAATATGACCTGGATTTGGTAGCGACAGCTCCCAGTGTGCGCTACGAAGTCGTGATGGCGCACACGGGTGAAACAATCATCATCCAAAGCCCGGCCGATTTGCCGGACCCTGGCTCTATCGAAGAGGTCCGCGAGCCGTGGATGCACGTGCAAATCTTTACGCCGGATGAGTATTACGGCGTGATCATGGATCTGGCGATTAAGCGACGCGGTGAGTTTGTGGGCCAGGAATATCCGGCTCCCGGCCGCGTTATTTTAAAGTTTGATTTGCCGCTGGCGGAAATGATCGTCAATTTTTATGATCGGTTGAAAAGCGCCACGCGCGGGTATGCTTCGATGGATTATGAGTTTGCCGGTTATCGGCCGTCCGATTTGGTAAAGCTGGACGTATTGGTCAATAAGCAGCCGGTAGATGCCTTGGCGATGATTGTCCACCAGGATGACGCCTACCATCGCGGACAGCGGCTGGTCACGCAGTTAAAGAAGGAGATTCCGCGGCAGATGTTCGAGGTGCCAATCCAGGCGGCTGTTGGGAACCGGGTGGTCAGCCGGGCAAACGTGAAGGCGCTGCGCAAGGACGTGCTGGCGAAGTGCTATGGCGGCGATATTACGCGGAAGAAAAAGCTGCTGGAGAAGCAGAAAAAAGGCAAGAAGCGCATGAAGATGATCGGCAATGTGGAGGTGCCGCAAGAGGCTTTCCTGTCGGTGCTGCGCCTGGACGATGATTAGAGGGGGTGGTAAGCTGGCTTACTCCAACCCGCCAATTGCTACGTGTTATTCTGCTAAAAAATGCCCCGAACGGGGCGTTTTTTGTTATAAGCAAGCACTTGAGTGCCACGGTTTACCACTTTGGAGGGTATCGAGGGGGATTGAATTGTTGTAAGATAGAATTTAGAGCGATGAGATTGGGAAAGCCCTTGGATTGTCTGGGAGGTAGCCTATGGATTGCCCTAAGTGTCAGTCGTCAGAGTTGGATACGGCCGTTTCCTGCCCGCAGTGTGGCTATACCGCCCACGGCCGTTCCCTCCTCCAACTTGCCAACCTCACCTTCCTACTGCAGGAAATGGCCGGGTGGGATGTGCCAGCCGTTTACCTGGAACCGCTGCAGCAAACCTATGCCGGTCGCCTGAAAACGTCTGAAATTGAATTAGGCCTGCGTCAGCCGCCGCCCGACGCCGCAGAAGCACAAATTTTGCGCCAGCGGCGCGCTCAGCTGCATGTTCTGTACGTGGCTTTAGCCCACTGGCGCGAGATGGGTTGGCTGGCCCCGCTTGTGGCCGCACAGATGCGCGAGGAAATAAACCGGGAAACGGCCGTCATCACCCAACGGTTGGAAGACGCGCCCCCGCCTGGCTCCCAAACGGCCGTCGACTATGCCCTGCGCAAACTGGCCGAGGAACGCGCCATCTTGCAGGCGGCGCAAGAGCTAAACGCCGCCGGGCATTTATCAGCGGCCGGGCTGGAAGCGATAACCAGGGCGCAGGAAGCCGCCATTGAGCAGGCAGAAATACGCGCCGGGCTGCGTCCGCCGCAGCCTTTGGTCTGGACAGCCGAAAAACAGTCCCCGGCAGATGAACCCATCCAGGAGAAATCACCTGAAAAGGTGCGCTGGCAACGGCCGTCCATCACCTGGGATCGCGTGTGGGAAAGCCTGCTGTCCGAGCGTACGCTCCACGCGGTTTTGTTTTTGGGCGTGCTGCTCTTGCTGGCTTCCGGCGTATCCTGGGTGATTTGGAACTGGGATACCTTCCCGCCCCTGGCGCAAATTGCCTTTTTAGGCAGCTTTACCGCCTTGTTTTACGGGTTGGGTTGGTTTGTACGCACCCGGCTAAAGCTGGAAGGCTCCGGCATTGCCCTCAGCGCCGTCGGCTCTTTGCTCATTCCCCTCGACTTTTATGCCTTTTACATCTCCGGTGGTTTCCCGGCCGGAAGCTGGCCTTTGGTGTGGCTGCTAACCTCGTTGGTTTGTTTAGGCGCTTATTTGCTGACGGCCGTCTGGCTGCAAGCCACATTTTTCGGCTACCTGGTGGCGCTGGCCGGGTTGAGCCTGGTATCTGCCGGGCTGAACTGGTGGGGTGTGCCGGCTGTCTGGCAGCAAACGGCCGTGATCCTGGTCGCGTTTAGCCTGGCGGTTCTCAACGAAGGGCTGCGCTTGCGGCCATCACGCCTGCGCTTTTTGGCCATCCCCTTTGGGCAGATGGCCCTTTTGCTGACGGCGCCGACGCTGATCCTCGGTCTGGTTTGGGGTTTATGGGCAGGTGGTCCCAGCCTGGCTTACTATGCTGCGCTGGCCGCCAGTTGGTGGGGCGGCGGTTTGACTCTGTTGATCATGACCCGCCGTTACCGGCTGCAAACGATGGTCTGGGCGACAGCGCTGACTTTCCCGGTGGCAATATGGATGGCTCAACGAGTTTTGTTTGTTATCTGGCCGGTTGATGTGGCCTGGTACGCGTTGGGCTGGCTGCTGCTGGCTCCGTTTTATTTTGCCACAGCCGTTCTGCTCCAATCCGCCGCGGCCACTGACGAACTGGCGGTGATGGCTCGCAAAACGGCCGTGTCGGTGGGCGTTTTGCTGGTGATGGTAGCCGCTTTATGGTCGCTGCAAGACGGAAAAGCCGCTACGGCCGTGCATTTACTGCTGGCCTTTGGCGCGGCAGCCGCGGCCTGGTTCAGTCGACGCGCCCGCCTGTGGTGGGCTATGTCCCTGTTCCTGACCATTGCCGCCGGGGCATGGCAGGCCAGCCGGGGCGCTAGCCCAGAAGAACTGGCGTTGCCGGGGGCTTTGCTGGCGGTCTTGCACATTTTGGCGGCGCTGCTCCTGCGGCCGCGCCTGGGCCGGCGGCCCAACGCCTTTTTGACGCCGCTGTTTGGCGGGGCGCTGGCCCTGGCTGTCCTGGCCTTGCTGCCGCCTCTGGCCTTGGGAGATCAGCCTTTGCTGGTTTATGCCCTGGCAAACTGGTTGGGAATCAACGGCTGGCTGGCGGTTTTGGATTATCAGCAGGCGGCTGGGGTGCCGGAGCTGCTGGCCGGTGCGCGCTGGCGGCGGCTGCGTCCGGCGCTTTTCCACTGGCTGACGGCGCTGCCGCTGCCGGTTTTTGTGTGGCTGCTGTGGACGCTGCGGTATGAACCAGGGCCGCGTTTGGGGCTGCTGCTGGCCGCTCTGGCTTTTGCCCAGATGATTCTGGCCGTCGCGCTGCGGCGGCTGCGCTGGCCCTATGGGCGTCCCTGGCAGTGGGGCGGCGTGGCGGCCATTCTCCCGGCGTTGGCTCTGGCTTTTGTCAGCAGTGGAGCAGACATGGCCGTGCTGATTGTCTGGGCGGCGGCTTTCTACTGCCTGACGGCCGTTTGGGTTTTCCACAACGCTCGCTACTTCTACGCGGCTGGCCTGCTGTTCCCCCTGGCCTGGCTGTACATCCAGGATGCTGTTCTGGTGGATTGGCGGATTTTGGATGCCTGCCTGGGCTTCTTTCCCCTGGCTTACGTGCTGGCCGGCGTATGGTTGGAAAAAGGCCGAAAGCGGAAACGGCCGTTTACCCGGCCTTTCTTCCACATGGCGCTGGTGATCGGCACACTGGCCTTGCTGCTAGATTTCAGCCAGGCTGTGTTTGATTGGGACAGGCCGGCGCTGGCCTGGACAGCCCTGACGCCTGCGGCCGTAGGGCTGGCCGCCGCCGCCTATGCTTGGCTGAGCAACCGGCAGCGTTGGGCGCATCTATCCATCTGGCTGGTGACGCTGGCCGGTGGCCTGCTGGTAAAGACTTACAGCCACGGCAGCGGCCGTTCGGCGGCGCTGGTGGCCCTGATGGCCGCCGCCTACGTCCTGGCGGAACGCGGGTTGTACGCGCTGGCCCGCCGGCCCAAACACGCCTCGGGCTGGACGGCCCTGGATTTTCGCCGGCTGTGGCGCCTGTATCGCCGCCCGCTGCTCAACGCGGGTTGGGCGCTTGCGGTGGCGGCCATCGGGCTGGCGCTGATTCGCAACCTGATTTTGCTGGGCGGCGGGCGCGTTCGTGAAAGTTGGGCCATTGTGGCGCTGTTTATCATCTGTGGTTTGTATGCGCTGGCAGCGCGGCTGTTCCAAAACGCCCGCTTTGTCTGGCTGGCAGCTGCGCTGGTAATTGTGCCCTGGACGCTGGCCACACATCTTTTCTGGGGCGACGTGGGGGCCTGGTACGGCGTGAGTTGGGTGATTCTGGCCCTGGGGCTGCTGGGCGTAGGGGCGCTGCTGGCCTTGCGCCAGGGCTGGAATGCGTACAGCCTGCCGCCGCTGCTCATTGCCCACGGGCTGGTGGTGGCGGGCTTGCTGGCCGGTGTATCAGACCCGGCCGTGAGCAGCGTATCGGTTGGGCTGGCCATTCTGTTTTACCTGGGGGCTGTGATTTTAGACCGGGCCTTTTATGAACCGGCTGCGCCGGTTCTGGCGCGTTTTGCTTATCCGCTGGCTTTTTTGCTGCCGCTGTGGGCTGTTTACCTCTGTCTGTGGCGCTGGCCGCAGGCGACGGCCGCGAATCTGGCGCTGGTGGTGTGGGCGTTTGCCGTGCCGCTGCTGGCCGTGGGGCGGCGGCTGGCGCGCTGGGAGCCGGAGTATCGCTGGCCCTTCTATCTGGCGGCGTACAGTGCCGCCCTGGCAGCGTTGGGTCTGGCGGTGGGTGATTTGGGCACGCTAACGGCCGTTCTCTTCTTAAACAGCGCCGTGGCAGTGTTATCTGTCTGGCTGTTCCGGGAACCCCTGTGGTGGTATCCGGCCACGTTCCTGCTGCCGGGCGCTGTCTGGGGGGTGTTAGGACAAATTCAGGGTAACGAACTGCGCCATTACGGCTGGAGTTTGATGATGTTGGCCGGCGGGTATCTGGCCGGGGCGTGGGCGCTGCGGCGAAAGGATCAGCACCGTTATGCAAAGCCGCTGCTGGTTATGACGTTTGTCCTGGTGACATCCGGTTTGCCCCTGTGCAGCGCCGGCAAAGCCGACGCCTTTGTGGGGTATGGGATGGCGGTTATGGTGCTGACGGCCGCGGCTTTGTGGTTGAGACGGCCGTTCATCTTCAGTTTTGCCGTGGCGCTCTCCGCTGTGCCGTATTGGGTAGCGGTTTCCTGGCTGGACAACAGCGGCGAATACGCCGGGCTGCTGGCGTGGCCGGGCATTGTGGCGGCGCTGTGGCTGGCGCTGGTTTTGGATGCGCGCTGGGGCATTGAAACGGCCGTGCCCACCGTTGAAAAATCGCCAACCGAGGTATTTTATTTTCCGCCGGGGAAAATAAAATTTGCAAGGGGCAAAGTTAATTTTGCCCGGGGCAAATTTTTAACCCCGCCTGAGGGTTTGGGAAGCTTTCCCTGGACACGGCCGTTAGCCTGGCCGACGGCCTTGTGGCAGCGCTGGGCGGGCTGGTGGGCGCTGTCTTTGTATGGGCTGGCAGGCCTGTTTATAGGCCTGAGCGCCCTGCTCGCCATTGACGAGGCGTGGCAGTGGCTGCTGGTTTTGGCGGCGGGAACGGCCGTGTTCCTGTGGTGGACGGCGCGCTTCCGGCTGCCCCTCTGGCTGCTGGCAGCGGGCGCGTGGGGCCAACTGGCGGCGCTGGCTGTCATTCGGCTGGCGGGTTGGACCACTTCTGGCGGGCAGGTGGCGCTGGCGTTTGCGCCGGTAACGGCCGTTACCCTGGCGCTGGCCGTGTGGATTGGGGGACCAAGATTGGACCAATCTGGGAGATTGGTCCAATCTAAGCGCTGGGCCTGGCCGTTTTACCTGCTGGTTTTTATGGATTTGCTCCTGGGGCAGGCACTGACGCTGGACCTGGCCTGGCAAAGCGCAGCGGCCACGCTGATCCACGCGCTGTTACTGGGCGTTGTAGCCCAGCGGTGGCGGGTGAAAGCGCTGGCTTATGCGGCGGTGGGCCTGACGGCCGTCGCGTTGGCCCAGTGGTTGGTCTGGCTGCAAGTGACAGAATCGATTTGGCCGCAGGCAATGGCGCTGTGGGCATTGGCGGCAGGGGCGTTGGGCTATGGCTTGCGCCGTTGGGCACGGGAGGATGCGGCGGCCCCCGGCTGGATTGGGCTGTGGGAACGGCCGTTGGTGCACGGCGGCTGGTTGGTTTCGCTGCTTGCCCTGGGGCTGGCCATAGGATGGGGGCTGGAGCTGGCAACGGCCGTGCCGTCCCTGTTGTTTGGCGGTGGGCTAAGCGTGCCGCAAACTGTGCTGGCCGAGATGTTCATCCGCACGTTTGCCCTGTTGGGCCTGCTGTATCTGACGGCTGCCCTGGCGGAAAATCGGGCGCGGTTGAGCTACCTGGCGTTGTGGCTGCTGCTCAGCGCCTGGAGCCTGTGGCTGTTGGCCATTCAGGGCGCGCGCGAGCTGCAGTTGTACGCGGTTCCGGCCGGTCTGTATCTGCTGATATTGGGGTGGCTGGAATGGGAACGCGGCAGCCAGCCGGCCGGCCGTTGGTTAGACTGGGCGGGGGTGCTGCTTTTGTATGGCTCAGCGCTGTCGCAGTCGTTTGGCATTTACGGGGAACGTTATGCCTTGTTGATGGTTGGCGAGGGGCTGCTGCTGGTCTGGCTGGGCAGTTTGCGGCGTTTGCGCCGGTTGTTGTATCTGGGGGTAGCGGGGGTGGTAACGGCCGTTAGCGGCCAACTAATCGAACCCTTGCTGGCCTTAAATACGTTTGTCCTGCTGTTGTTGGGCGCGGCGCTGGTGGGCCTGGGCATTGCGCTGGAGCGCCGTCTGGACAAAGTGCGCGATTTGTCACGCGAGCTGCGCTTAAAGATGGAGCACTGGGAATGAAAGCGGAGAAGAAGCTCAATAGCAGATTGGACCAATCTCCAAGATTGGTCCAATCTAAACGGTGGACCAGATACCTCAACCTGGGAATTGCATTATTCTTGCTGCTGGCGAATTTTTTCGCCTGGCTCAGCGTGGCCAGCCGGGTAGATCTGGTAGAAGCCGCGCCGATTTTGCATCCGGAAATCGCGGAGATTCGCGCCCATTGGCAGGCGCGGGACGCCGTGGGCCAGACGTTTTCCGTGGTTGTCACCGACCAGATGGCGATGGAGACGTTGGCCTGGTTTATTGCCCCCCGGCCAAATCTGCCGTTTAGCCACCCGCAAATTGCCATCCACCCGGATGGCGTGGTAGGCGGCGGGCTGGTTCACGTGGCCGGGCTGCGCACGCCGGTATTTGGCCGGGCGTTTATCTATTTAGAAGAGGGTAAACCCCAGGCTACGATCGAGGAAGTGGGCATTGCCGGTACAAAAGCGCCGGGTTTTGTGCTGGCGGCTATCGATCAGGCCCAGGCTGTTTACGACGACATGTCGCTGCCGATTGAGATTACCCGGCTGGAACTGCGTGAAGGAGAAGTGCTGGTGGAAGGAATCTATCGATAAAAATACGGTTTTTTGGGAGGCTGTAGGGCTGTTGTGGCCGGCAGCGGGTCCGGAATGAAAAACCGCTACTCGTTATTTGCTGCTCCATCAACCGCGTCGTTTCTAAAGACCTATAACAGCGAACGGCTATTTGTTGTACACTAAGGGCATGAGACGGCAGCACGGCAATTTTCGATGGGATGTAGGTGTATGGCGGGGAACGGCCGTTCTCCTGCTTCTGGTTTTGCTTTTCTGCCTGGTTCCGGGCCGCCGGGCTGTGCTGGCGGAAGATTGGGTGGGGGATCGTTACAGCCTGGTGGTGACAGACGAAACGGCCGTGGAGATTGTTAACTGGATCCTGGCGGAAAACCCGCAGTTCCCTTTTCGCGATCCGGTGATTACGATTCATCCTGATGGCATCTACGGCAGTGGGTTTGTGCAGTTCTGGGACGTTCGCGTGCCGGTCTCGGGGAAAGCGACGGTGTTTGTGGCAGATGGGCGGCCAAACGGCCGTATCGAAGCGCTCAGCGTGGGCGGCGCGCAGGCGCCTGCTTTTGTCCTCAAAGCCATCGGTGACGTTCGCGCTTTGGCCGAGGCCACGGAGCTAACCATCGTGGTAACAAAGCTGGAACTGCGGGAGGGCGAAGTGTTGATAGAAGGGGATTATCGCTAAGCCCGCCACAGCCCCTAAGCCGCGGGTTTTTCCCCAATCAATCTGGACAGCAGCTGGTGAATCTCTATTAACGCTTCATTTTGCGCGTCCAGATGCGCCAGAATCGCTCGGATTTCCTCTTCTGCTTTTTGGTTAATTGAAAAATCATTGTGCGCTTCCAGACGGTCGCGGGTTGCCTGCCGATTTTGGCTCATCATGATGACGGGGGCTGTAAAGGCCGCCTGCAGGGACATGAATAAGTTCATCAGAATGAACGGGTAGGGATCCCAGTGCTGGACCCAGGCGGTTACGTTTAGGATGACCCAAATTACCAGGATGATCGTTTGCCCGATAATAAAGCGCCAGGAGCCAACGGCCGTTGCCACCCAATCGGCCGCGCGTTCGCCAGGGGTAGCCTGTTTGTCCAGGATTTCATTAACGTCCTGCACGGGCGGATGGGTATGTGTAAAGGGGCGGGGAAAAGTCAATCGTTTCATGTTTTCGTTTCCTCATCATCGAGCGTCTCAAACCATACTGGAACCTGGCAGAATGAAGATCCTTGCGCTTCGGAGTGCTTTGCGAACCGATCCTGCCGCAGAAAACTGTAAGAGGCCCGTATCCAGTAAAATATACACCTGGCTAACGGCCGTGTCATCTAATTTTTGATTACGGGCAGCCCGGCCGGGACACGGCCGTTTCCCAGGCGATTCCCTAAAAAGTTGACAGATACGCCAAGCGGACTAGAATCCGATAAACGCAACTATCCTTGAGATTGGAGTCTTATGTTTGCAGATAATGAAACGGTCGTTCCCGGCGAAGTAACGCTTCTGCCGGACTTTGAAGAAGAAGCCACCGACGACGCGGACCCTCCAGATGCCAAAAAAACGGCATCCAGCCGCCGCTCTCGGCTGAGCCTGGATGATGTAGTTTCTTACTTTGCGCCGTGTGGCCGCTGCGGCTACTTTCTGGCCGGTTACCGGGCGGCTAAGGGGATGGAGAACCTGGAAACGGCCGTCAGCCACGCTAAATCAGGCTGGATCGTCCTGGATTGGAACCAGGATGTACGAGAGCTGGTGCTCAAATCCTACGGCTGCCGCATCGAAGACAACGACCTGCACTACGAAAGCTGCTGCAGCGAGTGCCGCCGCCACTTCATTTTTCGTGCCTCTCGCAGTCCCAACCATCCCGATACGCTGCGGATCGAAATTAAACCCCGCAAACGCCAGTAAAGGCTGGCGCCTCCTGTGCCTTGCTGTCGATCAGGGCCGGTTGCCGGTTGTTATAGCCGCTTTAAAAGCAAAGCGTTACAATACGGCCGTAAATTGTGATCGGCGCTTCATCCAAATCAGGAGGATTTCATGAAAGTCAGAACCGAACCAATGCTTGGCGGAGCCGTTTTTAGCTTTGTCTTATTGTTGATTTCCAACCTCGTTTCCACATTTATTGCCTACAACAACATCAACCGCTCGCTGCAAAGCATGTTGTCGGGAGCGTTTGATCCCTTTGCGGCGCAGACGTCTGTCTTTTCATCCATGATTGGTTTGATTAGCTGCCTGGTTATTCCGATTGCCGGGCTGGGCAGCGGGGTGATTTATGCTATTTTGCACGGCCGTATCGAACCGCTGACATCCGCGCCGGCCAAAGGCGGCGCAGCTGCCGGGGCTTTGGGCTTTTTCCTTTCCGGCATCGTCAGCGCCATACTGGCCGGTATCCTCGTCGTCCCGGTCATGAATCAAATGAACCAGGTGATCTTCGCGCAAATGGGAACGGTAGATCCCTCGATGACCGGTCTGACAAGCAGCATGACAGGCTTTGGCATTATGGGGGCGTTGGTTGGGGGCATCTGCGGCGGCATTTTGTTTGCCATCCTGGGCGCTATTTTGGGGGCGCTGGGCGGCATCCTGGGCAAATCATTTGCCGGACCCAAACAAGCAACGGCGTAAAGGCGGAAACGCCCTGCGTAGAGTTTGTTACCAGCCGCTGGCCTGGAAGACGGCCGTTAGCGCCTGCGCACGCTCGTCGGGGGTCATCAGGCGAGGTCTGGCATAGTTTTCAATCAGGCCGGTCCATAAATCGACGTTGAGTAAACGGCCGTCGTAAATCGTGTAGGTGTCGACAAACGTTTGCCGCGTGCCCAGCATGTCCATCTGGTCAAAAAAGAGATTGCCCAGCCCGTAGTGGATAAAGCCATCCCGGTAAAAGTCGAATCCCTGAGCGTGGTGGCCCTGGCTGCCGGAAACGGCCGTGGCTCCCGCGTCGATCAGCGCCTCAAAGTCTGCCTCCTGCTGTGCCGTCGGCGCATACTGGTAAAACTCCGTGTACTGCAGCGTCGCCAGCACCACGTAGCCTTCCCCGGCAAGCTGGCGGATTTGTGCCGTCATCGTGTCGTCGCACTGGCGGGCGCCCGGTTCTGTCTCCGTCGCCCAGGCATACGTCGGCCCAAAGGAGTTGCAGCCCACCAAAGCGATACGGTTGCCGTTTTGCTCAAACAGCGCCGGCTCGGCGGCTGCTGCGGCGTCGGCGCCGCCGCCAAACGTCGCCATGCCGCCCGCCCGGTACATCTCCAGGGTACGCAGTAGATTGGTCCGTCCCCAATCGTTCAGATGGTTGCCGGTCAGTTCCACCACATCCGTGCCCAGGGATTGCAGCAGTTCAAAGTAGCTGTCGCGGGAGCAAAAGGTCGTGTCGCCAATGGGATTGGGATAGGGGCAGTCCGGCGCGAAGGAGACTTCATTGCTCACATGGGCGATGTCGGCGGCCTGCAGCACTGCGCCCACGTCTTCGCCGGGCCACAAAATGCCGTTCTGTTCCATGTTGTAGGCCGTCGCTCGCACCAGGGCCGTCACGCCCGTCAGCGCCACTCGGGTGAGTTTGTCTGGCTGGTAATTGCTGGATGGTCCCTGCCAGGCGGCCAGGAAGTTGGCCACGGCCGTTTCCTCGCCGCTTACGCCAAACGGCACCGCCAGCGGATACCCGGCCGGGTCAAAGGCCTGATCCAGCGGCGATACTTCATCCAGGCGCAGCACTTTGAGCGCCGGCTGCAGCCGCTCGAAGGGCAGAATGGCCAACGACGGCCGTTGCCCCCACAGCTCGTCCACCAGCCGGTCGGCAGGCACGGTTTGCACGGCAGCGTTGGGTTCGCCCCAGACGGCCGTCAGCGCGACGGCCGTGTCCGGGCTGACCAGAAGCGGCTGTTCCCCGCCTGTTTGCCAGGCGGTCTGCAAGTCGGCCAGGGGAAGGGTATCGGGGATGGTGGGAAATGGTGCCGCGGCGGCGTAAATGGCCGTGTAAAACGGCCGTCCTGCGCCTGCAGCCACAACCACATCCGCCTCAGTCCCATCGACCCAGCTAAACGTGCCGGCGTGTTCTGTGGCAAACTGCTGGATCTGGGCGACGAGCTCCAGCGGCGTGCCGGGCAGGGCGCCAATCTGCCAGCCGCCGGTGGGCGCGGGCGTTGGGGGAACGGCCGTAGCGCCGCCGGCTTGCGGGGTGATGGCCGGGGTAGGGGGAAGGGAAACGGCCGTTTGCGCTGCTTCCACTGGCGCTTCTACCATTCCTACCGAGGCCGGAATGATCGGTGTAGGATAAATCACTTCATGAGGACCGCAGGCGGCCAGCAAAGCTAGAAGTACCATTCCTGACAAAAGCGCCAGGAAACGGCCGTTCAACCGTCCGAAATGGCGGTCAGCGTCCTCCGCATATCGTTTACGACTGGACAAGAATTGCATACTCATTAAAATTAACGTCATCCGCTAAACATAAAAGATGGAGCACCCCATGTCGGAAGTCGACCTGAGCAACCCAAGTTTATATATCAACCGGGAATTGAGCCACATTGAGTTCAACCGCCGCGTTTTGCAAGAATGTTACAATGAAGAGAACCCGCTGTTGGAACGGGTGAAGTTTCTGGCGATCTTTACCAGTAACATGGACGAGCTTTTTATGGTGCGTGTTTCCGGCTTGAAACAGCAGGTGTTGTTGGGCATTGTCAAAACGCCAGCCGACGGTTTGCTGCCGCGGGAGCAGTTGGTGGCTATTTATCGCACCGTGACCCAGCTTTTCGCCGAGGCCATGACTGTCTGGCACGAGCTGCTGCACCCGGCGCTGGCCCAGGCCAAGATTCACGTTTTGGATTACGATCAGCTCAAAAAAGGCCAGCAGTCCCGGTTGCGCGATTACTTCGAGGAGGTTATTTTTCCGGTCCTAACGCCGCTGGCGTTCGATCCCGGCCATCCTTTCCCCCACATTTCCAATCTCAGCCTTAATCTGGCGGTGGTTATTCGCGACAAGGAAACGGGAGAAACCCACTTTGCCCGCGTGAAAGTGCCGGCCATCTTACCGCGCCTCGTTCCCCTGAAACCGCTGGACCCCGATGAACTGCTGCCGCCCACAACGCAAAGATTTGTCTGGGTGGAGCAGGTAATTGCCGCCAATCTGGATCGTCTCTTTCCGGGTATGCAAATTGTGGCTGCTTATCCCTTCCGGGTGACGCGCAACACCGACATGGAGATTCAGGAAGAGGAAGCCGATGACCTGCTTTTGACGATGGAGAAGAATCTGCGGCAGCGGCATTTTGGTTTTCCGGTGCGCCTGGAAATTGACGAAAGTACGCCCGATGATATTCGTGATTTGCTGCTTTCGAATTTGCAGATGAGTTCGTATGATGTTTATACCTTTAATGGGCCGTTGGGGCTGAGCAGCCTGTGGGAACTGCACAAACTGGAACGGCCGGAGCTGAAGGATACTCCATTCCGGGCGCGCTACCCCTCCATTTTGCAGCAGACCGGGGAGAATATTTTTCAGACTTTGCAGCGGCAGGACGTGTTGCTCCATCATCCCTATGACAGCTTTGCGCCGGTGATTGATTTTATGCGTGCCGCGGCTGAAGATCCGGACGTGCTGGCGATTAAGCAGACTTTGTATCGGGTGGGACCAAACCCGCCCATCGTGCAGGTGCTGATGCGCGCCCGGGAAAACGGCAAGCAGGTATCGGCGCTGGTGGAACTGAAGGCGCGTTTCGATGAGGAAAGCAATATTGAGTGGGCGAGGGCGCTGGAAAACGCCGGAGTTCACGTGGTCTATGGCCTGATTGGGCTGAAAACGCACTGTAAGGTTTCGCTGGTAGTGCGCCGCGAAAGAGACGGTATCCGCCGGTACATACACGTGGCGACGGGCAATTACAACAGTGTGACGGCGCGCCTCTACACGGATCTGGGCATGATGACCAGCCGGGAGGACATGGGCGCCGACGCGTCCGAGCTGTTCAACTATCTGACCGGTTATTCAAAGCAGACGGTGTATCGCAAGTTTTTGGTGGCTCCGGTGAATCTACGGGAGAATATCCTGCGTTTTATCGAGCGGGAAATTGAACATGGCGAAAACGGCCGTATCATCATCAAAGCCAACTCGCTGGTGGACCCGGAAACTATCCGGGCTTTGTACCAGGCATCGATAGCCGGCGTCAAGATCGACCTCTTGATTCGGGGGATTTGCTGCCTGCGACCTGGTCTGGAGGGCGTGAGCGAGAACATTCGCGTAGCCAGCGTCGTCGGGCGTTTTCTGGAACACAGCCGCATCTACTACTTTCACAACATGGGCGATCCCGATTTGTACATAGGCAGCGCCGATCTCATGCCGCGCAATATCGACCGCCGGGTGGAGGTTTTATTCCCGGTGGAAGACTTGCAGATGCGGCAGCGGATTGTGGATGATATTTTAGGAACTTATCTGAAAGACACGGCCAAAGCGTGGATTTTGCAGCCCGACGGCCGTTACGTTTCCGCCGCCACCGATGAAAATAAACCGCCGTTTAACAGCCAGTTGTGGTTCTTAAAAGGCCGTCACTACGATGGCGACGGTTGATTGCGCCGTTTCCTTACCACACCTGTGCGCCCAGCAGCACGGCCACAAACCAGATCAAAAAATCATACTTCATCAACTGGCTCAGGCGTTCCAACTGCGCGCCTGTGCGGTTGCGATTCACCTTCACCAGGATGTAGACGATCACCGGGTAGACGCCCAAGACCACAATGTAGGCATAAACCGGTTTATAAACGCGGAAAAGATAGGGCAGCATCATCATGCCCAAGGTAATTCCGGCCAGCACAAAAAAGACGACACGCGCCGGGCGGCGTCCCCAAACGGTGGAAATGGTGCGGCATTTCTGGCGCAGATCCCCTTCGTAGTCGGCCATGGTTTTGAGCACTTCGCGGCCCATGATGGCCGTAAAAATAATGGCGGCCAGCCACAGCGAAGGAATGACATTGCCGGCCGCCACGCCGCCAAACACGGCGCTGAGAGCGGAGATAAAGGCCACGGTGGCGTTGCCCAGCAAGACGGTGCTTTTCAAACGCCAGGAATAGATCAGCAGCATGAACGTGGAGCAGAAGGCAATAACAAAAGCGGCTGTACTGATCATGGCGGCGATGATGAGTGAGAGGCTGGCGGCAAGGACGGCAAAAATTAACACAGCGCGCGGGCTGACCATGCCGGAGGGCAACGGCCGTTGCGGCTGGTTGATTTTGTCGATTTCGATGTCCATGTAATCATTCCAGGCATTGGCAGCCGCAGAAATGAGCAGCGTTGCTAGAGTAGCCAGGAAGATGTTCAGCCACTCGCCCGTACCGGCGACATATCCGCCCAGCACTACGGCTAATGCGCCGGAAAGTGTGGACATGGGGCGGCTGATTTTGTAAAGACCTTTTATTTGTTTCATTTTTTCTCCTTCATCTTCTTAAAATCGTAGCCCGCGTCTAGGCGGCATTTGTAGTAACCCACAGCCGCCAAAAAAGATACAATACTTTTTCGATGATAACCAGTAGTAAAAATGCCAAAGTGAAATATGTTGTGCGCTTGCAGTCCGAGCGCCGTTTTCGATGGCGAGAACAGGCGTTTGTGGTGGAAGGGACACGCTGGCTAACGGAGCTGGCTGAGGGTGGGCATCCCGTCAAACTCGTGTTTTATTCGGAGGATTGGTCGGACCTGACCTCTCACGTTGCCATTTTACAGCAACTTGCCGTCCCCGTACAGGCCGTCAGCCAGGAGGTGATGGCGGCCATGAGCGACACGGAGACGCCGGCCGGGGTGCTGGCGGTGGTGGGCATAGAGCCACGGCCGTTACCCGCACGGCCGTCTCTGCTGCTGATTCTGGATGGCGTGCAAAACCCCGGCAACCTGGGAACGATGCTGCGCACGGCCGCTGCCGCCGGCGTGGATGGCGTGCTGCTGGGGCCGGGCTGCGTGGATCCGTACAATCCCAAAGTGCTGCGCGGCAGCATGGGCGCGCATTTGCGCCTGCCCATCCACGCTCTGACCTGGGCAGAAATCGGGCCGCTGATGGCCGGTCTGACGGTGTGGCTGGCCGACGTGGCCGGTGGTGTGAGTTATACGGCCGTTTCCTGGCAGTCGCCCGCGGCGCTTATCATTGGCAGCGAAGCCTGGGGAGCCGGCGCAGAGGCGGCGGCGCTGGCCGACGGCCGTTGCACCATCCCCATGCACGCTGCCACAGAGTCGCTCAACGCCGCTCTGGCGGCGGGTATCATTCTCTTTGAAGCCGCCCGTCAGAGAAGGGCGGGCTGAGAGGTTATTGTTAAGCGTCCGGTGGGCTGTTGGCCGGGGCAGACGGCCGTTTTGCCTGCTCATCCAAAGCTTGTTGCACCTTACGCTGGCCCACTTGCTGTAACAGAAAATAAGCGATTGAGGCCTTCTGCGTGGCTTCAACGGTATCCTGGTTAGCCGCCGCTGCCTGACTAACCCATTCTCGGACCTTCGGGTCATCGCTCAATTTGTGGGTGAGGTCGACCAGACCATCCAGCGAATAATTATTAATCAACTGCCATACCAGCTCTTCCTGCGAAGCCCGGCTGGGGGCAGCGGCGGTTTCACCGCCGCCCATGGCCTGGCTGAGCAGCAGTTCCACGTAAGCCGGCCCGCCGTTTTCCAGGATGGTCAGGGCCATGCTGTTGCGCGCGAATTGTTCCGGCGCCTTCGGATCGATAAGGGTTTGCAGTTGCTCCACGCGAGCGCGTTCTTCTTCCGGGGTGAGGGTGGCCCGGGCGATGATGGTGTAGTAAGCGATATCGTATAGTTCGGCGATGGTGGGGTAGGTCTGCAGCAGGTGAATAACGGCCGTGCGCCGGTTTTTCATCAGCTCCAGGTCAATCTGCGTGCGGCACAAATGTTGGAACTGCTCATAAAGCCAGCCCAAATTCAGGCTCACCTCATCGTCACTGCCCTCCGGTCCGCCCATCGCTCTGGCCAGAACAAACCGCGTGCGAATAATCGCCTGAAAACCCACCCCCACACCGATCACCAACAGCACCGGGTTAACGGAAGGCATTGTCACCCGGGCAATGATCAGCGCCAGGAAAGCTGCCCCCACATTTACCAAGATCAAAACTCGCGCCCAACGCGTGCGCAGTGCTTCCCGGGGATAGGTGGGAAAGGTTGAAGCCAGTTCAGCGATAGCCACGATCATGCTCAGGAGCGCCACACCCAAATAAGGAGAAACCACCGTCAGCGCCGCGCGCAGTTCACTTTTGATGGCGGGAACCCAATCCGGCGTCACGATCCGATCGCTGGGGAAAATCAGGAAGAGGCAGCCGACGATCACGACAAGCGCCAGCAGGAAAATGCCCAGGCGCGTGGATGCACTAAGTTTTTGGGGAGCAGGGACAGGCGGCAGTGGCGTCATGGGTTTGGTTTACTCTTTTTTTCTGCGGATGCTGGTGCTGGTATAGCTCAGGTAAGAACGAGCATTTTGCGTTATGGTTACCACCATGCCGTCGGGGCTGTAGGTGTCGTTGCGCAGTAAAACAAGCCCCTCAGTAGACAGCGACTTCAGGACGGTCAGCGTTTCGCCCGGCAGCAGCCAGGTAGACGCCGAGACCTGGCTGGGGCTCATAGCCCCGCGTTCTTCTAACGTCTGCAAGACTTGCAGTTCTTTATCTTCCAGTTGTATTTTTTTCATGGGATTTCGTCTCGATTCTATTGCTTCTCTCGTGTTTGATATGCTAAAACGAGAAAAATCGTTAGCCGAAGAGTCATGGTGCGATTATAGCATAGAAAGTCGGCACAAAATTTTAGGGCGACGTTAAATTCGTTTATACTTATGTCTCATGAAACTTCTCGACGGTTCCCTGCCTGAAGAAAAAAGGTGGCGTGTTTTAATCTTGCTAAACCCAGAGGGGAAACTGGGGCGCTCCTGGCAGCTTGGTCTGGCGCTAGCGCACGCCAACGCCGGTCAGCTTATTGTGGCCACCATCCTGACCGAGGAAGGGGAAGAGAGTGTTGTTGCTTGCCAGGCGGTGCTGAACTCGGCCAGGGAAGCCCGGCCGACCGAACAAAAAATCTACCCTTTGTTGGTGAAGGGGCAGGAAGCCACCCAAACCTTAATCGATTTGATCCACACCGCGGAAATTGACTTGCTGCTGGCTCACGCCGACAGTGCTGTGCGTTTTGACCTGAACCGGGTGAACTGCGCCGTTGTCGCCTGGCGCGGCGATCGCGAGGAAGTTGAAGGAGAAGCAGCCGCTTCAGGTCAGGTGAGTGTCCGTAAGATTCTTATACCCACCGTCGGAGGTCCAAACACGGCCCACGCACTTACTTTTTTACTGCCCCTGACGCCAGAAGTTGAGATCACGACGTTGTACGTTGTGACCGGCCATCAGGGAACAGGTGCGGAGGCGCTGGGCCATTCGCGGCTGAGGCAGCTGCTGGAGTTTGTGGATGCGGACGGCCGTATCGAGAGCAAACTCATCTCCTCTAACTCCGTTTCGGAGGCCATCGTTCAGGAAGCTGCCGGTAACTACGATGTTGTTATGCTGGGCGCCAGCCGCGAAAGCTCCATTGATAAAGCCCTGTTTGGAGATGTTCCGGGGGCGGTGGTGCGTTTAAGTAAACGGCCGGTCGCCATTGTGCGCGAACCGCGCCACCCCTTCACCAACCTGGTCCAACGCCTGACCTGGTGGCTGCAGTCACTCATTCCGCGCCTCAGCGTGGCTGACCGCACCGAGGCTTATGTACGCATTCGCCGCAGCGCTCGCCCAGACGTGGACTATTACATGCTGATATCTCTGTCTTCCATGATTGCGTCGCTGGGTCTGATTGTGAACAGCCCGGCGGTGGTTATTGGCGCCATGCTGGTCGCGCCGCTCATGTCGCCTATCATTGGCACGGGGCTGGCTACCGTTTTGGGCGACGGCCGTTTCTTGAAGCGCTCGTTTACGGCCGTTCTGCAGGGCGTCATCCTGGCCATCATCGTCGGCTCGATCGCCGGGATCTTCACCGTCAACCAGCCCCTCTCCAACGAAATTTTGTCCCGTACCGAGCCGAGCCTGGTTGACCTGGGCATTGCCCTATTTTCTGGCCTGGCGGCCGCTTACGCACTGTGCCGGTCCGATGCCGCCGGAGCGCTTCCCGGCGTCGCCATCGCTGCCGCGCTCGTGCCGCCCCTGACCACCGTCGGCGTGACCTTTACGGTGGCGGTGGCTTCCATCTTCAGTACGCCCTTCAATGCCGCCACGTTGATAAACAACAGCGCCTTTCGCTTGCCGCTAGGCGCGCTGCTACTCTTTACCACGAACTTCGTGGCCATCGCTTCCGCTTCTTCGTTTATGTTCCTGGTTTTGGGGTTTCGGCCGGCGGCTGGACGCAAAGATCGCCAGCGCATGCAATCGCGGGCTGTCCGTGTTTCCCTGGTTTTCCTGGTCCTGGTGACGGCGCTGCTGGCTGTTTCTACCTATCGCCTGGCTAAAAATCAACGGGAGCAGGCGCGCATTTACGATGTGACGGCGCAGCAGGTGGAGGAAGTGCTCAACGCCGAACTGGCCGACCTGCAAATAATCTCGTTTGAAAAAGGGGCGCTGCAAATGGAACTGGTGGTCCGATCGGCCAGCTCTATCCCCCATTTTGCCGTGGAAAACTTGCAGGAAAGCATTGGGTCCACCCTGTCGAATGAAGGGATTATTGATACGATTGGTCTGACGGTGACAGTCATTGAAGTGACGGAACTGGACCCATTGATTCCGCCAACGGCCACGCCCACACCAACGGAGACGCCGACCTCCACACCCGGTCCGACGGCTACGTTTACCAATACCCCTACAGCTACGATGACGCCTCTGCCCACCGCCACACCTACCCTGGCGGCCACACAAACGCTTGAACCGACGCTCACCTCGCTTCCTACGGAAACGCCCACGCTGACGGCCACGGCCACCGCCACACCGGAAACGGCCGTTGTCACCTACCGCTACGGCATCAACTTGCGCGCCGCACCCGATCCCAACGCCGACATTTTGCAAATTCTTGGGCAGGATACCGTGGTGATAGTGGTGGACGGTCGTACAGACAATGAGGGCATCCTCTGGCAGCAGGTCAGCGCCGATGGACAGATTGGCTGGGTGGCCGCCGATTACCTGGCTCCCAACAGCGGATCTTAACAATTTTGTTCTCTCTTTTTGCAACCGCTTAACCGCAACCCCGTATAGAAGCTGGAATTCGCCGCCGTAACGTGAAACTCACCGCTAATCAGCTGTGTGCTCGCCAGGGCCAAACGTTTACCGGCTGCCTGCAGGAGGTACTGATGAAATTTTGGCAACGCAAATCTGATCTTTCCACGCCGGCCGAGAAACCGGTAACTGTCGATTTCTCAACGGCCGTGTCTACCACTTCCCTCATTGAACTGCGAAACGTCGTTAAAGCCTATCAAACCCCCGTTGGCGATTTTGTCGCCCTGCGCGGGCTGGACCTCAGCATTGACCGCGGCGAATTTGTGGCCGTCGTCGGCAAATCCGGCAGCGGCAAATCGACCCTGATCAACATGATCACCGGCATCGACCGGCCAACCTCAGGCACGGTGCTGGTAGACAATATGCCCGTCCACACCCTCAAAGAAGGGCCAATGGCTCAGTGGCGCGGGCGTAACGTGGGGGTGATTTTCCAGTTCTTCCAACTGCTGCCCATGCTTTCTTGCCTGGAAAACGTGATGCTGCCGATGGACTTCTGCAACGTCAACGACGACAAAGAGCGTGAAGTCATCGCCATGCACCTGCTGGAACAGGTGGATATGGCCGACCAGGCCCATAAACTGCCCTCCGAGGTTTCCGGCGGGCAGCAGCAGCGCGTGGCCATCGCCCGCGCTCTGGCCAACGACCCGCCCATCCTGGTCGCCGACGAACCGACCGGCAACCTGGATTCGCGTTCCGCTCAGGCTGTTTTTCATTTGTTTGAATCGTTGGTGGCGCAGGGGAAAACCATCCTGATGGTGACTCACGACAACGAACTGGCGCGCCGCGCCTCGCGCACCATTACCCTGGCTGATGGCGAACTGCTGGATGAACACCTGGCGCAGGTATTCCCGGCTTTGCCCCACGACCAACTGCTGGTGGCTACGCGCCAGATTGAGCCACAGACTTATGCGCCCGGCCAGGTGATAATCCAGGCTGGCGATGATCCGGATCGCTTCTATATCGTCACGGCCGGGAAAGCGGAAGTGCTGCTGCCCGACCGCTGGGGTGAGCAGAGTGTGGTGGCGACGCTGCAAAATGGCCAGTATTTTGGCGAAATGGCGATTTTGAACGGCAGTACGCGGAATGCGACGGTGCGGGCAGGAGAAGAAACGGCCGTTTCCGTTGTGACGCTTTCCCCAGACGCCTTCCACACCCTCATCGACCAGTCTCCCAGCACCCGCGCCGACCTGGAACGAACCGTAGAGGCCCGCGCCGCGGCCAATCAGCGCCGGAGCCAACAGGAGTAAACCGATCATGTTAAGACCCCGCTGGCACAAAGTGCTCCGTGATTTATGGGGCAACAAAACCCGAACCATCCTCGTCGTTCTGTCCATAGCCATTGGCGTATTTGCCATCGGCATGATCATCGGTACGCAGGTTATTTTGCAGGACGACATGAATTCCTCCTATCTGGCGACCGATCCGGCCAATGCCATCCTGTACACCAATGCCTTCGACCAGGAACTGGTTTACGGCGTCCGCAGTATGCCCCAGGTGCACGAGGCCGAAGGGCGGCGCAGTCTCTCTTTACGGTTGCAGGTTGGCCCCGATCAGTGGCGGGACATGAACGTGGACGTCATCGATGATTTTGACAACATCCGCCTTAACCGCGTCACGTCCGAGGGCGGCGCGTGGCCGCCGCCTGATAAAACGCTGCTCCTGGAACGCGCCTCCCTCACGCTGGCCAATGCCGGCGTGGGCGACACAGTGACCGTAGAAACGGCCGATGGCAAAATCGCTCAGATGACAGTTTCTGGCCTGGCCCATGACATGAACAAACCGCCGGCCCAGTTTGTGGGCACGCCCTACGCCTACATCACCATGGATACGTTGGAATGGCTTGGTTTCGGCCGCTACTTTAACGAGCTGCACATCCAGGTGGAAGGCGACAGGCTTAACGAAAATCACATTCAAGAAGTCGCCAATCTGGTTGAGGAAAAAGCGCAAAAGAACGGCCAGAACGTTTACTGGATCTGGATACCTGAACCGGGCAAGCACGTTGCCAACGAAGCCGTGCAGCCGATGCTGCTTATTTTGGGCGTCTTGGGGTTTCTCTCGTTGTTTGCCAGCAGTTTCCTGGTCATCAACATCATCAATGGCTTGTTGGCGCAGCACACCACGCAAATCGGCATTATGAAGGCCATCGGAGCACGCAAAGGCCAGATCGTGCAGATGTATCTGGTGACGGTGATAATTTTTGGTTTCCTGTCGCTTTTGGTGGCCGTGCCTCTAGGCGCGCTGGCGGCATATGGTTTGACCAGTTATCTGGCTTATCTGGTGAACTTTGATTTGCAGGGGTTTCGTATTCCGTTGGAAGCCATTGTGGTGGAAATGGCCGTGGGCATTCTGGTGCCTTTGCTGGCCGCCAGCTACCCGGTGATCCACGGCGCGGGCATCACTGTGCGTGAAGCCCTAAGTGAATATGGACTGGGCCAGGGACACTTTGGCAGCAACGTCCTGGACCGGAGTCTGAACTGGTTTACCAGCAAGGCGCTGTCGCTGTCACGCCCAATGCGTATATCTTTGCGCAATACCATCCGCCGCAAAGCCCGGCTAATTTTTACGCTGTTCACCCTGACGTTGGGCGGAGCCATTTTTGTGGGGATTTTAAGCGTGCATGCTTCGCTGTTGACGACGCTGGACGATGCGCTCTCGTATTTTGCCTATGACGTGGGGCTGAACTTTAGCCGGGAGTATCGCATAGAGGTTTTGCAGCGCGAGGCGCAGAAGGTGGAAGGTGTAGTCGAGGCAGACAGTTGGATTGGCAACACGGCCCGCCGCATTCGCCCGGATGGTGAGGAAGGGCCTAATCTAAATATCCTGGGCACGCAGGCGGAGACGAATCTGATCAATCCCACGTTGGTGGACGGCCGTTGGCTCCTACCTACCGATACCAATGTCGTCGTCATCAACACCCTGGTCCTCAAGGACGAACCCGATCTGAAGGTGGGCGATACGGTCACGTTAAAAATCGAAGGCCAGGAAAGAGATTGGGAAGTGGTTGGCATTGTGCAGGGCGTCATGACCGGCGCCATTGCCTACGCCAATCGTGAATATCTGGCGCGCGAACTCAATTTTGTGGGCAAGTCCTCTGGGTTGCAGGTCATCGCCGTGGATAAGAGCGCCGCGGCCCAGGCTGACCTGGCCCGGCGCTTGCAAGACCACTTTGAGCGGGTAGGGTTTCAGGTGCAGGGCACGGAAACAACGGCCGATTTGCGGCAAAACATCGAATTCCAGTTTAACATCATCGTCGTTTTCCTGGCGGTGATGGCGGTGCTGATTGCCCTCGTTGGTGGTTTGGGGTTGACCGGGACGATGAGTATCAACGTGCTGGAGCGCACCCGGGAAATCGGTGTGATGCGTGCAGTAGGCGCTTCCGACGGCGCGGTGGTGCGCATTGTCCTGGTGGAGGGCATTTTTGTCGGCCTGCTAAGCTGGGCGTTTGGCATTCTGGCAGCTTATCCTATTGGCAAGCTGCTGAGTGATACGGTGGGTCTGGCTTTCATGGAAGCCCCGTTGAACTACACGTTTGCCTGGGGTGGGGCGCTGGGTTGGTTGACGGCCGTTTTGCTGATTGCCACCCTGGCCAGCATTTTGCCCGCCTGGAATGCTTCTCGCCTGAGCGTGCGCGAGACCCTGGCCTACGAGTAACCACTTCACCTGGGAAAAGACAATGCTCGGAGATTCCGGGGTTTGCCCATGGGGCGGGATGATCTCTCTGGTCCACGCAGGATCGGGTGTTACCTCCTGAATCTATGAAGACCCGGGATAACGCCGGCAAAATCGGTTGCCACAGACGGGAAAGTCGGTATAATTTTCTTCCGGTGTAGGGGCAGTCCCCATTACCAACGAAATGGCTCCGTAGCTCAATTGGCAGAGCAGGGCACTCTTAATGCCGAGGTTGAAGGTTCGAGTCCTTCCGGAGTCACACAGAGAAAGCGATACGGCCGTTCTCCTACAGAACGGCCGTTTTTGTTTCTAGCGCCTCCTGTCGTGTGCCTGGAGAATAGCCCACAGCCCCTGTTGAAACGCCTGTTTGCCGCCGTGTGAGGGGTGGCGCACGGTTTCGTGTCCTCCCTCCGCGCTTATATCCCAGGCAGTCAGCGCACGGTCGGCCTGGCGGCCCACGGCGATGAGGGTCCGGATAGGAAACAGATCGAGTAAGTCAAGCAGGAACGGCCGTCCGCAGTCCAGCTCCTGGCGGCTGGGTGTGCGGTTAGACGCTGGCTCTCCCGGTCGATGCGGATGAAACGGCAGCGCGTTCCACAGCAGGGGCCACACTTCTGCGCCGGCCAGCGTTTCCCGCACGATTGTGGCCGTCGGCTCTCGCCGGACGGTGTGCCACTCTGCGTTCGTCTCGTAGCCTGGGCCTGGAAATCCTGCCTGCAAGTTGTAGGGACTGGTGAATGGAATGCCTGTCAGGCAGCAGCCCAGGTAGCCAGGCGCTTCACCCAGGAGCAAGACGGCCGTTTCCCGCGCCTGCATCTCATCCAAATACCGGGTCAGGTTAGCCCGGCGCAGGGAATTTCCAGCCTCCACGCCAAAAGCATAAGGATTGCCAAGATGGGGTGGGAGCGAAACGGCCGCCAGCCTGGCGACAAATTCTTGAACGGGGGTCATGGTCGGCTCACAAAAAAAGGGGCGTAGATGCGACCATCTACGCCCCTTACTTAACAGAGCAGTGAATCTAGTAACGCAAAATAGCGCCGATGCGGCCGGCTTCTTCCAGCGCCGGGTTGTCGGTGATGATTTCGACGTGGCCGCCCTGGGTCATGGTGTAGGCCACGGCCGTGTCCACCACGTCCTCCACCTCCCGCAGATCTTGCTCCGACAGCGGGCTGCGGGCCAGATTAGCCACCACAAAGCCCGATTCGGGGTGCGAATAACCAGGTGCGCGGAACCCATCGCTAATAATCAGATTTTGCACACGCTTGTCGCTGATAGCCTGCAAGGTATCATCCAGGCCAATGACGCCGTTGCCGCCGCTGGCGTGCAGGTCCAGCAGCTTTTCGACCAGCTTGTGTTCCCGTTCGGCATTGGCCTCGGCCAGCAAATCCAGAGCGTGCTGACGCACCTCATGTTCTCCGGCATTCATCGCGATGTTAAAGGTTCCGGCCAGGCAGGATTGCAGTTTCTTCGGCAGGTAATCCCGAAATTGAGCCACGGTCTCGCTTGTGCCGCCCAGGAATAACCGCCGGATAGGCCGCCGGGAGAAGAAATCGTTGGCTGCTTCAGCGGAGTCGCGCAGATTGCGCTGCACCACTTCATCTTCGCGGCGTGCGCCGCCGCCGCCGCCACGCATCCCCACCACAGCCGATGAGCCGCCGCCCTTTTTGATTTTTTGCACATCTTCGCCCATAAAGCCGTTGGACGCTTGCAGTTCACCCAGGTGGTATTCAAAGAAGCGCGCGCCCACCCGGTCCACCAGGATGACGCCAAAGTGAGCGTAATGATCGAGCAGGTGGGCCAGCGGTTTGACGTATGGCTTTGGTCCTAAACGAAGGCGGTTGCGAAAGGAAACGGCCGTGGGGTAAGCCCGAAAAAAAGTGCCGTCATGGTTGGCAAACATCGCCAGCCCAGGTTTGGTCCAGTCGTAAGTGTGATCTAGATACTTCTCAATCGCGTTTACTTCTTCTACCTGATTCAGTTGCGCCTCTTTTAGCATCCCCCTTACACGAAGCTTAACGGCCTCAATGGGTTCGGTGGTGCTGTCGGTGTCCAGGTAAATGCTCACAACCTGATGACCACCTGAGTCGTAAGAAAGCAATTCCTGCAACTGTTCTTGGTTAAACATGTGACCTCCTCTAAGCATAAACTAAATGGATGAGGTAAGAAGCAGCCAGTCTAGCCCTTGAACCAATCTGGCTGCAATATCTGGCAGCCAGACTGGCCGCCAGAAAAGTACACAATGGATTACGGCCGTTCCCCCAACGTCAGGGGAATCACCGTCTCTTGCCCTTCGCGCACGATAGTCAAATTGACAGTCTGCCCAGCCTCCGTATCAAAAACCAGATAGCTAATCAGATCGTCGGAACTGGTAACAGGCGTATCGTTGATGGCGATGATCAAATCACCGCCCGGCAGTGCGCCAAAGCTGTTTAGCCCACTGCCAATCAGCCCGGCCACGGCCGCCGGCGAATCATCCGTTACGTCCAAAACGTAGGCGCCGCTGGAGTAGTTCATTTCCAGCGCCTCGGCCGTATCGATGTCCAATGTTTGCATGCGGATGCCCAAATAAGGATAAGTATAAGCCCCCTGGCTGATAAGTTGGGGTATGATGCGCTTGACAGCATCCACGGGAATGGAAAAGCCCACGCCAGAATTTGTGCCTGTGTCCGTGCGAATGGCGCTGTTGACGCCAATGACCTCGCCCCGTAGATTAAGCAGTGGTCCACCGGAATTGCCAGGATTAATGGCGGCGTCTGTCTGGATGACTTTGGGCAGAGAATAACGGCCGCCGCCCTCCACTTCGCGCTGGGAATCTAGCGTGCGCCCTAACCCGCTGACAATGCCGATGGACATAGATCCAGCCTCGCCAAACGGGTTGCCAATCGCAATCACAAACTGTCCCACGTGCAGTTGGTCCATGTCGGCCAGGGCCACGGGCTGCGCTGTGGGCGACAGGCTTTCAGCCTTGATGACGGCCAGGTCACTGTCTACGTCTGTGCCTACCACTTCTGCGCGGCTGCGGTATCCATCGGCAAAAATCACTTCAAACGCATCGCCATCGGTGACGACATGGTTGTTGGTGACGATGTGCCCGTCGCTGTCGTAGACAAAACCGCTGCCTGTGCCCAGCGGAAATTCCTGATCGTCGAAGGTGTTGAAGACAAAAATATGCACCACGGACGGGTTGACGTGTTCATAAACTGTTACCAGTTGATTTTGCAGATCAAAATCGATGGGCGCGTTCAGGTTGGTGTTGGTGGTTAAGGGCGCGTTGCCGGCCGCAGGGGTAGGCATCTGAGCCTGCACAGTGGCGACAACTTCGCTGACGATGGCCTGCGTATCAGGGGTAACGGCCGTTTGCTGGCCCAGCGTGCTGGCCTGGCAGGCTAGAGAACTCAAAATAAGAAGTACCACAAAAAGGAGAAGATAAAATCGACGAGGTTGGGTCATTTAGAAGTCCTTGAAAGATGGTCTACGAAGTCGTCAAAAAAACGGGCCCCATCAGGCGGATGTGGCGGCCCGGAAGGGGCAAATCGTTAATCAGGCTCTGGCCTGGGCCAGTTCGGCCAGTTGTTGATATAAGGCGCGTTCGTCAGCAGTGAGTTGGGTGGGTGTGGTAATGCGCACCTGTGCCAGCAAATCGCCGTGCTGCTCTGGTTGGCGCAAATGGGGCATGCCCTTGCCCGCCAGGCGAAATACCTGGCTCCCCTGGGTACCTGCCGGAATCTTGAGCTTTACGGGGCCATCAAACGTGGGCACCGTTGCCTGGCCGCCAAGAACGGCCGTAACCACATCCACATCTACCGTCACTTCCAGATTATTTCCGGCGCGCCGAAACGTGTCGTGGGGCAGCACCTGCACCGTCAGGTAGAGGTCGCCCGTCCCTTGCCTGCCGGCGCGCCCCTTGCCGCGCAGCCGAATCTTACTGCCCGTCTTGGCCCCGGCCGGAATCCGGGCCGTAAACTGGCTGCCGTTTTGGCTGAAGGTGCGCGATGCGCCGCGGTAAGCTTCCTCTAGCGAAATTTCTACAACTTGTTCGATGTCGTTCGATGGGGGTTGGGTACGGCCGTTACTCTGCTGATACGGCCTGGATGCTGTGCCGCCAAAGATAGAAGTAAAGAAACTGGAAAAGTCACTGCCCTGGTTGCCAAACAACTCACCAAAATCAATCTGTGTGCCCTGCTGCTGCCCTGCCTGAGAAAACCACTGCGAAAAATCAAAGTCTGTTGGGCGGCCGCCCATTTGTTGATAGCGATGATAACTCTGCCCTAATTGGTCATACTTGGCCCGATTTTGCGGGTTGCCTAATACTTCGTACGCTTCATTAATAGCTTTGAACTTTTCTTCGGCTTGTTTATCCCCCTGGTTTTTATCTGGATGATACTGCCGCGCAAGACGACGATATGCCTTTTTTATATCCTTATCATCGGCCTGTTTGTCTATGCCTAGAATCTGGTAGTAGTTCTTATATTCCATGTGCATTGTTTTGGTACTGATGTTGCCGGAAACGGCCGTGTAGCAGACTGTTCCCTGGATAGTTGTATTGTAAATTTGCCGCCGGATAGATGTCAAGTCGGGCAGGCGGTTTCCAACCTAACGCTAAGTCGGGCGGCTTTCGTTACAACGGCAGGTTGAGCGAGAGCTGGCGCGCCTGTGCCGGCGTCGGTTTGTCGGCGCGCCAGCAGGTAATCAACCCTTGCAAATCTGTCTCTTTGACGATGATAAATCCGGCTTTTTGCAGGAGTTCCCTCCAGTCGTCGGCGGGGCGCAAATTGAGCGCCGACGGCCCCATGACCAGCCAGTTGGTCTGGCTGCGCGTGCGTTCGGCCAGCAGCACACGGCCGTTTGGCGTGAGGATGC
The DNA here is from genome assembly GCA_020634395.1 of Ardenticatenaceae bacterium. Lineage (GTDB taxonomy): Bacteria > Chloroflexota > Anaerolineae > Promineifilales > Promineifilaceae > Leptovillus. The sequence goes on along the minus strand of JACKBU010000001.1, from coordinate 128,268 downwards.
GGTGTACTTCGGCCAGCAAAGCCATCCGGTCTCCCTGCTGCCAGAATTCCGACACCACCCGGTGCAAGATGACGGTAGAAACGCTTTTGTCGGGCAGGGGCAGCAGATCGAAACGGCCGTTTTGCCACACCAGGCGCGGATCAGGTGGCGGGTGGGGCTGGCCGGCGCGATACCGCTTCAGGCTGGCGCTCAGCGTCCACTGCGGATTGTAAACGTCCACCACAAAAATCTTGCCGCTGGTCAGGCGGCGGCTGAGCTGCAAGGCAAAATCGCGCACCCCCAGATCCACATAGACAAACGTATCGGTCGCTTTAAGCTGTCCCATGTCGAACAAGACGTGATACGGCCGTAGTCCCTCCTGATCATAGAGCCGGTGAGCAGCCCACAAAGAAGCAGCCAGCAGATAACCCAGCAGCAGCGCCAGCGCCAGCGACAATGGCACAAACGACAGCCAGCCTTCCTGCATGCTCAGACCCAGCAGCAGCAGCGCCAGCACGATGCCGGCATATACCAGCAGGTAACCGGGCCAGTTGGCCCGCACATGGCGTATGGTGCCGCTGTAGGGCGATTTGCGTCTCATGGGGGTGTAAGTATAGCAGGTTGAAAACGGCCGTCACCCGTCTAGCGGCAGGCCACTCGCCAGGCATCCAGGTCCAGCCGCTTCAGCAGCCAGTCGAAGTCCATCTCGTTCAAAACAGGACAAAACTCCTCCGGGTCGCCCTCGTATTCCACGCCAAAAACAGCTTTGCCGGCCTGCGTAAACGGCCGTAACGCCTCACACTCGTCATACTGGTAACACTCCTCATTCAACGCCCAATCAAAATGTGGCTGCAACGTCTCTACCAGGTCCAGCGCGTTTTTCAGGCCGATGGACAGGCCGCGGGCGTGGGCCGCTTCCGCCAGCCAGATGTTGTAGGCGATCTGGTCCGCTTCGCTGATGTCAAAGCCGCTGTCATTGGCATAGGCGGTCACGTTGTCCGGCTCCACGCCGTCGCAGCCTTTTTGCACGGCCGTATCCAGCCGCCGCGCCATGATCGGTTCAATCGCCGCCTGGTTGCGAATGTCCAGCCAGCGCTCGTCGGGCCAGCCCTCCAGCGTTTCTCCCAGCACCGCCTCCGGGAAATCGCCTGCGTCGTCACGCCATTCCTCATAGCTGCCCGCGCTGAAGTAACAGATGACGATACGGCCGTCACCCTTCAGTTCCTCAATCACCGCCTGCGGCGCATCAAACAGATCAATGTCATACATCACTACGTCCAGGCTGGTGTCGATGTCGCCCGTCAGCTGCCACTGCCAGCTCGTGCCCGGCGCCGGCTGCCAGATGGCGGATGGAGATTGGGGATTAGAGACTGGAGATTGCGGTGTGTTTGCTTGGTTCTCCGTTATGCGTTCACTGTTTTCTGTTGATTGTTCGCTTTCTGTGGCTGGCTCAGCGCAGGCGGCCAACAGCAGGGCCAGCAGCAGGAATACAACGCATGGGGTTCGTTGGTTCATCCGGCCATTGTAACCGACGACGGCCGTTTACCATACCCCCGCCGCCCATCCTTTGTTACAATCGTCGGCCATGAACTACGATCTCGTGATTAAAAATGGGACGGTGGTAACGGCCGTTGCCACCTATCAAGCAGACATCGGCATACGCGGCGAACACATCGCCGCCATCGGCGAAGACTTGAGCGGGGAGCGCGAGATTGACGCCGCCGGCAAGCTGGTCACGCCGGGGGCCATCGACCCCCACGTCCACCTACAAATGCCCATCGGCGACTTCACCTCCACCGACGATTTCTTCACCGGCCCCCGCGCCGCCGCCTTCGGCGGCACCACAGCCTTTGTGGATTTCATCGAAACCGCGCCCCAGGAAACCATGCTGCAAGCCCTGGCCGCCCGTCGCGCCAAAGCCGATCCCAAGGTGGTTATCGACTACGGCCTGCATATGACCATTGGCCCCAGTGACATCGCCAAGCTGGACCAGATACCGGACGCTTACGCCGCCGGCTGCGGCAGCTTCAAGCTCTACATGGCCTACGGCCTGCGCCTCACCGACGGCCAGCTTTTGCAAGCGCTGGAAGCGGTGCGCGACGTGGGTGGGATGCCTGTGGTCCACGCCGAAAACTGGGACGTGATCACCACGCTCATCGCTCGCAATCTGGCCGCCGGACGGGTGGAGCCACACTGGCATCCGCGCAGTCGCCCGGCCGAATTGGAAGGCGAAGCCGCCGGGCGGGTGATCGACATTGCCGCGTTTGTGGGCACGCGGCTCTACATTTTCCACGTCTCCTGCCAGGAGACGGTGGCCCGCATCGCCGCCGCCCAGGCGCGCGGCCTGCCCATTTACGGCGAGACCTGCCCCCAATATTTGCTGGCCGACTGGTCGCTCTACGACCGGCCGGGCGTGGCCGGGGCGCTGCCGGTCTGCTCGCCGCCCATTCGGGAGCAGGCGGAGCAGGCCAACCTGTGGCGGGCGTTGGGCCGGGAACATTTGCAAGTGGTTTCCACCGACCACTGCCCCTTCACCGCGGCCGAAAAAGAGAGCCGCCTGGGCGATTACAGCCGCATCCCCGGCGGCGTGCCCTCCATCGAGATTCGCTTCCCGGCGGTGTACCATCGCGGCGTGGGCGACGGCCACCTGACGCTGAACCAGTGGGTGGCTGTTTGTTGCACCAACCCGGCGCGGCTCTTTGGTTTTGCCCGCAAAGGCCACATCGCCGTTGGCTACGACGCCGATCTGGTCGTTTTCGACCCGGACAAAGAAGTGACCATCTCGCCGGACACCCTGCATGAGGCGGCCGGCTGGACGCTCTACGAGGGCATGACGCTGAAGGGCTGGCCCACGACGACCATCAGCCGCGGCCGGGTGGTGGTGCATGAGGGCGAATTTGTGGGCGAGGCGGGACACGGCCGTTTCATTGAGAGGAGATTTGAGACTGGAGACTAAAGACTAGAGACTAAAGACTAGAGGCATCACAGTCTCCAGTCTCCCCAAGAGCTATGACACAACACACAACACTCAATCTGGCCGGTTTCCAGATCGGCCATGCGACGGATGAAGAATTTTTCACGGGCTGCACGGTGATTTTGTGCCCGGAGAACACGGTGGGCTCAGCCGACGTGCGCGGGCCGGCGCCGGGCAGCCGCGAAACGGCGCTGCTGGCCCCCGATAAGCCCAATCACTACGTGAACGCGGTGCTGCTGACGGGCGGCAGCGCCTTTGGCCTGGCAGCCGCCGATGGCGTGATACGCTATCTGGCGGAACGGGGCATTGGCCACCACACGCCTATCAAGCCCATCCCGATTGTGCCCACGGCCGTTGTCTTTGACCTCGGCTTTAACTGGGGGCAAAAGCATCCCGACGCCGAGATGGGTTATGCCGCCTGCCTGGCGGCCAGCAGCGGACCTATCCAGCAGGGTAACGTAGGCGCCGGGGCGGGCGTGACGGTGGGCAAGTGGAGCGGCTTCCACAATATGATGAAGGGCGGCTTTGGCGCAGCCAGCGTGACCCTGGACGAACTGGTGGTGGGGGCGATGGCGGTGACGAACCCTGTGGGTGATGTGCTGAACGCGGATAATTCGGTGCTGGCCGGGGCGCGGGGGGAAGACGGCCGTTGGCTGGCCGAGGCCTATCCCTTGCGTTTTATTTCCGAGGAGCGCATGCCTTCGCCGGGGGCGAACACCACGCTGGTGGTGGTCTGGACCAATGCCAGGCTGACGCGGCCGGAGGCCCACCGGTTGGCCCAGCGCGCCCATGATGGCATGGCCACGGCCGTGCGTCCCATCCACACCACCCACGACGGCGATACCGCCTTTGCCCTGGCTTCGGGGGTGGTGGAGGCGTCCTTTAACCTGGTGGCGAATGCCGGGGCGGAAATGGTCGCCGAGGCGATTCGCAACAGCGTGCGCTTTGCCGCCTCGCTGCCGCGCGCGCCGGGGTTGGGATGAGGGGGTGATGGGGTGTAGGGGTGTGGGGGTGAAGATCACCCCTTCACCCGCTCACCCCATCACCCCCACATCTTTGGAGGATTATGAAACGAATCATCACAGTTTTTGGCAGTTCACGGCCGTTGCCGGACAGCGCGGCTTACAACGAGGCGCTGACGGTGGGACGGCTGTTGGCGGAAGCGGGCTACGCGGTTGCCACGGGCGGCTACATGGGCACGATGGAGGCGGTCTCGCGCGGGGCGGCGGAGGCGGGCGGCCACGTCATCGGCGTGACTTCGGCGCAGATTGAGACGTTCCGGCCCATCCCGCCCAACCGTTGGGTAAAGGAAGAAATCCGCAAGGAGCTGCTGCGCGACCGGGTGACGCATCTGGTTATGGAGAATGACGGCATGATTGTGCTGCCGGGCGGCATTGGCACGTTGTCGGAGATGGCGCTGGCGTGGAGTTTGATGCAGGTGGGTGATATTCCGCCACGGCCGTTGGTCCTTTATGGCCCTACCTGGCGTGCCACCCTGACGACCTTCTTCGACGCGGATTACATCCGCGCCCAAGATTACAGCCTGCTGCAATTTGCCGACACGCCGGAGACGGCCGTGGCTTTGGTGACAAGGTGAGGAAGTGTTTAGGTGAGGAAGTGTTTAGGTGTTTAAGTGTTCAGGTGGTCTGTTGCCTAAATACCTGAACACCCAAACACCTGAACACCTGAATACCTAAAAAACCTTCGGAGGTCCGATTGCTATTTCTCAAACTAGGCGGCTCGTTGATTACCGATAAGACCGGCGTGGAGGCGGTGCGGGCGGATGTGCTGGCGCGGGCGGCGGCGGAGATTGCGGCGGCGCGGGCGGCACGGCCGTTTGTGCGGCTGGTGGTGGGGCACGGCGGCGGCTCATTTGGGCACGTGGCGGCGGCGCAGGTTGGCACGCGGCAGGGCGTGGCCACGGCCGACCAGTGGCGCGGCTTCGCGGAGGTCCATGCGGCGATGGCCCGGCTGAACCGGCTGGTGGTGGAGGCGCTGCTGGCGGCGGGCGTGCCCGCGCTGGGGCTGGCCCCGTCCGCGCTGGCGCTGTGTGAAAACGGCCGTATCACCCACATCCACACCGCCACCGTCCAGGCCGCGCTGGATGCCGGTCTGGTGCCGGTCATTTTTGGCGACGTGGCCTTTGATGCGGCGCAGGGCGGCACGATCATCTCTACGGAGGAGGTGATGATGGCCCTGGCGGATGAGCTGCGGCCGTCGTGGCTGCTGCTGGCGGGCGAGGTGCCGGGCGTGCTGGACGCGCAGGGGGGCGTGGTGGCGACCATCACCCGGCAAAATTATGACGACGTGGCCGCCGCGCTGGGCGGCTCGCGGGGCACGGACGTGACCGGCGGCATGGTGAGCAAGGTGCAATCCATGCTGCGCCTGGTCGACGAGCACCCGCAGCTGTCCATCCGTATTTTTTCGGGCCTGGAGGTAGGTTTGCTGGCGGCGCTGCTGCGGGAGCCGGAAACGGCCGTGGGCACGCGCATCGCCTGACAAACCTCCCGGAAGTTCTGAACTTCCGGGAGGTTGGGGAAAAACGGTCGTCTACCAGGGGAAAATCATCATCCAGCCGGGGAAAACGGTCATCCGGCGCGGGAAAGTCACCGTCTAACAGGGGAAAACGGCCGTCTGGCGGGGGAAAGTGATGATCTGGCCGGGGAAAACGGCCATCGAGCGGGGGAAAATGACGATCTGGTGGGGGAAAATGGCCATCTAACGGCTGAAAACGGCCGTCTAACACATCAAAAAGGAATCCGATTATGCTTAGAAGAGTGCGCACGACGCTGAATCCGGCGTGGTATCAGGGGGCGGGAAGGCAACGGCCGTATTTCGAGGGCTGGTACTTCAAACTGGTGGATGCCGCCACAGAGCAGCGGTACGCCATCATTCCGGGCTTGTTCAAGAGCGGCGACCCGCACGCCTTTATCCAGGTGCTCAATGGGCAGACCGGCGCGGCCCACTACCACCGCTTCCCGCGCGAGCTGTTTTGGGCGGCGGCGGACAAATTCGAGGTGCACATTGGCGGCAACCGTTTTGGCGCGGATGGGCTGGCCCTGAACATCGCCACGCCGCAGCAGACGGTGCGCGGCGAGGTGCGCCTGGGCGATTTGCAGCCCTGGCCGGTGACGCTGCCCGCGCCGGGCATTATGGGCTGGTATGCCTGGGTGCCGACGATGGAGTGTTACCACGGCGTGGTCAGCCTGGACCATGCGCTGTACGGCGCGCTGGAAGTAGATGGGGCGGCGGTGGATTTTGGCGGCGGGCGCGGTTACATCGAAAAGGATTGGGGGCAGTCGTTCCCGCAGGCGTGGGTGTGGCTGCAAAGCAATCATTTTGCGCAGGCCGGGGTTTGTTTGACGGGTTCTATCGCCATCATTCCCTGGCGGCGGACCAGCTTTAACGGCTTCATCGTGGGGCTGTGGGTAGACGGCCGTCTCTACCGTTTTGCCACCTACACCGGCGCAGAAGTGGCCGAACTGGCCATCACCGACGATGCTGTGCAGTGGGTGCTGCGCGACAAATCCTACCAGCTTTCGATTTTGGCGCAGCGCGGCCCGGCCAGCCAGGTTGGCCTGCTCAAAGGCCCGACGACGCTGGAAATGGGCAAGCGGGTGGAGGAGACGCTGACGGCGACGGTGCAGGTAGCGCTGCATGAAGTAGGGAGCGGGCGGGAGGTGTTTGCGGGCTACGGCCGTTGCGCCGGCCTGGAAGTCTACAATCCTGCCGCTTTGTTGGGTACACGGATTTGACGGATGGGACGGATTTTAGGAGAGGGGAAATTTAATGATGCGTGAAGCGTGATGCTTGACCAGAGAGCCTTCACGCATCACGCTTCACGCATCAGACCAGACTCCACAAAACTCCGAGCCTAATCGATGTATCTATCTGTTGTAAACAGCCAGTGTTCGCCGCCACGGTCGGGGAGGGTGATGGTTTGGGTGTGGGGCAGGTCCAGGCGGGTGAAGAGGGCGATTTGGGGGGCGTTGGCGCGGCGGGTGTGGAAATCCACGTGGGCGAAGGCCCATTCATCGCGGAACCAGGCGAGCAGCGCCGCCAGCAGGCGGTCATCCAGGTGGCTTTCCAGGTAGGGTTCCGTTACCCAGAAGCGCACCAGGGCCGCGGGGGAGGCCTCCACGTAAGGATTAGGCTTGATGTAAACGCAGCCCAGGCAGGCGTCCTGGGCGGGATTGAGCACCGTGTAGGTGAAGGCCACGCGCTCCTGGTGTTCGTCCCAATGCCAGCGCAAGTCGGCTTCGTTGGCGGCCAGGGTGAAGTCGTCGGCAGGCCAGGGGCCGCCGCTCCACAGGCGCAGCATCTCCCGGCTGAGCATCAGGGCGGCGTAATCGAGGGCGACATGGGCGGGGGTTAACGGCCGTAAAACAAACTCCGGCGTGTCTAAGCCAGAGGGGACAGGTAATGGTTCAGGATAAAACGTCATAGTGAGTCTCTATTTGAAAAAGAAGTTTTGCCACGAATTTCACGAATTTCACGAAAACAGGTCTTTATTCGTGCAATTCGTGTAATTCGTGGCTGATACTTTTAAAAGCCCATCGCCCGGCCAATCAAATCCTTCATGATTTCGGTGGAGCCGCCGCCGATGGTTTGCCAGCGCATTTCGGTGTAGAGCCAGGCGATGGGATACTCCTTCATGTAACCGTAGCCGCCGTGAAGCTGGAGGCACTGGTCGATGATCCGTTTGTTCAGTTCGGTGGTCCACCATTTGGCCATGGCGGCGTCGACGGCCGTTAACTCCCCGGCATTGTGAGCCAGCACACAGCGGTCCAGAAACACCCAGGCAATTTCCAGCTCCGTTTTCATCTCTGCCAGCTTAAAGCGGCTGTTCTGGAACTTGCCGATGGGGCGGCCAAAAGCGGTGCGCTCCTGGGCATAGCGGATGGTCATGTCCAGCGCCGCCTGCGCCTGGGCGACGGCCGCGGCGGCAATCGACAGCCGCTCCTGCGGCAGATTTTGCACCAGATAGATGAAACCCGCGCCCTCTTCGCCCAGGCGGTTGGCGATCGGCACGCGCACGTCCTCGAAGAAGAGTTCGGCGGTGTCCTGGGCGTGCCAGCCCATTTTCTCCAGGTTACGACCGCGCGTATAGCCTTCCATGCCGCGCTCCACCACCAGCAGTGTCAGCCCGGCGTGGCGGGCGGTGGGATCGGTTTTGGCAGCGACGATGACCAGATCGTTGAGGATGCCGTTGGTGATGAAGGTTTTCTGGCCGTTGAGGAGGTAGTGGTCGCCGTGGCGCACGGCCGTTGTCTGGATGCCCGCCAGGTCGCTGCCGGCGTTGGGTTCGGTCATGGCGATAGCCGTGATGGTCTCGCCGCTGATCATTCGGGGCAGCCAGCGCTGCTTTTGCTCCTCGCTGGCGTAGTTCAGCAAATAGGGCGTGACGACATCGGTGTGCAGGGAGAAGCCGGGGCCGGTGGCCAGGGCGGCCATAAATTCTTCGGTCAGGATGAGGTTGTAGCGGAAGTCGGGTTCGCCCAGGCCGCCGTAGGCTTCGGGCACGGCCATGCACAGGAACCCGGCGTCGCCGGCCTTGCGCCAGATGTCGCGGGGCACCTGCCCGACGGCTTCCCAAGCGGCGTGGTAGGGCGTGACTTCCTGGGCGATGAATTGGCGCACGGCCGTGCGGAACATGGTGTGTTCGTCGTGAAAAATCTCTCGTTTCATAGCTCCTCCGGGATGTGTGATGGTGATGCGTGATGCGTGATGCGTAAAAAATCACGCTTCACGCATCACGCATCAATTTTCACGGCCGTATCGCCTCCGCAAATCGGGTAATCGCCTCAATGTGTTTCCCCGGCGTGTCGAAGCCGAGGTACATGGTGTTGAGGGTGAGGTGGGTGGCTCCGGCTTCCTGCCATTCGGACAAGGTTTGCTGCCACTCGTCGGCACGGCCGTCGCCATAAGACAATCGCGCTTCGATGCCAAAATCGGCAAGGGAACGGCCGTTGGCCGCCAGGTATTCCGCCAGCTTGTCCAGCGAAGGTTTGGCAGCGGCGGCGCTGCGGTAGTTGGGGAACCAGCCATCGCCCAGGCGGGCGGCGCGCTGCAGCACGGCGTCGGCGTGGCCGCCAAACCAGATGGGGATAGGGCGCTGCACCGGCAGCGGGTTCAGACCGGCGTCGGGGATGGTGTGCCACTCGCCCTTAAAGGTGACGAGATCCTGCGTCCATAGGAGGCGCAGCAGCTTGACCTGCTCTTCCATGCGCCGCCCGCGGGTGTGGAAGTTCTGGTTGAGCGCTGTATATTCAACTTTGTTCCAGCCGTTGCCGATACCCAGGCGGAAACGGCCGTTGCTCAACACGTCCACCTCGGCCGCCTGTTTGGCTACCAGGGCCGTTTCGCGCTGCGGCAAAATGAGGATGCCGGTGACAAATTCCACCCGGCTGGTGAGCGCGGCCATGTAGCTGAACAAGACGAATGGCTCGTGGAAAGGGTTTTCGTAGGTGTACGGGCCTTGCCAGCCGCCAGGGCGGTCGGGATTGGCGCCCAGGACATGGTCGTAGGCCAGGATGTGGTGGTAGCCCAGGGCTTCGGCCGTCTGGGCATACTCCCGGATGGCGGCCGGGTCGCTGCCGAATTCGATTTGGGGGAAAACTACGCCGATTTTCATGAAGCATCTCCTCTGTAAATAAACCTCCCGGGGGTTGTGGTCTCCACACTGCGCTGTCCTGAAAACCTCCGGGAGGTTGGGTTTTCAGTGAAGTCTCTCCTGAAAATGGCAGCGAACTAACACATATTCGTACCCATTAGCGGCAATCCGCTGCCCACTTTCATTGCTATGGGTGAGCTTGTGCTCATGGATATTCCTGGATAGTGGCTGAACGGGCCAGCGGCGCTTAGTCGTTGGCGACCGGCAGCCAGATAGTAAACGTTGTGCCTCGTTTGTCGTCGGGACTGATCATCTCGATTTCTCCTTGATGGAGGGCCATGATTTCCTGGGCTATGGCCAGTCCCAGACCGGTGCCCGGCACGCCGGAAGTGCGCCCGGCCTGCCCACGGAAGAAACGGCTAAACACCTGGTTTTGCTCGCTGGAGGGAATGCCGGGGCCGGTATCGTGAATGCTGAGGCCTACCCACTGCCCGGTTTTGTGCTGGCGCGTGTGGCCGCAAAAGCGGATGGTTCCGCCGGCGGGGGTGTAGGTGAGGGCGTTGGTGAGAATGATGCCAATTACTTGCCCGACCAGGCGCGGGTCGGCGTGGGCGAGCGGCAGGTCTACCCGGTCGTCCAGTTTCAGGGTTAGCCCGGCGTTGGCTGCCTGCGTAGAGCGGTCTTGTATGTATTCTTGGGCCAGGGTTAAGAGGTTAACGGCCGTTAGCGTTACCTCGACATTGTGTTGATCCAGGCGCGAAAGGCGCAGCAGCGATTCGATGATAATCGTCAGGCGCTCGATTTCGCGTGCCTGTCTTTGCAGGTAGATTTCTTGTTTTTGCGGATTTAACTTGATGAGATCGTTGTGGAGTTTAAGGTTGGCGATGGGCGTGCGCAGTTCGTGGGAGACGTTGGAGACAAAGTCATCTTTCAGGCGCTCGACTTCTTTAAAGGCGCTGATGTCGTGGAGGCTGCAGACGACGGCCGTTACGGTTTCTTGCTCATAAATCGGGGCCAGGGCAACAGTGACATCGAACAGGGATTGGTCTTTGCGCCGGGCGGTAAGCTCCAGGCGCTGCGGCCGGCCAGAGGCAACGGCCGTGCTGAAGGCCTGTACAAATTGATCCCGCGAAGCGGTTGTGGCCAGGGAAAAGGGCGGCTTTCCCTGCACTTCTTCGCGCTGGAAGCCGAACAGAGTTTCCAGCGCCGGGTTTACCCGCTCGACGTTGTAGTCGGGGTCCAGCAGCAGGATGGCGTCTGGGCTGTTGTTGAAGATGGCTTCGATCTGATCGGTGGTGCGCTGTAGTTCGGCGGTGCGGGCGGCGACGGCCTGCTCTAGCTGCACGTTCTGGCTCTCCATTTCCTCGTAGAGATGGGCGTTGCGCAGGGCGATGGAGGCGTGGTTGGCAAAGGCCACGGTCATGGCGATTTCTTCATCGGAAAACGGCCGTACGGTGTTGCGGTCGATGGTAATCATGCCTAAAACAGTTTCGTCCACAACCAGGGGCACACCCAGCCAGGAAACAATGTGTTCAGCCTGATAGTCGGGGGCAAGCGTATCAAATGAAGGATAAGAGGTCCGCACATCGGCCACGGCCAAGGGTTTTAAGGTATGCAGGACCTCGACGTTAGGCAGATCGGCCGTAACGGAGAAGCTGCAGTTGACCAAAGCGGCGTCGTTGGCAAACCCTCGGGCGGCGCGAATGGTGAGATCGTTGCCTACCTTTTGCTGGATGGAAGCGCTGTCGTAGGGAATGGCGGTGTGCAGTTGTTCCAGAATGCGCGTCAGGACGACATTGAGGGAGAGCGAGGAGTTTATGATGGCGGCGGCCTGGCGCAACATTTCGGCTTCAGCCTGGCGATGGACCGCTTCTATTTCGGCGCGGCGGCGTTCCTGAATTTCGTGCTGATTTTTGGTTAACAGGCGGGCGGTGGCCAGGGCTGCGGCTACCTGCTGCGAGAAGGATTCCCAAAACCGCTGATCGTCGACCGTGTATTCGGGGATATAGGGCACAAAAATTTGCACGAGATTGTGGATCTGGTTTTCAAATTTAAGAGGCAGGATAAGGGCGGCTGCTATCGACTCTGGAGAAGAGGGGGCAGCCAGGGCGGGGATGCGGTTGGTCAGGGCGGTGCGGGCGGAAACGGCCGTTTCCCCAATCAGCAGCCGCATCTCCCCCGAAGCGATGGCCTGCCGGCAGGGATCTTCCTCTGGCAGCCGCACGCGTTCGTTGGACAAACCGCGCAAATCCAGAGGCGAGCCATCCTGCCGGATGTGGGCAAAGCAGAGCTGCTGCATTTCCGGCTCGTGCCTATAAATTACCAGCAAAGGGCAGTCCATAACCGTGAGGATGATGGTGTAAATCGTTTCATAAATGTGCTCAAAATCTAGAGACCGGGATAGAGATTGGCTGGCTTCAAACAGCAGGGTGGTTTCCCAGTTCAGCTTTTGTTGCAGCCAGGCGGCTCGTTTGCGCTCTGTGATGTCGCGTGCAATGTGGATGGTGCCAATGACCTTGCCATCTTTGGCTAAAATCCGTCCCCGGACCTCCAGCCAGATGTTTTTCCCCGGGGCCACCGGGACTTCCACCTCGACCGACGTGATGGTTTCATTATTAAACAAATTCGTCAGAAGGCCTTTGATCCGGCGCTGGTCTCCAGGTTTTACAAAATCGACGGGGCTTTTACTCAGGAGCTCGGCTTCCGACAGGCCGAGTGTATGGCACGTTTTGTCGTTGGCGCTGATGATACGGCCGTTTTCGTCCAGCGAGAAAATCCAGTCATCCGCCTCCTGAATAAACATGCGCAGGCGGTTTTCGTTGGCTTCCCGTATCTGAAGATTTTGCATCTCCCGATAGTGATATTGCTGGATAAAAAGCAAGATCAACAGGCTGGTGACGAGATAAAAAATCACCAGCACGTAAACGACTTGCATGGACGGGACGCGCGCAATGATCAAAAGGAGGAACAGTAAGACCAGATTGCCCACGGCGACGACCAGCGACTGGCGAAAGGATGACAACATCCAGGTCAGAATGACGGGAATGATCAAATACATGGGCATGAGGTAGTTGATGGGAGGCAGTGCCATGATGCCCACGCATATAAACAGATCAAAGCTGGCAACAAATAAGATGGTGGCCCAGTTGAGGTGTTGTGAACGGCCGAGCGCATAGACGCCGAGGAAAAGCCCAATGCCCAATAGCTGCGTCGCCAGGAGCAGCGGTCGGCTGTCACCTGGAAAGAAAAACTGGACGAGCAGCGACAAAACGGCCGTGCAAATCATAAACAGCAGCAGTTCTAGCAGCAGCTTCGCTCTTCGCTCTTGTTCGCCGGAAAGAGAGGGGTGGGGAGCAGTCAGGGTGCGCCACAAAGTTCTAATTGGTTTCACGATAAAATGTTCCGATAAATTCATGTCGCCGGCTGTCTTTCATTATCGCCTTAAGCGAGTTATACAAGGTATTGTTTCATTCTATATCAGAAAGAGAACGATGAGTATATTAGGAATGGCCTATATGCCGTTGCTGCGCTGCCGTGCCATACAGCAGCGACATCTGTCAATGTCTGGCAATATGGCCCAAAAATTGCGTATACTTGGCTTTAGCGCAGCAAAAAATCTAAAACGAGAATCAGGTAAATGACACAGACGTTACCCATTGCCATCCTATTACCGCACGGCGGCTTAGCCGTGCCGCCCGAACTGACTAACCGCGTGGCGCTGACTCCGGCCCAGATTTTTAATGAGGCGGATGCGTACGTAGATGAAATTTTTGATTATCGGGACCGCGTACTGCACTGGTTGAACTTTCCTTTTGCGCGCGGCATTCTGGACGTTAACCGGCCTGATGATGCAGCGCTGCATCACCGCCTGGGTGATGGCGCGGTTAAAGGCCAGACCAGTTATGGCGTGCCGGTTTTCCACGAGGGTCTGGCTCCAGACGTAGACATGGTAAACAGCCTGATTGCCACCTACTGGCGGCCGTGGCATGAAAAGCTGGCGGCGATTGTGGATGATACGGCCGTTAAACTGGTTGTCGATTGTCACAGCATGGCGGCCATTGGCCCGTCGGCGTACGACGACCCAACGGCCGTGCGTCCGCGCGTCTCTGTCAGCAATCTAGGCGATCCCTTTGGCGAACCGCGAGAAAATTGGGCCCACATCAGCGCCTCGCCACAGGCCACGCGTCTCTTGGGCCAACGCCTGGGCGAACTGCTGGCCGATGTGCCCGATCTCGCCCCTACTGGTGCGCCACACGCCCTTAATCAGCCCTATCTGGGTGGATGGGGTATGCGCATTTATGGCGGGACGTATAAGCCCTGGTTAATGATTGAATTAAGCCGGGCACTATACATTGGCCCACAAACGAGCGATTCCCAGATCGTACCGCCCAATACGGTTCTGTTGAATCTCTTGCGAGAGCGTATCTGGCAGGCCATTGTCGAAGTAACGGCCGTGTTATGACAGCAAAATTGACCCTGATGGATAAACTGAAGGCTATCCTCAATGTCCCAGTCTGGACGCCGGAAGAAGAGGCAGCGCAGCGGCAGCGCTTGCAAACGGTTTATATTTCCACCGGTCTGGCGGCGTTGTTGTTGACACTCTTTGTGCCTGCAGAAATTCGCAACGATGCGTACTTGCACGTTCGTTCCCTGCTTTTCTATTCCGTCTGGTTTATTTATTGTTTATTTGGACTGGCCATTTTACGCAAAAGTGCCGTGTGGGTAGCTGCTTTATGGCTTACCGGGGGCATGTATTTTTATATTTCCGCGGCGATTGTGTTAAATGGCGGTGTTCCGAACAACTTCCTCTCATCCTATTACCTCTTTATCCTCATATTTTCGGCTCTTTTTCTTGGAAGACGGTCCACACTTTTTTTTGTTTTTTTGATTGGAGTTTCGGCTGTTCTCCTCACGTTTTTGAAGGCTCCTGGTTTGTTAGTGCCGCTCTTTTCCGCAGAAAATGTGTCTCTAAACCTGGTCTCCTGGATCATGTTTTTTGGCATTTTTTCCTTTTTGCTCTTGATTCTTTTGAATTTTATGGAAAACCGGCAGGCGATCATTCGCAAGCGCGAGGAGGGGTTTCGTCTGCTGTTTGAGGTCGCGCCGGTTGCCTTGTGGGAGTATGATGCTTCTGAGGTGTTGGCGGCCCTGCACCGTTTGCGTGCAAGGGGGGTGGAGGATTTTACGGACTATTTTGCGGCTAATCCAGGGGAAGTGGATGCCTATCTGGGCTTGATGAAGACGATAAACGTCAATGAAACGGCCGTTTCCATATTCAAAGCGCCAGACAAACAAAGCCTTATGGTTGGCCCGCACGTCTTGTTAGCCAGTGAGGCCTATCCGCGATGTGTAGAAAGCCTGGCGGCCTTGGGAAACGGCCGTTCATCCTTCGAATGCGAAACTTCCTGCTGCTTATGGACAGGAGAAATTATCCAGGTTATTTACCGCTGGACCCTGGCTCCGCGACAGGAACAGGCCCCCGGACACCTTATCACCTCCGTCACCGATATAACCCCGCAAAAACAGTCGGAAAGTATCCAGCGCCGCTACAACGAGCGCCTGAATGCTATCCATCAGATAGACCTGGCTATCCTGGCTGCCAATTCTATTCAAGACATTGTCCTGGTCACCCTGAAATCGCTGCAAGACTTTGTGCCAGGCGTGACGGCATTTGTGGCTTTGTTCGACTGGGCCGAAGAAGAAGTCGTCTGCATCACCCACAGCTTGGCTGGCGGCCGGCAGGAGCAGCGTTTTCACATCGCCGAGGCCGCGTTGCGCCAAATGGCTGATGAGCCATTTTACCGGTTCAGCGATTTGCCAGCGGAAGCAGACCTTCCCGTATTTTTAGAGAACATCCGCGAGAGAAACGGCCGTTCTCTTTACGCTGTACCGCTTCAGGCCCATGAAGAACAGATTGGCACATTAGGCGTGGTTTCCACAGAACCCAATGCCTTTGCCCACGACCGTGTGGAGATCGTGCAGCAAGTTGCGCCGCCTCTGGCGCTGGCCATTCAGAATGTGCGTTTGTTTGAAGGGGAAAAGGTGGAACGCCAGCGTGCCGAGACGCTGCGGCAGGTAGCCAATATTCTCAATGCCAGCCAGGAACAGCAAAAGCTACTCGACGAAATTCTGGAACAGTTGGCTCTGGTAATCCCTTATGACAGTGCCACGGTGAGTTTAAAGAGCGATGGCGCCTTTCAGATTGTAGCCCAGCGTGGTCTGAAAGCCGGCTTGGCACGCCTGATTAACGAACAACTGCCCATGCTGTCCCACGTCAACCGCATCATCAACAAAACGCTGCAACCTTACATCATTGCCGATACCCAGGAAAACACCGATTGGCTGGCTTTGCCGGGCGCGGAAGATATTCGCTGCTGGCTGGGCGTGCCTATGATGGTAAGGGGGAGAATGCTTGGTTTGCTGACGCTGGATAAGTACGAACCGAATTTTTACAAGGAGTCGGATGCTTACCTGGCGCTAGCGTTTGCCAATCAGGCCGCAATTGCTATTGATAATGCCAACCTTTATCAGCAGATGCAGCAGTATACGGACCAGTTGGAACGCAGGATTTCGGAGCGCATACGCGATCTGAATATCCTCTATAACATCTCGGCTCTGGCCAATGAACCGGTAGAAATTGAGCCGGTTTTGGCCTCGGCGTTGGAAACGGTTCTGACGGCGTTCGGCTGTTTCGCCGGAGCCGTCCATCTGCGGTGCGGGGATGACACCTTTTGTTTGCTGCATGAAGTTGGCGTGCCTGCCTATGTACGGCCGTATATCGAACAGGTTTCCTTCGACCACGATATCGTCGCCGATTTGCTGCGCCCTGCTGCCCCAGCCTCTACGGTGAAAGACCTGGCGGCCACGTCTTATGGTTCGCAGTTCACTGTGCCGTTTGGCGAACTGACCTATGCCGGCGTGGTCATGCGCTCGAAAGGAAAATTGATGGGCGTATTGAGCGCCGTTCACAATAGCGGGCGCCAATTCACGGCTGAGGATCTGGCTTTGTTGGCCGCCATCGCCGACCACGTGGCCATCACCATTGAGAACGGCCGTCTGCAACAAAACGCCCGCCAGTTGGCCGTCATGCAAGAACGAGAGCGAATGGCCCGCGAACTGCACGATTCCGTGACGCAATCGTTATACAGCCTGACCCTCTTCGCAGAAGCAGGAAGCGAACTGCTGCAAGCTGGCCGCGAAGAGCGTGTGAAAGTATATCTCGGTCAGATTGTCAGCACCTCGCTGCAGGCCTTACGAGAGATGCGCTTGATGTTATACGATTTACGCTCTACCACGCTGCTGGAAGAAGGGCTGGTCCACGCGCTGCGTTACCGCCTGGACAATGTGGAAGAACGCGCCGGCATCGAAACGTTCCTCGCCGCGCCGGAAAACCTGGCGCTGCCGCCGGAACTAGAAGAAAGCCTTTACCGCATTTCCCAGGAAGCGTTGAACAATACGCTCAAACATGCCCAAGCCTCGCGTGTTGACGTGACGCTGCAAGCCGACGGATCGGACTTGATGATCCGTTTGCAGGATAACGGCCGTGGTTTTCAGGCCGAAAAATGGCCGCTGGAGATCACCGGCAGCGGCTTGCTGACTATTAAAAAACAAGTGGAGCAGTTTGGCGGCACATTTATCCTGGAAAGCCAGCCCGATCAGGGCACGACCATCACCGTCTATCTAAGCCAAAATCCACAAATCTTACCTGTTGGAGCGGATAATGGACGAGCCGATAAAAATCCTCATCGTTGAAGATCACCATCTGGTGCGTGAAGGGCTGGTGGCCCTGCTAGATGTGAAGCCGGATCTTGAAGTAGTTGGTGTCGCCGCCGACGGCGATGAGGCTGTGCAGCAGTTCCGTCTGCTGCAGCCGGACGTTATCTTGCTGGACGTGAAGATGCCCAACAAAGACGGTATCAGCGCCATCCGCGAGATTCGCGAGGAGAATCCGGCCGCCAGGATCCTGGTTCTCTCTAGTTTTAGTGATGTGGAAAGAGTGCGCGCTGCCCTGGAAGCCGGAGCCATGGGCTACCAGCTCAAAGACTCTTCGCCCGCGGAGTTGTTGCAATCCATTCACGCCGTTTACCAGGGCCAAATGCCGCTGCACCCGCTGGTGGCCCGCAAGATACTTTCCAGCAGTATGACCCCAACCCCGTCTCCCGCTGCCACTGAGGAATTGACCGACCGGGAAACGGCCGTCTTAGAACTCATCGCTTTCGGTTACTCCAATCGAGAAATTGCTCAGGAGCTTGGTATCAGCGTGCGCACCGTTTCCACCCACGTCAGCCGCATACTCTCCAAGCTAAACCTGGAAAACCGCACGCAGGCGGCCCTCCATGCTTTCCGTGAGGGTTTAATCGACCGCGACATGGAACTTTAATGCGGTGGACAAACGGCCGTACGTAATTATACGTACTCCAGGTGACCCGAAATACACATTCTTGCAGATTTTTACAACCCCTGACCATGCTACACTAAGGCCTGTCAGGGGTAGCAGGAATTACGAGTCGGGTTTCCAGTCAACAAAGAGGCTTGCCGAATCTATCTCCATTATCCGGCAGGCCTCTTTTGATTTTTGAATCGAGTTTCTGCCCCCCCTTTTTTACAGGCCAACAAGCGTACTGGAACAGGAGTGAACTGTGAATGAGAATCTGTCTAGGCCGGTTACTGTGTTGGTCATTGCTCGTCAGGGGCGTTTACGCGACGGGCTGCAGGCCATCCTACAAGCCTCGCCCTGGGTTGATGAAGTGGTTTGCCAGCAGCCACAAACGGCCGTTCCCTTCTTTCCACTCCTGGAAAACCCCACCCTCATTGTTCTCGACATCGACGTGCTTCAGACATTTCCCCAGTCCGAACGACACGGGTGGCGCGCTGCTGCTGGCGATCCGCGCCTCATCGTCTTAGTCAACACCGCCCAGCAGCGCCATCAGGCGTTAGAACTGGTCGCAGACGCTATTCTGCTCAAAGGTTTTTCAACGGAAACCCTGTACCGCACGTTGGAAGCAGTGCTGCGTTCCCGGCCATCCGCCTCTCAACTTTCATTGGAACTTTACGGCCGTTAGCATCTCCTGCCCGATTTTTTCCACTTCCTGCAAATTTGGATTGTTCTCCAACACCACCACAACGGCGTAACGCGGATCGCTTTCCGGCGTCAGGCCCAGGTACCAGCCATTGGTGCCCCCATCCGGCCCGGAGAGCACCAGCGTGCTGAAGGCCGTAATCCCCTCTTGCGCAGGCAAAACCTGGCGAATACTGTTGGCAATATCGGCCGGAACGGCCGTTTCTGTTTGGTTGGCCGGCGGCTGTTCATCTATCCAGGCGCCGTTTTCTGTTTGGGTGGCAGCGACCAGTTGCAAGTTTGGCAGACGGCCGTTGGCGGCCAGTGCTGCCCAGGCTGCTCCCACCTGCAGCGGCGTCACGACCAGCGTGTCTTGCCCGATAAGGGCCAGGGCTGTGCTGCTGATGGGGGTAGAAACGGCCGTTTCCGTGTTCAACGGCAGGCGCGGCTGCTCCGTCAGGCCAAACTCCGCAAAAATCGTGCTCAGTTCGGCGGCATCTACCCGGTCTGCCAGATCTTGCATCGGGCCGGGACAGCGATGGGCCAGCACATCGGCCCAGGTAGCCGCCGCGGGTGGGGAAGAGGCGCAGTAAGTGGCGACGCCATTCACAATCACCGGGCGATTGGCATGGTCCACCGGCTCATCCAGGGCGATGCTCCCCTCGTCCAGCGCACCGGCCAGGATAAACGGCTGCAGCGCCAGTCCTGGTTGGTACTGTCCCTGCGTGACCCGGTTTAGCAGGGGCGCTTCTTCAGCAGACGATAACTGGTCGAATTTTTCGTCGAGCAGGTTGGGATCGTAGCCTGGGTGGCTGGCCAGCGCCAAAATCTGGGTGGCATCGCTGCCGGCTTCATCGCCAAGCTGCAAGAGCAGCAGCGCTCCGCGGCGATCGCCCAGCAAAGCGTCAGCCTGCGTTTGCAGTTGGGTGTCTAGCGTCAGGCGCAGGTCATGGCCCATTTGGGTGCGGTGCAGCAGGTCACGTGCTTGCGCCTGCCAGAAACCGTTTTCGCCGCGCAAGTAAGAATCGTAGCTTTCCTCGATGCCTGCCGTGCCGTAGCGCAGGCTGTAATAACCCACCACCGGGCTGGCCGCCGGCAGAGGATAGCGGCGACCAAAAATGCCATCTGTCCGCGCGGACTGCGCCAATAAACGGCCGTCGCGGTCCAGGATGCGGCCGCGCTGGATACGCAGCTCGCTCTCCACCAGACGCGGATTATCATCGCGCGCCAGAATGTCCGGCGCGCGCAGCACTGTCCAGAAGACGAGGGAAAATGCCACGGCCAGGAAGGCTGCCAGGATAACGCGCAGGAGTTGGCTGACTTTGCCGGTGGAAGCGTCTGGTTTCAAGTCGATCCTTTAGATGGGGTTACTGGCCGATTTCGCTGGCGGCGCCGGACATATACAGCAATAAGCCTACCATCGCGCTGCTGATCAACATGGAACTACCGCCATAACTGATGAGCGGCAGCGTGACGCCGGTTAGCGGCAGCAGTTTGGTGACGCCGGCCATAATGAGCAGTGCCTGGGCGCTGATAAGAATGGTGATACCGGCGGCGAGATAGCGTTGAAACGGCCGTCTCGCCAACAGCGCCAGCCGCATCCCCCGGTAAGCCAGCAGCAAAAACACCAGCACCATGCTCAGGCTGCCAATCAGGCCCCACTCTTCGGCAATGGCCGCGAACACAAAGTCGGAATGGACCACGGGAATGTAGGTGGGAAACCCCTGGCCCACGCCCTGGCCCAATATGCCGCCGGCGGCCAGGGCATACAAGGACTGTACAATTTGAAAGGCGCGATCGTCGGCGTCTGGCCAGGGATTCCACCAGGCATCTACGCGCAAAGCCACCAGGTCAAAGGCGAAATAGGCAAAGATTCCGGCCAGCAGCAGCAGCCCACCGCCCGCCAGGACATAACGGCCGTCGCCCGTGGCCATGTAGAGCAGCGCCAAAAACACGATAAAGAACAGGGTGGCCGCGCCCAAATCCCGCTGCCAGACCAGCAAAACCATGCAAAATCCCCACATCAGCAGCAGGGGAGACAGATACGTCATGACCCCGCGCCAGCCTTTTTGCCGGCTCATGGCCAGCATAGCTCCCCGCTCGTCAAAATAGCTGGCCAGGAAGACGATCAGCAGCAGTTTTAGCAGTTCAGATGGCTGGAAGTAGACCTGGCCGATGAAGGGAATGGGCAGCCACAGCGCCGCGCCATACCCGGACGGGTTAACGCCGAAGATGAGGGTGGCGGCCAGCAGCAGCAGCCCGCCGGTGAGCCAAGTATAGCGGTAGCGGCGCAGAAGGCGCAGGTTGTGGGGGAGGATGGTAACGGCCAGCAAAACGGCCGTTCCCAAAACCAACCAGATCACCTGCCGCGCTAAAAAATTGGCCGCCAGCCGATCAATCAACACCAAGCCCCAGCCGGTTAACAGGGCGACGAGCGGCAAGATGTAAGGGTCGCGCTGCGGTTTGAAGCGATGTAGAAATAGATGGGCAGCGCCCATCAGCAGCAGCCAGACGCCGGGCGCCCACAGATGCCGCCAGCGCAGCGCCCCGTCCACCGCCAGACTGAGGGCGATGGCGTTCACCAGAACAAAAGCGGCCACAATCAGGAGCAGGAGAGCCTGGCGACGGCCGTTTTGCTCTTGGGCTTCTTCCAGGGCGAAGGTAGACATACGGCCGTCAGACGGGCGTGGCTTCCAGGTAATGGCCCACCAGCGGCGCCAGCGTGGCTTTAGTCTGGGCGGGAATGAGGCTGGCGTCTGTAATAAGGGCGTTTTTCAGCGCCGAATGGGCGGCAAATTCGCCGGCCCACAAATCCATGTGGCTGACCAGATGGCGGATAGCCTCCTGAGCCAGATCGGTGTTGTGGTGCAGCACACGCACCACCTGTTCCACCGTCACCGGGGCTTCGCTTTCGTGCCACACATCGTAGTCGGTGATGTGGGCCATACAGGCATAGGCGATTTCCGCCTCCAGCGCCAGAAAAGCTTCCGGGCTGGTGGTCATCCCGATGATGCCCATGCCCCACTGACGATACGCGTTCGACTCGGCCCTGGTGCTGAAACGCGGCCCTTCGATGGTGATAAACGTGCCGCCGGTATGGACAATCCCCTGGCTGGCCTGTACGGCCTCGGCCAGCGCCGCGCTTAACTCGGGCGAAAAGGGTTGCGCCGGGCTGACGTGAGCGACCAGGCCATTCTCAAAGAAGCTGTTGGCTCGTTTGCGGGTATTATCGAAAATCTGGTCGGGAATAACCACGTGGCCGGGCGCGTACTCTTCTCGCAGCGAGCCACAAGCGCTGACCGAGACGATGTATTTGACGCCTAATGTTTTGAGGGCAAAAATGTTGGCGCGATAGGGGACTTCCGTCGGGTTCAGGACGTGGCCACGGCCGTGTCGCGGCAGAAAAGCCAGGCGACGGCCGTGCAGTGTGCCCAGCGTCAGCTTGTCCGACGGTTTGCCAAATGGCGTATCGATGTCCACTTCTTCTACGTTCGTCAGGTCCGGCATGGCATAAAGACCGCTGCCGCCAATGATTGCCAGTTCAATATCTGCCACTATCAAAGCTCCTTCCAGTTCGTTATGGGAACGGCCGTGCTCCTTTAAGACTTTTGCGCCTGAGCCAATGCCGTTTCCAGACTGTTAATTTTAGCGGTGGTGACCTCTTTCATTTTCTTGATAAACTGCTGCTGCTTGGCAACAGTCTGCTGGGCCTGCTGCAGTTGCAGTTCTCGTTCGATCAGCGTGGATTGGATTTCAGCCAAACGCTGGCCCTGCTGCGCCGTTTCCCGCAAGTGCTGCTGCAAATCTTTTTCGCAAGCCTCCAACTGCATCTGTTTCTGATGCAGACTTTCCTTCATTTTTTTGCCGTCGGCCTGTGTCTTGTCCTTCTGCTCCTGCAGGTCTCGCTGCAGACTTTCGACGGCTTGCTGCCACTGGCGCAGTTGTTTTTCTTGCTCGGCGACCAGGTGTTGGCTTTGCTGCAGAGCAGATTGGCTGTTTTCCAGACTGGCCTGTCGCCACAGCAGCTGCTCCTGCAATCCATCGGCCTTTTCTTCGGCGGCGGCGAGTTGGTTTCTTAATTCTTCCACCACTTCGGAAGATAGCAGTTTGGTGGGTTGTTCCCGCACTCGCTCTAATGCGGCCTGGGACTGCTGCCAGCTTTGCTCCAGCTCGGTATACTGCGCCCGTAAATTAGCCATCTCTTGTTCTTGTTTTAAGAACTTATTTTTAGCCAACTCCATTTGTTTCATCAAGGCTGCGTTGCGTTTTTGCACCGGCTCCAATTCGCCCTTAAGCTGGCTGTTCAAGTTGGTCAGCGAGAGAATTGTGGTATCACTTTCCGCCAGAAGCATTTTAGAAGACTCGATCTCACTGTCTAACTGATTTTGCAGTTCTTCCAGACGCAGCTGGGCATGAGTCCACTCGTCTTCAATTTGCTTGCGCTGATCGCGCAGCATGCTGTTGACATCTTTGCTGTGTTCAAGCTGCTGGCGAGTGTTTTCCAGTTCGGTTTCCAACTCTTGCACGCGTTTTTCGGTGGTTTCGGCCAGTTCTTGCCAGCGCATGAGCGCATCTTCCTGGTCGGAGGTGTGGACCAGACTGGCTTGCAGGGCGGTTTCGATGTTGTGAACGCGCCCTGTCAGGGTATCTACTTGCTGCAGCGCTTCGTGCAGATGGGTGTCTACCCCTACTTTGGCCGACGACAGATCGTTATAAGCGGCTTCTTGTTGGGCGTGGGCTTCGCGCAGTTCTTCTAGTTCCTGGTTGGTCTGGGCCAACGTTTCTTGGGCTAAGGCCAGTTCTTTCGTTTGGCGGTCGAGTTGCGTATCGCGTTGTTGTAGGGTGGTGCTCAGCTCTTCGGACTGCTGCTGGCACTTGATCAGTTCGGCGCGGGTCGTTTTCAGGTCTTCTCGGGCGATGGTGAGTTGGTTGGTGGCTTCGCCGGCGATTTCGGTCAGGCGCTGGTCGAAGGTTTCTTCGAGTTCGGTGCGGGCGGCCAGGGCTACGGCCGTTTCCGCTTGCAGGCGGTGTAGAGCATCCAGGTTGCTGCTGTCGCGCAGGCGGAAATGCTCGGGCTGCAGACCGTCGGGAATCTTGTTGCCATTCTCGGAGGCGAGATCCTGGGGGGATTGACGGCCGTTCAACAAGGCCTGGCATTCGGCCTCCGCCAGTGTGTTGACCCATCCACGAATCAGGCCGCCGGGCTCGACGTGAAAGCGCACCGCGTAGATGTCGCCCCAAATCTGGCCCGTTTCCTGGATAGTCACCTCCTGGCTAACGGCCGTGCCCGACAACAGTCCGGCCACGACAATTTGCGGGGCAAAAACATTTCCGACCACCGTTGCATTGGCAGCCACGGCTACAGGCTGCGTTTCACGAATGTCACCAACCGTGTAGCCGGAGACCTCAATCCAGGGTTGACCGCGTCGCAAAAAAGAAAAAATTCCAGGGCCTTTGTTTTTTTCGCTGCTGATTGTCATGCGAGGCTCATTCAGATCCGGTGTGCGCGCCAATTGAAATCTTTCTCACGGGCCTGAGGCCGGTTTTGGCTAGCGCAGCGCTGCTTCCTAGCTTAGTACGGTACAATTATATCCGCGGAATCGCAAACCGGAACCAAAAAAGGCGTGATTTCTCGCTTCCTCATTGAATCGTTAGGGCAACCTTTAGAAAGTGACCGTACCATACAGTGGCCGGGCAACCCTGGCGAAATGGAAAACGGCCGTTGTTATGACTGGCTAACTCTGCTAAACTGCTGGTGACATGAAAAATCGGGACCTCAAAAATATTTTTTTCCTCTGGTTGGGCATGCTGTTGTTCCTCATGTTGCCTGGGGCCGATTCTTCGTCGGCCGCGCCTCTGGCTACCTATCCAGGTAAAATCCACATGGACGGTCCCTTGCAGTTCGATCTGAAGGTGACGCCGCCGGTAGGCACACCCGGTGACACCCTCCTTTTAGAACTTTCTCTCATCAATCTCGATCAGGTTACTTATACACCCGAAATAAACTTGCAACTGCCCGGCAATCTGGCGGTTAATACGGCCGTTCTGCCGTCTGGCGCCACGGCAAACCTGCAGGCCCACCAGTTGAGCTGGTTCCCGGTCATCTCGGCTAACGGGGGAACGCAGCAGTTCACCCTGCCCCTGCGTGTGGAAACGGCCGATATTGCCCGCCCCGAACAGACGCTAACGGCCATTCTAAGGTTTGACGGTAAGGAACGGCAGGATAGCACAACCTTATGGATAGGCATCCCGCCCCAGGTAAATGGTCTGGTGATACCGGCTCAGGCGTCTGTTGGCCTGCCGGTCCAGCTGCGCGCCGATTTGAGCGGCCCGGGTCCCTTTGCCCAATCCTGGCAGTTGGGCGACGGCCGTCAGGTGGACGTGAGCAATCCGGTGGTCGTTTATCCGGCGGCTGGCGTCTTCGACATCAGCCTGACGGCCAATAATGCGATTGGGTCCCACACCGCCACGCAGCGCATTACCATCGTGCCCCATCCCACAGCCCAGTTCCAGGTGGATGACGCCATGTTGGGTGTGGGGCAGAATGTAACCTTTATCAATGAGAGTGGAGGTCAGCAGCCCATTGCCTACCAGTGGGATTTTGGCGATGGGGCTACGTCCACCGATGCGAATCCATCTCACCAATATACGGCCCCCGGAAGTTACCAGGTTAGCCTGACCATTGAAAACACTTACGGCCGTTCGCAGGCGTTTGGGTCGTTGACGGTGGGGCAGCCGCCTGCGGCCGATATGGTAATAGATGAACAGGCCACCACCGGGCAGCCGCTGCGGGCGCAGGCCACCGGCGATGAGACGGTGACGGCTTTCCGCTGGGAAATGGGCGACGGCCGTGCAGAAGAAGGAGCCCAAATTTTCCATACCTATTCCCGGCCGGGCGACTATTACGTCACCATGACGGCCGTCAATGACTACGGTGGCACAGAGTTAAGCCGCTGGGTGCACGTTGAACCCGGCATCATGTCCGTTTACCTGCCCCTGGCTTTGAAG
This sequence comes from Ardenticatenaceae bacterium, assembly GCA_020634395.1. GTDB lineage: Bacteria > Chloroflexota > Anaerolineae > Promineifilales > Promineifilaceae > Leptovillus. The sequence goes on along the minus strand of JACKBU010000001.1, from coordinate 102,636 downwards.
GGGGGTGGGGGTGCAGGGATGGTTACGCCCGGTGCTTCGCTGGACCCCTTGGGCATTGTCTTGGAGCCGGTCGATTTGGATGCCCCGTTTGTGATGACACCGCTTGAACTGCCTGCGGGAACCAGCCCGGCCGAGCAGCTCTTTATCTACATCAATGAAGCGCGCCGCCAGTTTGACTTGCCGCCGCTGCAGTATGTGTACGAACTGGCCGTGGCCGCGCAGCAGCACACCGATGACATGGCGGCTTACCGTTATACCGGGCACACGGGCGCAGACGGCTCTTTACCCGCCGAACGCCTGTTGTGGAAGGGCTATGCGCATGCCTACGCCGGGGAGGCGACAGCCTGGGGCTTCGATCAGGCCTATCAGGCGGTTGAATTTTGGATCAACAGCCCTGGTCACCGGGCGATTCTGCTGAACAAATATGCTACTGACGTGGGTGTAGCCTACTCCAGCAACTACAATGCGCCCAATGTCTGGTATTGGACGGCCGAGTTTGGCAATGCCTACGGTGGACCAGATGCACCGGCACTGCGCGTGCAAGGTCCGGCAGCAGGCACTTCGGCGCTCAACACCAGGGTTCTCGATTTTTCCTGGAACTGGCCCACGCCTCTGACCGACGGGCAGCGGTTTACCGTTTACCTGCAGGGCAATAACCAGCTCATTTCTCTTGGGTCAGTGACGCAGCCGGCGTTTGGCACGCTGTACCGGTTGCGCACGGCCGTTAACGATGTGCTTGGCGCCACTGGCCAGTTTGAGTGGCGGGTCCGCCTGGAGGACGGCAGTCGGAACGGCTTGTTAGAGAGCGAAGTGCGCTCTTTGGAAATCCAGCTCGATCCCGATTTGCCAACGCCAACACCGGCCATCACACCCACGCTGGCAATAACGACCACGCCGCTGCCCACGCCGCTGCCAACCGTTACCCCCACGCCGACTTACCCCCCAGCCACGCCAGAGCCTACGAATGTGCCGCCGCCGGTCATTGTCACCGCGCCGCCGGTTATTGTCACGGCGCCCTCGCCGTAAGCGCGCGTGCGCAGCGCCTTGTGGGTGGGTTCTAAATGGCTGCTCACCGCCCGTTGTGACCAATCCGAAGGCTTCCACTTTCTATGTTTACTACCTTAATCGATGCGGAAACGCTGCACGCAAATCTGGATAACAGCCATTGGGCTGTCGTGGACTGCCGGTTTAAGCTGGCCGAACCGGAAGCCGGGCGGCGCGCCTATCAGGCGGGACACATCCCCGGGGCCGTTTACGCGCATCTCAACAAGGATCTGAGCAATCCGGCGGTTACAGACTACGGCCGTCATCCGCTACCGCCGCCTCAAGAACTCATCAATCGGTTTAGCCGCATGGGTATTGGCACAGACACACAGGTTGTCGCTTACGACGATGCCAACGGCATGATTGCCGCCCGCCTATGGTGGATGCTGCGTTACATGGGTCATCAGGCTGTGGCGGTGCTAGACGGTGGGTGGCAGGCGTGGGAGGCCGCTGGCTACGCTGCCCGCTCCGGCGAGGAAGTGCGAGAAACGGCCGCGTTCCGCGGCCGGCCGCACCTGGAATGGCTGGTGCTGGTAGAAGAAGTTCCCCACGCACCGCTGTTGGTAGATTCGCGTGATGCCGCTCGTTATCGGGGAGAAATGGAAAATATCGACCCCATTGCCGGACACATTCCCGGCGCTGTTAACTACGACTACCAGGCCAATTGGACGGCTGACGGCCGTTATCGGCCGGCGGCGGTGCTGCGCTCTCAACTGGCAGAAGTGTTGGGGGATACGCCGCCGGATCAGGCGACGTTTTACTGTGGCTCCGGCGTGACGGCTTGTGTCAATTTGCTGGCTCTGGCCCACGCGGGATTGGGAAACGGCCGTTTATACGCCGGCTCCTGGAGCGAATGGTGTCGGGATCCGCATCTTCCCAAGGCGACCGGCTCAGAATAATCTCCCACGAATCAACGCCGCTCGAAAACTGCTCCGACCAGGAGAGGATTTAGTTTTTCCGGCCACAGGGTCTTTTCGTTGTACTTGGCGCCCTTCAAGTCGACGGCCGTCATCAGCGTGTCACGTAAATCCGCATCCCGCAAATCGGCAAACTGCAAATTGGCTTCTGTCAGGTTCGCGCCTTTCAGCGAGGCGCCCTGCAAATTGGCACTGCCCAGGTACGCTTTCTGTAACAAAGCGCTCGACAAATCTGCGCCCCGCAAATCTGCCCGGTAAAAATTGGCCCCTTGCAGCTCAGCGCTATCCAAAGAAGTGCTCCTTAAGCTGGTGCTGTCGAATCTGGCCTCTTTTAGTTTGGCCTGCGAAAAGTTGACGCGGTCCAGTTTGGCCTCGCTCAGATTGGCGCCCTCCAGATTGATTTGGGTCAGATCTTCCAGATCTCGCAAATCCAGGCCCGCCAGCGTGACGTGTTTAGAGCCAACCACAGAAACAGTTTCTTCGATTGTTTGCCGGGTGATGGGATCCACAGTTCACCTAAAGTAATCCAGAAATTTCGTTACCGACTCAAAATATAGGAGGTAAATCTCGTTTGTCAAGCGTTGATCGCCCTGATATAATTTTGCCACTTGCCACCCTAGCTCAACGGCAGAGCAATCGCTTCGTAAGCGATAGGTTAAGGGTTCAAATCCCTTGGGTGGCTTCAAATGAATTCGTACCCTGGCTTTTGTTCCGGGGTATTTTTTTGCCTGCTAAAGGCAAAGGATAGGCCGATGAGTGAGTACTTGCCCGTTGTATTTGGTGTTGCCGGGGGCACGGCCTCTGGCAAAACGACTGTCGCCAAGGCAATTTTGGAATCTGTGGGAGCCGAAAAAATCGCTTATTTCCCCCACGACGCGTACTACCGCGATAATCCCCACCTCTCTTTCGAGGAGCGCTCGCGCCAAAACTATGATCATCCCAATTCGTTGGAGAACAAACTGCTGGTGAAACATGTGAAGCAGTTGTTGTCTGGGCAGTCGGTAGAAGTGCCTGTGTATGACTTTACTCTACATCGCCGCAAGCATGAAACGATTCTGGTAGAGCCGTGTCCCATTGTCTTGATCGAAGGGATCTTGATTTTTACGCGGCGCAAACTGCGGGAACTCATGGACATCAAGATTTACGTTGATACCGACGCGGATATTCGCTTTATTCGCCGGCTGCAGCGGGATATGAATGAGCGGAACCGCTCGTTGGATTCGGTGGTGGCGCAGTACATGGAAACGGTGCGGCCCATGCATCTGAAGTTTGTGGAGCCAAGCAAGCGGTACGCCGATGTGATTATCCCCAACGGCGGGCGGAATCAGGTAGCGATGGAGATGGTGGTGTCGCGTCTGCGGGAGCTGTTGAACACACGGTCCATGCGCTGAAAGCTGTGTTAGTGGTGGGCCGTTAGCTGCCGATAGAGGGCAAGAGTTTCCACGGCCGTTTTCTCCCACGAAAACAACTGTGCCTGTTTTTGGCCCAGTGTCCGGCGGCGCTCGCGGGCAGCGTTGTCGGTGAGCAGGTGGTGGAGAACGGCCGTTATCTCTTCTGGTTGGGTTGGGTCGAAGTAGGCTGCCGCTTCGCCGCCCACCTCTGGCAGGCTGGACGTGCGGGCACAGGCCACGGCCGTGCCGCAGGCCATCGCCTCGATCACAGGCAGGCCAAACCCCTCGTATTGGCTGGGAAAAACAAACAGTTCTGCGCCGCTGTACAATCCTGGCAAATCCTCTTCGGCCACCGGCCCCAGAAATGTGATGTGAGATGTAAGATTCAGGGCGGCGGCCGTTTCCTTCGCTTCCGGGTAGCGTTTGTCCCAGGCGCCGGCAATCACCAACGGCGGAGCTTCGGGAAGCTGCTCGGTCAACATGTTCCAGGCCAGCAGTAAATTGACCAGGTTTTTATGCGGCTTGTTGATGCCCAGGTACAGCGCGTAAGTGGGCGGCAACTGGTATGTCGTGCGGATACGGTCGATTTCCGCCGCCGGTTGGGGTTGAAAATGGGGATCGGCGGCCAGGGGAACGGCCGTAACTTTTTCTGCCGCAAGAGGGTAAGCAGCCAGCGCATCCTTCCGGGTGAACTGTGAAATAGCCACCACCTGATCGGCGGCCCGCAGGGCCAGCCGCGTCAGCAGACTGGTCAGCAGGCGGGCGCGTGGGGAGACGTATTGGGGAAAGCGCTGTGGAATGAGGTCGTAGAATGTCAGCAAGGTGGGGATGCCGGTTCGGTAGGGCATGAGGTAGTAAGGGCTGTGGTACAGATCGGCTCCTATTTCGCGTAGCAATTTAGGGATCTGCCACTGCTGGCTCAGGGAAAAGGGGGAAACGGCCGTTTCCACCCATTCTACCTGTGCGGAAGGGGCCGGAAGCTGCCAGCGCGACGGCCGTGTGGGGTCGCGCAGCAGGATCAGGCGCTCGTCGGAGGCAAGCACAGGCGGCAGGGCCCGGGCCAGGTTGCTGACGTAGCGGCCGATGCCGGGGAAATGGTCGGTGGCGGTACGGGCGTCGAGGACGTAGCGGTTCATCTTGCCTTAGCCTGTCACCGATGCCAGAAGCTCGGCTACTTCTGCGGCCATGCGCGCGGCTGTGAAGTTTTCCAAAACGCGCTGGCGGCCAGCGGCGCCCAGGTTTCGTCGTCTGTCATCATCTTCCAGAAGGGCTAGAACGGCCGTGGCCAGGGCTGCCGCATCGTCTGAGGGGCAGAGCAGACCCGTGACCCCATCCTGCACGATTTCGGGTAAAGCGCCGTGGGCAAAAGCGACTACCGGCTTGGCCATGGCCATGGCTTCGATATTGACCAGTCCAAATGGCTCTGGCTGACCGGGGTGAACAAACACATCTAGCGCAGCCAGAGCAGCAGCAACCTCGTGTGTTTGGCCGACAAAGGTGACGTGATCGGCGAGGTGAAGTGACTGGGCCAGGGCGTCAAGTTCTTGCGTATAGCCATCAGCTAGCTGGAAGGGATCGCCACCAACGATGAGGAAGTGGGCGCCCGGCGCCTGCTGTCTGACGAGCGCCGCCATTTGCAAAAAGGCGGCCTGGCCTTTCCAGGGGCGCAGGCGACCCACCATGCCCACGAGTGGCGCGTGGGCAGAAATGTGGCAGCGGCGCCGAAAGTCACGGCCGTCTAGAGCAGGATCGAACAGGCTCACATCAACGCCATTGTGGATGATATGGACCTTAGATGAAGTGGGTAGATGGGCCGCCGTCGCCTGGGAATTGGCAATAACGCATCTGGCGGCTCCCAGCAGGAGGTGCTTTCCCACCGTATCAAACCAGAGCCGGCGCGGTCGGGTTTCCGACAGCCAAAAATCGCGCATGTGCCAGATGAACGGCCGTCGGGCGATTTTGGCGGCAAGGGCGGCATAAATGGCGGCGCGAACAGTGTTGGCATACAGCAGGGAAGCCTTTGTTTGCCGGGCAACTTGGGCTATGGCCTGGGCACTCTGCCAGACATCCAGCGCGAAACGAGGCGAGCGCTTTAAGCGCGGGAGATGCAAAGGATAGACGGCTGCCCCTCGTTGGGCTGCTTCTTCCAGCAGCGTACCGGGCACGCCGGCGAGGGCACACGTCCAGTTCTGGGCAGGCAACCGCTCCAGAAGCAGTAACAGGCTTCTTTCTGCGCCGCCCAGGGAAGGCGCGTGGTCGACGAAAAGGATGGTTTGCTGTGGCATGGTGCGATCAGGTTGGGGATGAGCTGCCGGGCAAGACGGCCGTTAGAAGCGCCTGGAATTTGACGGCCGTTTTGTCCCAATTCAATTCGTCCTCAACCAGGCGACGGCCCGCCTGCCCCAGCCTATGACGCAGTGCTTCGTCGTCGATGAGACGGGTAAGCGCTTGCAGTGCCTGGTCTGGGTTGTCGGGCGAAACAAGTAGGCCGGTCACGTTGTCGTGGACGGCATCGGCCACGCCGCCGGCATGGGTAGCCACAATCGGCAGACCGCTGGCGCTGGCTTCCAGGTAAACGATGCCAAACCCTTCCACGCTGGTTTGATTTTGTTCCTCGCGAGTCAGCATCACAAAAATGTCGGCGTTACGGTAAATTTTTGGCAGTTCCTCCGAAGATGCGCGTCCCACAAACTCCACGTGTGCAGACAGGGTGAGGGAGTGGACCAGTTCTTCCAACCGTTCCCGGTCTGGTCCGCTGCCTACGATGCGGTAAAGAAGCCGGGGATGGCGGTCAAGCAGAGATGGCATCAGCTTGAGCACCGTGTCGATGCCTTTGCGCGGGACAAGGCGGGCCACGGTAAGCAGGGTAACAGGACCGGTGGCGCGGGGCGGCGCAGGATGAAAGCGCTGGGGATCGGTTCCTGGATGGACAACGGCCGTGGGGTTCAAATTTAACGCCAGCAGACGTCGTACGTTCGCTTCGGAAATTGTTACGAGGGGATTGGCCTGGTTGAGAAGCTTGTTGAACAGGGCATGGTGCCACCTTTTTTGCGCGGCCAGATAGTCGTTGCCATAGGTGATGGCTGCGTATTTTTTACGGCCGTATAGAGCGGCTGCCAGAAGGAGCTGCGGATGCGCATGGCCTACAATCACAAAATCTGGCTGCTTCTGACGCAGCACTTGCCAAAATCCCAGGGCGTGGGGGGCCGGCGGCTTTACTTTACGCAGCGGTGTGGCAGGAGGAAGTTCGCCGGGTTGAGGGGTAACCACGGCGATGTCGAACGCGGAGCCCAGCCGCCTGGCAATTTCGAACAGGTAGCTTTGTACGCCGCCGATCTGGGGATAAAAATCCAGGGTCAGGATAGCGATTTTGGCTGACTGTGTCCTGTTGGGGTCCGATTCTTGCATTATCGTTCGCGTTACTTGTCACACCTCTATGAAGGGCAGGTGGCGGATCAGGTCGAACTGTGCCTGCTGGCTCATGAGGGCGGTTCGGTAGGCGTGGGGGAAGTAGGCCTGGGTGGGGGAAACGGCCGTTACTTTTCCCAGCGCCACATCTTCACGGACAAAAAAAGCGTTGATTCCGGCCGATTCGCAGCCGGCCAATAAGTAACCTTTTGCCTGTCCCAACTTCGTCAGAGCGGCCAGGGAAGCGCCGTGGTAGAAGCCGCTGACATGGGCCGCCTGGGCGTCAAAGCTGGATTGATAAGGGACAACCAGCGGGCGTTCACAGCCCAACGAAGCATTAAACTCAATCGTCACAACCCTCGGCTGGATGATGTCAATTGCTTGCCATACCCAATAATCGTTGCTGTCAATGTCAATGGAAAGCAGATCTACTTCCCCAGCGTAACCATGCTCACTTAATATCAGGTTGATGTTTTCGGCCGTCACCTGGGCCTGTGTGATTTCTACCTGCGCGGCACTCTGGCCTAACTGTTGCTGGTAATAGCGCCGGGCAGCCTGTACGTTCTGCGCATCAATCTCCAGCAAAAGGCCCGACCAGCCAAAGTTAAGAGAAAGATTGGCGGTGTTGCACTGCTTCCCATCACCAATGCCAAACTCTATAAACCGCCGATCCGTCGTCCCTAGCAGTGAAAACAGGTGGAGCAGGACGCCGTCTTCTCCATTTTGAGAATAGATGCGTTGTTCGTAGCGGTTGAGGGTGTTTTGAAAGCGATAGGCGCCGACAAGGCCATTATAGGCCGGCAACCCACTTTGGGCAGAGAGGTAAGAAGCTCTCTCCAGCTCCTCCAGGCGGCGGCGCACGCGCAAATAATCTCCCTGAAATATGAATTTAAAAGATCTCCAGGCATTTATCCAGGACTTAGGTAGCAACTTGATAACAGTTTGTTTCATGGAGTTATGGCTGTGCGATTAGTTTTGGGGAAGCGGAAGCGCGCCGTAGCCCAGTTTCCAACCGAGTTTACGGCCGTAAGCCTTCACTGTTTTGCCCGTTTGCTTGTAGAAGTAGTGGGTGATTTCCTGAAGTTGCCGCGAAACGATTTGCGCGGTCGGCACGGGGGGATTTACCGGCTGGTAATCCCACCAGGCCATTTCGCGATGGCAGGCCTGTTCGACGATTGAAACATCGAGCGGCGTGAGTTTCTTGCGCCACCTGTCTTGCCGTGAAGGATCGAGGGAGCGATATCTGGCGCGGGGAGATTTGTTGTCGGGATAGTCAACGGCCGACTCCCGCTGAGGATTAAGCATAGAAGGAGCATAATCCAGATTTAGTGCCTGGCATATTTTTTTTAAGGTTGCTTCAGGGTTGTGCAGTAGATTCCGGTAGGTGATTTCTACATAACAAGCGTCGTGGGAGTTGTCCCAGGCGCGCGCCTGCCGGACCGCCTTTCGCCAGGACACGGATGCTTCCCACACAGAAATTTGCGGCCAGCGGCTTATTTGTGATGAGACATTGGCGCGCGGATCTCGGACAATGTGGATCACGGCCGTTCCCGGGAACATTTCCTGTACCAAATCGAGATGAAAAATCCAGGCCGGATCTTTAAGCAGCGGGCGTTTGGTGCGGATGTCTGCCCCGCCCCAGGCTTGCAGGTAAAGCTCCACAAACTCCGACAATGGGAGTTTGCTGTAAGGGCTGAAATGTTTTGCCAATTGCTCTTTGGTAAGGGTGTCTGGTAAATAGGGATGTTGGGCGAGATAGTTAACGGCCGTAGGCACATCATCGATCACGTGCCCAAACCGTTGGTAGAGCCAATACAGGTATTGCGGCTCATCGGGATGCTCCAGCAAAGCCGGGTGCCGCCCTAAAATGCTGCGCAGCAGCGTGGTTCCACTGCGCTGGCAGCCCACAATAACAACCGGAGTTAATGATTTTCTTTCGATCATAAATACTCTCGTGGCTAATTTAAACGATGTTATCTTTTTGAGCAATGACTGTAATCGCGCTGCCCCGATTGAGGGTGTTGAAAAGGAAGTTTGGCGGGCGCATCGCCAGGTGGACCAACCGGATGAGGCGTTGTTTCGCCGGGCTTGGGGCTGGCGGCGCAGTGGGCGTTGGAGCCGTGGCCAGAACTGCCTGTTTACTTTGTCCCTGCCGTAAAAACGTGTCGCCGATCCAACGCAGCATGTTGCTGGCCAGACTTAGAACAGGAGCTTGCGGCTGCACGACCAAAGGCTGAAAGCCGCACGCTCGCAGCATGGCCGAGAGCGTCTGTGGCGTGAAGTGGTAAAGATGGCGCGGTGCATCGAGAGCGATCCATCGCTCCTTAAAGAGGTGTCGTTCTATGCTGGCCCAATTAGGCACATTGAGGGCCAGATAGCCTTCCGGCTGCAGGAGCTGGTGGGCGCGGCGGAGAACGGCCGTCGGTGAATGCGTATGTTCTAAGACGTCCCAAAACGTTATTAAATTTACCCGTTCCTCTTCTGGCACAGTAAAAATATCGCCTTCGTACGCTTCAATTTGCAGCACCTGCCGCACGTACTGCACCACGTCCGGATTAGGCTCCACGCCGCAAACTTTCCAGCCCAGCGAGCGCATAGCCGCCAGGAACAGGCCGCTGCCACAGCCCACGTCCAATACGCTGACCGGACCTTGTAGAGCTGTCAGGCGTTTGGCCCGTTTCCAGTGGAGTTCCTGCGGCTCCGGCGGCTTTTGTTCCTGGAGAGCGCGAAAAGGATGGTATTCTGCGGTGGGATAGTAAGCGCTGATTTCGACGGCCGTAGGCCGGGGATTCTGGTATACCAATCCGCAAGCCGTGCAGGTCACCAAAGAAAAACTGCCAGGTGTGCCGTAGTTGTTGTCCACCACGGTATAAACGGGACGGGTTTCTTTTCCGCCGCACAAATCGCAATTTACCTGCTCCACACTAACTCTCCTGCGGCCTGCCGGGCCAGTAGCCAGCAACTACTTCTTGCCAGCGCTGCAAAAACCCCTCTCTGCCGAACCCCGTTAACGCCTGAGCGGCATATGCGATGACGTCTTCGTAGAAATCATCGTCCTGTAACAGTTTATGGCAGAGGGCTACCGCACCATCAATATCCCAACTGTCTGCCAGGGTCGTTGCCGGAAACAAACGAGGCTGCATATCGGAACGATCAGTTGAAACGCAGGGAATTCCCAGGACGGCTGCGTCCAGGGCGTTGCGCCCTACCGTTTCGCGATTGTTCATGTCGATGATGGCCATCGTTTTGGCAGCTTCCGGCAAGTAGTGGTGCCAGGTTTGCCGGCGGTAAAGGCCCAATCCGTCCACAATTTTTGGGGGTAAGGAACTTTGTTGGCCCTGAGAGCGGTTTTTTTTGAGGGCTAACAACTTACGATAATCCAGGCCGGATTTGAGCAGCCACTGCCGCCAGTTCCAGCGTACTTTGGGCGGCGAGAATGGTGTGCCGAGGACGAAGTGCTGCACGGCCTGAACGTCTTCGGCGAAGGTAACGGCCGTTAACCAGCAGTTGACACGTTCAATCAGTCCCATTTCCAGCAAAATCTTGGCCACGGCCAGCGACGCCAGACCGTTTCGCGTCGATCCGGCCAGGCCGCTGGGCAGGGTGACCTGACGTGCTCTCTCGATACGGGGCAGTCTAAAGCTGCCGGCCTCTTCGTAAAGGAATGGGTAAGGCAAATAAACTACCGGCCGGTTGGTCAGCGCCTGGTAGAAGGGGACGTATTTTTCCCAATATAAGAAGTTGATGGCGGCCCGGTTGATGAGGCTCAAAAAGACAATCTGGTCAGTGGGTGACAACATCTGGTAATCGGCGATGTTGCCTTCGCTGTAGGTGGCATAACGGCCGTTACACGCCTGGGCAATCCTCTGTACAGACTCCAACGCGCGCAAATCCAGCGGCACAAAAACCAGATCATAAGGAGCCAGTCTCTTTTGCAGTCCCTCAGCAGAGAGCTTATCCAGCGTAAAAAAGCTGAAATAATCGCCTTGCAGCACGTAAGCGATGTTCACCGGATCATTTTCCGGGATAGGAGATGTGACGGGTCCATCGGCAAACGGCCGTCGCGATGTGTAAGCAACCTTCATATAAACGCATCCAACCTTTCAGTCAACCACGGCAGAACACGAAATCAAAGATTAGACTTTGTGCGCTTTTGCCAGGCAGCCACCATAGGCTGGGCAACAGTCCAGATGGTGTTCCAGCCGGTGCGAATTTGCTCGCGTTCTACCAGCCACAGAATACCGCCATAGCAAAGGGTGATGAGCAGCAGTTTCGCCAGGATTTTCACCCAAATGTTAAAAGTTTGCCAAGCCGGCAGAGTGCCCAGCAGCAGTACAACGGCCGTTGTCGCTCCCAGCGCCACTACCGGCCAGAACCACAACCGGCGGGCAGAATAATCGACATACCGGTGAGACAGCCAGAACAAAATGACTACACCAATCATCACCATAAAATCGGCTGCCAGCGCCACACCTTCTATGCCTTGCCAGCTTCCCAACAAGATAACGGCCGGCACAAAAAAAACAACCTGGATCACTCTGGTGCGCACGATATGGCCCGGATATCCCAGAGCGATGAGTAAATTGCTGGCCCCCAACGACAAGGGATCAAGCAGCGTATAGATGATCATGAGTTGGAACGTTCGCAGCATCGGCAGCCACTTGTCTCCCAGCAAAGCTACATATTCCGGGCTGGGCAGCACAAACAAAAGCGAAAAGTAGAAGCTGGAGCGAACCATGAGGCTGGTGGCGCGAAAAAAAGCCCGCGAAAGTCGCAGGCGATCAGCCTGCAGCCGCGCAAAAGTGGAATAAAAAACCAGCAGGATGGGATTGGCAATGACCCGCCGCGGGTAGTTAGCAAATTCATACGCACGCGAATAATATCCCAGGTCACGTTGTCCCAGGTTCCGTCCAATCCAAAAATCGTCAAACCTGTCCAGCAAAAAAGTCAGAACAGCGTTGTTCCACAGTTTTATGCTGAAACGCCAGTACCAGTCAATTGCTTCTTTTTTCCAGCCCAGCCGCGGCCACCACGGCCGTGAAAACAGTCCCCAAAAGGCCACCGTGCGCGCCAGCTGCCCGCTCAGTTGTTCGCCCACCAGGCTCCAGGCGCCATAACCTTGCCAGGCCATGTAAGGCGCCACGATGGTCGACGTCACGGCGCTAAGAATATCAGCGCCAGAAACGGCGCGAAAGACAAGATCGCGCCGGAGAATGGCTTCCTGTACGCTGTTAAACGTCTTCACCGTATCTACAGCCAGCAGGGCCAGAAGAATGATTGCCAGATCAGGCATGCCCGGATAGGCTGGACCAATAACTGTGGTCGTCAAAGCTGCCATCAATAATAAGCTGGCAACCATCAGAACCATCCGCAGGGAAAAAAATGCACGTGTATCGGCTTCGTCGGTATCGGGGCGTTGAATATAAGCCAGATCTAGCCCCGGCAAACGGAGCAGACTGGCTAAAGTCACAAAAAACAAGGCCTGAGTTACCACGCCAAAATCATCTGGCAGCAGAAGTTTTAGCAGGAGGATGAAGCGAACAAAGCCAAGTGACAGGGTAATTACGGAGGCAATCAGGCTGTAAATTGACCCGCGAACTGTCTGGTTGGCAATGTCGTCTGTTTGAGGTTCATCTGACATGGCAGGCGTCATCCGGCTGGTCGCTTAATTTGCCATCTTGCATGGTGGGCGGATGCTACCATAAGCCCTCTCGAAATGCTAGAATGGGGTGACGGCCCTTCACCGGCAAAAATTGATTATGATGAAAATTCTCCACGTCTACAAAGACTACTCCCCCATTCGGGGCGGCATCGAAAACCACATTAAAACCCTGGCCGAAGCGCAGGCCGCGGCCGGCCACCAGGTCACGGTCCTGGTAACAAACCCCGGCGGCGAGAAGCCGGACGTGCTGCTAAACGGCGTGCGTGTTGTGCGGGCGGCGCGCCTGGCAACGATCGCCTCTACACCGATTAGCCTGACGCTGCCGCGCCTGCTGCGCCGCCTGGATGCCGACATTGTGCATTTGCAGTTTCCCTATCCGCTAGGCGAACTGAGCCAGTGGCTGGTGGGAGGAAAACGGCCGTTTCTCATTTCCTACCAGAGCGACGTGGTCAAACAACAAGCCATCCTGCGTTTGTATGACCCGCTGCTGCGCCGCATTTTGCGCCGCGCCAGCCGCATTCTGGCCAGCAGCCCCAACTATATCGACAGTTCCCCCTATCTCCGCCCGCTGGCCGACCACTGCACCATCGTGCCGCTGGGTATTGACCCGCAGCCCTTTTTGCAGGTTGCGCCGCTGACGTTACCGCCATCGGACTTGCCGACGCTGCTGTTTGTTGGGCGCCACCGCTACTATAAGGGTGTAGACACGCTTATCCGCGCCATGCCAGACATAGCTGCCCGCCTGCTGATCGCCGGCGACGGCCCGATGCGGCCGGCCTGGGAGGCGCTGGCGGCCGAACTGGACCTGGGCGAGCGGGTTACGTTTTTGGGTGACATCGGCGATGTGGATTTGCCACGGCTGTACGCGGCCGCTGACGTGTTTGTGCTGCCCTCCAACGTGCGCGCCGAAGCGTTTGGGCTGGTGCTGCTGGAGGCGATGGCTTCCGGTCTGCCTTGCGTGACCACGGAAGTTGGCACGGGCACGTCGTTTGTGGTGCAGGATGGCCAGACCGGCCTGGTGGTTCCGCCGCAAGATGAGGGGGCGCTGGCGACGGCCGTTTCCCACCTCCTCCAGCACCCCGACCTGCGCCGCCAGATGGGCCAAAACGGCCGTGCCCGCCTCCTGGCCGAATTCACCACCCCGAAAATGGTGGCGCGCGTCGAAGCTGTGTATCGCCAACTGCTCTCCGGCGGGAATTAGTTAGAAAGCGCCTCACCCCGCCCGTCCTTGTTTGCCCCCCCATAGCCGATAGGATAACATTCTCCCCCGATAAGACATCACGATGGGACACCGTCTGAAGGACTCGTGGTAAGTATGAATTCAAAGCTTTCTCAATGGTGTGAGGGCCTCATTGAGGCCGGTTGGATTGCCGCAATTATTGTGGTACCGCTCTTTTTTAACATTCACTCGGATCGGGTGTTTGAGCCGGATAAGCTAACGCTGCTGCGTTCGATTGCGGTACTGATGTCTGTCGCCTGGCTGGTGCGCTTTATCGACCGGCGGGACTGGCAGCAGGTAAAGTCGTGGGTGCAGCCGAGAGGGGAAACGGCCGTGTGGCGCATCCCCTTTGTCTTACCCATCTTCTTGCTCGTGATTTCTTACCTCATCTCCACCATCTTTTCCGTCTCGCCCAGCGTCAGCCTGGCCGGTTCTTACCAGCGGCTGCAAGGAACCTATACCACTTACTCCTACATCGTCGTGTTTGCGCTCATCGCCACCATCATGCGCACCCGCGAACAGGTCAACCGTCTCGTCACGTTTGCCATCATCACCAGCATTCCCGTAGCCTTTTACGGTTTTTTGCAGCACTTTGATTATGATCCTCTGCCCTGGGCTGGCAGCGTGGTCGAGCGTGTGGCCGGCCATATGGGAAATGCCATCTTCATCGGTGCATACCTCATCATGATCTTCCCCCTGACCCTGTCACGCATCATCTCGGCCTTCAACAGCATCCTCAACGACGAAGAGCTTTCCTCGGCCGATGTCATTCGCGCCTCGATTTACATTTTCATCCTGTTTTTGCAGCTCTTTACCATTATCTGGTCTGGCAGCCGTGGCCCCTGGCTTGGGTTGGGCGTGGGCTTGTTTGCTTTTGTGCTGATTTTGTTGGTCGCTTTGCGTAATGCCGTGGAAGATCGCGGCCGTTTTCGAGCAATGGAGGCTGTGAAGGCGGTGGCGTTGGTTTTGGGCGGCGCGGCCGTGGCTTACCTGGTGGCCTCGCTGCTGGTGGGCGCCGTCGCCCGTACCGGACGCTTTGCGTCTCTCACCGGCGGCATGACCTCGTTTGTGGCCTTTCTTATTGCCCTGGCCGTGCCCGTACTGGTGATTTTTATCATGGTGGCCGCGCGGCGCGGCTGGCGCTGGCTGTGGCTGAGCTGGATTGTCATGGCTGTGTCGGTGTCTGCCTGGGTGGTGCTTTTCAACGTCCCCGCCGATGTCTCGGCTCCTCTGGCCGAGACGCCCGTAGCGGGTAACGTTCTAGATACCCTGGATTCGTGGCGCGAACTGCCCCGTGTCGGCCGATTGGGCCAGCTCTTGCAGGCCGACGATGGTACCGGCCGCGTGCGTACTCTGATTTGGGAAGGGGCGTTGAAGCTGATCACGCCCCACGAGCCGTTGAACTTTCCGAATGGCGGCTCGGATACGTGGAACTTTTTACGGCCGTTAATCGGTTACGGCCCCGAATCGATGTACGTGGCCTACAATCGTTTCTATCCACCGGAGCTGGCTACCCTGGAATCTCGCAACGCTTCCCCCGATCGCTCGCACAACGAAACCTTCGACGCTCTGGTCATCACCGGCCTGTTGGGCTTTGCCATCTGGCAAATTATTTACCTGAGTGTGTTCTATTTTGGCTTCCGCTGGTTGGGTGTGCTGCGTACCAAGTTTGAGCGTAACCTGTTGATTGGCCTGTGGGTGGGCATGGGCGCGCTTTCTGCCATTTTGTTTTCTATCTGGCAGGCGCCCTCCTGGTTGGGGGTAGCATTCCCCTTCGGCAGTATTGCCGGGTTGGTGGTGTATCTGGTGTATTATGCCTTCTTCTCCCCTGTCCCAGAGGAGAAAACCGACCCATTTTCGCCGGATCGGCTGCTGCTGGCCGGACTGCTGGCGGCCGTGTTAGCCCATTACGTGGAAGTCCACTTTGGTATCGCCATTGCTGCCACGCGGCTGCATTTCTTCACCTACGTCGGCTTGATGCTGGTCGTGGGCTACATTCTGCCGCGCTGGCAGGAGGTTGCTGCCGCTGCCCCCGCGCCGGTTACAGGCCGCGGTCGCAAACGACGCGCGCCCGTCCGCCCCGAAGGTAACGGCCTCTGGGGGCCAGTCTTGCTATCTGCGCTCATGCTGACGCTGATGATTGGCATCTTGGGATTTGAATTTACGACCTTCACTCCCGTACCGGGCGTTACCTACCAGGACACGTCTGATTTGCCGGTTTCCGAGATTTTCCAGCAGTCGTTTTTCCAGGATCCGGGCAACAATTTTGCCGATTCGCCTTATGCGTTTGTGATGCTGGTATTGACCTGGGCTTTGGGAACTGTGCTGGTTGTGGCCGAGATGGTGAAGTCGGGCGAGCTGGAGTTTCCGGAAGATGAGCCGCCGCTGCCCAACGGCCGTTCCCGGCTGGTGGGGGCGGCCTTTATCGGCGTGGGCCTTGTAAGCCTGGGCTGGCGCTTTTTGGTTCCGCCGCCGCCGGACGCCGGTGCCAACTGGTATTTGGGCCGCATGGCGCTGCTGCTGTGGGCAGCGCTGTGCCTGTGGGCCGCCGTGCGGCTGCTGTTTAACCTGAGCCGGGCGCGTTTAATGGCCGGTCTGGTGGCTTTAACCGGCTTGCTGTTTGCTCTGCCCGTTTTGGTGGCTGGCAGTGTGGGGTGGGGATTGGCAACGGCCGTTATCGGCGCTGCGCTTTTGTGGCTGGTCTGGTACAGCGGTTGGCGCACCTCCGTCGTGCCCGTCAGTGTGATCGCCGCCATCTCTTTCAGCGTGGCGCTTATCTTTACCTACGCTCAGGCTGCCCTGCTGCAAGCCAGCCTGTTCGTGCGCCCTACCGAGCAGCTAGACACAATCGAAAAACTGCTGGCCTTCCGCGTGCGCGAAGCCAGCCAATCCTCATCGTTCCTGACATTTGTGTACGCCTTTGTGATCATCCTCCTTTTGCTTTCGGCCTTTGCCCTGGCCAGCCACCGCATGGCGCAAATCCGCTCCGCCGGCACGACCGCCGGTTATGCCAGCCTGGCCGTTCTGGTCCTGGTGGGGCTGTATATGATCAGCGCCACCAATATGCGCATTATCCAGGCCGACATGGTCTACAAACGGGGCAAGCCGTTTGACCAGCAGGCGGCGCAGCAGCAGGATGTGCAGGGCTGGGACACGGCCATCGCCATTTATGAAAAGGCAATTGACATGGCCCCGCGTGAGGATTTTTATTACCTGTTCTTGGGCCGGGCTTTCCTGGAGCGTTCCACGCTGACCGAAGATCCGGCTGAGAAAGAGGCGCTTTTGAACGAGGCTTCGCAGCAGTTGCGCCGCGCCCAGGATATTAACCCGCTCAACACCGATCACACGGCTAACTTGGCCCGCTTGAATACCCGCTGGACAGAGTTAAGCCAGGACGAGGCCGAACGGGCGCAGCACCTGACCAATGCGGAGACGTATTACCAGGAAGCGCTCTCGCTCAGCCCGCAAAATTCGGTCATTCGCAATGAGTATGCCCGGCTGGCGTTTTCGCTGGAAAACGACTGCGACAAAGCGCTGGCAATTTATGATGATGCTGTCTCCATCGATCCCTATTACGAGGCCAATTATTTTGGCCGCTCGGATACGTTGGTGGCCTGCGCTGCTTCGCTTCCTGAGGCGGAAAAAACGGCGTATTACGAAAAGGCGCTGGCGGACATTAAAGCCGGGTTGAAGATCAGCCCCAATAACTTGCAAGCATGGTTGCGTGCTGGCCAGCTAAGCCAGGATTTGGGCAATTATGCCGAGGCAATTGACGCTTATGAAGAGGTGCGCACGCTGAATACCAACAGTGCCGTGCCGCCCTGGCAGGTCGATTATGTGCTGGCGACGTTGAATCGGGATGCCAATAACCTGGATCAGGCCGTGGTGGAAGCGCAGAAGGCGCTGCAGACCGCGCCGGCCGAATCGACAGGGCAGGTACAGGCGTTACTGGCCGAATTGACCGGCGAGCCGGTTCCCACGCCGGAAGCGACGCCGGAGGCGGCTGTGCCAGTACCGCAGGCAGGGGAACGGCCGTTGGCCCAAATCGCCCCGGCCGCCCGCAACAGTTACTACGACAGCCCGCCGCCCATGGTCATCGATCCGAACGGCAGCTACGAAGCCATTATCACGACCGCCAAGGGCCAGATGCGTCTGCGTCTGTTCCCCGACGTGGCCCCCCTCGCGGTTAATAATTTTGTATTCCTGGCCAACCAGGGCTTTTACGATGGCACAACCTTTCACCGTGTTCTGGATGGATTCATGGCGCAGGGCGGCGATCCGACCGGCTCCGGCATGGGCGGGCCGGGCTACCAGTTTGCCAATGAAACGTCCGAGGACGTGACGTTTGACAGGGCAGGGCTGCTGGCCATGGCCAACGCCGGGCCGGATACCAATGGCAGCCAGTTTTTCATCACTTTTGCACCGGCGCCCTGGCTGAATAACGGCTATACAATCTTCGGTGAACTGGTGGAAGGACAGGATGTGTTGAACGCGCTCAGCCTGCGCGACCCGGAGAGCAATCCCACGGAGCCGGGCGATGTCATTGAGCGGATTGATATCGTGGAAGGCACAGGCTGACGTGCAGGCGGCGCTGGTCATCTTCGTTATTGCGCTGGCGATAACGGCCGTGAGCATTCCCTGGGTGCGTAAGGCCGCCGTGAGCCTTGGTTTTGTGGACGCCCCGGCGCGGCGCAAACTGCACAGCACCCCTATACCGTTGATGGGCGGCGTAGCCATTTTTGCCGGCGCGATGATCGCCATCCTCTTTTTTGCCGGTCAACTGGCGCGTTCCGTCACCGGCGTGGGCCTGGCCCTTAGTCTGGTAGCGGTCGTAGGTCTGATTGATGATCGGCGCGCGCTGCCGGCCTGGGTCAAGCTGGGCAGCCAGTTTCTGGCTTTTCTCATCCTGGCCTACTTTGGGGTTCGTGTCCAGCTTCCCATCCCCGAGTTTCTAAACTATGCGCTCACCTTCGTGTGGTTGGCCGGCATCAGCAACGCCATCAACTTTTTAGACAACATGGATGGGTTGAGCGCGGGCGTCAGCGCGGTGGCCGCTTCGTTTATGCTGCTGTTAGGCCTGCAAAATGATCAGTTCCTCGTTTCGTCCCTGGCCGCGGCCATTTTAGGTTCGTGCCTGGGTTTTTTGCGCTACAACTTTAGCCCGGCGCAAATCTTTATGGGTGATGCCGGTTCCCTCTTTTTAGGCTTTTCGCTGGCGCTTTTAGGGATCCAGCTGCGGTTTCCGGCTAACGTAAGTTTTGTCACCTGGATGGTGCCGGTTTTCATTTTGGGCCTGCCAATTTTTGACACGACACTGGTGGTGGTGTCCCGTTTGCGGCGCGGTGTCAGCCCTAACACGGCCGGTAAAGATCACGTCAGTCACCGGCTGGTACGCCTGGGCTACAGCCAGCGTGAAGCGGTGCTGGTGTTGTACCTGGTCTCCGGTATTTTTGGCATGATTGCGCTGTTTGTGACCCAGGCCACGATCTTAGAGGGATATTTGATGGCCGGGGTAGCCGCAGTTGTGGCTTTGTTTGCCCTGGTGCGGCTGGAAAGGATTCCCACAGCCTGAGGGTTGCCCATTTGCCCATCGTTGGGGCTGTTGTTATACTTCGGGCCGTTGTCATACTTTGAAAGATGAGGATTGGGAGTAGTAAGCAGCGCGCCCCTGTAAGAGAGTTCGGGTCGGTGGCTGAGAGCCTGGATAGAAACGGCCGTTGCTGAAGTCGCCCAGGAATCGCTTGGCTGAAACGCAGTAAGCCAGGCCGGGTCAGCCCGTTACAGCTTAGAGAGCCGGTTTTCACCTTTGGGTGAATCTCGGAATCAAGGTGGTACCGCGTGAGAATTCCCTCTCTCGTCCTTGACCGGATGAGAGAGGTTTTTTTGTTTTAGTCGGGTAGTCATGGAGTCGGGTAGTTCAATCCCGACAACAAGACTACCAGACTACCCGACGACAAGACGACCAGACTACAAAACGAATCGAAGGACTAACAATTATGCCCGACATGCCTAAAGCGTATGATTTTCACAGCACCGAAGAGCGCCTGTACCAGTGGTGGGAAGAAAACGGCTGGTTTAAGCCGGAAGCCCGCCCGGCCAACGCCAAACCTTTTGTTATTTCTATTCCGCCGCCCAACGTTACCGGCGAACTGCATAACGGCCATGCCATGTTCGTCTCCCTGGAAGATTTGATGATTCGCCGCGCCCGGATGCAGGGACGGGCCGCCTTGTGGGTGCCCGGCGTTGACCACGCTGGTATTGCCACCCAGCTCCAGGTGGAAAAAATGCTGATCCGGGAAGGCACGTCGCGCCAGGAGATTGGGCGCGAAGCGTTTTTGGAGCGCGCCTGGGCCTGGAAGGAAAAGTACGGCAGTCACATTACCCGGCAGCTGCGCCGGCTGGGCGCCTCCTGCGACTGGGGCCGGGAGCGCTTTACACTGGACGAAGGCCTGTCGCGGGCGGTGCGGGAGGCGTTTGTGCGCATGTACCGCATGGGGCTGATTTATCAGGCGGAGTATCTGGTGAACTGGTCGCCGGGGCTGCAAACGGCCGTGTCTGACCTCGAAGTGGAATATAGCGAAGAACCCGGTTTCCTCTACTACTTCAATTATCCGGTGGCCGGCGGCGGCTCCATCCCCGTAGCGACCACCCGTCCGGAGACGATCTTGGGCGATACGGCCGTGGCCGTCCATCCCGACGATGAACGCTACCAGGCCTACATCGGCAAAACCTGTCTGGTGCCCATGCTCAACCGCGAAATACCCATCATCGCCGACGAATACGTGGACATGGCCTTTGGCACCGGCGCGCTCAAAATCACCCCCGGCCACGATCCCAACGACTTCGAGATCGGCAAGAAACATGGCCTGGAAATCATCAACGTGATGAACCGGGATGCCACCATGAACCATCAGGCCGGGCCTTACGCCGAAATGGACCGTTTTGCCTGCCGGGAAAAATTGTGGGCCGACATGGATGCCGCCGGACTGACCCTTAAAAAAGAAAATTACACGCTCAACGTGCCGCGCAGCCAGCGCGGCGGCGAAATTATCGAGCCGCTGGTGAGCAAGCAGTGGTTTGTGGATGCCGAACCGATGGCCAAGATGGGTCTGCGTGCCGTGCACAGCGGCCGTGTCAAAATCGTGCCCGATCGCTTCGTGAAGGTGTGGGATAACTGGCTGGAAAATATTCGCCCCTGGTGTATCAGCCGCCAGCTGTGGTGGGGGCACCGCATTCCCGTCTGGTACTGCGCCGACTGCGGCGGCCAGACGGTGGCCACAACTGATCCCACGCACTGTGCGCACTGCGGCAGTGCCCACATCGAACAAGACCCTGACGTGCTGGATACCTGGTTTAGCAGCGGTTTGTGGCCTTTTTCCACACTCGGCTGGCCGGAGCAAACGCCCGATCTCCAGCGCTTTTATCCCACCGACGTCATGGAAACGGGTTACGATATTCTCTTTTTCTGGGTGGCGCGGATGGTGATGTCGGCTACATTGTTCACCAACGACGTGCCATTCCACACGGTTTACCTGCATGGCCTGGTGCGCGATGAGCACGGCCAGAAGATGAGCAAAACCAAAGGCAACGTAACCGATCCGCTGGATGTGATGAACGAGTATGGTACGGATGCTCTGCGCTTTACTCTGTTGACCGGCGGCACGCCGGGCAACGATCTGAACCTGTCGTTGGACAAGGTGGCCAGCAACCGCAACTTCGCGAATAAGATCTGGAACGCCGTTCGGTTTGTCACCCGCAGTCTGAGTAAAGCCAGCCGCGCGGATCAACCGGCCAGGCCAGAATACACGACGGCCGATAAATGGATTCTCACGCGCCTGGCTGACATCATTAAACAAACTGACCGCCTGATGGACAATTACCTCTACGGCGAAGCGGGGCGGCAGGTGTACGATTTTCTGTGGGGCGACTTTGCCGACTGGTATGTGGAGACGGCCAAGGTGCAGTTAGAGGAAGGCGGTGAGCGCGCCTGGACGACGCTGTTCGTCTTGCAGCATGTGCTGGATCACAGCTTGCGGCTGCTGCATCCGTACATTCCCTTCGTCACAGAAGAGACCTGGCAGCAGTTGAAGCAGGCGTATCAAACGGCCGATTTGGGCATCGCCCCCGATGAGGGTTGGGCCGAAGCGCTGATCATTGCCGCCTGGCCGCAGGCGGGCAACTTGTATCCCGAAGCCGCCGCCGATTATGAACGGCTGCGCGACCTGGTGCGCGAAATCCGCGCTGCCCGGTCAGATAACAAAGTGGAACCGGCCAAGAGGATTGCGGCGACTGTGGCGGCGGGCGAGAAAACGGCCGTTTTCTCCGCCCAACAAGCTACCCTGGCTTTCCTGGCCCGGCTGGACGAAGAGCGGCTGCACATCGTGCCCTCCGCCGAAGCGCCGGACGCTGCCATTACCCTGGCCCTGGGTGCCGTGACTTGCTACCTGCCCCTGGCTGGCATGGTGGACCTGGATAAGGAAAAAGAACGTCTCAGCGGCGAACTGGACGAGTTGAAACAGCAAATTGACCGGCTAAACAAACTGCTCAACAGCCCATTTGCCGAGAAAGCGCCAACGGCCGTTGTGCAAAAAGAGCGCGACAAACTGGCCCAACTACAGGCCAGTCAGGCCGAAGTTAGCGAACGTCTGGCCTCCCTGGCCTAAACAGGCTGAAGACTGAAGACGGTGTTGCCGCTCTTCAGTCTTCAATCTTTACTCTTTTTCTTAAAGGATGTTCAATGGAAAAAGTTAAACCTACCGGCGTTACCGCCGACCGTAATGAGCGGGTGCTGATCATTACCTGGAGCGATGGCGTTGTCAGCCGGTTGCCATTTGCCGGACTGCGCGCGGTATGCCCGTGCGTGGAGTGCAAAGGGGGCCACGAAAACATGGGCGGCCCACCCGATCTGGAAGTGATGCGCACGGCTAAGGACGAGAGTTTGACTCTGGAAAGTGTGGAAGCGGTGGGCAGCTATGCTTTACAGTTTCAGTGGAGCGATGGCCACTGGACCGGAATTTATACCTGGGAATATCTGCGCCAGGCGGACCCGGCCCTGAATAAAACCGACGAATAACAGGCAGCCCCTACTTGGGGATCGATTGGATTTAATCTCCCTGCTCCGGTAATCTGCTGGCGGACGCAGCGGCCGTTAAGGCTTGAATAAGCTGCATGGCCTGCTGAGGTGTCAGGTAGATGTTTGTCTCATCATGGCGGAAGATTTTTTCATCTTCGGGGCAGTCTTCGACGATAGAAACGCAAATGTTATCATCGTATTCGCAGTCGCATTCGTCGTAATAAATTTTGACTTGCAGGCTGTTATCTAAAAGCCAGATAGACATAATACGCTCCTTTTTTGATTAAGTAAGTCGTTGGCATCCAATCACTTAACGCCTCTATTTTACACAAAAACGGCCGTCTTACGCACACCCATCCAGCAAATGCTCATACCCCTGTCGCTGGCGAATGAGCCGGAACTGGTCGCCATCAACCAGCACTTCGGCGGGGCGCACACGGCCGTTATAGTTAGAACTCATCGCAAACCCATACGCGCCGGCTTGCAGCACAGCCAGTAAATCCCCCGGCTGCAAGAGCGGCAACGGCCGTTCCTTGGCCAAAAAGTCCCCGGTTTCACAGATTGGTCCTACCACGTTCGTCGTTAGCAGATCACCGTTTTCTGCTGCCTGTTTGACTGTTTGTATGGGGTGGTAGGCACTGTACAGCGTGGGGCGAATCAGGTCGTTCATGCCGGCGTCCACGATGGTGAAATGCTTTTCGCCCTGATTCTTCGTGTAGACAACCTGAGTTAACAAAGCGCCAACAGGGCCAATGATCGAGCGGCCGGGTTCCAGGACGACCTCGTAGCCGGCTTGCAAAATGGGTTCGGTAACGGCCGTGGCCCATTCGGCGATGGCCGGCGCGTTCTGCTGCTCGTAGTCGATGCCCAGCCCACCGCCCACGTCCAGGTATTGCAGGCGAATACCCGATTCGGCCAACTGCCGGGCGGCCGTCACCAAAAAGCGCGCCGCTTCGCCAAAGGGGGCCACATCAGTAATTTGCGAGCCAATGTGAGTGGCCAGTCCCAGGGGGCGCAAATGGGGCGAATCTGCGGCCAGGCGCAGCAGACGCAGGGCAACCGGCAGCGGGACACCGAATTTGTGCGAATGCTGCCCTGTGCTGATATACGGGTGCGTCACAACGTTAATGTCCGGGTTGACCCGCACGCCGATGGCTACTTCTGTCTCTAATGCTTGGGCCACGCTTTCGATGGTGCGCAGTTCCATCTCTGATTCGACGTGTAAGGCACGGATTTGAGCGCGCACGGCCGTTTCAATCTCGGGCCGCGTTTTGCCCACGCCAGAATAAATGATTTTGTCCGGGGCGATGCCGGCGTGCAGCGCCAGGAACAGTTCGCCGCCACTGGTGACGTCAGCGCCCAGGCCGGCTGCGCGCAAAATTTGCAGCAAGGTGGGATTGCCATTGGCTTTGACGGCGTAACAAACCAGGCTGCGGGCAGATGGTACGGCCGTTGCGTAAGCCGCTGCCCGCTGCTGCAGGGCCGCCTGGCTGTAAATGTAGACCGGCGTGCCAACCGCTGTGGCAATCTCCGCCAGGGGCACACCTTCGCAGTGCAAAACGTGATCTTGATAAGTGAAAGGGGTCATTGTTTTTCTCTGGGAATGAAGATGGACGGAAGGATTTTGGCTCAGCTGGCGGCTTGCACGTCTTGGGTGGAGGGAGACACGGCCGTTGTCGGCTTTTCCCCCGCCGGCACATCTTGCTGGTCGGCGGGATTCTCTTGCAAGGCGGCCATTTCCATGGTAGCCACCGTCTGGGCTACATTTTCGATGGCGATACGCTGTTTGCGATAGAGGTCGCTTTCGCTCATCGCCAGCCGCCGGGCTACGTCGCGCACGCGCCGCCCCTGGACAAACTTTAGCTCCAAAATGTTATACAAAATCCACTCAGTAGTAGAAAGATTACGTTCGCCTTCTGGTTTTTGCAGTTCAATCGCGTCGGCCAGGATGGCGCGCAGGGCGTTGGAAGGATTGTTGCCATATTCATCCAGGGTGCGCTGGACCACGCGCAGGCCCAGCAGCGGACTTTTGGTCAACTTTGGCCCGCCCCAATAATGGCTCAGGGCATCCTTAACCATCGTATTAAAATCGGGGTCGTTGACGACGCTGGCGGCCGGTACGGCCGTTGTCCCCTCAGGGTCGGTCAGCACAGGCAGACCGCCAAAAGTGGCAGCGCGGCGGCGTTCCTGCAGGGCCGTAATTTGCGGCAGCAGACCTTCCACTGCGGCAAATACCTCTTGCTGTAAAATCCGGTCTTGCAGCGCGTTTTCCGCCTGATCCAGCAGCTTATCCAGCACCTGCTGCTCGCTGTCGTTCAGGTCGGGTTGGCTGGCGCGGGCGCGAATCCCAAAAATGCCGATAACCATGTCTTGCTGGCGGCTGTATAACGGCCGTATCCAATAATCCTGCCACAGGAAAAAATCGTCCAGTGTTTGCAGCCGGGCGCTGCTGCCGTTTTCGTTTTCCGGATGGGTCAGTTCGCGCCAGTCTGCTTCTTGCCAAAGCGCCTGCGCTTCTGGCTCGGCCAGCGGCCCCACGACGGCTTCCAGGGTGGGGCCTTCGGCGGTGATGGCCGCGACGAAGGTTGTAGGGGTGCGCAAAGCTTCGCAGGTGGCAGCCAGGATGCTCTCCAGGAATTGGCGCAAATCGGCCGTAGTCAGCAGGCGCTCGCTCAGTTCCTGGATGCGGCGCACGTCCGGTTCATCGTTGAGTTGGAAGAGGCGTTCTAACGGACGTTTAAACGCATGAATCGCCCACTCCACCAGCATCACCGTGGCGACCAGGGCAAATCCCAGCGCGGTTTCTGCCGGCATGCCCAAAATAGGACTGTTGCGGCTAACGATCACATACACAAACAAAACAATCGTTCCCGCCAGCGGCACCCGCGCCATAAACTTGAACAGACGCACCCGCACCACCCGGTCTGGCGAGGCCGAGCCAAAGTAGATCAGGTTAGCCGTTAGCAAGGCGAACATCACGCCTACCACCAGATTGCCGGTGATGGCTATCAGCCAGAACCAGATGGTCATGGGCACCTGGGCGCTGTTGCTGACGATCAGGTAGGGAAACACGGCCAGCGGCGCAGCCAAAAAAGCCAGCAGGGTGATGGTCATCCGCCGTCGGGTGGTGCTGGTGATGCAGCGCTGCCGCGCCTGCCACACCTGGTAAATGCTGGCAATCGTCACCAGCCAAAAATCAAGAGCGAACAACCAGAATAACGGTCCAGCGTGCAAATGTGGGGCGTGAATAATAAAAACCGGCTGGGCCACGATAAGGTTTGTCCAAAACACCAGGCCTAAGAACAGCAGCGAGCTGAGGTAACCCACCCTGACCAGGAAGCGGCGGCGCGGCGCGCCGGTAATTTCCAACAAAGCGTCGGCCAGATGGTATTGGGCCGCTGGCACCATGGCAATGCCAATCCAGCCCACGCGCAGCCAGTTAGCCGCCACTTCTGTGCTGATGATGCGGCTGACCAGCAGTTCGGTTAGATAAACAATAACGACAAATGTGACCAGGGCGCTGAAGGCGCGCATCACCCGGATGCGGCGGCTGCGGCCTAAGTTGTAGAGTACGACGGCCGAGCCAAAAATGACGATAATAGCCTGTAAGACATCATTTATGAGCGCCAGAATTTCTATCGTGTGTTCCATTTATAATTTCGTACTGAAGTAAAGGTCAATGTCTCGCTGCTTGTACTGCGCTTCATTATACCCGCAAAAAGTAAAACCATTTTTGCGCAAGAAGATCATTGCCGGATCGTTTTTCATGGGAACGGCAACCATTAAAAAGCGCGCCTGTTCCTGTTTTGCCCACTGGGCGGCCGCGCTCAGCAGTTCGGAGCCATACCCCCGGCGGCGCAGCACCGGCGTAACGGCCAGATCCTGCACCCAGGCCACCGGCCGCAGGGCTTCCAAAACAGCAGTGGCGTAGGCCTCAATCTTGCTCTGCTGTTCACCAACAAGGAACCAATGGGCTTCCCACCATCTTTTGGGCAGTTCCTCACGATCGTAGGGGTAGGCAATCGTCGTCGTTTGGGGCAAGCGCAGGGGTTGAAAGCGTACGCCGATCGCTTCTGGCTTTTGGTTGATGGTCATCTGCCAGATGCGCTGTGTCTCATAGCTGTGATCGATAGCCAGGCATTGGTCAAAATCGGCGACGGCTGCCGAACGATAGGTGAGTTCTGGTTGTTTCATTCAGGTTGATTCAGGCGGGTTACAACAAAAACCTCGAAGAGGGGGCCGGGCCACGCTTCTTCGAGGTTTTGCTAAGCGCTCTCAAGATTTGCTCAGGCCGGCGAAGGAGCCGGCGGTAAGTTTAAGGATGAGTTCCAATCCAAGGTGTCTTTTTTGTCGGGCTGTGAAGGGGGACGGGACGAGATGTCGGCGGGAGACGGCCGTTCCGTTCCCTCTGTGATCGCCACAAACTCTTCGGCTTCCAGAGTTTCTTCCTCAATCAATGCCCGGGCCACCCGGTCCAGCGTGTCCCGGTTTTCCTGCAAAATACGCCGCGCCTCTTCGTGCTCCCGGTCGATGATCTCGCGGACTTCATTGTCAATCAGTTCAGCCACGGCGTCCGAATAGTCGCGCTGCTCGCTAATTTCCCGGCCCAGGAAGACCATCTCCTGCTTTTGCCCATAGACGCGCAGACCCAGGTCTTCGCTCATGCCATACTGCGTCACCATCAGCCGCGCAATTTGGGTCACGCGCTGCAAATCATTGCTGGCTCCCGACGTCACTTCGCCAAACACAATTTCCTCGGCTACCCGGCCGCCCAGCGTGCTGGCGATTTGGGCTCGAAGCTGCGATTTGTTCGGCAGCAAATTATCGTTTTCCATGTACCAGGTCAGGCCCAGGCCCATGCCGCGCGGCACGATGGTAATTTTGCGCAGCGGCGGCGCAGCCGGCAGAAAGTGACTCACCAGGGCGTGTCCGGCTTCATGGTAAGCGATGATCTCTTTCTCCTCGGGCGTAATGACCCGGCTTTTACGTTCCGGGCCGAGCTGCACCCGCTCTACCGCTTCCTGGAACTCGGCCATGCCGATGTTCTTTTTGTTACGGCGCGCAGCCAGCAAGGCTGCCTCGTTTACCGTATTTTCGATGTCGGCTCCGACAAAGCCCGGCGTGGACTTGGCCAGTCGCTGGACGTTGACGTTGCCTGCGATCGGTTTGCCGCGCAGGTGAACCTTGAAGATGGCTTCCCGCCCGCGCATGTCTGGCCGGTCGATGACCACGCGCCGATCAAAACGACCGGGCCGCATCAGGGCCGGGTCAAGAATATCTGGGCGATTGGTCGCCGCCAGGATGATGACATGCGTATCAGTGTCGAAACCGTCCATTTCTACCAGGATCTGGTTCAAGGTTTGTTCGCGCTCGTCGTGGGAACCCCCCAACCCGGCGCCGCGCTGGCGGCCTACGGCGTCAATTTCGTCGATGAAGATAATGCAGGGACTGTGGCGCTTGGCCTGCTCAAACAGGTCGCGTACGCGGCTGGCGCCCACGCCGACAAACATTTCCACAAATTCGGAGCCGGCAATGGAGAAGAACGGCACGCCGGCTTCGCCGGAAACGGCTTTGGCCAGCAGCGTTTTGCCTGTGCCAGGGCTGCCTACCAGGAGGACGCCTTTGGGAATGCGCGCGCCAAAGTTGACAAACTTTTCCGGCTCGCGCAGAAATTCGACAATTTCGCGCAGTTCTTCTTTGGCCTCATCGGCTCCCGCCACGTCGCTGAAGGTGACGGTGGGATGATCGCCGGTGAACATGCGGGCGCGGCTTTTGCCAAAGGACATTGCCTGGTTATTGGAGCCTTGTGTCTGGCGGAAAATGAAGTAGATGAAGGCGATCATCAATAGGGCGGGGAGAAAGATGCCGATGAGGTTGAGCCAGCCGCCGAGCTGGCTGCGTTTGGCGTAGGCGATGACGGGACGGCCGTCGGCGTAATCGCTCTCGGTGATGCCATAGTTCTGGAGCACCTCTTCCAGAGAGCTGACACCGCTGATGTTGGCTTTGGCCGGGGGAGACTCATCACTCAGGTAGTGGACGACAACCTCTTGCCCGCTGCTGCTGACGTCGATTTCGGCGATTTCATCGGCTTTGATTTGCTGGGCGAGCTGACTGATGAAAATTTCTTCGCTGGGGGCTGGCGTGGCACTTAGATTCCACAAAACGGCCAGCAAGGTGACCGCGATCAAGATGTAAATGAGCCATCTGGAAATTCGTGCTGCATTCATCAAAAAGCCTCCCATTGAGCCACTCGTTGCGGGAAGGAACTGCCTAACCCTGGCAGCGCGCCAATGACGTCGTAACCCAAATTAAAGCGGATCTTCAGGGGATGCAGGATCAGTTCTGGAGCATACGGGGCAGTGAGTGCTGTTTCTGTAGGTGACGCATGTAGTTTCTGCCAAAATATCCGCAAAGATCCCAAAGAGCCATTCAGATTAATCGATACCAAAGCCAGTATAACAGAAAGAAAAATGGGGCGCGAGGGCGCTAACCGGCCCAGGCGCGATAAACCAGGTACCATAAGGGAATTAACCCTAGCAGAGAGATAACGGCCGTAATACCCAGCCCAATAATGGTCCAATCTGGGCCAGCAGGAGTGGGTTGGCTGGCGGCCTGGGGGAGCGGGGAAGGCGGTCTGACAGGGCGCATTGGTCGCCGGGGTGTATCCTGGGCATCGGTGGCCGCAACCTGGGGGCGCTGATAAAAGTGGGTTTCTTGTTCGGAGGTGGGCACGGCCGTTTTGGCCGTGGTTTGCGACTTTACCAGGGCGGGGTAAACCGGGCCGGTATCGGCCAGGCTGCGGTCACGGTAGGCGCTGAGTATGCGGCCCAACTGGCCGGCCGTACTGTAGCGGGCCGAGGGTTCCTTCGCCAGCAGTTTGTGGACGATGTCGTCCAACTGGCGAGGCACCCCAGGATTGTATTCCAGGATGGAAGGCGGAACTTCCTGCAAATGTTTCAGGGCCATAGCCGTTGGCGAGTCGGCGGCGAAAGGCAGGTGGCCGGTGAGCATCTCGAACATGATCACGCCGATGGCGTACACGTCGGAGGCCGGGGTGGGCGTTTGGCCGGCAGCCTGTTCTGGCGAAATGTACTGCGGTGTGCCCCACACCTGGCTGTCGGCCAGGTGCTGGCTGGCTTCGGTGATCGCCCGGGCGATACCAAAATCGGCGACTTTGACGCGATCATCGCGGGTGACCAGTACGTTTTGCGGTTTCAGGTCACAGTGGACCAGATTGGCGCGGTGTGCATAGCCGATGCCGTTGCAAATCTGGATGGTCAGATCCAGGACGCGGCTGACGGGTAGGAAACGGCCGTCTTCATTGGCATCCCGAATGATTTGCTTAAGCGTAAAGCCATCGACGTACTCCATCACGATGTAATGGCGATATTCTTCCTGACCAATGTCGTGGACCGTGACGATATTGGGGTGGGTTAGATTGGCGGCGGCGTGGGCTTCGCGTTGGAAGCGAATCAGAAAACCCTCGTCGCTGGTCAGGCTTTCGTGGAGCATTTTGATGGCCACGATGCGCCCCAGCTTCAGGTCTTGGGCGCGGTAAACGGCGGCCATGCCGCCGCTGCCAATGCGTCCGAGGAGCCGGTAACGGCCGTTTAGTGTACGTAACTCTCCTTGCATGGGGGGATTGTAAAACGGAACGGTAAAAAGGCAAAGTGTACTTGCTTGCCAGTGGGAGGTATGATAGCATTCTGCCTGCGTTTATGCGTGTGGCGGGTGTGGTGTAGGGGTTAACACATCTGGTTGTGGCCCAGAAGATCGTGGGTTCGAATCCCACCACTCGCCCAAAAGCTGATGGTCAACTGGCTGTCAGCTTTTTTGTTCCGGGGTAAAATCCCAGCACTTAAGCGCCCGTAGCTCAATGGATAGAGTACCTGACTTCGAATCAGAGGGTTGGGGGTTCGAATCCCTCCGGGCGTATGAAGTAGTCGATTGACCATCTGAACGCAGCACGCTAACGGCGTGCTGCGTTTTACTTTTTTTTAGCCTGACCTTAGAATAGGGGGAAAATGAGGCGGCGCCTTTTTACGCCGCCAATCGGGAGAGGTTTTGGGTCTGTCCGCCTAAAATTGTATGGAACTGAAAGAATTAGAAGCGCTCATGCACGCCTTTGTCGCCAGCAAAGGTTGGTACGATGCGAATTCACCGAAACCACAAACGCCGCGAAACCTGGCCGCTTCTTTGTGCATTGAGGCCGCTGAGGTTCTGGAGCATTTCCAGTGGCGCGAGGAAGTGAAAGCGCCGGACGAACTGGCCGGTGAGCTGGCGGACGTGGCGCTGTACTTGCTGCAGCTGGCCAGCATCGCCGGGATTGATCTGGAGCAGGCTGTTCTGGACAAACTGGCAGTGAACCAGACTCGGGAGTGGCCGGACCCGTGAAGATTCTGGCCGTGAGCGATCGGGTGCTGGACGTTTTGTACCACAGCCAGGTGCGCCAGAATTTGCCCAGCCTGGATCTGATCATCGGCTGCGGCGATTTGCCCTATTACTACCTGGATTTTTTGATTTCTGCCCTGGATGTGCCGCTGGTGTACGTGCGGGGGAATCATGACCAGGGGCCGCAATATACGGCCGACGGCCGTGTCCTCTATGACGTGCCCGGCGGCATGGACATTCACTGCCAGACGGTCAGCCACGACGGCCTGCTGCTGGCCGGCCTGGAAGGCTCAATGCGCTACCGTCCGCAGGCTCCGTTGATGTATACGGAACGCGAAATGCGCTGGCAGTTTTCGCAGTTGGTGCCGCGTCTATTGATGAACCGCAGCCGCTACGGCCGTTACCTGGACGTCCTCGTTACCCATTCTCCTCCTTACGGCATTCACGATCGCCACGATTTGCCCCACACCGGTTTCAAAGTCTTTCTCACCCTGATGCGCCTGTTTAAGCCGCGCTATTTGCTGCACGGGCACATTCACATCTACCGTCCCGACACGCCCCGCCAGACACAATTTGGCGAAACGGCCGTGTTCAACGTCTACCCATACCGCATCCTGGACATTGATCTCGTCTAGCTGATGGGTGATGCGCCAGATGGTGGGCTTCCCGTTTCCACCCCATTGAGGATATACCCATGACAAAGAAAATTCAGGTTGGACTGGTAGGTTACGGCATGGCCGGTGAAGTTTTTCATGCGCCGTTGATTATGGCCACGTCGGGGCTGCAGCTGAAAAGTGTGGTTGAACGGCATGCTGACTGGTCGAAGGCGCGCTATCCACAGGTAACGGTGGTGCGCAGCCTGGAAGAACTGCTGGCCGACGCCGAGATAGACCTGGTGGTCATTGCCACGCCAAACACCCATCACTTTGATCAGGCCCGGCAGGCCATCCTGGCGGGGAAGCATGTGGTGGTGGACAAGCCATTTACCATCACAGGTGCCGAGGCGCGGGAATTGATCAATCTGGCCGGGCGGGAAGAAGTGCTGCTAACGGTATTCCAAAATCGGCGTTGGGACGGTGGTTTTCTTACGGTGCAGGAGATTCTGGCTCAAAACGTGTTGGGCCAGTTGGTGAGTTACGAAGCGGCGTTTGATCGCTTCCGACCGGAGGCAAAACCGAATGCCTGGCGCGAAGAGCCGCTGCCCGGCTCCGGGATTTTGTATGATTTGGGCGCGCATCTGGTGGATCAGGCCTTACTTTTGTTCGGCTGGCCGCGGTCGGTGACGGCCGTTTTGCAACACCAGCGCCCGCACGCCCAGACCGACGATGCCTTCACGCTGCACCTGGCCTACGATTCTCTGCACGTTACCTTGCAAGCCAGCATGCTGCGCCGCCAGCCCCGGCCCCATCTGGCCGTGCATGGCACACTGGGCAGCTATGTGAAATTTGGCCTTGATCCGCAGGAAACGGCGCTGAAGAACGGCCGTATACCCGGCGAGCCAGACTGGGGGGCAGAGCCGGCAGCGGCCTGGGGCACGTTGGACACTGCCTGGGAGAGGCTGCACGTGCAGGGCAAAGTTGAAACGCTGCCCGGTGATTACCTGGCTTTTTATGCCAACGTACAGGCGGCCATTGCCCACGGCGCCGCCCTGGCCGTGACGCCCGAACAGGCGCGGGATGTGATCCGGGTGCTGGAAACGGCCGTGCAAAGCTACCACGAACAGCGCACCCTGCCTGTATAACTAGGACCGTAGGAATTGCATATGAAAACGGCCGTAAACGGCCTCATTCGGCCCGCCCTCTGCTAAAATAGGGGGTGATAGACCTGTACGCCGACATCCGCTTTCAGTTGAAAACGGATGTTTTTGCGTATTCTGACATTGTGGAGGTAACTGTGGGAGATTATTTAATTCGTGTGATTGCCAAAGAGGCGGGTATGCGCGGCCTGGCTTGCGTGACCACGGAACTGGCCAACGAAGCCGCCCGTCGGCATGATGCGGCGCCGACGGCCGCTGCTGCCCTGGCCCAGAGCCTGACGGGCGGCGCGTTGATGGGCGCTCTGCTGAAAGTGCAGCAGCGGATAGCCTTGAAGCTGGAAGGCTCCGGCCCGGTGGGGAAAATTCTGGTGGAGTCGGATGCATACGGCCGTTTGCGCGGCTACGTCGGCAATCCCGACCTCAATCTACCGCTGGTTAACGGTCAGCCAAACATCGGCGGCGCTGTGGGCGACATTGGCAAGCTGACGGTGGTGCGCGATCTCAAGCTGAAGGAGCCGGTCGAAAGTGTGGTGCCGCTGCAAACCGGCACAATCGACGCCGACCTGACCTTCTTCCTCAACCAATCGGAGCAGGTGCTGTCGGCCGTGGAAATTGGCGTACTGACCGACGAAAGCGGACAGGTGACGGCTGCGGCGGGCTTTTTAGTTCAGGCGCTGCCGCCTTATGATGAAAAAACAATTCAGCAGATGATCGCGCGCGTGCAAGACCTGCCGCACATCGAAAAGCTGCTGCGCGACGGCGAACGTCCCGAAGACATGCTGGCCCTGATTTTTACCGGCGTGGCCTACGAAGTGTTGGAAAAGCGCGAACTGCGCTACGAGTGCACCTGCAGCCGCGAGCGGTCAGAAAAAGCTCTGGTTAATTTGGGCAGAGAGGGCTTGCAAAATCTGTTGGATACGGAAGGCGAAGCTGTGGTCAACTGCCAGTTCTGCGGCGAGCAGTATCTCTTCGACGCCGATGACCTGGAACTGATTCTGGCGGGTATGCCGTAGAGGAACGGTGAACGAGGAACGATGAATGCTGAACGTTCCTCGTTCACCGTTTCTCGTTATTTTTGCGGCGGGGGGACGCGATGCATCTCGAATAGATCGTTGATGTGGGCGTAGGTGCTGCCGGCCAAACGGCCGATGGGCTGGAGCTTTTCGGGGAGGATACGGCCGTTTTTAATCACCTCATCGCGCACGTGGATGGCCTGGACTTCGCCCAGCACCACCGCGCCGCCGCCCGGACCTTCTTTCACCACCACAATTTGCTGCAATTTACATTCAAACGAAATGGGCGATTCGGCCACGCGCGGCACGCGGATGGTCTGACTGGGCGCGGGTGTGACGCCCGCCCAGTCAAACTCGTTGACGCCGGGCGGGAACTCGGTGGCGGTCAGGTTCATCGCTTCTTTGGTCGTCTCGTCGGTGATGTTGATGACGAATTCCGGCACCTGGCGGATGTTTTCCAGCGTGTCCTTCATCTTGCCGCGCACCGACGACCAGCCGGGGCAGAAGAGCAGGGTCATAGGGTCGGTGGAAACGGCCGTAAAGTAACTGAACGGCGCTAAATTCAAATTACCCTGCGCGTCCATCGTGCTCACCCAGGCAATTGGGCGCGGCACAATCGAACCGATGATAAGTTTGTAGCGGTCTTGAATCTTCAGGTCGAGTGGATTGATAATCATAGGCGTTGGTGTTTGGTGCAAGACGCGGTGCGGATTCTAAAAGCTCTTGCCCTCTCCCCAGCTCTCTCCCAAAGGGCGAGGGAGCCAGATTTCCCCTCCCGCCGGGAGGGGATTGAGGGGAGGGGAACGCTTACCCGTTCAGTTTCTTGAACACTAATAAGATTTGCCAGTTCTAAACCTCTAGTGGTTGGGCAGCCAGCTATAAGCATACCCTTCATCCTCTAGCTCGCAAGCGGCCGTCGTCAGGCGCAGCGGGTGGAACGTGTCCACCATCACCGCCAGCTCTTCCGTGCGCTCCTTGCCGATGGAGCCTTCGTAGGTGCCGGGGTGGGGTCCGTGCGGGATGCCGTTGGGATGGATGGTCAGCGAGGCGCGTTCGATGCCTTTGCGCGACATGAAGTCGCCTTCGACGTAATACAACACCTCGTCGGAGTCCACGTTAGAGTGGTTGTAGGGCGCGGGAATCGACAGCGGATGGTAGTCGAACAGGCGCGGCACGAAGGAGCACAGCACAAAACCCGGCCCATCGAAGGTCTGGTGGACGGGCGGCGGCTGGTGGACGCGGCCGGTAATCGGCTCGAAGTCCTCGATGTTGAAGGCAAAGGGCCACAGGTGGCCGTCCCAGCCCACCACGTCCAGCGGGTGGTTGTTGTAAATGAACTGAGTGATCGCCCCGCGTGCCTTTACGCGCACCTCAAATTCGCCGCGCTCGTCGTGGGTGACCAGCTTTTCCGGTGTGCGGATGTCGCGCTCGCAGTAGGGCGCGTTTTCCAGGAATTGGCCGTAGTTGTTCAGATAGCGTTTGGGCGGGGTGACGTGGCCGTAGGATTCCACGAACAACATGCGCTGATCCACGTTCTCGTCGGGCAGCAGCCGCCACATCACGCCCGTGGGGATGACGAGATAGTCGCCGGGGCGGTAGTGCAGGTGGCCGAACTGGCTTTCCAGCAGCCCGGTTCCCTCGTGGATGAAGATGATGTCGTCGCCGTGGGCGAATTTGTACCAGAAGGGCATGGCCTCGGTGGGCCGGCCGACGTAGAGGACGACGTCGTTGTTGCCCAAGAGGGGGACGCGGCCGTCTATCGCATTCCCACCCTCCGCCACCGGCGCAGAGCGCAGATGGCGCGGC
Source organism: Ardenticatenaceae bacterium (assembly GCA_020634395.1). Classification (GTDB taxonomy): domain Bacteria; phylum Chloroflexota; class Anaerolineae; order Promineifilales; family Promineifilaceae; genus Leptovillus. The sequence continues at coordinate 66,956 of JACKBU010000001.1, read as the reverse complement.
CGCAGCGGTCCCACGTCTTCGTACAAGATTTGGGCGGGCAGGGCGGCCGGGATGCGGGCCACAGCCGTTGGCGGGTTCAGGTGGTACAAAATCGACTGAATCCCGGCAAATCCGTGAATGCCCATCACCTCTTCGTGATAGAGACGGCCGTCCGGCTGCCGAAACTGCGTATGCCGCTTATGCGGAATCTCCCCCATTCTGTAATAGTAAGTCATATTCGTTTCCTCCGATGGATACACGGATGAGACGGATTGGACGGATTTTCACGGATGAAGATTTGGTTTTTTGTCATTGGTCAGGAGGCGGCGTTTGAATTGGGCGTTGGGACCGAAATTAAGCAGCAAACCTACTTCGATGTCGGTGGCTTTCAGGTAATTCATCAATTGGGCGATATGGTCCGCTGAAATGGATTGGGCGCTCTTCAATTCGACAATGACTTTGTTGGCAACCAACAAATCAGCAAAATAATCACCAACCACTACCTGATCATAATGAACCCGAATGCGCTGCTGCGGTTGAACAACCAGACCTTGCTTTCTCAGTTCATGCATCAGGGCATTCTCATACACTTTTTCCAGAAAACCATAGCCCAACGTGTTATAAACCTTGAAGAATCCTTTGATGATCTTGTCCGTGATGTCTTCGTGTAACACGACTCCCCTCCACAAAAAAATCCGTGTTCATCCGTTAAATCCGTCAAATCCGTGAATCTATCACAAATTGCCTCTCAGGTCTTGTTCGCGTTCGATGGCTTCGAAGAGGGCTTTGAAGTTGCCTTTGCCAAAGCCTCGGCTGCCGTGGCGCTCGATGATTTCGTAGAAGACGGTGGGGCGGTCTTCGACCGGCTTGGTGAAGATTTGCAGCAGGTAGCCCTCTTCGTCGCGGTCTACCAGCACGCCCAGGTCGGCCAGTTTGTCGAGGGGTTCGTCGATGTGGCCGACGCGTTCTTCCAGGTCTTCGTAGTAGGTGTTGGGCACGCGCAGGAATTCGATGCCGTTGTCGCGCAGTTGGGTAACGGCCGTCACAATATCCCCCGTCGACAGCGCCAGATGCTGCACACCCGGCCCGTAGTAATAATCCAGGTACTCCTGAATTTGTGACTTCTTCTTGCCTTCGGCCGGTTCGTTGATGGGGAACTTCACCTTGCCCGTGCCGTCCTGCATCACCTTGGACATCAGCGCCGAGTATTCGGTGGAGATGTCCTCGTCGTCGAAGTGGATGAGCTGCGAGAAGCCCATGGTCGTGGCGAAGAATTTCACCCAGCGGTTCATCGCGCCCAGCTCCACGTTGCCTACCATGTGGTCGATGTGGGCCAGTCCGACGCCCTTGTGGGCGTACTTGCCCTTGCCGTTGCCCGCCTCCGCCGCGCCGTTGCGGGCGGCGTAACCGGGGGCAAACGGGCCGCGGTAGTCGCTGCGGTCGACAAATTTGATGAGGGTGTCGCCGTAGGCGCGGATGGCGCTGTAGCGGTAAACGCCGTGCTCGTCTTCCACGGCCGTTGGCGCAATCGCCCCCGTCGCCCCCCGTTTGGTGGACTCCTGGTAGGCGCTGGCGGCGTCCGGCACGCTCAGAGCAATGATGCCCACGCCGTCGCCGTGCAAATGGGCGTGCCGGGCGATGGCATGATCTGGGCCGAGCGCGGCCGTAAGCACCAGGCGGATGTTACCCTGCTCCAACACATAGGAGGCCGTCTCGCGGTTGCCCGTTTCCAGGCCGCTGTAGGCGGTGTGGGCAAAGCCAAAGCCGGTGCGGTAAAAATGCGCCGCCTGCCGGGCATTGCCCACATAAAACTCCACGTGGTCCATTCCTTTAATCGGCAAGAAATCTTCAGACATGACTTGTTCTCCTTGAACTATAGGTTTTTGTGGGATTGTTAGGTTTGATGTGGGGTGGGGTGGGTAAAGTGTGAAGCGTGATGCGTGATGCGTGAAAATTGGTCTTCACGCATCACGCATCACGAATCATCCTCGGTTGATCACTTCGGCCAGTCGAGCAATGCCTTCTTCGATGCGGTCTGGGGTGCAGTTGGAGAAGTTGAGGCGCAGGCAGTGGGGCGCGGTGCGTCCGGGCAGGGTGAAGGCGGCGCCGGGGATGAAGGCGACCTGGGCTTCGGACACGGCCGTTTCCAACACCACCTTCGTATCGACCCCTGCCGCCAGTTCCACCCACACGAACATACCGCCCGACGGCACAGTCCAGCGGGCTTCCGTGGGAAAATGATGATAGAGGGCTTGCAGCATGGTGTCGCGGCGATGGCCGTATTCACGCCGCAGCTTCTCCAAATGAGCCGGTAGATGTCCGGCGTCCAGATAAGCGGCAACGGCCCGCTGCGTCAGCGCCGACGATTCCAGATCGCCGGCTTCTTTTACCACGGTCAGTTTGGGAATGAGCGGTTCAGGGGCAATCATCCAGCCCAGGCGCAGCGCCGGGGCCAGAATTTTGGAAAAGGAGCCGAGGTAAAAGACCCATTCATCGTCGAAGGCCCGTAAAGGCGGTTCCAGGTGGGAATCATAGTGCAGGAAGCCGTAGGGGTCGTCTTCGATGATGGGCAAGCCGTAGGCGCGGGCCAGGGAAACCAGCCGCTGCCGCTTATCGGGGCTGATGCTGACGCCGAGTGGGTTGTGGGCGTCGGGAATCACATACAAAAAGGCCGGGCGCGCGCCGTCCGCCAGGACTTGCTCTATCGTATCCACGTCGATGCCGGTTTCCAGGTCGGTGGGGATGGGCAGGATGTGGGGGCGGTAGGGGGCCACGGTCTGCTGAATGCCGGGATAGACGATTTCTTCCAGCAGCACTTCGCCGCCGGGGTTCAAGAACAGCCGGGTGAGGATGTCCAGCCCTTGCTGCGCGCCGGTCGTCAGGAAAACCTGCTCTGGCGTGACCTCTACGCCGCGTTCGGCCATCAGGCCGACGATGTGGACCTTGAGCGCTGCGAGCGGCGGGCCGTATTGCAGGGCTTTGGGGTCGGCGGCCAGGACATGCTGCAGGGCAGCGGCGTAATCGGCCGTGGGGAAGAGGGCGGGGTCGGGCAGGCCGCCGGCGAAGGACAAAATGCCGGGCCGGGCGGTGATGGCGATCATCTGCCGCAGCACGGAGCGGCTCATGGAGTGGGTCCAGTCGGCCAGGGTTATTTCGTGGGAAGGGGCGGGAAGGATCATAATTGTTTTGGTTCCATAAAGACCCTAAGGGTTCAGCACACAAACCTTTAGGGTCTTTGTTCTTTTATAGAGGCACGGCCGTTGTCGTTTTGATTTCGCTGAGGACGAGGCTGGTGTGGATTTTGTCCATGCCGGGGACGGGGGTCAGTGTTTCCAGGATGAACTGTTCCAGGTGTTTGCGGTTGTGGACAATGACTTTGAGCAGGTAATCGGACTCGCCGGTGAGGTGATAACCTTCCAGCACTTCGGGCATTTCTTTGACAGCCTGGCGGAAGGCGGCCACGGCCGTTGGATCATGCCGCGCCAGCGTTACCTGCACAATGCACATCATGTCATACCCCACGGCCTCGTGGTTGACCAGGGTGACGTACTTGTCAATCACGCCCGCCTCTTCCAGCTTGCGGATGCGCTTTTGCAGGCCGGGCGGGGAGAGCTCTACCCGCCGCGCCAGCTCTGCATTGCTGATGCGCGCGTCTTCCTGCAAATAAGTCAATAACGCCCGGTCAATTTCGTCCAACGCTCCGTTCATGTTTCTGCCTTGCCTGGTTGGGATAATGAACTAATTGTAATAAATTGGTGAAGGAAAATCAACGGATTTACGGAAATGGTTAATAAACTTAGGTGATGGCGGGTTAGGCTCAATCTTGGCGGGGAAAAACCGGACAGGTTTCATTGGGAGCGCAGGCTCAACACCATAAATGAAAATCCACAGATTTCACAGATGACACAGATTTTTCTCTGCGTCCTCCGCGTTCTCTGCGGTTAAATTATTCTCAGAGGAAATTGGACCAATCTGAAGGCGGGGGTTTACGGCGCGGCCGGGCCTCTACTCGTGTGTCGAATAGATTCAGCATCGATTGCAGTCACCTTCAACCCATGCTGAATCTATTCATAGCCCATTGCATTCTCCCTCAACCCATGCTGAATCTATTCATAACCCATTGCAGCAGCCCGCAGCCCATCCTGAGCCAATTCAGAGCCGGTTGCAGTTTATAGCAATGTATGCTGAGCTAATTCAGGGCCAATTGCGGCACAGGACAATCAATGCTGAATTGATTCGAAAACGCCTCTGAGTGATCAGTAGAAAGTTTTCAGAAGACCCGAAGGGTTTGAAACCTGAGCTACTCGACTCAATGGATGCAAAACCCTTCGGGTCTAATTTCCAAAACTTTTTTCAGAAGACCCGAAGGGTTTGAAACCTGGATACTCGACTCAATTGATGCAAACCCTTCGGGTCTAATTTCCAAAACTTTTTTCAGAAGACCCGAAGGGTTTGAAACCTGGATATGCGACTCAATGGATGCAAAACCCTTCGGGTCTAATTTCCAAAAGAAAAGCTGTCGGTTTATTTTTCAGGCGGGCGGGATGACGCGCATGGGCCACTTGCCTTGCTTGCTGCGCAGGTAGGCGGTGCGGCGGCGCGCAAATTCAGGGTCGAGGGCGGAGAGGGCAACGAGACAGCCGTTATCCAGCCACACGTCAGGGTCGATGGCCCGCAGTTTGGTGCTGACCAGGAACGTGGGGTTCGCCTCGTCCCAGGCGAAGCGGGTGTCCGGGCTGACCAGGCGCAGCGTGGCCTGCAGCGCTGCGTCCGGGTGGGCGTGGAGTTTGACCCACAGCGGTTCATCCACGCCCCAGATGTCGGCCTGGGTGATAGCGCCGATTTCCAGGCCGCGCCGGATGGCCTGGGCGGTCAGTTCGTACAGGCCCACCTCGCGGAAGTTGGCCCAACTGGCGTCGTCGGCGTCCATAAAGGTATAGCCGAGCCATTGGGCGGCTTCCAACGTGGTCGCCGCGATACGGCCGTCTACGGCCGCCAGATGGTGCAGGGTGGTCTGGACCTGAACGGCCGTGGCCAGCCCCAACCCCTGCGCGTCACGCAAAAAATAATCCAGCCGGTCGGCGCACAGCCGCGGCGACGGCTGCTCCAGCAGCGGAAAGTTCTCCTCGTGCAAATAATCGCGCCAGGAACGGCCGTGCTGCGCCAGAATCGCCGGAATGTCCGTCTGGCTTAAGAACGCCTCTTTTTCCTCATCGTGGTAACTCTGGCTGTCATGGCCGTCGAACACGTAATCCATGACGTGGCTAAAAGCTGTATGGCTGGCGTCATGCAGCAAGGCGGCGATTTGCTCTTCCACCGAACCACCCAGGCGGCGCACCAGCAGCATCACGCCCACTGAATGCTCAAAACGCGTGACGGGCTGCGTAATGCCGATGAGCGCGCTGATGCCATGCTGCATCACCCCGCGCAGCCGTTCCAGCGTCGCCGAAGCCATCAAATCGAGCAGCACCGGTTCCGTAATGGTGACGAAACCATATACGTCGTCCTGATAATTCATCGTCTATTCCTTTCTCGCCTGTGCTTCTGGTATCATTGGGTCAGAACACATCCGACCCAAAAGGCAATCATAACCCGTTTGGACAAAGGATGAAATCGGCATCTTATGAAAAAACATTCGCTTTTTCTCGTACTTATTGCTCTTCTCTTGTTGATGGGGTGCCAGAGCACCGAGAAACCCACGCCGACGCCGTTCCCAACTGTGCCGGCGGCAGGCACTTTTCCGGTTCTGCCCGTGGGAGCGCAGGGCATCCAGATCAGCCTGGCTGACGTGCTGGAGAATCCGGAATTCTTTGAAGGCACGACGGTGCAGGTGACGGGGCAGTTTGGCCGCCTGCCGCGCCTGGTCTGCGGTCTGGACCCGCATCCCGGCCCCACGACCTGGACTTTGCAGGATGGCGAGGCGTTGATCCAGGCAGGCGGGTTTGATGAGCCGCTGCACGAACTATTCCCCCCCGGCCTGACCATGACAGTCGCCGGCCGGGTGGAACATTGGCAGGGACCAATTGGCTGTGGCAAGCAGGCGGTGCCCAGGGATTTCTGGTACCTGGACGTGACCCGGCTGATCAGTCCCAGCCAGATTGCCCGGGTGACGCTGACGCCGCCGGTGCCGGGCGGCGAGGTTATCGGGGAAGAAACGCCCCTGGTTGTGCCGACGGATACGGGAGTGCCGGAGGCAGGCAGCCCGCAGCCTACGGCCGTTTCTGTGTTCCCCACCTCTACTTCTCCGGTGACCATTGAGCCCAAACCCACGCTTAACCTGCCCACGGCCAACCCGAACCTGGGAACGGCCGTTACCGGCACACTCACCCTCACCCCCACCGGCACCATCACACCCGGCAGTAACATTTCGACCGTTACCCCCTCCGGCGTTACGGGAACACCGGGAGCCACCCTGACGCCTTCACTCACGCCGCGGCCCGGCACCACGTCCACGCCCACCGCCACCACGCCGCCTAACAGCACGGCCACCGTAACCCCTCCGCCCACAGTCACCGAGCGCGGCGAAATAGGCTACTATGACGCTTTCCCCGATAAACTGGCAGCCAACGAAAGCCACAACTGGACAATTTTCCTGGAAGTCGGCCAGCCTATTACCGTCAGCGTTATCGCCGAACCCGACGTCAACCTGGGGATTCGTCTATTCACGCCCATTGGCTCCGTGCTGGCCGAGAAAAACCAGGCGCCGGCCGGCCAGGTGGAATCAGCTTTCCTGGATGTAACAACCGAAGGCGAATACGTCATTCAGGTATACAGCGTCGGGGGCCGGGCCACGCCTTATTACATCGCTCTGTGGGATGAGGCGGGCGATTACCGGCCAATGGGCACGCTGCAGTCCGGCGTCACGCAGTCGGCCACGATCAACGATGTCACGACTCAGGTGTGGTTCTTCAAAGCCACGGCCGGACAAAATTTCAGCGTACAGACTTCTTCCTCTTCGGGCAGTGACTTGCTGCTCTTGCTGATAGATCCCCAGGACCAACTGCTGACTTATCAGTCCACGCAGATCGGTGATTTCCCCCTGGAAGAGGATGGCTGGTACTCGCTGGAAGTGGAAGAATTTCTCCTGGAACAGAATACCTATCAACTGACGATGACGCTGCAGTAGCCCCCTGCCTGATGTTGAGACGCTTACGTTTCTCATAGAAACTTGTGGTATGCTGCGTTTTCATGGAACCCCTGCACATTCTTCTCGTGGCCGACGATCCGCTGGCCCGCATGGGCCTGGCGATGCTGCTGAGCACCCATGCCGGTGATACGGCCGTCATCAACCAGGCGGACACCACTTTTTTTAGCGATGGCTGGAGCGAACCGCAGACGCCGCCGGACGTGGTGGTGTGGGATGTGGGCTGGACGGCTGTGGAGACTTTGCCGGTGTGGGATGAAGGTGGCGCGCCGGTGGTGGCCCTGGCAGCGGACGAAGGGCAGACGGCCGTTATCTGGTCTTGTGGCGTGCGGGCGCTGCTGCGGCGGGAGCTAGACCCGGAGCGCCTGTGGGCAGCCATTCAGGCGGCCGTGCACGGCCTGATTGTGCTGGACCCGGAGTTGAGTGACGGTGTGGTAACGGCCGTTTCCCCAATCACCCTACCCAACGAAGACCTCACCCCCCGCGAACTGGAAGTGCTGCAGTACCTCGCCAAAGGGCTAACCAACAAAGCCATCGCCCAGCACCTCGGCGTCAGCGAACACACCATCAAGTTCCACGTCAATGCCCTCCTCAGCAAACTCGGCGCCCAATCCCGCACCGAAGCCGTTGTCCTGGCTACCCGCCAGGGCCTCATCGTTCTGTAAACGCAGACCTGACCAGTTTTTTGAAACCTGTCAGATCTTTCCTCCCCACCTACCCATTCTTCCAGGTTACTCCTCGCCAAACGGCGGATGTAGCGGGTCGCCGCGTTTGTTATCCTAAACGTACGTAAGCAATTAACCGTTCGTGACAAGAAGGAGACCCTCATGAGCAACGTCTTAACTGAATTATCCGATACCCTGGCCAACACCGTCGCCAATGCTGGAGCTGGCGTCGTGCGCGTTGAAGGGCGGCGGCGCATTCCGGCTACCGGCATTGTCTGGTCGACCGAGGGGCTGATTGTGACGGCCCATCACGTCGTTTCCCGCGATGAAAACATCCAGATTGGCCTGCCCGACGGCCGTTCCACGACGGCCACCTTGGTCGGGCGCGATCCGGCCACAGACACGGCCGTTCTGCGCGCCGATGCCGCCGATCTGACCCCTTTCACCGAAAGCAACAAGCAGGAATTAGGCGTGGGCAACCTGGTGCTAGCGCTGGGGCGACCGGGCAAAACCGTGCAGGCCACGCTGGGCATCGTCAGCGCCCTGGGCGATAGTTGGCGCACGCGCATGGGCGGCCAGGTGGACCGTTATCTACAAACCGACGTGGTGATGTATCCTGGCTTTTCCGGCGGACCGCTGGTGGATGCCTACGGCCGTCTGGCTGGCATGAACACCTCGGCATTGATGGGCGGCGTGAGTCTGGCCATCCCTACGGCCACCCTGGCCCGCGTGACCGACGCGCTGGTGGCCCACGGCCGTATGAAACGCGGCTACCTGGGCGTCAGCACGCAGCGCGTAAAGCTGCCCGACGAGCTGCGTGAGCAGCTTGGCCAGAAAAGCGGCCTGCTCATTGTCTCCGCCGAAAGCGGCAGTCCGGCTTCCGCTGCCGGCCTGACCCTGGGCGATACGATCGTGACCCTGGACAACGAAAAAGTACGCGACCACGACGACCTGCTGGCTTTGCTGACCGGCGAGCGTGTGGGCACGGCCGTTCCTGTGAGCATCGTACGCGGCGGGCAGGTGCAGCAGGTGCAGGTAACGATTGGCGAACGAGAGTAAAGAGATCCGCGGGCAGCGAGTAACACACGCTGCTCGCTTCTTTGTCTAGACCGATGGTATCGAACGCTATCAACCAACAGATGACGGCCGTCATCGAGCGGGTGCGCTGCAGCCTGGTCCAGCTGACCAACGGCCATCTGGGCAGCGGCGCGGGTACGATCTGGCACGCGGACGGCCTGATTCTGACCAACGCCCACGTCGTGCAGCGCCATGCGCCGCAGGTGCTGCTGGCAGACGGCCGTTCTTTCCCCTCCCGCCTGCTTGCCTACGACGAATCCCTGGATCTGGCTGCTCTATCCATCGCGGCCCACAACCTGCCAACGATGGAACTGGGCAGTTCGCGCCGGCTGCGCGCCGGCGATTGGGTCATTGCGATTGGTCATCCGTGGGGCGTGGTAGGCGCGGCCTCGGCCGGCACCGTCATCGACGTGGGCGTGCCGCTGGAGCTGCCGCGTTATCCGGGTGATCTGATTCAGGTGGGCTTACAGCTGCGACCGGGTCATTCTGGCGGGCCAATGGTGGATGGAAACGGCCGTCTCGTAGGCATCAACACCATGATCGCCGGGCCGCAGGTCGGGCTGGCAATTCCCCTGCACACGGCCAAGAAGTTCCTCCGCGTCCACCTTGGCCGCGCCTCAGAAAACAGTTAACTGATCTATCGCCCGGAGAGCCAACTGCCGCCGCTGAACCGCTGCTCGGTCCAGGGATCAGCCTCGTTGTGGTAGCCGGCGTTTTCCCAGAAGCCGGGTTTGTCGGTAGCGCGGAACTCCAGCCCGCGCAGCCATTTGCCGCCCTTCCAAAAGTAGGCGGTTTTCGGTTCACTGCGGTCGGCAAAGCTGCCAATCACCCCGCGCAGCGGATAACCATGGTCAGGTGTCAGCGGCTGCCCATTAAAGTGGGTCGCCAGCAAAAAATTATCTTGCAAGACAAGATCCAGCGGAGTGTTGGTCGTGTAGCCATATTCGCAGTGCTGCACGACAAAGTTAGCTTCCGGCTTCAGTTTAATAATGCCCTCGTCCACCAGCGTCTTGACCGAGATTCCTTCCCAAACCGTATCAAATTTTGACCAGCGAGTGACACAGTGGATGTCCATCGTCACTTTTGTGCGTGGCAGTTGGTTGAACTCGTCCCAACTCCACACTTTTTCCTCTTCCACCAGACCAAAAACTCGGAACGTCCAGGTTTGCAAATTCACCTTGGGGACCGGGCCATAGTGAAGTACCGGAAACTTTTGGGTGAGGGATTGGCCGGGGGGCAGGCGGTTCATACTGCGCACACTTGCTTCAGCTTCGCGTCTGGCAAATGGATTTTTCATGGTTATCTCCTAAAGGATTGGATTTAATGGCGGGCCGCCAGCAGCGAGCACGGATCTTAGTAGGTGCTCGCTGCCTGCTTGATTAGAGCGAGTATAGCGGCCATTTCTTACGCAGCGCTTAAGCGTGCATAAACGTAGTGTAAGCATCTTCAGGCCGGCCGCCGGCCACCCGCTGCTTGCTACCAGCCTACGGCCGTTCCGTCATTCCGTGGTTCGCTGCCGCCAATGAGGATGCCGCTGTCCGGATCGCGCACGATGACCTGGCCGCCGCCATAATGCAGCGGCGTTTCCGGCGGCAGAAGCTGGTGGCCGCGCTGCATCAGGTCGGCGCGAACGGAGGAGGGCACGGCCGTTTCCAACCCAAACTCCAGACCTTGCAGCCAGTTAAAGCGCGGCGCATCCAGCGCTGTCTGCGGGTCCATGCCAAATTCCACCAAGTTCAGACCTACTTGCAGGTGGCCCTGCGGCTGCATAAAGCCGCCCATCACCCCAAAACTGCTCCAGGCCTGTCCGTCTTTGGTGATAAAACCAGGGATGATGGTGTGATACGGCCGTTTTCCCGGCGCAGCTTCATTTGGGTGGCCCGGTTCCAGGCTAAAATTCGCACCGCGGTTCTGAAGCTGCACCCCTGTCGTGCCAGCCGTCAGGCCGCTGCCAAAGCCCATGTATAGGCTCTGAATCCAGCTCACCATGTTGCCCTCCCCGTCCGCCACGGTCAGGTAAACCGTGTCGCCGTGGCGCGGCGGATTGCCGGCCAGCGGAGGCCGGGCGTGTTCCCTGTTGATGAGACCGCGCCGGTTTTTTGCGTAGGCATCGGACAGCAGGCCAGAGATAGGAACTTCTGCCTGGCGCGGGTCGGCGATGTAAGCCTGGGCGTCGGCAAAGGCCAGCTTGATGGCCTCCATCAAAGCATGGTAATAATCGGCAGTGCCATAACCGAGCGCGGGCAAATTGAAGCCTTTGACGATGTTGAGAGCCAGCAGCGCCGTGAGACCCTGGCCGTTGGGCGGGATTTCGTGGAAGGCGAAGCCGTCGCCGTAGTGGGTCTGGATGGGTGCCACCCATTCTGGCTGGTAAGCAGCCAGGTCATCTTGTGTCAGCACGCCGCCGGCCGCGCGCACGCAGTCGGCAATCTGGCGGCTGATGTCGCCCAGGTAAAAGGCATCCGGGCCTTGTGCCGCTATGGTTCGCAGCGTTTGGGCAAACTCAGGGTTTTGAAAGCGGGCGGCGCAGAGGGGGGCACGGCCGTTTGGCAGCCACACACGCCGCGAATCAGGATGAGCGCTCAATTTTTCTGTGGAAGCATGCCAGGCGCGAGCAATGCGTTGACTGACCGGGTAACCCTGTTCGGCGTAGTGGATGGGGCGCTGTAACAACGTATCCAGTCCCATCGTGCCAAACCTGTCCAGAGCGGCCTGCCAGCCACGCAGACTGCCCGGCACGGTGACGGTGAGCGCGCCCGTTGTGGGCATCTGGTCGTGTCCCTGGGCGCGGATGAAATCGGCCGTCAGGCCAAGGGGAGCAGGGCCGCTGGCGTTTAGCCCGTAGAGCTTCTGCTCATCGGCCAACCAGATGAGGGCAAAGGCGTCGCCGCCAATGCCGGTAGAACAAGGTTCAACCACGCACAGCGTGGCGACTGTGGCGATGGCAGCGTCCAGGGCGTTGCCGCCGGCTTTCAGAACATCAAGGCCGGCCTGGGCGGCAAGCGGCTGGCTAGTTGCTACCAACCCATTGGCGGCAATGACGTTGGAGCGACGACTGGCGAAAGAAAAGGTTTCAAAGTTCATGGGTTGTTTGCCTTTTATGTTAAGATCTAGCTTGGTAACTGAGGATGATCCTTTCAAGTTGTTTGCCTAGGGGCAAGAATAGAAGCCAACACATAACAATCCCCGGTCTAAAACTTGTACAAAAATCATAATAGTTTACGTAAAATATCCTTGACATCGAACACCTGTTCGCTTATAATACAGAACAAATGAGCGACTGTCGGCCTCGTTGGATTATTTTGAATGGGGAACGGCCGTCTGTCAAGGAGTCATTGACATGAGCAAGAAGCCCCTGTCGAAGCGGCAGCAAAACATTCTCAGGTTTATTTACGAATATCGGGAAGAGCATGACCGGCCACCAACCATTCGCGAAATAGGTGGCGCTGTGGGTATTAGCTCGACCTCGGTCGTCAATTATAACCTCACACGCCTGGAAGAAAGAGGTTACCTCAACCGCGAAGCAGAGGTATCTCGGGGAATTAGCTTTACAGATAAAGCGACTGATTTCCTGGGTGTTGTGGCGGAGAAGGTTAATCAGGTGGCCACGGCCGTGGCTGACAGCGTCACTGGATTGATCAAAGTTCCGCTGTTAGGCGACATTGTGGCTGGCGAACCCATCGAAGTAGGCAGCGGCGACTTTGCCGTTTATGACGAAGATGACGCTATCGAAGTCAGCTCGGCCATGCTCAAAGGGCGAGTGGATGACCTGTTTGCTCTGCGTGTGAATGGAGAATCGATGATCGACGCGATGGTCAATGATGGCGACATTGTGATCATGCGCAAACAAGAAACCGCTAACAACGGCGACATGGTAGCCGTGTGGCTGGCTGGCGATACGACAACGCTTAAATATTTCTACTATGACGGCGACCGCATTCGCTTGCAGCCGGCCAACCCCACGATGAAACCCATTTATGTGGAACCGGAGGACGTGCGGGTGCAGGGCAAAGTGATGATGGTTTTGCGCCAGACGGCTTAGTATTTGGATGAAGCAGTTTATCGAAGGACGGCCGTTTCTTGCCGTCCTTCTTTTTTATCTCCAATACAGAACGGATGTTCTGTTTTTATGTGGTGTCAGGAGTGTGGCAGTATCTGAAGAGAAACACACCCTTGCAAGGTAAAGCTGCGAAGAGTCAACAGATATGACGACGAGTAGAGAACGGCGACGGATGCTGCAGCAAGAACGCTTGCGGCATCGTTATGAAATTCAGTCCCGCCAGATTGAAAGGGTATTTGCGCGTCACAAAATGTTGGCTCAGGTGGAGGGTGGGGCAGCCAGCCAGAGTTCTATCCGGTTTGACTTGCAGACCCAACTGGTGACAGGCTGGGAACGTCTGCGTGATCTGGCAGGCGATTTAAAAACGGCTTTGGGCGTGCCCAACGTGGCCTTAAGCCACGAGGGCGGGCGTTGGCAGTTGGATGTAGCATTTAAGGAATCGCCGCCCGTCGCGCTGTTGGACATGATTGCGATGACGCCGAATTTGCCGCCCTTAACGGCCGTCATGGGACTATCGGAAGACGGCCGTCCCGTGCTGCTGCAGTTTGATCCCAAGGACATGACCCACATGATGATCTCCGGCGACGAAGGTGCGGGTAAGACCAGCCTGATCCGTACCATGGCACTTTCGCTGGCCCTGACCAACCGCCAGTCCAATGTGCAGCTCTTGATTTTGGCGCCGGAAACAGAAGGACGCGAGCCGGCGTATACGGAGTTGGAGCCGTTAAACTTCCTGCCCCACATGTTGACCTCGGTGGTCTATGACATGGAAACGGCCGTTGAAGTTCTCCATTTCTTGGCCAACGAAATGGCGTATCGGGAGGCCAATGACGTATCTGTACCCAACCTGTTGGCGTTTGTGGACCAGGCAGCGAAGTTCATGGAGAACGGTGGCGCGCCGGTGGTGGATGCGCTGACTCACCTGGTTCAGCGCGGTCATAAATCGGGAATCCACCTGGTTCTCAGCACAGAACGGCCGGAAGCAGAGGTGTTCGACGCCAACATGCGCGCGAACCTGACGGTCCGTGTTGTTGGACGGGTTGGCAGCCGGCAGGCAGCGCGGAATGGCGCCGGTTTGGAAGACAGTGGAGCCGAGAATTTGTTGGGCAGCGGAGACTTTATTGCCATCACCGGCGGGCGATTGATTGGTTTTCAGGCGGCTTTTATCGGCGACTATGACCTGCACCTTAGCCTGACACGGCTGCGGCGGCCGCCTACGCCAACCTTAATGGCTCATTCATACTTTATCAGGCCGCACCTGGATGATGTTATGGCAGACGGATCTCTGGAAAATACGTCAGACGATGAGGGCATGATGTTTTTTGATGCGAACGGCCGTACTCGGCCCCAAGGAGAGGACAAACGATGAACGTAGGAATGTTATGGCTGGACGATGACCGGCAGCGGTCGCTGGATGAAAAAGTCAACCGGGCGGCTGAGTACTATCAGGAGAAATACGGCCGTTCCCCGGAGCTTTGTCTGGTTAATCAGAAGTCGCTCAGTGAGAAAAAAACGGTTGGACATATAGAAGTCCAACCGGCGCAGACTGTACTGCCCCACCATTTTTGGCTGGGCATGAAATCCTGAAACCCGCTGACGCTAAGGTAGGGGCTCCAAAAGAATCGAGCGGTTCCCCCCTTCAATCAAGGTCATTTCGGCTTTAAAGGTTTTCCCGCTGTTAACCACGAGTTCCTGGCGCAGTGAAGCGCCAGCCTCCTGCGACTGGTTGATAAAATCAAGAATATCCCCATGCAGAATTTCATCAATCGGCTGTCCGAGTGGGTTCTCCCCATCCACAAAGCCGAGATGCTTACGAGCCGCCGAGTTGCTTAGCAGCAGGCGGTTCTTTTGATCCAACACGACTATGGGGTTATCGGACAGATCCATCACGGCGCTAAGGGTGTTCTTTTCCCGCTCGATTTCGCTGTAGATGTTGGCGTTGTTGATGGCGATGGTGGCGTATCCGCCCAGGGCAGAAAGCGCTCTGGTGTCGTTGCTGTCGAATGAGGTTTCTTTGAGCCGATTGGTAACGCCCAACACGCCGATAGGCTTGTTTTGTAAAATCAGGGGAACGTAAATAAGAGACTTTACCAGGAGCGCGGTGTGGGTGCGCTTCCATTGGGAGTCATTGCCAATGGCGATGGCTCTTTTTGTTTGCAAAACTTTCCCAGCCAGACTATCGGAGACGCGCTTGCGCATGGATTGGGCTTTGGAATCCAGGTTTTTGGAAGCACGAATATAAAGTTCGCCTTGCTCTTCGTCTAGCAGCATGAGCGAGCCTTCTTCCGCGCCGACCACGTACACGGCCGCTTCCACGACGCGGTGCAGCACTTCCTCTAAGTCCAGCGAAGAGGCGACCGATTTTCCTACACCGTAGAGGACGTTTAATTCCTGGGCACGCCGCTGCAACTGGGAGTTGCTCTCCATGAGTTGCTGGACGAGCTGGTCGCGTTCGCGGGCCAGGCGGCTTTCACGCAGAGCTTTGTCGACGGACTCGCTAATTTCGTCGGCGTCAAACGGTTTGATGACGTAATCACGAATGCCCAAGCGGAAGGCGGCCACGGCCGTTTCTTCTGAACCATGCGCCGTCGCCAGGATGGCCGGAATCTCAATCCCGCGCTCCTTTAGCTTTTCCAGCACTTCCAGGCCGGTGAGACGGGGCATCTGCTGATCTACAATCATCAAATTGGGCTCTTTGGCTATCGCCATTTCCAGCCCCATGAGGCCATTGGAAGCGGTTAAAACTTCAAACCCTTTTGGCTTCAGTATGTATTCGCTTAAAAAGTCACGAATTTCTTCGGAATCATCAATAACCAGTACGCGTTCGTACATATTGAGCCTTTCCTTAGGAGCAATGCGAGGTTATAACCCTAGTTTACTACTCGCTGGTTGACATGGCAAATGTCAGAATCGGATTTGTGGACCAGATGAGGCGGTAGCGAAGAACACTTGCCAGCCAGTGTGGCATGGGATAGCATGACGCGCTAATGAGTAAAAGGTTTTATTCTTACACAGCGGGGCGAAACGGCCGTTTCCTTCTCTTCGTTCTCTTCGCCCTGTTCATAATTTTGGCCATATTAGCTCTCGGCGCCTGCGACGAGACGCCAGTGGTGGACGTGGTGGTAACCGAAGTGGTGACGGTTGAAGGATTTGAGGAGGTGGTCACCAAAGTCGTGCAGCAGACCGCGACGCCTACGCCCATGACGGTGTCCCAACGGCAGCCCGTGGTGCTGGATGTAGGCATGGTCGGCGCTTATCCCAACATCGATCCGCAAAAAACGGCCGATGAAAATGGCGCGACCCTGACGGAGAATTTGTTTGCCGGCTTGACGAACTTCAACAACACGAGCAACGTGATTGAGCCTGAACTGGCCAAGGGATGGGAGGTGAGCCGCGACGGCCGTGTCTGGACTTTCCACTTGCGCGATGATGTTTACTGGATTCGCCCGCCGGAAAATGCGGTGGTCGAGGATACAGCACCAGAACCAGAGATTGTGCGGCCAGTGGTGGCCGGTGACGTGGTAACGGCCGTGCACCGCGCCTGCCAATCGGCCACCAAAACGCCAGAAGCATTTATCCTCTTCCTGGTTGTTGGCTGCGAGCAGGTCTATGGCTTAACCACCGTTTCTCCGGGCGACCTGGATGCCATCGGTGTCAAAGCCATAGACGATTACACGCTGCAGTTTACCCTCACCAAGCCCGCCGGTTATTTTCTCACCATCACCAGCCTGGATCTGCTTAAACCGGTGCCCGGTGAACTCATCGAAGAGTTTGAGGATGACTGGCAGTTGCCAGAAAACATTTACACCAGTGGTCCATATCTGCTGACCTCTGGTGATTTGTCTGAAAAGCGCACCATCTTGCAGCGCAACGCCGAATGGCCCCTGCTGCGGGGTGGCAATGCCGAGGTCATCAACATCTACTTTTTCGACGACGAGAATGGCATGTACGAGCTGTGGCTGGACAAGGGGTTAGATGTTGCGCCGCTGCCTCCGGATAACAGAGAAGACTTTTTGCTGGAAAATATGCCACGGGCGCGCATGGTCACAGATCAGACAGTCTTTTACATTGCTTTCAACTTTGACAGTGGCGTCTTCCGTGATCCGAATTTACGCCGGGCATTTAGCGCAGCCATCGATCATGAGGCACTGGCCCAGGACTTGTATCAGGGCCGGGCAGAAGCGCTTCGGCATCTGGCGCCGCCCGGCGTCGTAGGCGCACCGGCAGTTGATACCGTAGGGATGGGCTATAACCCTGATTACGCTCGCCAACAACTGGCCGAAAGTGGTTACAGCAGCTGCCGGTTGATGCCGTCCATCAAATTCACCGTCAGCTCGCTGGATCTGTCGCTGCGCCAGGCTGAATTGATCAGAGACATGTGGGTGAAAGAACTGGACTGCACCGAGGAGCAGATCGTTCTGGAGCAGGTGCAGTTTGGCACCCTGTTGGCCAATACCCGCCCCGAAGCGGGCGCGGCGCGGCCGGACTTGTGGGAACTTGGCTGGTCGTCTTATTATCCCGATGAACACAATTGGGTAAATGAACTGCTCCACTGCTCGGACAGCGAGAACCGCATGATGCGGCCTTGTTCTAATCTGGATGATCTGATGCGCCAGGCATCCCAGTCGATTGATTTGCAGGAGCGGTTTGATCTGTACCGGCAGGTGGAAAACGGTTTCTTTGGCGAAGGGGGAGAAGCTCCGATTGTGCCGCTCTATGTGCGCGGCGCTTACCTGATGCAGCAAAACTGGCTGACGTTCACACCGGCTCACTTTGGCGGTGAGCAGTACGACACATACGTTATCGACGCCGAGTTGAAGCGCCTGGAGCGAAGCCGGTAATGGAGAAACTGGCGTGGATTGAGCAGGCCGCTGCCTGGGGGTTGGCGCTGACGCCGGCGCAGGAAGCTCAGTTTGAGCGGTATCTGGCGTTGCTGCTTGATTGGAACGAACGGCTAAATTTAACGGCCGTGCGCCAACCGACCGCCATTCAACAACGCCACTTCCTCGATTCTCTGTCGTGCGCGCGGGTGACCGGCAATTTGAACGGCCGTGCCCTCATCGATGTGGGCAGCGGAGCCGGTTTTCCCGGCCTGCCGCTCAAAATCCTCTTTCCAGAGCTGCGTCTGACATTGGTGGAAAGTGTGGCTAAGAAGACCGATTTTCTGCTGGTTGTGGCGGCAGAGTTGGGCCTGGATGATGTGCAGGTGCTGGTAGAGAGGGCCGAGGTGTTGGGCCAAATGCCGGAATACCGGGCCCAGTTTGACTGGGCTGTCGCCCGCGGTGTGGCCGAAATGCGCACACTGGCAGAATATTTGCTGCCGCTGGTGCGGCTGGGCGGGTGGATGCTGGCGCAAAAGGGAGCCGGGGCCAGGGAGGAAACGGTCGTCGCCGCTGCGGCCATTCGCACTTTAGGGGGTGGCGAACCGGAGTTTACGGCCGTGCCGCTGCCAGATCGGGACGCTGATCATTTTTTGGTCGTGGTGCCTAAGGTGGCAGCCACACCAGCAGCTTATCCGCGCCGGCCGGGAGTGCCAGGGAAACGGCCGTTGTAACCCTCAGTCGACGAAAGGCAGGCGCTCCACCATGGTACGGTACAACGTTTGCGGCGGTGTAATGCCTTTCAGAGCAATAGGGCCAATTTTCTCAAAGCGAATTCGCTGCAGATAATCAGGCGCCTTTTCATGCAAAGCCTGGTAAACCACCTGAGAAATAATCACCTGGCCATCCTCGGCCAGGTCCACCAGGCGATGAGCCGTGTTCATCGGCTCGCCCACCATCCGGTAGCTCATGCGCGATTCGGCGCCTACGTTGCCCAGCACCACGTCGCCCAAATCCACGCCAATACCCAGCCCCAATTCAGTGCCCGCCTGCTCATACCAGCCGCGCCGCAGCATGTTAAACTCCTGCTGCATAGTGAGCGCCGTTTGCAAGGCGCGCAGCGGCGCATCCGGCTGGTCAAACGGTGCATTAAAGCCGACCAGGATTTCATCACCGGTCATCTCAAAGACCGTGCCGTCGAACTCCAGGGCAATTTCCATCATCTTGGTGAAAAATTCGTTTAACTGGTTAATGGCTTCGTCCGGCTCAATCTTCATAATCATGCCGCTGGTCCAGTTACGCAGATCGGCAAACATTACCACGGCACGGCGGCGTTCGCGCCGCGACAGCAAGCCCGGCTCATGGGACATGACGTGTTCTACCAGGCGCTGGCCCATATAACGAGAAAACGTGTCCTTTAGGAGCTGCTGTTCGCGGCGTTCTTCCGCCAACCTCATTTCTTCAATCTTCTTAAATTCGGTCACATCCTGGATAACGGCCGCATAGCCCACCTCCTGAATGGGAGAGATGCTGGCATAAAGCGTTTTGCCATTATGCAAGTGAACTTCTTCGGGCGCTACCCGGCTAGAAGCGTTGGCAAAAATAGGTGTTAACAGGCTCAATTCCGGCACATCGCGGATAGATTTATTGGTAACTTCTTGCGCATCTAATGCAAACAGCGTTTCCGCGGCGTTGTTGATACGTGTAATGATCCAATCCTCGTCGGTGGTGATAATGGCGTCGGTGGATTGGGTGAGAATCGCGCCTAACTTGCGCCGCTCTTCGCTGATTTCGGTGAAGTAGTTGGCGTTTTCTAAGGCGGAGGCTACCGAGGTGCCAATCGTTTCCAGGAGCGATAAGTGCTGCTTGTTGAAGTAATTGACCTGGGGGTGATTGAGGATAATGACGCCGACTACCTTTTTGGGGCTGACCAAAGGCACACCGATGGCCGATCCCTGCTCTAGCGGGTCATCGGGCAGGGTGATCCAGCGTTCATCCTGCTGAATATCTTCGATGATGTCGCCATGGCGGTGGCGCACCAGCCAGCCGCCTAATCCGCGGCTCATGACCTCGTTGGTGACGCGATCGCTAATCTCTACCGCCGAGCCGGCCCGCACCAGAAACTTATGATCTACTTCGCCGGCTTCGTTCAGCAGCATGATATTGCCTTTGGTGGCACCCACGGCCTTTTGTGTCTTGTCGATGATCGTAGCCATGAGGATGTCCGGGTCAAGCTCGGCGCCAATAGCCTGGCTGATGTCGTACAGCAGCTGCAGGCGGTTACGCTCTTCCTCCAGGCCGACCCTGGCGCGTTTGAGCCGGATCAGCGTGCGAACCCGGACCAGAAGTTCTTCGCGGTTATGGGGCCGAGAGAGAAACTCGTCAGCGCCGGCTTCGATGCCTTCGATACGGTGCTTGATATCGCGTAGGGCTGTGACCATGATGATGGGGATGAGATGGGTTGTCGGCTCGGCTTTTAACTGTTTGCAGACCTCGAAGCCGTTGATGTCGGGCATCATGACATCTAGCAGAATGATTTCGGGGTTGTGTTCGCGGGCGATGCGCAGGCCATCATATCCATCATGGGCTTGAAGGATCTGGTATCCTTCCATGCTGAGCTGGGAGGACAGCAGGAGGCGGTTTTCCGGGCTGTCATCGATAACAAGAACAGTATCTGGCGCTTCGAGAGAACTTCCGGATCTTTTCACAGTAACTTCTCTTGTTTGCAAAGGGCCCAACTTTTACTTTGTGGTTAAGGCGTCCTTTATCAAAAACTTATTGTGATGCTGTTTTTACTACCTGTCGGTTTGGATACGGCCGTTTGCCACCTTAAAGCTGGCAGCCTGCCGCAAGAAATCCTGGGTAAACATGGTCGGATCCGTGGCGGTTAACAAGGCCTGATTGACTCCTTTGACGTAATCCAACAGTAGAGCACGGCGTTGTTCATCTAATTCTGCCACGACTTCGTCTAAGAGCAAGATCGGCGTTTCGCCGGTGAGCCGGGTCATCCAGTTAATCTCGGCCATTTTGAGGGCTAAAATGGCTGTGCGCTGCTGGCCGCGCGAGCCATAACTGCCCAGATGACGGCCGTTTAGTTGAAAGTACCAGTCATCCCGGTGCGGCCCGACGCTGGTTGTGCCGCGGGCCAGGTCGGTAGGGCGTACGGCCGTTAACGCCTGGCGGTAGCGCGCCTCGATCGCTTCCGGCTGGGCCTGCTGCTCCTGCAGCCAGTGGCCGGACTGCACCAGTTCAGATAACAGATGGGCACGGCCGGTCCCATTCTCCTCCAGGCGCGGCAAATAGTTTAGGCGAATCGTTTCACGGCCGTCGGTTAGTTCCTCGTAATGTATCCGCTGCGCCTCGCGTGACAACGCCTCTAAAAATGTGGCTCGCCGGGCGAAAATATGGCTGCCCAACCGGGCCAGTTTTTCAGAAAAGACCGGCAGCACTTCCACCGACCCATTGCCCTCGGCAATCTGGCGCAGAAGGGCATTGCGCTGTTCCAAAACCTTGTTGTACTCCGACAGGCGCCGGCAGTAAACCGGGTCAATCTGGCACAACGTAATGTCCAGATAGCGCCGGCGCTGGCTGGGCGTGCCGCTGATCAGTTGAATGTCTTCCGGTAAAAAGAGCACAACACGCAAATTACCCAACAGGTCCATCAGGCGGACCTTACGGCGATCCACCAGCACCTCGCGCCGGAAGCTGCGTTTGCTCTGGCGCAAGGATGGATTCTGTTCCGAAATCAGGCGCATTTCGACTTGCCGCTGGCCTGTCTCCGTGGCTATTTGGGCCTGGATCCGCCCCACAACAATTGGGTCTTCACTCTGGAGGGCTTCCCAATTAATGAGCTGGTAATCTTGATCTGCCTGCGGCGAGCGCGTGGTTGCCAGGTAAAAGATCGCTTCCAAGAGGTTGGTTTTGCCCTGCGCGTTGTTCCCATGCAACAGCGTAGGGCCGACTGGCAAGTCTAATTCCAGACGGCCGTAATTTCGGAAGTTGGTTAATGAGAGGTGAGTGATATGCATGAGCAGTACAGTGATAATCCAGGCCATGTAGGCATATCCTGATTCTAACATAAGCGATTCGGCCTGTCATAAATGCCAACTGTTTATCGGTGATGGGGTAAAGCGCTTGACAACGGCCGTACCCCGGCGAACACGTGTTGCGATGCATCACCCTCCATGCTATCCTTGATCACTAACCTGGCCAGGACCTGGCGTTTTTTTCAGAATCTTTCTCTGGGAAACCTACGGCTCCGCCCAACGCCACATAACATTTTGGCCTGAAAACGTGAGAAAGGTGCTCTATGGATGAAAGTAACCAGTCAGGTCGTTCACCGCTAACCATTATCCTGCTGTTCATTCTGGTTGTAATTGTGCCCCTGGCTATTGGCATTTTTGCCGCCCCCCGTTTGCTCCCTAAACCCGAAATCGGCGTCATCCGGCTCAACTACGAGATAGCCAGCGACACAGCCTACGAGATAACCGAGCAGTTAGCCTATGCGCGCAGCGATCCGGCCATCAAAGGGGTCGTCCTGGTAATCAACAGTCCGGGCGGTTCCGCCGCTTACAGCGAAGAACTTTATCTCGATGTACTGGAAACGCGCCGCCAGATGCCCGTCGTGGCTTCTGTAGATTTGCTGGCTGCCAGCGGCGCCTATTACATGGCCGCTGCCGCCGACGAAATTTACGCCAAGCCCACGTCCAGTGTGGGCAGCATCGGCGTCATTGCCTACCTGCCGGACAATAACGTCTTTGTGGAAGAAGATTTGTTAACCACCGGCCCTTACAAAGCGTTTGGCGGCACACGCGATGGCGTTGTTCGCCAGATCGAGCGGGCCAAATTCGCTTTTTTGCAGGCTGTGGAGACCGGACGTGGCGAACGCCTCAATATCGATACCCAGACGCTCTCCCGCGCCGAAATCTATACCGGCGTCCAGGCCATGGAACTGGGTCTGATTGACGGTCTGGCCGCCAATGAAGAAGTGCTGCGCCGTGCGGCCGACCTGGCCGGCCTGAACGACTACAAAACAGTGGAGCTCTATCCTCTGGCTTTCCCCGACACGAGCGGACAGATTGCCCCGGCGGCAGCAGGGGCTCCGTTAGACGTGGCGCGCCTTTGGGCGCCGCCCAATAGCCTGGCTCCTGGCCTCTACTATCGCCATGTCGATATGTCGGCAGGCAATAACAGATAGATGCTTTTTTCATCCGGCAGCAAGTACCTGCAATAAGGTTGGACCATGCGTAAAGCTATCATTCTTGTGCTAATCTTTTTGGTTTTGTTGATTGCGCCCTTCGTGGTGCGGTATACGCGCTTTTATCGGTTGTCTGCTGCGGAGAGAGCGCCTGTGCCTGTGTACGAGCCGGCGGACATCCAACCGGTGCCTACACCTGGGTCGACCGTTTTTGTCGATGAGCCGAGCGTAGGCGAAGGGCTGGTATTATTAGACGAGGCGCATCGCAATAATTTTCAGTTGGATGACATCAGTTATTTGGACGGCCGTTTAGCCGCCCGTGGTTTTGAACTGCTGCATTACACTGGCGGCGACCTGGCCCGCCAACTGCGGCCTGTCTCTGCTTTTGTCACCATCGCGCCGCTAGAAAGCTTCAGCCAGGAGGAAATCCAGGCTGTCCGGCGCTTCGTGGACCGGGGCGGGCGCTTGTTGATGGTGGGCGATCCCACGCGCTTTGAGGTGGTGGTAGACGAGTCTGATCCCTTTGCCTTTACGTTCCAACTGGATACCGACAAGATCCCGTTGAACAGCCTGGCAAATGAATTCGATCTCATTTTCAACGGCGACTATCTCTACAACACCGTGGAAAACGAGGGCAATTTCCGCAACATCGTCCTGAAGCAGGATGGGATGAGCGACAATTTCTTGCTAGATGACGTGTCGGAGCTGGCCTTTTACAGCGCCCATTCGTTACAGGTTGGTCCCACGGCCGTTTCCCTCATCACTGCCGACGACAATACTTGGTCTTCGGCCACCGACCGGCCTGGCGGTCTGGTAGTCGCAGCGACCGGGCAAGACGGCCGTGTTCTGGCCCTGGGTGATATCCACTTCCTCAACGATCCCTACTTCACCGTCTACGACAACAGCCGCTTCATCGCCCATATCGCCGACTTCCTCAGCGAATCGAGCGAGCGGCAGCTTACGCTGGGCGATTTTCCTTACTTTTTCCAGCAGCCTGTCAATCTCGTTTTTACCGGTAACCCGGATCTGGGCGCCGGCGCGTTTAACGACATCATTGCCCTGCAAGATGCCTTCCAAAAGGCCGATATTCCGCTGGCCCTGGCTGCGGAAGCCCAGCCAAACCACGACGTCCTCTACCTGGGGTTATACAACCAGTCCGACGACGTGGCCGATATTTTGGCCTCGTCGGGCATCAGCCTGACCATTCAGCCGCCCATCATGACGGCCGTCGAGGAACAGGACGCGGAAGCGACGCCCACGCCAGACCCGGCGGACGAAAACGGTGCGGCAGAAGAAACGGCCGTGCGCCTGGTGCAGTCCGAACTCGGGAATGTGCAGATGGCGGGTACGGCGTTGATCGTGCTGGCAGAAGAAGACGGCCGTCGCAGCGTTGTCGTCCTGGCGGCCAGCGCGGAGGGGCTGCAAAACACCGTCAGCCGTTTGCTTGATTTGATCCCGCTAGACGTGCAGACGGCGCTGGAAAGCTGCCTGCTGCAAGATCCCATCGCCCTATGCCCCACCAACGTGGCCGATGAGCCGGTCGAAGCCGAACTCCTCACCGCCCAGATCAGCGCCCCCACCACACCGGGCGGCGAGACGCCGGCAGGGGGCGGCGGTGGGGGTGGCGGCCAGCCTGTTGCCGACCTCGGCGCAGAAGTCCAGGGGCCAATCGCTTTGGGTGAAACGGTAGAAGGCACGCTGGAGGCCGGCGTGTCCCATGCCTGGGTGTTCAGCGACGGGCCGGCCGTCATCGACATCACGGTCACGGCCGATGAAGACCTGGATGCGACGGTTGAACTGTACGACCCGGATAACGTGCTGCTAGACCAGCAAGATGCCGCGTTTGCCGGAGAAACAGAGGAACTGCGCGGCATCGACATCCCCGACGATGGCGACTATACCATCGTCGTGCGTGACTTTTTCGACGACGGCGGCAGCTACACCCTTGCCGTGGCAGAGGGCGAACTGAGCGAAGCTAGCCCGCCATCCGGGGAAGGCATTTTTCTCTTTGTGCAGGATGATGGCGATCCGTTGAATGGCGGCGTTTCTAGCGGCGATGCGCTGCTGGCACTCTTGCAGCCGCAGTTTGAGGTGACGGCGTGGACGACCAGCGTGGACGGAACGCTGCAGGAAGGGGACTTAGACGGCTATGCGCTGGTCGTTTGGGATACGGGTGATTACCAGATTCAGGATGGCTTTTTTGATGACAATACGGCCGTTATCCTCAACTACCTCGACAGTGGCGGGTCTCTACTTGTTACCGGCTCTGCTCCACCGCTGTTTGGCGATCTGCCCCTCACCCCCATCACCGACGTAGAAGTGAGCGGCGACGATCCTATCTTGATCGATGGGTTTACATCCGGCGACGTTTTCTCCCTGGACCAATCCTACGACGCCATTTTGCCTGACCTCGTTGGCGGCACGTTTGACGAAGCCTCTACCGCTTTCTTCCTGCGCGGCCCGGACAGCGATACCCCCGGCGCGGTGGCCGGCTTTGCCGTGTATGATCAGGAGTTTGATCAGCGCACCGTATTCATCATGTTCCCGTTTGTCTCGCTGCCAGAAGATGTTCAGGCTACCCTGCTGAACAATATTGTCACCTGGTTCGGGCTGAGCAGCTAATTGAGTTAAGCAAAGGATGCTGGCATGGCCGCTAAAATCCTCATCGTAGACGATGACACGGCCCTGGCTAAGACCATCGAACACATTCTCATTAGGGCCAACTATCAAACGCTGGTGGCCTATACTGCCGAAGACGGTCTGGATTTAGCGCGCACGGCCGTGCCAAACCTGGCCCTCCTGGACGTGATGGTGCCCAGCATGGGCGGCTGGGAATTGTGCCGCCAGATGCGCCGGTTTACCGACATTCCCATCATCTTTTTAACGGCTCTGGGCAGTGTCGATAACGTCGTGCGCGGCCTGGAAGTTGGGGCCGACGATTACATTGTCAAGCCTTTTGAACAGGCAGAAATTCTGGCCCGCGTGATGGCCCATCTGCGCCGCTCCTCTGGCAGAGGGAAAACGGTGACCTACTACAACCTGGGCGATGGTGCACTGATTGTGGACTTGGCTGCGCGTCTGGTGCAGGTAGCCGGCGAGACCGTAGAACTGACACCGCGCGAGTTTGATCTCTTGGCGGTGCTGGTTGAACAGGCTGGAAACGTGGTCAAAACGGCCGATTTAGCGCAGCAGGCGTGGCAAATGACCGACCCTGGCGCTATTGACAATGTGAAGCCCTACATCCACTATCTGCGCAAAAAAATCGAGGCGGACCCAGCCGATCCTAAGTGGATAAAGACTGTTCGGGGGGTTGGTTATCGCCTGGTGGGGGAGTAAAATAGGACCTTGAACACCTATGAAAAATCCGGATATTGTTTTTATTGTACTCGATACGCAGCGCGCCGATCGGCTGGGCGCGTATGGTTATAAACCTGACCTGACTCCCAACCTCGACCAGTTTGCCAGCCAGAGCGTCGTTTTTGAACAGGCTATTTCGCCGGCCCAGTGGACAATCCCCAGCCACGCTTCACTGTTTAGCGGGCTTTACCCCACCGCTCATCAAGTTACGCAGTCTTCCCATTCGCTAAGCCCGGAAATTCCCCACCTGGCCGAAATTCTGACCGATGCGGGTTATCAGACCGTGGGTTTTTGCAACAATCCCCTCGTGGGCGTTTTGAATAATGGCTTTAAGCGCGGGTTTCAGGCGTTTTACAACTATGGCGGGGCGTTTCCCAGCCTGCCGCAGACAGCTTCGCGCTGGCCCAAACCAGTCGCCTGGCTGATGGAACGGTATACCCAGTTTCTGCGCCGGATTTCATATCCTATACAGAACTTTTTTGGGCGTTCGGACCTGGCGTTCAGGCTGTCATTGAACAGTTGGACGACGCCTTTATGGTCCAAGATGGCGAATTTTAAAGGCCAGAATGCCCGGTCGGTGCGGGATGTGAGTCGTTTTCTGCGGGAGCGTGAAGGGCAGGGGGAGGAACGGCCGTTATTCCTGTTCCTCAACCTCATGGAGACCCATCTGCCGTTTTGGCCGCCCGGTGAGGTGGTTGACCGGGTACTGCCCTATTTTCGCCACAGCAAAGAGGCCCGCGAGATCATGCGTGCCTGGAACCGCGAAGCGTACCGTTGGGCAGCGCCGCTGGCAGAACCGTTGGAAGAACTGGAATCCCGCGTGTTAAACGACATGTACGATGCCGAAGTCGCTTACCAGGATGGGTATCTGGGTGAGTTGTTTGCCGTGCTAAACGGCCGTGCCCGCCAGCAAGATACCCTCACCATCATCGTTGCCGATCACGGCGATGGGCTGGGCGATCATCAATATTTCGGCCACGCTTTTGTGGCCTACCAGGAACTGGTCCACGTGCCGCTGATTATCCAGTGGCCGCGCCGCCTCGCTGCGGGGCAGCGGCTGGCGACACCGGTTAGCACGCGGCGCATTTTCCATACCGTTCTGGATGCCATCGGCCAACTGCCAGAGAAGCCGAACCTGGACCCCGTACGGGTGCATGGCCTGACTCTGCTGAATACCGTCCACGGCCGTGATCCCGAACAAGGCACGGCCTACAGTGAGATTTATCCTCCGCTGAACTTCGTGCAGGCCATCGAAAACCGGCAGCCGCACCTGTTGGCGCCTTTCCGCTGCCTGTCGCCGCGCCGCGCCGTGGTACAGGCCGGCGATTCGGTCACTTTTAAGCTGATACAGGTGGATGCTGAGCCAGATGAGCTTTTTAATTTAAGGGCTGATCCGTTAGAATTAGAGGATAGGCTGGCAGACCATGGAGAAGAAACGGCCGTTCTCAACCAGTCCATCAACCGCCTGGCCGCCAACCTGGCACAACAGCGCGCCTCGCTGAGCAGCGGCGCCGAAATTGAACTGGATGACCAGCTTCGCCAGCAGCTTCGCGGCCTGGGATATATCGATTAAAAACCACAGGGACGGCCAGCGGAAACGGCCGTTCCCCACGTAAAGGAACTTGCGATGTTTGACGGAATACAAGTTGACCCTGTTGCTTTCACCATACCCATCGGCAATGGATTTTCCATTTACTGGTATGGCATCATCGTTACGGCCGGCATATTGGCCGGCGTATGGTGGGCCAGCCGCGAAATTCAGAAACGCGGCCAGAGCGTCGACGATTTGCTCAACGCAGCCATCCTGGTTATTTTTTCTGGCTACGTGTTCGCCCGCCTCACTTACGTCTTTTTAGATATGCTGGGTGGTGGTCAGTACAATTCGTTGTTCGACGTCATCAACATCCGCGCGGGCGGTGTCAATATTCTTGGTGGGTTTATTGGCGCGGCCGTCGTAGGCGGTCTCTATATCAGGTGGCGGCGGCTGAGTTTTTGGGATTATGCCGACGTTGCCGGGCCGGCGCTGCTGTTGGCGCAGGCCATCGGGCGTTGGGGCAATTTTGTCAACCAGGAATTGTATGGCCCGCCGACCACGCTGCCCTGGGGAATTTTGATCAGCCAACCGCATCGCATCGCGCCGTACAATGATCTGGCGACTTATCCACTCGACACGCGGTTCCACCCCACATTTTTGTATGAGTCGATCGCTTTGTTTATTGGATTTTTGCTGCTGGCCTGGCTGAACGGCCGTTACCGCGATGTCTGGCGTTCCGGCACTTTGTTTGGCGTCTTTCTCATCTGGTGGGGCGGCAATCGGGCCTGGATCGAACTCTTCCGGCCCGACCAGACGACGGTGGGCAACACGGCCGTTACCTACTCCATGCTGATGGCGCTGGGTCTGGCCCTGGTTGGCGTCTGGATTATTCTGGTGCGCAATCGCAAAATGCGGGCTGTTTCGACTCGTAAAAAGACGCGTGTTTACAAACCCAAACCCCGGCGCGAAACGGGCCGCAACTAACAGCGCACGGCTTTAACGATCCTATGAAGCCGATAGGGCTTCGACAAACTGTCTGTGGGGAGGTCCACTCATGGAAATCAGTGAAAAAGTGACAGGGCTGGCGCTGACTTTTGACGATGTGCTGCTGGTCCCTGGGTTTTCCAGCATACTGCCGGCTGAGGTCAGTCTGCGCACGCGGTTGGTGCGCGATATTTACCTGAATGTCCCTGTTTTGTCGGCGGCGATGGACACCGTGAGCGAGGCCAAAATGGGTATTGGCCTGGCGCGGCTGGGCGGACTGGCTGTCATTCACCGCAATCTATCGCCGGAAGAACAGGCGGCGGAAGTGGACAAGGTAAAACGTTCCGAAGCAGGCATGATCGTCGATCCCATCACCCTAAAAGCCGACAATACGCTGGCCGATGCCGAAGCGATCATGAGCCGTTACCGTATTTCTGGCGTGCCGATCACGGATGACAACGGCCGTCTCGTGGGCATCCTCACCAACCGCGATGTGCGTTTTGTCACCCCCGGTGCCCAAAAAATCGCCGATTATATGACCAGCCAGAACCTGGTAACTGCCCCCGTAGGCACAACGCTGCCCGAAGCGCGGGAAATTCTGCATACGCATCGCATCGAAAAGCTGCCATTGGTGGATGGTGACGGCCGTCTTAAAGGTCTGATCACCGTCAAAGACATCTTGAAGAAGATCGACTATCCCGATGAAGTCAGCGACGCCAACGACCGCCTGTTATGCGCGGCGGCGATTGGGGTAGGCGACAAAGGGCTGGCGCGGCTGGAACTGTTGGTCAGGGCCGGCGTAGACGTGGTGGTCATCGACACCGCCCACGCCCACACCGCGCTCGTCCTGAAGACGCTAGAGGAAGTGAAGCGCCGCTACCCCGACCTGCCGGTTATCGGCGGCAACGCCGCGACGGCCGTCGGCGCGCGCGATCTGATTAACGCCGGAGCCGACGCTGTCAAAGTGGGCATTGGCGCGGGGTCGATTTGCACGACGCGGATTGTGGCCGGAGCGGGCGTGCCGCAGTTAACGGCCGTTCTGGAATGCGCCGCCGAGTGCCATAAGCACGACATTCCCTGCATCGCCGACGGCGGCATCAAATACAGCGGCGACATCGTCAAAGCGCTGGCCGCCGGCGCTGACGCCGTCATGTTGGGTTCCATGCTGGCCGGTCTGGAAGAAAGCCCCGGCGAAATCTACATGTACGAGGGCCGCCGTTACAAAGTGTATCGTGGCATGGGGAGTTTGGGAGCAATGCAGGGCTTTGGCGCCGATCGCTACGCCAGCGGCGTGAAGAAAAGTGGCGAACGCGACAAGCTGGTTCCCGAAGGCGTAGAGGGCCAGGTGCCTTATCGCGGCAAGCTGGCCGACATTTTGTATCAAATGATGGGCGGCTTGCGCTCCGGCATGGGGTATGTGGGTGCGGCTAACCTGGAAGAACTGCGCGAAAAGTCGCGCTTTGTGCAGATCACCAATGCTGGTTTGCTGGAAAGCCACCCCCACGGAATTCTCATTACCAAAGAAGCACCCAACTATCAGGTGAGAAGGTAAATGGAGGATGGTTTGTTAGGTTGGGAGCAATAAGCTGACCAACCCACACAGCAACAAATCAGCCCTCTATTCCAGTCCGGGTGAGGAGTTAAGACGATGGCGAAGCGGAAAGTAAAGCTCACGGACGAGCAGAAGAGGAAGAACGCAGAGATTTTGTCCCGGCTGCAGGAGGAACGCAGGCGGCTGGTTGAAGAAACCCGAGCTTTACAGGAACAGACGAAGCGGAAACCCGGCCGTAAACGGAAAAAGAAAATGAACACGGCCGTCGAGGAACAGCTCGAATGACCTTCGACCACCAAACCTATATCTCACCGTTTACCTGGCGTTATGGCAGCCCGGCCATGCGCCAGATCTGGTCGGAAACCCATAAGCGGCGGTTAATGCGCCGGGTGTGGGTGGCCCTGGCTGCCGCCCAGCACCAGGTCGGCCTGGTCACTGCCGCGCAGCTCGCCGACTTACAAAGCCAGGCCGACAACGTCGATATCACCCGTTCGCTGGAAATTGAGCAGGAGACGCGCCACGACGTGATGGCCGAAATCCGTACTTTTGCCGAGCAGTGCCCGGTGGGCGGCGGCGTCATCCATTGGGGCGCTACCAGCGCCGACATCACCGACAACGTGGACGTGCTGCGCCTGCGCACGGCCGTTGATTTGCTGGCAGAACGGTTGGAAAAACTGCTGCTGCTGCTGGCCGACAAAATCGAGGAAACGGCCGTGCTCCCCACCATGGCCCACACCCACATCCAACCCGCCGAACCAACGACGCTGGGTTACCGGTTCGCTGTTTATGCCCAGGATTTACTGGAAGATCTTATCCAGTTACAAACCCTACGCCAGAGTTTACGCGGTAAGGGTCTCAAAGGCGCGGTTGGTACGCAGGCCGCATACCAGGAACTGCTCCAGGGCACGGGTATGACCCCGCAAGAGATGGAAGCGGCGGCCATGCGTTGGCTGGATTTGCCCTATTTCCCCATCGCCACGCAAACCTATACCCGCCAACAAGATTTGCGAGTGCAGCAGGTTTTGGCGGGGATTGCGGCCTCGCTTCATAAATTTGCCCTGGATTTTCGTATTTTACAGTCGCCCCCTTTTGGCGAATGGGCGGAGCCGTTTGGCAAAAGGCAGGTCGGCTCGTCGGCCATGCCGTTTAAGCGTAACCCCATCAACATGGAAAATATCTGTTCGCTGGCGCGGCAGGTTGCCGCGCTGCCGGCCGTGGCCTGGGATAATGCCAGCCAGGCTGTGCTGGAGCGCAGCCTGGATGATTCGGCGAATCGCCGCATTTTTCAGGCGGAAGGTTTTCTGGCCGTGGATGAGCTGCTGCTGCGCATGGAACGGATTGTGGCCGATATGCAGATTGATGGGGAGGCCATTGCCCGCAACATGGCCCTGTATGGGCCGTTTGCGGCCACGGAACGGGTATTGATGGCCTTGGTGGCCGCTGGCGCCAGCCGCCAGGAGGGTCACGAATGGATTCGGGCGGCCAGTTTACAGGCGTGGGCGGCTCTGCGGCGTGGGGAAGAGAATCCGCTGTTGGATCTGCTGTTGGCCGAGGCGGAAATCGGCCGTTTTTTGCCTGCCGATCAGGTTCGTGCGCTTATGAACGCATCGACCTACACGGGCACGGCGGGCGAGCGTGCCCTGGCTCTGGCGCAAACGCTGCGAATTTTTGTGGGGCGCACGGCCGTTAAGCGCGGCTGAGGCCGGGTTGACTGTTAGCGAAGTCGCACTATAATTCTGTCCTGTCTTTTAGAATTGATAAACGGGCGGGTGACCGAGAGGCTGAAGGTGCAGCATTGGAAATGCTGTGTACGGTTTTCCGTACCGTGGGTTCGAATCCCACCCCGTCCGCTCGTGAGGCACAGTGATCTACTGTGCCTTTTTCTTTATGGGCTGGTTTGCTTAATTGCCACCGCCAGGAACGGCCGTTACAATAAGCGCGTTCAGAATGGACTGGACGGTAAACACATTGTTATGGATCAACTTGCTCCTGGATAGCCAAGCATAAGCAGCAATCGATGACCGCAACCGAGATCGTATCCATCCTTCCTCTCTTAGCCGCCGTTGCCTACACCCTTGTTCTGATAGCCCCTTCTTTACGGCGCAGCCGGCAGGAACTGGCCTTAAAATGGTTTCTGGCTTTTTTAGGCGCGTCGGTCATATGGGAGTTTCTGCTGTTTTTTGTGCCGTACAGCAATCTGCCGCCCAATCTGCCTATTACGGCGCTGCTGGTGGGCACCACGTTTTTGGGCATGACAACGGCCGTTTACGTGCGGTGGCCGCGGCAAAAAAGCTGGCTTTTATTGGCCGGTCTGGCTATCCTGGCCGCCAGTCTCGTTGACCTGTTTGTACCCAACCAACCCTTCCAACTGTTGGCGGCTTCCAGTTGGGCCACCATCACTGTCAGCAGCGTCATTTCTTTTGTCACCTGGTTTGCGCTCAGTTTTATTATCCTTCTGCGCACCTGGCGTGATTACCGCCGCACGGATTTTCCCTGGCACGCGAACAGGCTGTTGTTTTGGGTCTTGACCCTGTTACTCGTTTTTAGCGGCGAAGCGCTGATGTTTGTGCATCTCACCGGTTTGACGGTTGCCGGGCAGATTATTCGTTACCTGGGTGTGTTGGGCCTGGCTTACGCTGTCGTTTCGCATCGAATATTTGACGTGCGCACACGCATCCGCCGGGGTATTGCCTACTTTATTATCGTTCTTATTTCGGCCCTGCCCTTGGCCGCTCTGATTGTTTTGGTGCAGCGCATCACCCAGAACCAACTGCGTACCACCCTTATCGTCACCAGCATTACCGTCGTGGTGAGCTTTGTTATCTATCAGCCGCTGCGCAGCCTGGTGGAACGCATCACCTATCGCTATCTGTTTGGCGAGGGCTTTAATCCCAACCAGGTTGTACGCGATTACAGCAAGGCTATTTCGCGCACATTGGATGTACAGCAGTTGTCGCTGCTCATTTTGGGCATTCTCAGCGATAAGTTCGAGACCAACCGGGGTGCGCTGATGTTGGTTACAGCCGAAGGTGGGGAAGTGGAAATTGAGCCGGTGCCTGGCATGGGGTCCATTCCGCGCTATAACTTCAGGCTGCCCGCTAACAATTTGTTTGTGGCGACGCTGATACGCCAGCACCAGCCGCTGCTGCAATATGAACTGGATTTTAATCCTGCTTTTGCGGAGATGCGGGCTACGGCCGTTTCCTGGCTCAAAGATATGGCCATGGAAGCCTACGTGCCGGTAAGCGCCGGCGATGGACTGGATGGCGTTATCGCCGTTGGCCCCAAACGCTCCGGCGTGCCCTACCAGCCCGGCGAACTGGATCTGATGCAGGTCTTGGCCGACCAGACTGTCGTCGCCCTGCAAAATGCCAGGCTTTACAGCGAACTGGAAGAACAAAACAAACAGATCAATAACCTGAATGTCGATCTGGTTCAGCAAAACGAACGGCTGGAGATTATGGACCAGGTCAAGTCCGACTTCATCACGATTGCCTCCCACGAACTGCGCACGCCGCTGACACAGGTCAAAGGCTACGCCGACATCCTGGCAGCCATGAATGACTCCAACAGCCTGACTCAGGAACAGACCAAGGAAATTGTGGGGCACATTAACCGCGCCACGATTCGGCTGGAAAGTCTGATCAGCGCCATGTTAGACGCCAGCCAGATCGACGTTGAGGGTATGCAGCTAACCTACATGGATACCCGGCTGGAAACCATTATCCGGCTGGCCATGGAACCTCTTAATCATGCCCTGCGTGAGCGCCGGATCAGCTTCTCTTCGGCCGGCCTGGCGGAACTGCCGACCATTCAGGCTGATTTCAAGCGCCTGGTGCAGGCCTTCACCAATATTTTGGGCAACGCCGTAAAATACACGCCAGACCACGGCAGCATTTTCGTCGAAGGCTTTACCATTCCCAGCGAAAACGGCGACAACGACTACATCGAAATTGTCGTCGCCGATACGGGCATTGGCATAGATGCCCGCTATCACGAATTGATTTTTGAAAAGTTTTTCCGAATTGGTGATCCGCAGCTTCATTCGACGGGCAGCACCAAGTATAAGGGTGCAGGACCGGGCCTGGGTTTGCCCATTGCCCGGGGTGTCATAGAAGCGCATGACGGCCGTATCTGGGTCGAATCTGACGGTGAAGATGAAGCTCGCTTCCCTGGCAGCCGCTTCCACATAACCTTGCCCGTCTGCCCGCCCGGCGCTAAAGAACAGGCTATCAAGCTGCAAAAAGCCGTTGATCGCCCTCCCTGGCTCTACGGCTGAGCAAATAATCCCCATCCCCACTTTGCACGATACCGATTAGGAGGTGACAAATGGCTGCAGAAAATCGCACACGAGCTTTGGTCTTATCGGGTGGCGGTGGGCGCGGTGCTTATCACGTAGGTGTGCTGCGCTTCCTGGAAGAGCACGAGTGGCAGCCCGACGTCGTCGTCGGCACCTCGATTGGTGCGGTCAACGGCGCCGCCATTGCCTCCGGCCACAACGCCTTCTCCCTCTGGGCGCTCTGGAAGCGGCTGCGCACACAGGACGTGCAGAAAGCCCATCTCAATCCCCTAAGCGGCAACTTTTTGTTGGATACTTCCCCTCTGCGTGAAACGCTGCAGCGCGAGGGTTGGGTCAATTTTGACCGCATCAACTCCGATGAGGCTAGTGTCCACTTGCGCGTTACGGCTACGGAAGTCAACACCGGACACCTTCACGTGTTTGGCAATTCGCCAGACGTTTAT
Source organism: Ardenticatenaceae bacterium (assembly GCA_020634395.1). Taxonomy (GTDB): domain Bacteria; phylum Chloroflexota; class Anaerolineae; order Promineifilales; family Promineifilaceae; genus Leptovillus. Next base: position 31,844 of record JACKBU010000001.1, on the reverse strand, counting down.
CCTAGCCGGATGCGCCTGGAGCCGCTGGGTCTGGATCACATCATTGCCAGTTGTTCTATTCCCATCGTTTACCCGGCTACCCAACTGCACGAAAATCTGTATTGGGACGGGGCCACGGTCGCCAATACCCCGCTTGGTCCAGCCATCGACGCCGGCGCGGAAGAAATCGTAGTGGTTCTGATGACGCCCTGGGAAGAAGACGAGGAGTACGAGACCGAAACGCCGCGTAATCTTCTATCGGCGGCCAGCGTCACGTTGGAATGGGCTTTACTGGCTTCCTTCCAGGCCGATCTCAAGCTGTTCCGGCGCGTCAACGACCTGGTACGTCTGGAAGTGGAAAATGCGCGCCTACGTGCCACCAATAGCCTGCTGATCGAAAGACTTAAGGACGGTCAGGACATCGATCTGGAGGATGCGGATGGCGATGGGATTCCTGACATTTTTCAGAGCAAGTTCCAGGCCCTGCCCGATCCGATAATCGTCTCGCCACGCAAACCCATACCCGTCGAGCAAATTGTGCGCTACACCCGCGAAGGCCATGAAGAACTCTACGAAATGGGCTACCAGGATGCCAAACGCGCCTGGAAAGAGAGCGGCAAACAGGTGGAAGGGGAGTGAGGGGGAGACTGGAGACTGATCAATCTGGCCCTCCAGGGAAGTGCTGCTCTTGATGCGTGAAGCGTGATGCGTAACCTAGAGAACCCTCACGCTTCACGCGTCACGTCAGTCCCTTACAGAATCCCAAACGCCCATCATCTCCAATCTTCAGTCCCCAATCTCAATTGGATACAATGGGTCCACACCCTCGCGGTTTAGCACCGGGGAACGTTGCAAATCAGGCCAGGTGTACATGCCGACGTGGAAATAGGCGGGTGGTTCGGCGGGGCGGTCGAATTCCACCCAGGTGATGAGATGGTCGCCCTGCTGCCAGGCGCGGGATGAAGTATAAGCATCTTGCACCTGGCCGGGCGCGTCTTTGCCGGGCAGGTAGAGGTGGTTGAATTGTTGGAAGTGGCCTGCCTGCGGTTCGCCGGTTATTTGCCAATGGGTGATCAGGCGAATCTGGTTGCTTTCTGGCAAGTCCTGCACCTGCCAGCCCAGGAGTTTGGCTCCGTTCGCCAATTGGTACGGCCGTTCCACCTCCTCAAACCCCTTTAGCTTTACCTCATCCACCGTCAACGCCATAAAGGGCAGGTCGCCCTGGCGCCGGGGCAGCTCTTGCACCGTGCCGGCCAGCCCTACGGCCGTTGCCACCTCCCAGGCCGGCAACTCTGCCGAGGTGAACAGCAGGTGGGCCGGTTCACTGGGAATCAGTAAAACGTGGCGTGCGTCCACAATTTGCCGCGGATACCCCCACAACAGCACCTTGAAGATGGCGGCGTCGCCATCAAACTCCGGAATATCGCCAAAGGTTTCTACCACAACTGGACGGCCGTCGTGCATTAACTGGCGCACGGCCGTTTGCGGATACTGCAGCGGCGTGCCCATGCCGCCGGGGACGAACGTATCGGCCACGGTGGTGAGGGTTTGGGCCACGGCCGTTACCTGGAAAATAGCGATGAAGACGGCCGTCAGAGTGACGGCCGTTTGCCAGCCTCGTTTCGGCCACAGCGCCGCCGCCGCGCCCGCCAGCAAAAAAACGGCCGGTAAGCCCACCAGTTGATACTGCGGATAAACCGGCGTGCGGGGAATCATAAACAGCAGAGGCGCGGCCAGCGCCCACACCAGCACAAAGCCGTTCAAAATCTCACGCGCCGTCAGCGGCTCCGGGCGCGGCTGCCAGGCATGGCGCAAATCCCGCACCATCTGCCAGCCTACCCAAACCGCGCCAACGACTATCAGCGCTGCCGCCAACAGACTGGCAATCTGCAAACCAACTGCCAGCGCCGGAGGCCAGGTCCACTCGGCGTTGAGCCAGAATTTCTCCCACCCCTGGCTCAGGCTCAACTGGGCGATCTGCCGCCAGGCGGCAAAGCGGTCGGCGGCCGTGGCCGTGCCGGTCTGCACCAGATCGCGGATGACGGCCTTGGCCCCATCGCCATTGCGCCAGATGATGTTGACGGTGGGTACAGCAGCCAGAACTGCCAGGAGCAGCCCGGCGGTAACGGCCGTCCACCAGCGCCACAGCCGGAAGCGGAAACCGATCCACAACGACGCCAGCGCCAGCGCAAACCCGGCAAAATGAATCTGCCCCGTAAATCCGGCCAGGAAAGCGTGCAGCCCAATCCACCAGGGATTCTCGTTTTTTAGCCCGGCGACGATGGCCACCGCCCACAGCACCGCGAATGGGGCGAGCAGGTTTTGGCTCCAGATGCTACGGCCGTAAAACACCAGATACGGCGAGGCGGCGAACAGCAGCGCGGCCACCAACCCGGCCGTTTTACCCCAGGCCGCCCGCCCCAGCCACCATACGCCGGCCACTGCCAGCACGTTCAGCAGGGCAACCAGGCTGGTGGCGACCAGCGGATTGGTGGACACCGCGTAGGGCAGGGCGAAAAACCAGACCGTCGCCGCAAAATTGGGCACGCCGGTTGAGGATTGCATGCCCAGGGCGGCAAATTTGCCCTCACGGGCCATCTGCAGGGCCATGTCGCTGACTCGCGCCTCGTCGAAGCCGAAGGAGTTGACGCCGGGCCAACCCAGGCGCAGCCAGGCGGCCAGCAGCAGGATGAGCAGTAGGGCGGCCGCTTCGGCCACGAATGTCGGATGTCGGATTTTGGATTTCGGAATCTGCGGAACTGCTTTCGTGATGGTTGGGCCGCTCATGGGTTTTTCATGGGGTTTTATTCGTAGCCGAAGTTCCAGGGGACGTTGTCCATGGGCAGGTCGTCCAGGCGGGCGCGGCGCAGGGCGGCGAAGCGCGGGCGCATCTCGTCCAGGCTGTCGCCGCCCAGTTTTTCCAGCAGGGCGTTAGCCAGGGTAAAGGCGACCATCGCCTCGCCCACCACGCCGGCGCGGGGCACGGCGCAAAAATCGGAGCGCTCGTAGACGGTGCTGGCTTCGGCGCCGGTGGCTAAATCGACGGAGTGGCGCGGGTTGAGCACGGTGGAGATGGGCTTCATGGCGGCGCGCACCACAACGGGTTCGCCGGTGGTGATGCCGCCCTCGAAGCCGCCGCTGTTGTTGGTGCGGCGGACAAGCGTTTGGCCGTCGTCGTCCAGGTAGATTTCGTCATGGACCTGGGAGCCAGGGCGGGCGGTGTTGGCGAAGGCTGGGCCGATTTCGACGCCTTTGACGGCGTGGATGGAGCCGACGGACCCCATCAACAAGGCGTCGAGGCGGCGGTCCCAATGGACGTGGCTGCCCAGCCCGGCGGGCACGCCCAGGGCGACGATCTCGAACACGCCGCCGATGGTGTCCTTGGCCTGCATGATGTCGCTGATGTGCTGGCGCATGAGGGGTACGGCCGTTTCCACCGGGCAGCGCACGTCGTTGGTTTCGGCCACGGCGAAGCGGTCGGGGTAGGGCATATCGTCGGGGATGACGGCCGTTACCTGCCCGATGCTGACCACGTAGCTGCCAATCGTTATCCCAAACTGGGCTAGCAGCTGCTGGCAAAGCGCGCCGACGGCCACGCGCACGGCCGTTTCGCGGGCCGAAGCCCGCTCCAAAGCCAGGCGCAGTTCGGGGTAGCCGTACTTCACCGCGCCGGTCAGGTCGGCGTGGCCGGGGCGCGGCACGGTAATGGGCGGGATGTCGCGCTCGCGCCATTTGGCGAAGTCGCGGTTGGTGACGTGCAGGGCCAGCGGGCCGCCGGTCGTCTGGTTGTTCATGTAGCCGGCGGAGATGCGCACGGCGTCTTTTTCGATCTTCATGCGGCCGCCGGAGCCGTAGCCGAGCTGGCGGCGGGCCATCTGGCGGTTGAGTTCGCCCATGTCCAGGGTCAGGCCGGCGGGGAAGCCTTCGAGAACGGCCGTTAACTCCGGCCCATGTGATTCGCCTGCGGTTAAAAATCGAAGCATAAGAGATTCCTTTGCTTATTCGGCCGTCCAGCCGAGGGCCAGAGCTTTGTTCAGGTCGGCGCTGCTGATTTCCGCCCGGTAATGGGTGCTGGTGGGGCAGTCACAGGCCTGGCAGACCATCAGTTCTTCGGTTTCCATCTGCAAGACATTGATGCCGGCGGCCGTTAGATCGGCGCGGGCTTCTTGCTGATTGGGGTACTTGTAGGTGCTGGTGTCCGCGCACTGCTGGCCCAGCGGGTGCAGAATCCAGACCGTTTCGGTTCCACCGGCGTCCGTGCCCGGATAAGGGTTGACCGGCGTGGGCGGTGGAGGCGGCGCCGGGTAATCGTCAGGATATGGAGTGGGGGTAGGCGGCAGAGAGGGATAGCTGGTCTGGTTGCCCTGCCCGCTGGTGTTGTTGGATCCCGGCTGCAAGGAGGAATCGGTGGTCGGCGTGGCCCGCGCCGGTTGCTCGGTGGTGGGCGTGGGGGCGTTGGCCGAAGGGCCGCAAGCGGCCAGGGCCAGGAGCAGCAGTAAGCTTATTATCCATTTATTCATCTTATGAACTCCTTGACAGGGCAAACTGCGGCCGAAAAAGCGGCTGGCTGCCTGCCCGTCGGTTGATCTGAAAAGTAAGGCCGGGTCATTTTACCCTTAAGTGGGAGAAGCTGGTAGACTGGACTCTGACGATTCGGCACTGTTGTGGCTGCAACTGGAAGTGGGGGAGCACGTATAGAGCGCTAAGAACGATTCGTTTGTTGGGAACGGCCGTTACGGCCGTTGCAAAAATGGAGGTAATACATGTCAAACGGTGAGAAAAAGTTAGTGCGCGCGCGTGATGATCGCTGGTTTGCCGGGGTATGCGGCGGGCTGGGCCAATATTTTGGCATCGATTCCACAGTTATCCGGGTATTATTTGTGTTGTTCTCGGTTTTTGTGGGCGGTGGCATTATCGCCTACATCATTTTGTGGATCATTATGCCCGAAGAGCCTGCGGCGGCCGGTATGGGCAAAGTGATTGCCGAGGACGAGCCTGATCAGAGTTGACGCCTAAACGTGTCTTCATATTTTTCAGGGGGCGATGATTTTCATCGCCCTTTTTGCTGTTTGGGGTGTACGAAAATTTGCACTTTATCGTTTTTGGCCGATCATGGTAGAATGCCCCGCCAATGATACGAAAGTATGTTGAGGAGAAAATTATGAGAAGAGTGATCTGGTTTTTGCTGAGTGTTTTGTTTTTGGCCGCTTGTGGGGCGGCCTCGCCGTCGGCGGCGCCGGAGGAAACGGCCGTTTCGCCCACCACTGCGCCATCCACGGCCGATCAGGCTGCCGCCACTCAGGACCTGACTGTGACCCTGGAAGAAGCCAGCACGGTGCGCGAGCGCGACTGGGTGAAAGGGGCCACGGTTCCGATCGTCACCATTATCGAGTATGGCGACTTTCAATGACCGGGGTGCGCGGGCATATCGCCTGTGCTGGAGCGTCTGGTAGACGCCTACCCTGATCAAGTACAACTCGTTTATCGCCATTTCCCACTTAACCAGATTCACCCCAACGCGCAAAAAGCGGCCGAAGCCAGCGAAGCAGCCGGCGCCCAAGACGCTTTTTGGCCGTATCATGACCTTTTGTTTGAGCGCCAGAACGAATGGAGCCGCCTGGAACCGGCGGCCGCCCGCGATTACTTCGTCAACCTGGCGTCGGAATTGAACCTGGACGCCGATAAGTTTGCCCAGGAGTTGGACGACGGGACGTATGCGGAAAAGGTTTCTAATTCGGAGCAGGAAGCCATCGCGCTTGGCCTGCCGGGCACGCCGACGGGGATTGTAAACGGCCGTATCGCCACCGAACTGCCGCGCGAAATTTCTGTCTGGCAGCAGTACATCAATTCGGCCGTTGCCCTGAATGAATTGGAATCGCGCCAGTTCGATGCCCCGCCGGAAATGACCCTGGTCGAAGGCGCGCAGTACCTGGCGCACGTCAAAATGGAGAACGGCGGCGAATTTACCATTCAATTATTCCCCGAATCCGCCCCGCAAACTGTCAACAACTTCATCTTTCTGGCCAACGAGGGCTGGTTTGACGGGGTGACCTTCCACCGCGTGCTGCCCGGTTTTGTCGCCCAGACCGGCGACCCCACAGGCACAGGCGGCGGCGGTCCGGGCTACACGATCCCTAATGAGATCGATCCGGCTTTGTCGCATGACAAGGCGGGCATGGTGGCCATGGCTAACGCTGGCCCCGACACCAACGGCAGCCAGTGGTACATTACCCTGGCCGACGTCAGCCAGTTGGATGGTGGGTATACGATCTTTGGCCAGGTGACGGAAGGAATGGACGTGGTGCAGGGCATTACGCCGCGCGATCCGTCGGTTGACCCGAATGCCCCTCCTGGTGATAAAATAGAATCCGTTACCATAGAGACGGTGCAGTAACGGCCGTTACCCATCACCGCGCTGCTCCTGTGCAAAAGAGCAACCAATCAGGCCCTATGAAACGACACTTGTGGGCGATAGCTGGTTTTATCCTTCTTCTGGCGCTGGCGTCATTGGCCTGCGCCGTCCCGGGAACCGGTCCCTCTGCCCCACCCTCGACGCCCACACCGATGGGCGACACCTTGATACTGACTATTCCCGCGTATGGCTACAACATGGCCCCCGGTGATGTGGTGCCGGGAACCGGTCTGCAGTTTATCGACCGGCAGGGTGACGCTTTTGAAGTTAGTATTAACGGGCAGCACGCCCTGAAACGGGCTGGCGATTCCTTCTTTTGGAGCGGCGTGCTGGCGCCCGGCGTATTTGCCAATTTTAACTTGCGCCTTACCACGTCCCTCTTTGGCAGTTTGCCGGTGGCCGGTACGGTGGAACTGATCGTGCTCAATCCCGATCCAGTAGAGGAACTGGGCGTGCCGGACAGCAGCGGACGGTATCATTACAGCAACATTGTGGCCGATTATTCCGTGCCGGTTGGGTATCAGGTGCCGGGCACAACGGCCGTTTTCCAGGGCATCGAAGAACGCGGCCAGGGCGGGCAGACCACCAAACTGGCCCGTTTTTCCGGGATGTCGGGTTATCCTTATCTGGCTTTAGGCGATTCCTTTGTCTGGACCGGCCGCGTGCGCGAAAACGTCTATCTGGCTTACAACTTGCGCGTAACCAGTCTAAACGAGGACAGCATCCGCCTGACCGGCACGGCCGAACTGTGGGCAGATTCACCCCGTTAACGGCCGTCCCCTGAACCACCATCTTTGGAGTAGTATCAATCATGCTGTATCCAACCTATACTGTTCCGCCTGATCCCCTGGTGGAAAAAAATCCCTTTCGCCAGCGCACCTATCAATTAGCCCCCATCTCCGCCTTTAGTGAGGCCCGGTCGCGCCTGCCCGTGCCCGTGCTGCCGGAACACAGCGGCTGGATAGAGATGTACTGGCGCGCCTGGGAAATGGCCTGGTTGAACCTGCACCGCCCCAAGGCCGGCAGCGGTTTGGTGGCTAACTTCATAGATCCGGCCTTTAACAACCATCTGTTTATGTGGGATACTTGCTTTATGGTGCAGTTTGGCTGGTACGGCCGTCGTGCCTTCGACTTCATGGGCAGCATGGACAACTTCTACGCCAAGCAGCACAATGACGGTTACATATGCCGCGAAATCGACATTGCCACCGGGCAGGACTTCTTCTATCCCTTTGATCCCAACGGCACAGGCCCCAACGTGATGGCCTGGACGGAATGGCGCTATTTCCGCACCACCGGCGATGACGGCCGTTTCTCCCAGGTGTTCTGGCCGCTGCTGGCTTACCATTATTGGTGCCGCGCGCACCGCACCTGGCCCGGCGGCCTCTACTGGGCCACCGGCCTGAGCAGCGGCATGGACAACCAGCCCCGTGTGCCCGACAGCCGCCTCTATCACCGCCACTGGTCCTGGATTGATGCCAACTTCCAGGCAATTTTGAACTGCCGCGTGCTGGAGCAAATTGCCGCTTTGCTGGAAGAACCGGACATCGTGCAGGATCTTTCTAACGAGCGCGAGAACCTGATTCGCCAGGTGAACGATAAGATGTGGAACGATGAGGTGAATTTTTACCTGGACATTGATCCCAACGGCCGTTACAGCCAGGTGAAAAGCATCGGCGCCTATTGGGCCTTGTTGGATAAAGGCGCCATCCCCGAGGCGCGCCTGGGGCCATTTGTGCAACAATTGCGCGAAAGCTGGGCCTTTAAAGTCGCCCACCGCATCCCCAGCCAATCGGCGGACAGCGAAGGCTACAATGCCGGAACCGGCAATTACTGGCGCGGCGGCGTCTGGCCGCCCACCAACTACATGGTGCTGCGCGGCCTGCGCAACATTGGGCAGGATGCCCTGGCCCATACCATTGCCCTCAACCATCTGGCCAACGTCTGGGATGTTTACCAGCACACCGACACCTTCTGGGAAAACTACGCTCCCGAATCGGCCGGTCCTGGCGAACCCTCCAAGCCGGATTTTGTCGGCTGGACGGGCCTGTCGCCTATCGCCATCTTGCTGGAGGACGTCATTGGCTTGCAGGTGGATTGGCCGCTGCGCCGGGTAACCTGGGACCGCCGCCTGGAGACAGAGGGCATCTATGGCGTGCGCAATTACCCGCTGGGCCAGGACGGCACGCTGGAAATTTTAGGCGACCAGACCCAGGTGACGGTGAACACCGACGTCTCGTTTACCCTGATCATCCGCGACGGCAGCTTAAATTTGCAAACGGCCGTGCCCGTCGGCCCCACCACCATCGACCTGACCTGATCATGCCGGCTGTACGCGTTGCCACCATCAACCTGCGGAACCGCGCCGACCGCTGGCGGGAACGACGGCACTTGCTCGTCAACCAGATTGTCGATGCCGCCCCGGACCTCATCAGCCTGCAAGAGATTTCGCTGCCCATTCGCCAGGGTTTCTGGCTGCGCAACCAGGTCAACATGCGCCTCACCGGTTCCACCAAACGGCCGTACACCCTCATCCAGCGCCGCAAACACCACCTCGTCAAAGGCTACTATGAAGGCATTGGCATTCTAACCCGGCTGCCGGTGCGCTATCACGATTGGGTCGCCCTGGGTTACGGCGGCCGCGTGGCGCTGCGCGCCAACGTGGAACTGCCCAACCGCCAGTCGCTGGATTTTGTCTCCACCCATTTGCACCACGTGGCCTACGAAAAAGAGGCGCGGGTGGAGCAGGTAATGCGGCTGCTGAGCTGGCTGCGTGACCGGCGGCACGTTCCGCACCAGATTGTGGCCGGCGATTTTAACGAAACGCCGCATGGCTTGGCCGTCGAGCGTATGAAGCAGGGTTTTCGCTCGGCGTATGCTGTGCAGCACGGTCACGAACCGCTGGCTACGTTTCCCACGGCGTTACGGCCGTTCACCCCCGCCGACGCTGAGGAGTATTCCCAGGCGGCCTGTCTGGATTACATCTTCGTGTCGCCGGCTGTGCAAGTAACGGCCGTTTCCCTCTTCTGCCACAAACCCGCCGACGAAGACCCCACTCTCTACCCCTCCGATCATGTTGGCCTGCTGGCGGCCGTAAAAATCTAGCTCCCCAAGCCGCACGGGCCGGTTGCTAACGGCCGTTTGCGGCTCCACAAACGTACCCAGAGAACTCTCTAAGCTAATTTGTGGCTCCACAAACCCGGTTAGAAAGCTCTCCAAGTCCCTTTGCGTCTCCACAAACGTAGTTAGAGAACTTTCCAAAGCCGTTTGCGGCTCTACAAACATACCCAGAAAACTCTCCAAACTTATTTGTGGCTCCACAAACCTGTTTGGAGAACTCTCCAACTCCCTTTGCGGATCTACAAACCTGGTTAGAGAATTCTCTAAATCCCTTTGCAGCTCCACAAATGTAGTTAGAGAACTTTCCACAGCTGTTTGCGGCTCCACAAACGCAGTTGGAGAGTTCTCCAAGGCCGTTTGTGGCGCCACAAAGTGGGCTGTCACGTTCTACCGGGGCATTGTTGTGCCAACCCACCGGCTTCTACCGGCCATTTTTGCCCTTCGGCCAGCATTGCCTCTGCCTGCCCATTAGGGTATCTTCTGGTCCGTGGTGTATAAACAAATGTCCGGCTGCCCGGCTGACAGTCGGGGGAGCCTTAAACATGGAGCGATGAGATAGTATGAAACCGACTTTTTCCGTCATAGCCCCGGTTTATAACGAAGAACCCGTCCTGCCCGCCCTCTACGAGCGCATCCACGAGGTCATGGAAGGGGTGGGCGAACCGTGGGAGCTGGTTCTGGTGGATGATGGCAGCCGGGATCGTTCGGCGGCGATTATTGCCGAGCTGAATCAAAGAGACGGCCGTGTCAAAGGCCTCAGCTTTTCCCGCAACTTTGGCTTTCAAGAGGCCGTCACGGCCGGCATGGACTACGCCCAGGGGCAGGCCGTCATCCTCACCGACGCCGATCTGCAAGACCCCCCGGAAGTCATCCCCGAGATGATCGCCAAATGGCGCGAGGGCTATGACGTGGTTTACGGCGTGCGCAGCGAGCGCGAAGGCGAAACCTGGTTCAAACTGGCCACCGCCAAGCTGTTCTACCGCCTCATCCACCGCATCACCAGCGTCAACATCCCCCTGGACACCGGCGACTTCCGGCTGATGGATCGCCGCGTGGTGGATGCCCTGGGCCGCATGCACGAGCGCAACCGCTTTTTGCGCGGCATGGTCCCCTGGGTGGGCTTCCGCCAGACCGGCGTCCACTTCAAACGTGCCCCGCGTTACGCCGGCGAAGCCAAATACAGCTCGGTGCGGCGCATGGTCAAATTCGCCATGAATGCCATCACCAGCTTCTCTTACGTGCCCCTGCAGCTGGCTACCTTTTTAGGCTTTATCATTGCCGGATTGGCCGGCCTGGCGATTTTTACGGTGGTGCTGCTGCGCCTGTTTGGCCCCCACGATCCCCTGGTCGGGCAGGCAACGACGCTGGTGGCCGTGCTGTTCCTGGGCGGCGTGCAGCTCATCAGCCTGGGCATTATCGGCGAATATCTGGGGCGCATCTACGACGAGGTGAAGGGACGGCCGTTATACCTGGTGCAGCAGCAGTGGGGCTTCGACACCCCGCCGACCGACGGGCCGCCCGCCAGGGATAGTGCATAGAACTTACACCGTTTCTGCACAACTTTTGCAGATTCGTTCGCTAAAATACAATCAAATATTGGTAAAAATCGGAACGGCGTCCCTGCAAAGGGACGTCGTTCTTGTGAGATAGGAGTCATTGCATGGAGAACAACAAGAAACGGAAACGCCTCTACTGGATCATCGGCATCGTCGTGGTCCTGGCGGCCGTTGCCGGTTTTCTGGTGCTGCGCGGCCGGGCCAATCAGGCCAACGCCACCACCACAGACACCGAAACCGTCACCGCCTTCATCGGCGATCTTTCCGCCAGCGCCACGGCCAGCGGCGCAGTAACCCCGGCGCGCGAAGCGGCGCTGTCGGTCGATGCGCCGGGCCGCGTGCAGCAGGTGCTGGTGCGCGAAGGCGACATGGTGCAGGCCGGCGACGTGCTGATGCAGCTAGATGCGGCGGATATGGGCCTCAACCTGGCCGTAGCCGAGCAAAATTTACGCCTTCAAGAGGCCAATCTGGCCGATTTGCTGGCCGAGCCGACCTCTTCAGAGATGGCGGCGGCGGAAACGGCCGTCGTCAGTGCCCAGGCCCAGCTCGATGAACTGCTTAACGGCCCCACGGCTGAGGAAATCGCCGCCCAGGAAGCAAACCTAGCCGCCGCTCAGGCCAACGTCTGGTCGTCGTCGGCCCAGGTGGACCAGGCCCAAAACGCCATCAAGCCGGCGGACATTGCCGCCGCTGAGGCCAACCTGGCTTCCGCCGAAGCCAATCTGCGCAGCGTGGAAATTCAATACACGCGTAACCCCGCCTCGGACGACATCGCGGCCAACACGGCGCTGGCCCAGGCCCGCGAGCAGGTAGCCGCCGCGCAGGCGGCCCTGGACAAGTTAAAAGCCGGCCCGGATCCCAACCAGTTAGGCAGCGTCCAGGCAGGTCTGTCAGCCACGGTGGCGCAGCGCGATGCGGCCGAAGCCAACCTGAATAAACTGACAGCCGATCCGACCGATTCTCAGGTAGCTTCTGTTCAGGCGCAGCTGGCGCAGGCCGAGGCCAACCTGGACAACCTGCTGCGCGGCGCAACCGAAGAGCAGATTACGGCCGCCGAGGCGGAAGTAGCCCAGGCCAAGATCAACCTGGCGGATGCGCAGGCGGCGTTGGACGGCATGACGGTGACAGCGCCATTTGCCGGGGTGATAACGGCCGTTAACTACAGCGAAGGCGAATTTGCCAGCGGTCCGGTGATTCGCATGGTGGATACCGGCAGCCTGGAAGTGGTCTTGGAAGTGGATGAAGTCGATGTGGGACGCCTGCAGGTTGGCCAGCCGGCCAGCCTCACCCTGGAAACCTGGCCCGACCAGGAGATTGCCGGCGAAGTGACGGCCATCGCCCCCAGCGCCACCACCGAACCGGGCAGCTCGGTCGTCATTTACGAGGTGCACGTGAAGCTGGGCGATACGGATTTGCCCGTGCGTGTGGGCATGACGGCCAACGCCAATCTGATCACCGCCGAAAAGAAAGACGTGCTGCTGGTTCCCAACCAGGCCATTAACGTGGACCGTTCTTCGGGCAAGTACAGCGTCAATCTGCTGCTGGCCGACGGCCAGACGCAGGAAGTCCCCATCACAATTGGGCTGCGCGACGGCCGTAACACCGAAGTCACCAGCGGCTTAAATGCCGGCGACGAAATTGTAGTGGGCAACGCCGCGCCGCGCCTGGACTTGTTTTCCGGCCCACCGCAGAATTAACAACTCCCAATTTCCAGAGAAAAACATGAACGAAAGAAAACGTAGTAATCGCAAAAAATGGATTTGGATAGGCGTCGGCGTGGTGGTTGTGCTGCTGACGGCCGTTCTGGTAGTTCCCCGGTTGTTTGGCGACCAGTTGGCAGCCAGGCAGCAAAATCAACTCGCCAGTACGGGGGATACGGTGACTGCTTTCACTGGCGACCTGACGGCCAACGCCACGGCCAGCGGGCAGGTGGAAGCGCAGCGTGAAGCGCGCCTGGCTCTAACTACGTCGGGCGAGGTGGCCGAGATTTACGTCAGCGTGGGTGACCATGTGGCCGCGGGCGATCCGCTGTTGAAGCTGGACACGGCCGTTTTGGAACGCGCCGTCCAGTCTGCCCAGGAAGCTTTGCGCATTCAAGAAGCCAACCTGGCCGCCCTGACGGCCCCGCCGACCCAGAGTGCCCTCGCTTCGGCCCAGGCCAGTGTCACGTCTGCCCAGGCGCAGCTGGATGACCTGAAGGCCGGTCCCAGCGAAGAAGACATTGCCGCCTCGGAAGCCAACGTGCGCGCCGCCCAGGCCAATGTCTGGGCCGCCAACGAGCAGCTGCAGTTGGCCCAAAGCGGCGCCAGCGAAGCAGAAATCGCTTCCGCCCAGGCGGAACTGATTGGGGCGTTGGGCAATCGGGACTCGACACAGGAGTTGTACGACAAGCTCCTGGAGTGCTTCGACATCGACACACCTGATGGCCAGAGCTTCAACATTTGCCCTGGTTTGGGCAATCCCGAAGAGCAAACGCGCTTCAACCTGGCAACGGCGAAGGCCAACGTCGACGCTGCCCAGGCAAAGTTGGACGCTTTGCTGGCCGGACCGGACAGCGACGCGGTGGCGATTGCTCAGGCCAGTCTGGCAGCGGCCAGCGCCCAGTATGACGCGGCGCAGGCCAACCATGACCTGCTGCTGAAAGGCGCTTCGGATGCGCAGGTTGTGGCCGCAGAGGCGGCGTTGGCGCAGGCTCAGGCTAACCTGGACGCGCTGGTGGATGGTCCATCGGAGGCGCAGCAGACGGCCGCGGAAGTGGCCGTGGAGCAGGCGCGCGTTAGCTTGCAGCGGGCGGAACGTAATCTGGCCGAGGCGACGTTGGTAGCCCCGTTTGATGGGGTGGTTACGGCCGTTAATATCAACGAAGGCGAAACGGCCAGCGGTGTGCTTATGCAGATTGTCGATGAGGGCAGCCTGGAAGTGGTGCTCTCAGTGGACGAAGTCGATATTGGCGATATTGCTGTGGGGCAGCCGGCCAGCATCACCCTGGAGACCTGGCCCGATACGGTGCTGAATGGCTCCGTTGTGTCCATTGCTCCCAGCGCGACGCAGGATAATACGGCCGTGGTCAGCTACAAAGTCTATCTGAACCTGGGTGAAACGGATTTGCCGGTTCGCGTAGGCATGACAGCCAATGCCGATATGCAGACTAAAAATTACCAGAATGTGCTGCTGGTCCCCAATGAGGCGATCAACGTTGACCGCAGCCGCGGGCTCTATTCCGTTAATCGCCTCACCACCGATGCCGACGGCAACCAGACGATCGAGGAAGTTCAGGTAACCATCGGTCTGCGTGATGGCGACAATACCCAGATAATTGATGGCCTGGCAGAAGGCGACGTGCTGGTGGTAGGCAACGCCTCGCCAGTCTTTCAATTTGGCAGCGGACCGCCGCCCGGCGCAGATAACGGCGGCGGGCCATTTGGCGGCGGGTAACCACGGAGGTGCACAATGATGATCGAAATGAAAAACATCACCAAAATGTATGAAATGGGCACCCAGGTGGTTCATGCCCTGCGCGGCGTCGATTTGCAGATTGCGGAAGGCGAGTTTGTGGCCATCATGGGCCCGTCCGGTTCCGGCAAAAGCACGCTGATGAACATGTTAGGCTGCCTGGATTCGCCCAGCGGCGGCGTTTACAAACTGGATGGCATTGACGTGAGCGATATGAGTTCAGACGAACGCTCACGAATACGCAATCGACGTATCGGTTTTGTGTTTCAGCAGTTTAATTTGCTGCCGCGCACGTCGGCTGTTAAGCAGGTAGCTTTGCCCCTGATGTACGCCGGAATCAGTCGCGGCGAGCGGCTGCAGAAGTCACATGCTGCGCTGGAGTTGGTGGGTTTGGGCGACCGTATGGACCATCGACCGGACGAACTGTCTGGCGGTCAGCAGCAGCGGGTGGCTATTGCCCGCGCCCTGGCTAACGATCCGGCCATCATCCTGGCCGACGAGCCGACCGGCGCACTGGATACGCAGACAGGCGAAGAAATCCTGGGGATTTTTAAGCAGTTGAACAGTGAAAAAGGAATTACCATTATTATGATCACTCATGATCCGGAAATCGCGCAGCATGCCGCGCGCACCATCTGGATTCGTGATGGGCTGATTCAAGAAAATGGGGACGGCAGGTACGACCATGAATCTGAGTGAAAGTTTTTTGACGGCCCTGGACAGCCTGCTGGCCAATAAACTACGCGCGGTCCTCACTATGTTGGGCGTGATTATTGGTGTGGCGGCCGTCATTGCCCTCATGTCTATTGGCAACGGGGTGAATGCCTCCATTACCGGTGAAATCCAGTCCATTGGTACGAATCTGATCGCCGTCGCCACGGATTTTGATAACAGCGGCGGCTACCCGGCGCTGAGTTTGTCGGATGTAGAGGCGCTATCGGATCGGTTTAACGCTCCGGCGGTGAGTGCCGTATCGGCTTCGGTGCAGGGTTCACAAGAGGTGGTGTATGGCGGCAATACGTCACGGGTGACGGTGACGGGTGTTACGCCGAATTACTTTACTGTGAACAACCTGGATAATATTTTGGGCGGCGATTTCTTAACGCAGCAGGATTATGACACGGCCGCCCGGGTAGCCGTGCTGGGCTATACGGTGGCTGAAGATTTGTTTGAAGATGCCTACCCGGTCGGTAACAGTGTCCGGATCAACGGTGTGAGCTACCAGGTGATTGGCGTGATGGAGAAGTCGGGGAGTAATTTTAGCCAGACGGACACGGCCGTTTTCATTCCTCTTTCCACCGCCCAAAGCCGGCTCTTCACCGATCGCACGCGCAGCGGCGAAAAAGCTGTGACAACCATTACGGCCCAGGCGGCCAGCGAAGATCTGACCGACGCCGCCATTGACCAGATCACCGAAACGCTGCGCGATCAGCACGGCATCACTTATGCCAACGAAGACGACTTTACCATCATCAGCCAGTCTGACCTGCTGGAAACCTTTGACGTGATTACCGGAACCCTGACTGCCTTTTTGGGCGCCATCGCTGGGATTTCGCTGGTGGTAGGCGGGATTGGCATTATGAACATCATGCTGGTCAGTGTCACCGAGCGGACACGCGAAATTGGTATCCGCAAGGCTGTGGGAGCGCTGCGGCGTGACATTTTGGTGCAGTTTTTAATGGAGTCCATCTTGTTGAGCCTGGTTGGCGGCTTGTTGGGCGTGCTGTTGGGCTGGTTGATGGCGACCGTGGCTGGCCAGTTGATAGACCTGGAGACGGTGGTGGATGGCGGCACGATTCTGCTAGCGACTGGTTTTGCTGGCGCCGTGGGTCTGGTTTTTGGCATTTACCCGGCGTGGCGCGCAGCTGGTTTACGGCCGATTGAAGCGCTGCGGTATGAGTGATGGAAAAACCCCAAGGGTTTCTCAAAACCCTTGGGGTTTTTTGGTTCAGGTGATCATGCTGTCGGGCAGGTGATCGATGCGATTGATATAGGCGACGCTGACGTGGTTTTCGTTGAAGTCGATGCGGGTAACGGCCGTGTTGTTAACCCGAAACCAGACATCCATGGCCTGGCCCAGCAAATTGTGCGGCACCTGCACGCCGAGGATGTGACGCATCAACGCCTGATAAAAGCCGCCGTGAGTAATGATGGCGACTCGATCGTCGGTGCCGCCATGTTTTTCCAGCAGTTCCTCCACAAATACGGCCGCCCGACCCCCTGTTTCTTCTGGCGGATCATAAGGCCGATTCCACCAGCCCTGGTCGCCCAGCGTGTGGGGCAAGACCAGACGGCTGAACCGCTCGCTGAAGAAGCTGCGGTTTGGCCCCGGCAGGCCGCGCGGCTCGCCGGTGACGACATCAAATTCAAAGATGCCGCCCCATTCGTGGATAATTTCCCAGATGTGCAGCGGGATATCCAAAGCTTCGGCCAGGTAGTGGCCGGTTTGTACGGCGCGTAACATCAGGCTGGAGTATAGATGGGTGATGTCGTAGCTGACGCGGTGCTGACCACCTTCATAATCGAAGGCTAGATCGGTGCACCCAGTGGTCAGATGCTGCGCCAGGCGCTGGGCCTGTTGTTCGCCGAGTTCGGTGAGCGGAGGATCGGGTAAACGGCCGTCCGGACCGCCCGTCTCTGCCCACAAGGCGTTATTGACAGATTGTGCGTGACGAATGATATAGAGTTGCATAGGTGTGGTTCCTGATTCATAATTTACATAAAACTTTAACAAGCCAATTCCGGCCGAAATCCCGGTTGGCGTTCTTTCCAGGTAATCTGTTGTTGACTGCCATGGCGCTTACCGGAACTTTACTGGCTTTTGTGCGGATGGTCAACGGGGTATGATAGCAAAATGAGTAAACAACGAATCCTGGTGGTGGATGATGACAAGGAGGTTGTGCGGCTGATGCAGGCGTATCTGGCCCAGGCCGGATATGAAGTGCTGGTGGCTTATGATGGCGAAACGGCCGTGCACATTCTCCGCCGCGAGAAGCCAGACCTAGTGCTGCTGGACCTGATGCTGCCCCGCCTGGATGGCTGGGAAATCACTCGCCTGATGCGCAGTGACGCTGCCCTGGCCGCCATTCCCATCATCATGCTCACTGCACGTGTCGAAGACACAGAGAAAATTGTCGGGCTGGAAATGGGCGCAGACGATTACGTAACCAAACCGTACAATCCGCGGGAGGTGGTGGCGCGGGTGCGCGCTCGCCTGCGCAGCCCGGAGGCGCACTCGCCGCAGGTTTTGCGCGTTGGCGGCCTGGAGATGGATCTGGGACGGCGGGAGGTGCAGGCAAACGGCCGTCTCGTCGACCTGACCCCGTCCGAGTTTAGCCTTCTCCACGTGCTCATGGAACAGGCCGGCTATGTCCTCACCCGCAGCGAACTGGTAAACAAAGCCCTGGGCACGGACTACGAAGGCATCGAGCGCACCCTGGACAGCCACATCCGCAATTTGCGCCGTAAAATCGAGCCTGATCCCAAAAACCCCACGTACATCCAAACCGTATACGGCGTTGGCTACCGCCTGGAAGACAAGTCATGAACCGTTTATGGGTCCGTTTTATGCTCATTGTGACCGGCATTTTGATGTTGGTCGCCCTGGTGCCCGTGTTGCTGGGCGTGGCCTTTGAAACCGGCCTCATTTCCACCTCGACGAACGTTGACCAATTGGCGGATATTCGCGCTGCCCTTCCGGAAGAAATGCAGGCCCGCTTCGACGAGCGTATGCAGGACTTTGCCCAAAACTATTTTTCCCGGGCGTTGTTGACCGCTCTGGTGTTAAGCGCCGTGATTGGCGCTTTGTTAAGCCGGACGCTGACCGCGCCGCTGCAGTCGTTAGAGGAAGGGGCAAAAGCAATCGCCACGCAAGAGTTATCGTATCGTGTGCCGGTGAAGGGCAGCCAGGAAATGCAGTCGGTGGCGCGTGCCTTTAACCAGATGGCTGTGCAGCTAGACGAGGCGGAAGTGCTGCGCCGCAACCTGCTGGCCGATGTTGCCCACGAGCTGCGTAACCCGCTGCATGTGCTGCGGGGGAATCTGCAGGCCATTCTGGACGATGTGTATCCGTTAACCAAAGAAGAAATCGCCCGGCTGCTGGATCAAACACGCATGCTCACCACACTGGTCGATGATCTGCACGATCTGGCGCAGGCGGAGGCGCACCAGATGCCGCTGCACAAGCAGATGGTCGATATGGCTGATCTGGTTAAGGAAACGGCCGTTTCTTTCAAACCCGTTGCCGCCGCTAAAAATGTGAAAGTCACCGTAGAACTGCTGGGCGCAACACCCTATCTCCGGGTGGACGCCAACCGCATGCGGCAGGCGGTTTACAATTTGCTGAACAATGCTCTTCGCCATACGCCGGAAAATGGAGAAATTTGGATTACGGTTGTAGAGCAGTCTGGCCGGCTGCACATCCGCGTACACGATACCGGTGAGGGCATTGCCGCCGCCCACCTGCCTTTTGTGTTCGATCGCTTTTACCGCACAGACAGTGCCCGCAGCCGCGACAGGGGCGGCACCGGCCTGGGTTTAGCGATTGTCAAGGCGATTGTGGAGGCTCATGAGGGAGAGGTAACGGCCGTTAGTCCTGGCCTGGGTCTGGGCAGCACGTTTGAAATTGTATTGCCTTCGTGATGGGGCGTGGGAGTGGTTAAGTATTCGGGTGTTCCAGTGATCAGGTGTCTAGGTGATCAAGTGGTTAAGGGGCTGGGCGCTAGTGTGCAACCTGGACACTTAAACACTTCAACACCTACACACTTCCACACCTACTCGCCCCTCAGCCACCGATTTCCGACATTACGCGGTTCAGCGGAATCACTTCCTGGGCCAGTTTGTGACCCCACGGTTTCCACCAGATGCCTTCTTCGATGATGGCTTTCATTTCGGTGTCGCTGGCTCCGGCGCGCAGCGGTTCCAGCAGGTTCACTTCTTTCTCGCGCAGCAAACAGAGGCGCAAACGGCCGTCGGCCGTTAACCGCGCCCGCGTGCAACTGGCGCAAAACGGCTGGGTTACGGAACTGATAAAACCGATCGTGCCCAGACCGCCGGCCAAACGGTAAAGACGCGCCTCGCCATCCAGACGGCCGTCATCCACCAGTTCGAGCGGCCCCAACTCTGCGGCAATGGTGGCCCGCAGTTCTTCCTCCGGCACCACGCCGGCCTGCTGAAAATCGGCCACGTCGCCAAAAGGCATCATCTCGATAAACCGCACCTGCCACGGTTTGGTCAGCGTCAGGCGGGCCAGGTTCACCGCATCTTCGCGGTCGTTGTAGTGCCGCACGACCACGGCGTTGAGTTTGATGTCCAATCCGGCAGCTACGGCCGCATCCAGACCCTTCCACACGTCCTCGACCTTGCCCCAGCGGGTGATCTTGTGGAACTTTTCTGGATTGAGGGTATCGATGCTGACGTTGACGCGCGAGAGGCCAGCTTCGGCTAACGGCCGTGCCAGATGATCCAGCAGCAGCCCATTGGTCGTCATGGCTACCGTTTTCACGCCTGGCGTCTGAGCAATGTGACGCACAATGCCCACCACGTTAGCCCGCACCGTGGGTTCACCGCCGGTCAGGCGAAACTTGTGAAACCCCAGCTCGGCAAAAATATTCACCAGGCGATAAATTTCGTCATCTTGCAGCAGCTCCGCCCGCGGCCGAAATGTCATGTCTTCCGGCATGCAATACACGCAGCGCAGGTTGCACTTGTCGGTCAGGGAGATGCGTAAATAGTTGATGTTGCGGCCAAAGCGGTCCAGAGACATGAAGGGGCGTCCTTTATCGAATCGTAATACTCTAAATCTATCCTTAAAAGGGTAGGGCGTCAATGATTTTTATCATTTTTTTCTTTTTTATTAACGCCATAAAAAGAGACGGCCGTTTCCGGCAATTAACGGTTGATAATTAGTAGGCCAATCAACCAGGATGCGTTCTGTCGGCCCCTGTTTTCCAGGTATAATTTCCGGTGGTATAACTTGCTGTAAGCCGGTCGAGAGCTCATGTCACCTGATGAAACGAACCACCGGCAAATGAGGAGTGTATTTTGCGACGATCAACAGGCAATATTCCCGGTTGGTTGGCTTTTGCCTTGTCAACCGCTTTCGTGTTTTCCGGTATCACGGTCATTATTTTTGCCTATCTTACCTTCCAGGTAATCTGGAGCCGCCCGCTCAACCCGGTGGAGCAGGCAGCCGCCGAGGTGGCGGATGTCGACTTGCAGCTAGAGCAAGTTGGCCCGGCTGTGCCGCCCACGCTGGAAATGGGCATGCCCACACCTACGTTGTTCCCCACTCAAGAACCCTGGCAGGGCAACGATCGCGTCAACATTTTGATGATGGGCATCGATCGCCGACCGGGCGAGGCATTCATCTCTCGTACCGATTCGATGATGATCATCTCCATAGATCCGACGACCGATACCGCTTCCATCCTTTCTATTCCGCGTGATCTATACGTGGTGATTCCGGGTCGCGGCCGTGACCGGATCAATACGGCGTTTGTCTATGGCTCGTCGGGCAATAATCCGGAAGGCGGCGCCTCCTTGGCCATGCAAACCGTCGCTTATAACCTGGGCGTGCCCATCGACCATTACGTGCTGGTAGACTTTAGCGCCGTCGTCAAAGGCATCGACATCCTCGGCGGAGTAGACGTTTACGTGCCCCGCGACATCAGCGATCCGACCTACCCGGATATGAACTACGGCTACGATCCCTTCTACATTTCGGCCGGGATGCAACATCTGGATGGTGAAACGGCCCTGAAGTATGCCCGCACCCGCCACGCCGACACCGATTTTGGCCGCGCCGGCCGGCAGCAGCAGGTGATCCTTGCCGCGCGCGACAAGGCTCTGTCGCTCGGCATTACCGGGCTGCTCACCCGCGCCCCTTCGCTCTACAGCCAGTTAGAAAACGGTATCCGCACCGATTTGAGCCTGGAGCAGATGATTTCCCTGGCGAAAACGGTGAGCGATGTTCCCTCGGAACAAATTCGCAATGAAGTGATAGACTATGATTACGTATCGAGCTATCTGACAGAAACCGGCGCCCAGGTGCTCATTTTGGACAATGAGCGCGTGACACCGCTGATCCGCGAAATGTTTTATGGCGAGACCGAATAAAAGTCTGAGGATGGGTGAACAATGAACCGGGAAGCGTTTCGGGAGCGATTAGAGGAACGGCCGTTACTCCTGGACGGCGCAATGGGCACCCTGTTACACGCCCACGGCGTGTCCATCGACGTTTGCTTTGACGTGATGAACGTGCAAAACCCGGCCGTGGTGGCCGAGATCCACCGCGGCTACATCGACGCCGGGGCCGACATCATCGAGACCAACAGCTTTGGGGCCAACCGCTTCAAGCTGGCCGAACACAGCCTGCAAGACGACGTCGTCAAAATCAACGAAGCGGCCGTAAACGTGGCCCGCCGGGTGATTTCCGGCTCGTTCAAGCCGGTGCTGCTGGCCGGGTCGGTGGGGCCACTGGGCGCGCGGCTGGCGCCGCTGGGCCGAATTTCGGTGGAGCAGGCGCAGGCCGCCTTTGCCGAGCAGATTGGGGCGCTGGTCAATGCCCAGCCGCAGGGCGTGGACCTGATCGTTTTGGAAACCATGTCGGATTTGAAGGAGCTGGAAACGGCCGTTTCCGCCGCCCGTTCCGTGGCCCCAGACATCCCCATCGTCGCCCAGATGACCTTCACCCGCGATGATCGCACCCTACTGGGGCATACAGCCAGCGCCGTCGCCCACAAATTGTCCCAGCTAGACGTGGATGTGATCGGCGTTAACTGCAGCGGCGGTCCGGCGCAGGTGCTGCGCCTCATCGCGATGATCCACGAGTTAGCGCCAACCATGCCTCTGTCTGCCGCCCCCAACGCCGGGTGGCCGGAGCAGTTGGACGGCGGCCGGGTCATGTACCCGGCTACCCCTGCTTACTTTGGCGAGTATGCCCGTTCCTTTGTCAACGCCGGAGCCTGCGTGGTGGGCGGCTGCTGCGGCACCACCAGCGCCCACATCGCCGCCATGCGCCGTGCCCTGGACGACCCCACGGCCGCTACCCGCCCCATTCCCCGCGTGCAAGTGATCGCCCAGGAAGAAACGGTAACGGCCGTGACCGACGAACCAACCCAGTTAGCCGCTTTCCTGGCCGACAATACCTACGTCGTCACCGTGGAAATGAGTCCACCCAAGGGCATTGCCACCCACCGGATGCTGGAAGGGGCGCGCATGTTGAAGGAAGCCGGAGCCAATATCCTCAACATTGCCGACAGCCCCCTGGCGCGCATGCACATGAGCGCCTGGGCCGCCGCCCATTTGGTGCAAAAAGAGGTGGGCATCGAGACGGTGCTGCATTTTCCCACGCGTGGGCGCAATTTGCTGCGTGTGCAGGGGGATTTACTGGCTGCTTACGCGATGGGCATTCGCAATTTGTTTGTGGTGATGGGCGACCCCACCCGCATTGGCGATTATCCGGAGGCGATGGACAGCTATGACATCGTGCCCACCGGTCTGATTTTGCTCATCAAGGAGCAGTTTAACCGCGGGTTGGACAAGGCCGGCCAGTCCATAGATCAGGCGACCAACTTCACCGTCGGCTGCGCCATCAACCTGACGCCGCATGATTGGGAGCGCGAAATGACCCTGCTGCAGAAAAAGCGGCGCAACGGGGCCGATTTTGCCCTGTCGCAGCCCATTTTCGAGCCAGACGTGGCGCGGCAGTTTATCGAGGCGTATGAGGCGAAGTACGAAGAGCCGATGCTGCCCATCGTGGCCGGGATTAAGCCGCTGTATAACAGCCGCAACGCTGAGTTTCTACACCATGAGGTTCCTGGCATGACGATTCCGGAAGCGCAGCGGGAGCGGATGCGGCTGGCTACAAAGCCGCAGCAGGAAGGGGTGAAGATCGCGCAGGAGATTTTGCAGGCGATACGGCCGTTTACCCACGGCGTCTACTTCATGCCCGGCTTTGGCCGCTATGATCTGGTCGCCGATGTGATGGATATTTTATAGAGACTAGAGACTGGAGATTGGATCAGTCTCCAGTCTCCAGTCTCCCCTCCCACCCTACGGCCGTTCATTCCCCGCCACCAGCCGGATAGCGCGCAGCCAGCTGTCGGCCTCCTCGTTAAAGCCTTCGTGTTGGAAGCGATAATCATTCTTGCGGATAAACTCATCCAGCTCCACGATGAGCGCTTCCATGCGGGCGCTGGTCATGTTTACCAGGTGATCAAAAGCGGTCTGGTTGGGCGCTTTGTCCAGCGCCTGCCGCAGGTGGGGCAGGCATAAGCCCCCGGCTTGCTGCAGTTTTTCCAGCAGGCGCGGGTCGTTTTGGGCCAGGGCGTCGGTAACGGCCGTTATCGCCAACCCCTCCATCTCCGACCGCCGCGCACAGGCCGGGCAAACGGCCGTGGCCTCCAACAGCTTCGCCACGGACGCATTCTTCCCTTCCACTCCCACCGACCCTTTCAACTGCCGCCAGATGGCCGGCCCTGATGGTTGGAACGTCACCTGTTTGAGCCGTTTGTTGAGCGTATTCACTACGTCGCGATAGATGAAGGCAATGCCCAGCGGCGCGCTCTCGCCCGCCTCTGGCGTGCGCCACGTATGCTCGTGGCAGAAGCCCAACGATTCACGCAGCCCCGCGCGCGTGGGCACGTCGTTGACGCTGTCATAAATCAGCCCGGCCAGATAACGCTCCGCCGCCCGCGTGCCAATCCGGCAAATCGGGCAGCCCGGTTGGTCACAGGCTTCGATCACTTCATGATAACTCAGGGGGGTAATTGGCATAGCAGCCTTCGCTAGATGGGTCCAATCTCCCAGATTGGACCCATCTCACACTTATTTGGTCACTTGCAAATACTGTGCCCGGCCTGGCCCCACAGAGGCATAGCTGATGGGCGTACGCGCGGCCTCCGCGATAAATTCGATGTAGGCCTGGGCGTTGCGCGGCAAATCGCCCCAGGTGCGCGCCCCGGAAATGTCTTCTTGCCAGCCCGGCAGCGTTTCATAGATGGGGGTACATTCGGCCAGCGTTTCCAGGCCGGTGGGGAAATGGTCGGTGCGCTCGCCGCGGTGTTCGTAGGCCACGCACACCGGAATTTCCTCCAGGCCGCTGAGGATGTCCAGTTTGGTCAGCGCCAGCTCGGTCAGGCTGTTGATGCGCGCTGCGTGGCGCAGCATGACCAGGTCCAGCCAGCCGACGCGCCGGGGGCGGCCGGTGGTCGTGCCGTATTCGTCCCACGGGTTGCTGCCGGTGCCGCGCAGGCGCATAGCCTGTTCGCCGCCTAGCTGGCAGGGGAACGGCCCGCTGCCCACCCGGCTGGTGAACGCTTTGGTTACGCCAATGACCCGGTCGACCACCTTTGGCCCGACACCCAGGCCGGTGAGCGCCCCGCCGGCCGTGGGCGAGGAGCTGGTCACGAAGGGGTAAGTGCCGTGGTCGATGTCCAGGAAGGTGCCCTGCGCGCCTTCCGCCAGGACGGAACGGCCGTCGCGCAGATATTGATCCAGCAGCACGGAACCGTCCACTAGATGGGGGGCCAGGCGTTGGGCGTAGGCGGCGTATTCGGCGGAAACGGCCGTTTCATCCAGCGTCGGCGCGTTGTAAATTTTTTGCAGCACCTCGTTTTTGGCCTGGATGTGCTGGTGGATGGCTTCCGCCAGTTCCTCCGGGGCGGCAAACAGCCCGGCGCGCAGCCCTTCGCGGGCTACCTTGTCGGTGTAGGCCGGGCCAATGCCCCGCTGCGTCGTGCCGATGGCCCCCTGGCCCAACTGCATTTCGCTGGCCTTGTCTAGGGCGATGTGCGCCGGGGTGATCAGGTGGGCGTTGTAGCTGATCTTCAGATGGTCCGGGCTGACGTCGACGCCACGCGCGGCCAGGGCGTCCATTTCGCGCAGCAGCACGGCCGGATTCAGGACCACGCCGTTACCAATCAGGCACACCGCCTGGTCGTGGATGATGCCGGAGGGGATGAGGTGCAGCTTGAAAATCTCGTCCTGCACGGTGACGGTGTGCCCGGCGTTGTCGCCGCCGCTGAAGCGGGCCACCACGTCGGCTTCCGCCGCCAGCAAATCTGTAAATCGTCCTTTCCCTTCGTCGCCCCACTGAGCGCCGATGATAATGTTTAAAGGCATGGTTTCCTCCTCTTTGTTTTACGCGCACATAAAAAAACCCGATAGGAGGAGCTTGCCTGCCTGATCGGGTTTTGTCGGTTACGTGCCTGTTCTTCTCAATTTTTCCATGCGTGATGACGCCAATTTGTTTTGATGCACCGGGCATCTGACGGGATTATAACAGAAAGGGGAAGGGGGGTGTAGGATGTGGGGGTGAAGGGTGTGGCGGTGTGAGGGTGTGGGGGTGTGGAGGTGAAAGGGAGAATCTCCAATCTCTATTCTCCAGTCTCCAGTCTCTACTCCTTATTCAGGCGCACCAGACCGTCCATGCCGAACAGCTCGCCGGTGGTGTAGTTGTAGAGGCCGGTTTCCAGGGCATCGCCGGGGGCCGTGAAGGCGAAGCGCTGCCAGAAGCGGTCGCCGGACTGCCACTGCTCGCTGGTGTAGGCCAGGCCGTCGGCGACGAGGGGCGGCGGGGAGGCGGTGATGAGGTGTCCGGCGACGGTGAGGGGCACGGCCGTTTTCCCCAGCACTTCCCAGCCCGTCCACCAGTCCAGCCCCTCCTGCCGGTAGCCGGTGAGCTGCGCCGTGTCGCCAAAGCGCAGCGGCAGCGGGGCCGTCGCGCCATCGGGCAGCACGGCCGTTTGCCCCGCCGCGTGCCAGTCAGCCAAATGGTCGGTACGGCCGTCCCAGTAATAGACACTGTACGAAGGCGAATCCCCGGCCGCGTCGTGTTTGTAGACCAGGGTCAGGTTGGCAGGCCACCAGGCGACGGCCGGCCAGTCGGTGCGCTGCGGCAGGATGTACCAGCCGGGCGCGCCGTCGCTGGGCAGCACCCAGCCGTTGGCGCAGTCAAAATAGACCCGGCGGTAATCGCCGGGGCCGAGGATTTGCGGCACGGCCGTTTCCGGCACAATTGGGCCGGGGTCCAGACATTGGGCCACCCAGCGGCCGCTGCGGACTTCGGCCACGTCGAACAGCAGGATGGAATGGTTAAGGCTGCCGCTAGGCGGCTGGCGGCGGAACCAGTCGAACAGATCGTGGTCGGTGAGGCGCAGGCCTTGCAGATGGCTGGCGCTGAGAGCGTAGCGGCCGGGTGCGGGATTGGCAGGGACGAAGGCGGCGGATTCTTCTAACGGCCGTGCCGTCACTCCGGCCCAGGCCGGGTCTGTGGGGCCGAAGTAGCTGTACTGCGCGCCCGGATTCGCGGCCAGATAAGCCGCCAGGGCGGATAAATCTTGCCCCCAGTCCAGGTTGGAGTCGCCCAGGTAGCGGTAGCCCTGCGCCGGGCCGCCGACAAATTCGTTGAAGTAGGCCAGGGTGTGGGGCGTTTGCCAGACCCCGGCGGCGGCGTACCAGCCCAGCAGCAGCAGAAGGGCAAATCTGGTAACGCGGCGAGTGTGCCAGTGGACGGCCGTTTCGCCCACCAGCAGCCAGACAAACGGCAGTACCGGCAGGATGTGGCGGTAGCCGATGTTCAGCCGCCCGGCGACGGCCACCAGGAAGAGGGCCAGGGCGGGCAGCCAGAAGTAGACCGTGCGTCCCCAGCCGCGCCGCAGGGTGAGCAGCGCCAGGGCGGCGGCGAATAAAATCAGCGTGACGCCGGGCGTTTTGACGCCGAAGGCGATGGGGAAGTAGGACCACCAGCCGGACTCGGACAGGTGGCCGAGCAGGAAGGCTTCGTGGCCGGCGCCGGCGTGGAGGAGCAGATCGAGCAGGCTGTTGAGGTAGGTGGCGGCGGGCAGGGGGATGGTGATGGCCCCGGACGGCCGTATCTCAAACCCATACACCGCCCAAACGACCAGTGCGGCAACGGGCAGCATGGCTGCCCACAACAAGCCGGGCCGCTGCCAGGGGCCGCGACGGCCGTTTTGCCAGTAGCTGGCGTAGCTCAGCAGCAGTCCAACCGGCAGCAGGACCAGGGCGGTGAGTTTGGCGGCCAGGGCCAGACCGAGGGCCAGGGCGGCCAGCAGCCAGCGGGTGCGCGTGGGGCGCTGCCAGTAGCGCCAGAGGGTGAAGACGGCCGTGAGGTAAACGGCCGTCAACAAGCCATCCGTGGTAGCCAGGGAAAAGTGGGCCAGCAGATTGGGCGAAAAGGCGAACAGGACCAGCACGACGGCCGGGCCTGGCCAGGCCAGCCGCTCCCGCGCCCAGCGCGCCAGCACCGCCCCGCCCAACACGCCGGTCAGCAGGATGGCTAATCGGCCGAGAAAAAAGGCGCGGGCGACGTTGGGCTGCGGGTCGGCCAGCCAGAGGAATTCTTCGGTGAGGGGGATGTGCTGCACGGTGTCCCAATCGGGCAGGTGGGCGATGGCGGGCAGGTCGCCGGCCAGTTGGAGGAGTGCGCCGATGGTCCAGTGGGCCAGGGGGGCGTGTTCGTATTGCAGGCGGGTGTCGCCGGTTTGCCACAGCGCGCCGCCGCGCAGCAGGTGGACCGGTTCGTCCATGGTGGGGGAGAGGGCAACGGCCGTGCGCAGGCCCAGCGCGAAGAAGATGAGCAGGAAGGGTAGGGGCAGCCAGCGTGCCCAGGGGGTGGAGGTGCGTGCCATGGTGGGCGGATTATAGC
This sequence comes from Ardenticatenaceae bacterium, assembly GCA_020634395.1. Lineage (GTDB taxonomy): Bacteria > Chloroflexota > Anaerolineae > Promineifilales > Promineifilaceae > Leptovillus. The sequence continues at coordinate 3,655 of JACKBU010000001.1, read as the reverse complement.
AGAAAGGGGAGGGGCAGAATTGAAACAGCGGGGCCTTCATGGAGGGCTGCTAATTGTTTGTGAATGGTTGCTGGGGTTGCGACTGCCGGGGGTAGATCCCGGCAAGGGGACGGCTGCCGCGTGAACCCAGCTTTTGGGGCAGGTTAGTAGTGGACGTTGACGACGGTGCTGCGTAAGGCGGTCAGTCGGCGGAGCCAGGCGGCGTCCGGCTCGTCCAGATTGACACAGCCGTGGCTCATGGGGTAACCAAAGTTTTCATGCCAGTAGGCGCCATGCAGAGCATAGTCTTCGTAGAAGTACATCACGTAAGGCACGCCTTCCAGATAATAATCATAGCCCAATAGATACCCATTCATAGTCTGGCTTTCAAAGCGCAGGTAGATGCGGAACATGCCGGTGACCGTGGGATAAGCGGGGATTCCGCTGGAGACAAGAGCGGTGTAGACGACGTTGTTGCCTTCGTAGGCGTTGAGGGTTTGAGTGGTCAGGTTGACGTCTACCCAGCGCTCGTCGGGACCGACGCCAAACGGCCGTACGCCCAACTGCTGATTCTGCGGGCTGAGAAACGTCGGAACCGGGGTCGGCGTGGGTGTTGGTGTGATCGTTGGCGTCGGCGTTACGGTCCAGACCGGGCGAGGCGCGTCGTTCTGGTCGGCGGGGGCGACAGCTTTGGCCAGGCTGTGCGGTGCGCCGCCGGGCGCACCGGGCGTCAGCTCGGCGGCGGGCGTGTTGGGAATGATTGCTGTGGGAGGCACAGCCTGGGGCACGGCCGTTTGCAGCACGGCTACAGCGTTACCCGAGGGCAAAGTCGCCCAGACGAACAATCCACCGGCCACCAGAGCCAGGAAAATAAGCAAGGCGGCCAGAAAAAAAACGGCCGTGTTTCCCCACTTCTTTCGCGACGACCGGGCTGCAGATTTCCTGGGCAGCGAGGCTGGCAAACGCCGTTCCGCCCAGGTGCGCGCCTGCCGCACCGTCGGATCATGCGGTTGGAGCATTTCGGCGCGCTCTACGTATTCCAGACTTTTCGCCGGATCATTGGTCAGCCCAGCCAGCAGCAGCCAGGCGCGGTGATCATTGGGATCCTGACGCACCGCTTCCCGGGCCAGGACCAGGGCACGCGGTCGCTGGCCCGTCCTGAGGGCGATTTGTGCCTGATGATACGGAGAATCAATCATTTAACGGCCAATTGTCAACAGCCAAGAGTCAGTTCTCAGATTGTGGGCGGTGATTGTTTTACACCTGACAACGAAACAGCAGGTGGGTATCAGTGGTTAGTTGGCGGTGACAGAATGTTTGTACGCGTCCAGAAAGCAGAGGATGCCATTGGTCAGGCCAGTTGCCGGAACCTGGGCATTGGTGGTGATCATTTCCCGATCCAGGTTCATGAACCCGACTTCGATAATTATCGCCGGGACACTGGGAGCGATCTGCCGGAAGGCGTGGTAATCGGCCATGTCCGGGGTGATGGTATTGGCATGGTACTCCATCTGGGTAGCCTGGTAATATTCCTGCTCTACGCAGATGGATAACGGGCTGGAATCGGTGAAGGCCGAGCCGGAAATCTTAAAGCCGGTAGCCAACTCGTTAATGTAGTCGCAAGAATCAGCGTGGATGGAAACGAGGGCCGTGCCGCTAAAGTTATCCAGCCGGGCGTCAAACTCATCCAGCTTTTCGACGCGGACGCCCTGGTTTTGCAGGTTGGCTAGCACCATGTCAGCGATTGTTTCGTTTACCTGGGCTTCGGTCAGGCCATCAGAGCAGACGGCGCCGCTGTCAAAGCCGCGATGACCGGAGATAATGCCGACGAGTATCGGGCCAGGACTTTGTGACAGGCGCTGCACCACAGGCTTGGCGGGGATGTTCTTAAAGATAGGTGCAGCGAGGTAGTTGTCGGCCGCGGAAACGGCCGTTACTCCCTCCGCACTCATTTCGTCCGGGCTAAAGTACCAATAGACAAGCATCATTCCGGCAAACGCCAGAACCAAAAAAATGACGATCGGCAAATGCTGCCCTAAAAATTGAATCAAGGGCGGAGCAGATGAACGGCGAGACGGTGTTTCTGGTTGCGAACGCATTATGTTGTTATTCTACAACACTTTTCCCCTAGTGGGAATTGCCAGGCGCTTAGCAATTTATCAGAAAAGATTTATGAAAATCCAACGAATTGCCCTTACATTGGGATATACTTAGGTCAGAATAGAAGGTAAACTAGCGAATCAACTAGACCCCTCACACAAAAATTATAATGGCAATCTCAAGATGCCTTTACTTTTAAGGGGAGATAAAAGACAGAACTATGGATGATAAACCAAACGATTCAGGGCCAACTATCCCTACCTGGGTCTGGATTTTAGGCGTTTTTGCCATAATCCTGGGCCTGCAGTTATGGGTAAGCGGCCGTTTTAACGGTCCGGATCAAGTAGGCATACAGGAAGTGATGACGGCCGTACAAAATGGAGACGTCAAAAGCATGGTGGTCACCGGGGACCGCATTGAAGTAGAAATGAACGACGGAACCGTCGTCTCCACTACCAAACACTCCCGAGACAGCCTGGCCGAGACCTTCGAATATTACGGCGTTACCGCCGAACAGTTACAAACTGTTGACCTCACAGTCAACGATCAAAGCACCTGGAACAATCTCTTCACCATCCTCATTTCCGTAGGGCCGGTTATTTTGCTCATCTGGATTTTCAGCCGGGGCTTCCGGCAAATGCAGGGCGGCGGCGGCAACAATATTTTTGGCTTCGGCCGCAGCCGCGCCAAAAACCTCAACGATGCCAACCGCCCCACCGTCACCTTTGATGACGTGGCCGGTGTGGAAGAATCCAAGCAGGAGCTGGCCGAGGTAGTCCAGTTTTTACGCGAACCGGAAAAATTTGTCCAGGTGGGGGCCCGCATTCCCAAGGGCGTGTTGATGGTCGGTCCGCCCGGAACCGGCAAAACCTTGCTGGCACGTGCCGTCGCCGGAGAAGCCGGCGTGCCTTTCTTCCACATTTCCGGTTCTGAATTTGTGGAAATGTTCGTAGGTGTAGGCGCCAGCCGCGTGCGTGATCTGTTCGACAAAGCTAAACAATCTGCGCCATCCATCGTGTTTGTGGACGAAATTGACGCTGTCGGGCGGCAGCGCGGCGCGGGTCTGGGCGGCGGCCACGACGAGCGAGAGCAAACCCTGAACCAGATTTTGGTAGAAATGGACGGCTTTGACAACGAAACCAACGTTATCGTAATGGCCGCTACCAACCGTGCCGACATTTTGGACCCGGCGCTGCTGCGGCCCGGCCGTTTCGACCGTAAAGTCTTTGTAGATTTGCCCGACGTTAAAGGGCGCGAAATGATCCTGCGTGTCCATTCACGCGGCAAGCCCGTTTCCGGCGAAGTCAGCTTTAAAGACATTGCCCGCCTGACGGCCGGATTTTCCGGGGCTGACCTGGAGAATCTGATGAACGAGGCCGCTATCTTTGCCGCCCGGCGCAACAAACGCACCATCGGCCTGCTGGAGTTCCAGGACGCCTTCGACCGCGTCGTGATGGGGCCGGAGCGCAAGAGCAAAGTGATGAGTGAAGAGGACAAAGAGACTGTCGCTTATCACGAAGCCGGGCATGCCGTGGTCAGCTTTAACCTGGTTAATACCGATCCGGTGCAAAAAATC